>JAZONH010000053.1:0-36453 GCA_045654405.1 Acutalibacteraceae bacterium | reverse complement strand
GAGCATCTGCCTTACAAGCAGAGGGTCATAGGTTCGAGCCCTATTGTTCCCACCAAGAGGTGGCCCGGTAGTTCAGTTGGTTAGAACGCTAGCCTGTCACGCTAGAGGTCGACGGTTCGAGCCCGTTCCGGGTCGCCACTTTTTTATGCCTCTGTAGCTCAGTTGGTAGAGCAGAGGACTGAAAATCCTCGTGTCGTTGGTTCGATTCCGACCGGAGGCACCATGGATGAGTCGTCCTCACGGCTCATTCATTTTTGTATGCGGATGTAGCTCATCTGGTAGAGCGCCACCTTGCCAAGGTGGAGGTAGCGAGTTCGAGCCTCGTCATCCGCTCCATTTTTTTATATGGCGACATAGCCAAGTGGTAAGGCGTGGGTCTGCAACACCCTGATTCATCGGTTCAAATCCGATTGTCGCCTCCAAAAAATAAAGGACTTCGAAAGAAGTCCTTTATTTTTTATCCAATCCGAAGGATTGGTATGTAATCAGTTCGCTTTGCGAACTGTATGTCATCAAGCCGTAAGGCTTGTATGTTTCTTTCCTTCGGATTGATTACATACCACCTACGGTGGATTACATACATTTCTTCGAAATGATTACATTCCGTCTGCGACGGGTTACATACAATGCTTCGCATTGATTTTTTGCACCTGAACCCGATTGTAATTTTATATTATGTGTGATATTATTTTTTTGATAAATAAGAATTTAACGAGGAAAAACAATGATTATTGAAACAGAACGTTTACTCTTAAGAGAAATGACGGAAGATGATTTTCCTGCACTTTACAAAGTATTGGCAGATTCTGACTTAATGAAGCATTATCCTTATGTGTTTGATGAAAACAGGGTAAGGGACTGGATATTTAGAAATATCGAAAGATACAAGGTGTTGGGTTTTGGCTTGTGGGCTGTATGCCTGAAAGCAACGGGTGAAGTGATAGGTGACTGCGGCCTGACAACGCAGCTTATAGGCGGTGAAATAAAGCCTGAAATCGGTTACCATATAAGAGGTGATAAGCAAAGGAAAGGATACGCCAAAGAAGCGGCGCTTGCCGTCAGGGATTGGACATTCAATAACACACCGTTTAACATTGTTTATTCTTATATGAAACATACGAATCACCCGTCAGCAAAAACAGCTATTTCATATGGTTGCAAACAAGTTGATGAGTTTAAGGATGAAGTGAATGAAATTACAAAGGTTTTTGCAATGACGAGAGAGGAATGGATTAACCGAGATTTATAAAATTAATTACCCATTTTACTTGCACTATAATACCTCTTGTGCTATAATAACCAAAGTTTTTGGTTAGGAGTATATTATGAAAGAGATGTTTTTGGATTATATCCAGGGTATAGTTAATGAACCTCTTGGTTCGATATTTGTTTTTCTTGGTATGGGCGCTATAATTGCATCATATCTTCTTAAGGGCAAGAGCATGAAGGTTATTCTTATTCTTGCATTCCTCAGTAACGCTTTTGTTGCCCTTGGTTATCTGTTGCAGGGTCAGGGTATTAACGGTTGTGCTTCGTGCCTTACGGGTGCCGTATTCTCAATTGTTAACTTTGTTTTTGATAGCAAAAATAAGGATGTTCCTCGACCGTTGGTTGCGTTTTACGGCTTAGCCTTTATTGGTGTCAATGTTGCGGTTAACTTCAGAAATATGGTCAATTTCGAGGGCGGATTCAGCATTGTACCTTTACAGGTTGTGCTTTGTGTGCTTGCTATATGCGGATGCCTTGCGTTTGTTATGTGCATCGGTCAGAAAAACGGTGCTAAATACCGCTTCTGGAACGTTATGAATATGCTTATGTGGTGCACCTACGACGTTGTATCAGGTAACTTCATTGTTCTTGTTACACACCTTATTCAGATGGGCTTTGCGGTTGTAGGTATGATAATCCACGATAGAAAAAAGAAGGATAACTGAATAAAAAAATAAAACTATCTCGCTTAAAGTGCGAGATAGTTTTTTATTTCTTCAATCATATTTCTGCAATCCTCAACGCCAAGGTCATACATGCTCTGGAGCTTTTCCTTTTTACGTTCAAGGGTACCAACCTTTAAATCTTTAGAGGGTCTGATAACAAGCACCTTGTTTTCCTCCTCAAGCTTTTCAACGTAATCGCACTGCTCGGTGTAAACAGGGTTTCTGTATCTTAATACCTCGGCAAATTTGGGGTACTTCTTATATACAAGTCTTGAAAAGGGGATTTTCATCTGAGGTCTGAAATCCCTGGTTTTTGTAAGAACTACAAGGATTTTTTCGTAGCCCATTTCTAAAAAGTGCTTAACGGGAATACTATCAACAACGCCGCCGTCAAGATAAGGGGTGCCGTCAACATAAACGGGCTTTGATAAAAATGGAAGTGACGCTGAAGCTCTGAGATACTCAACGTTGTCATCAATATGTAAATCCTTAATATTCTTATACTCTGCGCATCCTGTTCTCAGGTTGGTAACAACTGCAAAAAATTCAGTTTTGGATTTCTCGTATGTATCCAAATCCATTACGTCAAGGTAGTTGGGGAGCTCGTTGAAATAAAAATCCTTGTTCATAACGTTACCTGTTTTTAATAAGGATTTTAAGCCAAGTCGCTCACTGTTGGCGCCATATTTAAGGTTATAACGCAAAATTCGGCCTATCTGCTTTGCCTTGTAATTGGTGCCGAATAATGCACCTGCTGAAACACCCGCCGCTACGTCTGTTTCAATATTGTTTTCAACTAATACGTCAATAACTCCGGCGGTATATAAACCTTTCATTCCGCCGCCCTCAAGAATTAATGCTGTTTTCATTTGCCTTCCTCTTTAAGTGTGTTTAATCCTGTGGATAAATAATGCCTGTTTTACGGCGTATATCATCCATTTGTTTTGCTATAAATAATGATTGTCCGAAGGTATTTACAGGGCTTTGTGTTAACCCTGAGTTAATACATTCGCAGGTGTGAATAATCTGCTCCTCAAAGCCGTTACCCATATAGGGGCAGGTGATTTCAGATTCCTCACCATCATATATTTTAATTTTAATGCTCTGCGGTGCGTAGCATCGGTCAAGCTGAGCGTAGCCCTTGGTGCCATACAGATAACCGCCACCATTTTTACGCAAAAGCACTGCGCTTGAAAGGCTTGCAATTGCACCGGATTTATATTTAATTAAAGCGCAAAGGTGACTATCAACACCGTTGAAGCTTTCTGCCTGAGCACATATGCTTTCTACCTCGTTGCCTAAGTACCAGCTGGAAAAATATAAGCAATAGCAACCAACGTCAAGTAACGAGCCACCGCCGTTTTCAACCTTTAGTGCGTGGTGGTCCATTTCATCCTCGTCAAATGAGTAACAGAATTTGCCCTCGGCACATTTAATATCGCCTAAAATACCGCTTTCAGCAATCTCAAGCATTTTGAGTGTACCGGGTACGAACCGAGCCCACATAGCCTCCATAAGAAAAACGTTATTCTTAACGGCGCAGTCAATCATTTCCTGCACTTGACGGGCGTTAACTGCCAGTGGCTTTTCTGAAAGCACGTGCTTGCCGTGATTCATAAATAAAATTGCATTTTCGGCGTGTCCTGAATGGGGTACGGCAATATATGCAACGTCAATAACGTCGGACTTTGCCATAGCCTCGTAGCCCTCAAAGCGATGCTCGATATTGAATTCATCCGCAAATTTGTTTGCGTTCTGGATAGTGCGTGAAGCAACGGCGGTTAATTCTGCCTGGGGCACGTTTTTTATTGCATTTGCAAACCTGTGGGCAATGTTTCCGGGCCCGACAATTCCGAAACGAAGCTTTTTCACACAATCACCACCATTAATTTTTTATTATATCATATATAATTTTAAAAACAATATGTAATTCTACAAAATTCTATGTTATAATACAAAAAATATCTTTTTTTGGAGGGTTTATGGATATAATTGAAGCAATGTATCAACGTAATTCCGTCAGGCGTTATACCGACGAGCCTTTAAATGATACGGATATTAAATTAATTAAAGAGGAAATTGAGCGTGTTAACGCCGAAAGTGATTTGAAATTTATTCTTGTTACCAACGAGCCCGAGGCTTTTACGGGTAAAATGGCGGCTTACGGGCACTTCAGCGGTTGCACTGATTATATAATTTGCATCGGTCAGAAGCACCGCGACGAGGATATAGGTTATTTTGGCGAAAAATTAGTGCTTTTCTGCCAATCTATTGGTGTTAACTCATGTTGGGTTGCCCTTACTTACAGTAAAGGTAAGGTAAAATATACCTTGGAAAAGGGCGAAAAGTTTTACATTGTAATTTCGCTTGGCTATGGTATTCATCAGGGCAGACCGCATAAAAACAAGCCCATCGAAAATCTTTATAAATGCAAGGGTGTTGCACCCGATTGGTTTATGAAGGGTTTAAAAGGGGCTTTAACTGCACCAACTGCTATGAATCAGCAAAAATTTTTGATTGAGCTAATTGACGATAAAAGTGTTAAAGCCAAGGCGTTATTTGGGCCGTATTCAAAAATGGATTTAGGTATTGTTAAATATCATTTTGAATTGGGTGCAGGGGATTATAAATTCGATTGGGTGTGATTTTTTTGACAGGTATTATGTTCGTTTGCCACGGCAATATCTGCCGAAGTCCAATGGCAGAATTTGTGTTTAAGGATTTAGTTAATAAAAAGGGGTTAAGCGACGATTTTTACGTGCTTTCCTCTGCTACGAGCACCGAAGAAATCTGGAACGGTGTCGGCAACCCCGTTTATCCGCCTGCTAAACGTGTTATGAATGCACACGGTATTAACTGTGACGGGAAAAGAGCAGTGCAGTTAAAGGCTTCGGATTACGATAAATTTGATTTTTTTGTTGGTATGGATGGAGCAAATATCCGTAATATGAATAGAATATTAATGGGCGACCCCGACAATAAAATATATAAGCTTCTAACCCTTGCAGGTCGTTCCGATGACGTTGCAGACCCTTGGTACACGGGCGATTTTGAAACTACTTATAAAGACGTTCTTGAAGGGTGCGAGGCTTTACTCGATTATATACTTAATGGTTAATTGGTGATTATATGAAGCTTGTTCTACTCACCGCTATCGGTGTTGGCGGAGCCACAATGTTTGGCTCTGTAATAGGATTTATTTTCAAAAAAATATCGCACAAATTCAGTGATATTGTGCTTTCGTTTGCGGCGGGCGTTATGCTTGCGGCAGCAGTGCTGGGATTAATTATCCCATCAGTTGAGCATGGCGGCAAATACGGCATTCTGATAACGGTTATCGGTGTTTTCAGTGGCGCTGTTTGCTTAAACCTTATTGATAAGCTTGTTCCCCATATGCACAAAATTGTGGGCATTGACTCGGAAAAGCACAAGGGCAATGAGAATCTGAACAAGGTGCTTTTATTTGTTATGGCAATTGCCATTCATAATCTGCCCGAGGGTATTGCGGCAGGTGTAGGCTTTGGTGGCGGCGATACAAATGAGGCGTTGCTTATTGCAGGTGGTATTGCTTTGCAGAATATTCCCGAGGGTATGGTTATAATCGGCCCCATGTTAGCGGCGGGTGTTTCACCAAGGCGCACCTTTGTATGTGCTATGGCAACGGGTCTTGT
Source organism: Acutalibacteraceae bacterium (assembly GCA_045654405.1). GTDB lineage: Bacteria > Bacillota > Clostridia > Oscillospirales > Acutalibacteraceae > DTU089. Next base: position 30,848 of record JAZONH010000053.1, on the reverse strand, counting down.
TGAGGTGCTCGGTACACTTTTAGGCTATTTTGCAGTAAGCGTTGCTACGTTTATTCTGCCCTTTGCCCTTGCCTTTGCAGGGGGCACAATGCTTTACGTAGTCAGTGATGAAATCATCCCCGAAACCCATTCACACGGTAGTGAGCGCGGCGCAACCTATGCGCTTCTTGTGGGCTTTTGCGTAATGCTTGTTTCGGACGTTTTGTTGGGATAGGTGATTTTTATAAATTATAAGGAAGTTAAGAAGGGTATTTTTATTGAAAGACCCAACAGATTTATTGCTAAGGTATTGGTTGACGGTAACGAGGAAACCGTGCACGTTAAAAACACGGGGCGTTGCCGTGAGCTACTGATTAACGGCGCAACCGTTTACCTCAGTATTGCAGATAACCCATTGCGAAAGACACGCTATGATTTGATTGGTGTCGAAAAGGTCACGTCGAGAGGTGTAATCAAGGTTAATATGGATTCCCAGATACCTAACGATGCAGTTGACGAATGGTTAAAACAGGGCAATCTGTTTTCCAAAAATGCAGCTATCAGGCGCGAGGTTTTTTACGGTAAATCACGGTTTGATTTTTATATTGAGGATGAAGAGCGCAGAATTTTTCTCGAGGTAAAGGGCGTTACCCTTGAAAACGATGGTGTAGTCAGCTTCCCTGATGCTCCGACCGAGAGAGGTATCAGGCATATTAATGAGCTTGTTACAGCAGTGGCAGATGGCTATGAGTGCTATGTTCTCTTTGTGGTGCAGATGAAGGGTGTTACCCATTTTACACCCAACTATGTAACTCACCCGCAGTTCGGTGAAGCTTTAAAAATTGCCCATGATAAGGGCGTTAAAATACTGGCTTTTGACTGTATTGTTTCTGAAAACAGTATGGTAATTGATAAAGAAATTCAAGTTATTCTGTAAACGGACGTGAAAATATGGCAAAAAAATTACATTTACTTTGCAACGCACATCTCGACCCCGTATGGCAATGGGAATGGGAGGAGGGAGCTGCTGAGGCACTTTCAACCTTCCGTATTGCCGCGCAATTTTGTGAGGAATACGATAATTTTGTATTCTGCCACAATGAAGCCCTGCTTTATAAATGGGTTGAGGAATTTGACCCGGAGCTTTTCGCGCATATTCAGGATCTTGTTAAGCGTGGCAGGTGGCATATAATCGGTGGTTGGCACCTTCAGCCCGACTGCAATATGCCCTCGGGCGAGGCCCTTGTAAGGCAGATTATGAGCGGTAGAAAGTATTTCAAAGAGAAATTCAACGTTGTGCCCACAATAGCCTTTAATCCCGACCCATTCGGTCATAGCCGCGGACTTGTGCAGATTTTGAAAAAGAGCGGATATGACGGATATTTATTCATGCGCCCAAGCCCCTCGTTTATTGATTTACCATCAAATGATTTTACTTGGAAGGGGTATGACGGCTCTGAAATTACAGGTGTAAGAACGCGTGGTGGTTATAATTCTGCAAAGGGTCGTGCAACAGAGAAAATTTTAAGACTTATTGACGAGTGCCCCGAGGATGATTTTTATTTGTGCTTGTGGGGCATTGGTAATCACGGCGGGGGCCCATCCAAAAAGGACCTTGATGATATCGACGTCCTAATCAACGAGCAGAAGTCACTTGCCGTTGAAGTGTTCCATTCAACTGAGGAAGGGTATTTTAACGAGCTTCGTGAGAAAAAGGAGCTTCCTGTATTTGATAAAAGCCTTAATTCATGGGCACCCGGCTGCTACACAAGTCAGATTCGTGTTAAGCAGAAATACAGGCTCGCCGAGAATACGTATATCCTTACAGAATCTATGTGCGCCCACGCTTCAAGCCTTGGATTGATGAAATACCCCGAGGCAAAGCTTGCAGAGGCTATTTACGACATAGTAACAGTGCAATTCCACGATATGCTTCCCGGCTCAAGCATTCAACCCGCCGAGGAAATGTGTATCAGAATGCTTGATCACGCAATTGAAATTCTTTCCCGAATAAAGGCACAGGCGTTCTTCGCCCTTGCCGCAGGTCAGGAGAAGGCGCCCGAGGACAAAATACCCGTATTCATTTATAATCCCTATCCCTATGAATTAAAAGGTGATTTCACTGCAGAATTTATGCTTTGGGATCAGGTGAGGGATTTTATATTTATGAATCCCGTTATAACCGACGAAAAGGGCGAAATATGCCCTTCGCAGTGTGAGAAGGAATATAGTACAATTCCTATTGAATGGAGCAAGAGGGTTGTTTTCAACGCAACTTTACAGCCAATGACGCTCAACAGATTCGAATGTGCTTTTGAAAGAATACCCCAAAAGCCCTTTAAAGAAATTGCCGAAACCAATAACCACTTCACCTTTATTTCGAAGGACTTTGAGGTTAAAATTAATAAGAATACAGGTTTTGTTGATTCTGTTATTAAAAACGGCAAGCAATACGTTAGCAATGGTGCCTTTGCGCTTGAGGTTTGGGAGGATAATACGGATCCATGGTATATGGAGGCAACTGCTTGGTACAATAAATTGGGTGAATTCACCTTACTTAACTATGCCGAAGCTCAGGCATTCTGTAACACCAAGGAGCCTATCAAAAGCGTGCATATAATCGAGAGCGGCGATGTGAGGACGGTGTTTGAAGCCGTTTTTGGTTACAATAAATCCAACGCAATTGTGAAATATATCGTTTCGCACGACGGCAGCTTTAAAATTGATGTTCGCGTTAACTGGTGCGAAAAGGAAAGGCTTATAAAATTAAAGGTACCCTCTTCCTTTAGCGCAGATAAATGCATCGGCGAGCATCCTTACGGCAGGGAAACACTTAATAATGCACTTAAGGAAAACGTTTCGCAGAAATACGTTGCAATCTGTAATGAGCAGGATGCTATTCTTTGCGTCAATAACGGTGTTTATGGCTCGTCCTTTGATGAAGCTAAGGGGGAATTACATATAACCCTTATGCGTTCACCCTCGTATTGCGCCCATCCCGTTGGTGACAGAGTTGTTATGCCCCAGGACCGAGCAATGCCGTATATCGAGCAGGGCGAAAGAGATTTTGCTTTTGAATTCTGCTTTGGTGACAGGGCTCAGGTAATGAATGATGCTTCAAGAATAGCACAACATTTCAACGTATCGCCGATGGTGCTTTCCTTCTATCCTACGGGAATTGGTCAGTTACCCGAAGCACCCGTCACCCTTACCGATAATAGTGTTGTTAATATCACTGCATTTAAAAAGGCAGAGAATACGGATGATTATATTATCCGCCTGTTTAACCCCACTGAAGAGCCTCAGAATGCGGTGCTTACATATTTCGGCAATTCGGTTAACGTTGCTTTCGGACCATTTGAAATTAAAACCTATAAGTGCAATAAAAACGAAATTTCAGAAACGGGATTAATGGAAGATATTATATAAAAACACAGACTTTCGGTTAATTCCGAAAGTCTGTTTCTTCGTTATTCAATAATGAAGGTAGTTATTGAGTTTTCTTTTAACGAGTAAGTGAAGCAGCCGCTTTCAGCAGTAAAAGAGGGGAGTTGAGCCCAATTTTCGCCGTCGCTAAGGCTACCCGAGGTGCGGATTACATTAACCGCTGATTTCGTGCTTTTAAATTCGCTGAAATCTATTTGCTTTTCGGTAGCCGTCTTTTTATCGTTAACGCAAACAACGGTGATTCTGCCTGTGGCACTGTTTATTGCCCCTAGGGTTAATGAATCAACGTGTATAATTGTATCACCGGGACGGATGTATCTGCTGAATTGACCGAATGCATAGTATTTTTTAGAAAGTAAAATTTCATTTTCATCATGGTCAGCAAAGGCTACACCCCAATAACCGTTGTGGGTTGAGGGAATACCAGAGTCCTTGTTACCCATAAAACCATCCTTACTTTTATGGTTATCTATAACAAGCCAGATAACCCACGCAGAAGGGGAAAGGTCATTGATATCTGAAATTATCTTTTTTCCAAACCAAAGGGCGGCACCCATTTCGCCTGCATCCTCACCCGCGGTGTTGCTCCAGTCGGTTTCACTCATCCATATGTTCATACCATCCTTTTTCATAAGCTCGCCGAGAGCCTTTGCTTTAGGTGTATCATACGTGTGGGTGTTTACTCTATCTAACACCGAGCGCACCTCGTCAGAATACAGCTTGTATTCCTTTAATTGCTTATCTGTTGCGGTTTCATCACTTGCAACAATCTTAATATGATCAAGACCCTTTGATTTAATAGCCTTAGCAGTTTCTACTATTATTTTATTCTGGCTTTCACCCGGATCATAATGGCATCCCTCTTGTTTTTCGCTGTTTGCGTGCCAATAATCGGTGTTTGGCTCATTCATTGGGGAAACACAGTAAACCTTTATGTTAAGCGTGTTGTTTATATATTCTGTAACGTGTGCTATGTACTCAGCAAAATCGGTATAACAATCTTCGCGAAGGTTGTTTTTGTTGGGATCTGTGTTGCCGCTGGTGCAGCCACTTATGGTCATAAAATAGGGTGGTGAGTTTGAAAACACCTCAACCAGGGCGTTTTCAGCGGCACTGTCGTAGGCAGCCTTCAGAACGTTCAATTGATTTTTGTCAGCAGTATAATTATAGCTATAGTTGCCATTATCATCCTTATAAAGCCAACCGGGGATAATTGAGTCAGTTCTTGTGATATGCTTATGAGTAGGGTCGTCACCGCCGCCTATGTTATATCTCATGATATTAAGATTAAGCCCCTTTTCACTAAAGAAAAGCTCTGCACTTTTCTCCGTAAGCTCGGGTGAATAGCCGATACGGTGTGCCCACCAGCAAAGGCTTGTACCCCAACCCTCAAAGTAGCCATTATTTGCAACTGAAGTGTTCTTTAACTTTAATTTAAGTCTTTTAACCATAATAACCACCTCATATTGATTGTAATATTATTTTTAATATTAATCAATATGTTGAAAAATTAATTTTTTAGGTTTAAAATATTAAAAAATTTACTTATTCTTAACTTTTTCATTACTTAATCTTATTTTACCTGTGGTTTAATTTAGCCAAGGTCATAGGATTACGGAGGTTTAATATGTATCGTGTGCTTGTTTGCGATGACGATTATGCAATATCTGAATCAGTAAAAATTTACCTTGAAAATGAAGGGTATGAGGTTCTTACCGCAGCGAACGGACTCGAGGCTTTAAACATCATTGAAGCAAAAGAAATTCATTGCTTGGTGCTTGACATAATGATGCCCGTTCTTGATGGTTTAAGAACAACTGTTAAAATCCGCGAGAAATACAATTTTCCGATTATTTTTCTTTCTGCTAAAAGCGAGGATACCGACAAAATAACCGGACTTGGATTTGGGGCGGATGATTATGTAACAAAACCCTTCAATCCATTGGAGCTTGTAGCCCGTGTTCGCTCACAAATCCGGCGCTACGTCTCCTTTGGTAGTCTTAAGGTTACTAAGAATATGCTTGTTACGGGCGGACTTGCCCTTAATAAGGATACAAAAGAGGTACTTGTGGACGGGGAAGGTGTAAAACTGACCGCAAGAGAATACAATATTCTTAAATACCTTATGGATAATATGGGCAAGGTACTTTCGAGCACACAGATTTATGAGGCGGTGTGGAACGAGCCTGCGTTTCATACAGAAAAGACCGTCACAGTACATATCAAAAACATACGGGAAAAAATCGAAATTAATCCTAAAGAACCTAAATATTTAAAGGTGGTGTGGGGTCTTGGATACAAAATTGAAAAGTATTAAGTATTCGTTTTTTACAAAGCTTATATGCTGGCTTCTTAGCTTGATTTTGCTTTGCTTGTCTTACGGTGTCGTTTCAAAAATTGTTGTAGGTTTGGTTGTTTTTGGACCTGAAAACTTTTTGGATGATAAAAAGACCGAGTTTTTTGAAAGCGAAGCCTTCAATAGTATGTTTTACAGCGATTTTTATAACGCTTTTGAGGTGGCAAGTGTTGATAAAAAGGGCTTTTATGAAAGAATTAATAAGCATAAAGCTGCTACTGTTGATGCGGTTTACAATGACTTTTTAAACGAAAAGGCAGAAATTATACGTCAAGAGTTAGAATACGCCGTTACAAATTGGGATGCGGAGTATTACAGATACGAGGATAGCGTTAATGATGTTGAAGGTTACGTTGAAACAACATCGGCAATGGTTACTTCTGCTACCGAAATTCAGAAGGATTTTAGTTATCCTGACAGATATTCTGATGATTATATTTCTGTGCCTGATTATGCTCCCGCAAACATAAAATTAGCAAGCTTTGCACTTAATACTGCAGAAGGAATAGATTTCTTGAAATATGCCCCACTTGTACGCGATGAGGCTTTTCAACAACAGGGTGAGTTTATAACAAGCAAGCAGGTTGACGATTGTGCTTTTGGGTTTGGGCTCTATTATACTTTGAACGAAAAAGATGCAAAAGCCGAAATCGAAGGTATATTCGACGCTAACGCCGATGAATGGTTTGAAAATAGCTTTAGCTATGAAACAAGTAAGGCATATCTTAACTCTGAGCTTGGTAATCTTAAGTTTTATTTAGTTGATAACGACGGTAGTGTTACAACAAATATTAAAGAAATTCCCACAAATCTCAGCAATAAAAAGCACTATGTTCTTGCAAACGGTGCAAACGTCACGGTTAAAGGCTTTGGTAATTCACGAATTAACGAAACGTTAACTCAAAATCCGGTTAAAACCCTGTGTATATATTTTGACGAGGATTTTAAGGCCGATGATCAATATTCTAAGCTACATGAAACCTATTTGATAGCTAAGCAATTAAACTTTAAAATGCTTTTTATTGAGCTTGTGGCTAACCTTGTTTTATTTCTGATATTCTTTATTTTGCATTTACGTTTAACAGGCAAACGTGCTGACGGAGAAGATAAAAAGCTTTGCTTTATCGATAGGGTACCAAATGATTTGCATTTTTTAATCAGTGCATGCATAATCGCTTTCCTGAGTATTATAATATATAATTTATTTGCTGATAGCGTATTAGATGAATATATTTACTCAATCCTTTTATTTGATTGGGTTGTTATATTCCCGATCGCCTATTTGGTATTAGTTTACGCTGTATTTACCGAATGGCTTTCGTCTGTTATCAGAATCAAAAGGGCAGGGTACAGTTATTTCAAAAATACACTTATCTTCAAAGCAATAATGCTTTTAATTAAAATTATAAAAAGTCTTGCTAAATGTCTTTCCTACAAGCCTAAGGCAGCAAAAATAAGGTTTTCAATCATAATTGCATTGTATTTAATTATCAATGCTTTTATCGGTGGTATTGGTTTAGCACTATTATGGGATTTTTCTCCTTTAACTATATTTTTTGCAGTTGCATTGGTTGTTTTTAATGTTGTTGCGGGCTACTTTGCTATTGAATACGTTAATACACTTGATAAAATTATTGTCGCTTCATCAAAGCGTGAGAATTTTATTCTTAAGGATGATGCTGCGCCTGCATCTCTGAAAATGCTTGCTGATAATTTAAGTGATAAAAACAAATCAATCGATAGAGCCGTAGCGGAAGCGATAAAGAATGAGCAAATGAAAACACAGCTTATCACTAATGTTTCCCACGATCTTAAAACACCCTTAACCTCTCTTATTAATTATTCTGATTTGCTTTCTAAATGTGATCTTGATAACGAGGAAGCAATAAAATATGTTGAGGTTATTAACCAAAAATCAGATAAACTCAAACACCTTATTGAGGATTTGATTGAAGCCTCCAAAGCTTCGACAGGTAACGTTACCTTGAATAAAACTAAACTGAATCTTTGCGAGCTTGCTGTTCAGGCGATAGTTGAATATACACCGGACATCGAAAAGAATTTTAATACAATTAAATTTACCGAGCCTACCGAGGCTCCCATAATTTGGGCGGATGGCAATAAAACATATCGCATTATTTCAAATCTTTTGAGCAACGTAAAAAAATACTCAGCCTCCGACACTAGGGTATATGCAAGGGTTTATCAGAGCGATAGCTATGGTTGCTTTGAAATTAAGAATATTTCAAAAGAGCCTCTCGATATTAATCCCGAGCAGCTTACAGAGAGATTTGTAAGAGGGGATGAATCCAGAGCAAACGAGGGCAACGGACTCGGTCTTGCAATAGCTAAGGATTTGTGCAGTCTTCAGAACGGTGAGTTGGAAATCGTCATTGATGGTGATTTGTTTAAAGCGACAGTCAAGCTTCCGTTAAGTGAATAAAATAAAGGAACCATAGTCATATGACCATGGTTCCTGTTTTTGTTTAATGAATTTACTTATTCAGCCTTTTTGCTATCAAGAAATTTGTAAACAAGGGCTGCAAGCACACCACCAACAAGGGGAGCAACAATGAATACCCATACGCTTGAAAGAGCGTCGCCACCAACAAAGAGGGCAGGGCCGAAGCTTCTTGCAGGGTTAACCGATGTGCCTGTAAATGAGATGCCAAGGATATGTACAAGTGTTAATGTAAGACCGATAACGATGCCTGCAACACCTGAGTTTGAAACCTTTGATGTAACACCAAGAATTGCAAGAACGAATACAAAGGTAAGAATTACTTCGATGATGATAGAGGGGATAATTTCGCCGTTGTAAAGAGCGTTTGCACCAAGACCACTTTCCTTACCTACAAAGCCCATTAATGCAGCAGCACCTGCAATTGAGCCGGCAAACTGCGCAACAACGTAACCAATGAAATCCTTAATGCCTAATTTGCCGCTTACGAGCATCGCAATTGAAACCGCGGGGTTGATGTGGCAACCGGAAACGTTACCGATTGAATAAGCCATTGCAACGATTACCAAACCAAAAGCAAGAGCGGTAAGAAGATAGCCTGTACCATTTTCTGCGGAACAACCAACAACTGCGGCAGTACCACAGGCAAAGAATACCAATACAAAAGAACCGATAAACTCTGCAACGTATTTTTTAACTGATTGCATATAAATGCCTCCTTTATTTTAAGTATTTCTACTTAATTTTATTATGTTACTTTCCGTATCAATTGTCAATAAAAAAATGATAGCACCGCATAAGCGGCACTATCTATAATGGCGCAGACGGTGGGATTCGAACCCACGAGCCCGATTAAAGGCTAACGCATTTCGAGTGCGCCCCGTTATGACCACTTCGATACGTCTGCATAAATATTACCCGTACATTTTAGCAAATGCTATTTTTTATGTCAAGTAACATTTTATAATTATATTATTATATATTACAATATGTTTACAGATTCTGCGTTAAGTTGACAATTATGGTGTTTAGTGCTAATATTACCTTGATTATATGTGTCATTATGCCTTATCAGAATTTTGCCCTTAATTCTTTAAGGACTCTTTTCTCGATTCTTGACACGTATGACCGTGAAATTGAAAGGTCGCTTGCTACTTCCTTTTGTGTAAGGGGCGGGGAGCCGTTCAGACCATAGCGCTTGAATATAATCTCCTTATCGCGACCATCGGGCATTTCCTTTAAATATGCCACAAGCTTTATAAGCTTATTTTTAGTGTCGATGTCATCAACTATTGTGTCATCTATTGCCACAATATCCATAAGCGTTAACGGGTTACCCTCATTATCCGTATCAATCGGGTCACTGAAGGATACCTCCTGCGACAGCTTTTTGGCATTTCTGAAGTACATCAGTATTTCGTTTTCGATGCATCTGGCGCAGTAGGTGGCAAGCTTGGTGCCCTTTTCGGGCTTGAAGCTGTTGATGCCCTTAATCAACCCGATTGTTCCTACGGATATCAAATCCTCCTGCTCACTGTAATTGGAATAATACTTTTTAATTATGTGGGCTACAAGGCGAAGGTTATGCTCAATCAGCTTCCTTTTTGCGGCTTCATCACCCTCGCTTAAGGCTATCAGTGTCCGTTCCTCTTCCTTTTTGCTCAAAGGCTTAGGGAACGAATCTGCATCCGTAACGTGTAAAACAAAAAAGAGTAAATTACTCAGTAGGCTTAATAAATCCAAAATATCACCTCGGTTAAGAATATTAAATTCCCCGGTGATTTTTGCCAGTCCTTTTCTAAAAGGGAGGTTTTTTATGAAAAAAATCGAACAGTTCCGCACAACGGTGCGCGTAAGTGCAATAACTATTTTCTGTTTAATTTCAACCGCCATTTATTACCTTGTGTGGCGTGTTGCTTATAACCCCGGGTTTGAGCATCCCTACCACGGCAAGGGCCAGATTTTCCTTACGGTTCTTTATTTCGTGGTGCTTATGGTTGCAAGCATCATACTTGGTGTTTTGCGTATTGATGAGCTCAGACGAAGTGAAATATTATTTTATGGTCTTATTGCCTTAGGCTTTACCAATGGTATTGCTTACACTCAGATATGCCTTGTTGAGGCTGAAATCGCAAACGTTATGGGAATGCTTTACATATTCCTTTTCGAAGCGTTGGCACTTATTATTTGGACTACAATTTCATCGGTTATTGTTCACGCACTCAATCCTCCCGAAAAGCTTCTGATTATTTATGGTAGCCACCTTGCAACCGAAATAGTTTATAAAATGAGCAAGCTTGAGGATCGCTACGTTATCTGCGAATCCGCAAGCGTGGACGAGGGATTTGAGAGCCTTACAAAGCATATTGATAAATTCGAGAGTATTATTATCTGCGACGTTCCCGCAAGACTCAGAAACGACCTTTTAAAGTACTCATACCAGCGCAACAAAAGCATTTATGTAATTCCTAAAATTTCAGATATCGTTATTCGCAGTGCATCCGAAATCACATATTTTGATTCACCCATTTCCAAATGCTCTGCAACGGGCCTTACAGTTGAGGAGCGCATAGTTAAACGTGCATTTGATATTGTTTGTTCGGGACTTGCGCTTGTTGTGCTTTCTCCCTTATTCCTTGTTATTGCACTTGCTATTAAGCTTTATGATGGTGGTCCCGTGTTCTATAAACAAAGACGAGCTACCAAGGATTTAAAGGAGTTTGATATCCTTAAATTCAGGAGCATGATTGTTGACGCTGAAAAGGATGGCCCCCAGCCTGCAGTTGATAACGATAAGCGTATCACACCCATCGGCAAGGTTATCAGAGCCCTCAGAATAGACGAATTACCGCAAATTATAAACATCTTAAAGGGCGAAATGTCCATTGTAGGTCCCAGACCAGAGCGTATCGAGCACGTTGAAAAGTATTCTGCAGAAATTCCTGAATTTGTGTGCAGATACAAGGTTAAGGGCGGTCTTACAGGCTATGCACAGGTTTTTGGTAAATACAATACTTCTGCATACAATAAATTAAAAATGGACCTTATTTATATCCAAAACTATTCATTGGCACTTGACTTAAAATTAATATTAATGACTGTTAAAATCCTTTTCAAGAAAGAAAGCACCGAAGGTTTTAAGGTCACAGGAAAGAAAGATAGAAAATGAATCTTTACTACATGATTCTTGCAGGGGGCATAGGCTCCCGAATGAAATCTCCCGAGCTTCCCAAACAGTACATTAAGGTGTGCAACGAACCCATTATTGTTAGAACAGTTAAATGCTTCGAAGAATTCGGCGCTTTTCAGGGCGGCGTTATCTGTTGCCCCGTTGAGTGGATCGAATATACAAAGGCACTGCTTCTCGAATACGGCATTACTTCTGATTCGGTTGCGGTAATTCCCGGTGGCAAAAACCGCAACAACTCTGTTAAAAACGGTTGTCGTTACCTTTTGGATAAATTCAACGTAACCGAAAATGATATTGTTCTTACTCACGATGCAGTAAGGCCCTTTATTGACTCGCGCATTATAAAGGATAATATTAATGCCGCATCAGAGCACGGCGCCGCAAACACGGTTATGCCCGTTTATGATTCCGTTATCAGAAGCTCAACCGGTGATTTCTTTAACGAGCACCTTAAGCGTAGCGAGCTTTTCAGGGTGCAGACGCCTCAGTCCTTCAGATTAAGCGAGCTTTCAAACCTTATTAATTCCTTATCCGAGCCCGAGCTTGAAAGCTATACTGACGTTGCTTCTATCTTCGCGGACAGGGGATACAGAGTTAAGCTTGTTGAGGGTGCGGATTCGAACATAAAAATTACAACCCCCTTTGACCTGGCGGTTGCCGAAACTATTGTTAAAAACAGACCCTAACTTAAGTAATCCTCGATTACTGCGGGTAGTTGGTCGTGATTTACTTCAATACCTTTTTTTATTAGCTCTCTGTCCGCTTGCGGCAGGCTATCGGTAAAAACGTCGTAAACCTTCACGGGTGTTTCGCTTTTATTACTGTACAGTGCTATTCGCCCGTGGTAATCGCTAAGCGTGTAGATAACCCGTTGTGTTTCACTGATTACCTCGTTCACATGTGACGCTTTAACGTTTTTAAAGCTTTGGCCGAATAATATTAGTCCTATACACGCAATTGAAGTAATTAATATATAATGTTTTCTCAAAATTTCACCTTTTTATTTTTAGTTTTTTATTAATTTTAATTTTTATACATTCAGTTTCCGATAATTTATCGGTAAAGTACAGGAGGCTTACCTATGCAGAACAGACGCTCAGCCCCTCAGCAGTCAAACAGGGGCGGTGCTAAGAATGGTGCTGTTAAACGCCGTCGTAAAGCAAGAAAAGAACATCCCGTAATTCGTACCATCGGCTACGTTCTTTTTACATTTGTTGCAATTGCCTTGGTGTGTGCTACCGTTGCAGGCTCTTATGTATATAAATTTGCAGATGAGTACGTTAACGGCGGCAAGGTTATCGACCTTGAGATGTACAAGGCTAACCAGGCACAGACAAGTATTATTTACGCTTACGACGCTAATAAGCAGCAGGTAGAGTTGTTGCGTCTTCACGGTGCTGAAAACCGTGTGTGGATTGCTTATGAGGATATCCCTCAGGAGATGATTGATGCCTTCCGCGACCTTGAAGACAAACGCTTCGAGGAGCATCAGGGTGTTGACTGGACACGAACAATTCTCGGCGTTGCTAAATCCGGCTTTGAGCAGGGTGGTTCAACCATTACACAGCAGTTGATCAAGAATCTTACCGGTGAAGATGGCAGAATGGCATCACGTAAATTCTACGAGATTCTTAACGCACTTAACGTTGAAAAGCACTACCATAAAAAGACGATTATGGAGTTCTACCTTAACACTGTTTACCTCGGTAACGGTTGTTATGGTATCAGAACTGCCGCTGAAAAATATTTCGGCAAGAACGTTGAGGATTTAAATGCGGCTGAATGCGCAGTAATTGCTTCGATTACCAAGGCCCCGGCAACCTATGACCCATTAACTGAGCCCGAGGATAACCGCGACAGACAGCTTTATTGCCTTAGATGTATGTTTGAGCAGGGTAGCCTCACCCAGGAGGAATACGACGAGGCAGTTGACTTCGAGTTGATTTTCACAAACAGTGATAACTACAAGGGAAGCCAGGTAACCGAAAATATCGAGGATATTGAGGATAAAGAATATACCGAGGATGATATTAAGTTTACTGATACCTCCGACGACGGAAAATCATCATATTACGTTGAATACGTAATTGATGAGGTTATCGAAGACTTAATGGATGAATACGACCTCACTTATAACGAAGCTTGGAAGAAGGTTTTCTTCGGCGGTCTTCGAATTTATACCGCAGTTGACCTTGACGTTCAGCGTGCTGCAGAGGAGGTTTACGTTAAGCGTCTTACCTTCCCTGATGAAAGCGGTGCAGAGGTGCAGGTTCAGTCTGCAATGACAATTATGGACTATAACGGCAGAGTTGTTGCCATGGTCGGCGGTGCAGGCGAAAAGGATACCTTCCGCGGTCTTAACCGTGCAAGCCAGTCACCCCGTCAGCCCGGTTCATCAATCAAGCCCGTTTCAGTTTACGCACCCGCGATTGAGAACGACAGTATTACATGGTCAACCATGGTCCAGAACTATGGTATCCGTATGGGCTCATCACGTTGGCCCGTAAACTATGGCGGTAACGCAGGCTCACCCAACTCATTTACAACCGTTCAGTATGCTGTTGCGCAGTCCTATAACACAGTTCCTGCACAGATTGTTTACGATATGGGTATTGACCCCTGTATGGACTTCCTTGTTAAGGATCTCAGATTCTCAACGCTTGTAACAGATGAGGATGACCCCAACTATGACGGCAACTACTCATCAATCTGCGTTGGTGGTATGAGCGAGGGTGTTACAACCCTTGATATGGCGGCGGCCTTTGCAGTATTCGGCAATAACGGCTATTATTATGAGCCTTATTCATATTATAAGGTTACCAATAACGACGGTAGCGAGGTACTCCTTGAGGGTGGAGATGAGCCCGGAGATCAGGTATTAGAGGAATCCTCCGCAGGCGTTATGCGTCAGCTTCTCAGAACTGTTGTTACCGGTGGTACCGGTGGTGGCTACGGTGTTAACGGCTTTGAAACCTTTGCTAAAACAGGTACAACCAGTGACGATAAGGACCGTTGGTTTGTTGGCGGCACACCTTACTATGTAGCTGCCGTTTGGTACGGCTACGACGAGCCCAAGCCCATTAAGAACACCTCGGGTAACCCTGCAGGTAAGATTTTCAAGAAGGTAATGGATGCGGCTCACGATGACCTTGAGAGCTTGTCATTCCCCAGTGCAAGCGGTGTTGTTGCCCGTAAATACTGTAAGGTTTCGGGTGATATTGCGGCGGCAGGCTGTGCATCAACTGCAACCGGTTATTATAAATCAACCAACGTACCCGGCAGATGTAAGGGCTGTACTATTGTTAACGGTATCGGTCAGGGAATACCGGATGTAATTATTCCCTCAACAACCGAGGATCCAACAGCAACCACAACCAAGCCCGTCAAGCCTACTAAGCCTACTAAACCGGTTACTTCTAATAAAAACACAACAAGTGCACCAACGCAGGGTACCACTACACCACCTGATACAACCTTGGCACCCGTTCCGACGGATCCGCCAACTGAACAACCTACGACGGATATCTTGGCTTAACTTAATATTAATTAACGGCTGATAGAAAAACTATCAGCCGTTTTGGAGATTTATATGATAATTTTATCAGTTGATTATGGTGACAGACGAACAGGCATTGCAATTTGCGATAAGCTTGAAATGTTGGCGTCACCCGTATGCGTTCTTAATGAATGGAATGCCGAGACTCTTGCCCAAAAGGTAGTTGATATAGCTTCTGAAAAAATGGCAGAGATAATAGTTATCGGCCTTCCGCGTAATATGGACGGCTCCAAGGGCTTCAGAGCAGAGGCGTGCGAGGAGCTTGGCAGATTAATTAGGGAGCGCACCTCAATTACGGTTGATTTCTGGGATGAGCGCCTTACAACCGTTTCTGCTCACAGAATCTTAAGCGACAACAACGTAAGAGGTAAAAAACGCAAAAACGTTGTTGATGCTGTCGCCGCAGAAATCATTTTGCAGGATTATATAGACTACAGGAAGCACTCAAATTAATACGGAGGTGTTATTTTTGAAACGAAATAAATTTGCAAATAAAATAATGCCTTTGGAAAACGTTGACGTGTCCGGTTATTCGGCAGAGTTAATATTAACCAAAGCCCTGGATATAGGCGAAAATCTTTTAAAATGTGGCGGCGAGCCCCATAGAATTGAGGATACTATTGAGCGTATATGCTATTCATATGGTGCTGTGGCAACTGACGTATTTGCCTTGCCCTCGCTTATAATTGCAAGCATCCGAATGGAGGATGGGTCAAGTAAATCCCAGGTCAGACGTGTATATAAGACAGCTAACAATATGTACCGTCTTGAAAAAATTAACGATATTTCCCGTAAGCTGTGCGAGGGTAAAATAACCCTCGAGGACGTTGAGAAAGAGATTAACGATACCATAAACCACAAGCCCTTTTCAAAATACCTTATTTTGCTTGGTGGTGTGCTTGGTGCCGGTGGATTTGCAGTTTTCTTTGGCGGCGGATTAATGGATGCCATTGTTGCCGCTATTGCAGGACTTGTTATTTCTGTTTTCAATTTCCATAAGGTTAAGTTTAGCAGTAACTTCTTTTACGTAGCGCTTGTATCATTTTTTGGCGCCTTGGTAGGCATAGGACTTCATAAGCTTGGCTTTGGTGAAAACCTTGATATGATTATGATTGGCACTATAATGCTTGTTATTCCCGGTCTTGCATTTGGTAATGCAGTACGTGACCTGCTTTTCGGTGACACCGTTTCGGGCATTATACAGCTTGTTCAGGCAGTTTTGCTTGCAGTTATGGTTGCCTTCGGCTTCATTGCCGCCATTATTGTGTTTGGGGGTGTGTTGAATTGATGCCCTTTATCATAAAAATTATCGCAGGTGTTATAAGCACCGTGGGATTTGCCATTATTTTTCGCTTGAAGCCCTCGAGATTGCCGTTTGCCGCCCTGGATGGGTTGATTGCTTGTGTCAGCTATTTCGCTTTAACGGAGCTTATAGGCGGCGATTTCTGGCCCAATGCAATAGCGGCGTTCTTAACCGCCTTTGGTGCAGAAATCTTTGCAAGAATCTGTAAGGCTCCTGCCACAATTTTTCTGCTTCCGGGTTGTATAGCGCTTGTACCCGGCGGTACGCTTTATTATTCAATGAGTAATCTGTTATCTCAGAATTACGTTGAAGCAGGCAAGTACCTTCTTACCACCGTTGTTGTCGGCATTGCAATTGGCGCGGGTATCATTCTTGCATCCCTGCTTCGTATTGTTACATTCAAAATGTTTAAAAAAATTAAAAAATAAAATTCTGCACATCCGCATAAACGGGTGTGCAATATTTTTGTCACAACTTGTTCACGAATTATTCACACTTTCGGCAAACGGAAAGCAAATTTATACTGTATGATGATATACAGGAGTGATGGTATGAAAAAAATCTTATCTATTTTACTTAGTTTCTGTATTTTATTCGGTAGTATTAGTGCAGCCTCTGCGCTTGATGTTGAATTACCTAAAGGTCTTGACAGCTTTACTGCTGAGCTTTCTGAAATGATCAACGAATATGATGGTGATGAATCAGATGTTGCACTATTCTCAGTTGCGGAGGATACAACCAATGTTTCTGATGATTCAGAAAGAACTAACAGATTAGTTGTTAAATCAACAAGAAATATCGATAAATTAAATTGTGTGGATTATGTTGGCGGTTATAAGGACCTTTATATTCTACAGTTTGCTAATGAAGATGACTGTAACGCAGCATTAAATTATTACTCATCACTTTCCTGTGTTCAATATGTACAGGAGGACGGAATTCTTGAGGAAAGTGCTATTGAAGAAACAGAGTCTGTTTTCAACGAGGCGGCTATAGGAATCTCGTCCCAATACCAGTCTGACATCTTTGGTTATACCAAAGCAAAAGAAAATATGGGTACCGAGGAAGTTGTAATTGCGGTCGTTGATACCGGTGTTGCTAATGACCACGAATACCTTACGGGTAGGGTTGAGCCTACCGGCTTTGACAGCGTTTATAACGAATCCTGCTACGATAAAAGGGGACATGGCACCCATGTTGCAGGTATTATTGTGGCTAATACTAAATTAAATGTTAAAATAAAGCCATATAAGGTTATTGGTGATGATGGCACAGGCACCGACACTCAGCTTTATCTCGGTATTCAGGCAGCGATTGAG
This sequence comes from Acutalibacteraceae bacterium, assembly GCA_045654405.1. GTDB lineage: Bacteria > Bacillota > Clostridia > Oscillospirales > Acutalibacteraceae > DTU089. Next base: position 13,237 of record JAZONH010000053.1, on the reverse strand, counting down.
GACGGTGTAGATATAATTAACCTTAGTCTTACCAGAAAAGGTGAAAGTGAGATAGTACACGAAGCTGTTGTTGATGCCCACAATGCAGGAATTACAGTTGTTGCTGCCGCAGGTAACGATAACGTAAACCTTAACGAAACCTTTTACACTCCTGCTTGCTTTGATGAAGTAATTTGTGTTGTTAATATAGACGTAAACAAAAAACGTTCAAGCACCTCTAACTGGAGATATAATGATACTTTGTCTGCTCCCGGTGTAGACATTTTAAGCTCTTATATCGGTAACACATATAAGGTTATGTCAGGTACATCAATGGCAGCACCATTTATATCAAGCTGTGTAGCCTATTTGTTTGCATCAGGTGATTATTATACACCGGATGAAGTGTATAATACACTTTATGCCAATACCAAAGTGGGTGCAACTGCAAGCATACATTATGTAGTGCCCGGTCAGGTAATTAATAGTACTAGCACCTGTGCAACACCCGTTTTTACATACGCCAGCGGTACGTTCTCAGGTTATCTTAACGTTAAAATTACGTGTGCTACGCCCGGTGCTACTATTATGTACAGAACATCTGATATGAACTCCAATACTTACTATGAGTACACCGGACCTATCCGTATTGAGAAAAATAAAAGCTTTGAAGCTTTTGCTTATTGCGCAAATTATAAAACAAGCGGCTCTGCAAGTGCTAGCTATACAAAATCCGATACAGATACGTCGATGTTTATAATTGATGAAAACGACGTGCTTATCGGATATACAGGCACTGCAACTACCGTTACTGTGCCGGCTTACTTTGACGGTGGCTGTGTAAGCAAAATTGCTGCGTCTGCATTTAGTGGAAATACAAACGTTAAAAGAATAACTTTAGATAAAATCACCACAACAATAGGCGAGGGTGCTTTCGAGGGTTGCACCGCTCTTACAAGCATCAGTGGTGCAGGTATAACCACAATCGAGGCAGAAGCCTTCAAAAATTGCATGTCATTAACTACCGTCACAATGTCCGCTTTGCTCACAATAGGGGATAGGGCATTTTCGGGCTGCTCAGCACTTACATCATTAAGGCTTACTAAGCTCAACTCAATCGGTAGCTATACCTTTGAGAATTCGGGACTACAAACTCTTACTGCAACCAAACTTACTACAATCGGTGATGGTGCATTCAGTAACAGTTTAATAAAAACCGCATCTTATTCCTCTGTTACTTCTATTGGCGCTAAAGCTTTTGAAAACTGCAAAAATATTACTGAAGTATCTTTGACAAACAAGGTAGGCTACTTGGGTGAAGGCGCCTTTGAAAATTGTAAAAATCTTACCACTGTAACTCTTGATGGTATTACGGGTCTTAGTAATGATGTTTTCAAAAATTGTACTGCATTAACATCAGTTACTGCGGATAGCCTGGCTACTGTTGGTAACTATACCTTCGCAGGTTGTATAGCCCTTGATACACTTAGTCTACCTAATTTAACTGCCATAGGTGATTATACCTGTTTCGGTTGTGAAGGTCTTAAGACCCTTACTTTACCTGAGTTGACAACTGTAGGTGATTACGCATTTGCACAAAGTGGCCTTGAATCGGCTGCCTTGACCTCTGCAACCACCTTGGGCACTAAGGCTCTTGGTGACTGCGAGTTTTTGACGTCTGTATCGTTACCCTCCGTAACCAACTTTGTTGCAGAAGCATTAAGCAGCAGTGATAATATTAATAAATTAAACCTCAAAAAGGCAAATACTTTTGATTTTGGCGAAGGTGATCTTGCTAGTTGTTTCCCAAATCTTAATACATTCTCTTGTGAAAGCATGGTCGAAATTCCTGATTATTTCTTCTATAATTGTGACAAGCTTTCCACGGTTACACTTGGCGATGTAACAACCATTGGTGACTTTGCTTTCAGCAGATCGGGCGTTAAAGAATTAGTATTTAACTATGCAACGACCTTCGGTGATGGTGCCTTTTCATATATGCCTTATCTCGAAAGCATTAATCTTAAGTTGCCGGAGTCAATTGATTTTTCAATTTTTGAAGGTTCAACAAACGTTAAAGGCGTTACAATGAAAAATCTTTTGAGTTTTCCGTCCGGCTTCAGATGTTATAATGTCTTTCCCAATATCGAGTATTTTCAGTGCGACAAAATCACCTCAGTTCCTAATTATACTTTTAGATACTGTAGTTCTCTGACTTCGTTTGATTTCTTTAATGTTGAACATGTAGGCTATGAAGCATTTTGTGGTACAGCCATAAATGATCCTTATTTTTCTGATGTTTTATCAATTGGCGATAGAGCCTTTGCGGATTGTACAAATCTTGGTGTTTTTTCGGTTGCGGGTCTTTCGGACATAAATATGAATATTTTTGAGAATAGTGAGCATACCGTAACTGAGCTTAATCTTAACTATATAACTTTTGAAGAATCACCAAATTACGGTAATCTTAGTTTCCAAAAGTTTACTAATCTTGAAACTATTGGTATTAACAAGCTTAAGGAAATCCCTGCGAATGCTTTTAAAAATTTATCAAAATTAAACCAGATCTATATGGATGGCTGTGAAACTGTCGGTCCATACGCTTTTCAAAACTGTACATCTTTAAAAACTATATCTTTAACAAACGTTACAACCATCGGAAACGGAGCATTCAGTGGGTGTACAGGGCTTGAATCCTTTAAGGCGGATAAGGTTCAGGATTTTGCCTTTGACACCTTTAAAGGTTGCACTAACCTTAAAACCCTTTCGTTTAATTCATTGCTTGAATTCCCTACAGATAAAAATGGTAAATTCCAGCTTATAGGTCTTGATAATCTCAGTAGCTTTAGTGCAAACTCAATAGATGTTGTTCCCGCATATTTGCTAAGCGAATGCAAAAAACTTAATACTGTTTCCTTTACCAATGCTGGTGAAATAGGTGATTACGCATTTTATGATACAGCGTTATCCTCTTACAATATTCCCTATGTAACCGTCATAGGTGATTATGCCTTCGCGGGAACAAACATAGCAACATACGATTTCAACAATTTAAATTCAATTGGAAAATACGCTTTCTATGATTGCGACTCATTAGAAGAGGTGTTTGAGGCTGATGCTACATCAGTAGGTGAGGGTGCTTTCGCTAATTGCGATGCTCTGACAGCAATATCTATCGAAAATGCAAAAAATATACCGGTAAATGTTGTTGCAGGCTGTCCTAATATTACTTACCTTGAGCTTACACAGATTACCGAGCTCCCCGTAGAAGAAGACGGTTCAACATATGTCAGTGATAAGCCTAACCTTAATGAATTTATAGCAGAATACGTTTCGGTTGTTCCCGATGATTATTTCAGAAATAACCCGTATCTCACCTATGCTACGATGAGTAGTGTTGAAGATATTGGTGACAGAGCTTTTATGAGCACATCGTTAAAGGAATTACCTTCAAATGATATATACACAATCGGTGACCACTCATTCTATGGAACTGCACTTTCAACAATTTCCTTCAACTGTATTGAATCTATCGGTGACTACGCTTTTTCGAATTGTACAAGTCTTAAAAATGCCAATATTTTTAACGAATATGGTGCCTTTGAGTTAGGCGAGGGGACATTTGCTAACTGTGCTAAATTAATGGGTGTTGCTTTACGCAGTAATGATATTGAATTGCCTGATAAAATATTTAAAAATTGTCCTAACTTGACTCAGATTCATAATAAGGCATCGTTTACAACGAGTGGTACAATTAAACCCGAGTTGTTTGCTGATATAGTTTCAATTGGCAACGAGGCTTTCTATGGTTGTTCTTCTATGTCATTAAAAAGAATCAAAATATCTGATGTTGAGCGTATTGGCGATAATGCATTCCAAGGTACTACAATTACAACTGACAACACAGATTATATTTTACCCAACCTTTTAAGCGTCGGTGAAAACGGCTTCGGTAATTCTAGATTTAATAGTCTTGCCCTTGAAAATATTGAGGTTCTTAATGATGTTCCTGAATGCAATTACGTTGTTATCGGTTCTGATATTAAGGAATTTAGTTGTGACAGTACCGAAACTATAATCTGTGCCAACGATGACAGCGTTGTAGCTGATTTTTGCAAGAAAAACGCTTTGACGAATTTCAGGGGCTACAACAGTACGGATGCTTTTTATACTGATATTTATTCAAATATCGGTATGTACACTGACTATCAACTTGAATTTGAGCCAATGGGATTCAATATGAAGTATAATTGGTACGCATGTAATAACCCCGACCGAAGCGATGCCGTATTGATAGGCAAGAACACCGAGAACCCTTCTTTTATCGTTAATCCGTTATTTTCAAATAACAATAATGAAAACAAGTATAGATATTTCTACTGTGTTGCAACAAGCACCGAAAATGGTAATGAGCTTGGTATTCAAAGTGGTCTTCATAAAAACCTTTTTGCAACATTAAGGGGTACTGAAAATACTTTTATTGATTATTCTGAAAATTTAATTTACACTGATAGCCTCAATAACCTCAATACACTCGATAGCATTGTTAATGTGGATGGCGATATTTTAGTTACACCATCATATTCAACCGATGGCGTTGATTGTTACGGCACCGGTACATTAATAATTTATATGAATGGCGGTTTCCCTTGGCTTGGTCAAAATATTGTCGTTTACGGCGACATTAACGGTGACGGTGTTGTGGATGCCCTTGACGTTTCAAAAATTGAGAAGGCATCAAACGGAAATTCCAAGGAATTTGATAATAAATATTGTAAAATAGCGGCTGACACAGACGGTAGTGGTAGTATTGACGCTATAGACTACCAAACAGCAGTAAATAAAGCCCTGGCAAGTTAATTTAAGATAAAAAAACAGCCCGTATCAAGCGATACGGGCTATTTTCTGTTTTATTTCTGTAATTTTTTGATGAGAGCCTTGCAATCCTCGATATCCATAATCTTGGGAACGGGGTAGAGGGGGTTACCTTCTTTAAGCGCACGCTCTGCAATAAGAGGAATATCCTCGTCCTTAATCTGGTCAAATTTATCGGGGATACCCATTTTTTCGTTAAGCTCGCGGATAGCGGCGATAAAGCGCTTTGCCTTATCACGATCACCCTGCGCAGGACCGGAAACACCTGCAACGTCTGCAAGCTCTGCAAGACGCTTATAAGCGGTTTCGCCAAAGTAGTCAAGCACGTAAGGGAGAATTACCGCATTTGCAAGACCGTGGGGAATGCCGTACATACCGCCAAGGTTATGTGCAATTGCATGAACGTAGCCAACGTAAGCTCTTGTGAAAGCAAGACCTGCGTGATATGAAGCAACGAGCATATTTTCACGCGCTACAAGGTTTTTGCCGTCTGCATAAGCGGTTTCAATGTTTTCGAATACAAGCTTTGTAGCAATTAAAGCATCCTCAGCGGTCTGCTTTGTATTACTCTTACCGATATAAGCCTCAACAGCGTGTGTAAGAGCATCCATACCGGTTGTTGATGTAATGTGAGGAGGAAGACCAACTGTAAGCTCGGGGTCAAGAACCGCAAATGCAGGACGTAACGAGGGGTCGTTAACTGCATTCTTTTCATGTGTGTCGGGGTTGGAAATAACTGCGGCAATTGTTGTTTCTGAGCCTGTACCTGCAGTTGTGGGAACTGCAAAGAAGGGCGGAAGCTTTTTGCGGATCTTAAGAAGACCGCGCATATCAGATGGGCTCATCTTAGGACGGACAACTCTTGCGGCAGTAACCTTTGCACAGTCCATGGGTGAGCCGCCGCCAAAAGCGATGAAGCCCTCGCAATTATTCTCTTTATAAATCTTAAGTGCATCCTCAACATTGTATATAGTGGGGTTGGGTTGAACGCCATCAAAAATGCTGTATTTAATACCTTCCTTATCAAGACCCTCAAAAAGTGAATCTAAAAGGTGAAGACCCATAAGACCCTTATCAGTAACAACAAGAACGTTTTTAACGCCCTGTGCCTTAACGAGTGCGGGAAGCTCTTTAATTGAGCCTGCGCCCTTTAAAACCTGAGGGGGAGTCCAATCAAGGAAATTAACGGCAACCTTCATGGTTTTCTGGAATGCTCTGCAATAAAAAGTGTTAAAGCTCATTTTAGAAACCTCCGTTTAATTATTTAATAATTTTATGGAAAACTTTTTTACCTTTTTTGATAATTACGTAGCCCTTTTCAAAGTCCGCAAGAGGAATAAGGTGAGCGGGAGCAGTAATTTTAACGTCATCAACGCTTACGCCGCCCTGTTCAATAAGTCTTCTTGCTTCGCCACGAGATGTAACAAGACCAGCTTTAATCATGGCATCAATGATGTTAAGACCGTCGTCGCTGAAATCCTCTGCAGCAAGTGTGGTAGAGGGCATATTTTCAGCATTGCCTGCACCTGTAAAGATTGCTCGTGCGGCAGACTGTGCCTTTTCTGCCTCCTCTGTACCGTGAACGAGGGCTGTAAGCTCGTAAGCAAGGATTTCCTTAGCCTTGTTAAGCTGACTGCCTTCCCATTTATCCATCTCGTCAATCTGCTCAAGAGGAAGGAACGTAAGCATACGGATGCATTTAAGCACGTCGCCGTCAGCAACGTTACGCCAGTACTGGTAGAAATCATAGGGAGATGTCTTGTTAGCGTCAAGCCATACTGCGTTACCTGCAGTTTTACCCATCTTTTTACCCTGTGAGTCAGTAAGGAGGGTAATTGTCATAGCGTGAGCGTCTTTACCCAATTTTTTACGGATAAGCTCAGTACCGCCGAGCATATTGCTCCACTGGTCGTCGCCACCGAACTGCATATTACAACCATACTCCTTGAAAAGGTAATAGAAGTCGTAGCTCTGCATAATCATATAGTTGAATTCAAGGAAGCTGAGACCTGTTGCCATTCTCTGCTTGTAGCACTCTGCACGAAGCATATTGTTAACTGAGAAGCATGCACCAACATCACGAAGAAGCTCAACGTAGTTAAGGTTTAAGAGCCATTCTGCGTTGTTAACCATCTGGGCTTTGCCCTCGCCAAACTCGATGAAGCGCTCCATCTGACGCTTGAAGCACTCTGCATTGTGGTCAATGTCTTCTTTGGTAAGCATTTTTCTCATATCGGTTCTGCCTGAGGGGTCACCAATCATTGTGGTGCCGCCGCCGATAAGTGCGATGGGCTTGTTACCAGCCATCTGCAAACGCTTCATAAGTGTAAGAGCCATAAAATGACCTGCTGTAAGACTGTCAGCAGTACAGTCGAAGCCTATGTAGAAGTTGGCTTTACCGCTATTAATCATCTCACGGATTTCGCTTTCGTTTGTAACCTGCGCGATAAGTCCGCGAGCTACTAATTCTTCATAAATACCCATTGTAATTTCTCCTAGAAAAATTGTTTTTTACATACATCTTAAAGTATATTACAAAAGGCAGTAATTGTCAAACATATTTTAAGTAAAATGGTCTTCAGGCGAGTGCCCAAAGACCATTAATTTTAATCAACAAGCTTACCCTTGATATAAACCTTAACATTTGACGTGTCGCCGTCTAATTTATAGTTGACGATTTCGCCATCCTTCCACTCAATATCAACAGTAATATTACCCATTGCCTTAAGACCTGTAACCTTGCCGTTTTTCCAGCTTGAGGGTAATGCAGGTAAAAGGAAGATTTTGCCCTGACGTGACTGCATAAGCATTTCTGCAATACCGCTTGTGCAACCGTAGTTACCATCAATCTGGAAGGGGGGATGAGCGTCGAAAAGATTGGGATATGTACCGCCGCCACGGTAACGAAGGTTCTTGCCTGCAGGTACGGGTCTTAACTGCATATCAAGAAGCTCGAGTGCATGGTCGCCGTCCCAGAGTCTTGCCCACATATTGATTTTCCAACCAAGGCTCCAACCTGTACCATTATCACCGCGAAGCTCAAGTGAACGTATACAAGCCTTTGCAAGGTCGGGGGTTTCGTCGGGTGTAATCTGATAACCGGGGTGAAGACCGTAAAGGTGTGATTTATGACGATGTGTAGGCTCATGCTCGGTAAGCTCCTTGTACCATTCAAGAAGCTCGCCGCGGCTACCTGTTTTAAAGGGCATAAGACGGGGGATGGCTTCCTTTGCCGCCTCAATATCTTCATCGTTTTTGCCAAGTATTTCTGCCGCCTGAACTGTATTTGTAAGTACCTCGCGTACAAGGGCCATAGTCATTGTTGTGGTTTCACTAAGGCTCATTGCAACACCGTCGATAAGGAATTCATTTTCAGGTGAGGTTGAGGGACACATAATAAGGTAACCGTCTTTTTCAATTAACATATCAAGCACGAACTGGATACATTTTTTGAGAATGGGGTATGCGGTTTCCTCGAGATATTTAACGTCGTTAGTGTATAAATAGTGGTTGAAAACGTGCTGACTGAGCCATACGCCCGACATAGGCCAGAAGCCCCACTGTGCATCGCCGCTTGCAGGGTCGGAATAACGCCAGATATCAATGTTGTGATGACCACAGAAGCCGCGGGTGTTATAGATATGCTTAGCAGTTCTTTCACCTGTTACGGTTAAATCAGAAACCAATTGAATTACGGGCTGATTGAACTCGTGAAGGTTACACATAAGCACGGGCCAGTAGTTCATTTCGGTGTTGATATTAACGGTGTAGTTGGAGCTCCAGGGGGGTGCAACTTTATCGTTCCAGATACCCTGAAGGTTTGTAGCCTGGCTACCGGCGCGTGAGCCTGAAATTACCAGATATCTGCCGAAGTTGAACATAAGTGAATAAAGACCGATATCATTTGCGCCGTTATCATGCTTAATAAGACGTTTATCTGTGGGAATATTACCCTTATTGTCAGAACCGATATCAAGTGTCACTCTGTTAAAGAATGATGAGAAATCCTCAATATGCTCCTTTTCAAGTGTAGCGTAGGGGATTTTAACAACCTCGTTAAGGTGGTTGAGGCAGGCGTCTTTATATTCCTTACCTTCAAGAACGGGGTGCTTATCGAAGCCGTTAAAAGAGTTTTCGGTTGTGAAAACGAGTGTTGCTTCCTTAGCTGCCTCAACAATTATTGAATTGGAGGTGTAAGTAACCTTACCGTCGGTAAGCACCTTAAGTGCACAACGGAAATACATACCCTGCTGGGCGGGATCATCGGGGTATTCAACGTCGTTTTTATAAATTTCAACGTCACGCATATTAGCAGGGGAGTTTGAGGGACATCTGCCGTCAAGAATGAGTGTATCACCCTCAACAAAGGAATTACCCCTGAGCTTGGTTTTAAGAGTAACCGTGAAATTAACGTTATTGCCGTTATCACACACGATGTGGTCGATATATGCATCGGCAGGTGACGAAACAAATGATTTACGAACAAAATTACTTGAGCCGCGTGAATATAAAACTGTATTTACACCTGTTTCAAGTTCAAGGGTTCTGCTGTAATTTTTACGGGGGAAGGTAGGCTTGTATTTAATATTGATATCGCAAAGGGGCATATAAGCCTGCGAGCAGGTTGCGAGCACGTTAGCTTCGATAATATCCTGACCCTTTCGGTATTCACCCTTAAGCACCAAGTCCCTTGCTTCAAGGAATTTTGCGTTACAATCATCCTTTAAAACGGTTTTGCGAGGATAGCCCGTCCAAAGGGTGTCAGAGTTCATTGAAATAATTTCTTTGTCGGTTCTGCCGTAAACCATCGCACCGAGGAAGCCGTTACCAAGGGGCATCGCCTGAAGCCACGCTCTTGCGGCGGATTTGTAATAGAGAAACTTTGAATCATTAGGCATAATTGTCACCATCCGAGTAATTTTTTATCCATTTTAACTTATATTTTCGATAAAATCAATAATAATTCCGTATATAGTGTTGTAAAATTTGAAAGGTTGTGTTATATTATGTCTATTGTTATGATGGGATGTGATGTCGATGAAAACAATTTCCAGTAAATTTGACGTTAATAAAATCGATTTTGGTGCAACTGCAAAGTATATGGTTGATAAAATCACCTATATCTGCGACAAAATCGGACCCCGCGCTCCCGGTAGCCCCCAGGAGCTTAAGGCCCAGGAGTCAATGGCAGAGGATTTAAAGAAATGGTCCGACACCGTTGAAATCGAAGGCTTTACAGTCCATCGACAGGCCTTTATGGGATTTATTCCCTTTACGGTAGCAATGGCTATCATTGCAACCATTCTTTTCTTCTTCAAGCCCGTTATAGGCTTTGGTCTTACAATTCTCGGATTTATTCCCTTGGTGCTTGAGTTCCTTATGTATAAGCAGTTTATTGACCCGCTTTTCAAGGGACACCCCTCACACAACGTTATAGCTACAAGAAAGCCCACCGGGGAGGCTAAAAAACGCATTATTTTCATCGGTCACGCCGACTCTCAGTATGAGTGGACCCTTAACTATAAGCTTGGTGGCACAGGAATGAAGCTTTTTCTTATTCCTGCGGTTGTTGGTCTTGTTATCTGTTGCATTGCTTCACTTGTTAAGTTTATTGTTGTTGACCTTAAGGGCATTGTAACGCCCGGCTCGGAGCTTTTTTTCCTTATTCTCGGCATTGTTCTTTGCATTTTCATAATCCCTTACATAGGCTTCCTTTTCTTCCAGAGCCATACAAAGAGCGTTCCCGGTGCTAATGACAACCTTTCAGGCTGTCTTGCATCAATGGCAGTGCTCAAATTGATGGATGAACAGGACGTTCGCTTTGAAAACACCGAGGTAAGAGTTATTCTTACAGGCTCTGAGGAGGCGGGCCTCAGAGGTGCAAAGGCTTATGCTAAAAAGCACGAAAAGGAGCTTAAGGAAATCGAAACGGTTGTTGTTGCCTGCGACACAATGCGCGACCTTGAGTATATGGCAGTGTATGACCGCGACTTAAGCGGTACACTTCAGCACGACGCTCAGGCTAAAGCACTTGTTAAAAAGGCTGCGCTTAATTGCGGCTTTGATATTCCCTATTCTTCAATTTATCTTGGCGCATGTGATGCAGCAGCATTCACTCAGAAAGGTGTTAAGGCAACAGGCTTCGCCGCTATGGATCCCACGCCGCCCAGATATTACCACACTCGTCTTGACACACCCGACCTTCTTATTCCCGAAGCACTTGAGGTTGGCACAAAGGTTTTACTTGAAACCGCATGCCTTTACGATGAGGAAGGTTTAAAATAAGTTTAATCCGACCATCTGCCTCGGCAGGTGGTCTTATATAGGAGTTCACGATGAATTACATAATCATGGACCTTGAATGGAATAACGCCTATTGCAAAAAGAAAAAGGGCTTTATTAACGAAATCATTGAAATTGGTGCCGTTAAGCTTAACGAAAACCTTGAGGTTGTTGACACCTTCTCAATGTTTATTAAGGCTCAGCTTGGCAAAAAGCTTCATTCAAGAGTTAAAGAACTTACAAATATCACAAATGACGATATAAGCACGGGTACTCCCTTTTCACAGACAATGTCACTTTTCCGTAAGTGGTCATCGGGTAACGACACGGTGATTCTTACCTGGGGTGACACGGATATCCGCGTTTTAATCGAAAATTTCAGGTATTTCAATGGTATTTCATTTATCCCATTTTTACGCAACTACGTTAATTTGCAGAAATACGCTCAGGCGTTTATGAATATTTCAAAGGCGGACCAGATTGGTCTTTCTGCAGCCGCAGAGAAGCTGGGTATTAACGTTGAGTCCTACTCATTACACAGAGCCCTTGACGATAGCCTTCTCACTGCGGATTTATTCAAAAAGATTTATAACGAGCATATGCTTTCATCATACACTCTTGTTTGTGATACCGCATTCTATTCAAAAATTACGTTTAAGCCCAAGGTTATTACCGACATCAATAGCCCCCTTATTGATAAATCAAAAATGCGTTGTATTTGCGACGTTTGTGCAGGGCAGTGCGAGCGACTTTCGGAGTGGAGGGTGATTAACCAGTCCTTCCGCGCCGTATTCCTTTGCAAAAAATGTAAGCGTAAAATCCGTTTTACAATAAGATTCAAGGAATATTATGACAGAGTGGATATCAAATCATCATCCGTACCATTTATTGAAAAGAAAGAAATCAGTGTAGTTGCAGTCGAAAGCACTGCGGACAGAGTACCCACGGAGGAATAACAATGAATAAGCTTATTAAATTAAACCCCGTTTTCAAGGAAATCGTATGGGGTGGCAACAGACTTAAGGACGACTACGGCTTTGAAAGCGACCTTAATAATATTGCAGAAGCATGGATGCTCTGCGCACGTAACGACGGCGATAATATTATTGCTAACGGCGACAATGCAGGGGAGAGCTTCACACAGTTTATTAAGAGCAACAAGGCTCTTTTAGGCTCAAAGGGTCAGTCCTACGAGGAATTCCCTTTGCTTATTAAGTTCATTGATGCAAAGGCAGATCTTTCAGTTCAGGTTCATCCCGATGATGAATATGCAAAAATTCATGAAAACAGCTACGGCAAAACCGAGGCATGGTATATTCTTGATTGTGACGAGGGTGCAGAGCTTATTTACGGCTTTAATAAGGAGCTTACACCCGATGAATTCAGAAAATCAATTGAGGATAACACCTTCCTTGATTACGTAAACAAGGTTAAGGTTAAAAAGGGTGACGTTTTCTTCATCAATGCAGGTACTCTCCACGCAATTGGTAGCGGTATTTTACTTGCAGAGGTTCAGCAGAACTGTAACACAACCTACCGCGTTTACGACTATAACAGACTTGTTGACGGTAAGCCCCGTGAGCTTCACGTTGAAAAGGCGCTTGACGTTACAAGTACAGTACCACCCGTAAGAAACGGCGATCCCGATTCTGCACCCGTATTAAACGGCACTGCAACTGAGCAGGCGCTTTGCTCATGCGAATTCTTTAAAATGGATACTGTTGAGGTTAAGGATAGCTACACGCTTAACGTAGGCAGCGAATCCTTTGTAAGCATCCTTGTTTTAGAGGGTAACGGCGAGCTCTCAGCAGATACCGAAGCTCTTACCTGTAAGGCGGGCGACAGTATTTTTGTTCCCGCATGCGCAGGTGAAATCACCTTCAAGGGTGAATTCAAGGTATTACTCAGCACATTATAAATTTCAGGTGGTTTTATGTCACTGTTAACGGCACAAAACTTAACATTTGGTTTTCTTGACGGCGTCTTATTCAAAGGCGCCGCTTTTAAAGTTGAGGAAAATGATAAAATAGGCTTGATAGGTTGCAATGGTTGTGGTAAAACCTCACTGTTCAAGTTGATTATCGGTACTTATTCTCCTAAT
>JAZONH010000052.1:0-58550 GCA_045654405.1 Acutalibacteraceae bacterium | reverse complement strand
GTTGTATGACAAGCTTGTCTTCCTAAGACCGCTTGGCCTCCGACTTCTGAACGGTCCATAAATGCACCGGGGTCACCCTCGTCGGCGTTACATACAACGTATTTCTGGTCGTTCTTCTGTGCAGCTGTAAAGCTCCACTTACGGCCTGTGGGGAATCCGCCGCCGCCACGACCGCGAAGACCTGAGTCAATAACGGTCTGAATAACGTCTGCGGGAGTCATTTCTGTAAGTGCCTTTGCAAGAGCTGCATAACCGTCGTAGGCGATATACTCCTCGATGTTTTCGGGGTCAATAACACCGCAGTTACGAAGTGCAACTCTGTGCTGCTTTTTGTAGAAGTTTGTTTCGCTAAGGGGCTTAACGTTTTCAGCTTCAACAGTCTCTTTGTAAAGAAGTCTTTTAACGATACGACCCTTAAGAAGGTGCTCTTCAACGATTTCGGGGATATCCTCAACATTTACCTCGCTATAGAAGCTGCCTTCGGGATAAACGATCATAATCGGACCTAAAGCACAAAGTCCGAAGCAACCGGTTCTTACAACCTTAATTTCCTCTTCAAGGCCTTTTTCTTTAATGTTAGCTTCAAGTGCCTCGATGAGTTCTCCGCTGTGGCTGGAGGTACATCCGGTACCGCCACAAACAAGTACATGAGAACGATACATTATCTTTTCCTCCTTATTCTGTTACAGCGCCAACTGTGTATTCGATTACGGGGTTACCGTTAACAAGGTGCTCGTTAACAACCTTTGCTACCATGTCGGCAGTCATCTTAACGTATGTAACCTTTTCCTTGCCGGGCTCGTAAACCTCAACAATGGGCTCGTACTGGCACATACCGATACAGCCTGTCTGTGTAACGCTAACGTGCTTGATATCTCTTTTAGCGATTTCTTCGGTAAGAGCCTTAAGCACGGGGCGTGCGCCTGCGGCAATACCGCATGTTGCCATACCAACAACAACTCTTGTGCCGTCGTTGCCTTCTGCATCACGTGCTGCAATCTGAGCCTGTGCCTTCTGTTTTATAGCAAGTAACTCTTCTAATGATTTCATTTTATTTCGTCCTTTCGTTAATTCTTGGATAACTGTGCTGTCTGTTCGTTAATATAGCCCTCAACCCAACTCATAACCGACGGCTCCGAAAGGGGCACACCGTCAAGAATTGCTTTGATTTCCGCTGATGAAAACTCGAAGCTTTCTCCGTCAACAGCACGGGTATAGATGAAATCCTTATCCTCATTCATACAAACAATAGTGCTTATTGTTGATGCCATATCGCCAAGGGGTGTAAAGTCGATACTGTCGGTTTTAAATCGGGCCTCAACCCTTGTGCCGACCCCCTGCTGTGATTCTATTGTAAAGCTCCCCCCCGTCTGCTCCGCCGCCATTTTAAAAAGCGGGATACCCATACCAACCTTGCGTGTTGTACGGGTGGTGAAAAAGGGGTCTTGAACGCTTCTGACCTGTTCTTCGGTCATACCCTTGCCGTTGTCGTAAATACCGATAAGAAGAGTTTTCTCTACGGTGCTTTCTTCAACAACTATTGTGGTAAGTGAAGCTCCTGCCGAAATAGAATTCTGGGCAATATCGAGGATATTAAGTGATAATTCGCGCATAACGCTTAGTTCATGTATTTAGCAAGAATACCGGGAACGTCGTCTGCAGTGATTTTACCGTAAACCTCACCGTTGATGGTGAAAACGGGAGCAAGACCGCAGGCACCGATACAACGACACTCTTCAAGAGAGAATTTGCCATCGGGAGTGCATTCGCCGGGTTCAATACCGAGAATCTCGCTGATTTTTTCTGTAAGCTGCTGTGAGCCCTTAACGTAACAAGCCGTACCAAGGCACACAGATATATCGTATTCACCCTTGGGTGAAAGCGCAAACTGTGCATAGAAGGTAGCAACGCCGTAAATTTTCTCGAGGGGGATGTCCATACCCTCCGCAATCATTACCTGCACTTCGCGGGGAAGGTAGCCGTAGATACCCTGTGCCTCCTGCATAACGTGCATAAGCTGACTTTTGTCGTCCTTGCACTCTGCAATTACTGCGTCAAGCTTTGCTTTTTGCTCAGGTGTACCCTTGAAGGGTATAGTACTGATTTTCTTGACCATTCAGATTTCCTCCGTTCAATAAATGTTTTACGCTTTGCCGCATAAACAAGGCGCTATATATATTAGTTTAACATAACACATATATCGGAAATTATATCACAATATACTTGGTATTGTCTATACCAAAATACCACTTTTTGCACAAATATGATAATTTTTTAACATTTTGACCTATTGCACAAATACTCAGGCAATTTTTCTATGCATATTCAACCTAAAACCACCCCCAAACACCCCTGTAAACAGTAGAAAAACGATCTTTATTATGATAGAATATAATGGTATGATAACTCTTTTATGGAGGAAGTATTTATGAAAATAAGTGAATTGAAAACTATTCTTGACGCTGAGCTTATCTGCGGAGGCGAATTCCTCGACAGCGAGGTGTTCAACGCCTGCGGAAGTGATATGATGAGCGACGTTCTGGCATACGTTAAGGAGCAGGCAGTACTTTTATCCGGCCTTATTAATCCCCAGGTAGTGCGAACTGCCGAAATGATGGATATGAAGTGCATCGTTTTCGTTCGTGGCAAGCAGCCCGATGCCGATATTATCGCCCTTGCTGAGGAACGTGAAATTATACTTTTGCGCACAAATTACGAAATGTTCACCTCCTGTGGTCTTTTGTATAAGCACGGACTAAAAGGAGGCTGCGGAGTATAATGGAACCTATTTCATTGCACTATGACGTTAGCGGCACTGACTTTACTTGTGCAGGCGAAGCGTCGGGGCAGATAAAAAGGGCGCTTAAGGAGCTTGGCTTCCCCTCCACCCTTATACGAAACACCGCCATCGCCGTATACGAGGGCGAGATAAACCTGGTAATCCATGGTGGCGGCGGCGTAATTGATGCCGAAATCACCCCCGAATGCGTATCGGTTGTTTTAGCCGATCAGGGCCCCGGTATCCCCGATATTGCTCTTGCTATGCAGGAGGGCTATTCCACCGCACCCGACAACGTGCGTCAGCTTGGCTTCGGCGCAGGTATGGGTCTGCCCAATATCAAAAAATATACCGATGAAATGATTATTGAGTCAGAGGTGGGCAAAGGCACTACAATCAGACTTAAAATTTTTATGAAATAACAGCTTGAAAGGAGTATTTATGGATAAATATTTCCATTCGGTGCGTCTTGACAAGGATAAGTGCCGTGGTTGTACCAACTGCATAAAGCGTTGCCCCACACAGGCAATCCGCGTGCGTAACGGTAAGGCACGTATCATAAAGGAGCGTTGCATTGACTGTGGCGAATGCATCCGCGTTTGCCCTCATCACGCAAAATACGCAAGTCGCGACTCATTAGAACAGCTTGAAAATTACAAATACAAAATTGCCCTTCCCGCCCCTGCGTTATACGGGCAATTTAATAACCTTGATGACATCAACATAATTCTTAACGCCTTACCTGCATTGGGCTTTGATGCAGTGTTTGAGGTTTCAAAGGCAGCAGAGCTTGTTTCCGACGCTACCCGCAAATATCTTGAGCAGCAAAACCACGTTAAGCCCGCTATATCCTCCGCTTGTCCTGCGGTGGTAAGGCTTATAAGGGTTTGCTTCCCTGAGCTTATTGACAATATAATTCTTATAAACGCCCCCGTTGAGGAGGCAGGCAGGCTTGCAAGGAATAAGGCAGTGGCAAAAACAGGATTAAAGCCCGACGAAATCGGTGTTTTCTTCATATCTCCCTGCCCCGCTAAAATCACCTCCTTTAAGCAGCCCATCGGCACGGAAAAATCTAACATTGACGGTGCAATTGCCATTAACGATATCTACCCCCACCTTCTTAAGGCAATGGAAAAATTCAGCGAGCACGACGAAATGCTTGCATTCCACGAATCGGGCGTTATCGGTATCGGCTGGGCTACAAGCGGCGGCGAGGCATCAGGCACACTCAAGGATAATGCCCTTGCGGCAGACGGTATTGAAAACTGCATAAAAATCCTTGAGGAGGTTGACCGAGGCAACCTTGACAGTGTTGATTTTATTGAGCTCAACGCCTGTCAGGGCGGTTGCGTAGGCGGTAGCCTTACTGCCGAAAACCCCTTTATTGCAAAATCAAGGCTTATGAAGCTCAGAAAATACAACCCCGTATCCTGCAACCATATTTTATCCGATGATATCCCAGAGGAAATGATGTGGTCAACCCCCATTGAGCCCTGCGACGACGTTATGAAGCTTGCAGACAACGTGCAGGAGGCAATGGAGCGAATGGCAAGAATGAAGGAGCTTTTAAAGACATTCCCCGGCCTTGATTGCGGCACCTGCGGTGCCCCCGGATGCAAGGCACTTGCCGAGGACGTTGTACGCGGCTTCACAACCGAGCATGACTGTGTTTTCAGAGCGCGCGAGGAGCTTCAGGATATTGACAGTCTTGACGATACTAAAAAGCTTGAGCGCATTATTCCTGCGCCGTTCAGAGATTTGGAGTAAAATTATGACAGTTAACGAATTACAAAAGGCACTTGACCTTACATATTTATGTGGTGAGGGTATTGCACACGAAAAGGAAATTGAGGGTTGCTATTGCGGCGACCTGCTCAGCTGGGTTATGTCCCGGGCCGAAAGCGGTAACGTTTGGCTTACGGTTATGGGTAACGTAAATTCAATCGGTGTGGCAGTGCTTTCAGATATATCCTGCATCATCCTTACCGAAAATGCTCCCTTGGACGAGGATGCAAAAAAGCGTGCAGAGGAAAACGACGTTGTTGTGCTTACTTCTTCCAAAAACGCCTATGTGCTTGCATCTGAAATTTCAAAGATAATATGAAATTCCTGTACGATTTTCATATGCACTCGTGCCTTAGTCCCTGCGGCGACAACGATATGACACCGCAGAACATCGTTAATATGTCAAAGCTTATGGGCTACGACGTTATTGCCCTTACCGACCACAACACCGCACGCAATTGTCCCGCAGTTATGAAGGTGGGCGAAAAGGCAGGGCTTACGGTTATTCCGGGTATGGAGCTTTGCACGTCGGAGGAGGTACACGTTGTATGCCTTTTCCCCACACTTGAAAAAGCCCTTCAATTTTCTGATTACGTTTATAACACTCTGCCACCGGTAAAAAATAAACCATCAATTTTCGGCGAGCAGTTAATCTGTGACGAAAACGACGAAATCATCGGCACTGAGGAAAGATTGCTTATAACTGCAAGCGGCATCAGCTGTATGAAGGTGGTAGAAACCGTCCGCAACTTCGGTGGAATATGCTATCCCGCCCATATCGACCGCTCATCCTTCAGTATTCTTTCAAACCTTGGCACAATTGATGAATCCTTTGGCTTTACTTGTGCAGAAATATATGATACAATTAAAGAAACTGAGTTAAAGGCACAATATCCGTACCTTAACAGCCTTAAAATAATTTCTGATTCGGATGCCCATTACCTCGAAAAAATGCGCATCCCCGAAAACTACATAGATTTACCCGAGCTTACAATCGATAAAATATTCGATTACCTCAGAGAGAGTAAAATATAAAGGAGATGAAAACTATGGCTCCGGAGCTTCAAACCACCGAAGTAAGGCGTTACGTAGGTAAAAAGGAAACACTTGCTTACGTGCTTAACGACGTGGCGGCAAGCCTTAACATCGACGATTATAAGGAGCGTTACATATACGACGTTGTAAACATCGACTTCAACCTGCTTGCCATTCAAAACGTTGTTGCCACTGCCTGGGACTCTGTTAACGACACCTTTATCGGTGTTATTGTTGACAAAACCCGTACCCGTTGGGGTAAATTCAGGCCCTACGTAATTTTAGGCGAGGTACCCCTTACCGTTCTCGGTATGTGGTATTGGCTTATCCCCTTCCTTTTCCCCGATACTCCCGGTGACTATCTTCCCAAATGGATTTTCTACTTTGCAATGAGTATCATTACGGAAACTGCAACAACCTTTACTATGGTTGCAAAAACCGGCTATCTGTCGACCATAACCCCTGAGCCACTGGAACGATCGCGACTGATTGCCACGGCTAACGTAGCCTCCCATCTGGTTGAGGACTTACCAAAGCAGATATTCGGCCTTATATACGACCTTGTAGCAAATAAGGTTATCAACATTCAGCTTCCCCGCTTGTTTGCTTCATTCGGTCTTGTTTGTGCGGCACTTTCCGCTATATTTGCTCTTTACTTCGTGCTTAACTCACGCGAGCGTGTTTCGCAGTCCATCAAGCAGCCCACGGTCAAGCATTGCTTCAAGGCAATTCTACACAACAAGCCAATGTTCATTTATCTGTTGTCCTCGTTCCTGTCGGGCTTCAGCATAAGCAAGAGCCGTACAAACTTCTACATAGACGTTATCGGCTCCGTAACCTGGAAAACAATCGTTGGTATCCCCGCATTCCCCGTAAAGTTCATCAGCTATAGCTTTGTTGAGCCCTTACGTAAAAGGTTTTCAACCAAGAGCCTTTGGATTCTTGAGGACGCCTGGACGGATATGCTATGGATGACGGTATTCGGAATAGGCTCAATCAAGGGCAACTTCCAAAAGAAGGGCGTTATCCTGCCGATGATGGCAATTGAAGAAATTCTTGAAATGTGCGTTTACGGCTTAAGACGAGTTATCCCCGCCGAAATCAAGAACGAAGCTCTTGACTACAGCGAATGGAAATACGGCTACCGATCAGAGGCTATGACCGGCGTTTCCATGGACCTTATATCAAAGCTTCAGCAAGCGGTTATGAGTGGTGTAAACAACGTTGTAATGGGCAAAATCGGCTACATACAGGGTAAGGAAATCGGTACACAGACCGACAAAACCAAGTGGTGGATTTTCGCATTAGGTACAGGTATTCCCATCATTACCTCAAGCCTTGGTATCATTCCTAAATTCTTCTATCCCCTTTCAGCAGAAAACAGAGCAAAAATGTATGAAGAGCTCAGCGAGCGCAGAATACAGATGTCCGAGTTTATGAAAACTGCTTCTCAGGAAGAAATTGCTAAAAAGGCTGATAACCAGCTTAACGGTATTTTTGATTAATAAAAAATATATGACCCTCTTCCAATCAGGAAGAGGGTCATTTTTTTAGTTATTTAGTATTTATGTGTGCAAGTATTATTTGGCTCGTACCAGCTTAAGTAGCTGCTGTATTTTGCACGCACGGTGTAGGTATATTTAATACCCATTTCAACCTTTTTATCGGTATAGCTTGTGGTTTTTGAGTTAACCGTTGCAATCTGTACCCATGGACCGTTGCCGTCCTTTCTGAATACCGAATAGCTTGTGCAGCCCTTAACGGCACCCCATTTCATTGTAATGCCACTGCGTGAGCTCTTAACCGAGGTTACGTCGGGGGTATTAAGGTAAAGGGTTTTCCATCCGGTTGCATTGTAGCCCGAGGTGGTCTTAGATGCATATGCCTTAATAGTATATGTATAAGTTGTTTTGTTTGAAACCTTCTTATCCACGTAGCCGGGCTTTGAAACCGTTGCTATCTTGGTCCATGATGTGGCGTTACCCGCCTTTCTGTAAACGTAATAGCTGCTTGCGCCGGAAACTGCATCCCACGTAAGGGTTACGTTGCCCGTTCTGTTAACAACCGTAAGGGTTGGTGCGGTAATATATTTAACCGAAACACCGGTGCTGTTGTAGCCGGACATAGACGAGCCGTAGTAGGCCTTTACAGTGTACTTATAGGTACCCTTATTAACCACGTTTTTATCCTTATATGAGGTCGTGGTAACGTTGCCGAGATATGTCCATGAGGTTGCGTTATTCATCTTGCGGTAAACTCTGTAGCCTGTTGCACCTGCAACCTTGTTCCAGGTTACGGAAACGTAGCCATAGCCGTTGCTTGCGGCTTTAAGAGTGGGAGTTGTTAACCTTCTTACTGCCCAGCCCGATGAGTTATATGATGAATAAACACCGTCGGAATTTGCTTTAATGGTGTATCTGTAGGTAGTACCCGCCTTTGCGGTTTTGTCAACGTATGACGTACCCTTAACCGTTGTAAGGTATGACCAGGAATCCGTTGCCTTCACCTTACGATATACTCTGTATTCATCTGCCACGGGATTTTTTTCCCACTTAAGCTGAATACCGCTTGATGAGTTTGATGTAGTAATCTTCGGTGCTTCAACGTAATTGATGCTCTTTGAAACGTAAACGCTCATACCGAATTCACTTTCGGCACGCACCGTGTAATACATACGCTTACCGTTGGTCGCCTTGGTATCGGTATATTTAAGTGTGTCGGCACTTACGGTTTCAATATAAGTCCAACCGCTATCGCCTGCCGCCTTACGATAAACTCTGTATCCTTCGGCACCCGTAACACTATTCCACGAGAAGGTAACACCAGTGTAAGCGTTTGCAATGCTCTTAATAACGGGGGCGTCAAGGTACATACACTTAACTGCAGTAGAATCATTACTAAGGTTTTCACCGTCGTAGCTACGTACGAAGTAAATTGCCGTTTCACCGCAAGCCACGTACTCGTCAGTGTAAGTAAGGGTGTCTGCATCAACTACAGTTACTAATTCAGGTGATGCGCCCTCGTAAATATAACTCTTATAAATGTAATAGTTGATTGCACCATCTGCAGGTGACCATGTGATTTTAACACAATCAGTACCATTTGCCGCAGTAACAACCTCGGGGGGTGCTATATAGGTGATGGCAATAGCATTATCTGTGTTAAGAATACCACGGCTTCCGTCGATGATTGCCGCAACTGCATAGTAATAGGTTTTAGCACTTTTAACGTTTTTATCAATGTATTCGCTTTCAGTAACCTGGTTAACTAAAACCCAACCACTGCCGTCGTTACGATAAACCGCATAACCTGTGGCAGTGCTCTGAGGCACCCAGGAAACTCTGATACCACCCTCGTAAAGCTGGGGGTTTGCAGGGTCCATAGCGCCTATTCTGAGCAAGGGTGAGGAAGTATCACTTGCAAGGCTTTCACCTACTGAGCTGATGGCCTTAACTGTATATGTATATTCCTCGTTCCACTCAACGTCGGTATCTATAAATTCAAGGGGCTCGTTTGCGTTGATCACTGCAATAGTCCTTGTGCCGTAAATATCAACACGCATCACACGGTATTCATTGGCACCGCGTGAACCCTCCCAGGTAATTTTAATACCCTCAATTATATTTTCGCTCAAAACGTTTTCTGGTGATGCAATGTAATAAATGGGATCCGATTCAACCTTTGCACCCTCTGAGGTGGAAATAACTGGACAAACCGCATAACGGTATTCTGTACCGCTTGTTAATCCCCTATCGCTGAATGAGGTTACGTCTGAACCCGTTACCGAGCCCGCCTTAGTCCATGAGATATCGGAGCCTGTTTTACGGTAAATATTATAACCGCTAACACCACTGACGGGTGACCACTGCACGTTGACACCGTCTTTTTCAAGAGTAAGTGCAGTAACCTCGGTCTGTGCAACACGTGTAACAGTGTAGCCCGTTGAGCTATAAGCACTGTCTCCGAAGTTTGTGCATGCCTTTACGGAATAAACGTAGATTTTGCCTGCGGTAACGTTTGTATCAAGGAATGAGGTGCCAGCTACGGTTGCATACTCACCCAGGGTGCTTTCCACACCCTTGTCCCTACGGTAAACCATGTAGTATGCCGCCATGGGGTGTACCTTCCAGCTGATTTTAATACCCTTTAATTCGTTGGTAGCCCCTGTAATTGTAGGTGCCGCAACGTATGTAATGGGCTCACCTGCATCACTGTTGGGTGTTGCGTATTTATCCGTTGATGAAACAACGTCATATTCGTAGCTTTCGCCGTCAACTGCAGTAGTATCCTTGTAAACGCGGTCAAGATTAACTGCGCGCTTCGCAAGCTGAGTCCACTCAGATTCCCCTGCTACGCGACGGTAAATCAGATAGAAATCAGCACCTGCGGTTGAATTCCAGCGAAGCTCAACACCATCAACGGCATTTTTGATTTCCGTTATAACGGGCTTGTCGATATATTTGCATGAAACACCGATTGCATCATAAAGGCTGATGCCGTAATTATTAAACGCCTTAACTGTGTAGGTATAGGTTGTACCGCTTACAAGACCTGTATCAATGTATTCGGTTTCAGAAGCGCCGATTTCTCCGATGCTTTCCCAACCGTCCTCTGGAGTGAATCGCCAAATCTGATAGCCTACGGCACCCTCTACTCCGTTCCACGAAAACTTAATTCCGTCAACGGTAGGCTCCGCACCCTTAAGCACGGGCTTAGCAAGGGTTGAAATATCATTATATTCTGCAATAATCTGACGACCGTCTGCGATAGTAACATTCTTATCGGTTTCGGTTGTAGAGTAATATTCCTTACAATAAAACTTAACGTCGGTTGAGGGACGGCTTTCATCAATTACCTTGAATTGTAATTTAAAGAAGCCCTTTGCCTCGGTGGTGGATACCGCAATATCATTCATATACGCAATAACGTACTGATTGGGGTTGCTTTCGCTTACGCCGTAGGCATAGGTGCCCCTGAAGTTATAATTGGTACCCGTTTCGGTGGTTGTACTTTCAATGGGGGCACAGTTAACGGGCTTGAGCACGCTACTGTCGAAATCCACGTTAAGTATGATACCACCTATATTCTGTTGCTCCTTTGTAATACTGATAGTATAAGTGAGCAAATCGCCGTCTATATTTTCACTTTTTACGGAAAATATTGTTTTCACGTTATAGGCGGCAAGTGTCGGCACTGCCGCGGCGGTAAATACCGACAAGCACATTACCAGACATAAAATTAATGAAATAGATTTTTTAAACATAAATCCTCCTGAAATCAGATTTATATCCGGGGCTTAATAGCTAAAACCCTTTGTAATAACTATCCCTCGCACTACCGTGTGCGAGGGGGAAGTTGTTTAAATTTTAAGCTTTAATACTTATCCTTACAGGTGAGACCGCTTGTGTTATAAGCACTGTTGTATGAGCCGTAATATGCTCTTACGGTGTACTTGTAGGTTACACCCTTCTTAGCGGTTTTATCAAGGTAGCTTACTGTTGAGTTTTTCTTGATGGTAGCAATCTTGGTCCATCCGCCGCTACCTGTTTTACGGTAAACAATGTAGCCTGTTGCGCCTGTAACCTTGCCCCACTTAGTGGTGATACCTGCCTTTGCGCTTGTTGCACTTGAAAGCTTAGGCGCAGACATAAAGTAAATCTTTGTGCCTGATGTGTTATATGCACTGTAGTATGAGCCATAGTAAGCCTTTACTGTGTAAAGGTAATATGTGCCTGATTTTGCAGTTTTATCAGTGAAGGATGCGCCTGTGGTTTTGCCAAGGTTAGTCCAGCCGCCCCACTTCTTTGTTTTTGCGTTGTATGTTTTACGATATACGATGTAGCCTGTTGCACCGGTAATCTTTGACCATTTAACTGTTACGCCGTTGGTTGCGTTAGCAACTGAGCTAACCTTGGGCATTGACATAAAGTATGTCTTAAGACCGGTTTTGTCATATCCACTGCTGCCTGCGGCATTAACCGCCTTTACGGTGTAAATGTAATATGTGCCTGTTTTTGCAGTTTTGTCAACGTAGGATGCAGTCTTTACGCTCTTATTAGCTACTTCCCAACCGCCCCATTTTTTGGTTTTAGCGTTGTATGTTTTACGGTAAACGATGTATGTGTCCGCACCTGCTACTGCGCCCCAGGTAATCTGAGGACCTGTTGAGGTGTTAGCTACCTTTGTAAGCTTGGGTGTTGCAGGCTTTGAAACGCTTGTGATGTTAAGACCGCTATCGAAGCTACTTTCATATGCACCGTCAGCCGCTTTTACTGTGTAAGTGTACTTAGTAGCAACTGCCGCAGTTTTATCAACATAGCTGGTTGTTGTAACGTCCTTTGCAATAAGAACCCAGTCTGTGTTGCTTGTTTTACGATAAACCTTGTATGATGTAGCGCCGTAAACTGAGCTCCACTTAAACTGAATACCACCGCTTACGTTTTCAACGCTTACTAAGTCGGGAGTTTCAAGGAATTTGTATGAAACGCCTGTTCCGTCGTAGCCTGACTGACCACCATCTTTAAGAATTGCGTTGATTGTGTATGTGTAAACCTTACCGCTATCAACGTCGGCGTCAATAAATGAAGTACCTGTAACTGCGTTTGCAATTACCTTCCAGGTTTTGTCGCCTGACTTTTTACGAAGCACCTGGTAAGCACTTGCGTCATCAATAGGTGTCCATGTAATGGAGATACCGGGGATTGTGTTAGTTGCGCTTGTGATTTTAGGACAGCTGAGTCTTAAAATAGCAGGAATTTCGTAAATGCCGCTGTTGATGTCGGATGAAACTGCATAAACTCTGTATGAGTATTCGCTCTCGGCAACAACGCTTGTGTCAACGTATGTAGTTGTGCTCTTTGAAAGCTTTGTGAGCTCTTTATATACGCCGTTGATCTTCTTTTCAATTACGTAACCCTCTGCACCGCCAACGGGTGTGATAGTAATCTGAATACCATCTGCAACGTTCTTTGCAATAGCTGTGGGGATAGCAATGATTTTTGCACTTGTGGGTTCACAAATCATATCGGATACGTTTTTGCCGTTGAACGCCTTAACCATATATTCATACACAACACCGCTATCCATTTTTGTGTCTGTGTATTTGGCGCTTGTAACCTTTGCGAGCTTTGTCCAGTTGGTTTCAATAATCTTTCTTCTGTAAACCTCGTAGGAGTCTGCCTTATCAAGAGCCTCCCATGTGATTACTGCACCTGTTTCGGTGGGTTCTGCATTAATCCACTTAACGTTACCAAAGTACATACCCTCAACACCTGTTGTGTCGTATGCGCTTTCGTTACCGTTTGCTACTGCACTTACTGTGTATTTGTAGTAAACGCCGTATTCTGCAGTTTCGTCAATGAAATTGGTCGCTGAGATTGTGCCGATTACGGACCAATCTGATGTATTGGCCTTTGCACGGTAAACCTTGTAGGTCTGAGCACCGATTACTGAGCTCCATTTAATCTGAATACCGCTTTCAACGGCCGCAACAGAGCTTACCTTAGGTGCGCTTACGAATGTAACAATAGCCTGGGGATTTGAGTTAGCACCGTTACCTGTGGTGTTTTTAGCGCAGATTTCGTAAACGTACTTTGTGCCGCTTACTACGTTTGTGTCAACGTAGCTTGTAGAGGTTGTAGTTGCGTAGCTCTTAGCAACTGTTTCGTTAGCTGATTTACGGAAAATCTCGTATTTTGTTGCACCGCCGACTGTTTTCCACTTTAATGAAATACCTTCTACGGTGTTTTTGCTTTCTGTAATAACGGGTGCGCCAAGTCTTGTAAGAGAGCCGATTTCGGTTGTTTTACAACTGAGCTCACCTGATACTGCCTTAATAGTGTATGAATACTTAACGTCCGCTGTAACGTCCTCGTCAATGAATACGTATTCCTCGTCGCCGTTGTCGGCAATCTCGATTAAAGTTGCATATGCACCGTCACCGATTTTCTTTTCGATAACGTATTTTTCTGCATTAACAGATTCGAAATAGATTTCAATACCGTCGTTGGTGTTTGAAACTGTTGCAAAGGGAACTGCAATATACTTAACTGTAGCTACGTCGCAAGACATATCAGCAGCATACTGACCCTTAATTGCCCTAACCTTGTAGTTGTAATCAACACCGCTTACCATTGAGTTGTCGGTGTAGTTGCAAGTAGTTACGGTTTTAAGAAGCTGCCAGCTTGATGATGTAGCAAGCTTCCTGTAAACCTCGTACTTTTCGGCACCGTTAAGTGCGGACCATGTGATGTATGCGCCTGTTTCTGTGGGCACTGCATTGATTGACTCAATGTTGCCGAAGTTCATACCTGCAAGGCCCGTTGCATCCATTTCGGTTGAGCCGTAAGCGTTTGTTGCAGATACTGTGTAGTAATAAACCTTACCCTTTGTGATAGTGTTATCAACAAACTCGTTTGTTGTTAACGCATCGTTAATAAGAGTCCATGAGCTTACGTTTTCTTCTCTGCGATAGAGCTTGTAGCTATCTGCACCCTGTGTGTCAGTCCATACAACTCTGAGGCCGTCACCCATTGAGTTAACCTCGGTAACCACAGGCATTGTAAGTGTATAGAAGGACTTTGTGCTGAATGTCTGCGCGCCGTTACTCTTTTTGATGTCGTTTTCTGCATTGCCGTCGTCAGTTGTAAATTCAACGCATTTGAATGTAACTGTTTCAAGGTCACGAACGTCTGAAATCGCTCTGAAGGTAATTGTGGCAAACGCTCTTTCACCGGTGATATTAACACCTGTTGCATTCATAAATGCAATTGCATAAACACCGTCTTCGTCGTACTTGTTGCCTGTTTCATACATACCTGAAACACTTTCAACAAAGTCGCCGTATTCGTCCACACTTCCTGCGGCCCCTGCTTTTTCAACCATAAGAGCCTCACTATCGTAGTGTGCCTCGATAATAACACCGTTAACCTTTGTGCTTCCGGGAGCAAGGTTAATGGTAAAGGTAATTGTGTCGTTTGCGAACTCACCGCTTGTAACGGTCAATAATTCGGTAGCATTGCCCACCGCCATAACCTGAGCGGCAGTAGCGGTAAATATGGTTAACACCATTACTAAGCAAAGCACCATTGAAAGAAATTTTTTCAAATTAAAGCCTCCTGACTTTTATGGGTTTATATCAATCACAAATTATTTTGCACGTTTAATTGATA
Organism: Acutalibacteraceae bacterium; assembly: GCA_045654405.1. Lineage (GTDB taxonomy): Bacteria > Bacillota > Clostridia > Oscillospirales > Acutalibacteraceae > DTU089. The sequence goes on along the minus strand of JAZONH010000052.1, from coordinate 43,781 downwards.
AGCCTGTTGTGTTATAAGCGCTGAGGTTGCTACCGTCAACGGCTCTGATTGTGTAGGTGTAGGTTTTACCCTTAACTGCGGTTTTGTCGGTATAGCTTGTTGTTTTAACAGTACCGAGGAGTGTCCAGCCTGAGCCTGCCACTTTTCTGTAAACTCTATAGCCGGTTGAAGCACCTGTTACCTTGCCCCATGTAACGGTGATACCGCCTGTGGGATTGCTGATTTTTGTAAGCTTGGGAGCTGCAAGGAACTTAAGTGTAAGACCTGTTGAATCGTAACCGCTTGTAAGGCTACCGTTGAATGCCTTTACGGTGTAGATGTATTTTGTACCGCTCTTTGCTGTTTTATCTGTGTAGGATGTTGTTTTAACGTTTGCAAGTGCAGTCCAGCTTGTAGCACCTGCGGCCTTTCTGTAAACTCTGTAGGTTGCGGCACCCTTAACTGCGCCCCATTTAAGAACTGCACCACTTGTGCCGTTTGTAAGGCTTGTAAGCTTGGGTGTTGCAATGTAGTTGATTGTTTTTGCAACGTAGTTACTGCTACCCTTTGATGAAACTGCCTTAACTGTGTAGTCGAGCTTCTTACCTGAGGTTGCGGCAGAATCTACAAAGCTCAATGTGCCCGCCTTAACGGTTTTAACACCTGTCCATGATGTTGTGCCGTTGTTTCTGCGATAAATTTTGTAGGTTTCTGCACCTTCGATTTCATTCCAGGTGATTTTTACGCCGCCCTTTGCAGATGCGAGCTTAACCGTGGGTGCATCATAGTGGTAAATAGAAATGATTGCGCTGTCTGCACTATAGGTACCACCTACGTTTGCACGAACCATATATTCATACTTAACGTCGTTTGCAACGTTAGTATCTACGTATGACTTTGCGGTAGTACTTTTAACAAGATACTCCCACGCAGTTTTTGTGCCGTCATCCTTAGTAACGCGCTTGTAAACGCGGTAGTTTGAAGCCTTGGCTACTGCAGACCAGCTAACCTTAACACCATCGCCTGAGTTAGCGGCTGTAACAGTTGCAGGTGTAGCAACAAATGTGCAAGAAATTCTGTTGTATGTTGCGGTACTCTTGCCGTCCTTGAAGGCCTTTACGGCGTATGTTTCCTTAACACCGTTCTGTGCAGTGGTATCAACGTAGGTTGTTTCGCCTGTTTTTATATCCTTAAGTGTTGTCCACTTGCCGTCCTTCATTTTGTAAACACGGTAGTAATCTGCACTGCCGATTGTTTCCCATGAAAGCTGAACGCCGTTCTTAACAACCTTTGCACTGTTGATAATGGGGTTACCGAAGGTGTCGTGCTTTACTGTCATAAACAGCTGAGGATCCTCATCATTTTTGGTGATATTCATTTCCTCATCCGAGCTTGTGAACTCAACACAGTAGAAATCAATATCGGTAACAGGTCTTGCGGAATCGATAACCTTGAAGGTCATCTTCATAAAAGCCTTATCGGATGCTCCGGTTGTGTATGAACCGCTGAGGTTGCCGTTGATATAACCGACTGAATACAGATCATCATATCCGTCAACAAAGCCTGCTACGTATAAGCCGGGAACAACGTCTGACTCGTCGCCGTATTTATCAACCACTGTAGCGGCACCGCCATTAACGGGCTGAAGCACGTTTTTATCAAAGCCGATTCTGATAATAACACCGCCTAAGATTGAAACGTTTTTCTTAAGGTAAACCGTGTAGGTAACCTGGCCGTTAACGACCTCGCCTGCCTGCACGTACATAAGATCGTTTGCATCTACCTTTTCTGCGGCAACCGCACAAACGGAAACCACTGAAAAAAGCATCACAATGCACAATGCAAGTGAAATAATTTTCTTCATAAAAATCTTCCTTTCAGATTCACTTTTGGACTAAAATCCTCATGAGGGCATACCTCCCCCAAGGATAATCGTGTACACAATAAATATAACACAAAAAGCCGTTCCCTGTCAACGGAAACGGCTTTGAAAGTGGTTGAAAAAGCAACCAAAAATACTTATATATTTTTATACATTAAAAACAAAAAGTTTTAACAAACTTTAAACAAATTTTAAACAACCAGTCTGTGACGCACACTGAACAGAATATCCTCGTCCTCGCGCTTGATTTCGCGGGCAGAAACAGACACCGCACTACGTGCCGTACCACCCGAAAGTGATATACGCACCTTAAGCGAATCAAGGGCTCTTTTAACGCCCCTGCCGTCACCGAAAACAATGCACTCAATGTGCTTGTAGCGAAGGTCGTTTTTCTCGATAAAGGCAACTATTTCAGCGGGAATTTCGCCAAGGTATTCGTCGCAGGCGAGAATAATTTTATCGTACTGAGCTATATCAATATCGTAGCCGCTGTAACAAAAGCTTTTGTGAGCACGGGCGGCACTGAGGTAGCGACCAAGGTGGAGCTTACTACTGCCACAGCTAAGGCAAAACGCCTTTGTGTCACGCTTTCTTAAGGCGCTTTCGTTACAGAGGGCATTTATGGCATCATCGTCGGAACAGTACACGAATAAAGTCTGCAAAATAACACCCCATACACCAAAAATTCAACAATATATTGTTAGAAAACACATCTTTCACATCTACATATAGTATAACATATATACCTATATTTGTCACGTTTTTTTGTAAAAAAAATCAATATCTGCGACTTGCACAAAACACCCCACATCCCTTTGTATATATTGTAAAATGCCTTTTAAATACCCCCAAATATATCCTAAAAACTATTGCAAGAAGCGGCATTTTGTGATAGGATGTATCACATAAATACAGTTAAAAAGAAGGTATTTCAAATGAAACCCATTCGTACTTTTATTCAGCAGAACGGCATCCGCGCATCGATTAAAATCCACAAGCCCATTCACAAGCTTACCAAGGGCAAAATTGCAAAATGCTCGTTCATTAACGCTATCAATATCCCCTACGTGGGTACTGACGTTAAGCTTATTAAAGAAAACGAAACCTCAAGCTTTATTGCAAAATTCAATCCCGACGGCTCATATAACACAGGTGATTTCAAAATCCTCACCTTCACAGACCTTCATATGGCAAGCAACTTCGACGTAAACAACCGCACCCTTCAGCTTATGGTTGATAACATCGTTGCCGAAAAGCCCGACCTTGTCATTTTCACAGGCGACTGTATTGTTGGTAAATACCAGCAGATTGATGCCATTCAATTCGGTCAGATGATGGAAAAGCTCGGCGTTTACTGGGCATTCGTATTCGGCAATCACGAGGCACGCGCAGAAAAGGAATATTTCAAATACCTTATTTTCAAAAGCGTTACCGATTTCCCCCATTGCCTTTCAAAGTTCGGTGACCCTGCACTTTTCGGCTACGGTAACTTTATAATCAATATTATGGATGGCGAAAGCAGTCTTCGTCAGAGCCTTGTGCTTATGGACTCGGGCAGAGATTTCTGCGAGCCCCACATCACCAACGACAAAATCCCCTTCACCTCCGACGACGGCTACGACTACATAAAGCCCGGTCAGATTAAATGGTACAAGGACGAAATCACCGCCCTTAAAAACCAATACGGTAAGGCAACCTCAATGCTCTATATGCATATCCCGATACCCGAGTATAACGAGGTTTTCAAGCCCGAGCGTGAGGAGGACGGCTCATTTGCTCCCTCAGGCAAGGCAGAGCTTCTTTACGGTGTTCAGTACGAAACCGTAGGCTCCTCAAAATACAACAGCCACCTTTTCGACGCTATGAAGGAAATGGAAGCTCAGGCAATCTTCTCAGGTCACGACCACGTTAACGACTGGGCGGCAAAATACCAGGGCATCTGGCTTGTTTATACCCAGTGCGGTGGCTACAACTGCTATGGTATGGGCGCATACAACAACACCTTCTTCTGGGAGGAAAAGGATTGGCTTCAGGGTGCAACCCTTACCACAATAAAGCCCGACGGCACAATCACCCTTGAACAGAAGAAGAACTCAAGATTCTTAAAATAATTTCTTTATTCATAATTTGTTAACCCTTTGTTTCAAATTGTTCACAACTTTTTAATATGGAATTTATTTTTATGGGTTATAGTGTAGTCAACGGAACGGGAATCATCCACAAATCCCATTTCGTTACACGTTTTCATTCCTATCTCCTTATTTCCATATTTACCCCTAAGAGAAAAGAGTCTGTTTTACGCAGACTCTTTTTTCATTGACAAATCCCGTCAAAATGGTACTATAACAATAACAACATATTTCATTTGAGGAGAATTTTTATGATTTTATCTCAGACAACCTCCTGCGCTTCAAAATTCGGCGAGGATAAAGCAATCGAGATTATTGCTAAAGCTGGCTTCGATGCAGTTGATTACTGTATGCTCGACCTTGATAAGGAGGATTACATTTTAAACTCCGACGGCTACAAGGCACACGCATTAAATCTTGTGGAGGTTGCCAAGCGCAACAACGTTTATTTTAATCAAGGGCACGCCGTAGGCTATATGCCCCACCCCGACCATGACATGGTTTTAAAAATGCTTGTTGACAAAAACTCCAGAGCCCTTGAAATTGCAGGGATTATGGGCATTAAAAACCTCGTTATCCACCCCGTTGCCTTCGGTCAATACGTAGGCAGGGAGGAATACGTTTTCGAAAAAAATATGCAGTACTTCAAGGCGCTTTTACCCTATGCCGAGGAATACGGCGTAACCCTCGCTTGTGAAAATATGTGGTGCAAGGACCCCCGCAAAAAGGTGTCCGTGGGCGGTGTTTGCGGCAATCCCTTTGAACACGCACGGTATATTGACGAGGTTAATCATCCCCTTTTCGTTGCCTGCCTTGACCTTGGTCACTGCAGTCTTTCGGGTCGCGAGGCTCAGGATTGCATACGTGTTTTAGGAAACAGACTCGGTGCCCTGCACGTTCACGATAACGACTATCTTGACGATATGCACACCCTCCCCGGTATCAGCGAAATGAACTTCACCGAAATTATGAAGGCTCTTAAGGACGTTGATTATAAGGGTGATTTCACCCTTGAAACCGACCATTTCTTCGACTCCCTTAATACTATTGAGGAAACCGAAGCAGGTATGAAATTAGCCGAATTAATCGGCAGAAAGCTTTTAGCACAGATATAAAGTCCGCTTTCTAAACCCAAAAGGCTCGTTGCAAAGCAACGGGCTTTGCCTTTTATACTCAAAAAACAACCGAATAGATTAAAACCATTGAAAAAACAAACACTCCGCAATAAACTATAATCAAAGAGTGCTCTTAATACCTATGAAAGGCGGCGGAAAATGAAGCTTAAAATCATTATCGACAAAACCAAGGACGAGGAAATTTTGATTTACGCCCACGAAAAAACCGAGCTTATAAACGAAATTGAGCGCATTGTGCATCAAAGCAACAGCGATATTCTGGGCTACAGGGACAACGAGGCAAAAAAGCTCAGTCTTTTTGAGGTGAACTGCTTTATAAGTGAAGGCAACAAGGTTTTTGCCCTGACAAACGAAAGGCTACAGGTCAAGCTTCGCCTTTATGAAATCGAAGCCCTCACCGATGACAATTTCATAAAAATCAATCAGTCCTGCATCGCAAACGTAAGGCAAATCGAAAAGGTACAGGCGACCCTTGCAGGTGCAATTTCCGTCGTTTTCAAAAACGGATATACGGACTATATCTCAAGACGAAATCTGAAAAGCGTAAAAGAAAGGTTGGGTTTTAAATTATGAAAAAATATGCAAAAGCTTTTTTATTAAGAGGCCTGATTTTCGGCGGCTTCGGTCCCATAATCCTTGCCATTATTTATTTCTTTATCTCAAAATTTCACCCCGAGGTAACGTACGGCGGCACCGAAATTTTATCGGGCACCATATCTGTTTACATCTTAGCGTTTGTTCACGCAGGTGCAAGCGTATTCAATCAGATTGAAGAGTGGGGCATAAACAAATCCATCGCCTGCCACTTTGGTACCCTTTATGTCGCCTACTCCCTGTGCTACCTTATAAATAGCTGGATTCCCTTTGATATCAAGGTTTTCGGCATATTCACCGCAATTTTCCTTGCAGTTTATATCGTAGTGTGGACCGTAGTTTACCTTTGCGTAAGAGGGCAAAGCCGTAAGCTTAACGCTCAGCTCAAATCAAAATAAAATCAAGGGGATGTAAAAAAAGCGCAGACCGCATAAAACTACGTACGACAAGGGGTTCCTGCAGGACAAAAGCCTGTAAGAACCCCTTAAATCATTAAAAAACAACAGATATAAGAAATTTTTAGCTTTATGCTACGAACAAACCTCGCCACTCGATGTACCTTTTCAAATCAAAATAAAATTAACTCCGTGTAAGGTACCTTACACGGAGCTTTTTCATTTCAGATAATTCTGTGCGTATTTAACGGTCATTGCCCTTGCCTCTGCTACGGCAACGGAATTTTTTTCAATGGAGTGAATAACGTTTTCGTAGGCGAGCAAATCATTTTTTACGCCGAGGGCGGTTAATTTATCCATAAGCACCTTGGTATGCTCAAAGGGGATAAGCTCGTCTGCCATTCCTGCAAAAACTGCCGTAGGCACACAGTCTGCACACAAATAATTTTCAGGTGATATTTTCAGAAGTGCCGCCTGAGATTTTTCACTGAGCAAATTCTCTTTAGTAATCCTGTACCCACAGCATTTTGAAAGTATATCGTGCTTCCACTCAACAAATCTGCCTGCAATTCCAATAAGAAAATCGGGCTTCGCGCAGTTGGGCGGCGGGCAGTAAACACAAGCCGCAACCGGCTTTATAGGGGCTGAGTCCACTCTCGAGTATGCATACATAAGGGATAAATGCGCCCCTGCGGAAACGCCCGACAAAAGCACCCCCTCAATATTGTAGCCGTATTCACCGCAGACCCTTTTGGCTGTTTTCAGAGCCTCACTTATATCGTCAAGCTCGTCAAAAATCGTTAACTCGTCGGAAACAAAGCGGTAGTTCATAGTACCACACAGATACCCAAGACTACTGAAATACTCGCAATCCCCAAAGTGCTTATCCTTGTCGCCGTCATGCCAGCCGCCACCGTGAACAAACAGCATAAAGCCCTTGGGTGCCGTAACGCTTTCGGGGATATAAATGTCAATTTTGTGCCTTTCGTGACTACCGTAAGCCACGTTTTCAAGCATAATAAAATTCTTTTTCATAATTAATCCTCTGTGAAAACCTCTTTAATACCCTCAAGGTAGCCGTAGCCGTAAAGGTCATCGGGCTGAAGATAGCTTGTTTCAGTCCATTCATTCCAGCTGTTGACAGTAATAAACGGTGCTTTTAAAACACCCTTTTCCACACCCTCGTCTGTAAGCCTTTTAATTTTCTCACAAGCGTTTCTGAAGTTTTCGGGTGTATTATTCACAACAACACCGGGTCTGAATTCATAAAATCTTACGTTATCATCCCAACCAACCGAAAGATTCGGGTAATAGGGGACGTTATGGGTTGGTGCAATTTTGTTGTATTCGGTAACGTAACCATCGGCAACGTCGTTAAAATCGCCGTCAAAGTCTGTAATACCACCCCAGCTGTAATTAGTAACCGAGGACGCACCAAGATAATCGTACATCTGAGCGGATTTAACACCCTTCTGGGAGTCATCGTCACGAAGCCAATTGAATACTCTGTCACGCCAATGTATAAACTGCAGGTGCAGACCCTTGAAGCCTGCATCAATGGTCTTCTGACGGAACTGCTCAACAGCCTTTTTGCATTCGTCGCTTGTGCCGAAGGAGCGAATGAAATTATCAATGTCAAAAATCATATAAACGGGGCAACCGTCAATGCAATAATAATTTTCCTTCAGAAAGTATTTTTCAATAGTTCTGTCGCAGATATCCGAGAAAATCTCGGGTGTAACCACACCGCTCCAGATAACAGTATCCAGATCCTTGTCGGAGTTTCGCTTATCCCACAAATGGGTAGCATTGTGGTTAGCCCACATAAGGCAGAACTGCATATCGGTATTGTTCTTAGCCTTCAGAAAGCCGTCGTTAAGGCAATTTTCAAGGAAGGGTCTGTTGTCATACCAGTACCAGTCGTAAATAAACACGTTAACGCCGTATGAGGTAGCGCAGGCAATCTGCTTTTCCATAACGGTTGCATCTGCCTCATTTTCGTAGCCCCACAAGGGAATACGGGGCCAACGGCATCCCTCATAGCCCTTATTGGTCATAGCCTTAACGGTCTGCCATTCACCAATGCCCTCGGGCCAGAAAATACGTGTTCGGGGCTCGTCACCGGTATAGGACGGCCACACAAATGCGGCAATATCATATTTTTTCATTCAAATCCCCCCACAAGCGTGTTGATTTAATTTGATTATAGCACAGTAAATCAGGCATTTCAAATGCAAAATTCACAGCAATGCAGATTTAAATAAGTTGTTGCAAAACCCACTGTGCAATGCTATGATTAATTCATACAAAACAGTTACCAAGGGGTGTCAGCTATGACCGTGGAGCTCAATAATTTAGATACCGAAAAAAGAAATGCCCGCTCAATGAACATCGATACGCTTACCACCTATGATATGGTGGAGCTTATAAATTCCGAGGACAAGCGTTGTGCCGAGGCAGTTAACGCCGTATTGCCCGAAATCGCCCGTAGCATCGATGTTATTTATGATAAGCTCCGTAATGGTGGCAGACTTTTTTATTGCGGTGCAGGCACCTCGGGTCGCCTTGGTGTGCTTGATGCGGCAGAATGTCCCCCTACCTACGGCGTAGAGCCCGACCTTGTTGTTGGTCTTATTGCAGGGGGCAGCTCAGCCCTGTTAAAGGCGGTTGAGGGTGCCGAGGATAACCCCGCTTTAGGCGAAGCAGATTTAAAGGCACACAATTTCACCTCTGATGATGCTTTAGTGGGTATTGCCGCAAGTGGCCGTACCCCCTACGTAATCGGCGCCATGCAATACGCCCGTTCAGTGGGCGCACCCGTAATTGCATTGGTTTGCTGCAGCCACTCTCAGATGTCCGACTATGCAGATATCACTATTGCCCCCATACCGGGTCCCGAGGTAATAACCGGCTCGTCACGTATGAAAAGCGGCACCTGTCAAAAAATGGTGCTTAATATGATATCCACCGGCGTAATGGTAAAATCCGGCAAGGTTTACGGTAACCTGATGGTGGATGTAAAGGCAAGCAACCAAAAGCTTTTGCACCGTGCGGTGTCCATTGTATGCACTGCAACGGGCGAGAATGAGGAAATTGTACGAGCCACCTTAGAAAAATGTGATTACCATTGCAAAACCGCAATTGTAATGCTCACCCTGAGCCTCGACACTGACTCTGCACGTAAATTGCTTAATGAATCAGACGGCAAAATTGCCGCAGCTATACAGAAGCACAGAGGTGAAAATCAATGAAATACTATTGCGGATGGGATGGCGGCGGCTCTAAAACCCACGTATGCGTAACAGATGAATCGGGGCAGATTATTGCCGAAAAAGCCTTCGGCCCCATTAACCTTAACGGCACCTCGGAGGACACCGTAGCCCAAACTATAGGTGACTGCATTGATTTTATGCTCTCGCTCCCCTACGGCATTGACAGGTGTCAGGGCTTGGTAATCGGTGTTGCAGGAATCAGCAACCCCCATTCTGCCGAATATATAGAGGCCCAAGTGCGTCAGAAGGGCTATAACGGCAACCTCAGGCTTATGGGCGATAACGAAATCGCTTTAGCAGGTGCTATAAGCGGTCACGGTGCAATACTTATTGCAGGCACGGGGTCCGTATGCCTTCTTCGTGACAAGGATAATAATATTCATCGTTGTGGCGGCTACGGTCACCTGATTGATGACGAGGGTAGCGGCTACGCAATCGGCAGAGATATTCTGATTGCAGTCACTCAGGCCTTTGACGGACGTGCCCGTGAAACCCGCCTCACCGAGGCAGTTTATAAGCACCTTGGCATAAGCAGTCATAGCGAGCTTGTGGCCTGGGTATATTCACCCGAAAGGGATAAAAAGGACATAGCCGCTCTGGCACCCTTATTAATCCCCGCCATAGAGGATGGCGACAAAAGTGCCGTATTAATTGAAATGAAGGCTTCTGCCTTCCTTTCGCACCTTGTAACCTCTACTTTCAAAAAAGCAGAGCTTGAAGCAGGCGATCTTGCACTTATGGGCAGTATTTTTGAGCATTACCATACAATCCGCCAAGGTGTAACAGATATTATAAAAAGAGAATTACCCAACGTTAATTTAGTGCCCCCACGTCATACCCCTGCACAGGGTGCCGCCCTGCTTGCAATTGAGCTTTTCAGTTAATAATTTCTGATATCGGGAGTTGATAATATGGCAAAAATTACAACGGTAAAAACACACGCAAGCGGTATCGCCTTGGGTGGTATCGGTGCCGGTAGCGTAGAGCTTTTGCCCGACGGCGAATTCCACTTCTGGCAGATAGCCAATCCACCACGAGTTACACGTGTGTGCTTTGAGGATAAGGTTGATGACGGCGAGAGCAGTACAGGTGCCCTATCCTTTTACGTGCGCGAAAGGATGGGCGCAAATGCCCCCATTGTCCGAAAGCTTGGTATGAAAATCGACGCTGATGACTTTTCCTACAGAATGTTCGGGTGGAACAAGCCCGTAGAAAGAATCGATTTTGACGGCAAATTCCCCATGTGCGACCTTGACTATATTGACAGTGCACTTTCCTGCAAGCTTAGTCTTCGTGCGGCTTCCCCCTTTGTCCCCTTTAACTCAGACGCTTCGTCAACCCCTGGCTTTTATATGGATTTCACTGCAGAAAATCCCACCGATAATGAAATTGAGCTCAGTCTTTTAGGCACTCTTGTGCCCGACTTTGCAAATAAAACCGAGGGTAACGTAAACTCTCTTCACACTGTGGGTAACGGCTACGCTGTGCATATTGAGCCTGCAGTAAAATCCGATGCCCCTTACTGCGGTGACGTATGCCTTTCTGTAAGCGGCGACGGCGATAAGTCCTATATCACATCGGACTACTACCGCTTTTTAAAGGAATTTATAGCCGATTCAAGGCTCGGTGTTACTCAGGCATCGGTGCTTTTCGGCTTCAGAGATAACGGCACTCTTCCCGATACCGACGTAGGCACCAAGCCCGAGCCTCTGCCCGAGGATTTAACCGCCTTGAGCGACAATGAGCTTGATGCTCTTTGCGAGAAATTCAAAAGGTATCCTTACGTTGCTACAATTCTTGAACGCATTTTACACTGCAAGCCCGATTTTCTTGATTCCAGAGAAAATAAAATATTCTTCCTTGATAACTGCTACAACCGTAACAGGCGCAGGGGCGAGGATTACGGCGGCTGTGCCCTCTGCTCCAAGGTAACTCTTAAGCCCGGCGAAAAGAAAAACATACGCTTTATTCTTTCCTGGTATTTCCCGAATCTTACCTCAAGGGACGGCGAAATGCTCGGTCATTATTACGAAAATTTTTATAAAAGCTCATTGGATGCAAACATATTCCTTGAAGAAGGCTATAACAGTATTTTTAAATCTGCCACCACCTTCTCAGAGCTTCTTTATGCAACCGATTTACCCGCAATTTATCCCGATTCATGGTCATCCAACCTTTCCCCCATGATAAAATGCTCCGTTTATCACAAAAACGGCAACTTCGGTCTGTGGGAGGGTCTTGGCTACTGCGGACTTCACACCACAGATATAACCTACCACGCATCATTTTCGCTTATCAGTCTTTTCCCCGACCTGCAGAAAAAGCAGATGAAAATGGGCGCTATGCATCAGCGTGAGGACGGCAGAACACACCACTCCTTCAAGCCCGATATGAAATGCTCCGACAACGGCTACGAGCGTGTTGATTTAAATATGCAGTTCGTACTGATGGTGCTTCGTGACTACCTCTTTACAGGTGACAGAGACTATCTTCTATCCCTTTGGGATAACGTAAAAAAAGCCATGGATGCCACCAAAGCCCTGGACACCGATAACGACGGTCTCCCCGACTACGGCACAAAGCGCAACACCTATGACGCTTGGAATTTCTCGGGAACCCCCGTGTATATTGACGTGCTTTGGCTTGCCGCTCTTAAGGCTGCCATATTCATAGCCGACATAGTGGGTGATAAATCACGCTCCGACCAATGGAACGGCATACTTCTTAAGGGAAAGGAAGCCCTTGAAGAAAAGCTCTGGAACGGCGAATATTATAACCTTTGGCGAAACGACGAGGTAACCGACGAATCCCTTATGACCGACCAGCTTGACGGCGAATGGTTCATTAGGACAATAGGTCTTGAGGGCATTTTTTCGGATGAGAGAGTCCGCTCGGTAATAGAATTTATTTTCAGGCATAATTTTGATAAGGAGCAGGGACTCGTAAACGCTACCGTACCCGAAAACAGATGGACAAGCCTTGACACCTACAACAACTGTCAGACCATTGCAGTGTGGACGGGCATAGGCTACGTCTTTGCCGCTCTCGCCCTAGCTGTAGGTGAGACCGAAATATCCGACACCGTAGTTGATTCAATTCACCACAATCAGTTAAGGCTCGGTCATTTCTGGGACCATTGGGAATGCGGACACCACTACACAAGACCTATGTCAAGCTGGAGCTCACTTTTAACAGCCTCGGGACTTAAAATCGATTACGAAAACAAAAGGCTCAGCTTTAAACCCATATGTAAAAACATTTCCTTCCCCCTTATCATACCCGATATTCTTGCAAGGGCTACCTTTACCGACGGTAAGCTAAGCATAGAAGCTATTCAGGGCGACCTCAGTGATTGGGAAATAATTACAGAATAAAAAACAAGCTCAGGTGCAACGAATCAATTCCACTGCACCTGAGTTTATATTTTTATATTAAATTGTCACGTTTGTTTGATAAAGCAGAGTTTGTTGAATTAATCGTATCATAAAAGAAATATATTAACAATCGATTCATTTTTTGAAGGCAGTAATCAAGGCGAAGCCTTGTATGTAATCCGTCGAAGACGGAATGTAATCATTTACGTGAGAAAATGTATGTAATCAATCCGAAGGAAATGCACTTGCGGTGATGACATACACGCTTCGCGTGATTACATACGCCTGACGGCGATTACATACCAATCCTGTTGGCTACACTAAAATCAAGGCGAAGCCTTGTATGTAATCCGTCGAAGACGGAATGTAATCACACCGCAAGGTGTGTATGTAATCATTTACGTGAGAAAATGTATGTAATCAATCCGAAGGAAATGCACCTGCTGTGATGACATACACGCTTCGCGTGATTACATACGCCTGACGGCGATTACATACCAATCCTGTCGGCTACACTAAAATCAAGGCGAAGCCTTGTATGTAATCCGTCGAAGACGGAATGTAATCACACCGCAAGGTGTGTATGTAATCATTTACGTGAGAAAATGTATGTAATCAATCCGAAGGAAATGCACTTGCGGTGATGACATACACGCTTCGCGTGATTACATACGCCTGACGGCGATTACATACCAATCCTGCGGATTGGATAAAAAAAGAACGAAGCCTTTAAGCTTCGTTCTTTTTTGGTGGAGACGGTCGGGATCGAACCGATGACCTCTTGAATGCCATTCAAGCGCTCTCCCAAATTGACTGGTAAACACCCCCGAAAGAGCACTTGAAAATACTTCATAAATAAAATTTTAGATTTTAGGTGCGTATAGGCTTATTAGCACAACCCCAAGAAAACACTTTACGACCTATCTCTAACCAAATTTGAACAAGATAAGCATCTATGTTCAAACTCAAACACTCATCTTGTAAGACCGCTATTGTTTTTTCAAGAATTTTTTCACCCAATTTAGGAAAAGACCCGTCGCTAATCTTGGCTCTTATCTCTTCCCAATATTCTAAACAAGGTGCATCTAAAAACTTTTCTTTCCCAAATTTAAAATCATAAAATAAAACTGCTTGTCCACAATCACAATTTATTAATTTTTGTAAAAATTTAATACCTTCATTCATACATGGGTATGATTTATTACAAACTATTTCTAAAACTGATAAAGGTATTAAGTTTTCCACTTCGTGTACAGGCAAACAGTAAAGTTCATACAATACGGGCGATAAACTTTTCGCTATATTATCATATGTTCTTATAAGGAGTTTAGCTGTATCACCTTTTGATGGTTCTTGAGGAAATTTTTTTGTTTTCCAATATCTAATATCACTATCAACAATACATAAAACTAAACTTTTGTCTTGAGTTACGCATTTTTCAAAAACTTTATTTATTGTATTGCCGCCACCTGGTTCATCGCGAAACGAAATTTGCGCTCCTTTGATATTTTCCGCATACATATACTTCTCTGCTAATACCCTATAAAACTTACAATCATTTAGATTTTCTGCTAATAATGTACATTGTTCGCTAAGTCTATAATTTATAGCATCACATATTTTCATCACTTTAGCTTTTTTTATAATAAAATTGGGAACAGTAGGAGTTTCATTATATGATAGTACCAGCACTGATTCTATTTTTTCAGCTAATGTTCTTATCTCTGCGTGATGGTTTCTTATCTTTTTGTAAATAGAAGCACTAAACCCACCTAATACTTCCATTAATGTTTCTATAGTATTCAAATCTCCAGTTAATACGCAGTCACCCTTTTTATGGGCACTAGCCAAATCTGAAAAGAGCAGCAATTCATCATCATTGAATCCGTTATTTAAAAAATGGTTTTCAATAGTATTATCAATATATATCATCATTGATATCATTCCTCCGATTCAAAAAAACCGTAAGGCCAATTTTTTAAATAACCATCATCATCAAAAAAACTGTTTTCGACTTTTGTTTTATTATCATTTTCTTGTTTCTCAAATAATACTATCGATACGTCACTTGAATCAAGTTCGTTCTTAGCTATTGCTCGACCTAAATAATTGACAATTGTTTCACTATGGGTCTCCAATAAAAGTTGTAATTGATATCCGTGCACTCTAGCAAGATGAATACTGGCAATAAACGCTTTAGCTAATCGCGCTTGTACCGCTGGATGCAAATGGAGTTCAGGTTGCTCTATAGCGACAATAAGAGGAATTAAAATTTTTTTAGAAGAATTGCCCCTGTTCGAAGATGGACGAGATGATAGATCCCATAATTGTGTTATTATGGGTAAAATCTGACTATAACCAAATCCACTATCTGAAAGATTTACTGCTTTATCCGAATTTTTAACTTTGATTAAAAGGGAAATATGTCCTTTATCTTTACCAGTACTTATAGAAAAGCCAAAATGTTCCATTGTCCAATTATTGAAGTTTTTTACTCTTTCTACAGAAAGGCTATTGATAAAAATCGCTAAATTTTTCCCTTGATAATCGACTTCATCTACAGCAAGATTGCGTAATCTGTAGTATCTTTCAGCAGTAGCACGCAAAGGTGCAATGTAATGAACATTTTTAAAATAAGTTTTCACACATTCTTCGATTTCCGGAAAAATTGTATAAAAACAACAAATTTTCAAAAGCTTTTCAAAATCATCAACCTGAGTAGTGTTTTGTTCAACTAATGTATCAAAAAGTTTTTTTAGTTCCGAATAATATATTTGACCTCTTTGTTTATTTCGCTTTGACAATACATCTTCCAGCTTTTTGTTATTAATTAATTGTAAACCTATATCAAGAGCTAATTCTGGTAGCATATAAAACATATAGTCGTTTTTGTCTTTATCTTCTGTCTGGGAACATAACAGTTCATTTAATTTCCCCCAAATCCCATCGATGTTAGGCAAGGTAAAATCAAAAGCGGTACTTTCAACAGTACCAAATCTTACATTCATAAAAACATCCAAATTTGATGTTTTTTCCTTCGTCGACTTATATTCAAAACCATCGTTTAGTTTTATTACATTATTTTCAAGATCAAAATAAAATTCATCTGAGTTTATATACACTTGAAAACTTGAAACAAAATCTTTACCTTTATTAGATTTAACTGTAAAACTAAAATCTACATCGTATTTAGAGTTTTTAGTTTCTCGTATGGCATAATAACCTTTATGCAATGAAGAAACAGAAAATTTAAATCTAAAACTAATATTATCAGAATCATCATTAATAACGGTTTCCTCAAAACTACCAAAATCAACATAATCATCAATATCGCCTGACCATAAAATAGGACCAGACGTTCTCTTATTAATTGACTGTTTTATCAGAGGGAATACTCTCAAAAAGGAACTTTTACCTGAACTGTTTTCACCTATCAACAACGTAATAGGCGCTAGTTTTTGCAAACCGGTATCCTTTAAACTTCTAAAATTATGCAACTGTATTTCTTCCACAATATTTACCCCTTTCATAACATACCTCCTTTATTATAACATCATATATTTTTTTTGCAACTTGTTATATCTTAACTTAAAAAAAACGAAAAATTCAAAAAATATAGTCGTTTCAAATAAAAAATGTGCTATTTTTCTCATCGCTTATCTGCTAACAAAATATTCATTCCAATTAATATTAAACTCAAACTCCAACCTATACCCTTCATAAACATACACTTTGTTTATTATCATACTGGCAATTTGTTTTTTTGTTTCCATAGGACTCTCATCAAAAATCTCTGACCATCTGAGGATTCGAGTATAGTTGTTCGTTAATTCCTGTATTTGTAATTCACCTTGAGTATAGTTGTTTTGAGCTTCTAAATAACTTTTCTTTGAGGTTTCCAATGTTTCTTGAGCTGATATCAAAAGCTCTGATAGTATATCTGCATTGTACTTGCTTTCACCTTGTATTGATTTTACGACTTCACTTTTCAAGGCATTGTATTCTTTCTCCGCCTTATCAAATTTTGATTTTGCTACTGATAACTCAATTTTTAGATTTGACATCTGTTTGTCATGAATATGAGTCGCCATTTCCTGTGGTGTCATAGCTTTCATTTTATCAAAAATCATATGTAAAACTGCGATGACCTTTTCATCCAAGATACGCATAGTGTATCCTGTTTGGCCATCGCAGTTTAATTTTTTTCTTGTTTTATTATAGCAAACGTATCTGACTTTTCTTCTGTGTACATAAGTACCGTCTGCATGTTTTCGGGTTTCACCATTGGTTGTTAATGTGAGTCTGCCTTTACAATGTCCGCAGAACACATTACCAGATAACAGTGATTGACCTGATATATTTAAAGGTATTGTCCTTTCATTGTTTTTCTCATTAGTTCGTAAATTTGTTTGTTTCTGCACTTTATAGAAAGTAGCATCATCAATAATTCTTAATTCTTCATATGGTCCTGATATTGCTGAACCATTCTTTAACATACCCATGTATATATTGTTATGAAGTATATGTCCTACACTTGAATCCACCCATGTACCACCACTACGAGTTTTATAACCATGTTCATTTAATATGGTAGCAATTTTCCATCTTCCGTATCCGCTGTTTGCAGATAGGTCGAATATAAGTCTTACTATAACAGCTTCTTCTTCGTTTATTTCCAATTTATATACTTCATGTTTTCTTTTGTTAACTATACCGCTTTTTACAGCTCTATATCCAAATGGTGGTATACCACCACGCCATCTGCCATCCATAACCATTTGTTCCATAGCAGTTCTTGTTCTGATTGCAGTTTTTTGGCTTTCGCCATCAGCCTGCCAATATCTTATGTAATTTGTAAGTCTATCGGTATGAGAGTCAAAGCGTTGTTCACCTTCATTGACGCTCCAAACTTTAATTCCTTGTGAGCAAAGCCATTCTACAATAAATGGTGTCTCATCTGATTTTCTTCCCAATCTGTCAAACATAAAAACTAGTAATATGTCAAACAAACCTTTTGCAGCATGCTCTTTAATAAGTTGTATCTTATCTCTTTCAGCAGCACTTTTTTTAAAACCGGATACTCCGTTTTCTTGTTCTTCACGAATAATGTCCCAACCCATTTTTTTAGCAAACTCTCTGCAAGCTTTTCGTTGCATAGGGATATCCGCTAAATTATGTTCATCCATATCAACTTGCTTTGAAGTTGATACACGATATAAACAATATACTCTTTCGTCGGCCATTATTGCACCACCTTTACTTGATTTCGACACAACACTATCACAACAACATTTATATATCCAGCATTATTTTGATAATTTTATTATAGAATTCAACAAACATTCTTTAATATTTTTTACTAATACTTCATTAGGTTCTTTTGAGAATTTCAATGTAACAATAGAACCATCAATTACAATTGTATAAGTGTTTTCTTGTACCTTATGTAAATCCATAGCTAACCTCCATGTTTTGAAGAAATACTTTGAATCTTATCAAGCGGCTGATAGCTACTCAGCTCCACGGGAATTTCACCCTCAGCAGGTTCTCTGCCAACTGCCCTCATTGGTTGCGACGGTTTTATCACGCTCGACCTGTGACTAAGCAGGAGTATCATTATCACTATTACCGGTTATCGCCATATCAAAAGCTGTTTGATATCTATAGCAACTGTTTATCGCTCCCACAACAGAACAAGATGTTGTTAATAAAAACAACATCTGTTCTGTCAGATCCTGGCGCAGTTCTATCTTGGCTCTTGCCTCTGCAAGAATAATAGCAACGTACTTGATAAAATATCTATTCTGTTGTCAAAGTGCAATCGAGGTTTTAACCCCCTCTACTTGACAACGGACATTTTTTTAGCTTTTGAGCGGGTATCAATTAAAATTTTTTTGAAATTTTTTTCTGATAGCATCTCTTATGTCTTTAACCGTTGAGTAAGATAAATTGTTTTTTCTTGCAAATTCTCGCAACTCCATACCTTCCAATATGCAATTTTTATAAACCCAAAACTGTTTGGGTGTGAGTGTTTTCACAACGGCATCAATTTCTGATTGCATAAGTACTTGAGTTTCTAAGTCTTTTTCATCTATCAACCACTCACCAGAAACTTCCTCGTCCTCAAACACCTCGTATGACAAAACTGTACCTGCATTGTTACGGGCTTCTTCTATAGCTCTATATATCTTCTTTTCTTCTGCTCTTAAAAATCGCAATGTTTTCAAGTCAACCTCAACAACTTCTTGTGTTGCTCGAATTCTTACCCAATAACGCTTAATACCTTCATCATTTGTTGTCCATAAATCATAATCGAATTTTTTGTTTTTATACATTTTTTTAATCTCCTTTGTTTTTAAATTTCAAATTCAAAAACCGGAGATTACGGATATTTAGCTATGTACGGTTCCCAGATTCTTACCATAGATGCCCTTTCTGTTTCCGAAGAGCAAAAAAAGAAGCCCGACGAAAGATCGTCAGGCTTCTATCTATAATGATGTCTGTACATATAATTTAATCCTTAATATTAATTTTTATTTTACTGCAACATTTGTGACACTTAACAATTATCCCAATATCGTTTTTTGAAGAATTAATGAATTGTATCTTTTCTGTCTTATTGGTATCGCAAAGTCTTCCGCCACAAATTGGACAATGTATTTTTTTCGTTTCGTTTAATGTTGGTTTAGATAATAGTATCATATTCCCCCTTGTTCACTTCAAGAGAACAAAATGCTATCAAATATATCCCTCACAAAAGGGATATATTCTTATATTATTTGTTGTTTTTGCTATTGTTAATATTATTGCGTACTTCAGCTTTTGCTTTGTCATTCAAAGAAATGTATTCACCAATATCTGCAGGTATGTGGAAATTATTTTTATCTATACCTTGTTTGGATTTAGCCGCAACATCAAAAAACACAACTCTTTCTCTTGAATTTAGATTCAAAACATTTGCAAGCAACAGAAGTGCCTGATCATTTGGTGCTGGTTTTTTATTGTTTTCTATATCACTCAGATAAGAATAACCTAAATTAACACGAGTTGATAATTCGCGTAAAGTTAAGCTTTTTCTTATTCTCATCGATTTTAAATAATCGCCAAATCTCATCATTTGTTGGTTAACAGTTTTTTATTAAATAATCTGCCACATATTATTGACAAACTCTGTAAAATTACAGCTACAATTATTGCATTTGCGTATAAATATATATTTCTGATATTTAGTATTACAACTGCAATAAAGCCTACAACAAGTATTAGTGATGTGATTTTTTTAAATAAAAATTTTTCTTTATTAGACAATGGTTTTTGTGGAGTATCTGCCGGGGACAAAATAATTAGTATTATAGAACAACAAACATAGATACTAATCAGAATTATACAATTTAGTTGCGTACTTAGTTTGATTAAAACGATACTAATTAGAAAAAACGATAATGTAATTATCAAACAATGCAATTCGGTTTTAGCATGAAATCCTCCAGCAAACCTATGAACTAAAAAGAAAATACAACAAAACAACAGACTTGGTAACGCAATTTTCAATATCGCGCCAACAATCAAACAATACACAAATAATAAGATTTCTGATATTACGATAAATAAACCATAATTATACAACTCAACCTCATCTTTACTTATAGTGTTATTGTTGTACAAATACTCGGTTAATTTTTCAGATAATTTACTTATCATTTTTTTTGAAAGCATTTAAATTCTTTGGTACTTTAGGTTGATATGCTGCAATTGTACTCGTTGAATTCGCATCGACTTTAAGTGAAACATTTATCAGTTTCATAAATTTTTTTACAATACTATTTTTCATTTTTTACACCTCCCAAGTTCTTTATACAATATTTTTAATAACAATATCAATAAAACAATTCCATAGTCTTCTTTTTCATACAAAACTCAATAATTTTCAAATGAAACCACAAAAATTCAAAATAAATTATATTTTTTTGAAGTTCAGTTTCAAGTTTTGAAATCTCGTTTTATTTCACTATCCCCTAACAAATGTTAGTATATTTAGGGGCGATAATATGAGAATTTATGGTAATGAATTAATTGGATTAAGAATAGCTAAACTTAGAAAACTAAACAAACTCACTCAAGCCGAGTTTGCAGAAAAAATAGAACTATCACCAACAGAAATATCAAATATTGAAAGAGGCAAAAACAGTCTTTCTTTTAACACCCTTGTTAATATTTGCAACGAATTTGATGTTTGTCCTTGCCAGATTCTTTCAGGTGCAATAAAAGATAATGTTGGTGATAATATCATCGATTTAATTAGAGAACTAAGTAAAGATGAACAAAAAATTGTTTATAAACTTTTGTTGGCATATACAGAAAAATAAAGATTTAATATAATTTGAAAAATCTAATATAGTATGTTATAGTAAAACTCAAAGTATTATGCTTTGAGTTTTCTTTTTTTAAGGAGTGATATATATGACTATTAATGCTTTAATTTGTGATGACGAAAGACATTGTTGCGATATAGTCTTGCAATATCTTTTAAAATATTGTGAAGAAAGAAATTTCACTTGTTTTCATGATACCTATACCAAAGGCGAAGATGCACTTTCCACTGAAAAATCATACAATATCGCTTTTTTAGACATTGAAATAAATAATGTTTCCGGTTTGGATGTAGCCAAACATTTAAAAGAAAAAAACAAGAATGTAATCATTTTCTTTATAACGGAATACGAAAAGTACATAGATGATGCTATGGATTTATTTGCACTGCGTTTTATCAAAAAGCCTCTTGATTATTCACGATTTTATAGTGGCCTTGATAAAGCTATTGAACTTATCAATGAAGATGATGTTGAGTTTTATCTAAAAGATACGAACAAAGTATTAAAAATAAAATCCAAAGAGATCATGTATGTTGAAACTCTTGACCATAAAACCAAGGTAGTAACTACAAACGCGATCTATTATTCCTCTGAATTAATTGACTATTGGCATAAAAAATTGACTCATAGCAGTTTTTATAGAGTTCATAAAAGTTATATTGTTAATTTAGATTACATTAATGAATACAAGCGTAACGAAGTTAAATTGATAAATGGCGAAATAATTGGTATTTCTTATCGTAATCAACCAGATTTCAGAAAATACTTCTTTAATTATTTGAAAAGGAGAAAATAAATGAGTTCTATATTAATGAATATTGTTTTGCAAACGATTGAGTGTTTAATTTTTTTCGATTTTTATGAGAGTATAAAAACTTCAAATTCTAAACTTAAAAATATGATAGTTCTGTTTATTAGCTATATTTTGATGAGTGTTGTTAATTTATTGTTCAATTACAATGTAGTTGTTAATTTTATTGTTTTTGCTGTATTTCATTATATCTTTTTGCAATTTTTATATAAACACAAAACGTCATTTGCCCTGCTCTATACGCTTTTAATTTCTTGTTTAGTATTGATAACGGAGCAAAGTGTTATTGAAATTATTGCAATAATAACTGGTAACAAAACAAATGATTTTATTAACGATACGGCTTCATATACTATTTTGATAGTTTTAAGTAAATCACTCTTATTTGTTATTTTAAAAATAGTTTCAAATATAACTAATAAATTTCGTGGAAACGAAAAATTACAAGTTGCATCTATAATTTATCCATTATCACTGATGTTGATATTAATTGATTTCTCAATAGTGTCTAATCACACAGATCCGTCTGATAACATACGAACATTATTAGCCGTATCAAGTTTAACATTAATATGTGCTGTTATTGTTACTTGTATTCTTCAACAAAAACAATCTCAAAAAGATAAAGAACTTCTCGAATTGAAGGCGTTTCAACAAGAACAAGAAATAAACACAACATATTTTGAATTATTAGAACACCAAAATGAAGAATTACAGGTTTTTGTACATGATACGAAAAAGCATTATCGCACATTGTACGATTTAACAGAAAATCCTTATAAGTTAAAAGAATATATTGAAGGAATTGTCACCGACCTCGATGAGGCTAATCAAATTGGTAAAACATCCAACAAATTACTTGATTTGATTATAAGCAAATACAATTATATTTGTGACAAACAAGGAATTATTTTTGAAAAAAATATACATCAATCAAATCTTAACTTTATAAGTGATAATGACTTAACTTCTATTTTTAATAACTTGTTTGATAATGCTGTTGAGGCAGCTAAAGTCAGCCATAACAAATCAATTTTCTTTGGCTTAAACAAAGTAGGTAATATGCTAGTAATTGATGTGACAAATTCTTGTGACACACCACCGATAGTAAAAAACCACAAATTAATTTCAACCAAAAATGATGCAGGTTTACATGGCTATGGATTTAAAAGTATTTGCAGAGCAGTTAAAAAATATAATGGTGATATTGAGTGGGAATACAAACCTGAGACTAAAGAATTTGTTGTTTCAATAATATTCCCTGTTCATTCTAACTCGATATAAAAAATACGATCCAAAGACATAAAATTTATATCTAAATTCTTGTGAAAACACGTCGAACGATAAAAGTTCGGCGTGTTTTTGTGCAGTTTGGGGGTAAAAACAATGCAGTTTGGGAAAAGCACTTTAAATTCACCCCTATTATTGTATTATACAGTTGACAATGTAATTCGGAAAAATTTATGTTAAGGGAGGTTTGATAAACACATATTACACATCATTTGGCGTATAACTTAAAGTTAATATAAAATCTACGAAAGGATGAAATTTATGAAAAAATCGACAAAAAGATTTTATTTGAAATTAGCTGCCAGTATTTTGTCAACCACTCTTGTTGCAAGCATAGCATTGCCTATGAATGTTTTAGCTGTAGCAGACACCACAGAACACTTACCGGAAAGCAGCACAATTAGTTCATCTTCAGTAAATTACTCAGAAAGTATTGTTCGAGAAATTGAAGAGGAACGAAACGAGTTTTCCAAAACCTTTTTAATGACAGATGGCACATATTACACTTACGTATCTCCAGTCGCGATCCATGAATTTATTGAAGATAAATGGGTTGATATAAGTGACAGTTTAAGTGAAACTCCCGCAACAATTTCAGAAGCTGAAGAAAATGTAAAAGATTATGTCGAAACCGTTGAAACTGTTTCAAACCGAATTAGTACGTTTTCTGTTCCGGATAATTCTCAACCTATTACAGTGAACTGTGTCGGTAATGCATCGCAATCCAATTCAAACTATATCTTATCTACAGATAGTGCGTTGATTATAAAACCGACAGGAATCACAAAATTTTCTATGTATAACAAAATTTTGCTTTCGGCAACTTTCAATGTGAACATTACCCCAAATCAAAGAAACAACAACAGACCGTTATATTTAAAAAATATTACATCTGAAGCTGACTCTACGTCATATACAACTATTAACTCATGCAAAAATATCTATTATAAACTCTATAATAGTTCTAAAACTGAATACTCCTTTGATGTAACAGATATATATTCAAAATGGGAAAGAGGTTTGGCTGATAATTATGGCGTAGCCTTAGTTGGTTCTGGTATTAAAGGTACTGGACTTGAGATTACCTCCATAATTTTATCTATTACATATAAAGATGTATCTGCAAACGATTCTTCGTTTACTTACCACACCTTAGACTTAGGTAAAGCTGGTGTTCTCTCAATAAACGATGTAACCAATGCATTTAAACTTGAGCAAACAATTGCGGGTATTGATTGTTCTTTATTACCGGTTACATTGACAAAAACTATTGATTCCACAAAATTCTCACTTGATTCTTATGCAAATGTGAGTAGTGAATGGAATTATAATTACGGACTGTCTGTTGCAGGACCATATGCAACACTAATTTTACCGCAAGGAACAATAATTGATTTCAAGCAGCCCGAAAATGCAACAACCATAAATAATTACCAGGTTTGGGAACAGTGCCGAAACAGAGATTATGTAGATGGTGCTTCTTTCCACATTACTAAAGCTGCCTTAGAATCAACTACAATTGGAGATATATATCAGGATTGTTATGTAGATATTAATGGTATCAAGTATTGGTTTAATAGTACTGGTAGAATTGAATCCATAAAAAAAGCTGATAAAGAATTAAACATAGAATACGCTTATTTCCCTAATTCTGACCAGTTAGTTATAAATAAACTCACAGATGCTATTGGTAATCAGTACTGTATTTCGTATTCTACATATACCGTCAATAATACTGATTATATTTACGCAAATAAGATTGAAGTCAAAGATTCTGAAAACCAGTATATTTTGTTTGACAACACACCTTTGGTAATTAATATACTTAATACGGTTTCAGACAATATTATCACTAGCACTTTCAGTTATCCCAGTGAAGCGGATGCTCCGATTAATGTATCATATAGTTATGATTTAACTGGTAAACTTTTATACATCCAAAGTGCAGACGGAACAATAACAGAACTTCATTACAAAAGCGAAGATAATACATATTTAACTGGTTACACACAGAAAAAGAATAATGAGGTTATTAATACTTTTACAATAACATCGAACGATACCTTTGAACGAGTGTTTGAAGGAACATTTATTCAAAAAGAGACTCAACGTTATAGCTCGGATTTCCAGTTGATTACATATTACTATGGTAATAATGTTATGGGTATTAACTATAATGAAAATTCCATTGATTCTTATGCCATAAAAACAAGTGATTATAGTGAAATACAAAATCTAATTGATAATGGTAGTTTTGAAAGACCATTAATAGACAGTATGTGGGAAGACTATTCAACTGCTAGTCCTTACTACGATAGCGAAAACAAACGAGTTAAAATCGAAAACAATAATGCAGGAACTGTTCTCGGATTATGTCAAACTATTGAAGAAGACGCAGAAATACCAAATTCGCAAAACCTTCATGCCGATACTACTTATGTTTTTTCAGCAGAAGTTGTTGTTGATGATAGTATTCCTAGCAATGATTATGCGTTAAAAGCAACTATTGAATTATTTGATCCTAACACAGATGCACCTTTAGGGTTGTTTGAACTACCTTTTGATGTATCTTTGTTAAACGAAACCCAAGTACGCTTATGCTCATTTAAATCAGATGTTGAATGTGCCGCTACAGTATCTATATATGCTGAAGGACAACTTGGTAGATTCTATTTAGATAACGTTTATGTTTATGAAGCTGTTCCCGAAGATGGTTCTGCTACCATACCAGGAGTTTCCATGTCGAATCCTGCAATTACAACCATTACAGAAGACGGAGTTATAACCAAAGAGTATATTTCAGATGGTACAACATATATGCTCCAAAAATATGAACACGCTGAAGACACATCTAAGGTTATTACAACTTTAGATTTTAATGGAATTTACACTTATTTTGATTATGCTCCCCGAACTTCAAAATTAGCACAAAAAGGTTATGCGTTAAAATCAAATGGTTTTATAGAAAACCCTATATCATATTCATACAATGATTCCGGCTTGCTATCTGTTGTAAAACAAATTATCAACAATGTGGAACCAGAAATAACTACACATTTAGCTCAGTATACTTATGATTCAGCTGAACGTGTTACTTCTGTTACTAACAACAGCTATAGTTACATTTTTACTTATGACAAAATCGGCAACATAACTAATATCAAAAAGGAAGCTACTGTTGATGATGTCACACAGACTAATAATCTTGTCGATTATAATTATAGCGATAACAATATAGGTTCTATTGTATATTCTAATGGTTACAAAATTGATTACACATATGATGAAGAATCGGGTGAAATTTATCAAATTATTTGTTATAAGGAAAAACCACGATCAAATGATGAGACAAATACCGAAACAAAAGAATATGATATTATAGGATCATATACATATAGTTACAGCAACGGCAATATTATTGAGACCTTAATTGATAATGTTGATTTAGCTTATGATGTAAAAATTGCTTACACTGACACTGGCATAGATATTTATCATAATGAAAATTTAATATACTCCAAATCAAAATCAGCTAACAACACCGTTGAGAAATTTATTTCTTCCGCAAGTGGAAGTAACCTTCTTGAGACATTCACTCAAACTAATGTTACTGAAACTGCAGTTGGCACCAATACTGAATTGTACTCTACATTTTCAGGGTCAAAATATTCTTCTTTCTCTTCTGATATTACAAGATTAGATTTTTCTGGTTCAAATAATATTGTGAAAGATTACTTTGGTAGAATATCATCGAAATATTATACTTTGGAAAGCGATATTATTAATGCTGAAACACAATCCGTTACCCAAAGCGCCCAACTTTCATTAACACATAATTATTCGTACAAAGCGATTGCTAACGATCCGTCTATAAGTGGAACTCGAACAAGCAATTTAATAAATAGTGTTAGTAATATTATTTCTGCAGAAAGTACTGAAGATGGTACAACCATAGCAACAAATTTAAATGTTTCTTATAATTACATATACGATAATAGAGGTAATATTAAATTTGTTTATTTACATAATCCTGAAGAAGGCGAGTACTATCTTGAAAATTGTTACCAATATGATGAAGCTAATCAAATAACTGCTGAACTTGGCAGCATTGGTTCCATTTTCTATTCATACGACAATAATGGTAATATTATTGAAAAGTTAATAGATGGTGAGATCAACGTATCTGGCGTTAATTCTGACATTATAGATGAACTTGGTGTAATAACAGATACTAATTGGAACAAATTTAATTGGTCTGTTTTTGAAAATATGGCATTTTCAATTTCAAAGCCCAAAAAGAAAATTACATATAATTATGATGGTTTTCAAAGACTAATTGAATACGCAGAAAAAAGTTACACTTACGATTCTAATGGTAATGTTACAGAAAAGCCTATTATCGATTTGGAAATTCCGTATGACAATTATGGCAATCCTCTTAAATACATAGGAGAAAGCACTGTTTTGGACAAAACTATTACAGCAGATTTAAATTGGAATGGAAATCAACTCGAAAGTGCAATTATATATGATGGTAATATGAAAAGCCAAAAAATTTCATTTACATATGATGAAAATGGCTATCGTATCAATAAGACCACGGCCAATTACACGAATGGAACTGAACCTTGTACCGTAACTCAACAAACCAACTATGTTTGGGAAAATGGTAACCTGAAGTGCATGCAACTAACATATATAGACAATAATAATTCTGTTTATATGTACACTAATGTTTTGTACGACAATACTGGTGTTCCATATGCTATTACAACACCTACTGGCTTGCCTTACTATTTCTTAAGGGACAGTTCAAACAATATTAAGGGTTTAATCAGCTCTAACGGAGAATTGGCAACCTATATTAATTATGATGCTTTTGGTAACTTTACGATGGATGTATCATCTGGTGATTTGGGTTCAGCCATTATAAACACTTTATCTGCAATGTATAATCCTTGTACATATAAAGGATATTTATACGATTATGAGTTGGGTATGTATTTTATGCAAAATAAATGTTACTCTCCCAAATTTTGTCGTTTCCTCAATGAAACCTCATTAGAAACACTTGCAGAACCTAAGGATGAACCTCTTGATATAAATTTACATCTTTTCTGCAATAATAACTCTATCAACAACTTTGATACAAATGCTGAATGGGATAGATATAAATTTACATTTACAGATGAACAATCATATGGCATTCAGGTTGAGATGAGCAAAGCCTTCCTATCGAGACCGTTCTGCACACTCTATGCCTCCAAAATTATAAGTGATTCTGGTAGCTGGGATTATCTAAACGGTAGAAGTTGTAAAAATATGGGTATTGAGCGAATTGCCTCCAATCTTTTTGCACGTTGTGTGGGTAACTATGCAGAAAGTGCCGTTAACCGAGTTAATGCCACTTGGGGAGATGGTTGGATTGTAAGCAACAGAAACAGCGGGTTTATTACAATTACAGAAAAAGATCATAATTGTGATAAGTATCTTAAAATTTGGTTGGCTGCACCATCTATAAAAGCCTTTGCAACTTCAAGTGGTATTTATATCACTTTATAATATTCAAAACATTTTTAAATATTAACACTTTACTTTAAGATAGTAATTATCAACTAAAAGAGGGAGTAACAAATGAAGAAAATAATAAGCTTAATTTTATGTGTTTCATTACTTGCATCAATTATCTGTATTCCTGTGTCGGCAACAGAAGAAGCTGTTTCTACAGAAAATATCGAGGAATTCTGCGAAGATGTAAATGAGTTGGTAACAGAATATAGCGATTCTGAATTTGTTACTCCCGATTTCGTTGAGGATGAGCAAACAATGACAAATACCTACGAAGAAATTGAAATCAATTATTGTCCTCGTCTTATAGTTCAATCAGATACCCCTATTGATACATATAATGCTGTTGATGTAGTGAGTGGTTTTTCGAATTTCTACATTCTTCAATTTGAGAATGAGAAAGACACAAACTGTGCCTATGAAAAATATTCATCTGATAATAATATTATTTCGGTAGAATATGATATTTCATATAATGCAGTGACTTTATCAACCGAAGAAACTGCCAATAACAAAGCTTTAACCTATAGCGACTACGAAAACGATTGGTATTTATCATCAACTGGAATCGATAAAGTCTTAGAAAAATACAAAGACAAAAAGCTCCCTGAAATTCGTGTTGCTGTTATAGACACGGGCGTCAATTTGAATAGTGTATATTTACAAGACAGAATTATTCATACTGGTTTTAATAATGCAGGTGACGGTGATGAAAACTCTGAACAAGATTATGAAGGACACGGAACTAAGGTAACAAGTGTTATTGCCAACTGTACAACTCCAAATGTCAAAATAGCCAATTATCGTTGCGTGAATAGGTTTGGTGAGATAGAAAGTTTCACACTTGTATGTACAGCTATTCTTCAATCCATCGATGATGGTGTTAAAGCAATCAACCTTAGTTTAGGTGCTCCGTCCGACTTTAAATTACTGGATAAAATTCTCGAGTTTGCATGGTCGTCTTCCTGTGCTGTTTTTACAAGTTCAGGGAATTATGGTAGTGATGTTCAGTTCAGTGCAGGATCTGTGTTAACTTCTTCTGAATTTATGGTGAGTGTTGGTGGAAGTACTAAATATAACGCACCTGCCAATTTCACAAATTACGGAAAACCTATAGATATATTGGCACCCAGTAAAGATATGGCTTTATTGACATTAAATGACAAATTTTCTTTAAGCTCCGGAACATCTTTTGCCTCACCCTTTATGGTAAGTGTGTATGTAATGTATTTATCTGTAAATCAAACAATTCCTTTTGAACAACGAATGAGAACTGTGATGAATTGTGGCTCCGGTACTGATGAAGAATATGTTACAAACTTTTTTGGCAGCGGAATTGTGAATCCTATTAAATTATTTGATTTAGATTTAGTTGATGAACCGGTATTCAATCTTGAAGAAGGCAAGTATGTTGGTGAAATCACTTTGGAATTATCATCTAAGGACGGTGCAGATATTTACTATACAACAGATTACTCATACCCATCACCTAAAAATGGTTATTTATATACAGAGCCTATTACTATATATGAT
Organism: Acutalibacteraceae bacterium; assembly: GCA_045654405.1. Lineage (GTDB taxonomy): Bacteria > Bacillota > Clostridia > Oscillospirales > Acutalibacteraceae > DTU089. The sequence goes on along the minus strand of JAZONH010000052.1, from coordinate 13,446 downwards.
GATTCTGTAAAAATCCGTGCCGTTGCATATAAAGATGGAAAAAGAAGTAATTATGTATTCCAAAAATATTGTTCTTTAGTTTTGGGAACAGACGACATGTTCAAAGTAAATGAAAAAGGCGTATTGACTGAATATACAGGCAATTCCAAATATCTGAAAATCCCAGAAGTAATAGACGGAATAACAGTAAAAGAAATTTCGTGGGATAGCGGATTTTATAAAGCGGAGTTATATGGTGTTATTCTTCCTGATACAGTAGAGGTTTTGGGCGATACATTGGACCGATATGAGCGTCCTATTTCAATTGACGAACAATATGGTGCTTTTAATGAAAATGAGACATTAGATTTTATAATTGGTAACGGAATTAAAACTATTGGCTATTACGGGGTTTCTTTTATACCAAACCTCTACGAAGTTGAGTTCCCTAACTGTGAAGAAATTATGCAAGCAGGATTTTTCAAATCAAGTTTTATTGGGGCAGTATTCCCTAAAGTTAAAACAGTTGGAAATGAGGCTTTTTACAATGTTGCAAAGGTGCGAGAAATTTATTTACCGGAATGTGAAAAAATCGGTAATGATGCTTTTGCGTTAAATACATTTTTAAGAATTGTGTATGCTCCTAAAGCAGATTTTTTGGAAAAATATGATTTGGTAGATGAAATTCTTACAGTTGAAAATCCCGAATCTACACGCAGTATGTTTTACAAGGGTTCCCAAATAAGTAGTATTGATTTACCTAAAATGACAAGCATTGGTAATAATTTTTTCGACGAAACACCTATAAAAAACGTTTCATTATCTAATGTTGAATACATTTTTGATTTACCTGATACATTAAGCGGTATTTACTGTTGGTACAGTCCATACTATCGACCGGTTCCTGTAGAATTATGTCTCCCATCAACTCTGCAATATTGTGTCCCTGCAACAGACTATAAAAATGAATTTATTGAATATGTAGTTTACGGCACAGCAAGTGAAGAAAACTATGCTAAACAATGGTCAGAGGAAAATGGCATTAAGTTCATTAACCTATCGCAAGAAACTGCTCTTGTTGAGGATATTGAGCCCATTTGGGATAAATATTCATACAAGCCACTTGAATTTGATGCACGAGGCTTTAACAGAAGGTATCAATGGTATGGCTCGTATGATAATAAAATCGGTAATGATGTGGCGATTAACGGTGCAACAACAAATGAGTTTGACCCCGGTGAAAACTGTAAGTATGCATATTACTATTGTCAAATGACGAGCACGGATATTGACAATGATGGCAAAATTGTAAGCTCATTTACGGTTAATAGCACTTTGTGTCAAAATCGTTTCTATTATATGTCTGCTAAAGATAAAACGAAAATTGATTATGATAATTATCTTATATTCTCAACGCTGCGTGTACAAAATGATATGAGTCAAATGGTTAACATTCCCGAATCAATGAACTACTACACCATACCCTCAACGGTATATAAAAATTACTACTGGTATGGAACAGGTTCATCATTACTGATATATCACAACGGTGGAACACGTGAAAAATTCACTCTTATAGTTCAAGGTGATGTGAATGGTGACAGTGCTGTTGATGTTCTCGATGCTGCATACGTTGAACTTGTTACAAGCGGACATAAAGAACTAACCGACGCCTATTTCCTTGCAGCCGATATAAATATGGATGAAGAAATAACTGTTGAAGATTATGCTCAGGTTGTTAACTTGGTTTTAGCAGGTTAAAGGAGGATTGTTATGAAAAAAATAATAAGTTTTTCTTTGTTAGTAACTCTTATCTTATGCTTTTCAGCTTGTTCTAATAAAATTACAGATAATGCTGACACACAAAATACAACAGAAGTTATTATGACCTTCCCAAATAGAACTACAACAGAGAAACAAGTCTTTGCAGATTCTGTTTATGATAAAGTTTATTTTGAAATATTCGGCAATAAGGTTAATGCAGACATAAGCCAAGAATTAAATGACCAACTTGAAAAAGCTAAAACAATAAAAGAACCCGTTTTGGACGATTCTATGAAAGAAATTGGATCTGTATGGGTTCAATATAAAAACAGTAATGAAATGGTAGAGTTCGGTAAAGTATATACCGGAGCAGAAAATAAAATGTACATTCAAGCTTTTGAAAACGAACATAATGGTGTTTTATGTATTTCAGAAGGAAATGAAAACAGTTCTAACATTTTATTCTAACCAAAAACAAGACATAGATAATTAACACAATTTGTGTGTTACCATATTAAAAATAATTTTAGTTCACCATAAAACAAATTGCAGAGATTATCGTTACTAATTACAGATACGATAATCTCTGCTTTCTTAAAATTAACGCTAAAACAACAGCAAAACTCACAAATTGACAAAACTCTTTTTGTACAAAAAGTAGAAAGTGATAAAAAGAAGCAAAAAACGCAAAAAAATTGTGAAGTATTCCTCGGAAATCGTCATATATAGATAGAGACTATATATAAAGTTATAGTAATAATATAGAGATAGCTTTATATCCACTAATATATTAATAAAAACGGATGATTCAATGATTCAAAATGTAAACAACAAATTTCAGAATACTACTCCGCCTTATTCTGAATTAAAAGGTTTTTCAAAAGAAGTTTTACAATTTGTAAACCACTATAATTTTAATAATAACAATGACATAAAAGATTCTATCCAAAAGCATTTCACATCAAAACGATTAATTGTTTACGCTGATGTAGCCTTTGATAAATATGGAGCAATAGATCACATTTCAGGCTATGGTGATATGCATATATTACAGTATGCTACTCCCCTTGACGCCTTCTCAGCTTTCACAAAATACAACAAAAACCCTAATATAAAACTTGTTGTTCCCGATATTGTAATTGAACTGGAAAAGACACACTCATCTGACACATCTAAACTTTCACTTCACAGAGCTGAAATTCAACACTCCTGGGGATATGAACGCATCAAAACTAAAGAAGCATTTGAATACATATTAAAAAACAAAAGCCTTAATGATTTACCTGATGTTGTGGTAGGTATAATCGATGACGGTGTTGAAATGGGAAATGAGGACTTTGCACACCGACTCGTAGCAGCTCACAGTTTTACAGAAGAACCGGAAAATCCGTTTGCTTCTAGTACAGGACACGGAGCAAGGGTCTGTAGCGTTCTGATGGAAAACACTCTCCCCAATGTTAAGTTTATATCATATAAAATTTTTGCAGAATACGAAACCACTCTTTCAATTTTGCATTTAGCTGAAATGCAAGCAGAACTTGATGGCGTAGATTTTATAAATAGTAGTTATGGTATGTTTGCCAAGTACAATAGTGGTTTATCCAAACCCATTCATATTGCATCAGCAGGTAACGTAAAAAGCACACAACCGCAGTATCCTGCCGCTTGTGATGGTGTTATATCTGTTACTGCAATTAATCGAGCAGAGAAATTATACAAAAAGGCAGCTTTCGGTGACTGGGTAAAAGTAGCCGCACCGGGAGAAAATCTTAAACTACCATCCACTTATGCCGATGGAGATCATGTTGAGTTTACAGGAACCTCCTGCGCTGCACCATTTGTAACCTCAATTTGTGCAATGATAAAAACTCAACACCCCAACTTAAGCAATGAACAAATAAAGCAGGTTCTATATAATTCTTGTGAAACAGCGGATATTCCGGTTAAGTACGGAATTGTTAATATGTTTAATGCCGTTAGTTTTTTAGATAATGTAACACAACCGAAGGCAACAAAGCGAACTGTGGATTTCACACCAAAAGGCACCGAACCAGCTTTAGTTTAACTGTTGCATAGCAATTTTCGACAAATTCCGCAACACCACCTTGTGCAAAAAGTAGAAAAGATAAAAATTATAAAAATTTTTTGAAGTATTCCGCGAAATTTGTCATATATATATGGATTCCAAAATGTCAAAGAAAGGATAATGTATGAATAAGCAAGAAAAAAACAAAAGAAGTTTAAAAGTGCGATTTTACATTATATCGTTAACACTTTTATTTATATTAGCCGCAATCGGAACGGTAGATGCACAAATATTCAGCAATGGTAAGTTTATTGGTATTTGTAACGTTTTGCTTAATAACATTATTCCCTTGATATTTATAATTTGTGCCATAATATCTGCTTCTCTATGCTTTTTAATACGATTTAAATTTAAGGGTTCTTTGAATCCTAGTTATAAGGTTACCTCTGTAAAAAATGAAAATTTTGAGGTTATGACTTTTTTAGCAACATATATTATACCACTTGCTTGCATTAATTTAGTGGAAACAAAATACTTAATCATTTTTATCATTTTAGTTGTTATTTTAGGTGTATTTGTAACAAAAATGAATTTGTATATGGCTAACCCTACACTCTCATTGTTAGGTTATAAATTATATTCAATAACTGTTGATGCTCCAAAGATTATCGAAAACATTTTTGTTATAACACGAGATGATATAAATGTAGATGACAAAATCGAGTGGTTAGAGCTAGATACCCATAGATGGTTTGTGAGAAAGGAAAGATAACATGAATGTAAATGATTTAAAAACCAGATTATCCGAGATTTTAAACGAAACAGCCTCTATAAATCTATTTTTTGTATTAAAAACAGATGACGATTTAGTAGTAAAAAAAGCTGACCTTGATGGTGGTGATACAACTACAGAATTGAATAAAATGTTTAGGCAGCGAATTCAAATAATGATAGATAATGATGACTTAAGCGTTGTCAGTTTATCAACAGCAGATGAAAGAATGAATGCAGTATATGAATACGACTATGATTCGTGCCCCAATACTATGTCTTTCATCACAAATTTTGATATACATAACATTACTAATATTCAAAATTTCAATTTTTCAACTGATTCTTTTAAAGATTTGATGGGATATCTTATTTATATAGGTGATATGAATCAAGGAATTCTTTGCTTTAAGAAACACTATCCTTTCTCTTTAATAAAGAGAGATTCGTTCCTTATGTATAAACGACATGAGCGTTTAACTAAATTAGAAAACGAGGATATTTTAAGATTAAATAACGATATTCATTTGTTTATGATTGACGGAACTATGTTCGTTTGTGATGTAAAAACTATTGAATCTTATTTAGGATTCGAAGATTTGGTTAGACACAAAGCAACTGAAGCAATTGAAAGTATACGAGATATTGGTTTGCTTGAAAATGCAGATGTATTAAGCGAAGCTGCCGAAGATATGTCTTTCTCCCGCAAATTATCAAAACTTGCCGGACAATCCCTAATCATCACAAACGGCATACCTACTCATAAAGTAATCAACTTTTCAAAAACACATCCCGGTCTACGTGATAAATTCAAGTACACGGATGATGATTCACAAATCATATTAGATTCTAAAAAATCACAAAAAGCGTTTCTTAAATTGCTCAATGATGACTTTTTAATATCTGAACTGACAGAACAGCCATATGATTCATTGGCAAAGGATAAAATAACAGTTTAATTTTGAATAAAGGATAACAATATATTATCTTATTAATGCTGGAGTGTTTTTTGGTTTTTATTATATTTTCTTCATTGTAATCTTTAATTATTTTTAAATTTAAACCATCCACAATTTTATCAACGGATATCGTTGTTCGGTACAAATCAAGAGGGCAATGGGCATCCCAACCATATAGAATATCATTACCAACCTGTGAGGCTATTTCCCAAAATCTCCTATACGGGTATCTTACTCTTAGAGTTTCGTTGATGAATAACTTTTGTTCATTACTCCCTTTTATGTTTAATTCTAATGGAACACCACATTTTTTGGCAGCAATACAAATCCTTTCTGATGTTATATCACATTGTTTTGTCCAAGTATTTCTCGCATTCATAAAGAAATCCGGATGAGCTACAATTGAGTACAATCCAGTTTCTAAAGCTGACTCTATGTCTTCTGCATATTTTATTAAATCATCTTCATCGCACTTTAAACAGTATTTTTTAGTGGTCAATCCCCCTTGATGCTGCCCCAATATAATATAGTCACTAAAACAACTCAATTCTAATAAATCATTTAGTGTTTCAGGCACAAAGGCAGCCTCCAGACCACACAAAATTTTTATATCTTTCTTATACCGTTCTTTCAAAACACAAAAATCCCAAAAATATTGTTTAAAATCCTCAAAATTTATTCTATTATACTTCCCGCGATCTGCTCTGTACTGAATATGTTCAGAAAATCCAATAACATTAAAGCCTGCCATAATAGCAGCTTCAATGTACTCATGATCTTGTCCAATTGCATGACCACATCGCCAAGTATGTGTGTGTAAATTAAATGTTGGTTTTTTCATTTTCAACTTGTCCAATTATTTCTTTTAAATAATTAATACTTTTCAATCTTTCTGTATTGATTATAGAAAGACTTCGAGTATCTGGATAATAAAAGCCTATATCATTACATTGTATGTGAAGTCGTTGCAATATATCGTATATCCGTTCGTTTTTTCTCCTACCGTGTGATAAGCAATAAAATGGGTTGTTGTAGATAATAGAAAAAACAGAACCATGATATGAATCCGTAAAAATATAAGAGGCGTTTTTTATGTAATTCAACCACTCTTTAGGACCATAATTATCGAAATATTGTATAGTAGTGCGTTTCTTTCGTTTGTGTGTAATCAGTTCGATTATTGGCAACTGGTTTTTGGTTGCCCAATTTTCAATCAAGTCATATTCTTCATCTGTTATATCAAAAGAATAGATTAAGACGTATTTAGATAAATTAAAGTTTCCAATGTGTGAATCCCATTCCTGTTTTTCTATAAGAAAAACAGGATCTAAACATAGCGTAACTTTTTTAGAATAAAATGGAGCTAAATCTTCTTGCAACCATGATTCTCTTACGCTCACATATCTAAAGTAGCTAAGTTTTTTACCAAAGGTGCAAACATCTGCAATTTTCACACCTGAACTGGCTGCATAAGAAATACAAAATGCTTGGGGCGGAAACTTTTTTGCAAAATATTCATCTTTATATCCCTTTGTAATATTCGGATTCCATACTTGATCACTACCAACAATATATAAGTCATATGGCTTTGCTAAACTTATATCTGTAATTCTTGATGAAATCGGTAAAACATCATTAAGATATTTTTCAAACTTAAACCTTTTGGGCTCTACATATGGTTGTGACAATAAAAACTCATATTTCTTATAAATGTCAGGCAAACGATAATCAATTATTTCACATTCTGTATTGGGGAAAGAGTTTAAAAAACTACATAGAGCAAATGCTTGTAACATAGCGCCACAATTATGTGCCATATGAAAAGTTAATATCCCTATTTTCATAAAATCAACTCCTGAAATCATATATAATATAAAGGAACGATAACATTGACACTAAAAGAAGTAGTAGAAAAATACTGGCAAGAATTTGAAGTTCTAGCATTCAATTTAGTAAAAAAAGAATTAGCACAAGAAATAATAGAAAAAGCGACAATAACACAATCTGTTAAGGACGGAGGATATGATGGAGAATTTTTGCTTTATTCAAAAGATAATACTTTTATCAAAGTTCTTTTTGAAGCAAAGCTACGTTCAAATGTGACAGGAAATTTACCTTTGCAAGATTTTGCAAAAGCAATAATTATCTCCATAGTTAATGAAGCAGATATCCTTTACCTCGTTACAAATGTAAGATTTTCTAAAACTACTTTGGAAATTTTAGAAGATTATTCAAAATTTGTACCACTAGGAATAAAATTAGCAAATGGTTTAACTGTAAAAAATTTTATATTGCAAGAGGAATTAACTGGATACAACATTGAAGCGGATTTGTTTAAATTTTTAGTAACTGACAATACGATTCAATATGAACAAAACCTGTCATCTATACGAAAGAACCCACCATCATGCCCGTTATACGTGGATTTTGATAATGACCCGCAAACATTAGAAATACGAAATTTATTTAATAATAAAAGAGGGATATTTACTATAACAGGTAATGTCGGTAGCGGTAAGAGTACGCTTTTAGAAAACATTTGTTGTTTTTATCAAAACAAAGGAAACTGTGTTTCGATAATAGATTTATCAAAATGTTTTACTTATAAAGATTTAATTGTTGAAATATTAGAAAAAACTCTAGGATTATCATTAACTCTTATTAATCAAATTGATGGCTTAACATTTAAAACTATCCTCATAGAAAACGACCTTTTGGAAGCAACCCAAGAAGATATTGAAATATTTGATTTTATATTTTCAAAGGAAACTAATTATTCACATGATTATTCGTATTTATTTACTGTTATCGTTCGTTTTTATGAAAAGTTATTTCGTTCAACTAAAAAAAGATTAAATGTTATCGTCGGTTTCAAAAATGCTGCATATGCCAATGATAAGGTTTTACAATTATTACTATATTTTTTAAAATCAAACAACACTTTTTCAAGTATTGTTGAATTAACAAACGAAGTTTATTGGCGAGATGATGTTGATTTTTGGGATAGCTTTAAACAAAACGTAATGTCCTTAGCTACATATGAGAATTTTAATTTAAAAGATTGGTCTGTAGAACATGCAAAACACTATATTCAGAAAAGAATTAACGGATTGACTGAACCCCAATTAACTTCATTAGTTAAAAAGTTTGGCTGTTCTCCAGCGGAAATAAGTAGTTTAATCGAATTAATAGACAACACTAACATATGTGTTAATAAACCTCAGAACTTATTTTTTGACGAAATAATGAGATTAAACTCAACGAAATATGAATATATTTATTACAAATGTTTTGAATATCTTCAACTTTCAAATAGTGATATGTTGTATTTGTATATTTTCCTTTTTTTCCTTTCTGGGGAAATAAAAACAAGCATTTTATACGAATTTTTTGTTAATAAACATTCTTTTGAAAAACTCTTGTATAAAGTAAAAAAAAGCAATTTGTTCTATGTTAATGGTGGAAAAATAACTGTAAAAAATGCCAAAATAGAAAAACAATTGAATCTATACTGCGAAGAGCATTTAACTGAATTCACAATTAGTAACATAGAAAATTTTTTGAAAGACCGATTAAAAACTTTAAATTTAACTTCAGAAAAGTTACTAATCTTTAAATGTAAATGTGAATATTTTAAAAGCCCAAAAACATATATTAAATTACTTATTAATTTAGGAGATAAATATTTACAATTACAAAATTCTCATATGGCTAAAGAAATCTTTGAAAAATGCATCGAATTTTTTGCAAATAACCAAGAATTACATATACACGAAACACAAAAATTACAGGTATACCTCGGTATGGTTGAGACATTAATTTGGAAAATTGGCGAGAATGACGAAAGAATACAAAGATATTTAACTATTTCAAGTAACATTATTAAAAAGTCGCATAATACAACATCTTCTTTTTACCTGTTAGTTTTAAAATACCATTTGTTATCATATCAATATTTTCATTCCCAAAACATGCGAACTGAAGCTTTAGATGTTGCTAAAAAAGGAGTACAAATGATTGAAAAACATCAATTGTATGATGAAAGTTTAGAATTATGTGGAAAAATGTGGAGGTTTTATGCTGTTTCAATAAAAGAAGATACGCAAGATTTAAAGGCATGTTTAGATATATTTGACAAAGGTTTTATCAACTGTAAAGAATCTGCAAAATTTCTTTTTGGTTATATAATTCATAACAATATGAATGTGAAAAATGATGATTATAACAAAAGATTACAGATTAAACTTGATAACTACAATAAATTGTTCCCCTTGGATAAGAATCTTTCAATAGATGAACGCCTCCATTATCGTGTGAATGTTGCAGCATTAAAATTTTTGCAAAAAAAATACGATGATGCCTGGGACGATTATGAGTTGTTATTAGATGAGAGTTTGATTTTTGGTATAACACGCGAAAAAGTCAGGATACTTAATGATATGGCAAATATTTGTTGGATAAAAACCGAACTCGACGAAGCACGAAAAATGTATTATACAGCAAAAAGTGAAGCGGAAAAAAGCGGTTGTTTTAGTAATTATTGGCCTATTCTAATAAATTTAGTGTCTTTTGAAGTGAACAGCAAGAATTATAAAGCGGCTTGGGATATTCATCTTATTCTTAATGAATATTTAAATCAGAAATGTTCGGATTTGCTGCTAAATAAACTTGGTATTGAAAATCAAGAATATATACGAGCATCAATTACAATCCATTTAAAAAACTTGTATAAAATATATTCTCATACCAAAAGCAACAAGGTATTATATGCAATTAAAGAGTTATATAAATCTTCTCATCAAATTGTTGGTGAGTTTGAAGAGCAAAAACTTATTAATAGCATAAAAAGACTTAGCCTAAAGAACACAATGTTTGACCATAACGGATTATTCCTTTTAAAAAACTAATTGTCTAGTAATTTTTCATCAAATGAATTCAGCCCTAATTGTTGATAAACAGCAAAATGTTTTTTATAACAATCCCATTTTTTGTGTTGCTTTAAATATGTTTCGCGTGCTCTTTCCTTCATTGACAAGAAAGATATATCGTCATTCATAAAATACTCCATTGCTAATGATAAAGCATTTGTATTTCCATACTCTACTAAAAATCCATTATCATTGTTTTGTATCATATCATTAGCAAAGCCATTGGGTGTTGCTATTACTGGAACAGAAGCAGCAAAGGCTTCCAACAAAACTCTTCCACCAGGCTCATAAAGCGAATGTGTTACTAAAACTCGTGTTTTTAACATTATTGTGCTTAGTCCTGCTGGATCTAAATATCCCCACCAAACAATCTTTTGTTTTCTTTCGCATTCTTCTAGCAATTCGATATCAATATATTCCTCTAATTCAATTCGAAAATTGCTAATGCTTTCCGGCGCACCCCCACATATCCATAATGGTGGGGTAACATCACCATATTTTTTATATAGTTTTATCCATGCTGATAAAATGTGATGCAAACCTTTTATTATTTGAATTCGTCCAATAAAAGTGTACGCACCTTGCATCCACCAAGGACATTTTAATAAATCTAGTGGAGATATTCCTGTTTGAGCATTTTTCACTCCTTCTGGGGTACCATCAAAAAGATGACTAGGATGTAAAAATGCTGGATGTACATCTCTACCCACAACAACAATCTTGTTCGAATTAGTACCATAATATTCTTCTAGTTGTTCTTTTTCTGTTTCTGTTATTGAAAAAATCATAGAAGCCCTTTCAAGAAATGCTTTTTCATATTCAAATTGCTTAGAAAAATACGGAGAAGAACCGCTTAATATTTTACCAATAGCAAGAGAAACAACCGAATGAACGTAGTTAATGTTATATTTTTTCTTAGCTTCATAAGCCACAATGCCAGAAAGCCAATAAAAACTGTGAATAAGAATTTCTCCAGTATTTAGTTCATTTAGTATATTAAAGAAAGAGGTTTTTATATATTCTATGTTCTCCATTAATAAATTTTGATCATCAAGCCAAGAATTTTCAAATGGAATTCTATGTATATAATAGTTATCTTTCTTTTCAAAAAGTTTATCACAGTATTGTGATGTGTTTGTAATGATATGTGTGACACAAGATGATTTATTTGTATTATACAAAAGTTCTTGAATATCAACTTGAAAACCGCCAGTATGTTTTACTGATACTGCTGGAAGAGTAGGATCTCCTAATAAACATACGACAACTAATGTATCCATAAAATAACCCCCGATAATATATTGTTATCCTTTAAAAGAGAAAACACCTCCCACACAAGAATTGTGCAGAAGGGGTTTGTAATCAGAGTATTATTTTGTTTCTTGGATGTTTTTCTTCAAGAAGTTTATGTATTTTGTTTGTACTGATGTGAGTGTAGATTTGGGTTGTTGAAATTGAACTGTGACCAAGCAGTTGTTGAATATACCTAATATCTACATCTTCATCATGCAGAGCCGTAGCAAAGGTGTGACGGAACATATGAGGCGTTATGTGTTGCGTTACACCGGCTGCACAGGCATAGTTATTTACCATATTTCTTATTGATTGTTCGGACAATCTGTTTCCTAAGCGGTTGGTAAACATATAGCTTGATGTTTTATTTTGAGAATTTATATATTCAGTTAAGAGTTCGAGAACAGATTCATTTGTTAGACACATTATTCTTTCCTTTGAACCTTTACCGAATATACGAATTGTACCGTCAATTAAATTGATATCATCAACAGACAAATGTGATATCTCCGATACGCGCATTCCTGTTGAGAACAGCATTTCTAAAATAAGCACATCTCGTAATCTTGTTTTCCTTTGAACAATTGTTTTACTGTCCTCTTTTTGATTGTAGGAAAAAACTAAAATGTTTTTTATATCATTTAGAGAAATAGTTTTAGGTAGTACAATAGGTTCTTTGTATTTGATTTTAATTTTGTGAAAAGGATTGTATTCTATAATATCTTCCATTTCCAAATATCTATAAAACGCTTTTAAACACGCTATTTTTCTTTTAGCGCTTTTAGGACTGTATGCTTTATATAAATGGTCAATGTATGTGGTCATACACTCTTTAGAAAGCCAGTCCAAATCATTGGCATAATCTTGATATTGTTTTAAATCAATCTTATATGCCTTTATTGTCAGTTTGCTTAAACCTTTGAGATTTTCGCAAACTGCAATATAATTGTTAATTTCAGATTGTAAACTCACTGACAAAACCTCCGTTTTTAAAATAATTATGACGGATAAACCAAAAATTGTCGATATGTATTTTTTATTATAAAATTTGAGTTTATTCGACTTTTTTTTACAAATTCCTTGACAAAAACTAAAGTTTTGCTATACTATTATATATAGGAAATTTTTTATTGCATTGAACTTCATTGCGGCGATTTATAATAAATATGAATATTTTGTTAACATTTACACAAAGGTGTTGACATTGTTTTTGTATTTTTATATACTGTTAAGGTCATACTATACTTGATTTATTGAATTTTTGAGGTGTCTTGATGGATTTATCTAAAATGAACTTGGATTATATTGAAAGTTTAAAGAGTATGGTTGGTTCTTCACAAACATCTGAAAATACATTAAATTTTAATCATGTTTTTTTACCAAATGCTGTAAAAGGTGGTATGAGAACAGTTTCTGATTCTGATGAAGTTTCTACTAGATATCAAGATATAAGTTTTGATGAATATTTAAAAAGAACAAAATAAGTTTCGTATAATTGCTATGTTTATATGTCTATATCTATATCCGATTTCCTATATGAGTATTAGGGAATCGGATTTTTTTTAGGAGAACTACTATGAGTATTTTAGATCACATAATTAAAAAAACTTTTTATTTAATTATTTTCATATTTACTATGAGTGTTTTTTATGTTTTTTACGATTTATTAAATTTAGAATTTCAATTCATTGAAAATATAATAGAGATTTATTCTAAATGTTTAAAT
>JAZONH010000051.1:0-18612 GCA_045654405.1 Acutalibacteraceae bacterium | reverse complement strand
TTAGTTCTTGAAGAAAAGCTATAATTATGATAGAATTGCTCTTCGCAAGGAAAGATTAGCCCATCTGTTAGAAAAGGTTGATACGTTAGATTTCTGAATTAATATATAAGAAAAAAAGACAGTCGCAAGACTGTCTTTTTTGGTGCAGAGAATGGGACTTGATGGGCTCTGCCCATCATTCGCTACGCGAACACCCGATTGTGTTCGGCTTCGCCGAGGGGGTTCAAGTCCCGGGTAGTTTGTGTTTACATAAAAATAAAGAAACCACATAAAGTGGTTTGTTTATTTTGGTTGCTATCTTAAATGAGGTTTTTAAACACAATTAATATTTCAGGTTGATTTAGTTGAATCTGTTGTCCTTTAGTGATATAATATTTCTATCTAATCTCGTTTGCAAGGAGGGTTATTTGATGAATAATGAATTTGAGTTTATGCTTTACAAGGTCGATGAAGAAGATGTCAGTGTTAATGCCCTTGTAAAAGATGAAACTATATGGCTTACTCAGAAATCCATGGCAGAACTATTTGGAGTTGAGGTACCAGCAATTTCAAAGCATCTTGCAAATATTTATGACGAGGGTGAATTGATACAGGATTCAACTGTTTCCAAAATGGAAACAGTTCAAAATGAAGGAACAAGAACTGTTAAAAGAAATCTTGTCTTCTATAACCTTGATGCAATTATTTCTGTTGGATACAGAGTTAACTCTCTTCGTGCCACACATTTCAGAATCTGGGCAACATCGGTATTAAAGGAATACATAACCAAAGGCTTTGCTATGGATGACGAAAGATTGAAGCAGGGCAAAACCGCATTTGGCAAGGATTATTTCCGTGAGCTTCTTGAAAGAGTACGCTCCATCCGAGCAAGCGAAAGACGAATCTGGCAACAAATCACAGACATTTATGCCGAATGTAGCATTGACTATGACCGAACCGCGCCCACCACAAAAGATTTCTACGCAATGGTACAGAATAAGTTCCATTATGCAATTACCGGCAAAACAGGCGCAGAAATCGTATATAGTTCAGCCGACCATACCAAAGAAAATATGGGGCTTATCACTTGGAAAAATGCTCCGGATGGCAGAATATTGAAATCTGATGTCACCATAGCCAAAAATTATCTTAATGAAAAACAAATAAGACAGCTAGAACGTACTGTTACGGGTTACTTTGATTATATTGAAGACCTTATAGAGCGTGAAAACACTTTCACGATGGAACAGTTTGCCGAGAGTGTGAACGAGTTCCTTGAGTTCAGAAAATATGATATTTTACCTGACAAAGGAAGAATATCTCATAAGACCGCTGAGCAACACGCTTTTGCAGAGTACGATATTTTCAATCGCACACAGATTATATCTTCCGATTTTGATAAGGAAATCAAGAGATTAACAGAAAAGAACAATATGGCGCAACAGTAAGCCGAATAAGACTAGTTGTTGAGAGAACAAGGTAAAAACCCTGTTCTCTCTTTTTTCTTTCCTTTGCCCATGTGTTAAAATTTGAACTGCAAACAAATACAAAAGGAGTTGACAAAAAGTCAACTCCTTAAATTATATCACCAAGGTCCACCGACATATTCAATTACTCGTTCTCCCTCAGGAGTGAAGTAATCTATATAAGCTGTTGTTTGAGGTGGGGGAACTTCCTCAATCTTGTTATTCTGAGTTTTTCCTGAGTATGGCTCGGTTGCATCTTCTCTACTTACAAAGAAGGTTTCCGCATTTTCTGAACTAAAAATATAATACTCGGTTTCAGCATTTTTATCAATTTTTTTCAAATTCTGCTGAATGGATTCCTCTGCACTTTCCATAACCTCATATAGTGATAGCGTCGGTTCGCTGGTTTCAGTACAAAAAGCATTTAATGAAACTCCTTCGTCCATAACATTGAAGGATGAATTGTAATCATAGGTTACCAAAATATTTCCCACCGTACCCGGCTTATCCCTGTCATATTCGTCACTGGGTATCCATGCATTCAATATTGCACTGTCTACTTTACCTGATTTTGTGTACCGCACTCTGTAGCTTCTGACATATATGTTATGGTAATCAACACCAACAGTAGTTTTTATATTATCCAATATATCATCAAACTGATATTCACTGACAGGAACATCTGATACGGAAATTTTTGCGAAGTCTTCTGTTTTTTTGTTTATTCTCAGATAAACCAAATCCCAATCAGGATATTCTTCCCTTACGCCATAGAGCTTTGCTTGACAATAAATGTATTTTTCATCTGCTGATATAATTTTTTCGATACTGTAGGTGTTTTCTTGTTGGTAAAGCTTTTCTGCAACAAGACGTGGCTGTGTATCTTCTTTTAATTCTACCGAATAAAGTTTGTAGTCGTTTTGAATATAATAAAATGAATTATCTATCAAAAAATAATCAATAAATTCCCCACCAAGAACACAAACCAACCGTTTATCTCCATCGGATTCAACGAAGAATAATCCGTTTTCCTTATACTCAGCATTTTTACTGATGGCTGCAAAATAATAATGCTCATCTATTTTATAAAATGCCCCTGTATTACTTGTTGCGTAAGTATAATTTTTGCCTTCGGCTTCATCCTTATAGCCTGATTCTTTGAACTCAATCGCATACCCATCAAAACTAACCACAATTTTATTGTCTCGTCTGTTTTCAAACCATTTTTTCGGCACTTGGAACGAAAATTCTCTTTTGGGACCTTGTGATGTGCAATATGATTCATATACACTATCGTCGCTTGTTTCACCGAAAGGGTCTGATACTCTTATTTCGTCACCCAATTCAAGTCCGCCATCAAACTGGTTGGCATTTACAACATAAACTGTACCTTTTTCGGGTATATCCTTATAGCTCACAGTGTAATTAAAAACAAAAACATCATCAGAGCTAATAACCTTTTTCAGTTTTATCTCAGTACAATCTCCGACAGTATCACGATAACGAAAACGATATGTCCCATTTTTTTCAAACATTTTGTCTGTTAACATATTTGAAGTGAAATCCACAGATATTATCTTTTCTTCTGCAGAAATTATTTCGTAACCGTCTTCGCTTAAAATCTTATCGACTACATCTTTTTTACGGGAAACGAGTATTGATGTTGGTCCGTCTGCTCCACCGATTATTCCAATTGAAGAGCTATCACCGTTAGGATTGGTTAAAAAGCAAGCTACAACAACGGCAATTAATAGTACTGCAAAAATAATCATCCAGAATGCAGGCTTCTTATAATTAAGAACAGATTTAATTCTTTGCTTTACTCCGACCTCGCCGAATGCCAAAGGACAAGCCATAACCATTCTTCTTTGAACACTGCACTCAACCAAGGTTTCGGAATAGCCTTTCTTTTCGTCATTAGGCATGTTTTTAATTACTTTTTCATCGCAGGCAGTTTCAATATCTCTGCAAAGCAAAATATATGCAACCCACATTACAGGGTTAAACCAATAAACCGATAAAAGAATAAATCCTAAAGGCTTCCACCAATGGTCTTTACGCTTCAGATGTGCTTTTTCATGCAAAGCAATATAGCTTATCTGTTCATCAGTAATTCCTGACGGAACATAAATTTTAGGCTTGAAAAATCCAAGAATAAAGGGTGTATCAATATTATCACAATAATAAATATTATCATTAAAATGCAGCGATGCACCGACCTGTTTGTACAACTTAAGGTAAGAAATTGAGCCATAAAGGAGCATAGCAAACAAACCAACAAGCCAGATAATTGACAATATAGTTGTCGTATCTGCAAAGGTATTTGCAGGTACGGTTACACCTTCATAATATTTATCACCTAGATATTCATTAATGTTGATATCTACCGCAGGAACACCGGATTGAACTGCAAAAGGTCGACCTGTTGTTGAATTGTTTACCGAAATAGTTTGAGAGCTGGGGATAAGACTTAATGCGCTTTCAAATGAAAACGGACAAATCAATCTTATTCCTACCAATGCCCATAAAAGACAATTTATCCATTTAGGTGCTTTCTTTAAAAGCAACCTCGCAACCACAACAGCTAAAACAAGATAGCTTGCGGTTATGCTCATATTGAATAAATCAATGAAGATATTTGACATTTTTACACCTCCTCAAAGGAGTCTATCATTTTCTTAATTTCTTCAAGTTCTTTGGCCGTTGGTTTTTTCCTGCTTGAAAAGGCTGCAATGAAAGCAGGTAATGACCCTGCAAATGTTTCTTCAACAAAATTTTCGCTCTGAATTGCATAAAACTCATTTTTTGAAATCAGTGAAGTGACAACACTATTCTCAGTTTTAAAAATTCCTCTTTCGCAAAGCTTCTTCAAAACTGTATAAGTTGTTGTTCTTTTCCAATTAAGCTCCCTTTCGCAAAAAGCAACAAGCTCTTTTGTAGTTAAAGGTTCATTCTCCCAAACAATGTCTGCAAAACGAGCCTCAACCATTCCCAATTTAATATCTGCCATAAAAGAACCTCCTTAAGCGTGTCTATTTGCTATAGACCACAATAACAGTCTATCACCAATAGACAGAGTTGTCAATGCTTTCCTGAAAATTTTGAAAAACGAAAAAAGAGAAAACGAAATCTAAACACCATGCTTTGGCTAGGGTAAGCAGAGCAGTCGGCTATCCACCGACCGCTATTACGGGCAGAAGCCCGTACCCCACTTTTATAATTTTCGTAACAAATAAAAATGCCCAAAGCCTTGATACATAAGGCTTTGAGCGATGGTGCGGGTAACAGGACTTGAAGAGCTATGCCCTTCACGCTTGCAGGCTTGCTAACCCGATTATGTTCGGCTTCGCCGAGGGGGTTCAAGTCCCGGGTAGTTTATTTTTACATAAAAAAAGAACCACCGAAAGGTGATTCTTTTATTTTGGTGCAGAGAATGGGACTTGATGGGCTCTGCCCATCATTCGCTACGCGAACACCCGATTATGTTCGCCTTCGGCGAGGGGGTTCAAGTCCCGGGTAGTTTATTTTTACATAAAAACAAAAGAACCACCGAAAGGTGATTCTTTTATTTTGCGAAAGAGCAACCAAAAGTAGTGTGCGTTATCTATTCTACAAATTGATATTTGTCGCTCTTAATTAGTCCTCCGTCATTATTCTCCAAAACAGCTTTTCAGCAATTATATAAGTACTGTGTTCTCCGTTAGTGGAAATCGGTTTTTCTTCCGTATAATTTATGGGATTGTAACCATCCCAATCCGCCCATACTATCAGCTTGTCATCACGAGTTTTACCAAATAGGTCGCTATGAAAATTCAAATATGCACCAAAAATGTCGCAGAAAGAATTATCCTGCCAGCCAACAATATTACATTTTCTTACTCCTGTAAAACGCAGTTCAATAGGTTTATTACACTGACTATGTAATATCATTTCAATGCTATGCTCAAGCAATCCGCCATTTGCCATAGCACCCTTATCATCAACAAAAGCTCCGCTATGATAGTTTATTGATACTATACAGCTATCGTGAAAGCCGCTATATTCTTTCATCAAATTATCGATATCAATTTCATTTTTTATTTCATTCCACATATAGTACCCAAACTCCTTTGCTCAGATTCAAACGATAGGAACTGTTTATCAAATTCTTATTTATCAAATTATATCACTTTTCAGCAAACAAATCAAGGCGAAGCCTTGTATATCATCTATTCCGCAGGAATAGCATCTCATCAAGCCGCAGGTAATACAGCCTTCGGCTGATGATATGCGCCTACGGCGATGATATACACGCTGGTGCGTGATGATATGCAAAGCCTGCGGCTTGGATAAAAAAAGAAGTAACTTTTGGTAGACAAAAGTTACTTCTTTTTTGGTGCAGAGAATGGGACTTGAACCCACATGAATTTACATTCACTAGAACCTGAATCTAGCGCGTCTGCCAATTCCGCCACCCCTGCATATATTTTATTTTGTCACTCAACGGTTTTGTTGAGGAAATAACTTTACGGGAAGGACTCTTGCGGTGCCCAAAATCGTTGGTCGCTCCTGTTCGTCGCTAACGATTTTGACCGCTGCGCCATTTCGCACTTCCTTCATCGCCCACAGGGCGCGGTCGTGCTCAATGCTACCAATTCCGCCACCCCTGCGTATTTTATTGTGTCACTCAACAACGTGGTTGAGTAAAAAACTTTATGGGAAGGACTCTTGCGGTACCCAAAATCGTTGGTCGCTCCTGCTCGTCGCTAACGATTTTGACCGCTACGCCTTTTCGCCCTTACTGCATCCGCCACAGGCGGCGTGCGGGCTCAAAGCTACCAATTCCGCCACCCCTGCGTATTTTATTAAATTTAAAATGCAAAATGCAAAATGCAAAATTATCGGGGCACTTCGTGCCGATTTTAAAAAATAAGTAAAAATAATGCGAAGCCTTACCTCTCTGCGCAAGGAGAGAGGGGGACCGCCATTTGTATAAGTCATTGAAGAACCAAGCACAATGCGCAAAGTATATTTATTGTTAAAATAAACTTGATCGGAGCGGTGGAGAGTCCCCAAAAACTTGGCATACAAACAAACTTATTTAGCAATGGCGAGTAATTCTCTTTCGGTTTTTTCACCTAAAGATAACACGCACAACGGATTTTACCATACAAAGCTTCTGATGTCAATAAAACTTATTGCATTTATCCCTTAAGCTCTGCTTCAAATTCGGGCATTATATATTTTGTGGTGGAAATGAACATAACCTTCATTTCACCGTAAGAATATTCGTTAAGCGACAGGTTTTCACTTGCACGCTTTGACTTAAGGCTTTGGTCAACGGAATAAATACTTATAAGCGTATCCTTGGTACGCACAAGCTTGCCGTTGCCGTCGGTTGAGCCGTCAAATTCAAGCACAATATTACCGTCGTTATCGGGCACGGTGTAAAGTGCCACAAGGTTTTTGGAATTAACTGAGTATTTCTGAGCAACTGCCTTTATATATTTATTATCCCCACTGTCGCTGAATGCCATTTCACCGGTTTTTTCATAAACCTTTTCGGTGGTTTGTGCGGTGTCTTGGGCAGAGGTCTCGTGTGCGAGGGTTGTTTGCGGCGCCTGGGTTACGATAGGTGTAGCGGTAGTGGTGTCGGTAGCGGGCGCCTGGGTGTAATAATAAACTGCTGTTGATTGGGGCGCTTGGGTATGGATCTCGGTTATGGTGGGCGCCTTGTATGAATATGCTTCGGTTGTAGTATCAAAAATGACTGATTCTGAGAATTTTCCGCAGGAGCATAATACCGTAAGCACGCTTACGATAATAACAACCAATGCAATACGTTTTTTCATCTGCCTCACCTCTGTAATAATGTAACACAAAACAGGGTATAATGCAAACTTTTTCTTGCAATTTAGGGCAGTAAATAGTATCATTAATATGTATAATTATATATAGGGAGGCTTGTATATGTATCTTTGTCCCGAGCCTAAAAAATTAGAGCTTAAGGGTGGTTATTACCGTTTTAAGGTAGGCGATGAGCCTGCGGTTAAGGCTACAATTACCCCCTTGCTTTCTCAGAAGGAAAGCTACCGTCTTGTTATAGATGAAAACGGAGTTTCTATCGAGGCGGCAGATGAGGCGGGGGTATATTATGCAAGGGTTACTCTCAAGCAGCTTATGATGAATCACCGTGGCTGTCTTCCCTTTGTTTACATATACGATGAGCCCGAGTTTTATTACAGGGGCTTTATGGTTGATTCCTGCCGTCACTTTTTCACGGTGGATGAAATTAAAAGGCTGGTTAATGCCGCCGCACTTTTTAAATTCAATAAATTCCATTTTCATCTTTCTGATGACCAGGGCTTCAGGGTTGAAATTGATTCATATCCCAACCTTACTACAATAGGCTCCGTGCGTCCCTCTTCCGATTTCGGTAGGGGCGAAAACGACCCCACCCCCTATGCACATTACTATACCAAGGCAGAGCTTAAGGATATTGTAGAATATTGCGACGAAAGACACATCGAGGTTATTCCCGAGTTTGATATTCCCGGTCACACCACGTCGGTAATTGCGTCATACCCCGAGCTTTCCTGCAAGGGCGAAAGAATTGAGCCCAAAACCACTGCGGGCGTATTCAAGGATATTCTTTGTGCAGGTAACCCCGAAACTATGAAAATGATTTACGCCGTCATTGATGAAATGTGCGAGATTTTCCCCGGAAAATATTTCCACATCGGCGGCGACGAGGCACCAAAAAACAATTGGAACGTGTGCGAAAAATGTCAGGCTAAGGTTAAGGAATTAAACCTCAGAAATACAGAGGAGCTTCACGGCTGGATGGTTAACGAGGTGTCACATCACCTTAAAAGGAATGGTAAGAAGGCAATCTGCTGGAACGAGGCCGTAAGGGCGGGCAACGTTGAAAATGACAACGTAACCCTTGCGTGGTGGCTTGACAAAACTAAGGCAAGCGTTGAATGGGCTAACGCGGGTAAGCCCACTATTATCGAAAGCTTTACCCCCTATTATGCAGATTATCCCTACGGTATGCATTCCCTTAAAAGCGTTTATATGTATAACCCCCGCAAAATAAAGGGTCTTACATCTCTTGGTGCGGCGTCAATAGTGGGTATTGAGTCGCCTATCTGGACTGAATATATCAGAGATTTTGAATCTCTTACAAAAATGTGCTTCCCCCGTTGGATTGGGGTGGCAGACACCGCCTGGAACGGCAACGATAACAAGGATTTTGCAAAATTCCTTAAAACGGCGGTGTTCTACTGCGAAATCTTAAGAGAATACGGCATTACTGCCGCGAGTGAAAAGGAATGGAATATCCTTCCTCATAACAGGGCAACACAGACTGCCCGATTCCTTAAAAATATGCTGTCAAAGGATTTCGTAGCTCAACTTATCAAAAAGGACGAAAAATAATGGTCAATTACTCTGTCATAGGCACGTCGTGGATAACTGAATCTTTCATTAACGGGGCAAGTCTTACCCAAGAGCTTGCTCTTGACGGTGTGTATTCACGCTCAAGGGAAAAGGGCGAGGCATTTGCCGCAAAAACAGGAGCGAAAAGGGTTTTCACTGATTTTTCGGAGCTTCTTTCATCAGATACGGATTTGGTTTACGTGGCAAGCCCCAATTCCTGCCATTTTGAGCAATGCAAGGCGCTTATTGAAAATAAAAAGCACGTAATATGCGAAAAGCCAATTACCATAACCCTTGCTCAGTTTAAGGAGCTTTCAGCTCTTGCGGATAAAAACGGCGTGATTTATTTTGAAGCCATTATGTATATGCATTCCCCTGCACGCAAGACTTTGAGGGAAGCTATTGACAGTATCGGCGTTATAAGAAGCGCAACCTTCGATTTCTCACAGCTTTCGTCTAAATATGCCGCCCTTAAAAGGGGTGAGCTGCCCAATATTTTCAATCCCGAGATGCAAACGGGTGCCCTTAATGATTTGGGTATTTATTGCGTTTATCCTGCGGTGGATTTATTCGGTGTTCCTGAAAAAATCGTCCCCGTGCAGCATTTTCTTCATACGGGTGCCGACGGATGCGGTAGTGCCGCCTTTGTTTATGGGGATAAAATCGTTACAATCGTCTATTCCAAAATCGGTCAGAGCCGCTTGGGCTCGCAGATTATGGGTGACGAGGGCACCATAGCAATAGGCAGTATTTCACAGACCGATAATATATATCTTTATAACAACAAGGGTGAGGCTACCGAGCTTGTGCCCGATATTGATAAAAAGTACCATATGGGTAACGAGGCTCAGAGTGCCTATAAATTCATAACAGATTTTGAAAGCCATCGGGAGTTTTACTACGAGTGTCGCAAAACAAACGAAATAGTTTTGGAATGTATGGAAAAAATGAGGGTAGCAAATGTTTGAACAGGAACTTAAGAGCTTTTTGCTTTCCAAGGGTGTCAGTGACGTAGGCTTTGCGCGTATCGAAAATTCCGATACGGGTCTTGGCTATGCGGTAAGCATCGTTGTCAGGCTGAGTGATGCCATAATCAATGAAATTGACGGTGCGCCCACACCCACTTATTTTAATCACTACAGGTCGGTTAATGCCTTTATTGACCGTACCCTGCTTGAAGCGGGTCTGTTTTTGCAGAGCAAGGGATATAATTATATAACCGTTGCCGCATCCCAAAGCATGCCCGGCACACCGTTTAACGGCAGGTATTCCCATAAGGAGGCGGCACGCAAGGCGGGCCTTGGGGGTATAGGCAAGCATTCTCTTTTTATTCACAAGGATTTTGGCGCAAGGGTGCGTTTGGGTACAATTTTTACCGACTGTCCCCTGGAGGGTGACGGTGAATTTACCGAAAGTCTTTGCACCGGATGTGATATGTGCGTTAAGGCATGTCCCTCGGGTGCAATTATCGGCAAGCCCTTTGAGGTGGGCATCCCTCGGGAGGAAATATTCAGCCCTGCGGTATGCAGTGAATATATGAAAAAGCAATTTCAGCATATCGGCAGAGGTGCCGTTTGCGGTATATGTATAAAGGTTTGTCCCTATAATCGTAAAGAGGTGTAAAAATGGCAAAGATTCTTGTAGCAGATGATGAGGAGCTTATAAGAAAATTAATCGGCGATTGTCTTACAAAAAGCGGTCACACGGTGCTTGAGGCATCTGACGGTGACGAGGCTGCAAGGCTTTTCGAGGCAGAGCAGGATATTGACCTTGCAATGCTTGATATAATGATGCCCGGTCTTGATGGATGGCAGGTCTGCCGTAAAATCCGTGAAACAAGCGGCATACCCGTTATGCTTGTGTCTGCTCGCTCACAGGATTTTGACCAGATTATGGGCTTCGAAAGCGGTGCAGACGATTACGTTACCAAGCCCTTCTCTCTGGCAGTTTTATCCCGCAGGGTTGAAACACTTCTGCAAAGGGGCACAGTGCAGGTCGTAAAAAAAGAAACCGTCGAGGACGACGATATCAGAATAAAAAATCTCTTGCTTAAGGTCGGAGCTCATCAGGTATTTATTGATGATACGGAGATTGAACTGACTCTTAAGGAATTCAAGATTTTATATAAGCTTTGCAAATCTCCCGGCAGAGTTTATTCCCGTGACAGGCTTCTTGATGAAATCTGGGGAATTGAATATCAGGGAGATATAAGGACAGTTGACTCACACGTTGCTCGACTTCGCACAAAATTGGGCGAATGGGGCAACCAGCACATAGGTACGGTTTACGGCACAGGCTATAAGCTGATAAAAAATTAAGGAGGCGGAATGAGATGAAGCAACGGAAATTCGGTATCAGATTGCGATTTTTCCTTGAGGTTGGCGCAATAATGGCAGTTTGTCTTATTGGTATTACCGTTGTTAACTCACAGCTTCTTGAATCGGTTTATATATGGAATATTGAGCGCGACCTGCGTAATATGGCTCAACAGGCAGAGCAAGCGGGTGACAATTACTTCCTGCTTCTTTCGGAATTTGAAAGGAAGGAAGGGGTAAGCATAGACCTTTACGACCCTGTTGATAACTACTTATATGAGGGCGGCGGCTCATTTGTTTCGGGTAACAAGCTTAACATTATAAGCCGAAAGGAAAATGCCGACGGTAGCTACTTTAACGTGGTTAGTGCTGAGGGCAGCTCAACCCAGTACATTCTTTACGGTAAAACCTTTAAAAACGGTTACCATATAGAGATTACAACTCAGAAGGACCCCATTCAGGAAAATGCTACACTTGCTATACGGGTTACAACCACGATTACTATTATAACCCTGTTGTTGGCATTGATATTTATTTTTGACTATTCAAGGCGCTTCACCAAGCCCCTTATTCAGATGAATGAGGTTATGGAGAAGATTGCTCATCTTGATTTCTCCGCCAAAACGAGTATTGACCGTAAGGATGAAATCGGCACCCTCGCCAACAACATCAACAAGGTTTCCGACTCGTTGGACAATGCTCTTACAGAGCTTAGGGAAAAGAACGCTCAGCTTCAGGCGGATATTGAGAAGGAGCGTCAGCTTGAAAAAATGCGACGTGATTTCGTGGCGTCTGCCTCCCACGAGCTTAAGACCCCCATTGCCATAATCAGGGGCTATGCGGAGGGTCTTAAAATGAACCTTGACGGCGAAAATGAAAGCGCAACGGAATATTGCGATATTATAATGGGCGAGTCGGACAAAATGAACGACCTTGTTATTAATATGCTCGAGCAATCTCTGTATGCTTCGGGAAGCAAAATGCCCGAAAAAACCCAGTTTGACGTTAACGGATATATTAAGGATTTTCTTAAGGGTATGGCACCCATTTTTGAGGAAAAGGGCATAACCCTTGTTTATGAGGACGTTGACTTTACCGCTTATGCAGACCCTAAGCAGATGTCAACGGTGCTTTCAAACATAGTGCTTAACGCGTGTAGCCACGCAAAGGGTGAAAAAATCATAAAAATCACCGCAGAAAAAATTCACGATTACGTTAAGATAATTGTATTTAATACAGGTAGTCACATTGACGATAAGGATAAGGATGGTATTTTTACCTCATTCTATCGTGCCGACAAGGCTCACTCCCGTAAGGAAGGACGTTTCGGTTTAGGACTTTCAATTGTTAAATCAATTATTGATAACCACGGTTGTGAATGCGGTTTTGAAAATAAAGAAAACGGCGTAGAATTCTGGTTTACCATGGAATTGAAAGGAATCTGAAATGAAAATAAATTTTGTAATACCCTGCCTTTTAGGCGTTGAAGGAATAATTGCCGACGAGCTTCGCTTTTTAGGTGCAGAAAACGTAAATGCACAAAACGGCAGAGTCCTTTTTTCAGGCGATGAAAATATGCTGGCAAGAGTTAATATCTGCTCCCATTTTGCCGAGCGTGTGCAGATACATATCGGCTCATTTACAGCCAAAACCTTCGAGGAGCTTTTTCAGGGAGTAAAAAATCTTCCCTGGGAGGAATGGATTGGCAAGGACGATGCATTTCCCGTTAAGGGCTACTCCTTAAAATCCACACTTTTCAGTGTCAGCGACTGTCAGGCAATTATTAAAAAGGCAGTGGTTGAAAGGCTTAAGTCAAAATACGGCGTTTCATGGTTTACCGAAACCGGCCCCGTGCATCAGATACAGTTTTCACTTATGAATGACGAGGCTACACTTCTTATAGATACAACCGGTGCAGGTCTTCATAAGCGTGGCTATCGACTTTCGCAGAACGGTGCCCCCATTAAGGAGACCCTTGCGGCATCAATTTGTGCTCTTGCAAAGCTTCGCCATTATCACACCCTTTACGACCCCATGTGCGGTAGCGGTACCTTGCTTATTGAGGGTGCCTTGTACGCTCACAATATAGCACCCGGTCTTAATCGCCACTTTGCGGCTGAACGCTTCGAGGTTTTACCCAAGAATATCTGGAGGGAAGAAAAGGAGCGTGCCATAAGCCTTGAAAAGGTTGACACCGATTTCGTAGGCTACGGCTCGGATATTGACGAGCAGGCAATAAGAATAGCTATGGAGAATGCCTCGAGGCTTCCCATTGGCAAAAAGCTCCATTTTGAAAAGCGCGACATCAAGGATTTTAAAAAGCTCAGTGAACGAGGAACGGTTATATGCAACCCCCCTTACGGCGAACGACTTCTTGATTTGCAGGAGGCAGAGGATATCTACCGTCAGATGGGCAGAGTTTTTGATAAGCAGCACGGCTGGAGCTACTACGTAATCACTCCCGACGAGGAGTTTGAAAACTGCTTTGGCAGAAAGGCTGACAAGAGCCGTAAGCTTTATAACGGTATGATTAAATGCCGACTTTATATGTATTTTAAATAATCAAAAAGAAAACGGAGAATTAAGATGAAGCATCTTTTTATTATTAACCCTAAATGCGGCAAGGGAATTTCTCATGAGCGTTGTGCAGAAACTATAACCGCAACAATGAACGAGCTTGGCATCGATAATTATGAAATTCACGTAACTGAGGGGCCTCGTGATGGTTATAAATATGCAAAAAAAGAGGTGGATAAAGGCGAGCATATCCGTGTGTATGCCTGTGGAGGTGACGGCACTCTTTATGAGGTTGTAAACGCCTGCGCCTGCAAGGCGAATGCGGAGGTTGCGGCTTTCCCTTTAGGGAGCGGTAACGATTTTATCCGTATTTTCGGCGATAAAAAGGATTTGCGTAACGTTGCCGACCACGTAAATGGCACCGTTATGGATTTTGATATAATCAAATGCGGTGACGAGTATGCAATTAATCAGTGCTCAATGGGTCTTGATGCAGAGGTTTGTGCAAAGCAGACCTATTTTAAAAAGTTCCCCCTTCTTTCAGGTGAGCTGGCATATACGGTTTCCCTTCTTTACTGTTTTATCGGTAAAATGAAAAGCCGCTTCACAATTACTATTGATGACGAGGAGCCCTTTACACAAAACGTTCTTTTCTGCGTTGGTGCCAACTCCCGTTGGTATGGCGGAGGTTATATGGCGGCGCCCAAGGCATTGACCTACGACGGACTTCTTGATTTCGTTATTATTAAAAAGAATATGTCAAGAATTAAGCTTCTTCCTCTTATTGACAAATATAAAAAGGGTCAGCATCTTGATTGGGATATTACCACATTCAAAAGGGGTAAAAAGGTGCACATCAAGAGCGAAAAACCTGCCGCGGTCAACGTTGACGGTGAGTGTCAGTACGTAACCGAAAGCACCTTTGAGATTGTGGAAAAGGGTATTAAATTCGTTGTTCCCGCTTGCTCCGATTTTATGGAAAGAGTAAAAAACGATAACGTTTAATAACAATAAATAAAAAAGATGTTCTGAGCATTTTGCTCGGAACATCTTTTGTTATATATTTAATTCAATCAGATAACTGCAAGTACGTCGTCTGTGTTTACTGTTGTGCCCTTGGGAGCATTGATAGATTTAACAGTACCGTCGCAGGGGGCAACGATATCGTTTTCCATTTTCATAGCTTCAAGAACAAATACAACGTCGCCGGCCTTAACAGCATCACCAACGTTTTTCTTAACTGCAAGTACGGTGCCGGGCATGGGAGCCTTGATATGTGTGCCGTCTGCAACGGGTGCGCTGGGAGCTGCAGGAGCTTCGGGAGCTGCCTCAACGGGAGCAGGAGCAGCCTCGGGTGCTGCAACGGGAGCAGCTGCTACAACAGGAGCGGCAACAGTCATTACGGGAACCTGTGAAATGCCTGTAACAATAGCATCAGATTCTGTAACGTCAACTTCATAAATTTTTCCGTTTAAAGTAACATTATATTTCATTATATTATTCCTCCACTAATTTGATTGAGTTGAATGCGAGCTTTTCAAGGGGGATGCCTGTTTTATTGGATGTAATAGCCATAATAACTGCGGCATCCTGTTCACTTACGTTTTCAAGAACAGGGTCCTGATTAAGACGTCTGATGCTTCTGAAAGCAAGTCTTTCAAGGGGAATATCCGTTCTGAATGATGTGATAGCCATAATAACTGCGGCATCCTGTTCTGCAACACCGTCAAGTGTTACGTAACCGGGGGTGTAGGGGAGCTCGGGCTCCTTTTCCTCGGTAGCCTTTTCTTCCGCAGCAGCTTCTGTTACGGCTTCTTCTTTGGCGGTAGCCGCCTCGCTCTTTTCTGCAACGGGTGCGGGAGCGGGCTCGGCAGCCTTATTCTTTTTGAAAAGTTTTGAGATAAAAACACCGATAATAGCAAGCACGCCGAGAATTGCAAGAACAAGAAGGAAGCCTAAGCCTGTGATGCCGTCGGCATCAAACAAAGGGTAATTTGTTGCTAAAGGAAGAACTGTCATATTAACTCCTCCTTAATCAATTGCCTTGAATTCGTAGTCGTAAATTTTACCTGCCATTTTTTCGCGGTAATCGAAGAAATTCTCTGCCTGAGTGGGGAATGCAATGTATGAAAGCACGTCTTCATCACTCTTAGCCTTTTCGCCGATTTCTGCCTTAGCGGCTTCAAACTGGGGCTCAAGTGTATCGGCATATCTGCCCTCGATACCCTTTTCGTCACCAAGAATCTGCTTTTTAACATCCTCGTTAACCTTGCCGGGAGCGTTACCGTATTCGCCCATAAGGTAGGATTTAACCTCTTTTGAAACCATTTTGTAGCGTTCGCCTGCAAGCACGTTGTTTGTCGCCTGCACACCAACCATCTGGCTCATGGGAGTAACAAGGGGCGGATAACCTAAATCCTCACGAACTCGGGGAGTTTCAAGAAGAACCTCGTCGAATTTATCCATCTTGCCCTGAGCTGTAAGCTGAGCAACAAGGTTTGAAAGCATGCCGCCGGGAACCTGGTAATCAAGAGCCTTTGTGTCAGTTGTAAGAACTGTGGGGTTAAGAAGACCGCTATCAAGAGCCTTTGCTCTGATGGGCTTGAAGAAGTCGGCAATGTTCTGTAAAGCCTTGCTGTCAAGACCTGTTTCGTAGCCTAACTCCTGAAGTGTGTAGTTAAGTGTTTCGGTTGCGGGCTGTGAGGTGCCGCCTGACATTGATGAAATTGCAGTGTCGAGCACGTCAACGCCTGCCTCAACTGCCTTAAGGCAGGTCATAAAGCCAAGACCTGTTGTGCAGTGGGTGTGAAGCACAAGGGGAAGGTCAACCGCCTCTTTAAGTGAGGAAACAAGCTTGTATGCCTCTGCGGGGCTGAGGATACCTGCCATATCCTTAATAGCAATTGTCTGACAGCCCAATGCTTTCATGTTTTTAGCAAGCTCAACGTAAGAGTCGAGTGTGTGAATGGGGCTGATGGTGTAGCAGATAGCACCTGAAGCAATAGCGCCATTTTTAACAGCTTCATCTACTGCAACCTCTATATTTTTAACGTCGTTAAGTGCGTCAAAGATTCTGATAATATCAATACCGTTTTCGACGCTCTTTTTAACAAACATGCGAACAACGTCATCGGGATAGTGGTGATATCCTAAAAGGTTCTGACCTCTTAAAAGCATCTGAAGCTTTGTGTTGGGACAAGCCTTTTTGATTTTTCTGAGTCTTTCCCACGGATCCTCGTTAAGGTAACGAAGGCAAGAGTCGAAAGTAGCGCCGCCCCAGCATTCAAGTGAGTAGTAGCCTGCTTTGTCGAGCTCTGAAAGGATGGGCTGAAATTCGTTGAATTTCATTCGTGTTGCAATCAAGGACTGGTTGGCGTCACGCAACACGGTTTCGGTAAATTGTACCTTTTGCATTTTGCTTTTCTCCTTTTTTTATATTTTGAAACAATTAACAAGGAAATAATAATTAGTATATCAATAACGGTGGGGATTTTACTTTTTCAGTAAAATCATTCCCTCCGATTTTCCCCATTATAGAATACAACAAAACATATATTTTATCAAGTGTATTGCCACAATTTTGTCAAAATGTGGTAATAACCCTCCTGTAAATCAGTCATTTTAAATATTTTGCCAATGCCGTGGCTCACGGGCAACAAAAAGCCCTGCTTTCTGCATCAGAAACAGGGTTTTTGCTATACTATTATATATATAGTGTCATTTGCAGAACACGTGAGCACCTATCGTGGTTACAACGGGCCGTGTGCGTATCCATTTGTTGTTTGTTTTGGCGGGGTTGTAATAATACAACGAGCCTCCGCTGGGGTCCCAACCGTTAATGGCATCCTGTGCCGCCTTTTTGGAGGTTGCGTCGGGAGCAACCGACCAATTGCTATCCGTAACGGCAGAAAAGGCCCCCTTCTGATATACTACACCCGAAACCGTATCGGGGAAGGATGAGGAATCAACCCTGTTTAAAACCACCGCACCTACCGCGACTTGGCCTATATAGCTTTCGCCACGAGCCTCCGCCGCAATAACCTTAGCTAACAGATATACGTCGGATGAGCTATATCCGCCGGTAGAAACCGATGCGGAATCACCAAGACCCAAATATAAAAGGGTTTTACTGCCGGCAATACCGTCGGCAGTAATGCCCACGGATTTCTGAAATTGCCGCACTGCGCTCTGGGTTTTTACACCATATATACCATCAATGCTTCCATTAAAGAAGCCCAATGAACGAAGCTTGGTCTGAATTTTTCGCACCTCGTCACCTCGTGAGCCTATTTTTGAAAGCACCTCCGTGGCATTTGCAGAGGCTTCGTTAGCTTTAATTACACCAATTGTGCAAGTAATTATTGCAATACAAAGAATAATGCAAGTTGTTTTAAAAGCTTGCGAATGTAAAAACGTTGCAAAATTGTGTAGCTTGATTTGTTTCATATAAGTCACCTCATGGTTGTGTTTTGTATTAGTTTTTTCGCCTTTTTTAAGTTTATACATTGTTTATACAAAGTTTTGAACATTAAAATTGTGGTAGAAAATATCGGTAAACACTACATATTGTGACTCGAAAAAAATTCCAAAAAATAATAAAAAAACTTTAAAAAAAGTGTTGACTTTTTGAAAATCGTTTAGTATAATACCCGAGCACTCACACGAAAGAGCTGTGGACCGCCGGGAGTATCAATAGAGAAACCTGAGCGGGCATCTTTTTGAAACAGTAGACATCGCAACACCCGGGAGGGTGGAAAAGAAGGATGAAAA
Source organism: Acutalibacteraceae bacterium (assembly GCA_045654405.1). Classification (GTDB taxonomy): domain Bacteria; phylum Bacillota; class Clostridia; order Oscillospirales; family Acutalibacteraceae; genus DTU089. Next base: position 146 of record JAZONH010000051.1, on the reverse strand, counting down.
AAGTTAAAAAAGATGTTGACAAAGCGAGATGATTGTGATATTATCTTAAGGCACTCGCGAGAGGGAGACCGAACGAGAGAGCAACGAACCTTGAAAATTAAACAACGATTAAGAAAAAACCCTTGAGATTTTTTTGAGCGCAAATA
>JAZONH010000050.1:0-55813 GCA_045654405.1 Acutalibacteraceae bacterium | reverse complement strand
CGCAGTTATATAATGCTACGCATTGTGTTATTGTCCTTCGGACAGTTTTATGCGAATAAAATAACACTGAAGCCGTAAGGCTTCAATATCACTTTTGATTTATCAAAAATATCACTGCAAATTTTAATTTGCAATATCACTTATACACACCGAAGAATATATTTTCAGTTGGGCATTATTGAATTAAAAGCCTATAACCCACTATGACACTTTCAAGCCGAAAGTGTCACTTTTTTTATACAAAAAATCGGGAGGCACTTCATTACAAAGTGTCTCCCAATAATTTTTAACTGTCCTTACGAACACTCGGCTAACCAACGGGGGATTTTATTCATTATAAAGTCTTATCCAACTGTAATTGTTTTGAACTTTGCGCCCATAAACTCGGTTGAGCCTTCTGCTAAATCCTCTTCTGTAGCGCGCCAATGATAGCCTGAGGTGTTTTCCAACACCTTCTGCCCTGCACCTAAGGTTAAATCAATATTTGTTGATCCTGTAAAGCTCTGATAAAAAAGTGCATACGCGGAGGTAAGATTACCAAAGGTCAATGAGGTTAAGCTTTCGCTACCGTAGAGCACACCAAATGCTACAGTAGTCAGCTTGGGCATATATACTGTTTTAAGTGATGTGCAATCTGCAAAAGCATACGAATCTATGGACGTCGCCTCGGGGAACGACAGTTCTGTCAACGCTATGCAGCCGTCAAAGGCCTGCTGTCCTATTGATTGCACGTTCGGAGAATATATTTCTGCAAGTGACTTGCAACGATAGAAGGCAACGCCCTGAATGCTTGTCACGTTAGGTGCATAAACCGATTCAAGACCGTTGTTTTCAGTGAATGCACCGACCTCAATAGTAGTAGCATCAGGTAAGCTGACAGTTTTCAACTGATCAAGGGGATATATTTCTTCAAAGTCAATATAATATTCAACCCGGGTACCAAATGACTCATAGGGCACTATCTCCAAGCCATAAAGGGTAAGGTTAACAGAACCATCGGGCACCTTTGATGACTCAATACCACCACGGATACTATCAACCATAGTGTCATCTATCTCTGCAGGAAGAACAAGGTTAAGATTCATATCACCTGACTGAAGATAGCTTGTGACTGCCTTGCGGGTTTCATTGTAGCTTAATCCTGCAGCCACGTTAATAAGCTTTGGCGACACAAAGCCTTTGTTTTCAAAAACTGCAGTGGTTATGCCATTGTTGACACTCAGGTTATTTGAGATTTCGGTTACCTCAGCGCCACAAACCTCGCATTTACCTGTTGCAGCACAGCTTGTGAAATCCTCTGACCAGCTATAGGTAGCATTTATAACATTCTCACAGCCTCCTTCAATATCTCCATAGATATCTTCAAGAGCCATTACGTCCACTGCACTTGCCATGCCATCCTTGTTTATATCGCAGATATACTTCTGTGTTGTGGAAAGCTTTTTACCGCTATTCAAAAGGTGCTTAATGGTTCCAAGGTCGCTTTCCTCAAAAGCGATTCCGTTGCAATCAATATCGCCCACTGCATATACCTGAATGGTTGTGTGTGAGTTAATAACACGCTCAATAAGTGATGCGTCAATAACGTCAAGTGCGCCGTCACCATCTATATCGTATCTGATAATATCGTCATAGCCTTCGGCTTCAATCTGCCCATTATCCTCTGCAAGTGCTTCGTTAACAACCGCCTGATAATCGTTTACGTCAATAATGCCGTCACCGTTTGTATCGCCAACGTTCGAAACAGAGTAAGCACCTGTTTCGCCCACCCTGGCTACCTTATAAAGACCATTAAAATCAAAGACGGGTCTTGCGCCGGGCTGATTGTTCTGCTGACCCCATATCTGTTCGGTGTTTCCTGACTGAAGACGCCAAGCAACCTCACCGCTTGCAAGCTGTACTGACGTAGCATTTATTTCACCGGCGGATTCTCTTAACGTTCCGTTAGTTGCTGTCACGTTTGCGTAATAGCAATTCTCTACGGTTTTACCACCTACAGGAGCAAGCTTAGCTTTATTGCTCATTCCTTCTCCGGCAACAACCTCACAATCCATAGCAAAGGAATTTTTAACAGTTGAGGCCTGCGCTCCTGAAACTGCACCGCCGTAAACACCCGACGAGGATGTATTTGATGTATAAGCTGTTATTGTACAGTTAATAACATAGCAATTTTCTACTGTGCCGTAAAATGCAAGAATCGCACCTGCATTCCAACCACTTACAGTAGCATTGATTACGCCAAGGTTCTTAACCGTTACGTCTGCAGAAGTATAGCCAATCAAGCCCTGAGAGCCGCTACCGCTTGCTACAAAATTTGAAATAGTATGGCCGTTTCCATCAAGCTCTCCCGTATACATCTGTTGTACAGGTGCACCCTGCTCCTCTGCAACGTCATTGTATAAGCCGATGGGATACCACACTCTGCCTTCAAGGTCAATATCCCTCATCAAAACCGCATTGGCATCTGTTTGCCCATCGATATTAACACGACGCGCAAACCAGAAAAGGTTACCTGCACTCGATATTTTATAGGGTGATTCCGCCGTACCATCACCCGCAGGCTTATGATAGCCCTTGCCACACGCTATACAGAAGCCGTCTTCATCCATTATATCGTGAATAATCTCATTTTTATTTGAATAACGCTGATTACCCTTACAATCCTTAATGTTATATACTGTTGCGCCTGTTAAAACAGGATAAGCATCTGTATCTAAGCTCTGCTTCCATTGACCATCTGCACTTGCACCATTAAGAAGCCACGCAGCTTCACCGCTTGCAAACTGATCTGCGCTCAAAGGTGTTGAAGCCGTATCTGCAACGGTGTCAGTTGTGTAATAGTAGCAGCCTTCTCCCGCTGTACCCTTAGCAACAATCGCACTGTTCTGAGCAGTACCATTTGCAAAATCACAGCCGTAGGTGTAGCAACCCCTTACTGTACCATTGTTGGTCTGGGTAATACCGCCCATTGTACCGCTGCTTGCACCACCCCAACGACGCTGGAAGGTAACGTTGATTACTGCACAATTTTCGATTATACCACCTGACTGGTTACAGCCTGCAATACCGCCGAGGTATTCATAGTTACCCTGCTGAATTTCGCCGCCGATAATAAAACAATTTGAAATAGTACCCGCGTTAAGGTTAGCAATACCACTAACTGCATTTGAGCCTGAGTGACTTGCACCCCAGATGGTAGGATTATTAAGCGTGAGGCTCATAACCTTACCCGCACTACCTACACGGATAAACAAGCCGTCGCGGTTACCGTTACCAACACCTGTATTGTGCCAGAGATTATTGATTGAATAGCCCTTACCATCGAAGGTACCTGTATAGCCCTGAGTTGTAGCGATAGGACTCCAAACGATGCCATTCATTTCGATATCTGCAAGCAATACTGCATTTGCATCATAATTACCGCTATTTACATAATCACTGAACCATAAAAGGTTACCTGCGTTTGCAATCTGATATACGCCATCAACAGTCTGCGGCTCTGCATAAGCTCCGCATGCAGCACAGAAGCCATTTGCATCAGGATTATGCTCAGGAATTGTTTCAGAAAGCTCTGTGTTACTGTAGGTTACGGTTGTGTCACTACAAGCAGTATAACCACAATAAACCTTAGTTCCACCTATTACGGGAGTTGTATCTGCACCGATTAACTGACCCCAGGAGCTACCTAATTTATAAGCGATTTCACCTGAAGCGAGCCGCTCCTCGGTTACCTTAACGTCAATTGTGTCCTTATACTCCTCATAACCGGGGTAGTCCACGATGTCAATATTATAATAGCCGTGACTTGTATCAGTTACATTTGCAAAGCCGGGAAGCTCGCCGACGTTATAATAGTTGTTATACGCATGGGGAGTTGTAAAAAAGGTACCCTCAGATGTTACCAAATAACGCCCTGCCAAAGCACCCGTTGTTTTGGGGTTAGCAACCTCAATTTCACCAATGGTAAGGCAATTCTGCATATACATATTTCGTCCACGATTGTAGCCGAAAATACCGCCTATCTGACCGCCTGCTTCTGATGCACATAAAATTGCACCATCGAACTTACATCCCATAATTTTAGCATAGTTGTTATAGCCGATGTAAGCGACCATACCACCTACACAGTCGGCATAGTAATTGCCCAAATCAATAGTACCGCTGTATGAACAGTCTTCAACTAAAGCCTTATACCACGGTTCACCGTTCTTACCCTCTGCATAGCCTACAAGACCACCTACCTGATGGCCATAGCCACCATTAAAGGTTACGTTAACGCTTGAATGAATATTCTGTATGCATACATCTGCATCCGTGCTGAGAGCCGCAGCAGTAACGCTACCAAAGCGACTACTGCTGGTATCGTCTGCAATATTAATTGCAACATCACCGCTGATGGAGAAATTCTTTACTGTTGTATTTCTGATTTCACCAAAGAAGCCATTTGAATTGCTCGGCTCATTGACAGTCATTTTAAAATTGGTGATTTTATAATTCTGACCGTCAAAAAGACCTGTGTAAGGTATTGTTGCATTACCGATGGGTGTCCACTCTCTGTTTTCAAGGTCAATATCTGCAACAAGAGCTGCGTTTGCAGAAGGTTCATTTTCATTTACATGCTTTGCAAACCAGAAAAGGTTACCTGCATTTGCAAGCTGATATACACCATCAATTGTCTGAGGCTCCTCACAAAGGTCGCAAATAGCACAGAAGCCGTTTTCGAAGCTATGGTCGGGAATTGTTTCATAAAGCGGATAGTTACTATAGCTTACGGTATCCACACCACAAGCCTTGTAGCCACAATAAACCTTAGCACCATCTAATACGGGATAGTCCTGTACCGCTTCACCATTATCAAGATTCTGTCCGAAGGGCTCACCAAGAAGGTATGCGATTTCACCGTTTGCAAAGCTCTCGCGAGGCATACCCGCTGTGCCACCCTCGACCTCAAAGTTGCTTTCCTCTGTCTCATACATAAAGGCTACGCCATAGGAGGCGTCATCCGTACAATACCAGTTATCCTTAAGAGTTACAGCGGGGGTTATATAAGACACAACACCGCCGATGAGCTTAGTTTTACCGCCGGTTATTTTCAATGATGTATCTATAGCATAGCATCCTTCTACGGAGCCCTCGTCCACAAAGCCTACAACACCTGATGAATGGGCTCTGTAGCGATACGCATTAGAGGTAATGGTAGCACCAACGCTATAGCTTTCACTTATATTACCGTAGCATTGACCTGCAATACCGCCACCATATGCATAGCTACTTGCTTTTGCCGCTATATTACAGTCCTTATTGGTGCTTCTTGTTACAAGCGTATCTCTGTATATAGAGCCTGCGATACCGCCTGAGTAGCCGCTAGCTGAGTCCGAATCAATGCTTACATCACCTATATTATAACAATCTGAAAGTATGCCGCCTGTAATATAGCCGATAATACCACCTGAGTAGCCGTAGGTTTCAGATATACCTGTTATTGTGCCCTCATTGTAGCAGCCCGAAATTTTCACTGTGTTATCTTCTGTAGTGTGCCTACCAATAACACCACCGGCATAAATGCTCTGATTTGTTGTTTTTATGTTTAAGGAGCCGTAGTTAGCACAATCGAAAACTGTACCCTCATTCTCTGCTACAATACCGCCTGCATAAGCAATATAATATGTAGTATTCACAATTGCACCGCTAAAGCTGCAGTTATTGATTTCACCATTACTGAATGCTGCAATACCTGCGGTATGTGATTTATCCTTGCTACCGCTGGTAGTAACCTGTGAGTTAACGTAAGTATTAGTTAAATTAAGATTTTTCACAACACCGCTCATATATGCAAACATACCCGAATACACGTCGGTGCCGTTATAATACAAGCCACTGATTGTTAAATCTGCACCATCAAAGGTACCCGAGTAATAATTACTTGCACTTCCCACGGGTGTCCATGACGCGAAGCCCTCGGTTACTGCCTGACCGTTACAGGTAACTGTGCCGTCAGCATTGAAAACATAACCGGGGTTCAAATCAATATCTGCGGTTAATTCTGCATTGATTGTATTATTACCACCATTGACAATAGCCCCAAAGGCATAGAGCTCATTTGCGGTGCCGATTTCGTAATAATCGTCACCGTCTGTATCCTTAAGAGTAACAGACTCGCCCGAAGCAATTGTTACTGTAATAGAATCCGCCGCCTTAGCGATGATATCAAAGCCCACAATAGGCGCACAGCTCAGAATTAAAGCAAAGCATAATGCTACGCTCAGTATCTCTTTTATAACCTTTTTCATTTTCAGGCTCCTTTCGTGTTGCGCATTTTTTCGAAGGCTTCTTCGTTTGCTTTATCAACAAACTCTCTGAACTCATCGAAAACCCGTTCACCCATATTTTTATAGTCGTAGGATAATGCTTTTTTGATTTTTTCCTTGCGTATGCTTTCAGGCACACCGTAAACAATAAGTATTTTATCAATGGCTCCTGCTATTCTTGTTTCTGTGCAAATATTTTCACCAAGGTTCATAAGAGTTGCATATTCGATTCCCGAAACCAGAACCTCTGCTTCCTCAAATTGCTCGTCTGTCCATCCCTTGCAATACTCTGCATAAACAAGCCTTGAACGTGCCGCATCATTTTCACGGATTATTTTAAGCGTCAATGGACTCTGATAACAGGATATCAGAAAATCCTTTGCAACAGGGTCACTTTCACAAGCGTAGACCATTACCATCAGCTCAAGGCAAACCTCCATAACCGTGCTTATTCCCTCTTTTGATTCCTCATCAATAAAATTTCGTTGGAATTTGCAAAGCCCGTCAACCAAAACCCCTAAAAGATGCTCCTTTGTGGGGTAATAGTAGGTAAGATTTCCTGTGCTTATTCCTAACTCCTTGGCAATCATTTTTATTGATGCCTCGGAATAGCCCCGCTCCCATATCATATTGGTTGCAGTTTTTATAATATCGTATTTAGTTTTTAAGGATTTTCTTCCTGCCATAGCCAGTCCCTCGATGATTATTGTGGGCGAAAACGTATTTTAGCACCCTTGCTAATATTGATTTTAGCACCCTTGCTAATTTCTTACAATATCTATTATAAACTTTTTCAGATTTTTTGAATTTTTCCCCAAAAAACAAGCCCCCGAAGGCACTTTTCGGGAGCTTTAACGTCTTATTATTATATAATATGTATATACGTCACTTGATTCCATGCTTGGTGCAGCATTCAACAACAATATTTTTGAAATGCTCGTGCTTGAAATTGTTTTTCACATCGGTAATATCCACATACAGACCCGACATAAGGCTTTGGATTATCGCTTCCGCAAGAAAAGCTTCATAAATATAATCATCTGAAAAAGCCTTTTCAATATCGGTATTAAGCTCGGTGTTGATACCTTTAATAGCTGCGCGATAGATAATGTTATCGGTACCCAGATATTCACCTGCATATTTAAGGCAATTCAAGCCCTTTTTCATATCCGCCACGGAGAATTTTCCCTTGTATTCAACTGCTTTTTTGTCGCTACATAAAATACAATCAATAGTTGTTTCAAGAACCCTTGCCAAATCAGGCAAAAGTGTTATATCGGGTAAGGTTTCGCCACGCTCCCATTTGCTGACCGCTTGAAAAGAAACGCCCAATCGTTCCCCCAACTCACTCTGAGTCAGTCCCTTAGCCTTTCTTAAAGCAGAAATCTGCTCACCGACTTTTTTAATATTCATTGTCAACACCTCTTTACTATAGGGTTATTGTATCATATCTGACGCAAAAAACAAATAAACCATTGAGGGAGTTTTTGGCGTTGGGATTCAACTGAGAAATAGTAAATCAACGCGAAGCGGAATGAAGTTCGGCAAAAACCGAAATGACGTTTGCAACTAAAGTTGCAAAACGATGTTGTGTCCTGCGGACACAAACACAAACAAAAAAGACTTGCTTTCGCAAGTCTCTTATTTGTTTGGCTGTTACGAACAATTTAGATGCCGACCAAATTACTTCTAATTTCTTTTTTTATTTAACTCATTTTCAGCTTTATTTTTATCAAACCATTCATCTGAATAACTCGGTATATCAACAGGCTCAAACATGTAGCACAACGCCTCGCCTGTTTCCAAATCACTATTATAAGGTGCTTCATATCCTCTTTTATCGGCTAAAGCATATGCATCTAACACGGTTTTCCATTGGTCACACCAATCGTGAATATGAGAAAGACCATCTTTGTTTATAAGTGTTGCGTGATACTTTTTGCAGTTCATGCAAGTTTTTTTCATTTTTTATTCTCCTTTGCGGTTTTTATTGAAGCAATCAACAAAATCCTTATTGTTGAACATGTTTTGTTTATTTTCTTATAAGTTAGTTCATCTATATAATCAGTTTTATAGAGCATTTCAAGCCATTTACCTGTTTCACTTGCTTCTTTAAGGGCAATTTCAAGCTTTGCTATAAAATCTGCTCTGCTATGACCATATTTACTTTCGGCAATATTGGCACATACACTTGTTGCACTTCTACCGATTTGGTTAGAGATGATATTCTCTTTTTTATTACGCAATTTTTTAACTAAATTCAATACATCAACTGATAATTGCATTGATAAATCAGAGAGCTTATCTTCTTTCATTTCTATCACCTCAAGGCAAGTATATCATTCTTTTGCGCAAAGTGCAACATCCTTGAGCTTTGCTCAAGTGTTTACGGCGAAGCCGTAACATCGTTTTTGCCGAAGGCAAAACATCATTTACACCGCAAAGGTGTAACACTGTTTGTCGTAAGACAACTTCGTTTTGTGTCCGCAAGCGGAATGAAGTTCGGTAAAAACCGAAATGATGTTTGCAACTAAAGTTGCAAAATGATGTTGTGCCCTGCGGACACAAACACAAACAAAAAAGACTTGCTTTCGCAAGTCTCTTTTGTTTGGTGGGAGTGAATCAAGCGTATCCGAACCTTTTTCCAAATCTTCTAAAGAAAGGCTTTTTGCACCTTTTTTGAAGTTGAAATAAAACTCGATTCTGTCATCATATAAAATTACTGAATTTACAAAGCTATCAACCAGTCTTCTTCGGTTTTCAGGCTTCGATGCATCCGTTTTTCTGAAACGGTGGAACCAAAATTTAATTTGGTCTCGGTCAAGCATTGGTCTTGCAATGCTTTCTTCTGCAATTTGTATTTCAATTTCTCGTTTTTGTTTCTCTAAATCTTCAAGGCGTTCCTTTGTGGAAGGTGTAAATATGCCCTGTTCGATTGCAGAAAGAATATTTGAAATACCTTTGTTGATTTCGGTTTGTCTCTTTTTGAGAAGAGGAAGAACGTTGTTTTCGTTTTTCTGCAAGTCCATAACCATATCGGTTATATCTTCAATTAGATTGTCATCCCATATAACCCGAATGATTTGGTTGATAACAAGATTTTCAATCCAATCTTTTTTAAGTGCTTTCTTGTCACAACCACGCTTACGTTTTGCAGATAAGCACTTGTAATAACGATATGTATTTTTGTTCCTTGCGGTACCACTTTCCCCAACCATAAATGTCATACACTTACCACAATATAACTTGGTCGATAAAATATATTGTTCATCTGCTCTGTATCGTGCAGGTGAATTTTTGTTTTTCACCATTCTTTCTTGAACACGAAGAAACAAATCTTTTGGAACAATGGCAGGTATGCCATCAGGAATCACAATATCACGATAATAATACTCGCCCATATATCGTCTGTTTGACAACAAGTTGGAAACAGTATTGATATTTAATTTTGTACCACGAGTATTTCGAACACCTTTGATAGTCAGTTCATCAGCAATTTCCTGCATTGTCATACCATCTTCGTACATCTTGAAAGCTGATAAAACATAAGGAGCTGTCTCGGTATCAATTTCAAATTTTCGGTCTTTATTTATTTTGTAGCCGATAGGAATTGTACCGCCATTAAAACGACAACTCAAAGCGTTTTCAGTCTGACCACGGATAACCTTTTCTGCGAGCTCGGCTGAATAGTATTCAGCCATACCTTCAAGAACCGACTCAAGAATGATACCTTCTGCACCTTGTGAAATAGCCTCGGTTGCAGACAAAACACGAACTCCGTTTTTGCGAAGTAGTGCTTTATAATGAGCAGAATCGTAACGGTTACGAGCAAATCGGTCAAGCTTCCAGACAATAACACAATCGAATTGCTTTTTAGCACTGTCTTTAATCATTTTCTGAAAGTCAGGACGGTTGTCTGTCTTAGCAGATAATGCACGGTCAATGTATGTACCAACAACATCAATACCGTTTTTCTCGGCAAAAACCTTGCATTCTCTCAACTGACCTTCAATAGACTCTTCACGCTGATTATCACTTGAATATCTCGCATAAATTACACCTGTCAAAAGTATCACCTCGCTCGCATAGTAACTCTAATAAAAAGAGTTGTCAACTAATTAATAATTCATTTTAGTAAACATCCGCAAAACATTGCCTGTGTCGGAGTTTTACTTAAAAATACTCAATCTACTACTTTGTTGAACCCTTATGTAAAACAAAATAATTTATATATTCTGTGCCATCATGACCTATAAGTTTCTCATCTGACAAATTGAACCCTAAAACATTTAATGCTCTTATTCTCTCAACTGCTTCAGGATTGGCTTTGGTTGCAATTTTGTCGCAATCAAACAACTCAAAAGTTGGTGCTATTATAAGCGTTAATATTTTTATTATTTCCGTAGAAAGCTCATAATCACTTCTCAAATCAAGTCGCAGCAAGCCACAATTTGTAAAATAATCATTTGCATCACGATGAAATAACTCTATCGTTCCTATAACTTGTTTCTTGTGATTATCCGCAATCGACCAACGGACAAAACCCTGTCTGCTATATTCCCAAAGCCAATATTTTATTGCTTCCATCATCCTGTTTTTTGTAGTGTAATAAAAATCGTCCCCACCACAGTTGTCACTGTTAAATAACGGAACAGCTTTCACATCCGAATAAACTTTTAATAAATCCAAACAATCATCAGTTGTCACCATTCTCAATGTATAACTTAAATCTTCAAATACAGGACATTTTTCATAAACATCTATCATAATCGCACCCCAACAAGCGAACATTTGTTCTAAATATATTATAAGCAATTTAATTAAAAAGTCAATATATTTGTAGGTTAAAAAATTTCACCGCATTAAACAAAGAAAAGATATCCCACATAGAGATAAAATTGCAATATTATATAACAAACAAATTGCATCAAAATACTTGCATTATCTCATTTCGTTTGATATAATGCAAGAGAAATGAGGTGAACGTATGAATGATACTATTTTTTATTTAAAATCAATTTTTGGTAATAAGATTTATTTCTTATATAACGAATATGAAAGAAATTTCCCATTGTTTCTCAAAGATGAATTTGATTTTTTGAAATTTCAACTTAGTGGAAACGAACAGAAATATATATTAACAAAATCTAAAAAGAAATTTGATATTAAATTAAACACAATAAGAAAACAGCAAAATCAAATAGAAAAAATTTCGGGTTGTTATCCTGTGTTAGTGGTGGATGAATTGAGATTATCCCAAAGAAATGCTTTAATTCAATCCGACTTTGCATTTGTTGTGCCTAATCATCAAATATACATTCCAAATATGATGATGAACTTAACAGAAAAAGATGTTGTAAAAAAAGAGTATGATTCATATTTTTCTGTTCAAGCCCAAGTGCTTTTTATCTATATGCTTCTGAATCGAGTTAAAGAAACCAACGCACGTCAATTGTCAAATCAGTTACCATTATCTGTTGCAACAATTAATAGAGCTTTGAATGAATTGGTAGATAGAGAATTGATTTATACAGTAGGCAATAACACAAGGAAAGCTTATAAAAGCATAGCAAAGAAATTGTTTTGGGAAAAAGGCAAGGAGTTTTTATTTAATCCTGTATCACGAGTCTATTATGTAAAAAACAGACCGTACGAATTTTTAATGTCCAATGAACTAGCTTTAACTCGTTTATCTTGGACACTAAACTATAGCACAATGTCTTATTATGCAGCATCAAGTAAAGAAATAGCCGAAATGGAAGCATCGAACTTCATTGATAGATATAATTTGTTTGATGATTCATTTTATACTGTCGAACAATTTAAATATGATCCTAAAATATTGAGCGATTCGAATTATATTGATGTTATTTCTTTATTTGCTCAATTCAAGGATCATAAAGATGAACGAATACAAATGGCATTAGATGAAATTATGGGAGATGTATTTAATGTTGACGATAACTGGGATTGAAAAATTCAAAGAGTTTTTTGAGTTATATAAAACTAATTATGTGCTTATAGGTGGTTCTGCTTGTGCAATCATTTTTGATGAAATCGGTCTAGAGTTTCGTGCCACAAAAGATTTAGATGTGGTTTTAATAGTAGAAAATATTAATAGTGAGTTCGGGAAGGCGTTTTGGTCATTTGTAAAAGCTGCGGGTTATACTATAGAATGGAATTCGGACAAAAAGAATTTCTATAGGTTTACAAAACCAGAAAATTCAGAATATCCGCAAATGATAGAATTGTTCTCCAGAAAAAACAATTTAGAAATCCCTGCTGATACACATCTCATACCTATACATGTTTCCGACGATGTATCTAGTTTATCAGCTATTCTTTTGAACGACGATTACTATCATTTTATGTTGGACGGAATGCGCGTGGTTGATGGTATTTCGGTGTTGGATGAAAAATATTTAATTCCTTTTAAAGTGAAGGCCTGGTGCGAGTTGATAGACAGACGTGAAGCAGGCGAAAAAGGACAATCCAAACACATAAAGAAACATTGTAGAGATGTATACAGATTGATTTCATTATTAGTTCCTGATGAGAAAGTTGAACTTAAGGGAATGGTACAAAATGATATGAATAGATTCCTTAATGAAGTTGATACAAGTGACTATGTTCCGGATGATATTAATAGAAATATTTTAAAAAATGTTTTGTTGCAAACTTATACAAAATAACGAGCAATTGCATACATAAAAACCACAAATGTATTTATCAAAGTTTGTGATGTTTTGTGGAATTAATATACTACAAAAGTCTAACAAAAGAGGGGCTTTTTCGACAGGCTGTAAGGAACACCGAGAAATATTTTTCTTGGTGTTCCTTTGTGGTTAATCTTCAATTTCAATATTTGAGATATTATCTTTGAGATTAGAAAACGCATCGTATATTATTTTGTTCGTTTCCTCCGGATACAAACTAACAAAATGATGAACGGCTATTTTATGCAAAGGGGTTTGTAAATCTCTAAAATCGGGGTCTATTGTCGCCAAATCTCTAATCAATTGAATTATAACTTGTCTGTGATATTCTGATGTTTGCTCATCCTCTAAATCATACAACAACCATTGACTCAGCGCAATTTCGCCTTCTGCGACCCTTTCTTCGTCTGCATATATTAACTCAACAATTAGGTTGTAAAGATTTGGTGGGAAATAATATGAAAAGTTCATTTGAGATAATGTTTTTATCTTCTGCAACAGTTCTTCCCACGTGTAATTGCATCGAGTTAGAATATGACAAATACCAACTGTTGCTAATTCCTCAAGATTTGCAATTGAATATAAGAATTGTTCATCAGAAAGAAGCACGCTGTTTTTAATACTTTGTAACATAGCCAAACAACTATTCTCACAAAAAAAGTTGTGCTTCACAAATTCGCCAAAATCAAACTTGTCACTATGGAAATCTAAACTATTTTTACATGTCGCATTTTCAAGAAAACTTCTTATTCGTATTAAAAATTGATATCTAGACTGGCGTGATTGTTGGTTATGCTCAAATAGAGTTAATTTGTCGTTGGAATAAGACATTGAACCTACTTGTCTTTTATTTTTAATATCTGATATTTCACCATTTATGTCACTTAATAATTGTTCTTTCACTTGAATAGGACATACATAGTTTAAATTTTTTAATTCTTCTAACATATCTAAATGTGCTAATATTACTATACTGTCATAGGATAGTATATACGTAACATCATTTTCTTCAGAAGAAATATCATTTGTGTTGTTTCTGATTTTAGCTTTATTTCCAAACAAGAGAAATTCACACGTATTAAGTTGGCTTTTACCAAAAACGTTTGCTAAATAAGGTAAAGGCAACCTTAATTGCGAAGTATTATACTCATCTATAATGTCTTGCTTTTTCGCCTGTTCCTCTTTTAAAATATCTGTAATGCTTTCAATTAAATCATTTGCATCGATTCCTTCAATTTTTCTAGTAGAAGGGTCTTTAATTATATCAGCAAAAGCAAAAGAAGAAACATAACTATTTAATGAAGTTATTTTTTCTACGGTGTAATCACAACCAAAAACAGAGACCACATCGCCTTGTTTTGCATATATAAGATTAGCCGTTTTTTCATCGTATTCTGAAAAATGAATACACTCCGCAAATGAATTAGCTTGGATATTCTCAAGTGTTTCAGCTTTATGAATAGCAACTTTTACTAATTCATTTCCATTTCTAAGTTCGCAAACAGTATTACAATCAACCATGTCAGGTTCATTATCATCAAGTTCTGAATATGCGGCATACAATCCTCTTAAACAATAGGGATTATTGTCATCAATGAGTAAGGAACGTAGAAAATGAATGGTTGCTTCATTTTTTCTGTTTAGACGCATTAATGTTGAGCCGACCATATTTTGTATGCTTGCATCCGTTGATGCTTTCGCATTTTTAAAATAAGAATCATCAATGAATCTATTGGTTTGATGTCTTAAATTTAAAAGCCCTTTTAATGATTGAACATCCGGATATAAATCATATTCTTTTTGAAAATGCTCAAGAGCATTTTCAACCTCTCCCAAAGACCAATGAATAACAGCTAAATTGTGATGTAAACCACGAGAAGAAAATCCCTCGCTAATGAGTTCCAAGTAAATTGATTTGCTTTGTTCTATGTGTTTGGTTTCTGAGCTGTTTTGAAGCCAACATGCAATTTTATATTTAATATCTTTATCTTTTAATAATAATGATAGTTGATACAAATCATCATATTTTTCAAATTTTACTAAAGCATCTAAATATGCCGGCAAGTGTTGACCTTGAACCAAATTCCAATTGCTTTTTAACCAATGTAACTCACCTTCTGTGTCTTCGGAGTGAAAAGCGGCTACGCAATGAAATAAAAAATCTTTTTTGTATTTATCCTTATATCGCTCAATCAAAACTTTCAAATTAGCATTATCTTCTGATAATAAATGTTTTCTGTAAATGAAAGTAGAGTCTTTTGAATATAAAAATTGGTGTTCGTCTAAAAATAACTCTTGATTCTGTGGTGTTAATTTTGAAACATATTCAGATAACGCCCAGAAATTATTTGTCTCAACTGAAGATTTTAGCAAACTTTCTATATCTATAGATTCAAAGTTGTTGATAACATCAAAAAGATTCTTTAATGCTACTATAGAGTTAACTGATTTTACCTGTGAAGGACAATGGGAGTAAATTACATTATAATCATCTGGACTATTTATTGAAATGTTCAGTAGTCTCTCAAATATAGGGATTTGTAATTCGATATCCAGTCGATTAATTTTATCGAAATTTTGTTGTATGTAATCTAACTCTTTTTGATAGTCAGAAGACAAAACAACTACATTCCTCACAGTGCTATATACTGCAAAAATTATCTTATAATAAAACTCCTCATTAGTTATAGTTATGTTTTCTTTTTTGTCGTTCAAAAGCG
Organism: Acutalibacteraceae bacterium; assembly: GCA_045654405.1. Lineage (GTDB taxonomy): Bacteria > Bacillota > Clostridia > Oscillospirales > Acutalibacteraceae > DTU089. Next base: position 40,069 of record JAZONH010000050.1, on the reverse strand, counting down.
TGTAAAGTTTTTTATCAAATGCTATATATGAAATTGTTTTATTAAAGAGGGATTCATGTTCCGTTGCTATTTCAAACGGTTCAGCGTCTTCTATTGGCTTGATTAGTTGTGAAATTAACTTTTCTTCTATGGTTAACTCTGCAAGCTCTTTTAATTTTGGATTTACGGCAAAAGGAAGTATTAATGATAATTCGCTTCGCATCAAAAATGATACGAATACCTCTATTATTTGGTCAACGCCTGTTTTGACTTTTAAACTCAAATATTCAGTTAAATCTTCTGCTAATTTATTTCGGTTGCAATATACATCATAAATAATATTAAATCTCAATACCAGCTCGTCATAAACCTCAGAAAAAGAAGAATGGTATTGGTTCAACATTACTGAAAGTGTTTTATAATCGCCTTCTGCAAGTAAACCATTAAATATACCTTCTAATGCAAATAGATTTTCACCATTATTTCTGTAATATTCATCAAAATAATTAGTATCTGCTAGTGCTAAAGATGCATTTTTTTCTGCTTCTTTTTTCCAACCCTTAATAACTTCAACGGTGTATGTTTCTACATCCGTATCAATAAGTTTTGCATGTGTTTGACATAACCAAATGCAGTTATCAATACCACGCCTTTCATCAACGGTCATATTTTCATCATATCTTGGTCCGCCTTTTGCTGCAGCACATATATGTGCTCCTACACCGAGTGTTGAAACGCTATCGTTACTTTCCATTGATGCGCCTATTGTAGCATTTAGACATCCTGGATAAGAACAGCGATATCCCACTCTTGCTGCGGCTCGATTTATTGTTGTTTTTGTAAAGTCATCTCTGTTTTTCGACATTTAGAATTCACCTCGACTTATAATCTAATCAACTTCTTAAAATAGTAATATTATCATGACTTTAAAATTGCTCAAGCCATAATAAGAAATCTTCTGTAGTTTTTGTGCCATCATTTAAACCTTTTCTCCATTCTTTTATTCCATGAGTTAATTCTTCGAATAGTTTCTTTTTTGAACGATCCTCCGGATGCCGTTTGGTCATCATCTTATATCGCATATATACTTTTCTGTACTCTCTAGTTACAATATCCGTTTTTTCTTTATTACTTCTTGCTACTTGAGCTCCAATTTCCCTGCAAGTTTTGTTTGCATTTTGCGGAGATGGATATGAGCAATATATAGCATCACATCTACCCTCGGGAACAAATGCTTCATTACAGTTTGAACAAACAAGAATCTGTTTATCTTCTTGCAAACAATGTGCCATTTCAAAGAGCAAAAGGGACATTGATGACTTTATGGTATATAAAGATTCCAGACCGTTTTCTATTGTATACATTATGCGAAAATCGATGTGTTGCATATCAATAAGATTGCCATACATATCGCCGTACAATTCAAGCACCTTATCTCGTTGTTCAGAATCCCCATCTTTCCCAAGTATCTGATTGAACATATATTTGACATTTATATAATTCATAGCAAAACTATAGTAAGAGGATAGCATTGTTTGAAAAATATCAGTACACCCGAATTCTGCATATGATGTATCAGCCAAGATAAAGTCTCTAATTTTATCATTTTCTTTTATTTCGAAAAAGTCATTTATATATTCATCAGTTCTGTTTTCTCGAATTGCTTTTATCCAATCTTCAAGACCGTGTAAAAACTCTAATGAAATCATAGTTGCTGTAACAGGAGGAAAAGTTTCGAGCAATTTTTGATGAAATTGCATATGTGTTGAAATAACATTATCAGGTGTAACTTCGTTATTTAAATCTGACAATGAAGTAATAACATTCTTTATATCAGCGGGAGATAAATGACAATATTCACATATTAAACCGCCGATTGGATATTCTTTTATATGGTCTGCGACCATCAATGTATAGTTTTTTCCGTCAAATGCGACAGATAATCCAAAATCAATTTCCATAGTTAGACTCCTTGTTATCAATACATGTGCATTATCCTAAAAACAAATTCGTTAACAAACGCTATTTTGATTTATTGTTTGATAACACTATATCATAAACCTTGTAACAGTTCAACAATCATTATAGGTTTTTATCGATTGATAACACTAAAAAACTTTATGATTACTTAAGTGATAAGCAAAATTATATGTTTTTTCAAAATATTGACTTTCTTGATACATAAGAGTATAATCATAGAAAATTACTGAAAGGCAGGTGGACAAAATGACAATGAATCTTAATTTCCGAAACAGGAGAGCCGTTTTGTCCGTTTGCGATTGATATAGTTTTTATCTTTTTGTAAATTAAGGCATCTCCGTATTCTCGGAGGTGCCTGTTTTGTTTTTTAGGAGGTATTGAAATGATATTTGAAGAAAAGAAGGTTATATTGAAAAATGGTGTGGAAGCAATATTAAAAACTCCTGAAATTGAAAATGCCGAAATGTTACTTAACAGTATTAAAACTTCCAGTGGTGAAACAGAGTTTCTTTCTCGCACAATTGAAGATTGGGAGAGTGTTACTGTAGAAAGTGAAGAGAAATTTATTCATAATGTTCGGGAAAGTCAGAACACTTTGTTTATTGCTTGTTATGTAGATGGTGTAATTGCAGGCAACTGTGACATCACTTTTAAGACCGGTAGTAAGACTTCCCATAGAGCAACAGTAGGTATAGCTCTTCAGAAAAAGTATTGGAATATTGGCATTGGTTCGGCAATGTTCAAAGAGCTAGTAAAAGCGGCAGAAGAACATAATGGTACAGAAATTGTTGACCTTGAATTTATCGAGGGAAACAACCGAGCTAAAGAACTTTATGAGAAATTCGGGTTTCAAGTTATATCGGTAGAACCGAAATTCTTCAAACTCAAAGACGGTACATATCAGAATTTAGTTTATATGCAAAAGTATTTATAATTAGGAGTTTAGTATGAGTAACCAAAACATTTATGATAACGAAACATTTTTTGAAGGTTATAAGAGCTTGCGTGCAGCTGAAACAAATTACAATGACTTACTCGAACAACCTGCAATGGCAAAATTGTTACCTGATTTAACTGGAAAAGCAGTACTTGACTTAGGTTGTGGTTACGGTCATAACTGTATTGATTTTGTTCATCGTGGTGCAAAGCGTGTTGTCGGTGTTGATATTTCTGAAAAAATGCTTGAGGTAGCAAAGAGCGAATCAGCTAATGAAAAAATTGAATATGTAAATATGAGTATGACAGATATTGCAAAACTAGGCGAAAGTTTTGATTTCATTTACAGTTCTCTTGCTTTTCATTACATAAAAGATTTTGATGCATTTGCAAAAGAAATGTATTCTGTTTTGAATAATGGTGGTCAACTGTTGTTCTCACAAGAACATCCTATTATTACGGCTACTATTGACGGCAATGGTCATTTTAATAAAAACTTAAAAGGCAAAAGAGTATCCTATACATTTTCAAATTACAACGAACCTGGTGAAAGAAAAGTACATTGGTATGTTGACGGTGTTATAAAATACCATAGAACATTCAGTGATGTTATAAATGCACTTGCAAAAGCAGGTTTTGTAATTGAAGAAATTAGTGAGCCAACACCGGAAGAATGGGCAATTGAAAAACTTCCTACAATAGTTAAAGAATATATAAAACCAAACTTTTTAATTGTAAAAGCAAGAAAGGTATAATTATGAACTACAAAGCAATATTCTTTGACCGTGACGGAACATTGACATATTTTACTACTGAAAAAGAAGCGTGGCGTGATAAGACAATTAGCGAGTGGAGTGGCAAACCATTTGAATTGTCTTATAAAAAGATGATGGATTTGTTCCACCTAGCAAGTGAAGGCAGAAAACCTTGGTATAAGACTCTTCAGGACGAGCAAGAGTTTTTCAAGAGATATTATTATCATTTGCTTGTTGGTGAAGGTGTTACAGAAGACGTTAAAACCAAAGCTAACATACTCTTTAATGAGATTTGGTGCAATGGTGACAGAGCATTGTTCGCTGAAACAGTAGAGGTGCTTGAATATTTTAAAAGCCAAGGCTACAAAATGGGAGTTATCAGCGACACATCACCATCACTTGAATTTACATTACAACAACTTGGTATTGCAAAATATTTCACATCCTTTACTGCAAGTTCATTAGTCGGTGCAGGAAAACCAAGTCCGATTATTTTCAATGCTGCACTTGAAGCACAAGGAGTAATCGCTTCTGAAAGTATATTTGTTGACGATTGCAAAGAAGAGGCAGATGGTGCAAGAGAGCAAGGTTTCACTTCATTTTATCTTGACAGAAGCGGTGAAAACAATGATGAATGGACAATACATAATTTGAAACAGTTGATTGATTTTGTTGAGGAAAAACAATGAACAAAGTAATTGTAATAGGTTGTCCCGGTTCAGGTAAAAGCACATTTTCAAGAGCATTACACGAACTTACAGACTTGCCTTTATACCACCTTGATTTATTAAATTGGAATAGCGATAAAACAACAGTAAGTAAATCGGTTTTTCTTGAAAGATTGCAGAATATTATAGCACTTGATAAATGGATAATTGATGGCAACTATGGTTCTTCAATAGAACTTCGTATGAAAGAATGCGATACAGTTTTCTTCCTTGATTATCCTGTTGAGGTTTGTATTAATGGCATTATGCAAAGACAAGGTAAAACACGCTCTGATATGCCGTGGATAGAAACAGAAGTTGATGAAGAACTTCTCGAATTTATCAGAAACTATAACACACAAAGCAAACCAAAGGTTTTGGAACTTTTGAAGAAATATAGCGAAAAAGATATTATAATTTTTAAAAGTAGAAAAGAAGCAGATGATTATATAAACAATATGAGGCAAGAAAATGTTTGACTATACAAAAATAAATTCAGAAACGTGGGATTCGTGGGCGGAGGATGGTTGCGAATGGTCACTACCCATAAGTCACGAAGAATACGAAAAAGCTACTGCAGATAATTTTTCAGTTTACCTTACACCTTGCATTACTGTTCCACACGAGTGGTTTGGTGAGTTGAAAGGCAAAAAAGTATTAGGACTTGCAAGTGGTGGCGGTCAGCAGATGCCTGTACTATCAAAACTCGGTGCAGAATGTACTGTGTTTGATTATTCTGACAAACAGCTTGAAGCAGAAAAAATGGTGTCCGAAAGAGAAGGATATAGTATTGAAATTATCAAAGGTGATATGTCAAAGCACCTTCCTTTTGAAGATGAAAGTTTTGATTTGATTTTTCATCCCGTTTCAAATTGCTATGTTGAAGATGTTTGCCATATCTGGAATGAATGTTACCGCATGCTCAAAAAAGGTGGTAGATTACTCGCAGGTATGGATAACGGTATTAACTATTTGTTTGATGAAAGCGACCCGTTAAAAGTGGTTAATCCTTTGCCATTCAATCCTCTTAAAATGCCGAAAGAAAAACGTGATGCAATGATTGCAAATGGTGATGGCATACAGTTCAGTCACACATTAGATGAACAAATCGGTGGTCAACTCAAAGCTGGATTTGTGCTCAAAGCATTATACGAAGACCGTGACGGAGAAGGCGGAAACATAATCGGTAAATACTATCCCCAGTATATTGCTACACTTGCTGTGAAATAAGGTGAAAATATGCAACAAATAAACTACGGTATGCCTACATTAATTGAGACAAGTACTCTTGAAGAATGTGCAAATCTGTGTGCAGAGTTAGGTATTGATTTTATTGAGCTTAATATGAACCTGCCACAATATCAGCTTGATAAAATTGATGTGGATTATTTCAAAAGCATCGCTGATAAATACGGTATTTATTATACAATTCACCTTGACGAAAACCTGAATGTATGTGATTTCAATTCTTACGTTGCAGAAGCTTACATAAAAACTGTTGCAGATACCATAGAAATTGCAAAGCAACTCGATATTAAAGTACTTAATATGCATATGGCAAAAGGTGTATATTTCACCTTACCTGACAGAAAAGTACTTCTTTTTTCTGAATACAAAGAGCAGTATTTTAAAAGTATTGTTGATTTCAGGAAAATGTGTGAGACTGCTATCGATGACGCTGATATCAAAATCTGCATAGAAAATTGTGACGGTTATGAAGGTTTTCAAAAAGAAGCTATTGAATTACTATTGGAAAGTAAAGTTTTTGCTTTAACTTTTGATGTGGGGCATACTCACGGCATTGGCGGTGCTGATGAAGAATTTATAATGAAACATAAAGAGCGTCTGACTCATATTCATTTACACGATGCAAAAGGTATAAAAAATCACCTTGCACTTGGCACAGGTGAACTAGATATTGAAAAATATATTAACTTGGCAAAAGACAAAAACTGCCGTGTGGTTTTAGAAACAAAAACTGTTGGCGGATTGAAACAGTCTGTGAAGTGGATAATGAAAAATGCTTGAAAGTGAGAAATAAAACATGTTCGATTGCGGATTTACAAAAGAAAACAATTGGTTCAGATACCGTGCGGCTGCAATTATTGTTGAAAACGGTTGTGTATTGCTTGCAACTAATGATAAGGTTGATTATTTCTACTCTGTCGGTGGCGGAGTACAAATGGGTGAAAAAGCAGAGGATGCTGTTGTTCGTGAGATCTTTGAAGAAACGGGAATTCATTATGAGATTGACCGTTTAGCAGTTATTCACGAAAACTTTTTCACTGATTCAAGTGAGTTTTTCAAGGATCTGAACTGTCACGAAATAGCTTTATATTTTCTTATGAAAGCTAAAGGCAACCAAGATTTAAGCAGCGACAGCTATACTCAAGGCGTAAGAGAAAATATGGTATGGATACCCATTGATGAACTTGACAACCATACGGTATATCCTACATTTTTAAAAGAATATTTGAGCAATAAAAGTACGGAAATATTGCATATTGTTACAGATGAAAATCAACATAGTTGAACCAAAATTAATGTGGAGGTGAAGGAAAATGAAAATCGCAGTTTTAGGTTATGTTGGAAGCGGGAAAACATATCTTTCAGATTATATAGCTAAGAAAAAGGATATTCCCGTTCTTCACCTTGATTCGATTAAATGGGATAAGGAATGGAAGCCTATTGATGATTCAGTTGTTCTGCCACAAGTTGCAGAGTTTATGGCACAGAACGATTGGATTATTGACGGATATTATAAATATCTGATGATTGATGAAAGGTTTGAAAAAGCCGATAAAATAATATTTCTTCTTCTACCTCGTTTTACTTGTTTTTTCCGTGCTTTAAAGCGAACAAAATCACGCAGACAAGAAGGTTATAAAAATGACTTTAATTGGTGGTTTTTAAAATTCACCTTATACGGATGTAGAAATAAGGAAAGACGAAGCTATTATGCTGAAATAGCGGAAAAGTATAAAAATAAAACTGTTGTTTTGAAAACAAAACAGCAGGTTGAAGAATTTATAAATAGTATGGAGTATGTATAAATTATGCTCGAAAAAATGAATGAATTTTTTAATAAAAGGTTGGATGGTTACGATGAACATATGATGACCAATATAGAATCATCTGATGTGTTTTATCCGTTTACAGCCGATTGTTTGCCAAAGACCGCTGGTGCAAAAATACTTGACTTAGGTTGTGGTACAGGTTTGGAATTGGAACATTATTTCAGACTTAACCCATCTGCCAAAATAACAGGTGTTGACTTGACAGAATCAATGCTGAACGCATTGAAAAACAAGTTTCCCGAAAAGGAATTGTCTTTAATATGCGGTTCATATTTTGATGTTCCTTTTGACGAAAATACTTTTGATGCAGCAGTATCGGTTGAATCCCTGCATCACTTCACAAAAGAAGAAAAGATACCGCTTTATACAAAACTCTGTAAATCATTAAAAGATGGCGGATATTTTATTCTTACCGATTATTTTGCATTGACCGATGAAGACGAGCAAGCCTTCCGAAAGGAACTTCTTCGTCTCAAAAAGGAACAAGGAATTGATGATAATGAGTTTTATCATTATGATACCCCATTAACTGTTGAACACGAAACCGAAGCCTTGCTTCAAGCAGGTTTTTCTTCTGTTGAGGTGCTTAATAACTGGGGTGCAACATTTACAATAAAGGCAAATAAATAACAATTCTCCCCGAAACCTTCCGTAATTGATGGGTTTCGGGGAGTTTTTTGTTGTGATTTTCACCAATATCGTCGGCTGCAATTTGTTCAAAACAGAGAAACAGAAAATTTTCGCAAAAAAATGTGAAGTATTTGTCGTTTTTTGTCATATATAAGTGTAGGGTTACTTGATAACATTTAAAAAAAGAATTAAAATTATTTTGGTTAATTGTTTTTACGTGATTTATGAAGTTACTCTATTAGTAATTTATGGATGACTATAGCTTGTCAATAATAAAAAATAGTATTCTCTAACAGTGAACTTTAATTTTATTATTGTCTTGTTAGCATGCCTTGAAAGGAGCCAAAAACAATTTAGTAAAGAAGCTTGGATTAAAAACATTCCAATATGCACAAAGATACATTAGACGTAATTTAAGTTAAATAACTTTAAACACCAAGACCAAAAACATGAATAAAACCATACATATTTTAATATTTTTTTGTGAATAGTAAAAACAAAATATATTAAAATTAGGTGATAATTAATGTGTTTAAGAAAAAAAGGGGGATTTTTAAATATGAATTTAACACTTCAACAAAAAACTGAAATAGAACAATCTGTTTTAGATTTTTGTAACGATTGCAACTCACCAACTTCTGATGCTGTAGATATTGTTGCTGTTGCTCGGCAAAAAGGGTTTGAAGTGCAAAGATTAACTTTGGGACATAACACAACGGGATTACTTCTTTGCGATCAAGAAAATCTTATTGCAGGTACCAACACAAACAAACTTATAGTAGTGAAAAAAGGTCTAAATGAATATCAATCACGATTAATTGTTGCACACGAGTTAGGCCATTATTCTCAAATGAGAACACAAACACAAATATCACATCGTGAATATTCTAAATTGAGAACGAATGAAGACGAGCAAAAAGCAGATTACTTTGCTAGAGCAATTTTAATGCCAAAGGGACAAACCATTAATCTTATTAATACACTAAAAAAGGAAAACAAAACAGATAAAGAAATAATATCTAAGATGTCTGAATTCTTTAGAGTTACCATTAATAAAGCAACTATACGTTATTACGAAATTAAAGAATTATATCCTTTGGAGATGAAATAAATGTTATTTGATAAAATAAAGAACGGTATTAATGCTCTTAAGTTTAAAATTTTTTTTAGAAAAACAAAAAGATTATATGAAAAAAATCTTAAAACAACATTGTCTGGAACTAGTCCAGAGAATGTTACGGTTTTTTCGGATTCTCAGTTTAGTGAAGAACAAGAACTTCTAACTAGAAATCACTATTACTCACTTCTGTTAGAATCATATGTAACACAATATCGCACAAATCAAGATACAAAAAACAAGAAAAAATGGCAGTTCTATTATTTAGTTATCATTGCGTTTGTAGTTGTTTTGCTTTTGCTAATTGCTATTCCCATTGTTATTACATACTACTACAAAGAAAATCAAACTACAGTTATTGTTTCATATTTAACTAGTTTCATAGGGCTTTTTACTTCTTTAATAGTAATACCTCAAACTATTGTGAAATATTTATTTAATCCTCACGAGGATGAAGTTATTGCTAATATGGTTATAGAAATGCAAAAACAAGATTTAAAAACCAGAGAGATAAATAGTGCTAAGGAGAAAAACAAATATGGAAGATGTAATAAACCAACCAGAAATAAAAGTGATAAATAAATATTTGGGTTTCCATCAGCTTGAATATTTAAGTGATAATGGTATAGATGTAGTAAAAGCAACGGAAGTTTGTGACTCTGACTATAATTTGCTTAAGAACTCACCTATCGATAAATTATGGTCTATACGTATTGCTGCTATTACAGGGCAAGACTTTAATCTACCATCTTTGATAGGCGTTAATAAAAATGAAGCCGTTAATTGGATAAAAGAACAACAAGCTAAAGATATGCGATATGTTTTTTTCTATTCATCTTTTTTTCATGCTTTTAAATCTGGGCGAATTCACATCGAAAGAAATATCACTCATATAGAAGTTTCTAATGGTGATTTCAATAGATTTAAACATGAAATTCCCGATTTATCAGTAGAAATACTTTTCGAAACATTTATCATAGAAAAAACCAATAACAATTCAATAGAACCCTCTTGTATAACAGAACTACAAGTTTTATCACAAAAATTACGAAAACTGTACAAAGAAGAAATTGATGGTTCTCCAAATGTGGTTTATGAATTCGATTTTGCTTTTGGTGAGTTTACAGATAAAAATGGAAGTTATCTAAAGGATGAAGTTCTTAAAATTGTTGGAATGAGAAGTTATGATTTGGACAAGCTACGCCATGAATTATACGAAGAAAAACAAACTGATTCAGACGAAGTTTCGTAATAAAATTATTCAATTATATTATCTCTAAATATGAAAAGTTCGACCCTTTTATGCTAAAAAGATTATTGATGAAAATACTAGTATTTTTTAAATTTGATTTATTTATCAGTACATCTTTCTTTTTTAAATTAATATTGACAAACTCATAACTCGTGATATAATTAAACCCCAGGAACAAATGTTCTTGGGGTTTAATCGCTCCTTACATAAAATTTGAATTCAAGGGGTGAAGTTGATGGATGAGAAATTTTTCAAGATTTTTAGAGATAATGATATGATGCATGACATACCTGAGTATCAGGCAAATGTGGAAAAGGCAGATTATCTTTCAAGAAAGCCGTTGATGGATACAAATAAAATTAGTCCTGAAAACAGAGAACTGTTTCAACGAGTAAAATATAATTATGCTAAGGCTTGGAGTCTTCAGAGTGTCATAACTCTCAAGAGAAAATCTCTTAAAAACTTTTCTCCTCTTTCTCCGGTGAGAATAATTGCTACTCGTATGGAGATAATCGTGTTAAGTGCAGTTGCAAGGTTGATTGAAGAAGGCAGAGCAGAGCAAATAATCAATACTGTTTTTGAAGTTAACGAGGATAAGATTATTGCAATCGCTGAAGAATACGCAAAAGAGCTTGGTAAGGATGTTGATGATTTAACAGAGGAAGAAGTTGCAAAGGTGTTAGATATATTTGCCGATAGATTTCTCGCTCATAGGATGAAAGCTTTTCAACATGTATATAAGCTACCGAGAGTATTAAAAATACAGCAAAAGACTGCTGAGCTGGAAGATTATGATGATAGCGTAAAGGATAATCATGATAAAAAAGACTATGTTAAAAAGACATATCACACCCGAGTAAAATCTGGTTCAACTTTGTCTCTTGATGAATTGGAAGAGGCTGGTGGAACAGTTGTTTGTGAACCGTCTTTAAGCGTTGAAGCTCAGGTTGAAGAAATCTCTGAAAAAGAATGGGATGAGATTTTTATGAGCGTGTTTAATGAAGAAGAACAGAAAATATATGACCTCATGAAAAAGAAAAAAACGCAAGAAGAAATCGCTAAAGAATTAGGTTACCAAACTCAAAGTGCTATTTCTAAAAAGAAAAAAGTGATGCTTGAAAAAGCACATAAAGAGATAGATAAACGAACTAAAGTATAACTGAATATATAGCAATAAGACTTTCGAGAATACACTCTCGAAGGTCTTATTTTTTTGTCTTTTTTTGCCAATGAAAAAATTTTAAAAAAATTTTTATTTTTTTGGAATATTTAGCTTTTCTTATGTCGGGGTATATATGGAAGGTTAAATTTCCGCGAACCTTGAAAATTGAATAGCCTGCCAACAGAGATATGTGGGATGGGTGGATTGAGCGATGACAGCGGAAAAAAATTCCGTGCCGATGGAGAAAGGTGCAAAAGCACTCTCGCAAGAGAATCGGTAAGCCGAACACCAACCACAAGCCGTAAAAGGATCTCTGTTGGATGCCAGGCAAACTGCATTGAACGAGGATGGGTTATGAACTTTCTCTCGTAAGACAGAATCGGGAGATGCAAAAATCTAATATAAAAGGAGTGATGTAAATGCGAGTATTAAAAGTCCCTGCTTTAGCTGGGGCAAGCATATTGTTTGTATATACAAACAGCTTGTCGGGGTGAACCCCGAACCCCCGTCTTCGTGTAAGACAAAAGAAAATACAAGGTAATGTATAAGACATTACAGATTGGAGGTTAACTATTAAAAGTAACAAAACAAAAGTAATTGCTATGAGATTCAGAGAATCCGATTACGCAGCAATTAAGAAAAAAGCAACAAAGGTGAATATGAACTTCACCGAATTCGTTACGCTGTCAGCTCTCGATAAACAAATAGTTGTTGTCGATGGTTTGAGCGATGTGTTGAAAGAGCAGAAAGCTATCGGTAGAAACATAAATCAGCTGACTACTCTCTGCAATATGGGTAAGATAACCTGCCCAGACCTGCAAGAAGTTAAGCAGAAATATACTGAGATGTTATCTGTTCTGAATGAGATTGTCAGGAGGTGTTGTTAATGGCAACCTTCGTTGCAATCCCTGAAAAAACACAGACAGCTAATGCTATGAAACGAGTGCTGAATTACGTCATGCAGGACAAGAAAACCAACTACAACGGAGCAAATCTTGTAAGCGGTCAGAACTGTGTTCCCGAGTCAGCATACGAAGAATTCATGGCAACCAAAAACAGTTTTGGAAAAGCTAAGGGTGTATTTTTCAAACAGTATGTTCAATCCTTTAAACCCGATTGTGGTGTTACTCCGCAGACCATACATAAGATTGGTCTGGAGTTAGCGCAAGCCTTTGATGGCTTCGAAGTTGTGGTTGCAACTCACATTGACCGAGACCACTGGCACAATCATTTCGTAGTGAATTCTGTAAACTGTGAAACGGGATACAAAATCCAAATCAACGAAAAAGGTTTGGAAGAACTGCGTCGCAAGTCGGATGAGATATGCGAGCGATATGGTTTGGAAACACTAAAGCCATACGAAAAACCAGAGCAACGCTCTATGAATCAAAAAGAATACAGAGCAGCTCTTCGTGGTGAAAGCAAAAAATTAAAGCTTGCAAATGCAATTGATTATGCAGTTGCTGTGAGCAGAAGCAAGCAACAGTTCATTGATAAAATGAACAAACTTGGGTACGGTGTAAAATGGGTTGACAGTTATAAATACATCACCTACACAACACCTGATGGACAACGATTCAGAGATAATCGTTTGCCCGAAAACAAATATTTAAAAACTAACATGGAGGTATTATTCAATTATGGATATGAAAAATTTAAAACGACTAAATCAGATAGATGCCGTGACGAAAGAAACGGTGAAATCATTGACAGAACCGATACAACCGATGTACTTAATGCTGAAACCGGAGCAGTACAATCTGATAGCGAAACACATTTCGTTGACTGGGAAAGCCATTGCAGAGAACACGGTTTCGATATCAAAGTTGCCGACCCAAGAAGCTTTGGATCAGATAGTAGAGGAAACAATGAAATCTTATCTGTGGAAAATGATGGATTCAGCAACGAGCGAAATGAACTCAATACAGTACTCGGTGGAGAACAAGTTATCGAAGCAGACGGATTCGTTGGAGAGGTTGGTTCGAGACGAAGTTTGGAAAATGCTGAAGCAACTGAAAGCCAACGATTTGACTCACTGGAAGAGCAAGGTGAAATGGGCACTGATTGGGGCAACCTTGCCGTCAGTGGCTTGTATCTTGCTGCTGACCTTGCAATGATAGGTGAAACTGATAAGGAAGGAGGTAAGAAGAAATATGTTAAGGAACGCAAAAACAAACATAAGAAAAAGCAATCTCAGGAAGACGATGAGAGCATGCAGTTTAGTATGTAAAGAAATCTTCAGAGCGATAAATAACCGCTGTGGTTCCTATAAAGGAACTAAAAGCGGTCTCCCAAAGCATGAACTTGAAATCCTTGCAAGGCATTTCTTGCCACAGATTCAAGCCTTCTTTGAAAGCGAAGAAGGAAGAAAGGAGTATGCCGCCTGGCAACACGAACAAGCCCTGTTAAAGGCACAGAGAGCCAATAACGAAGCATAAAGAATGGGCAGAGAGCGAAAGCTCTCTGCCTTGTTTGTTCATGTACCAAAAACAGGTCTTGCTATGTGATATTATAAAAAAGCAACCCGCATTTTTACACAAAACACAGGGAAAGTCATTATTATTTTCATTACTATTATAATTATTATAAACCATATAAAAGGTTGACAAATTTTCATTATTATGGTATAATTTGACTATATTTATTGTAATGTGAGGTGTGTTTTCTTGAATATTACAAATGTATTAGAACGATTAATTCCAATCACCAATTTTAATAAAGGGAAGGCATCTCAACTTTTTTCTCGCGTTCAAAAAGGCGAAACTTTAATAGTTATGAAAAACAACTCACCGGTTGCGATTGTGATATCACCAGAACAATATAAAATAATAGAAAACTATTACAACGCAGAGAAAGGTGATAAGTTATGATTGAAAAGATTGATTTCAGCTCTTGGAATGAATACGATGGTTTTGCTGAAGGTAGCGGTCGTAGTGAAAAGTTATGGTTGCAATCAGATGGTGGAAAAATAGGACTTTTCAAATTTCCTAAAATTGATCCTGTTAGCCAAAAAGAAACTACTGAACATATTTCAGAGCACTTAGCATATAGAATTGGTTTAATTCTTAACGTACCAACGGCAAAAGTAGATATAGGAACTTACCAAGGTAGAATTGGTAGCATGAGTTACTTTGTTTGTGAAGAAAGAGAGATTTTAAAAGAAGGTATTTGGTTTATTTCGGCCAAATATCCTAAATATAGCGTTGAAAAAATGAGAAACGAAGATGATGGTAAATATTACTGTCTTGAGCATATATTTAACGCTGTACCGTTACAATCAACTAGAATGTGGATAGAAATGATGCTCTTTGATTTTATAATTGGAAATAGCGATAGGCATCAGAGTAACTGGGCACTATTAATTAAAGTTGAAGGCGAAAAAGAGTTTATCTTTTCAATCAAGCGTTGCCCATTATACGATAACGGTTCATCTTTGTGTTGCTTTATAAAAGAGGAATCTATACCAAGTTTTTTAGGGAAAGATAAAAATAGATTTAATTCACTGGTCGATTCCAGATCAAAGTCACTAATACGCATTGATGGATTGAATAAAAGCATACCTACACATAAAGAAGTTATAAGTTATTTATTGAAAAAATATTCTGTTACAAAGGAAATTGCGAAGAATTTTCTTAACCAATTAACAGAAGAAACTATAGACTCTCTTTTGGATGAATATACGGATGATATTTTATCTAGTTCCAAAAAAGAATTAATCTGTCAGTTCTTGAAGAGAAAAATTGAAATTTTAAATGATTTATTAAAGGAGGCAGAATCAAATGGAGTGTAATGAAAAGTATTTGTATCTTGTTTGGAAAGATCCTAAAACAAGGAGCAATTTTACAATTGGAAAACTTTGCCGAAACACTAAATACACTTTTGAATATGATGGCGATTTTGGAAAAGCAGAGAATTGTGGATGGACTAAATTTGATATGTTCCCTGAAGAAAGGGTATATGAAAGCGACGTGCTTTTCCCAGTTTTTGCCAGTAGATTGCCAGATAGAAAAAGAAGAGATATTGATAAAATTTTAGAAAAATATGGATTGACAGAGTTTGATGAATTTGAATTGTTACGCAAAAGCGGAGCGCGACTCCCTATTGACACATATTCTTTTATTGATCCCATCTTTCCAGAAGATGCTACTGTAGAACGCGATTTTTTTATTATGGGCATTAGACACCACTCGCCATGCAAAGGCAAAGACTGCAAGTTGCTACCCAATTTAAGAATCGGCGATGAACTGATTTTTGAAAAAGAACCATCTAACAAATATGATCCTAATGCAATTAGAGTATTAACACAAAACAAAGAACACCTTGGTTATGTTCCTAGATATTACAATGTGGCTATTTTAAATAGAATTAATGCAGGTATGTCCTATTCCTGTAAAATTATAGATATCAACCTTGATCAAGATTGTTCAGAATGTATTAAAGTCAAACTTGAAATGCCTCGTAAATAAAAAGCGCAGAGAATCATCAAATGAGATATGAAGAAAAGGCAGAGAGCGAAAGCTCTCTGCCTTTACCTTTCAATATAAACTCCAAAACAAGTACAGTTTGCACCTGTATCGGTATTAATTGTACCAATACCTATTTCATAATATTTTCCGTTCATACCATAATCATTACTTACCTTTTTAAATTCATCATTAGCGAAAAGATGTTGAGTAGCAAAACCTGTATTACCATTACCATCAAAATTAAAATACAATGTTGACATTCCGGTTATATAAAACTCATCAAAATTTTCAATCTCACTATAATTTTTAGCAGATTCTATAAAGTCTTCGTTTTTCAAAAAATCACATAAATCCGAATATAATATTCCGTCTTCAGTAGAATAATAACTGTTCTTCTTCATAATTCGGTATGACAGCTGTTCTGGCTGTTCACTAGGAGAAAACAAAACAATATTGATGTATTCGTGCATAGACTCATCATTCATTTTGATTTCTGCATGCTTGAAATTTCCGTCAGCATCAAGTCTTATTTCAATATCTGTGCAAACTGTATTTTCAGAAAAATAGCTATTACGGCTATCCAAATCAATAAGCAATTCAGTTACAGCAATTCTATTTTTTGTTCCAAAGTCACCGACATATGTAACAGTATTCTGTTTGTCAATTACGGTTTTTATAAGGAATGAAATTGATAAAATACAAAAGATTATAGCAACAACCAAAAACAATTTTACTGTTTTTCCTTGCTTGACAGCTTTTTCGGTTTTTTGTACAGCAACAACCAAATTATCTTCTGACTTTTGAGTAAAAGTTTCTTCAGGTATTTTTTCTCCCGTAAGCAACTCGTTTACTGTTACCCCTAACATATCAGCAAGTGGAACTAAAAAAGATGAGTCAGGCATACCTTTGCCTGTTTCCCAACGGGAAATGGCTTTATCGGTACAACCTATTTTCTCAGCAAGGTCTTTCTGAGTCATATTTAATTCAGTTCGTTGACTTTTTATGAATGCACCAATTTTCATAACATCCATAGCTATCACCTCACCGAAATTATACTTTTTTAATCCGCTTTTATCAACCTATGAATCGTAGATTTGGCGATGAGCAGTTATTTTAGAACTATATAGGTTGTAGGTAAAACCCCATTTCCATTATACGCGAACAAAATCTTATTTTCTGCAAGAGTACCAACAGGCATTGAAATTGCTTCCTCAAATATTCTGAAATATGCCATCTGATAAGCCTGAGATTTCAAGTGGACAGGTATATAGTTTTTAATTATATTTGCTGCCTCGTTCATTATTGCATTAGCATTTTGTTCAACCAATTCAACAGTAGAGTTGAACCGACTCATAAATTGCTCAAATTCTTCTTTTGTGAACACAGGAACATTAACTTTAAGTTTACCGTTATCATTAAGAACATAGCCTTTTTTTACAAGCTCAGCAACAGCAACATTCTCAAATTCATTATCAAATTGGGTTTTACCTTTTGCTATATCAATAAAAACATTTGTAAAACTTTTTGAGGAATAAAAACTGTGATGTACCATATCGCCATTAATTAAAAAATCAAAGAATTGTACTCTGTCACCATTTTCGTTTTCTGTGTTTGATACGCCAAACTCAAAGCCTTTGTTTCTCATTGAATCTATCGCTTTTTCAACTGCCCATACAATGCAATTTTCACCAAACTTGTTTTCAGGAAGTTCTATTTTTACTTTTGATTGTAAATTCTCGAAAATTGCTTTGTAAAGAATACAGCAAACTGCCAACCAAGCTTCCGAGTTTGAAAGCTTTCCTCTTGTTATAATTTCAGTAAATGCATCCGAAATATTTTTTCTGAATACCTTTGTTTTATTTGCAACTTCAACGGCACAGTCTGCAGTAAAAAGCACAATGTTGGTGTAATACTTTCTGCCGTCAATTCCGAGTGCATCACACTCGACCAATTGCTTTAGGATATCCTCAATATAAGGCACGGCAATACCTAACTCAATACTAATTTCCTCTGCTGTGAGTTTATCATTGTAACACGCAAAGAGAATATTCTGGCTGATTTTGTTTTCATAAATATAATTATATGTATTCTTTCCGTTACCCCAATATAGAATGGATAACTGTTTTGGATTATAGCTTTGCTCACCGTATGTTCTTTCCATTGTTATACCTTCTTTCAGAATTTGTCTTGATTTGAAAAGCAGATATTTAACCATGCTTTCACTGATTGAGAGGTGTTTGGATATTTCCGAACAAGATTCGTTTTCAATGTAATATAAAACAACCGCCTTACGATATTTCTCGGAAAGTAATGCTAATTCTCGTCTCAAAAGATTCAAGTCTTCTCTTTCATTATCCAAGAATTCTGCAACATTAAACAAATCATCCGTAATTTCACACTCTTTATTTTTAGCTTTTTTCTTGCACCATTGCTTATATACATTACCTGCAACCGCCCACATAAAGCCATAAAAAGCATCTGCATTACGAATATTATCGGCAGATTTATAAATCTCAACTATAATATCTTGTGCTAAATCCTCAGCTTCAAAATGGTTAGAGGTTCTAGCCATACAATATGATAGTATTGATTTTGCCATATCGGTCATTTTAATATCAAGTTCTCTTTTTTCCATTATCACACCTCCTCATCTTTTGCATCATCGATGATTCACTTATATAGTGGAAAGAAATACTGTTTGGTTAAAGTTTAGCTGAAAATAATTTTATGCCGCCTACTTTTTTGCAGACGGCATATATGCATTTCATCATTATCGGAATAGTTCTTCAGTTTATATGATAGTCACAGTATTTGAATATTACACACAATACTCCATAAAAATCAAAAACCCGAACGTGTCACCATTGATGACAAGGTTCGGATAATTTGACTTTGGTGGGAGCGGGTGGATTCGAACCACCGAAGGCGGTGCCAACAGATTTACAGTCTGCCCCCTTTGGCCACTCGGGAACACTCCCACATATGCTTTATTCAATTGTGAATAAAATGGAGCTGGTGGACGGACTCGAACCCCCGACCTGCTGATTACAAATCAGCTGCTCTACCAACTGAGCTACACCAGCGTCTCAACGCTTGAATAATATATCACAAATATATTGCCGTGTCAAGAGAAATTTTTAATTTTTTAAAAAATTAATTTCTTGCCTTTTTTATTCCGTCGAGAATGTATTTTTTTGCCTCCTGAGCCTTATGCGTAGCCAATGGCTGCAGTCCCTCAAGAGGATATTTTTTGCCCAATTCCTTATACTTTGCCTCGCCCATAGTATGGTACGGGATAACGTCCAATGCCTTAAGATTTTTCAAAGAGCCTATAAACTCACCAAGGGCAACCAAATCCTCTGCCCCGTCGGTGTAGCCCTCAACCACAACGTGCCTTATCCATACGGGAACACCTTTTTCCTCAAGGTATTTTGCGAAGCTGAGCACAGCCCCATTATCCTTACCCGTAAGGCGCCTGTGGGCATCGGTATTAATATGCTTTATATCAAGCATTACAAGGTCGGTGTATTCCATAAGCTCGTTGAGCCTTGCCATATACTGCCCGTTTTCGGGATTATATGTAATGCCCGAGGTATCAATACAGGTGTGTATATTTTCTGACCTTGCCCTTTTAAAAAGCTCGGTTAAAAAATCCACCTGAAGCAGGGGCTCACCACCCGAAACGGTAATGCCGCCCTTTGAATAAAAGGAGCGGTTTTTATTAAATTCATCAATAACCTCGTCCACCGTTACAGCCTTGCCCTTACCCGTTTCCCACGTGTCGGGATTATGGCAATAAAGGCAACGCATGGGGCAGCCCTGCATAAATAAAACGTATCTTATGCCGGGGCCGTCCACAGTGCCGAAGCTTTCTTTAGAATGAATATAACCAATCATTATATCTGGTCGTGGAAGGTTCTTGAAATAACCTCATCCTGCTGTTCCTTTGTAAGCTTAACAAAGTTAACTGCATATCCGCTTACACGTACTGTAAGCTGGGGATATTTTTCAGGATGTGCCTGAGCATCAAGCAAGGTTTCCTTTGTAAACACGTTTACGTTAAGGTGGTGTCCGCCCTTCTGAACGTAGCCGTCAAGAAGTGACACAAGGTTATCTATCTGATTCTGTGTTGCTGCCATACAGCATCCTCCTTATAAGTTTATTTACGGGTCTTATTCTGCGTCAAGACCCTCAAAGAGTGTGGGTGCATTGCAAGCACCGTCGGCACAATCAAAGTCAACCTCAATATCCCCTGCGAAGATACGGTCATCCTTACCTAACGCACCGGGAATAATTGAGAAGGTGTTTGAAATACCGTCCTGAGCATCAATGAAGGGAAGCTTTGCAACAGATGCTAATGATGCAACTGCGCCGTGGGTATCACGACGGTGCATGGGGTTAGCACCGGGGGCAAATGCCTCGCCGCGCTTTCTGCCGTCGGGTGTTGCGCCGGTATTTTTACCGTAAACAACGTTTGAGGTAATTGTAAGAATTGAAGTTGTGGGAATACTATCCCTATAAGTGTGGTTTTTCTTGATATGTGCCATAAATCTATGAACAATATCGTAAGCAATTTCGTCAACACGGTCGTCGTCATTGCCGTATTTGGGGAAATCTCCCTCAACCTCGTAATCAACTACAATGCCGTTTTCATCACGGATGGTCTTAACCTTGGCATATTTAATTGCTGAAAGTGAGTCTGCAACAACTGAAAGACCTGCAATACCTGTTGCAAACCAACGGGTAACCTTTTTATCGTGCAACGCCATCTGAAGCTTTTCGTAGCAGTATTTGTCGTGCATATAGTGGATGATGTTAAGTGTGTTAACGTAAACACCCGCAAGCCACTGCATCATATCCTCAAAGCGCTTCATAACCTCGTTGTAATCAAGGTACTCAGAGGTAATGGGTCTGAATTCGGGACCAATCTGCTTACCTGAAATTTCATCAACACCGCCGTTGATTGCGTAAAGCAAGCATTTTGCAAGGTTTGCCCTTGCGCCGAAGAACTGCATCTCCTTACCCACAACCATTGATGATACACAGCAAGCAATTGCATAGTCGTCACCGTGATGGAAGCGCATAAGGTCATCGTTTTCGTACTGAACGGATGAGGTTTCGATTGAAACCTTAGCACAGAATTTCTTGAAATTCTCAGGAAGTCTTAATGACCACAGAACCGTAAGGTTGGGCTCGGGTGCGGCACCAAGATTTTCAAGGGTGTGCAGGTAACGGTAGGACATCTTTGTAACCATATGTCTGCCGTCAATTGCCACACCGCCGATTGATTCGGTAACCCACTGGGGGTCGCCTGAGAAAAGCTGATTATACTCGGGTGTTCTTGCGAATTTAACAAGACGCAGCTTCATTATGAAATGGTCAACCATCTCCTGAATCTCTTTTTCGGTATAAACACCGTTTTTAATGTCACGCTCTGAGTAAATGTCAAGGAAGGTTGAGGTTCTGCCCAATGACATTGCGGCACCGTTCTGCTCCTTAACCGCCGCAAGGTAACCGAAGTAAAGCCACTGAATAGCCTCCTTGGTGTCCTTTGCAGGTAATGAGATGTCGTAGCCGTAGCTCAAAGCCATCTGCTTAAGCTCCTGAAGGGCTCTGATTTGCTCGGAAATCTCCTCGCGCTCCTGAATAATCTGCGAATACATTGCAGAACGGGTTGTTTCCTTCTGCTCTAATTTATCCTGAATAAGTCGGTCAACACCATAAAGGGCAACTCGACGATAGTCACCAATAATTCTGCCCCTGCCGTATGCATCGGGAAGACCCGTAATAATATGGCTTGAACGGCAAGCGCGCATTTCGGGAGTGTATGCATCAAAAACGCCTGCGTTATGGGTCTTGCGGTGGGTTGAGAAAAACTCCTTAACCTCGGGGTCAAGCTCATAGCCGTTATCCTTACATGCCTTTTCAGCCATACGGATACCGCCGTAGGGCATAAGGGCACGCTTTAAGGGCTTGTCCGTCTGGAAGCCCACGATACGCTCCTTATCTTTATTAAGATAGCCGGGTGCATGAGAAGTGATTGTTGATATGGTCTTTGTATCCATATCAAGCACGCCGCCCGCTTCCCTTTCCTGCCTTGTTAAGTCAAGCACCTGCTCCCACAAATCAACAGTATCCTGTGTGGGACCCTCAAGAAAAGCCTCGTCGCCATCGTAGGGTGTGTAGTTATGTTTAATAAAGCTTCGTACATTAATTTCTTTTTTCCAGGTTCCGCTTTCAAAACCCTTCCAATTTTCAAAATTCATGTTTTTTGCTCCTTTTGCTCGGGGAATTATTCTACAATATAATTATACCACTGTTTTTTGCAATAATCAACAAACTACTTGCAAAATATCGGTGGAAATTCACTTTAAAATTTACTGTTTTTTATGCATTTATACATACTAAAAGCGGCTTACCCGAAAGCTGATGGGTAGAGCCGCTTAAATTACCTGTTTTTATTGTAATGCTCCTTGATTGCGGAAAAGGTTTCGTCGCTTATAACGTGCTCGATTTTGCAGGCATCACGGTCCGCAATTTCCTCATCAATGCCCAATCCGAGAAGAGTATTCATAATGATGGTATGACGTTCAAAAATATTCTCGGCAATTTTACGTCCGCTTTCGGTTAAGGTGATATATCCCTTGCCGTCAACGGCAATATGCCCATCCTTTTTAAGCAGGCCCACTGCCCTGCTGACGCTGGGCTTTGAGTAGCCCATATAATCGCAAATGTCAATAGAGCGCACCGAGTCGGATTTTTGCGTAAGCACGTAGATTGATTCAAGATACATTTCGCCTGATTCGTGCATAATATCCCTCCTTGGGAGTGAATAAATTTATTTTATAATCTCTGACAAATTGCCCTGAATAAGCCTTGCAACGTCGGGCTTATTCATAGAATAAACGTGTACGTTTTTAATGCCGTTGGCATATAAATCAATAATCTGGTCGGTAGCATATGCAATACCCGCCTGCTTCATTGCATCGGGATTAGAGCCGAATTTATCCACAAGGCTTTTGAATCGGGTGGGCACAAAGGAGCCCGAAAGCTCGATTGCCCTTTTCACCTGATTGCCGTTGGTAATGGGCATTATTCCGGGTATTACGGGCACGGTGATGCCCGCCTCACGGATTTTATAAAGGAAATTGTATAACAGATTATTGTCAAAAAACATCTGTGTTGTAAGGAAATCACACCCTGCATCAACCTTTTCCTTAAGGCGCTTTATATCCTCCCGCTGATTTGCACTTTCGGGGTGAATTTCGGGGTAGCAGGCACCGCCGATGCAAAAATCAGGATTAGTACTTTTAAGCTCGTATATAAGGTCAATGGCGTAATTGTAATCCCACTTGCTTCTGTCGTCATTCACAAGCGCCTCGGGAATATCGCCCCTGAGCGCCATTACGTTTTCTATGCCTGCATCCTTTATAGCGGCAATTTTCTCCTTAACAGTCTGCTTCGTTGAGGAAACGCAGGTAAGATGAGCAAGGGTGGGCACACCGTACAATTCCTTGATATTCTTAGCAATATCAAGTGTATATTTGCTTGTGCCACCCCCTGCGCCATAGGTCACGCTCATAAACGAGGGACGCAATGCGGCAATTTCCTCGGTGGCGGATTTTACACTTTCGAATGCGGTTTCGGTTTTAGGTGGAAAAACCTCAAACGAAAGGGATAATTTTTCAGAATTAAGTACCTGTGTAATTTTCAAACAAAATCATATCCTTTGGCTTAATACATACATTATATTATTAACCAACAAATAAATCAAGAAGCAGTTGCAGTAGTATTATGTAAATCAATTGTAAACAATGGCAAAATTTTTCAAAAAACTCTTGATTATTGAACTAAAAAGGGGTAAAATACGCTTAGCACTCAATAACCGAGAGTGCTAAAATACGACAAATTTAATTTTTTTATTATATTTTTTGGAGGTATTTCTAATGACACTCAGACCCTTAGGCGACAGAGTCGTTCTTAAATTCTGCGAAGCAGAAGAAACCACAAAGGGCGGTATTATTCTTGCTGCCGCTGCTCAGGAAAAGCCCCAGACCGCTGAAATTCTTGCAGTAGGTCCCGGCGGCATTGTTGACGGCAAGGAAATTAAAATGGAGGTTGCGGTAGGCAACAAGGTTATTCTTAACAAATATTCAGGCACAGAGGTTAAAATCGACGGCGAAACACTCATCATCGTACGCCAGAGCGACATTCTTGCAATTGTTGAATAATTAAATCACCCTTCAGGAGGCTACTTATTATGGCAAAACAGATTATCTACGGCGAAGAAGCTCGCCGCGCACTTCAGGCAGGTATTGATAAGCTCAGCAATACCGTTAAAATCACACTCGGACCCAAGGGCAGAAACGTTGTTCTTGATAAAAAATACGGCGCACCCCTCATCACAAACGACGGCGTCACAATCGCTAAAGAGGTTGAGCTTGAGGACGCATTCGAGAACATGGGCGCACAGCTCGTTAAAGAGGTTGCAACAAAAACTAACGACGTTGCAGGTGACGGTACAACAACCGCAACACTTCTTGCACAGGCTCTCGTACGCGAGGGTATGAAAAACGTTGTTGCAGGCGCAAACCCCATGGTGCTTAAAAAGGGTATCAAAAACGCAGTTGCAAACGTTGTTGACACAATCAAGGCTAACTCAAAGCCCGTAATGGCATCAAGCGACATTGCAAGAATTGCAACAATTTCTGCCGCTGACGAAAACGTTGGTAACCTTATTGCAGAAGCAATGGAAAAGGTTACAGCAGACGGTGTTATCACCGTTGAAGAAAGCAAAACCGCAGAAACAAGCTGCGACGTTGTTGAGGGTATGCAGTTTGACCGTGGTTACATTTCACCCTATATGGTAACCGACACAGACAAGATGGAGGCAGTTATCGACGATCCCTTCATCCTTATTACAGACAAGAAGATTTCAAACATTCAGGAGATTCTTCCCCTTCTTGAAAAAATCGTTCAGGCAGGCAAAAAGCTTGTTATTATTGCCGAGGACATCGAGGGTGAAGCCCTTGCAACACTTCTCGTAAACAAGCTTCGCGGTACCTTCACCTGTGTTGGTGTTAAGGCTCCCGGTTTTGGTGACAGAAGAAAAGAAATGCTCCGCGATATCGCTATCCTTACAGGCGGCGAAGTTATTACAGAAGAACTTGGTCTTGACCTCAAGGACGCAAACGTTAACCAGCTCGGCAGAGCCCGTCAGATTAAAATCAGCAAGGAAGATACAATCATCGTTGACGGCGCAGGCGACAATGAGGCTATTGCATCACGTGTTCAGCAGATTAAAGCTCAGATTGAAACAACCACATCCGACTTCGACAGAGAAAAGCTTCAGGAAAGACTTGCTAAGCTTTCAGGCGGTGTTGCAGTTATCCGCGTAGGTGCCGCAACGGAAACCGAAATGAAGGAAATGAAGCTCCGTATCGAGGACGCTCTTGCCGCAACCAAGGCAGCCGTTGAAGAGGGCTACGTTGCAGGTGGTGGTGTTGCACTTCTTAACGCAATCCCCGCTCTTGATGCATACATCGCTTCACTTACAGATGCAGACGAAATCACAGGCGCTAAGATTGTTCGCAAAGCTATCGAAGAGCCCGTTCGTCAGATTGCCGCTAACGCAGGTCTTGAGGGCTCAGTTATTATCGACGGCATTCTTCGTTCAGGCAAAACAGGCTACGGCTTCAACTTCGCAACAGAAGAATACACCGACATGGCAGAGGCAGGCATCCTTGACCCCACAAAGGTTACACGTTCAGCACTTCAGAACGCATCAAGCGTTGCAGCTATGGTTCTTACAACCGAAAGCCTTGTTACAGACAAACCCGACCCCGCAGCAGACGCAGCTGCAAGCGCAGCGGCTATGGCAGCAGCACAGGGCGGCGGAATGTATTAATTAACAACTAATATCACAAACAAAAACACTTCGGAGAGCGAATTCTCTGAAGTGTTTTTTCTGTTTGCAGGCAAAACCACCACAAAATCCGCCCTTAATTCCTTATTATTATATTGACACTTATTGACAGACTTGCTATAATCTCCTAAAAGGGAGGAATGATGAATGAAAAAGTCATTTTTTAAATTAACGTCTATGCTTATGGTTGCGGCAATGCTTTTCTCTGTTGCTCAGGTTTCAGTTTTCGCATCCGACGTAGACTACAAAATCACAAACCCCTATGAAAGTGTTATGGCTTACATAGGCAACGAAGACAACCACTATAAAACCAATCTTCACACTCACTCTACATACAGTGACGCTCTTATGCCCCTTGACGCAATGGTTAAAGAGCATTACAACCAGGATTTCCACGTGCTCGGCTTTGCAGACCACGGTGTTATCGGTGTTGAATGGGACCAGGAGCCCACTCTTTTACCCTTGTACTACTACAACTACGTAATGCTCAAGGAGCAAAAGCACCTTACAACTGAGGAATACACCCAGATTAAAGCCGGTACATACAAGACCGATTTAACAACCCGTACAACAGACCGCGGCTTGATGCCCGTTACAGGTGCTATTGAGGGTAACTACCTTGTTGCTCAGAAGAACCACGTTAACGGCTACTTTATGAACGATAACCGAACTGAGGGCTATATGGGTACCGAGGGCGACTTCGAAACAATGGTAAGAATGATCGACGAGGCAGGCGGTGTTTCACACAACAACCACCCCGGTGACTGGCTCGGCTCTGCCGGCGACGAAAGCATCGCTCGTGACCCCGGTAACGTTCAGTTCTTTGCAGACATTTACAGAAAATATGACTCCTGCCTTGGTATGGAGGTTTATAACGCATTCGACAGACCCACAAGCAGCGACCGTATCCTTTGGGATGAGCTTCTTCAGGTTCTTATTCCCGAGGGCAGAAACGTTTGGGGCTTCGCTAACAACGACGCTCACAACCTTAACGATATCGACACCTGCTTTATGGACTTCGTTATGCCTGAATTCTCACAGGATAACGTAAGAACTGCAATGGAAAACGGCGCATTCTTTGCCGTTACAAGATATGAAGACGGCGAAAGAATCGGCGACACAGGCGCATACCCCACGGTTACATGCATCCTTGTTGACGAAGAGGAAGACACAATCACAATCATTGGTAAGGACTGCGACAAGATTAACTGGGTTGCTGACGGCGAAATCATCCAGACAACAACCAAGAGCAGAAACGGCGTTGTTTCTTCAACAATCAAGCTTGACGAGCACTCTGAAGAAATCAGCTGCTACGTTCGTGCAGAGCTTGAAGGCACAGGCGGTAAGACCCTTACACAGGCCTTCGTTTGCGACGACGGCAATATGAGCGAGCGCGTTGACACAGGCGACTCCTCAGTAACTACCGTTGTAAACAGCTTCGTGGATTTACTTCTTGATTTCATCAAAAAGATTCTTTTCCTTGTTTAATTGATTAGCTCTATACTAAACACCCCGAGATAAATTCTCGGGGCGTTTTTTTATGCCAAAAAACGGCACCATTTTTCGATAAAAGAAGTATATTTTATTGTTTTTATTGACTTTGCCAATTACTTTTGCTATATTTAATATAGGTATGTATTTTATAATTTTATAATAGTATATATTCAGTTATTATTATGGGGGGAAAACCATGAAATCCGCAAAAAAATCATTGGCACTTCTGCTTTGCGTAATTATGCTTGCTACAAGCGTTATTACCGAGGGCACAATTCTGCTTCCGCAGTCACTTAAGGCACAGGCTATGAAGGGCCACGAGCAAAACTATAACGACGCCCGATTGGAGCTTAACTTCAACAAGGATTGGAGCTTTGCTTTAACCGAAGACGAGGCCGCATATATGAAGGGCTTTGATGACTCCGACTGGGAATCGGTTGACTTGCCCCACGACTTCAGTATGAGCCAGGATTTTTCCGTAACAGACACAGAAGCCGAAAGCGGTAACCTTCCCGGTGGTACAGGCTGGTACAGAAAATGGTTCAATCTATACGATTATTACACCGGCGAGCATATTTTCCTTAACTTTGACGGTGCCTATCAGCACACCTACGTTTACGTTAACGGACGCTACGTGGGTGAAAACCACTACGGCTACAATAGCTTTTCCTTTGAAATTTCCGAATACCTTATATGCTCAAATACTGCGCTCAACCTTATTGCGGTTAAGGTTGTTAACGAAATTCCCTCAAGCCGTTGGTACTCAGGTACAGGTATTAACCGAGACGTCAGCCTTACCATTGCAGGTCCCGTTCACATTTCCCTCTACGGTCCGCAGGTAACAACCCCCGACGTTCAGAACGGTGGCGGAACTGCCGAAGCAAGCATCACAATGCATAACGACACCGCCATCACAAAAAAGATAACCGTTGAAGCAACCATCCTTGACAGCAACCACAACCCCGTAAGCGATACGGTTGTTTCATCACTCGTTACAGTACCTGCTCACACAGAGCAGACGGTGGTCCTTAAGCCGGAGGTTAAATCCCCCAAGCTCTGGTCTCCGGACGACCCCAATCTTTATAAACTTAAAACCATTATAAAGGGCGAAGATGGTGAAATTATTGACGAATACCACACCACCTTCGGCTATCGCTACATAAATTGGGATGCAGATAAGGGCTTCAGCTTAAACGGCGAATATATGAAGCTTAAGGGCGTTTGTATGCACCACGACCAGGGTGCCCTCGGCGCCGCACAGGAATACGATGCAATATACCGCCAGATAGTTATCCTTAAGGAAATGGGCTGTAATGCAATCCGTACCTCTCACAACAGCACCTCAAGAATTCTTATTGATATCTGTAACGAGCTTGGTATGCTTGTTATGGAGGAGTTCTTTGACGGCTGGGATGCATCAAAAAACAGCAACAATCATGATTTCAGCGAATATTTCCACGAAACCGTAAGCTCCTCAACCAAGCTTGTTGGTGCCCACGACCAGGAATGGTATGAATTTGTTGTTGAGCAAACAATTCTCCGCGACAGACACGACCCCTGCGTCATCGCCTGGGACGTTGGCAACGAGCTTTGCGGTATCACAAGCGGTGAATCAACCGCTAATTACCAGTCAATAACAACATCTATCGTTGCTATCGCAGACCGACTTGACCCCTCAAGAGTCCTGTTACAGGGCAACGACGGTCCCAACAACTCCGTAAATACCATGATTGATGGTTATATGGATGTTATCGGCGGTAACTACAACCTGAACACATGGGTTTCAATCATGAACGGTACATCCGATTCAAGAACCAACAAGCCCTTTGTTGCAACAGAATCCGCTTCGGCAATCAATAGCCGTGGTGTGTACGACACAACATCTTATTACAACTACCAGTGTACCTCCTATGACACTAATGCCGTAAGCTGGGGTAACGAGGCTGCAGAGGCCTGGAATGCAGTTGTAAAAAACGACTGGTTCTCAGGTGAATTTGTGTGGACGGGCTTTGACTATATCGGCGAGCCCACACCCTGGAACAACGTAGGCGCCTCAAACACAAATGCTGTACCCAACTCATCATACTTCGGCATTGTTGATACCGCAGGCTTTGCTAAGGATTCATATTACCTTTACAGAAGCTGGTGGAACGACGAAAGCACAACCCTCCACCTTGTTCCCGGCTCATGGAATCAGAGCGAGCTTCTGCTTAATAATGGTTATACCAACGTAGCAGTTTACAGCAACGCTAAAAAAGTTGAGCTTCTTCTTAACGGCAGCGTTATTGCTACCGCAACCTCAACCACAGTTACAACACCTGCAGGCTATAAATACCAGACCTGGACCGAAAGCATTACCGATTCATCAAAATGCGCAGTAGGTAGCTTCTACACAGGTGACGGCGCAGAGCTTTATCCTCAGTTCAGCGTAAAATATGCTGCAGGCACACTTGAGGTAAGGGCATATGACGAAAACAACAATTTAATTACCGATACCGTAGGTTCAACAAAATCCGTAACAGGCAATGCAACACAGATTGCCGTAAAAACATGGCAGAACAAGGACACCTTTGTTGCTGACAGTGACGGTTTCATTTACGTTGAGTTCGAGGCACAGGATGCCGACGGCAACTTTATGAACGACTACAACGGCACCCTTAGCGTTAAGGTTGACGATGCATCCGCAAGATACGCAAAAATCGTGGGTGTTGATAACGGTAATGCCGCCACAACGGAAAAATATCAGCAATCATCGGTTATTATATCCGGTGCTCAGGCTACTATAAATATGTTCAACGGCAGAGCCCTCGTAATACTCAGAACAACCGAGGAGGAGGGCACCATCAACGTTACTGCCGTTGCAACAGATAATAGTGGTAGCTTTTCTACAGAGGGGCTTACGGTTACAAGCATAACCGAATCAGGCATCGAGCTTACAGACGAGCTTGAAGAGGTTATCGTACAGAGCGGTGATGAATATACACCCACTCTTTATGATAAATACGAAATGATAAAATATCGTATTCAGAACATAAATATTCCCAATGACTCCGGCAGCTCAGGTGGCTCAGGAGATTCGGGTGATTACGGTGACTCGGGCGATTCCGGCGAAACCGAAACTCCCACAGACTCTGACCGATACACCATTTACCTTTCCGGCACACCCAATGCCTCATCTCAATGTATTGCAGACGGTGATTACGTAATTTACAACATGGATTATGTTATGACTTCCACTCAATATGGTTCGTGGGGTATGAGCGCAGTAAACACATTTGAGGAAACTGTTGATGCCCCCGCAGGTGCTGCATACACTTACGAAAGCTTTAAGACCGGTCCCGAAAATGTTTTCACCTTTACTCACCAAGGTAATAACACCTATTACATCAGAAACAAGAGTACGGGTAACTACGTTTACTTTGGCACGTCACAAGGCTATCTTACATATAGCACTACACCTAAGGCTGTGACGGTTCACGTAAATGATAACGGCTCAGTTCTTATTTACACGGATAGTATGTTCCTTTACCACTATTATTACTACTTCTACAGTAACGGAACAAACAAAGAAACCGCAAGCACAAAGACAAACAACGTAATGTGGTTGTATTCTTCATCTGGCGGGTCTACAACACAGCCCGAGCCCACTCCAACACCCTCTGGTAAATACACCCCCTACACACCTAATGCATCCATCGAAGATGGCAACTATGCTATTCTTAACAGCAGTAACGCAATGTCCTCTGTGAAAAACGGATATACAGGCATAAATGTTACATCTGTTACCGACATCGATGCTGCGCCCTCAGGCTCGGCATATCCTTACGCAGCCTTCGAGCTTGATGACTCAAATGCTTTTGTCTTTGAGTCGGCAGAAAATGGTGGATATTATATCAAAAACGAGTCCTGGGTTAATGGCTCCGGTACCGGCTATCTGTATATGGATTCCAGCGGATATTTATACTCATATTCCACCTGGAAGTCAGTCTTTTATCCCACATATAATGCTGATGGTTCTGTTTATCTGAAATCAGATACAGGCTTTTATATCAGCAAAAGGAATAACACTACATATTTTGCAGGCTCATCCACGGCAGATGATACGGCAAAAATTTGGCTTTACTCACGAAGTGCTACGGAAGTAGTTGCAGATAAATACAGCAAATACACCCCCTCCTCAAACGCTAACGCACCTATCGAAAATGATAATTACGTTATCATCAATAACGCCAATGCGTTGTCAAGCATCAAATACAGCGACTATCGCGGTATGTATGTAAGCTCCGTAACAGATATTGAGAGCGCCCCCTCAGGTGCCGCATATCCCTATGAGCGTTTCGACTCTGACGACAGCAACGTTTTCGTCTTCGAATCTCAGGGCAACGGCGCATACTACATAAAAAACAAAGCAACCGGCAACTATCTGTTTATGGATACCACAGGCCTTTTATATACCTTTACCGGTTGGCAATCATTATTCTATGTAACAGTTAATTCAGACGGTTCTGTTTATTTGCGTTCTGACAGTGGATATTTTATCGCTAATAAAAGTAATTCCGATGGCACCCAGTATATATCTGGTTCATCTACCGCAGATGATTCTGCAAAAATCTGGCTTTATTCAAAAAATGCAGCCGGTAATGGTGGTGGCACAGGCGGCAGTGTAAGCACCGAAAGAACTGCCTTGTATAACGCACTTCTTGACGGAATCGAGATTGACTACTCCACACATACAAGAGCAAGCTACGAAACTTTACTTACAGCTATGGATGAGGGTATTGATATTTGTGAAAACCCTGATGCAACAAACGATGAAATCGTCGCTGCTAAGCAAGCTATTCTTGATGCAATAGCAGCACTTGAAATGGATATCAAGAAAATTGGCGGCACCTTGTTTAAATATGGTTACGATAATACCAACGGCAAAAACTACTCTTCCGGTGGTGCTCTGATTAACAATATTTCTTTAGAGCAGATGAAAGCCGCTATTCTTGCAGATGCTAACCTTGTTAATCAGATCAAAACTCTTATTGACTATGACGGCGCCAACACCACTTGGGAGGCAGGCTATGCCGATGCCGCTCTTGAAGCTGTGGCTATGGCTTACGCAAGAATTTACACACTTCAGTTTACCGGCGCACCCGTAAACGGCGGCACAGACAGTCCTGCATCTATTACTCCGGATTTGTCAACCTCATCAAGGGTACCCGTTTCACCTTGGAACGTGTGGACAAAGGAAAACACACAGGGTGTTAATGATAGCAAGGATGAGGGTGCATCAGTTCAAGGTCTTGCAAGCGCAACCTTAAACAATGGTGTTGTTACCTCTCACTCCGCTTACACAGACCCGTTGTCCTACGCAAACGACGGCTCCGGCTCACCCAACGATATTACTTACTACACATACACATTTAACACCGGCGCAAGCTCAACCAAGAACGTAAGGCTTGAGTATCTCAGCGGCATCAGCGTTTATTTCCCCGACTTATTCAGCCGCGAAAACCTTGATGCAAACGGTAACGTTACAACTGCAACAACCGGTAATTTCTCAAAATATTATTGGGATGCTCAGTTCCCCATGTTCATCAGCACTGACGAATATGGTGTTAACACCTATCACTTCGATAGCTCAAACACCAAGTATCTTGTTCAGTCAAGCTTTGATGATGAAAACCAAAGGGTTGACATGGAGCTTTCTGAGGTAGGCAGCTGGAGCGCAAATGGTTCACTTTCGGGCTCAGGCTTCTTCCCCTTCAACTATCAGCAGGGAACAACAAGCTATTCCGGTGAAAATGCTATTTATCACTACGGTTTTACCTTTGAGCACAGCTTCTATATTCCCAAGGGCGGTAAGCACGTAAACGGCGAGGACGTTGTATTCAACTTCTCCGGGGACGACGACGTTCTTGTTTACATCGACGGCGTGCTTGTGCTTGATAACGGTGGTCTTCACGGTGCCCGTGCAGCAACAATCGACTTCACAACCTGCTCCATCAACTACCAGTACGCTATGGACGTAGTCGACGGTCAGTTAAAGGGCGACGAGTACGAAACCACCTACTCTTATAACACATATATCGAAAATCCCGACGCCTCAGGCTACAATGCTGATACAATCGCAGCAATCAACAAGCTTCACGAGATTATTTCGGACGGTCAGGTTCACACTCTGAATTTCTATTATCTTGAGCGTGGTTCAACTGACTCAAACTGTAAGATATCCTTCAACCTTTCAGAAACCTCTGAGGACGTTAAGATCATCGACCAGACCCTTACTCTTGACTACGGTCTTCCCGTTGAGTACAACATCACCGAGAACGACAAAATCTCACAGGCTGCTATCGATAATGGCGCTACTGTTGAGTATCTTGGTCTTTGTGCAATTAACGAGGACTACAGCCCCACCTATACCTTCGAGGTGCCCCAGATTATAGTTCCCTTTGAGGAGGGCGTAACCTATAATATTGAGGGAATGAAATACGGCGAGTGTACCATTGACAAGGAGGGTAACGTAAGCTACAACCTTAAGTCAATGAATATGTCCGAGTCGGAATACTTCTACGTTGTTGCAAGAATCACAGGTGACCCCACCTACGCAGACGAGGTAGTTTACTATCAGGTTGAAAAAACCACCTTTGTGCCTGCAACGGCTATTTATTACGAGGACACCTATGACACCATAACCTACACAAACGGTAAGGTTCCCTCCAACTACGACAATACCGCAAACCAATACGGTATATGGCAAACCAAGGGTATGCAATCCACAACCCTTAAGCAGACTGCCGATATCACCGACAGTGAGGCTAACCCCTACGGCTATGAGACAAACTATATGTCTTTTGCCGAGTATAGCGGCGGTTCAACCCATTACGTTGACGTAAGCACCAAAAACAACCCCAGCTCCAAATATAGTGGCGGTACAGGTGCTGCATGGCCCACGGCAGGCTTCACATTCACCGGCACGGGCTTTGACCTTATAAGCATCACCGACAGTACAACCGGTGCATTCAGCGTTGCGATTAAGAACTCCGCAGGCAAAACCGTTAAAAACACCGTTGTTGATACCTTCTACGGCTACAATTACGGTCAGATTTATATGGATGCCAATGGTAAGCCCACCCTTGACTCATCATTTACCACCATGTACAAATCCGAAACAGGTATGTGTACATCTGCGGTAAGGTATTATGACGTAAACGGCGCAATTACCGCCACACCCCATTACTACGATGCTGACGGCAACGTGGTTGAGACTGAAACGGACAATCCCGCATACGCATATGCTTATGGTTGGGTTGTTGCCGAGGAGGGTTCGGGCGAAACTCTTTATCAGATTCCCGTAATCAAAATAACAGGTCTCGCCTACGACACCTACTCTGTTACAATCACACCCACCTTTACAAGCGCATTCGGTCATGCATCCACCGCCGCAGACGGCACAAAATATTACAGCATTTATCTTGACGCTATCAAGATTTATTCCCCTGCAGGCGAGGGTGACGACATAAAGGATAAAGAGGTTAAGGATGCATACGCAACCGACGACGAGCTTTACCCCGACTACCTTGAGCTTAAGAATATGCTTATCGGTGCAGATAAGTTATCAGAAACCGACACTCAGGGTATCATCTTCATTGACGGTATTGCCGCACTTGACAACGATATCGGAACATATAAAAACGCAGGTCCCAACAACGAGCTTTACCTTGCAAAGGACCAGGCGGTTGCATTTGAAATCTGGGCAACGTCAGTTCCCACCGATATCCAGCTTGGTGCAAAGCTTGCATGCGGAAATCCGAAGCTGACCATTTCCTACGATTCAAAAACCACCGATATTAACATCGGCACTGCAACTGATATTTACTACTCACTTAACACTGAGCTGCCCCATGACGGCAAATTAACCTGGCGTCAGGTTGACGGTAGCGACGGCAACAAGTATTACACAACCGGTACCGTTGTTATTCAGAACACAGGTGATGAGGACAGCGTTCTTTCAATCACAAACCTTAAGTGGACGTTCTCTCAAACCGGTGGTAAGGGCTACTTCCGTATCCCCACTCCCATTGAAAACGAGGTTGTTACACTTGCTTCAACATCGGGCACCACTCAGGCGGCATATTCACTTATGCGAATGAGAACCGCCGCCCTTGATGTTGAACAGACCGAGGCTCCCCGGGTTGTTACAGATGAAAGCGGTAACTCAACCATTACAATGACTTTGCAGACCTCTGCCGACGTTGATGCCCTTTCCGTAACCGACAAAAACGGCAACCCCGTTGATTCACAGAGCCTCGATATTACGTCAGACACAGTTGATGACGAAACCATGGAATGGACTGTGAAAATCACTGTTACCGACGAGGGTGAATACACCTTCCTGATTGCAGGTGTATACGAAAACGGCTACGTTGACAGCTCAAAGGCTCAGGAGGTTAGTGTAACCGTAGAAAAGCCCGCGGATGACGAAACACCCGACGAGCCCGACATCCCCGAGGATGACACCGAGGACGACACAACAGGCGACGTTATTGATCCCACAATGGGAATTCTCGATACCATAATTCAAATAATCCGGGAAATTATCGAAATTCTCAAATCCATTTTTTCCTCCACGGGAATAAATGTCTAAAGTTGAACAGGAGGTGCTTTTAAAATGAAAAAACCGTATATGAAACCCTTAGTTGCATTTGAAAGTCTTGCTGTATCAACTAGCGTCTCTACAGGGTGTGCGCTCATGGCTACCAACAGTGCCGATTACGTGTGCCCCGTAATTGACGAGGAATCCGGATGGATTCTGTTTTCGGACGAGGCTAACTGTATGATTATGCCCGGCCCCGACGACACAATTTGTTACGATATTCCCTTAGCAAATAGTCACGTTTTCGCATCCTAAATCGCGAAAATAATCAAATGAAAAACGGAGCTCCGCTTTTATGCGGACTCCGTTTCTTAAAAATAGGTGTTTTATGAAAAAAAGATATATTGCAATCGGCGCGGCAGTTTTGGTTATTGTGCTGGTGGTTATAGGTATTGTTGTTATAAATCATTTTAATACCCCCGCCGACACTACTCCCGAAAACCCCGCTAATGCACAGGTGGATATCACCGTTGACAGCTGGCTTAAAATTGCAGGCTATGACGATTACTACGGCAAGCTTGCCATTGTTGTAGAAAACGTTGGCGACACCGACGTTGAATATGCTGTGCTCAACGCCAAAAACAAGAGCGGCGACCCCCTTACCTTTACCGTTTCTGCCTTATTAAAGGGCTCTAAGGCGGTGCTCTTGTGCAACCAGGACGTAAGTCTTGACTATAATGAGGCCTACACCGGCTGGGAAATAACCGACAAAATCCTTTTTGAGAATCCCCCCACTATGAATGATGATAAGCTTGAGATTACCCTTGCCAAGGGCTCCATTGGTATCAAAAACATTTCGGACGAGGACATTGAGTCAGATATTATTATCTATTACAAGGATAAAAAGGATGACGTGCTTAACGGCAGTGCAACCTACAGAACCCGCATAGCCGGACTTAAGGCAGATTCTCAGACATTTGTAAAAGCAGAGGATTTGAACGAAGAAAACTGTCAGATTATTTTTACTGAATATGATGATTAAACGATACAATTTCGGCGGATTCACGTTGGAAATATGCTCGCCTGTTGATTTTCAGGACGTTGAGCCCTTTTCGCTTTTCGCCTTTGACGGTAATGGGGTAGACTATAGGGTTACCGTGGATTTTTCGTCCCACTTACCCACAACAATTGAAAACCCGTTTTTCCTTTCTGGTGACAAGGCTTGCGTTTTTGAGGACGGCGTTGAGAAATGCTACTACAAATCCCGTAGCACCACGGGCTACTATGCCTGCCGCAGTATGGCTAAAAAACACATAAGCATTACCATTGACGAAAAATATCGGGATATGCTTCGGGCAGAGGTAATTTTCTCGATTTTGGGTGTTGAGGCTCTTGTTGCCGAAAATAACGGGTGCATTATTCATTCCTCGTTTATTGAAGTAAATGACGGGGCTGTGCTTTTTACGGGCCCGTGCTCAATCGGCAAATCCACACAGGCCAATTTATGGCGGGAATTTGCAGGTGCCACAGTAATAAACGGCGACAAAGCAATCATTCGCGAAAATAACGGCAACCTTTTTGCCTGCGGTCTGCCCTTTTCGGGCTCATCCAAGGATTGCCTTAACAAAGAAATATCCCTTAAAGCGATAATCTGCCTGCAAAAGGCACCAACAAACACCGCCCGCAGGCTTACAAGTGATGCCTTTTTAAATATTTACAAAAACTGTTACCCCATACCCTATTCACGGGATTTAACAGGCACCCTGCTTGACTTTGCAAATAAGGTAAGTCAACAGGTGCCCGTATATGAATTTTCCTGCCGTGCGGATGAAAGCGCGGTAAGGTATCTGGAGAGAATTTTATGCCTGATTTAGCAGAGCCAAGAATGGTGAAATACCTTCACGACAAGGGTTTGCGTGAGGGAATACCCGTTTCGGGAACCTTTGAGCTTACACAGCGGTGCAATTTCAATTGTGAAATGTGCTACGTGCACGATTGCGCCCAAAAAGCCGACCTCTTGTCCGCAAGGGATTGGATTAACCTTGCTCAGCAGGCGAGGGATGCAGGCACGGTTTTTCTTCTGCTTACAGGAGGCGAGCCCCTGCTACACCCCGAATTTGAGGAAATTTACGTAAGCCTTGTTAAAATGGGCTTTATTGTTTCTATTAACACAAACGGCAGCCTGCTTGAAAAATATACCGAGCTTTTTAAGGAGCTGCCGCCCTCAAGAATTAACGTTTCCCTTTACGGCAGTAACAACACCACCTATTCTCGCCTTTGCAAAAACGATGCCTTTGACAAGGTTTTAAGTGCAATAAAGCAATTGAAGACACTGGGCATTTCAATGCGTATAAACACCCTCTTCACACCGCAGAATATTGGTGACTATAAAGAAATTGCCGATATATCCAAGGAGCTGGGCATTCCCCTGAAGCCCGCCACCTATTCCTATCCCCCCGTGCGACTTGGCAAAAACTACGGTAGTCCACGTTTTACACCCGAGGAAGCGGCGGAATGCATTACACGTATTGACGAATACCGCTTTGAAAAGGATTTTTACCTGAGCAGAGCCAAAAAGATTACCGCATTACCCAAGGGCCCCGACCATAACCAGGTGCGTTGCCGTGCAGGCAGAGCCTCATATTGGATAACCGCCGACGGCGTAATGCGACCCTGTGGTATGATGCCCGAGCCCGACAGCTACCCGCTTGCGGACGGCTTTCAGAAAGCATGGCAGGATATACGCACCGCAACCGAGCAAATAAGACTTCCCGAGGAATGCATCAGCTGTAAATATAGCGGAATATGCAACGTTTGCGCTGCCATGTGCATGGCAGAAAACGGGGATTTTGCAAAGCTTCCCCAATACGTATGCCGTATGACAAAGCATCTTTACACCCTGGCAGAAAGGAGCGTGCGTGAAAATGGAGATTAAAAAGGAAATGATAGCCCGAAAAATCGGCTCAGATATTATCCTTGTGCCCGTAGGAAACGCACTAAAGGATCATAACGGTATGTTTATGCTTACCGAATCCGCTTACTTTTTGTGGGAGCAGCTGCCCACGTGCAACACGGTGCAGGAGCTTGCAAAAAAGCTCTTTGAGGAGTACGACGTTTCCGAGGAGCAGGCATTGGCAGACACCATAAGCTTCACAACCACACTTTCAGACCTGGGAATAATAGATAAGCAATGAAAAATACCCCATTACCGCTACTGCCTAATAGCCCTCCCCCGCACCGATTTACACCCTTTAAATTTTTATAAAAAATTTTTTAAAAAAGTGTTGACAAGTGCACTTTTTTGTGTTAAGATAT
Organism: Acutalibacteraceae bacterium; assembly: GCA_045654405.1. Lineage (GTDB taxonomy): Bacteria > Bacillota > Clostridia > Oscillospirales > Acutalibacteraceae > DTU089. The sequence continues at coordinate 690 of JAZONH010000050.1, read as the reverse complement.
ACAAGTCGCAAATCGTGTGACATATTCCACGGGAGCTTAGCTCAGCTGGGAGAGCATCTGCCTTACAAGCAGAGGGTCATAGGTTCGAGCCCTATAGTTCCCATTGGTATATGGCCGAGTAGTTCAGCTGGTTAGAATGCCAGCCTGTCACGCTGGAGGTCGAGGGTTCGAGCCCCTTCTCGGTCGCCAAATGCCTCTGTAGCTCAGTTGGTAGAGCAGAGGACTGAAAATCCTCGTGTCGGTGGTTCGATTCCGCCCGGAGGCACTTTTAATTTAGCTTTCATACCTCATTTGCACTATGCGGGAGTGGCTCAGTGGTAGAGCGTCACCTTGCCAAGGTGAACGTCGCGAGTTCGAATCTCGTCTTCCGCTTCAACTAAACGCACACAATGGTGTGCGTTTTTGTTTTTCCCAAAACAATTTTCGGAGTGAAAATTTTATGAGTTTTAAGAAACAAGCTATCGACGAGGCAAAAGTCGCTTTTGAAAACAACGAAGTGCCTGTGGGCTCTGTTATAGTGAGAAACGGTGAAATCATAGCTTTTTCGCACAACGAATGCGAAGAAAGGTGTGATGCAACTGCGCACGCTGAAATGAACGTTATCAGAAAAGCCCAAGCAAAGCTAAACAAAAAAATTCTTGATGACTGTGATTTATATGTAACGATCGAACCCTGTGCAATGTGTGCCGG
>JAZONH010000049.1:0-12716 GCA_045654405.1 Acutalibacteraceae bacterium | reverse complement strand
GGAATTCGGAATGCGTAATTCGGAATTGTCGGGGCAAAGCCGATTATAATGCGGAATTCGGAATGCGTAATGCGTAATTAAAGGGGCACTTCGTGCCGAATTATAGATATAGTAGTTGTAACGCGAAGCCTATCATCCCTGTTCGGCACTGCCGAATAGGGAGGGGGACCGCGCCGTAGGCGTGGTGGTGGGTAGTTCTCTTACGGTTATTCTTCAGTAAAAGTAATGCGAAGCCCAACCTCTCTGCGTAAGGAGAGAGGGGGCAAGGAACACGACCGCGCCCAGTGGGCGATGCAGGGAGTTAAACGGGGTCCCCGAAAAGCGCCAGCTTTTAAGGGGAACGGAGCCACAACGAAGCATTGAGCTTTTTGAGTGAAACGAAAAAACGATTAGCGGAGTTTCGTGGCGTAGTCGCGCAGTGGTCAAAATTGTGCGAAGTGAATAACGAGCAAACAATTTTGGGTACCACAAGAGGACTTACCATAAATTGTTGTTTGAATAAAAGTTTCAAGCGAAAAATATACTTTCGCGTAGTGGTGGTGGGTAGTTCTCTTACTGTTATTCTTCAACTCGATAGTACAACTGCAATGTAATATCACCCGTCGTATGGCAAAAAACTGCCGAGTGTTCTTTCGGACACTCGGCTAAGCAAGGGGGGGATTTTATTGGTGGGGATATGTAACGGTTCTGCCGGTGAACAGCTCAACGGCGGATTGATAAAGGTTGAGGAAGGCTTCCTGAACGCCGCCCTTTACTGCAAGCTCGAATGCAAGTCTTTTTGAGTAATAGTCGCCGTTATCCTTTGCAATGGCAATATAATCAAAATCGAATACGTCGTAAAGGCGTTCCACTCGTGTTTCGTAGGTTGAGGTATCGTTTTCGTCGATCTCAACCACGCGGTAGCCATACTGAGTTGTGTAAGCAAGGCCCTTATAACGGGTCATGGGTGAGGTGTAAATATCAATATTCTGGTTTCTTACACCGAATGCATTTGTGTGGTCGTGGCCTGTGAACATTGCAAGCACGTCGCCGTTTTCAACCAATGCGTCAAACTGACCGTCGTTATAATAACCGGGGCAGGGCTTTTCGTTAAGGGTGCCGTAATTCACGCTATTTTCATCAAATGCGTAATATTCGCCCTCGTTGTAGATATGCTCGATTGCATAGGGCTGCTTAGAGTCAACCTGTGTAAGTACGTCGTATATTTCGGGAACGATAATATGCTGGAACACCACTGAGTTAACGGCTTCGCCGCCGTTTTCCTCCTTAAGCCTTGCGGAGGTTTCGTTGTACCATTCAATCTGCTCGGCTCTTACTCTGTCGTAATGTCTGGGCTCGTCGTCATCGTAATCACCCGAGTCGAAAACCCAAAGGTTGAACTTAACCTTGTCACTGTCTGAAGCAAGGACGGGGACGTTGAAGGTTGCACAGTTGTAGAATGACGTGGTATCATCGGCGGTTATTACGCAGGGGAAGGTGCTGTAATAGTCCATAATATCCCTACGTGTCATAGGACCTGCCTCTGAATCGTGGTTGCCGAAGGTAACCGCAACGGGGATATTCCTCGATTCAAAGATATTCATAAGTGCGTTGATGTATTTTTTTGTTTCCTCGGGGTCCTCGTAGGGGGTGGTGTTGTCACCGGTGAGCACTACAAGGTCGGGCTTTTCAACGTCGCATGCCTCGGCAATAACCCAGATTGATGACTCAAAATGCTTGTCGTTGGCAAGATGTGGGTCGGCAACGTGAAGGATTTTAAGCTTGCCGTTGGAGTTGAATCTTATTGTGGTGTCTGTTTCAGATTCGGTGGCGGCGGGGCTGAAGTTGATGTTTTTGTTTTTGGGGTCAAGCTCAAAAAATACAATGGCGCCGACAAAATATACAACAAGCACCAATGCTATTATAATTGGAATTCTTTTTTTCATTATTTCACTCCTAAGATATACTACTGTTATTTTAAAATATAGGGAAGTTGTTGTCAATGTTTTGTTTTTGTTTACAAAATCTATTGTTTTGTTGATATTTTTATGTTAAGATTTACTAAAATACTCTTTAGGAGATGATACCGTGTTAAAAGGTAAAAACGATTTACTGCAGACCACGGAGGGTAAGTACATCACGAAGTTTGAATACGTCTGCATATTATTGTCCCGAGCAGGTGGTATGTTTGGTACAACCCTTACAGGTACACTTGCAGCCGCTTTCCTTCACGAGCTTTATTTTGGCCCTGCTGGCGTTGATGCCGACGGCATTGCGGATATTCTGGCAGTTCAGACAACCCTAACCACCATCTGCGGTATTCTGTTCGGAATTATCAGCGGATACATAATCCAGAAATGGCGCACACCCCTGGGCAGATATCGTCATTGGTACTTTATATGCCTTTTACCCGTATTCTTCCTGACGGTGTTCTATTTCTACGTTCCCGAGGGCTGGACGGTTACTCAGATGACTATGCTCAGATACGGTATCGCCTGCAGCCAGACCGTTTTTAACATATTTAATAACGCTTCATTTAACCTGGTGCAGGTTATTTCGCCCAATCATAAGGAGAAAAAGACCGTTGCAACAATCTGGCAGCTTTCATATTATATCGGTTATGGCGGAGCATATATTGCTACCTTCATTTATGGCGAGCTCAAATCCGACGATAGCCAAGGAAATATGACCCTTGCGATTGTTGCAGCTGCAGTTACACTTTTCGGTAATCTTATGTGTGGTATTTTCTGTAAGGAACGAATTGAGCTTCCCAAGAAAAAGAAGGTCAAGGTTACAAAGTCGGCATTCTCACTTTTCAAATACAAAAACTACCGAGCCTACCATTGCGTTCAATGGGCACACGTGCTTGCAATGCTCGGTAAAATGTCAACACTGCTTGCAGCTATCACCGTTGGCTCACACAAAAACCTGCTTCTCACACTACCGACGGCTATCGGTACGGTTGTGGGTAACCTGATTACCACCAAGCTTTCTAAAAAATACGAGCCTACGAAGCTGCTTAAATTCTGCGGACCATACTCTATGATTTCGGCAGGTATTCTGTTTGGAATATGCTTTATTGAGGCGCAGTTCGGCATAATGTTCTTCAACGGCTGGAACAGTATTTTCTTCTACGTATTCTATTTCATTTTTGGTATCGGTATCGGTATTCAGGAGCTTTCAACATCACACTTCAACGTTGAATTCTACGATTACCTTGAATGGGAGACCGGCGAAAGAATGGAAGCAATACAGGGTATTGTTCCCGGTTGGATTACAACGGGTCTTAACTACCTTAAGGAGCTTGCAATTCCCTATATGATTGCATGGGTAGGCTATCAGTCCTCTGTTGAGGGCGACCTTGTTGCAACAATGCAGGCTCAGCCCACGTACCTTAAAACCTGCTTGTGGATTCTTGCATTCCTTGTATTCGGCTATGCTATTGCTAATATGATTAAAACAATCGTTCTTAAATTCGGTTATGATATTGAGGGCGAAAAGAAGGCACAGATGTATCGCGAGCTTGAGGTAATGCGTGCAGAACGCCACAAGGAAAACGAAGCAATGTAAATTGCCGATGTTCCGCTTAATATTAAAACAAACCCATCGTAAGTGCTTACGATGGGTTTTTTATGTAGCGTTTTAAATTAAAGGGTCAGGGCTTTATTTAAGTGTGAATTGGGCATCGGCATCTGAGAAGCCCTTTGTGTTGCCTATGGTATCAAGCACCATTTTGGTTAAATCGACATCTACGCCGCCCTTGCTGAGCTTGGGCTCAAGCTTTTTGATGATGAACGAAAATCTTTTAAGGAAGCCTGCAATAAGATTATAAACGGGTGTGCCCTCGGTATGGGGTCCGTCACCAAGGAAAATGCCCACGCCGATTTCGCCCACAAGCTCGGTAAGTTTTTTCTTTTTAAGGGACTTGTGGCACTTTATAAGCAGTACCCGTGCAACGGCACCAACGGTTGCCTTGTCATAAATTTTTCTGCCGAAAGCCTTTAAGAGCTTAACAATGCCCTTGCCGCCGCCCAGTGCACCGCGCACACGGTTAACAATAGCCGATCTGAATTGCTTGTGGCAATACTCCTGAGCAGTAAGACCTTTTAAATCCCAGCCGAAATCCTCAACGTCAATTGATTTTATATTAAGCACCGAGTTGTTGTCCACGGTGATTTTGCGGTACTTGGCAGGACTGCCCACAAGGCAGGACGTGCATATATCAATAAGCCTGTTGCCCTTTTCTGTATAAAATTCGTTAATGCTCTGAATGTGCATATGACCTGTTAAGGCAAGCTCAACGCCGTTATCTGCAAGGAAGGTGGCAACGCTGCGCCAATCGTTAATTCGTGCATCACCCACAAGATCAAACACGGGAACCGAGGGGATGATGGGGTAGTGGCAGATTGCGAAAACGTCGCAATTTTCCGCTTTTGCCTTGTCAATCTGCTCCTTTGACCAAGCCATAAGCCTTTGGTCCATTGCACCCTTGGGCTGGCCCTTACTGTCACAGCAGATGGCAAGCATCCTTATGCCGGGTGCAACCTCGGCAACGTATGAGTGGGTTGGCTCGTCGATAGCAAGAGCCTCGCCGTAGCCGAAATCACGATACATTTCGCACAAATCATCAAAGCTTGCACCTTCAACGGGCACAGGGCCGTCGCCCTGAAGCACGTATGCAGAATCATTATAATCATGACCTGCAGTTATAACAAAAATTCGTTTGCCCTTTTCCTTAAGTGCATAAAGCTCCTTGATAAAGCTTAAGTGGCTTTCCTTTTCGCCGTTTTTGGTAAGGTCGCCGGGGATTATAACCAGGTCGGCTTCAGTGTCCTTACTGATGCGCTCAAAGGTGGTTTTTACAATGGCACTGCTTTCCTTTACAAAATACTGCTCGGTGCGCATATTGTTTTCAAATGCCTTGCCGCCGGGACCAAGACTGTTTTCAAAATAATGTGTATCGGTTACAAGATAAAAGCTGATGGGTTTCATGGTTGTACCTCCGTTATGTGGTTTGGGTCTTATTTAAGCAGCAGCTCGTTTTGGATAGCCTCAGCAATTATTTTATGACCAAGGTTTGTGGGGTGTATGCCGTCAATGGCTAAATCGCAGGGAGGTATGGTTTTTTGCGCCTCGTCGAAAACTGTCTGCAAATCAATTACCCTTGCGCCGTTTTCAAGGGCTATGTCCTTAAGAATGCTGCGGTATTCGTCAAGAGTTTTGTGGAAGGGGAGCTTCTGCTCAACCGAATCAATCATAAAGGGCATCAGGTATATAATCTGTGTGTGGGGAAGCTCCCATTTGATGCGTCGGTAAATTTCACGTATGTGGGGCTCCATAGGGCGTAAAAGCGGGGGGTAGTCCTGGGGAACGTAATTTTCCCAGGCGTCGTTAACGCCGATAAGCATTATAATTAAATCGGGCTTCAGATTTATGCAATCGGTGGTAAGCCTATCGTAAAGGTGGTAGGTACGGTTGCTTGCAATACCCTTGATATCAACGTGAACGAGCTTACTGTATTGCTTGAAAATCCGTTTTAATTGCAGGGCGTAAATATCGTTGCCCTTAATAGAAAATCTTTTGCGACGGTTGAACTTAACGTCCGTTATACTGTCGCCTATAAACAGAACACGGCAGTTTTTGTTTAAAGCTATTTTATCCATACTAACCTCGCGCTTTTGTTGTATAAATATATTATAGCACAAAACAAATATAAATTTCAATCGGTTTGTTTGGGGATGTGAACCCACAGAGGCCCTCTTGCGGTGCCCAAAATCGTCGGGCGCTCCTGCTCGTCGCTGACGATTTTGACCGCTACGCCTATGAACACTCCCTGTATCATCCACTGGATGCGGTCGTGTTCATAGCCCTACGTCCCGAATACGTTAGGGAATAGTAAAGGTTGCAGATTCAATTCTTCATTTAGCTAAAAAGAAAATCGGATAGCTGATGCTATCCGGTTTCTTTTGGTCGAGATGACGGGATTTGAACCCACAGCCTCTACGTCCCGAACGTAGCGCTCTACCAAATTGAGCCACATCTCGAAGTATTAAGTTTTACAAATTGAGCCACATCTCGATATTTAATTGTTCTAATCAGCTTCGGGGTCGTTTGTTTCACAAACGATAGCGCTCTTCCTGTTGCAACATAGTCGTCTTGCTCGTTGTTCACTTCGCAATACTCCTTGTTGCGCCGCTTCGCCACGAAACTCCGCATATCGTTTTTTCGTTTCACTCAAAAAGCTCATAGCTTTGTTGTGGCTCCGCTCCCCTTAAAAGCTAACGCTTTTCGGGGACCCCGTATACTCGCTGCATCCGCCACCGGCGGCGCTCGGAAACGTCCCCAAATTGAGCCATAGCCGTGTTTTGGGTGTTGATTGATTCAACGCACCAAGAATTATACTCTAAAGCTTAAATAAAATCAAGTGTTTTTTGCAATATGTTTAAGTTTTGGGGTTGAGGTGTTGTGGGCTTTTTTGCGCTATTGTTATGGAAATTATGCGGGCTTTGTGGTAATATTATTACATTGTGAGGTGTGACTATGGCTACTGAAACCCGATGCAAATGGTGCAACGTTAACAATCCCTTATACGTGGAATATCACGACCACGAGTGGTGCCGACCCAATTCCGACGATAAATATCTTTATGAAATGCTGATTTTAGAGTCCTTTCAGGCAGGGCTTTCGTGGGAGTGCGTGCTGAACAAACGTGAGGCTTTCAAAAAGGCTTTTGACGGCTTTGATATTAATAAGGTTATTACATACGATGACCAAAAGATAAGCGCGCTTATGGAAAATAAGTCCATTATCCGAAACCGTCGGAAAATTATGTCCGCAATAAAGAACAGCGTTATTTTTAAGGCGATAGCCGAGGAGTACGGCTCATTTTATAATTATCTTTTAACCTTTACCAACGGCAATACCTTTTATGAAACGGGCAGGTTTACCAACCAATTATCCGACAATATTTCAAAGGACCTTTACAAAAGGGGAATGCGCTTTGTGGGGTCGGTTATCATATACTCATATTTACAGGCGGTGGGTATTATATATTCCCACGATGAGGAATGCTTTTTATATAAGAATGAATAAAACAAGCAAGCAGGGGCGTTAGCCGACCTGCTTGCTTGCTTTTTGGGGTTTTATGTTAAAAAGATGGATTGTTATTTTGTGTTGCATTTGCCGTTGCATTCCTTGGAGTAGGGGCAACCGATGCATTTTTCGCCGCGTTTTTTTGCTCGGCAGACGTAGATTACCGCAAGGGTAACTGCCAGAGCTACCAGGGCGAGGATTATAATATCGGGTATTGTCATAGGCTATTACACCTTTCTTGCCTTACTGCCCGAGCGGATTGAGAGGGCGATGATTGTTGCCACGAACACCGCTACGACTGCGAAGCCTGCTACTGCGCCTGCTATACTAAGGGTGTCGGGTGCTATGATAAGCGTACCCACGGTGTATACAAAATACGCAACCGTGTAGCCCACGCCGAGCTGGAGCCCGATGCCTGCCGCCAACCATTTTTTGCTTTTCATTTCGGCGTTCATTGCGCCGATTGCCGCAAAGCAGGGGGGCGAATAAAGGTTGAACATAAGGAATGCAAGTGCCGCCGCCTTTGATATTGCCATAATGCCTGCAACCTCGGTGCCCGAGCCCTCAAGCATTGTTAATTCCTCGGTATCAATTAAGTTATTAAGACCTACGAAGCACACTGCAAGGGTACCCACAACGTTTTCCTTGGCGATGAAGCCCGTTACGGTTGCCGCCGCAAGCTCCCAGCTGAGCACGCCCACAATGGGGAATAAAACGTAGGCAAAGGGGGAGGCGATGGTGGCAAGGATTGAGGTATCCGCCGCTTCTGCAACCTGTAATTTCCAGGTGAAGCTCTGCATAATCTGAACAACGGTGTTACAAAGCAGGATAATTGTTGCTGCCTTTACTATGTATGACCAACCGCGTGAGCACATTGATTTGAATGCGCCTACAAACGAGGGCACCTTGTACTCGGGTAATTCTATAATGAAATATGATTTTCTTCTTTTGGTGCCCGTTACCTTGGTAACAACAAGCGCACCGATAAATATAAGCACAATGCCCGAAAGGTACATAAGGGCGCTTACCCAGCCCGCATCATCAAAAAATGCACCTGCAAAAAGGGCAATAACGGGTATCTTGGCGCCGCAGGGCATAAAGGGTGCAAGCATTGCGGCGGCTCTGCGCTCGCGCTCGTCCTTAATGGTACGGCTTGCCATAATGCCGGGCACTGCACAGCCCACGGTAATTACAAAGGGGATAACGCTTTTGCCCGAAAGACCAACCTTTTTGAATATGGGGTCAAGAACAACCGCCACGCGGGACATATAGCCGCAATCCTCAAGCAGAGCTATGAGGAAATACATTACCATAACAAGGGGGAGGAAGCCCATAACGGCACCCACACCGCCGATTATACCGTCAACCACAAGGGCGTAAATAAACTCGTTGGTAATATAGCCGCCCACGAAGGTCTGAAATTTTTCGATATATGATACAAGGAAATCTGCAATGGGTGTGCCCACCCATACCTGAGAAATCTGGAAAACCAGGAGCATTACAACTGCAAAAAGGGGAATGCCCACCAGCTTGTTTGTAAGCACACGGTCAATTTTATCGCTGAGGGTTTTATGGGTAGCGGAATGCTTACGCTTTTCGACCCTTTCAACAATGCCGTTAACAAATTCGAAGCGGTTAACGTCCGCTTGCTTGACTGCATCCTTGTCGGCTAAGTCAAGTCCGACCTGTGAATAGGGGCTCGACTGTGCCGCACCGCATTTTTCAACCGCCGCCTGAACAAGCTTCTTTAAGCCCCTTGATGAAACTGCGGTTGTTTTGATTACGGGGCAACCAAGCTCTGCGGATAATTTATCGGTATCAATAAGAGTGCTCTTTTTTTCGTTAATGTCGCTTTTGTTAAGGGCTATAACCACGGGGATGCCCATTTCAAGAAGCTGGGTTGTGAAGAAAAGGCTACGGCTTAAATTAGTAGCGTCAACGATATTGATTATAACGTCGGGCTTTTCGTTGATTATATAGTTTTTGGTAACGCTCTCTTCACTGGTGAAGGGTGACATTGAGTATGCACCGGGAAGGTCAATGACGTTGATTTTGCCCGTGGTGGGGTTGAGCCTGCCTTTTAAGGGGGCATCCTTTTTATCAACGGTAACGCCCGCCCAGTTGCCAACCTTTTCGTTACGACCCGTAAGAGCGTTGTACATAGTGGTTTTGCCCGAGTTGGGGTTACCTGCTAAAGCAATTCTCATACTGCATCTCCTTCGGCTTCGTAAATGGTGATGGCTCTTGCCAAGGGGGTGTCAACGTGGTAACGGCTATTTTTAACGGAAATAATGCAACCGTTTCGTAATTGGGTGGTAACAATAACCCTTTCGCCACCGTAACAACCCAATGAAAACAAGAAGGTTTCAAGCTCGTGGTCAATATTCATAATTGTGTCAATAACATAGACCCTGCCCTCAACGGCATCCTTAAGTGTCACGGTAACTCACCCCTTTATTTGGTTAGCGTAGGCTAACTCGTTGTCACAAAAGTTAGTTAGCGTTCGCTAACTGGTTATATTATATGCCTTGGGCGGGGTATTGTCAATAGATATGAGCAAATATTGGTATTTTTTGTAATATTGATAAAAAAATATAATAAAGTAATTGCAATTTTTATGGGATAGGTTAAAATAAACAGTAGCATATAAGAAAGAGGCGTTTTTATGATTACTAAAGCCCAATGGAAAAATATCAGAGGCTCGTCACCTGCACCCGACCAGATTATGCTGTCGGTTAAGGGGGATGCGGCTCATTCAATGACCGTAAGATGGCGTACAGATACCACGGTTGAATGCGGTTATGCCCTTTACAGAAAAGAGGGTAGCGCAGATTGGAGCCGTGCCGACGCGTTAAAGCACCCCTTTGTAACCGATATGGACGAAAGCAATTTCTTCTTTGCGGATATGATGGGGCTTGAAGCGGACGCAAGGTACGAATACACCTGCGGTGACGACGCAACAAGAAGTGAAATATATTCATTTAAAACTACCAAGGAAAATGCAACTGAGTTTTCATTCCTTTGTATGTCCGACGTGCAGGCAGGCGACGCAGAGCCCCCTGCAGATTACAGTGTGCTTAACGGCATTCTTAAGAAATTCCTTAAGGAGCACCCCGAGTGTGACTTCATCCTTACCGCAGGTGACAACACCAACTGCGGTCAGACGGATATTCAGTGGACGGGTCTTTTTGAGGGCCTTAAGGGTATAATGGAGTATATGCCCGTTATGTTCAATATGGGCAACCATGACGATATGGGCTTCAGCAGCTATTTCACAAAAGAGGATAAATATTATTCAGAATATGCAGAGTATTTCACAAACCAGCTCTGGGGCTGCTACGAGCATAACGGCCCTGCAGACAGACCCGTTACCAACCATTCCTTTGTTTACGGCAACGCTATGTTCTGTTGCACGGGTACAAGCGGATATGAGGAAATGAACGACTGGCTTATTGAAAGAGCCGACCTTAGTAACGAAACCTGGAAGTTTGCGGTGCATCACTTCCCCGTGAACTATGCAGGCCCCCAGATTGAAATTAACGATACATACCCCTCAATGCGTGACGGTATGGATAAATTTGATATGGTTTTCTCAGGTCACGAGCATAGCTTTGCCCGTTCATATCCCCGCAGAGCCGAGGGTCTTTATGACAAGCCCTCTGAGGGTACAGTGCACTACAACATCGGCTCGGGTCACCGTAATCCCCCGGGAACAAGGGTTGTGCCCAAGGTGTGGAATGCCAAGACCTACTGCCACGAGGAAGATCTTTCAATGTTTTCAATCGTGAACATCAACGGCGACAAGTGCACCGTTACCGCATACGTTGAGGACGGCAGAATTGTTGACCAGTGCATTATTGACAAGGGCGCAGACCTTATTCTGCCCTATGACCCTGCACCGGTTTACAACAGACCCCGCCTTAAATTCAAGGGCTATGATTTAGGCATCTGTATAGCTCACAACCTGCCTCAGAATATTGACGGCGTATGGTACATCCCTATTGGTCAGCTTATCAGCTTTATTGGTGGTGACGTTGAGCGTACCGAGGGCAAAATCAAAATCGGTGTTTACGGCAGAACTGCGGAATTTACCGAGAATTCAACCACAGTTGTTACCGACAAGGGCTCATACGAAATGGAGGCACCCTGCTTAAGGCTTGAGGAGGGTCAGCTTTACGCACCCAAGGACGGATTCTGCAAGCACCTTCGTATGCAGGCATTCTACTACGAGCATAACAACTTTATTGATATAGCATCGGATACTGAGTTTATTAACGTACCCAAGCAGCCCTGAGGTGAGAATTTATGTATAAGCAAAAGCTTTCCTTGTCGCTGAACGGCGACTTCGGCGTTTCATTCCCCCAGCAGATTAAGCTCTTTAAGCGTGCGGGCTTTGAGGCGTTTACGGGTCATTGGACCGTTGGTCAGGATGACAGTGTGCGTGAGTGCGTTAAGGCGGCTAAAGAGGAAAATATGATTTTTAACGCATTCCACGCCCCTTGGGATTACACGGACGATATGTGGAATGAAAGCGAGCGTGAGCTTGCCGAAAAGGGTGTTGATAACCTTAAGCACTTTGTGGAGCTTTGCTCGGATATTGAAGTGCCCCTTATGATTTCCCACGTGTACGTGGGCTTTGACGAGCCCTGCGTGCCCACACAATTCGGCCTTGAAAATTATGGCAGGGTGGTGGAGCACGCTAAAAAGCACGGGGTTAAAATTGCCTTTGAAAATACCGAGGGCGAGCAGGGGCTTGACGCACTGCTTAAGGCGTATGATTCGGACGAAAGCGTTGGCTTTTGTTGGGATTCGGGCCACGAAATGTGCTACAATTTTTCAAAGGATTTGTTGGCGCTTTACGGTCACAAGCTTTTTGCAACCCACGTGAACGATAACCTTGGCGTTAAGGATTTTAACGGCAAAACCTTCTGGCACGATGATTTGCATTTGTTACCCTACGACGGTATTGCCGACTGGGACTATAATGCAAAACGCCTTGCAGACACGGGTTTCGAGGGTATTCTGACCTTTGAGCTTAATAATAAATCCAAGCCCGATCGCCACGAAAACGACAAGTATTTTAAATTGCCTATTGAGGAATACCTTGCCGAGGCATACGCCAGAGCCTGCAGATTCGCCACGGCGGTGAATAGAATTCGTAATGCATAATTCTAATTCAACGTTTTTAATAATCCTGCAAAATCGTGTGGGGGTAAAGGAGAGCCGACGGGCTTGGACTTTGCCTCCGCACTTTTTTTGCCTGCCTCAGAGTTTTTGCGGCAACGCTCCTCGTAGGTTGCCTTATCCCTTTCAATGGCGGTTTTGACAAATGAGAAAATTATGGATAACGTGAGGTCGTTAAATTCGGGAAGCTCGCCGTTTTTGGCGTATTTGAACATACCGCGGAAGAGCTTGCCCATCGCCTCGTCATCAAGACGGTCAAATGGCTCGCCCCAATCGAAATATATTAAAAAGCTTTTTCGTTCTTTCATAAAAATACCTTTCTTAGGGTGAAAGGAATTATCCGAACCGTGTTTTCTACAGGCGGATTTCCGTTCATCCTGCGTTAAAATACTCGCCAATCCGTCAGGATTAGCTGCGTTTTTGCCTTGTCTGACCAAAAATCCGTACTGTAGAAAATCTTT
>JAZONH010000048.1:0-1897 GCA_045654405.1 Acutalibacteraceae bacterium | reverse complement strand
TCAAAAGTGATATTGAAGCCTTACGGCTTCAGTGTTATTTTATTCGCATAAAACTGTCCGAAGGACAATAACACAATGCGTAGCATTATATAACTGCGAAGCAATATCACTCGCCGTATGGCGAATAAAACTGCCGAGTGTTCGTAAGAACACTCGGCATTAACAACGGGGGATTTTTTATGTTAATGGTATATGTTGCCCTTTTCAGATGTTTGTGGTATAATGATAAATGGTGATGATTTTATGAAAAAAATATGTTTAATTCTTGCATTGATTTTGTCCTGTGTGGTGCTACTTGCCGCATGCTCAAAAAATACGGGCAATGGTTCAGGGGACGAAACAAGCGAAACTCAGGCAGAAAGCACAACCGCAAAGCCCATTACTGCTGAAGAGCAAAAAGAGGTTGATATGGTTGAAAAGCTTATTTACAACTTTGCAATGGCAACCTCAGCTTCCGAGGTAGAGGCATGCGTTATTGAATGTGATGAAGATTATGTCAATTATATTCTTGAGGGTTTCCCGGACGATGATTACATTGTAGAGGCAGAACGATTAATAGAATATAAAGGCACGGTAGCGTTTAACATTACAGTTACATGTGAATGTGACCCTGAATATATTTATTCGGGTGTTCAGATGTTCTCATATACCGATGAGGGTAAGCTTTTAATAAATCTTGATGAAGATATAATGTTGGATTTCTGCAAGGAATATGCCTGCGCAGTATGTGAGGGTAGGGGTTATGCAATTAAGTTGGCAGAAACCAGCGGAGGATACGACGAAGAGGTTGATTGTCCCGCATGCAATGGTATAGGCTTCGTTTTTATTGATGAAAAGGTGACGGAATGAAAAAGGCAAAGAAAATAATTATTTCAATAGTATCGGTAATATTGGTGCTTCTTATCGCCTTCGGCATAAGCTTTGTGTGGTATTACCCTCATTATAACGACAATAAGGCGCAGGTTAATATTGAGGTTGAGTCCGACGGCAATATTAAGATGATGAGCTACAACTTAAGGTGCATCAGTCCCTTGGATTTTGGCAAAAAAAGCTGGTTCTACCGTGCAGATTTAATAATCGACGATATCGTTAACGAAAAGCCCGGCATCATAGGCTTTCAGGAGGCTACAAAGTGGCATTACGCCTACCTTACAAATGCATTGCAGGGCTACGATTCGGTCATAACCTACCGTGACGAGGCGTTCAACTCCGAGGGTTGCCCGATTTTCTACAACACCTCACTTTACACCTTGGTTGACAAGGGCTCATTCTGGCTTTCAGAAACCCCCGAGGTTATGAGCAAATCATGGGGCGCACAGTTTAACCGTGTTTGCAGCTACGTTATTCTTACCGATAATAAATCGGGCGAGGATTTTGTTGTGTTTAACACCCACCTCAGTCACGTAAGTGACGAGGCACGAATTAACGGTATTAAGGTTGTGCTTGATAAAATTGCACAGTTCGGCTCACTTCCTGCAGTTATTATGGGCGACTTTAACGCTCAGGAGGGTAGCGAAACCTATATTCAGGTTACTGAGAATTTTACAGATGCACGCTACGCTACTGAAAACACAAACGATTCCTATACCTATCAGGGCTGGGGTAACCCCGATGATTTTAAGCGAATCGACTACTTTATGATCAGCAAAACGGGAATCATCGTTAACGAGTACAACGTTTTGTCGGGTCTTCACGACGGCGTTTATTCAAGCGACCATTGCCCAATTGTTTTAGAAATTACCCTTGATAAGTAAGGTTAGGGTGAAATGAGTTATCCGAACCTGCCTGAAAGCTAATCTTTTCAAGGCTTTTCGGCGTTTCGGTCTTGAAAGGCGCCAGCCTATCTTCGCCCTCAACACCAAAAATCCAATAAAAATCTTTATCTTTCAGGTCAAAG
>JAZONH010000047.1:0-17757 GCA_045654405.1 Acutalibacteraceae bacterium | reverse complement strand
CTCCTCGAAGATTTCGCAAAGTCTCTTTTCAACACGGATTGAACCGATAAGAACCTTAAGGTCAACCTCGGGATAGGTACGACGGATTTCCTGCTGGATTTCATATGCACCGTTTTCTGCAATATCAAAAATGATGATTCTTTTTGCAACACCGCTCTTTGCAACCTGACGAACAAGCTCACTACCGATTGAGCCGCCACCACCTGAAACGAAAACTGTCTGGTCCTTAAGAAGCTCGAACACCTTTGTAAGGTCGGGCTTAATCTGATCTCTGCCTAAAAGGTCGGTATAGTCAACCTTACGAAGCTTTGCACTGAGGCTTTCGTTCTGATTTACTGTTGCAATTGCAGGAACGGTTTTAAGAACACAGCCTGTTTCACTACAAAGGCGAAGAATTTCTTTTTTATTTTCTTTATCAGCAGAGTTTGCCGCAAAGAAAATTTCGTCAACGTCAAGCTCCTTGGCAAGGTCAATAATTCTGTCCCTGCCGCCGTAAATCTTTATACCGTTAAGGTATGCACCGTGCTTACGCTTGTTGTCATCAATCAGGGCTACAACCTTATATCTGGTCTGGATTTTTGTGCTGCTGTGGAATTCCTGAATAAGTCTGATAGCAGTGCCGCCGGCACCGATAATCATAACGTTCTTTTTCTTGCCCTCTGCCTTAACGGTTTTCTTCGCAAGATAGTTACGCCATGCACGATAGCCGAAAAGAATAATAAGACGGGAGAAAACAACACTGAAGGCTAAAAGACAGGAATAAATAAACATCCATGTAAAAAATGAGCGTGTCTGCTTAGCTCCGATCTCTGCTGAGGGAATAAGCCAGATGTAGAAGAAGGGTATTACAGTGATAATTTTTGAGATAATAAAGGCATAAGCCATCTTAACGTAGTCCGTAACAACCATGTACTGCCACATTCTGTTATAAACCTTAAAGATTGTAAACATAACGGCAGTTGAAACAAAATCTACAATCATAATGTAAAGAATGTTGTTGTCAAACCATTCCTTAAGCATTGTTGTGGCATCGAATTTTAAAATCATTGCCACATAGCAGGCTACAGCCATACCGAGAATATCTGCAATAACAAGCAATATTCTCATATGCTTTTTAACGAACATTACTGCGTTTTCAATCGTTCTCAAAATAAAACCTCATTTCTGTATTTTTTGCGATTTTTACCGCATTTTTTGAACTGCTCCCGAAACAGGGCACAATCCAACAATTATACATAGTACATTTTAGCATCCCGCCTCGTTTTTTGCAATATAAAACCACCATAAATTCACATAAAATTTTTACATTTAATATGTTTTATATAACAATAAGAGCAAAAATGTTGTCTAAAAAAGAAAACTTGTTTTACAATTGGCTTTGTGTTACAATATTTTTATAAAAAAACGGAGGTGATGTTTTGAATAGTTGGATGAAGGACTTAAACGACGACCTTAAAATCAGCGGGATAAATCTTCCCGGCACACACAACTCCTGCACAAAAAGGGTGCAATTCAGCTATCTTTCAAAATGTCACGATCTCAGCGTATACGAGCAGCTCAATATCGGCGTGCGCTTCCTCGATATACGCATTGAGCTTACGGGCAACAAGCTGAAAACCGTCCACAGTATAGCGGATTGCTACACCCCGGACGGCAAAAGAAAAAAACTTTTACTTGATTACGTTTTAGAGGATTGCAAAAGATTTCTTAAGGAGTATCCCAGCGAAGCTATTGTGCTTTGTGTTAAGCGTGACGACGGTGCTTCATCGGAAAAATCCTTTGATATATTCTATGAAGAATACCTTAAAAATGACACAGCCTGGTTTACCGAAAACCGCCTTCCCACCCTTGGTGAGGTACGGGGTAAAATGGTGCTTTTTAACCGTTGCGGCGTTGATTTTACTAACGAAAATTATACTGACTCAAACACCGGATTACGGCTTTCAAACTGGCCCGATTTACCCAAAAATGCCGAAATCTGCTATAGTGAAGCTCCCATTTATAAGCGGGATAAATCCTTTGATGAAGCCTATATTTTACAGGATATGTACAAGCTTTTCCCTAAAGAAAAATGGTACCGCGCGGTGCTTCCCCTTTTGGAAAATCCACCACAAAGGGACTGCCTTTTTATGAACTATTTTTCGGCGGCAAACTTCTTCAACAGTCCCCGACAATACGCAAGCTTCATCCTTAAAAAATTCAAAAAATTCCCTTTAAAATCACACACAAAATACGGTTGGTTAATCTTCGATTTCCCCACAAAAGAGCTTTGCGAAAAGGTTATTTCAACTAATTTTTAACAATAAAAAAATGCAGGATTTTTTCCTGCATTTTTCTTATTTTATTCACTTAATACTAATTTTCCGTTGCCGTCTATTTTATATATTCTATCGCAATACTGAAGCATACTGGGACGGTGTGTTGTGATAATACACGTTCTTAAGGGGTTGGACTCCATAAGGTTTGTAAGCACCTTGCCCTCTGTTTCGCTATCAAGGGCTGAGGTTGCCTCGTCCATTACAAGGACGTTTGCATTACGGAGCACCGCACGAGCAATGGAAATTCGCTGTACCTGACCCTCCGAGAAGTTAACGCCACGCTCACCGATAACAGTATCTATACCCAAGGGAAGAACGCTTACAAAATCCCAGGCATCGGCAATCTTCAAGGCATTAATAATATCCTCATCAGTTGCTCCGTCGTTTACAAGAAGCAGATTTTCCTTGATAGTCCCCGAAAATACCGTGTTGCCCTGGGGCACGTATGAGCAAAAGCGCCTTGTACTGTCAGAAACCTTAAGCCTTTCACCGTCAACGGTCATTTCAACCGCACCTGAGTCAGGCTCCATAAGACCGAGAATCAACCTTAAAAGTGTGGTTTTACCCTCGCCCGAGGGCCCGATAAGTGCAATTGTTTCACCGGGCGAAGCCTCAAAGCTTGCGTTGGTGATAACCTTTTTGCTGCTGCCCTTATATGAATATGACAGATTATCCGCAGTTATTTTTACGCCCTTATTTCGTGCCTTATCCATTAAAGCGAGCGCTTTTTCCTTATCCTCGTCCTTCTCGGATGCAAGGCTTGTAACCTCCATAATACGGCCCGCCGCCGTTGCTATTGAAATAGCACTGGGGAAAAGGGCAACAATTGTTGTAAATGATGAGGTAAGACTACCAGAAATCTGTAAAAACAGGGTCATTGTGCCGTAGGTTATGGCACCCTGCCACAAGCGATAAACACCCCAGCCGTAGCAGGAGTAGGAAACAATAAGCCCGATAATTGACATACAAATAGTCAGAATTATTGAAAATTTATCGTAATCAAGCTTAACCTTGCGGTAGCTTTCAAGAAGAATTTTAAAGTTATTTGTGTATTTACGGGTAAGGTCAAATGCCTTAATGGTCTGGAGATTCTGCATCGATTCTTCGCCGTAGGACAGAATTTTACCGTTCATTTCGCGGCTTTCGATACTGTATTTACGCATCATCTTGGTGGTAAATCTTGATGAAAGCATAAAGAAGGGTGCGCTCATAAGTGCAAAAATAACCATAACCGGGTCATAATAAAGCACTATAACAAGACATCCCACAAACTGGGCAACCCTCGTGAAAACACTGGGTACAAAGGAAATTATACTGTTTGAAACCACGCTTACGTCACCCTCAAGGCGGTTTATAAGGTCACCCGAGTGGTATTTGTTAATTTCCTCCCAACGAGAAAACACAATATTTTCATAAATATTGCTACGAATCTGATTATTGATTCTTGTGCCCACAACGGTGGTGATTCTTGATGTGGCAGAGCTGATTAAAATCTGGGTAACCGCCATACCGATAACCATTGCGGCACTTGTTATAATTGCATTAGCATCCTGACCGGGTGAAACCACCGCGTCAATAAGGTATTTGGACGCAACGCTTGAGCCAAGACCCATTGCAATGCCGAAAACACCCACAACTATATAAAGAAAAACTTCCTTTTTATAGTTGAGAATGTACTTAAGAAGCCACTTCCACTCGTTGGCCATGCTTTTAAACATTGCTCCGTATTCACCGGGTTTTTTCATTGCTTTTCGTCCCATTCATTCTTTAGTCAGTCCGAATTTGCTCGGACACATTAAATCACTTTATTATACACCACACCGGCGGCAAAAATCAACAATATCCTACATTTTAACTTTTACTTGACTTTTAATTATAAAATATGATACTATAATCCAAGAACAAATGTTCTAAGCGGAGAGTGATTTTTACGGCAAAATACCTTATAATTTACTTTTTACTGATTTCAGTTATAACTGTGGCAGTAACGGTTTATGATAAAAAGGCGGCAAAAAAATTTCCCGGAAACCGAATCCCCGAAAAGGTGCTTTTTTTACTTGCCTTAGCGGGCGGCTCGGTTGCGGAATTTATAACGATGCTTAAAATCCGCCACAAAACCAAGCATCTTAAATTTATGGCGGGCTTACCCGTTATTATGGGGCTTCAGATAGCCGCAACCATCTTAATTCTGAAATTTTTTGTACTGTAAAAACACTTTTATTTTAAAAGGCAGGTGATATTATGGCAGACCGTAGCACACGTGTACAATTTTTAAAGGGCGTTGGTGAGGCACGTGCAAAAACCCTTGCAAAACAAGGGATTTTCAGCGTTGACGACGTTTTAAGAAACTACCCCAGAGCATACGAGGACTGGAATAATATCACTACAATCAGGGATGCTCAGATTGGTGATAACGTGTGCCTTAAGGCGGTTGTTGCCGATAATCCACAGGCGGTGCGTGTAAACGGCGGTAAAATACTTGTAAAAACCGCAATTGCCGACGGCACCGACTATATGCACATAGTTTTTTTCAATAATAAATACGTCAAGGACCAGCTTAAGGAGGACGAGGAATACCTGTTTTTCGGCAAAATCTCCAAGGATAAATACAATGCCAAAACCATGCTTTCACCCCGTTTTGAAAAGTCCCCCGACAGACAGCGCATCCGTCCTATTTATAAAGCAACCGCCGCGCTTCCCTCAAAAACCACCGAGCGGATTACCGAGGCGGCAATAAAGCAGACCGAGGGTCAGTTTGCAGAATTTATACCCGCCTATATGATTGAAAAATATAGGCTTATGGGCTTTAGCGAGGCTATAAAAAACGTCCATTTCCCCGATAGCGACAAGGCTCTTACCCTTGCCAAAAGGCGCTTGATTTTTGAGGAGCTTTTGCTTCTTCAGATGGGTCTTTTAGGCGAAAAATCATCAGGTATTCACCGTATTTCCCCCGCTATAACCAGGGATTATACCGACGATTTTTACGAAAGCTTACCCTTTGAGCCTACAAATGCACAAAAAAGAGCAATTTCTGAAGCTCTTGATGATATGAAGAAAGCTACGCCCATGAACAGACTCTTACAGGGTGACGTTGGCTCGGGTAAAACCGCAGTTGCCGCCGCGCTTATGTATAACGCCCGCAGAAACGGCTATCAGAGTGCACTTATGGCACCCACGGAGGTCCTTGCAAACCAGCACTACAAAACACTTGTGAATTTCTTTGGGGAGGACGTAAGAATCGAGCTTCTTACGGGCTCGGTTACCGCCGCAAACAAGCGCAAAATACGCGAGCGCCTTGAAAAGGGCGAAAGCCACGTGGTTGTGGGCACCCACGCTATTATTCAGAATGACGTAACGTTTAAAAAGCTTGGGCTTGTAATAACCGACGAGCAGCACCGCTTTGGCGTTAATCAAAGGGCGGATTTATCCGCAAAGGGTGAAAACCCCCATACCCTTGTTATGTCCGCTACACCGATTCCCCGTACACTTGCCATGATGATTTACGGCGACCTTGATATATCAATTCTTGACGAGCTTCCCAAGGGCAGACAGCCCATTAAAACCTTCTGCGTGCCCACAAGCTACCACGAAAGAATTTATAAGTTTTTAAGAAAAAATATTGCCGAGGGGCATCAATGCTACATTGTTTGCCCCCTTGTTGAGGAAAGCGAAAGTGACCTTGTGCCCGCTACTGAATACTACGATTACCTTAAAAGCACCTATTTTGCCGACTGCACCCTTGGTCTTCTTCACGGACAGATGAAGCCCAAGCAAAAGGACGAGGTTATGAGCCGTTTTTATAAGGGCGAAATTGATTTGCTTGTTTCCACCGTGGTTATTGAGGTTGGTGTTGACGTGCCCAATGCAACGGTTATGGTAATTGAAAATGCCGAGCGCTTCGGTCTTTCACAGCTTCACCAGCTACGCGGGCGAATCGGCAGAGGCTCCGTTGAAAGCACCTGCGTGCTTTTATCCGATGCTCAGAATGAGGAGGCTCAGGAGCGCTTTGACATTATGTGCAAAACCACCGACGGCTTTGAAATAGCTAAAAAAGACCTTGAATTACGTGGTCCCGGTGACTTTTTCGGCTCTCGTCAGCACGGTCTGCCGGATATGCGCGTGGCAAACCTTATGACCGACACCCGCATCCTTTACGAGGCTCAGAAATGCGCCAAGGAAATTGTTGACGGCACTGTAAAAATCACCGAGGAGGAAAGAAAAGCCCTGCAGACAGAGGTGGATAAGCTCTTCCGCAGAGTGAGCAGGAATTAAAAATACTTTTATTCACATTTTGTGTTCAAGCATTGTTCTTTTAAACTAAAGAAAAGCCGAAAGAGAACTACCCACCACCCCGCCTACGGCGGTGTCCCCCTCCCTATTTCAGCAAAGCTGAAACAGGGATGATAGGCTTCGTTTTACTTTAACTAATCTATAATTCGGCACGAAGTGCCCCGAAATTCCTAATTCCTCATTCCTAATTTAAAACCGCCTGACCTATTTGGGTCAAGCGGTTAATTTTTTATTCGGTTACTACGCCCTTTTTAAGGATTACGTTTGCGTAAAGTGACATTTCACTTGTAGCGATAATTGCATATGCGGTTTTTGCTCTGTCATAGAAAGCAAATCTTTCAATCTGTGACATCTGAGTTTCGCCGTTGTGCTTATCAACAATTTCCTGATACTCTGCCCAGATTGTGGGTGTGGGGTCGTTTTTAGTTGTCTGCATAAGCATTACGGGGCTATCAACGTAGGTATCAAGGGGCATAAGCTTTAATATTGCATCAAGAAGCTCGGGCACGTTGTGGCCGTCGCAACGGATAAGTCTTTGCGCATTTGATGCGGCGGGAAAATTACCGTCGCCGATTACAATTTCATCACCGTGACCCATTTCGTCAAGAATTTTGAGAAGGTCGGGTGAAATAATGTTGGGAATACCTTTTAACATAACTAAACACTCCTTGTGTATTATTTTTTCAATTGTCTTATATCCTCGCCTATAAACTCAATAACCTCAAATGAGTTAAGCCTTGAAACCACACGCTGGCCATAGCGCTGCTCAAGCTCATCGATTGAAAGGTTTGAGATTATAATCATAGGCTTGCCCGAAAGTATGGCATTATTTATAAGCTCGTTTATTGTTGCCTTTGTAAACTCGGTGGAAAATTCTGCCCCTAAATCATCAATGATAATAAGGTCGCTTTTTTCGATTTCCTCCTCAACACTGTCGTTACTTCTGCCGAAGCGTTCCTTTTCAAGCTGCTTTAAAAGGGCAGAGGCACTGTTGTAGTAAACACTGTATCCCTTCTGAGTAACCTTATTGAGCACCGCAAGTGCAAGGTGAGTTTTGCCGAGACCCGTGCCGCCACTGAAAAAGAAGCTATTGGTATATGGTGAAAAATTCTCCGCATACGCCTTAAGCATCTCGTAACAGCCACGCATATAATCACGGGGTGAAAAGCCGTACTTAGGGTCCTTTATTTCGCTGTAATACTTTGTATCAAAGGTATCAAAGGTTGAGCGCGCAAGCAAGGGGCTGCAAGAAAGCTCCCCTATTGACAGCTGCTGTAATAACTGAAGGTGGCATGTGCAGAGCTTGCCGTTATGGAAGCCCGAATCCTTACAGATTTTGCAGGAATAGGGTATATCCAGATAGTCCTCGGGGTAGCCCGCCGCCTTTATAAGCTGACGCTTTGCTTCCTGAGCCTGCAGATTTCTTTTGGCAATTTCAGCAATATCCACCCTTTGACCATCGCCGCCCACACTTTTTATCACACTGAGTGCGGCATTTTTCATTTCGTTTTCGATTTCAATCAGCTGAGGATTGCTTACAATGAACTCCTTACGGCGCATTGCGGCAAGTCTTTCTGCCTTTTCACGACGGTTTTTAAGCTCATTTTCTGCTTTTAAGTAAATTATTTCGGAAAATTTCATTCATTCTCCTCCTTTGTGGCATAACGCTTAGCCCAATCAAGGACACTGCTTCTGCCCACTTTGTCTGTATCGTAGGATTTAAGTACTTCCTTGGGCAAGGACTTTTTCTGCTGGTCCTGCACCTGAGAAATCTCTTTAAAGCCCGAATTTGCCCATTTTTTAAGCAATTTATTGGCATCAGCCAATGCATCGCCACTTTCATCAAGGGCATATTTTATCAGCTCAACGGAGCAATCCCATGCACCGATCCATTGATAAAGATATTTTTGCAATCGGGGCGAGGGGGCATCACTTGTAAAGCCCGCGCGTCCCTTTAATTCGTTATAAATCTTGGTGGTTTTTTCAAGTAAAAGTAGCTCTTTTTCAACCTCTTCAAGGGTGTCTATTCCCCTTTTAGCCCAGTCCTCTGCCCTGCTTTTGATGGCGGCGGAGGATGTTTTATTTTCGCACTTCTGATGCTGTAAAAGTGTTATTATAACCTCGGGCGGGAAGCCGAAATAGTCGTAAATCATTACGATAATTGCCTGTGTATCGTAGCCGAAGGTGCCGAGAATTGACTGTGCCTCGTTGCAGATAAGGGTAAGCTCAGGCTCCTGGGACAGACGAAGAGCAATTTCACGCTGAGTGGGCCTTTTAACGGGCAAGCTGCGAAGAGTTGTCCTCTGAGCGGGCTTTTCGGCAGGCTTTTCCTCGGGAATATCCATACTTTTGGCATTACCCGTAGCCGCCTTTACCGCCTCCTCGTTAAAGGTGCCGTCAATGGCAATAACGCCGTTGCTCTCCCAGAAAAGAAGGCAATCGGCAACGTCCGCTTCGGCAAGGCCCGTGCACGCAGAAATCTGCTTGGCATCGGCAGTGCCGTCGGGATTTCTTAAAATAAAAAGCAAAACCTTAAAGCTTGCAGCAGGTGCAAGCTTTAAGAATTTGTCTATTACGTCGGTTGGAACGGCAACTGCGCCGTTAATATAATCACATTTAAGCTTAATCATCTTATTCGGGGAATTTTGCAATTACGCCCACGGATTTACCGTTAACGTATTGTGAAATGCCTTTCATATCAATATCCTTTGAAAGTGTACGGCCTGCAACAATGTAACCCTCTTTTTCTGCAAGGCAAATTGCGCTTGCGCTTTCATTTTGGGTACCGCCGAACGAGCGAGCCCACGTAAGGTTACCGTATTTATCAAATGAGGCAATAACCATATCGTCACCGCCACGGGTTGTTATACCCTTGAAGTCACGTGTTGATGAGTTGGACTTACCAACGGCAATGTAGGTGCCGTCCTCTTTTTCAACAACCGCAACAAGGTCGTCGTCATACTGACCTCTGAAGGGCTTTGCAAACTCGCGCTTAAGGTCATTATCATATTTTACGATGTAAGCGTCGTCACCTCCACGTGAAGCAAGGTCGGAAACAAACATACTGCTGCTGTTGCCCGCGTCTGAGGAGCTGGACTTACCAACAACCACAACGCCACCGCCTTTACAGGCCGCAATACCCTTGAAGGACTCTATTCCCCTACCTGCAATAGGTGCAACGTCAACGTATTTACCCTTTGCGTCGAATTTAACAACACCTGAGTCAGATGAGCCAAGGCCCTCGAACAATTTGCCCGAATAGAAGTTACCTACTGTGTAAATATTGCCGTCAGTACCCTCAACAACACCGTTGAAGTAATCCTTATCGCCACCAACGATATTTTTCCATACAAGGTTACCATTGGCATCATATTTTACGATACATGCGGCGGATTCAAGCTCTTTTTTGCCGAAGCCCTTTGCATCGCCGTCGTTGTTACCAACTGAGCCAACGGCTATAACGCCACCGTCAGAGGTTTTTGTGCCGCCGTTGAACAAATCAACAGTTGAGGTACCGAAAATCTTGTGCCAGATTTCGTTACCATCCTTATCGAATTTATAAACGGCGCCGTCATAATAGCCCTTGCCGTTAACACCGCCCACGTTTTTACCGTAGCCGATAGCATAGAAGGAGCCGTCATCGTTCGGAAGAATATCCATTATCTGAAGGGTGCCGCGTCTGTGACCGATAGCCTTCTGCCATTTGATATTACCTGATTTGTCGTACTTAACAAGAACTGTATAGGGTACGGCATAGCCAAGGCTTTCAAATTCCTTGAACTGACCGTCCTTTGAGTTTGTAACGTTAGCGGCAATGTAGTTGCCGTCCTTATCGGTTTCGATGCTTGAGAAATAGTCCTCTGCCGTACCACCGAAAGATGCCTTCCATTCAATTGCCGCAGGCTCAACTGCAACGGGGTTGCTTGTAATTTCAACAATTGTGGTGAAAACGTTACCTGCATTATCAACGGCAGTATTACCCTGACCGTCGGTAACCGCAAGCGCAGTAGTACCAAGCACAACCTTGTCGCCGTCCGCCTTATTGGGATCCTGCTTGATTGCTTCCTGCTTTGTAACCTGCTCGCCCTTGCTGTTTGTAACCTGCTCGCCCTTTTCGTTGGTGACCTTAACGTTAACGGTTACCTCATGCTCTTTATAGACCATTGTGGTTACGTTATTGCCGTCTGCGTCGGTAATAATTGTGCCGTTGGCGTTAGTTACGTTTACGAATTCGGTTTCCGGAACGTATGTAACGGGCACACCGCTTTCGTCAGTAACGGCAATACCGTTTTCGTCAGTTACAACAAACGCACCGGGGTCCGTTGTAGTTGTGTCATTTTCCTTATGTTTTTTAATTGCCACACCTATGATTATACAGATTGCAATCAAAGCCACTCCAGCAGCGGCTAAAATTATTGCAAGCTTTTTCTTTGATGCACTGTTTGTAGGGGCTGCCTTGGGTGCAGCCTGCTTTTCGGGAGCGTCCTGCTTAGGGGGTGTCTCCTTTTTGACTATGGGTGGTGCGGACACCTTGGATTCTTTTTTGGGTGTGTTCTTATTGTTTTCGTCCATTATGTGTAACCTCCAGAGAGTGGTTTCATTCTATTCCTTAACGTGTATAATTTAAAATACAGCCATACACATTTTATATTATCACAATGTTTCTGATTTTTCAATCTTAAAAAAATAATGTAACATATTACATAAAAATGAGACTTGTCTATTATCTATTATCAATAATTTTTACATTTTACTCAAAAAAATCATTGAAACGCCGAAAATTATGTGATAAAATACCAAACATAGCACCTTATATACTATATTTATAGTGCACGGGTGCACCAAAATTTGTCAAAACCATAGCGGGGCTACCGCTATCAGGGAGGAATTTTTTTGAAATCGTACACTCAAGACAACATCCGTAACGTAGTTATTGCAGGTCACGGCAGCAGAGGTAAAACAACCCTCGCAGAAGCAATGCTCTACCTTGCAGGCGCATCAGACAGACTCGGTAAGGTTGCAGACGGCAACACCGTGTTTGACTTTGACGCAGAAGAAAAGAAAAGAAAGGTTTCAGTTTCTTCAGCAGTTGCTAACTTTGAATGGAGAAACAGAAAAGTTAATATAATCGACACTCCCGGTCTTTTTGACTTTGAGGGCGCAAGAGCCGAGGGTATCCGTGCAGCAGAAACCGCAATCATCGTGCTTTCATCAGGTCACGCAGTTGACGTTGGCGCAGAAAAGGCTTTACGTGTAGCAGGCAGAAACCAGATGGCAAAATTCATCGCAGTTTCTAAGTGTGACGGCGAGGACCGCGACTTCTACAAGACTCTTAATGCTTTAAAAGAAAAATACGGCACTGCAATCTGTCCCGTGGTTATCCCCTACATAATCGGCGGCAAGGTTGACTGCTACGTTAACTTCTTACAGAATAAGGCATTCAAATACGACAACGGCAAGGCTACTGAGGTTGCAATGCCCTCAGACCCGATCATCGACGATATTCACGCCGCATTTACCGAGGCTGTTGCATCAGGTGATGACGAGCTTATGATGAAATTCTTCGAGGGTGAGGAGTTCACCCACGACGAAATCGTTTTCGGTCTTTCACAGGGCGTTAAGGATGGTACAGTTGTTCCCGTATATGCTTGCTCAGGTCTTACAACAGACGCTGTTGACCTTCTTATGAACGGTATCACAAAGCTCGCTCCTGCTCCCAAGGGTGAGGGCGACGTTGAATGTGACGAAAATAAGCCCCTTGCAGCTATCTGCTTCAAGACAGTTTCCGACCCCTTCGTTGGTAAGATGTCCTTCTTCAAGGTTGTTGCAGGTAAAATTACACCTGCCACCAAGGCTTACAACGCCCGCACCGAGGAAGAAGAAAAAATGGGTAAAATCATTTTTGTTAAGGGTGCTAAGCAGGAGGATGCTGCAGAAATCGTTGCCGGTGACATCGGTGTTGTTACAAAGCTTTCAGGCTTCAAAACAGGCGACACAATGTGCGATGCTAAGAATCCCGTTGAGCTTGCCGGTGTTGACTATCCCAATGCCTGCTATTCAATGGCAGTTAAGGTTGTTAAGAAGGGCGAAGAGGATAAGGTTGCCTCAGGTCTTAACAAGCTTGCAGAGGAAGACGGCTGCCTGATTTTCTATACAAATAAAGAAACTAAGGAGCAGGTTGTTTCAGGTCTTGGTGACCAGCACCTTGAAACAGTTGTTTCCAAGCTTAAAAACAAATACGGCGTTGAGGTTGAGCTTGCTGCTCCCCGTGTTGCTTACAGAGAAACAATCCGTAAGGTTGTTGACAAGCAGGGACGCCATAAGAAGCAGTCCGGCGGTCACGGTCAGTTTGGTGACGTATTTATCCGCTTTGAGCCCTACTCAGGCGAAGAGGAATTCGTATTTACTGCTGACGAGGTTGTTGGTGGCGCAGTTCCCAAGAACTTCTTCCCCGCAGTTGAAAAGGGCTTACGTGAATGCGTAGCAGGCGGTCTTATAGCAGGCTATCCCATGGTTGGCATTAAGGCTTGTCTCCACGACGGCTCTTACCACCCCGTTGACTCATCAGAAATGGCATTCAAGATGGCTGCAAGAATCGCATTCAAGGCAGCTATCCCCGAGGCTAAGCCCACAATTCTTGAGCCCATCGGCACACTCAGAGCCTACATCCCCGACGACAACCTTGGTGATATCCTTGGTGACGTTAACAAGCGTCGCGGCAGAGTTTTAGGTATGGGTCCTGCAGAGGAAACCAAAACACAGGAGCTTGTTGCAGAGGTTCCCATGGCTGAAATGGCAGACTTTGCAATTGCACTTCGCTCAGTAACTGCAGGTCGCGGCTACTTCACACTTGAATTTGCAAGATATGAGGATGCTCCCGCAAACATCGCTGAAAAGGTTATTGCAGACGCAAAGCTTGAGGATGACGAGGATTAATTAAGCTAAACCCTTATTCAACCGTCCGACCAATAGGTCGGGCGGTTTTTTATTTGTAAATCTCATTTCCGACTGATATTGTTTCACGTGGAACACTGAAAAACACAGAGAAATTTACCCTTGAACAATATACTATATTGTGATATAATCCTAGTGTATGTAAAAATCCCAACGAAGGAGAACGACTATGGACTTAAAACAAAAAGCCGTAGATGGGGTTTCCAAGCTTAAAACCTATTGGAAAACACCTATGGCGGGCCGATTCGTGCCCTTTAAAGAAATTGCCGCTTACTCAGGCGGCGGTATCGGTGCCTATATGATTATCACAATGGGCTCTGCGTGTTTGCTTTCATCAAACAACGTATTGCTCTCAAGTACGTTAGGTGTCGACCCCACAGATATGTACATTATGTACGTTATTGCAGTTCTTGCAAACATCCCCCTTACCGGTATCCGTGCCAACATTGTTGACAACACCCGTAAAAAGGCCGGTAAATACAGACCCTACATATTTACAATGGCGCTTCCAGCCGCAATTATATGTACCACGTTAGTCTGGTTCCCGTATAATGCACTTAAGGCTCCCTTTGGCGGCATCAGCTTATTTGGTGAATCCCTTGACTACATAATCAAGTGTGCAATCATAATGCTGCTGAACCTAGCCCTGCATTTCTTCTACTACTTCTTCTACGACGCATACGAAAACCTTATTCACGTTCTTTCACCCAACTCACAGGAGCGTGCAGACATTTCATCAATCAAGAGCGTTGTTTATTCATTCGCTCCCACAATTGTAAACCTTTTCACTCCCCTTATTGCTACACACCTTTTCGATACAAATATGACGGATATCCGTGTTTACAGATTCCTTTACCCCATTCTTACAGTGGGCGGTCTTCTTCTTTGTATCGTTGTTTATAAGCACACCGAGGAAAAAATTGTTCAGGCAAGATCCCACGTTGTGCAAATCAGATTCATTGATGCTCTCAGAGCCGTTGCTAAAAACAAGTATTTCTGGATTATCTCGCTTGCAGGTTGGATCGGCTTCCTCGAAGCATCATACGGTAACATCATGTACTGGCTTTACAACTACGGCGGCGGATGTACCGGTGGTGACTATAGCCTTATAGTTACTGTTTACGGTAATGCTTCTCTCTGGGGTATGCTTGCAGCTCCCTTCTGCATCCGTAAATGGGGTAAAAAATCCGTTCTTGTTGTAACAAACATTTTCAACATCCTTTTCATCCTTATGATGTTAATTTTCGTAAGGGATGTAACAGCAAGCACAACCATCTGGCTTGTTATGGGTTGCTTGTACCTTAATGCTCTTATGGGCTCCTTCGCTCATATTCTTAACCCCTCTATCCAGGCAGATATCCGTGACTATCAGCAGTACAAAACAGGCGAGCGTATCGACGGTATGTTCTCTGCAGTTGCTACAATCGGTACTATATTAAACCTTATTTTCTCATTTGTTCTTCCCGTTGTTTACGAAAAGGGCGGTATCACAAAGGAAAATGCCGCAAAGGTTACAGCGGACCCCGAAATACTCAACCGTGTATTAGGCGGCGACAAAACAGTTGGCCAGCTTCTTTCTGAGCAGTTAGCCGCCGGTCAGGATAACTACAACAATGCTTACTCTGCACTTTATGACCCCGACGTTCTCGGTAACCTTATTGTTGTACTTATCGTTCTTTCAGCATTCGGTGCTCTTCTTAACGTTCTTCCCTACATCTGGTACGACTTTAACGAAAGAAAGCAGAAGGCAGTTATCCGAATCCTTAAAATCCGTGCTATGTTTGAGGACTATGGCAACGGCACTCTTAAGGACAGAGATTTAGTTGAAACTCTTGAGCTTATACGCAAATCAAGAGGAATGGTTGTAGCAGAACCCAAATCTCTTGATAAAAAATCATACAAATCATTAAAGGATAAAGCTGCTAAAAAGCTTGCTAAGAAGCAATACCTTGAGGATAAGGAATTCAACGAGGAAATCGAAATTGCTAAGCTTGTTTGCGAAGAATTAGATAAATTTGACACTGTTCCCTTCCAGAAGCAGGTTGAAGCAAGTCAGGCAATTTACGATAAAGGTCTTGCCGGTCTTCTTGAAATGAACATCGATAATGAAAAAGCAGGTCTTGCCGCAGCAAAAGCATTACCCAAGGGCAATGCCGAAGAAAAGGAAACCCGCAAAGCACTTATCGAAATTGCAAGACAAAAAGTATATGCTTGCAAGGCTATTCAGAAAAACTTCAGTAATGGTGAAAGCTTTGCACGCCCCGATTACTCACTCTTACAGAAGAACTACGATAAAGAGGATGCTATCGAAAGACGCCTTAACTTCTTTACCGCAGAATTAAGAAAAGTTAAAAAGAACCACAACGACAAAAAGATTAAAGAGCTTACACGTAAGGTTGCAGCAACTAAAAAAGAGCTCAGAGAAACTGCAGAGATCAGCAAGCTTATTTCTGATGCTCAGGCAAACTTCAACAGAGCTGCAAAGCCCTACCTTGACGCCGAAAAGCTTCTTTGCCAGAAAGAAAACTATTCACACCTCGGTGATATTGAGTTGCTTTACAAGGACGCAAAAATCCGTAATGATAAGGCACTTGAAAAAGAGCGTGTAGAAAGAGAAAGAAAGGCAGCCGCCGAAAAAGCTGAGAACGAAAGAATCAAGGCACAGAAGGCAGCCGCTAAGAAAGCTAAAAAAGAATCAAAGACAAAGAAATAAAAATGTAAAGCCGTCCGACCAATAGGTCGGGCGGTTTTCTTTAATCGGGAATTCAATATGTAATTCGTAATTATCGGAACCTGCGGTGGGTAGTACAATTGGCACATACGCCTTAATTCCTGATTTGTGATAAGCTTTTGTTCCACGTGGAACAAAAACCGAGTTATACAACACTTGTCGAATACTTCGTCGCATTTCTATCACTTTTTCAGCTTTTTGTAGCAGAATTTTCAATTTATTCACAATTTATTAATTATTAGCGTTCTGTTTTATGATATACTCTATTTGTACTTGGAAAGGGAGCCGCACCCGAGTACAAGTATTAGTTTCCTTATGGGAGCTAACCCCTCCTCAAGTAAACCATTGATGCAGAGTGTTATACTATGTGTCGGAAATGCACTGACTGTCCCCTCAGTCGGTGCATTTTCCGTTTATATGAATATTTTGAAAATTTAAGCCCATAATTAAAGCAAGAAATAAAAGGAGCTTTAATTATGGACAAAAATAATTTCTCTGACAAGCCTGAGACAAATAACAAGCCGTTAAAAAAATCCCTTAAGGAAAAGCTTTTTATTAAAAGCCTTAAGCCCCGTATGCCTAAAATGAACGGTATGAAAATCGCCTATGCCCTTGCAATACTTTTAGCAATCGGCGGAGCCTTAAGTGCAAGGCTTACGGCAACTAAAACAATTGACGAGCTTAACGCAACCTTCCCACAGGAGGAATACACCCTGCCCACCCCCACGCTCGCTTACACTCAGAACACTGAAGCAGAGGAGCCTGATTTTGAAGTAAGGCAAAATCTTACAGACGTGCCCGACACCCGAGCCACAACGGAAGCACCAATAGAAATAAGCGAAATTGAAACAACACAGGAAGTAGTAGAATATGCCATGCCCTTTACCGATAGCTTCGTTTTACCCCTTGGCACGGAAATCAATAAGGAGTATAGTCCCGTTACCCCTGTTTATAACGCTACAATGGGTGACTGGCGCACACACCCCGGCATTGACTTTGCCGGTGAAAGCGGCGCTCAGGTTAAGGCAATATCCGCAGGCACCGTATTAAAAATTTATGACGACCCCTTATACGGCACCATAATTGAAATTGACCACGGTAACGGGTTAATAGGTAAATACTGCGGAATAAACAAGGACACCATTGAGATTAAAAAGGACAGCAGAGTTGATGCAGGCGACTTAATCGGCTACCTTGGTGATATTCCTTGTGAAAAAGATGATATAAGCCACTTGCATTTTGAAGTCGTATATAAGGGCAAAAATGCCGATCCAATGGAAATTATGGGAAAATAAAGCCGCGAAAGGGAGCGTAAATTAGGGATTTATCAGGTTTAAATTTAATATTTTCCGTTAATACATTATGAAAATGCACCGTAGGCGCCAGCCTTACGGTGCATTTGTCATTTCGTCTGAACGAAAACTATTTAAATTTAAACTGCACAGCACCTTAAATCTTTTAAAT
>JAZONH010000046.1:0-101293 GCA_045654405.1 Acutalibacteraceae bacterium | reverse complement strand
TATGACGATACTCCGAGTGGGCGATAAAACGCCGCACAAACCAAAAGAGGTAAACAAAACAGCTCTTATCGTTAATTGATAAGAGCTGCTAATTTGCTTTTAAATCTGCGCTAAAAGCACCGTACCTTAGTTAAAACGAGTGATTTTAGATGCAGACGGCTTTTTATTGCCCCGACGGTGTATGACGATACTCCGAGTGGGCGATAAAACGCCGCACAAACCAAAAGAGGTAAACAAAACAGCTCTTATCGTTAATTGATAAGAGCTGCTAATTTGCTTTTAAATCTGCGCTAAAAGCACCGTTTTAAAAATTTTATTCTGCAACAGGAGCGCCAACAGGACAGCTACCCTCGCAAGCACCACAATCGATGCACTTATCAGCGTCGATTACATAGATGCCGTCGCCTTCTGCGATTGCTTCAACGGGGCAATCTGCAGCACAAGCGCCACAAGAAATGCAAGCGTGTGTAATTTTGTATGCCATTTGTCTTACCTCCTTGTATTATTATGTGCCTTAATTGTAGCACAATTTTTGCAGAAATCAATAGAAATTTATAATTTTTAAGGGATATTTTAGCAAGATTCCCCTTTATTATTCTTCCTCGTGGTTATCGTTGGTTGTTTCATCATTGAATTTCTGACGCTTTACCAATTTAACCTCTTTTCGTGAAAATTCTGACGGAATTGCCTCGGGTCGTCTTTCAAGTGAAACCTTGAGCTTACCTGTAAGGAGGTTGCTTTCGGTTACTGTGCCCCTGCCCTCTTTAGTGTCAACGGTTGAGCCAACACGGGGTGTAATTTTAGCAAGGTACTCGTAAGAATCCTGCTCATATTTAAGGCAGCAAAGCAATCTGCCGCAGGTGCCACTGATTTTGCTGGGGTTAAGTGAAAGACCCTGCTCTTTAGCCATTTTTATTGACACGGGATGGAAATCGTCAAGAAACTGTGAGCAGCAGAAAGGTCTGCCGCAAATGCCGAGACCACCAATCATTTTTGACACGTCACGCACACCAATCTGGCGCATTTCGATACGTGTTCTGTACTGTGATGCAAGTATTTTAACAAGCTCTCTGAAGTCCACGCGGTCGTCGGAGGTGAAATAGAATAACATCTTACCGCCGTCAAAGGTGCACTCCACCTCAACAAGCTTCATATCAAGACCTAACTGCTGAACCTTTTTTTCACAGAAGGCGAATGCCTCCGCCTCTTTCTTGCGGTTAGCCTCAACAATTTTTATATCCTCGGGGTTAGCACCTCTGATTATTTTCTTTAAGGGATGGCGGATTTCCTCCTCGGCAACGGTGTGGTTTGCCGTAGCAATTTCACCACATTCAATGCCGCGCACCGTTTCAACTATTACGCTTTCACCCTTTGAAAAGGTTTTTGAATCCGGGTCGAAATAATAAATTTTTCCGTTTTCCTTAAAACGGATGCCTACAACTTCTGCCATAATAAATCTCCAATATATTAAAGTCTTGTACAAATAACCGCCGAAAGTAAGGTGTAGTTGGGGTTATTATCCAAAGAGCGGTACAACGCAGAAACCTTGTCGTACATCTCAAACAATTTCGCCATAGTAAGCTTTGAGGAAAGCTCCGTGCTCTGCGTTTTGAAATCCTCGAGCAAAATTTTGCCGCCCGATTTCAAAGCAATTGCATCGCGTAAAAATGATATAAAAAGCTCAAGCACTTCTGCGGTAAGCTTCTTGTTACCGTCAAGGGGGGCGGTAGCCTGAATTTTATCAAGCTCGTAGGGTGACAAAACTGCCGTCGCCAAAGCGGTTACAACCTCTGCCGCCCTTTGAGAATACTCGGTACTGAGTGCATTACCAAGGCTAAGGCGAACAACTCGTGAAAGCACCGTACCTATAACCGCATTGGCATTCTGTGAGGTGAGCACAAAGGCGGTATATGTGGGGGGCTCTTCAAGAATTTTCAGCAACAAATTCTGACATTCCTCGCTCATTTGCTGAAGCTCTGATAGGATGTAAACCTTTTTGAGAGAGTCATTGGGGGTAAGGTGAGCCTCTGCCACAACCCTTTTAACGTCCGCTTTAACAAAGCTTTTTTTATCCTCGGGCTTTGTTACCGTAATAACGTCGGGGTGAATATCCTCGTCCGCCTTGCGACAATTTTCACATATACCGCAAGGAGTCCGGCTTTGGTCAGCGCAAACAATCATCTTTGCAGTAAGGCGCGCAAGGGCATACCTTTCCTCCTCGGTGCCGCCGTCAATAAGCACGGCGTGGGGACACCTGCCCTCTGCAAAAAAGCTATTAAGTTTATTTGTAATTTCTTGTGAAAAATTAATTGCGTTCATCATATTTTCATAAATTGTTCAACGTCCACAACAAAAATTGTTGCGCCGCCCACCGTAACCTCAACAGGTGTGGCACCAATAAAGCCCTCGCCTAAAAACGGTGGTGTTGTGGTTGTTAAATGGGTTCTTCTTGAACAGCATCTCTTAAAAATTTCTGTAACGTCGTTTACTTTTTCATCCTCTACGCCAACAAGCACCGTCACGTTGCCCGTTCTGAGGAAGCCGCCCGACGTTGAAAGCTTTGTAGCCTGAAAGGAGGCCTTTGTTATTTCGTTGAGTAAATTACCTGCATCATCATTGTTTACAATACCAATTACAAGCTTCAAAAGAATCACTCCTCGGAAAAACTTAAGTTTCTTTCAATAACGTTACGACCGCGCCATGCATATGCACGGTCCTTAATATCGCTACCCGATTTAAAAACGGGTATTGCAGTATCATAGAATTCTCTTATAGGGGTCGGCTTTATACACCTGTTCATCGGACAATCATCCTGACAAATATCGCAACCCCATATGCATCCGCTTTGCCTTATTTTACTAACATCTTCGGGTGATATTTCACCCTTACGCTGAGTAATATCCGACAAGCAAATGGACCTGTCAACCCCCTGGGTGGAAATTGCACCCGAGGGACATTTTTTAACACATATACCACAGTCAAGGCAGGTACCAGCCGTGGGAATTGAATAGTCAAGTACCTTATCGGTCACAATTTCACCGATAAAGCAAAAGCTACCGTAGACAGGGTTAATAAGAAGTGAATTTTTACCCCTGACACCAAGGCCGCACATAACCGCCGCCCGCACTTCATTTATGGGTGAATTATCACAAAAATATTCAAAGGAATTCTCGGGATACTCTGTCCTTAAGGCTTCGGTTATTCTTTCAAGATACGCTCCCGCAATGAGATGGTAGTCCGCAGGCACGGCATATTTTGAAACATTGGAGCTTTTGTAGTATTCCTCACCCAACCAATATGGAAAAAGATAGGTTATAACACTTTTTGCACCCCGGGGCACACGTGACTTTGCTCTGCATTCGAGCAACTCACCCACCTCATCAAAAGGGCAGACCCCACATGGCAAAATATCACTGAACGGTAAATTCATAATCATAATAATTTGCCCAAAATATCAGCTATACGCACTTCATCTAAAACCTTAGCCAACGCCACCATAAAGGGGATGGTCAGAATGGAAAGACCCGAGTTGAACGCCACAACCTGTGAAGCCACACCTGTATCCTTGCCGTATTTTGCAGAAAACATTACGGTGTTGTTTGCGCTGGGCACAGATGCAGAAATCATACAGGCTGCAAGCAACGTACCGGATATTCCCGCAAGCTTATATATGCCAAGCATTATTGCGGGTAAAACCAACAGCTTAAGCAGGGCTACAAGGTAATTCTCCTTAAGCTTGAACATATTTCTCAGGTCGGTGTTTGCTATATATGTGCCGAAAAACAGCATCGCAAGAGGTGTGTTAAGGTTCGACACGTGGTTAACAGCGCTCTGAAAAACCTGGGGTAGCTGAACGTTGAATATAAAGAGCGGTAGACCTATAAGCACCGATATAACACCCGGGTTAAAGAACAATTTTTTGAAATCAAAGGATGTCTTGCCCTTGCTTTTAGTCATTACCCATATACCGTGGGTGAACGAAAAAATATTAAATGCTACCACACCTGCGGAGCAGTAGAAAACGCCCTCGCTACCAAGCATCGCCTGGCACAAAGGTAAAGCCATATAGCCCATATTGCCGTAATTTACTGCATATTTAAAAATAGCCTTTCTGTCGCCGCTTTTGTTAAAAAAGGGCAAAGAAACAACCATACCCATCGTTAGGGTGCCCGCCATACATAGGAACGCAATGCCGAGCAACTTTACAGTATTAACGTCAAAATCATCCATATCCATAAATGATTTGACGATAACGCAGGGGGTGATTATATAAAACAACACGTCGTTAGAGAGCTTAGCGGTGCTCTGCTTGAAAATCTTAAGCTTATCCGCCGCAAAGCCCACCGCTACAATCAGGTACAGAATGAGCACCTGCTGAGCGGCCGTTGCCATATTGCTAAGAAACATTTATTTACCTCACCAGATTATTCTTCGTCTTTTTTCTGTCTTAAATCTGCAAGTGAAACGATTGTCAAAGGCTCATCATCCTCGGTTTTCTTTTTCTTGCCGCGGAGCTTCGGTGTTTTGGGCGCCTTTTCCTTCTTGACTTTTTCTTTTTTCACTTTTTCTTTTTTGATTTTTTCCTTCCTACCCTTTTCGGGCTTAGGCTCCTCGATTACCTGAGGCTCGGAAATTTCTTCAACGGGTGCTTCCGCTTCAACTGTTTCCTCTTCTGCGGGAACACTCAAATCCTCATCATCCGCATCAATAAGCATCTGTGAAAACTCAAGAAAGCCGCTGCTTGGTTTGTAAGTGGTTGCTTCCTCGACAGCAATTTCATCTTCGATAATTTCTTCTGCAGCAGGCTCTTCAATTACTTCCTCTGCCTGCACGTCGTCGATAATTTCAATTTTCTCCTCAAAAATTTCTGCAACGCCGATATTTTCTATAATCTCTTCAATAATTTCCTTTGAGGTAGCCTCATTTTTAGCTTCAACGGGCTCCTCAACAACTGAGATTTCCTCGGCCTTAACGCCAAAAATATCCATAAGCTCGAAGTCAGAATCATCCTCGTCGGTGTCTTTTACTTCTTCAACGCTTTCCTCGGTGATTTCTTCGGTGTTTTCTTCTGCACCTTCTTCAGAAGAAGCTTCTCCGATGACCTCAACAGAAACCTCTTCGACTTCTTTTGTGTATTCGTTGCTAATTTCCTGCGAATCCTCTTGATCAGGGATAAAATCAACAATCTGCGAATCCATTTCATCACCAATTTGGTAATCTTCTTTTTCAGAAACTTCTTCATAATCCTCAACTGCCTCTGCAACAGTAATTTCTTTTTCCTCGGGAGCTTTATACTCTAGATGGTAAAAAGCTATATCCTCAACGGGAGGCGCAACCTCAGGCTCTGCAATCTCTTCGATAAATTCTTCAACTGCAGGCTCCGATATCTCTTCGATAATTTCATCAACATGGGGTTCTTCGGGGGATGCCTCGGACTCAACCTCTTCATCGGAATCATCCCAAGAAAAAGCTTCGTCAACTATAGGCTCAACATACTGAGCAGGCTCTGTCTCTGCTTCAGCTATTGCTTCATCCGCCTGAATTTCGTCAACCTCGTCATCAAAGAAGTTGCTTATATCCTCGATGTTTTTAAACTCGGGGGCTATTGTGAAACGCTTTTTTTTTTCGTTTTCTACACCCTGCTCAGCTACGGCTTCCTCTGTAACCACGGATGAATCTTCGCTTGATTTAACCACAACCTCGTCATCATCGGGAAGAACGATATTTGAAACAGAGCGCATCTTTTTGATGGAGTTTTTAAAGCCTACGCCCATAGTTGAGATAATGTAA
Source organism: Acutalibacteraceae bacterium (assembly GCA_045654405.1). Classification (GTDB taxonomy): domain Bacteria; phylum Bacillota; class Clostridia; order Oscillospirales; family Acutalibacteraceae; genus DTU089. The sequence goes on along the minus strand of JAZONH010000046.1, from coordinate 95,503 downwards.
ACAACGATGAAAACAAAAAGGAACAAATGGGTAAAGCTGAACTCACTATCAACAACGTTTTCACCGCCGACAATTAACACAATACCACGGGGAACTGAAATAATTCCTGCAAAAATTGCGGCGGGGAAGCCACAGCCGTAGGTACACCACATACTGTTAACACTATAGACACCTGAGGCAATTCTTGCAAACGTCAGGAAAAACAGCATAGTGAACACAAGCATTGCTATTTCAAACAAAAGCTCTGAAACTGTAATGAAGCTTATAGCCTTCATTAATTTTGAAATGAGCACAAACATTGCCCAGCAGCCGGGTGCTATTGAAAGCACGTTGAGTTTTTTATATGTGGCAACACCCTCAAAGTGACTGGTACCGAAAATGGTAAGGTAGAATGCACTGATAATGGCAAAAACCAACTCAAGCACCACAAATATGCCGCCGTTAGCTTTAACGTAGCTTGTAATCAATCCGCCAAAAACAACGTTATTCATACCAGTGCCGATTTCAGGGATTATGTCCGTTGCAATCGCTCCAACGTCATATCCGAAGCCTGCCGCCGCTATAAACGATGCTATACCCAAGGGAATATTTCTACCCTCGGGGAGTTTGGGCGCAGGTACATTTTTACTCAAAAAGCTAAGAACTAAAAACAAAACGGAGCTAAGAGCAAGAATACCGTAAAGTACCTCTACGGTGAAATTCGCATTTTCAAAAAATCCGTTCTGGGGGTTAACCATAACCAGCAACTGATATGTCCTTATGGCTAAAGCGCCAAGTGCCGTTACGGCAAACAGCACAACCAGATGGGACATTCTTATTGCGCTTAAAGACCCTTTGATTTTCTTCATTTATTACAATCCTTTCGAAGGTGAAAAATTATCTTTCGTCAATGGGCACGTACTCTGATGATTTCTTAAAATCTGAAATTCGTTCATCAATAGGTGCGTACTCCTTAGGTACAGCCAAGTTCTTATATGCGGGACGGATAACTCTGTTACCGGAAATCAGCTCCTCAATACGATGTGCAGACCAGCCTGCAACACGTGCAACCGCAAAAAGAGGTGTATATAAATCCACGGGAATACCAAGCATCTGATAAATAAGGCCTGAATATAGGTCAACGTTAGCACAAATCTTTTTGTTGTTATTCTTCTCACTTGCAAAAATTTCGGGAGTGAGTTTTTCGATAAGGTCAAGCGCCTTGAAATCATCGCCAAAGCCCTTTGCCTCCGCGAGCTTGAGAGCCTCACGCTTAAGAATAACCTGACGGGGGTCGCTGAGTGTATAAACCGCGTGACCCATACCGTAAACAAGACCGCTCTTATCCCCTGCTTCACGATTAATAATTTTTTTGAGGAAGTCTGCAATCTGACCTTCGTCGGTAATATCCTTAACGTCTGCCTTAAGATAATTTATCATCTCCGCAACCTTAAGGTTTGCACCACCGTGACGAGGGCCCTTAAGTGAGCCGATACCTGCAGAAATAGCTGCATAGGTATCTGTGCCGCTTGACGTAAGCACTCTTGTTGCAAAGGCAGAGTTGTTACCGCCGCCGTGCTCTGCGTGGAGCATCAGGCAAAGGTCAAGGAGCTTAGCCTCCTCATCTGTGAATTTACGGTCTGAGCGTGTATTGTAAAGAATTGACTCGGCAGTTGAAAGACCGGGCTTAATGGGGTGAAGATACATACTCTTCTTAAGGTAGTATCTTCTCTTAACCTGGTAAGCGTAGGTCATAATTGTGGGAAGCTGAGCAATAAGCTGAATGCTCTGACGCAAAACGTTATCGATTGAGATGTCGTCAGGATTATTGTCGTAAGAATAAAGAGAGAGCACTGAACGCTCAAGCTTGTTCATAATATTGGGCGAGGGAGCCTTCATTATCATATCCTCGATAAAATCATCGGGAAGCTCTCTTGACTCTGAAAGCAATCTGCTGAAATCGTCAAGCTGTGAGCGTGTGGGAAGGTGACCGAATAAAAGCAACCAAACTACTTCCTCAAAGCCGAAGCGATTTTCGGCAATACAACCATCAACCAAATCGTTAATGTCGATGCCTCTGTATCTGAGGTGACCCTCAACGGGCTTACGCTCACCGTCGTCAATATAATAACCCTCAACTGCACAGACCTTTGTAAGACCTGCCATAACACCGCTGCCGTCGCGGTTTCTTAAACCCCTTTTAACGTCGAATCTATCAAAATACTCGGGTGAAACGGTACTATAGCTTGTAAGCTCTGAGCAAAGCTCCTTAAAATTTTCCGTAGAAACGTTGTCGATATATGTAGGCATATATTCATCTCCTTGTTGTGCCTGTATTTAAATCATATTCATAAAAAATAATTCATATTATTTTATACCATATTAGTGCGCTTGTCAATAAAACAAATACAAAAATAACGGATAGGTGAATTTTATGAAAAAGTTTCTGACTATTGTAATTCTTGCGGTGGTTTCATTGACTTTAGTCCCAATCGCCGCAATTAACGAGCCCGTTAAAACTGCAGAGGTCGAATCAGAGCCCACCGACACAACCACCCGAAACAATGCCGCTACCCAGCAGACAATCTCTGTTTTCAGAAGTCTTTCCAACACCACCGAGGAAATGGATATGTTCGAATATGTATGCGGAAGTGTTGCCGCAGAAATGCCCCTAGCCTACCACGAAGAAGCACTGAAGGCACAGGCTGTCGCCTGCTATACGAACGCCCTGAGGATGAAAGAGGAAAAGAAAAACACACAGGGGCAGATAACCGACGACAGCACCATTGATCAAGGATATATCGACCCACAGCAACGAAGAGAAAAATGGGGCGATGATTATGAAAAATATGAAGCAAAGCTACAAAACGTAGTTAAATCCGTGGAAAATCAGGCGCTTTTTTACAAGGGTGATTTGTGTGTAGCCGCCTTTTTCGCCATATCCTCGGGAAGCACCGAGGATGCAAAAAATATATGGGGAAGCCCGGTAGCATATCTCAAGCCCGTCACCTCAGAGGGTGACCGTCTTTCACCACAATACGCCTCAACCGTTGCCTTTGACACCAAGGAATTCATAGCCTTAGCCAAAGAGAACAAGCTACTGAAAAAAGAGCCGAAATCCCTTGAAAACATTATAGAAATCAAAGAAACCTCACCCTCAGGAACCGTACTAAAAGCCTCCATCAACGGCAAGGAATATACCGGTGAGCAGATACGCAGATTTTTCTCACTAAGAAGCCCCGCTTTCACAATAAAAACAACCGCAGACACTATAACCTTCAGTGTCTGCGGTTATGGGCACGGAGTTGGTATGAGCCAATACGGTGCCGATTATTTAGCAAAAAACGGAAACACCTACAAGGAGATACTTACCCATTACTATACAGGTGCCCAAATAAAGCTACACAACGTTCTTTAAAACATATCTTAAAACGCAAAGAACACCTATATGCAAGGGATAAAATGCATAGCCCCCATACTGCACAAGCTTACCTCCGCTACCCTTTTTGCCGTTATAAAGCCATATAGGAATAAGCGAGAATACTGCAAAGCTCTGAACGGGAAAATGCACGATACATTCACCAATTTTAAAGAAAATCTCGCGACCGGGATAGAAGAAAACAAACACCGTAACCATAACGGCAAGCTGTGCAAGAAAGGCAAAGGGAAAATCTCTGAACAAATAAAATGCAACTACTATAATTATTCCTGCACCACCGTAATCAAGCCTCAATACCTCAGCAAGAAATACAATAATCACTACACAAAATCCCGCTCCTGCAATTTTTGGCAGAGTGGTTTTTTCTTTTGCAAGCTCCAGTATTTTTAACGCTATTACACTCAACACGAATGTAAAAAGCACATTCTGATACTGTGGGTAAAATATCTCGGATGAGCAAAGAACATTGAAAGGGATTTCTGAAATTACGGCAAAGGATAAAAGCCGCAGCAGATATTTTTTGAAGTCAGAGGTATGAATAAAGCCCTCCGAAATGAGAAAAGCAAATACAGGAAATGCCAATCTGCCAAAATAATTCATCCAGATATGACCATCAATAAGCGCCGCTCTTGTATGGTCAAGAATCATAAAAATTATTGCCGCAAGCTTCAGAAAATTACCGCTCACACCACCAAATGGCTTCCTTGCAAACGGACTGTTACAGAATTTTTTCAACGAAATCTTCACCGCAATCACCTCCCTAATTTTCCCGATTGAAATTATACCACCTTCAGGCGTAGTAAACAAGCAATTTTTTGTCTTTTTATGGCGTTTTTATAGCTGATTTTATTGACATTATAATGTATTAATGTTAGAATTGTCGTATTATGATATATTGGTAAACTTGGGGTTATATGCCTAAGGTTTTCAAGCCTATCGGGAGGTAACATGAAAAAACTCGGATATCAACGTATTTACAACCGTTTTTTTAAGCGTGTTTTAGATTTCTTTATTGCACTGTTTCTTTTAATTGCAGCGTTGCCCTTTATCGCTTTAATTTCAATCATAATCGTCATCGATTCGGGCTTCCCGATTTTCTACAAGCCACTGCGTGACGGATATAAAAGCAAGCCCTTCCATATTTACAAATTCAGAACCATGGTTAAGGATGCTGACAAGGGTGACGGCACAACTGCCCTTAACGACCCCCGAATCACTCGCGCAGGTAAATATCTACGAAAGCTCAAGCTTGACGAAATTCCCCAGCTTATCAACGTGCTTAATTCAACCATGAGCTTCATCGGCCCCCGACCCGAGCTCCTTAAGTACACCGAGCGCTACAAGGGTGACGAAAAGCTTATCCTTCAGGTAAGACCCGGTATTACCGATTTCAGCTCAATCGAGTTTATCAACCTTGACGAAATCGTCGGAGAGGAAAATCCCGACGAGATGTACGAAAAATACGTTTTGAAGCAGAAAAACGAGCTCCGCGTAAAATATGCCAAGGAGGTTTCGTTCAAAACAGACGTTTCCCTTTTTGTTAAAACCTGCTTACAGGTGCTCAAAAAAGCAATTCGTGTAATCACGAAAAAATAGGAGAAGAGAATGGAATACATAAATCTGAAAAATACTGACCTTAAGGTTTCCCGATTCTGTATGGGCGGTTGTCCTATGGGGGGCTACAACTGGGGCAAGGTGCAACAGGACGAGCTTGTGGGCGCAATCCGTAAGGCCATTCATACTGGAGTTAATTTCTTTGATACCGCAGATACATACGGTCTCGGACAATCAGAAAAAACTCTTGCAAAAGGTCTCGGCGCAAACCGCCAGGATGTTGTAATCGAAACAAAATTCGGTGTGCGTGTTGAGGGAGGCAAAACCTTCTACGACAACTCCCCTGCTTATATTGAGGCGGCCCTTGATAACAGTCTGCGCCGTCTTGAAACTGACTACATAGATATTTACTTGATTCACTACCGTGACGGCTCAACACCTATGGAGGATGTTGTAGGCAAGCTTATTGACCTTCGTGAAAAGGGCAAAATACGCTACTTCGGCTTATCAAACATCACTGCACAGGATATTGAGGAAATCAAGCCCTTTAAGGGACTTTTCGTAAACTGTCAGAACGAATTCTCTCTTGCCTGCCGCAAGAACGAGGATGACTTAAGAAAACTCCAGAGTGAGCTGGACCTTACCCCTATGACTTGGGGCAGTCTCGGTCAGGGCATCCTCACAGGTAAATACGACCTTAACTCAAAGTTCGGCGGCGATGACCGCAGAAGGCTTGATATTTACGTTAACTTCCACGGCGAAAAGCTTAAAAAGAACATGGAAATCGTTAACGTTTTAAGAGAGATTGCCGTAAACAGAGGCCAGACACTTTCGGCATGTGCAATCCGCTTTATCCTCGACTGTCTTCCCGAAAGCGTGGCTCTTGCAGGAATTAAAAGAGCCGACCAATTAATTTCAAATCTTGATGCTATGGGGTGGAGCTTCACCCCTGACGAATACAAAGCACTTGACGAGGTTTCAAGGCTTTGACAGAAAAGTTGTTTCAAAACTTTAATTTGTGTGGAGTGTAATGAAAATGACCAGTGAGCAATTAGCTTGGAAAATCAGACGTCACGGTGTGGAAATGACCCATCTTTCGGGTGGTAGCCACATAGGTGCCGTTATGTCCGTTGCGGACGTAATCGGTGTTTTATATGCCGAGGTTCTTAATTTTGACGTCAATAATCCCAAGGCAGATAACCGCGACCGTTTTATTTTATCAAAGGGTCACGCAGGTGCCGCTATATATGCCGCCCTTGCAGAAAGCGGTTTTTTTGACACAGAAGAATTGAAAACACACTATCAGAACGGTAGCAGACTCTCCGGGCACGTATCGCATCACGTACCCGGTGTAGATTTTTCTACAGGCTCCTTAGGGCATGGTCTTTCTGCAGCTGCAGGTATGGCCTTAGCCGCCAAGCAAGACGGAAAATCACACAAATGCTACGTGATTCTGGGTGACGGCGAATGTAACGAGGGCTCCGTTTGGGAGGCCGCATTATTTGCCACTCACTTCTCTCTGGACAACCTTGTATGCATCGTTGACCACAATAAAATGCAAAGCCTTGACTTCTGCGATAAAACCCTCTCCACCACACCACTCGCAGGTATATGGCAAAGCTTCGGCTGGAACGTAATTGATATTGACGGCAATGACCACACACAGTGCCGCGAAGCCTTCAAGAGCATTCCTGCCAACGGCAAGCCCACCGTTGTTATTGCGAATACCGTAAAGGGCAAGGGCATCTCTTATATGGAAAACGACATTCTCTGGCACTATCGCTTCCCCCACGAGGGTTGGGAATATGATATGGCAGTTACAGAATTACATAACGCAAAGCCCGAGGGAGTTTGCGATCCCTACACCCCCAACGGCATTGAAAATCCGCAAGCTCCCCCTGCGGATGCCGATATTTTTAAAGATCACACAATGTCCGCAACTTACAACCCCACTTGGTTCAGAAAGGAAAAACAGATATGAGAGATACTTTTATCAGGACACTTACTGAGCTTGCAAAGAAAAACCAGGATATAGAGGTTGTATCCGGCGACTTAGGCTTCGGTGTGCTTAAGCCATTTTGGGAGACATGTCCCGACCAGTTTATAAATGCAGGTATTGCCGAGCAAAATCTTACCTCCGTCGCCGCAGGCATGGCACTTGAGGGTAAAACGGTTTTCACATACTCAATAGGCAACTTTCCCACACTCAGATGTATCGAGCAAATCCGCAACGACTGCGCCTATCACAACGCAAACGTTAAAATAGTCTGCGTAGGCGGCGGCTTTGTTTACGGCTCCCTGGGTATGAGCCACCACGCCACCGAGGATATTGCAGTAATGCGCTCCCTTCCCGACGTTACCGTGCTTTGTCCCGGTGACCTTGTTGAGGCAGAGGCGGTTACACGCGCTATCGCCGATTATCCCGGCACCTGCTACGTGCGTCTCGGCAGGGGCGGAGAAAAACGCATCCACGAAGCCTTACCCGACTTTAAAATCGGCAAGGCAATCCCGGTTGCAAGGGGCGAAAGGATTGCTATTTTCTCAACCGGTGCAATTTTTGAAGAAATTGAAGAAGCAAGAGAGCTTCTAAAAAAAGCGGATGTAAATCCCACTATTTATACATTCCCCACAGTGAAGCCCATCGATACTGAAGTCATCAAAGAGATTGCCGCTTCCCACGAAATCATCGTAACGTGTGAAGAGCACAACCTTTCAGGCGGCTTCGGTAGTGCCGTAGCAGAGGTACTCGCAGAGCTTCCCTCCCACGCAAGGCTTGTGCGAATCGGTATGAACGACCAATACTGCACCCTTGTGGGTGATCAGAAATATTTACGCCACCAATATGGTATGAGTGGCGAAAAAATCGCTGAAAGAATTTTATTTGAGGTGAAGTAATGAAGCGAGTCCTTCTTACGTGTACCGACCTGATGACAATTCAGTTCATGGTACCCCATATACGCTACCTTGCAGAAAACGGCTTTAACGTTGACCTTGCCTGTTCCGTTGTGGGCGACAGGCTGGAGGACGTAAAAAACGCCGTCGGCGACGTAGCCACCATACATACATTGCGCTTACAGCGTAGCCCCTTTTCACCAAATAACCTTAAAGGCTATGGTGACCTGAAAAAGCTATTGGAAGAAAACACCTATGACATTATATGGACAAACGAGCCTGTAATGGGTGTTATGACCCGCTTTGCCGCGCGCAAAGCCCGTAAAACGGGCACAACTGTTTTATATATGGCGCACGGCTTCCATTTTTTCAAGGGTGCGCCCCTTATCAACTGGTTGATGTGGGCTCCTACGGAGATAATTATGTCCCGCTTCAACGACGTTTTAGTCACCATTAACTGGGAGGACTACAACTGGGCAAAAAAGCACACCAACACACCCGTTATCAAGCATATCGACGGCATCGGAGTAGATTTTTCAAACCGTGAAAGTGTTATTTCAAGGGAAGAAAAACGAGCACAGCTTAGCATTGCCCCCGATGATATTCTTGTTTTATCCGTTGGTGAGCTGCAGAAGCGAAAAAATCATCAGGCAATCATCCGTGCTATTGCAAAGCTTAATAATCCACACATCAAATACATAATTTGTGGTCAAGGCGAGTTGGAGGACTATCTCAAAAAGCTGGTATTCACTTTAAGGCTTAACAAACAGGTTTTCTTCTTAGGCTATCGTCAGGATATACCCGAAATAATGAGTGCTTGTGATATTTTCGCCCATCCCTCCATTCGCGAGGGCCTTGGCCTCGCTTCACTTGAAGCTATGGCGTCAGGCTTACCACTTGTAACATCCAACGTTCAGGGTGTGCCCGATTACGTAGAAAACGGTGTTACAGGATATATGTGCTCACCTATGGACATTGATGCTTACGCCGATAACCTCAACAAGCTCGTTACTGACAAAGTACTTCGCGAAAAAATTGGTACAGACAACATAGATTTTGTGCAAAAATATCGCGTTGAGGTAATTGAGCCCGTCATCAGAGACATCCTTAATGATGGCATAGCAGAAAAAGAAACAGTAGAGGTTTAATTGACAATGAAGCTTTCGGTTATTATTCCTGTTTACAAGGCTGAAGCAACAATACGTCGTTGCCTTGACAGCTTGTTAAACCAGCCGCATAACGACATTGAAATAATAGTTATTAACGATGGCTCACCTGACGCTTCGGGTGAAATATGCCAGGAATACGCAGAAAAATATTCCGAAATCCGTTATATAGAAAAAGAAAACGGCGGCGTTTCAACCGCACGTAATATGGGCCTTGATCTTGCTACGGGTGATTACGTTGTTTTCGTGGATAGTGACGACTGGGTATACGACAACTTTTTTTCTACCATTGAAAACAATCTTTCTGAAAACGATTGGGACTTATTTCAGTATTCACAAAACTACACCGACGGTAAGGAAGAAAAGCCTCGAATACAAGGGGATTTCAAATCCGATAACCATAAAATTATTTTCGACAAGCTTATCGAAGGCATGTGCCACAAGCACATAAACAAGCCCATCGACAAGGTTTACAAGCGCAGTATTATCGAAGAAAACAATCTCAGATTCCACAAGGATTTATGTGTGGGTGAAGACAGAACCTTCAACATTGCATTTTCACTGCACGTTAAAAAGTGGTGCATTATTCCCGATTTAATTTACTGGGTAAGCCTTGAAAACGGCGAATCCCTTTCACGTCAAAAGCGTGATAATCTTGACGACCAGATCCGCATTGCCGAGGAATATCTTTATGATATCATCGAAAAATGCGTAGTAGCCGATGAAGAAAAGGATATGCTGATAAAGGCAATCCAATTCGATAATATGCGTGCCGTCTACACAAAGGCAAAATACCTGCGTCGTAACGGTGCGGGACTTTGCGAAAGATTAAAGGAATTGAATTCCTACTGCAAGCAGGTTAACAAACAGAATTTCACGTACCCACCCGGCAAATTCTGCTCACTCATAAGCCTGCCCGTTAAATTAAAGCTCACCCCATTGCTTGACCTTATGGCATGGGTGCTCACAAGATAGGACTTTTTATGAAATACATTCTTCAGATTGCCGCCCACCTTACAATAGGCGGCGCCGAAAAGGTTTGCAGGGATATCGGTCTTTACGGGAATCCCGAGGAATACGAAACACATTACGTGATTTTTGACGAGGATATTGGTGACTTTGGCAAAGAGGTTGAGGCTAAGGGCTGCAAAATTTTCAAATTCCGCGAGCCCTCTGAAAATTACGGCGAATATTTCAAAGAATTAAAAAAGCTTATGGCGAAATATCCCTATACCGCTGTGCATGCTCATACTATGTTCAGCATTGGTTGGGTTATGCTTGCCGCAAAGCAAATGAAAATTCCTGTAAGAGTTTCCCACGCACACTCTGCCCTCATAGACGGTAACTCGCTTGTGAAAAGCATTTATGAAAAATTTATGCGTATGCTTATTCTTTCCTGCTCCACTGACCTCGTTGCATGCGGCGAAAAGGCAGGCATACGTCTTTATGGCGAAAAGGCATACAAAAAGCGTGGCAACCTTATTCTTAACGGCATCGACACTAAAGCCTTTGCTTTTTCGCAAGTTAAGCGTGATGAAATCCGCAAAAGCTTAAATATTGAAGACAAGCTTGTTTTAGGTCACACAGGCAGATTAGCAGAGGTTAAAAACCAGGCTTTCATATTGAAGCTTATGCCCGAAATTTTAAAACGCAGGGATAACACCGTGCTTATGCTTATAGGCGACGGCGATGACCGTGAAATGCTTCAAAGCACCGCTAAGGAGCTTGGCATTTCCGATAAAGTAATCTTCGTAGGTAACGTAACTAACGTGCAAGATTACCTGAGCGCTATGGATGTTTTTGTTTTCCCATCCCTTTATGAAGGGTTGCCCCTTTCGATTCTTGAGGTGCAGGCAAACGGGCTCCCCTGCGTTATTTCCGACACAGTCCCCCCCGACGTATTTTTAACGGAGCTCATACACCCCTTATCACTCAAGGATGCCGAGGATAAGTGGATTAATGAAATTTTATCCGTAGAACGTGAGCCCAACAAGGATTACTCCTCCGAATTAAAGGCTTCCGGCTTTGATTTGGAAACCGCAATGGAAAAGGTGTACCGTATATATGAAAATTAAAATTTTGTTTTACATAGACACCTTGATAGGCGGAGGTGCCGAAAAGGTTTTAAGGAATCTCGTCAACTCAATGGATTATGACAAATTCCGGATTACCGTTCAGACAACGTTCAAAGAAGACGTATCCAAATTTCTTAACAAGGAAATTGATTATAGATATTGCTACGCGGCTAAAAATCCCCTTTCTCAAATGATATTCAGAGCCGAAGCTGCAGCAGGGCTTATTTACCCGTTGCATGTTAAGGGGGACTATGATATTGAGGTTGCGTACCTTGAGGCCGCATCCACAAAAATAATATCCACCTCAACTAACAAAAAGGCAAAAAAGCTTGCCTGGGTGCATTGTGATTTAAGAAAGGTTACCGACAACCCTACTTCCTACGCTGAAAAAACGTTGGCTTGGTACAAAAATTTTGATAAGGTTATCTGCGTATCCGAAAACGTCCGTCAGGGCTTTGAAGAGCTGTTTGGTAATACTATCCCTTCACAGGTTATATACAACACCGTGGATAACGAAGAGATTATTAAAAAATCCACCGAGAAGCTTCCTGCTAACATTACAAAAAACAAGCTAACTCTTGTTATGCTCGGCAGACTTACTACTCAAAAAAACTATCCACGTTTACTTAAAAGTGCCAAAGCACTGCTTGACGAGGGCTTTGATTTTGATTTATGGATTCTTGGCGAGGGCGAAGATCGACCCGCATTAGAAAGCTATATTTCAGAAAATAATTTAACCTCAAGTATTAAATTATTGGGTTTTTGCAATAACCCCTACCCTTTTATCAAAAACGCAGATTTGTTGGTCTGCTCATCAAACTACGAGGGCTTCAGCACGTTTGTAACTGAAGGTCTTATTCTCGGCAAAACCGTTGTTACTACCAATTGCAGCGGCATGGATGAGCTTTTAGGTGATGATGAATTCGGAATTATTACAGAAAATAATGACGAGGCCTTCACCGAGGGCTTAAGAAAAATGCTCGGCAATCCTCAACTACTCAATGAATACACCCAAAGGGCAGAGGCTCGCGGAAGAAGTTTTTCTAAAGAAAAGCTGACCGCTGAAGCTGAAAGCTTGTTTTTAAACACTTTGGGTATCCGATAAACTTAAGGAGTCTTATGGGAAAATCTATTTACTACATCCTTGTTGCGGTAACAATTCTGCTCAGCTTTGTTTTCGCAAAGAACAAGGAAGGTCGAAAAGCGTATATTATAATTACGGCAATACTTCACGCTTTAGTCAGCGGTCTCAGGTATCAGTTCCTGACCGGTGACTTAATCCGCTATAACACGCTTTTCCAGGATTACAGATACTTCAGCTGGTTCAGTGAAGAGGTTTTCCAGGAAGGTCGAAACTTCGGCTTCCAATGGTTAATGAAGGCTGTGTGTCACATAACAGATGGTAACTTCCAGGTGTTCTTGTTTCTGATTGCAGTTGCTATCGAGGTTATCGTTGCCATTCTTATTTATAAGTATTCGCCGTTACCCTGGCTGAGCTTTGCGATGTGGAACTGCCTTGGCTTTTATGTGTTCGGCTTCAGTGCCGTAAAGCAATCTCTTTCCATGGCAATTCTTATGCTTTCATATATTTGCATAATTGAAAAAAAACCAAAGTTATTTGTTGTATCCACGTTAATAGCTACTGTAATTCATCTTCCGGCCCTCGCTTTCTTGCCGGCGTATCCAATATCCAAGCTTAAATTAAACTTCAAAACAATTATTGGTTACGTTGTTTCTGCTGCTACTATTTTCATTTTACGTGAGCCCATTGTTACTGCCCTGCAGGACGCCTATTACGAGGATAAGGAATTTGCCGCGGATACGTTTATCGGAGCACGATTTATGATGATGATACTTATGCTCGTGGTCGGTGCTTTGTTAAAGGGCTTCCAGGGCAGGCATTTTTCATCGTTATTTATGCTTATTGGTGTTGCAGCTATTTTCCAGATGTTCTGCGGCTACGACAACGTTTTTACACGCCTTGCGGACTACTATTTCCAATTCGTTATTCTTTACATCCCCATGCTTTTTGTGGACTTTGAAGAGGTTGCATATCCATTCAGATTGGGACCCAAACTCATTTTTGATCCATCCATGACTAAGCTTTTAATAGTATTTCTTGTAGTCTTCGGTATTTGGTTTTATGACAATAGCATCCTACTGGATGATATTATTGCCATTGATGATTTTACAAATTATCGCTTCTTCTGGGAGGTGGCACCTACACCGCAATGAAATACAGTATAATTATTCCGGCGTATAATTGCGAAAACACAATTAAAACCACCGTTGAAAGTGTTTTCAAATCCGGACTTTCAGATTTTGAAATAATCATAATTAATGACGGCTCAACAGATAGTACAAAAGCTGTTTGTGATAAGCTTTCAAATAGTCATTCCGAAGTTATTTGTATTCACAAGGAAAACGGTGGTGTCTCCTCTGCCCGTAACCGCGGGATTGATGAGGCCATAGGAGAATACATGCTTTTTATGGACTCGGACGACACCTATACCCCTAACGGCTTTCAAAAGGCTTGCAAAGAAATTGAATCAACCGCCTGTGATTTACTTGTTTTCGGTCTGAGCTTTGATTATTACAAGGATAATATGGTTTATCGTAGCGACGTACTTGCTTATCCTAATGAAGGCTTGCTTTCACCCGATGAATGGGGCAAGAGTTTCTCTGCGCTTTTCCATTGTAATTCTCTTTCATCCACTTGTAACAAAATATTCAAAAGCAAGATTATTAAAGAAAATAACCTTTATTTCAACTCCGACGTTTTTCTTATGGAGGACTTTTTGTTCGTCCTTGCTTATCTCAGACACACCCAAAACATCCTCCTCATAAAGGATGCTATATATCATTATCGTCAGCCCGATGACGAAATGCGTGTATATACCCGCATGGATAGGATATCCGATATAAACGCCTATCTTATTCCCTTTTACACTGAGGGAGATAAACTCGTTTCTACCTTCAAGGATTTTTATAACATCACCTTTCCACAGGCAGAAGAGGTTTTATTCAGCCTCTATAAAATGCTGATAAGTCAAAAAGCTTATTATGCGGATATTGAAGTATTGAAAAAGCTTTCACAAACAGTTAAAAACGGTAGATTTGCAAGCTTTGAGACCGATGATATTCTCATAAATGATTTAAAAAACGAAAGATATAAAGCTATTATTAACCGACACAAAAAAATACAGCTACGTCATAAAGTAGCAGTAGCTGTTAAAAAAACTGCCCTTTACCAAAAGCTACGGGGCAACCAATGAAGGATTTTTTATGATTGATTTTGTTGTTTTATGGGTTGACGGTAACGACCCCGCCTGGCAAAAAGAAAAGGCTCAGTATTCTCCAAAAAAGACCGACGACAGTAATTCTGCCAACAGGTTCCGTGATTGGGGCCTTATGCCCTACTGGTTCCGTGCTATTGAGAAATTCACCCCTTGGGTACGTAAAATTCATTTTGTAACCTGGGGTCATCTTCCTGAGTTTCTTGATACAACCAACCCCAAGCTTAATATTGTAAAGCACACGGATTTTATGCCCGATGGCAGCTTACCCACCTTCAGCTCTCACGCTTTGGAGGTTAACTTGCATCGCATCCCCGATCTGGCAGAAAGCTTCGTGTACTTTAACGACGATATGTTTATACTCAGACCCATGGCTGAGGAAGCCTTCTTCAAGGATGGCCTTCCCTGCACCTATGGCCGAGAGGTACCTATGCCATTTATTGGTGAAATAGGCATCTGGCAGCACGCCAGCGCCAACAATATGGGTATTATCAATAAGCATTTCGACAAACGTACACAGTTCAATCTTCACAAAAACAAATTCATAAGCAAAGCCTACCGTTGGCAGGACAACCTCAGAGCCTATGCATCATGGAAGCTTTTCCCCAACTATTTCTACGGCTTTGAAAATCTTCACGCTCCCGGTGCATATTGTAAAAAAACCTTTGAGGAGGTTTGGGAAAAGGAGCCCGAAATTTTAAATTCCACAACCTTCAATAAATTCCGTCAGGCCTCAGACCTTAACCAATGGATTATGCTTTGGTGGCAGGTTGCAAGCGGCAATTTCAACCCCTATTGCACCGACAATTTTGTTTGCTCAACCAACGAAAAAACAGTGGGACTTGTTTGCGATTTCATAGAAAATCAGGAGCATGATATGATTTGCATCAATGACCCTGACAATGACGTTAATTTTGAAAAGGTTTCCGAAAAGGTTCGTAATTCATTCCAAAAAATATTACCTGACAAGAGTAGCTTTGAAAAATAAAATATGAAAAAGAACATTATTTTTGTTTCAACCGCCCTTTGGATTGGTGGTATTGAATCTGCATTGGTTAACCTGTTGAACAGTATCGATTACGAAAAATTCAACGTAACCCTGCTCATTACATATAACTACACCGATATGGCTCACCGCATCCCTAAGGAATGCAAATTGATTATTGCAGACAGGGATGAGCTTATTTCCTTTAAAAAGCCATATAAATACACCCGACTTTTTCATCTTCTGGAAAAGCCTCAGAATGCTTCGAAGCTTCGTCTTTTAATATGGAAGGTACTGTGCTTCTTTTTCAAGGGAATTGAAGCCCATCTTTACGCTAAATATGTAAAAAAGCAGATGAAGGGTCAGCACTTTGACACAGCGGTAATCTACAGCGACGTTGTGGCAGAAACTGCAGTTAAGGGCATAAAAGCCGATAAATTCATTATGTTTTATCACCACGGTGCCATGCGAAAGGTTTATCACGATAAATACGGCTACAAAAAGAGCAGTAAAATAATCGCCGTATCCCACTCTCAGGCAGAGGCTTTACGTGATTTCCGCCACCAATACAAGAAAAAAATCATTGCCATCAACAACATTATTGATGTTGAGGATATAAAAAAACGCAGTCAGGAAAGTATCGACCTTGAATTCGACAATGAAAAATTCAATATCGTTTCCTGTGGACGACTTTCCCCCGAAAAGGGTATGGATTTAGCCATTGACGCCTGCAAAATTCTTGTGGACAAGGGCTATAACAATTTCAAATGGCGTGTTGTAGGCGGTGGCCCTATTGAAAAGGATTTACAAAAGCAAATCAAAGACTCGGGCGTTGAGGCTTATTTCCAGCTTTTAGGTATGCAGTCCAACCCCTATCCCTTTATTGCTAAAAGCGACTTACTGGTACAGCCAAGTCGATTTGAGGGTCACAGCGTTGCAATAATGGAGGCTAAAATTTTAAACAAGCCCATTGTTGCTACCAAGGAGGCCGCAAAAGAACAAATCAGGCATAAGGAAAACGGCGTGCTTTGCAACACAACCCCCGAGTCAATCGCCAATGCAATCGAAAAGCTTTTAACCGACAAGGATTTACTTGAAAAAATAACCCTTGCCGTTACAAAAGAAGATTTCAATAAAAGAAATGATGAAATCATAAAAACATTATACAACATTTTTTAACAGGAGAAATTATGGAAAACTCAAGCAACTCCCAGAAATTCCAAACCGTAATAGAGCCTAAAAATGGTTGGTTTGATTTACATTTAAAAGAATTAATACACTACCGAGACCTTATATTTTTGTTTGTAAAAAGAAACTTCGTTTCACAATACAAGCAGACTGTATTAGGTCCCCTGTGGGCGATTATACAACCCCTTTTAACAACGGTTGTTTTCACCCTTGTTTTTGGTAACATTGCAGGACTTGCGGCGGACGGTGTGCCCTCATTCATCTTCTATCTTTCGGGTACAATTTTGTGGACGTACTTCAACCAATGCCTTACACAGACCGCAAATACCTTTGTTGCTAACAGACAAACACTCGGCAAGGTGTATTTCCCCCGTCTTGTAATGCCCATTTCAACAGTTATGTCAAACTTAATATCCTTGGGTATTCAGTTTGTGTTTATGGTTTGTTTCTTGATTTTCTATACGGTTACCGATCAGGGATGTAAGCCTAATTTATATATTTTAATGACACCCCTCATCGTATTACAATTAGCACTTCTGAGCCTTGGATGCGGTATCATAATTTCAGCTCTTACCACAAAATACCGCGACCTCGCAATGCTTGTTACATTCGGCACACAGCTTTGGATGTATGCTTCACCCATTGCATACGATATGGGTGGTATGGCAGTGTTTGCTCCCGGCGGCAAATATCACACACTTTTTATGCTCAACCCCATAACCCCCATAGTTAACCTTTTCCGATACGCGTATTTAGGCTTAGGGCAAATGGCTCAATCAGAATGGGTTTTCTATGGTATAAGCTGGGCAATTACTTTTGTGGTTTTAATAATCGGTGTTGTTCTTTTCAGCAAGGTTGAAAAGACCTTTATGGATACTGTGTGATAGGTGAACAAAATGGAAAATATAGCAATTAAAATAGAAAACGTACAAAAGGAATACCGACTTGGTGCAATCGGAGGCGGCACCCTTAAGGGTGATTTGCAGTCACTTATGGCAAAGCTCCGTCACAAGGAGGACCCTAACTCCATTATCGGCGATAACAAGGACGGTCTTTCAAAGGGCGACAGATTCATGGCTCTTAACGGCGTTTCCTTTGAGGTGAAAAAAGGCGAGGCTCTTGGCATCATCGGTCACAACGGTGCAGGTAAATCCACCCTTCTTAAGCTTCTTTGCCGTGTTACTGCGCCCTCCGGCGGCAAAATATCCTACGACGGCAGAATTGCAAGTATGCTTGAGGTGGGCACAGGCTTCCACCCGGAGCTTACGGGCCGCGAAAACGTTTATATGAACGGTGCAATTCTTGGTATGACCAAAGCAGAAATTGACAAAAAATTCGACCAGATAGTTGAATTTGCCGAAATGGAAAAGTTTATTGATACGCCCGTTAAGCGTTACTCAAGCGGTATGTACGTTAAGCTTGCCTTCTCTGTTGCGGCACACCTTGACTCAGAAATTATGATTATGGACGAGGTTTTAGCCGTTGGTGATATGGCATTCCAGAAAAAATGTCTGGACCGAATGCGTGATGCAGCGCAGCTTGAGGGCAGAACCGTACTTTACGTCAGCCACAACATGAACACAATCCGCCAGCTTTGTAACCGTTGTATCGTTTTAAGCAAGGGGCAGGTTATTTTTGACGGCGATGTTGAAGATGCTATTGAAGTTTACATGGGTCAGGGAATTGAAACACCCCCGGAGGTTGACCTTACAAAAATCAAAAAGAATCAGGCAAGCCTTGTTGATGGTGTTAAATTGAAGGCTATAAGAATTATTGATGCCGATATGTGGAAAATAAAGGTTGGCGACAAGCTCAGATTTTCCATTGACGTTGAAGCAACCGAAGATTTAATTGATATCGGCTATCGCTCCAGACTCACTGCAGTTGACGGATCGTCCATTTCCGTTTTACTTGCACCTAATCTTTTCTCCTGCAAAGCGGGTGAAAAGCTCACCATTCCGCTTGAAGCAGACGTTTCACAGTTAGTACCCGGCAGATATTGTCTTACCCCCGTGCTTTACGGTGTAAACCCCTACGGCGGCTGGCAGTTCTATGACCATATAGAAAAAGCCGTTACCTTCGAGGTGGAAACAAAGCCCGGCTTTAATGAAAATATGGAATGGGAACAAAAATGGTGGGGTAGCGTTAAACTTCCCGAAATTATTGATTTGAGAACTTCAGGTGAATAAAATGTCACAGAAAACCTATGTTTTATATGCACACGATGGTAGCGGCAACCACGGCTGCGAGGCTCTAGTTCGCTCTACCTGCAAATTGATAGATGCTGACAAGGACAATGTTGTGCTTATGTCCACAAGACCCGAGGAAGACAAAAGGTACGGCCTTTCAGACGTGTGTACGATTCTTGATAAAACCGAAAAAAGATCCCTTAACCGTACTAAACCTGCTTTTTTCAAGGCGTATTACAACTTAAAAATAAAGCACAACTATACCCCTATCGAGTTTTATGAAAGCAAGGTAGCCGATTTTGTAAAAAAAGGTGATATCGCCCTTTCAATCGGCGGTGACACCTATTGCTACGGTAGCTTTATGCCACTGTTCAAGGCTCACAACATGTATAAATACGGTGGCTTGAAAACAGTGTATTGGGGATGCTCCATTGAGCCGGAGCTTTTGGAAAACCCCGACGTAGCCTCCGATATAAAAAATTTTGATCTTATTACCGCAAGGGAAACCACATCCTACGAAGCTCTTAAAAAGGTTAATCCGAACACTGTTCTGGTGTGTGATTCCGCCTTTTTGTTGCCTGCTAAAAGCGTTGATTTACCGAAAGGAATAAGTGGTGATATCGTTGGTATCAATGCAAGCCCATTGATTGAGGACTGCGAGGGCGGCAAGGGCCTTGTTCGCGAAAACTATGAAAAGCTTATTGAGTACATTCTCAATGGAACGGATATGTCCGTAGCCCTTATTCCCCACGTAGTCTGGGAGGCTGTTGACGACAGAAAAATCCTTGGAGAATTTTATGAGAAATATAAAAACACCAACCGCATATTTCTGATTGATGACTGCCCTTGCGAGGAACTAAAGGGCTATATTTCAAAATGTCGCTTTTTCATCGGTGCCAGAACACATTCAACAATTGCCGCATACTCAAGCGCTATTCCCACGCTCGTTGTAGGATATTCAATAAAAGCACGAGGAATTGCGAAGGATCTTTTCGGTGCTTGGGAAAATTACGTTTTACCCGCTCAGGAAATAAAAGAAGAAACCGAATTAATGAACGCTTTTATCTGGCTTCAGGAAAATGAAAGCAACATAAAAGCGCATTTAACTGATATTTTACCAAGATATAAAAGTCTTATAAACAATGGCATAGAGGCTTTAAAAGCATTATAAAGGAGATTTTTCCGATGTTACCCACAAACGAATGTACCGGCTGCAGTGCGTGTTATCACAACTGCCCTAAAAGCTGTATCAGTATGCATCCGGACAAGCACGGTTTTTTATACCCCAAAAAGGATAATACAGTTTGTGTTAACTGTGGCTTATGTAAAAAGACCTGCCCCGTTTTAAACGCTACACAAAAAGAGCAGGATAACTCACAGGTTGTTTCCTATGCCGCTAAGGCTACCGACGAAGACATCCGCAGTCACAGTTCATCGGGCGGTATTTTCTCACTGATTGCTAAAAAAACTTTTGATAATAACGGTATAGTTTATGGTGCCGCTTTTGACGAAAATTTTGTTGTAAAGCACATCGGCATATCATCCGTTGACGAGTTGGATTTACTTCGTCGCTCAAAATACGTGCAAAGCGATTTAAACAACGCCTTCGAGCACGTAAAAAGTAACCTCAACAACGGCAAAGCCGTGCTTTTCACCGGCACTCCGTGTCAGGTTGAGGGCTTGTTATCATACCTTAAAAAGCCCTATGATAATTTAACCACAATGGACTTTGTGTGTCACGGAGTACCCGCCCCCAATGTATGGGAGCACTATAAAAAACACTTACAAAAAAAATACAACTCCCCAATAGCTGACGTTAATTTCCGCGACAAATCCTCCGGCTGGAAAAAATACTCCGTACGTATCGAATTTAAAAATGGAGAAAGTTACTGCAGCGTTGTAAGTGCTGATCCTTATATGAAAGCCTTTCTTATGAATTTTGACTTGCGTGATTCCTGCTACACCTGTAAATTCAAGTCCACACATCACAAAAGCGATATAACCGTTGCGGACTTTTGGGGAATTGACAGAACAAGCCCCGACATTGATGATGATAAAGGCTTATCCCTGGTGCTAATTAACACTGAAAAAGGTAGTGCCTTAATCACAGAAATGCAGAATCAATTGACAATTACCGAAATGGATATAGAAAAAGCTATTTCTTATAACCCATGCATTGTTAAGGCTGTACCGATGCACAATTTCAGACAATATTTTTTAACTAATTATACTAAAGGCAATTTCACTAAAAATGTTGAAAGCTGCCTTAATCCATCATACATTACACGTTTCAAAAGAAAGCTTTTACAAGCAAAAAACGGAGATGCTTAAATGACTTCAAACCCCACAATAAGCGTAATAATTCCCGTATATAAATGCGAGGATTTTTTAGAAGGCTGCGTCAACAGCATCTTAAACCAGACCTTCGCCGGTTTTGAAATTATACTTGTTGACGACGGCTCACCGGATAATAGCGGCAAGCTCTGCGACAAGTTAGCCGAAAAGCATAATAATATCATAGTGCTTCACCAGGAAAACCAAGGTCAGGCAGCCGCCCGTAATAACGGTGTTAAAATCGCCCGTGGTCAGTGGCTCCACTTTGTGGATTGTGATGATGCCATCCACCCCCAGATGCTTGAAGCACTGTACAATGCAGCCACAAAAAACGATGTTAAATTAGCCGCTTGCTCTGCGGTGCAGGGCGAAGCTAAGCCCGAGAACTTCGATGCTTTTGCAGACGTTAGCTTTAGCGCACTTGAAATGACCGAGGAAAACATTTTAAGCCTTTGTAAAAATGAAAAATATTATTACTGGGTTGTGTGGGGTAAGCTTATACATAAATCAATTTATGAAAAGCACCCTCTTACCGAGGGTAGAATTTATGAGGATAACGCAATAGTTTGCAAATGGCTTACTGAAGCCGGTAATATTGCCCTTACACATTCGCCCCTTTATTTTTATTACATTAATAATTCCGGCACTACCAAAAAAGCATTTACCAAAAAACAGCTTGATGTTTTATGGGCGTTCAAGGAACAGATTGACTTTTTTAATTCAATCAATTTCAAAAAAATGACCGAGCACCTTGCAACGTATTATTTTGAAATTTCCGCCAATATGCAATACCGTGCAAAAAACGAAAACGCAAAAGAGCTGATACCCTTAATAAAAGAAAAGGAAAATGATATTAAGGCTCTTTACGCCCCCTTTATAAAGCTTAATGCAGATCAGAAGCTTTACTATTACGAAAGAACAAACATACCTATGTTTTATATAACAAGGCTAAAAAAGAAGTTAGGATTGTTGAAATGATAACTGTTGTAGTCCCCGTATATAAGGTTGAAGAGTATCTGGAGCGCTGTGTTGACAGCGTGCTGAATCAGAGCTATACCGATTTTCAGTTGGTGCTGGTTGACGATGGCTCGCCCGACAACTGCGGTAAAATCTGCGACACATACACTGAAAAAGATAATCGCATTTTTGTAATTCATCAAAAAAACGGTGGTCTTTCTGCCGCCAGAAACACCGGTATAAACTGGTTTTACGAGCAAAACAACAGCGATTATATTACATTTTTAGATAGCGATGACTGGCTTCACCCCGATTATCTTAGAATTCTGATGGACGGCATTACCAAAAATGACGTTAAAATCTCCGTTTGTAATTACAAGCGCGTTACAACCGAAATCCCTCACGAAGACTTTGAAAATTGTGATTATGAATTAACTACCCCCGAGGATTTTTTGGTTAATCACTCATGGCAGTATAACTACGCCTGGGGTAAGCTTTATCACAAAAGCGTTTTTGAAGACGTGCGATACCCGGTGGGCAAGAATTTTGAGGATACCTTTACCACATATAAGCTATTGCATAAGTGCGAAAAAATAGCCTACACCAATCTTCAGCTATATTATTATCTTCGCAATGAGCAGGGGATTTCCCGTTCACCCTGGAAGCCGTCGGAATTAGTAATTTTTGACGCTATGCAGGAGCAATTAAGCTTTTATAAGGAAAAGGGTCTTCAAAAAGCTTTCGAAAAGGAATTCCAGCTTTTTGTTCACCACCACGCATATCAGATTGTACGAATAAAGGAAAACAAAGCGGATTTAAGAAAAAACAAAGCTACACTTAAGGAAATAAAAAAAGCACTTAAGCAATACCTTAATGAAAACAAAGATAAATTTAACGTTCACAATATGACCTATTCATATGAGGCGGCATATCCACTTTCTATGAAAATGTATGCACTCGCAAGCAAATTGAAAGCAAAAGTAATGAGGAAATAAAAATGAGTATTCCAAAAGTTATTCACTACTGCTGGTTTGGCGGCAAGCCATTGCCCAAATCTGCAGAAAAATGCATCAAAAGCTGGCAGAAATATTGCCCCGATTATGAAATAAAGCGTTGGGATGAAAGTAATTTTGACGTCAACTGTAACGCCTATTGCAAATTCTGCTTTGAAAACCAAAAATGGGCATTTCTCACGGACTATATCCGCCTTAAGGTTGTTTATGAAAACGGCGGTGTTTACCTTGATACTGACGTTGAGCTTTTGAAAAACTTAGACAAGCTTTTAAAAAACGGCGCATATATGGGCTTTCAGAACGAAACAGAAATTGCCACGGGTCTTGGCATTGCCGCTGAGAAGGGACATCCCTTTGTCGGCGAAAATATGCGTTATTATGAAGAACTTACCGATTTTTCTCAGCTTCGCTCCTGCCCCATTATTACTACGGAGCTGCTTACCGCTCACGGCTTAAAGGAAAATGACGGCACAATACAGCAGGTTGCCGATATGAATTTTTATCCCCCGGAATACCTCTGTCCCAAGAACGAGCGCTCGGGTCTTACCGAAAAAACAAAAAACACTTACTCCATACATCATTTTGACGCCTCCTGGTTTGAAAAATCATGGAAAGAGGGTCAAAAGAAGCGTTGGCGACGTGAAAAAATACGATATATTGTTCACCTTCCCAACAAATTTCTTATGAAAATACTTGGTGACAAAAACTATAAGAAATTAAAAAACTTATTTAAAAATTAAGACAAATAACTAAACTGTTTGATAGAAGGTGCCAAGATGATACAAAAAGAAACTATACTGTATGCCCATGATTCTGCATACAATCACGGGTGCGAGGCGATTGTTCGTTCAACGGTTGATTTGCTTTCCTTGGACAAGGAAAAAACTATACTTTTTTCCAATAATATCCAAGGCGATTTGGATTTTAAGCTTAATGATATAATAAAGATTAAACCGGTTAACGAAACCCCTGTTGATCCCAATTCACCATTAGGAATAACATATAGGCTTCGCTCTCGCTTATACAAAGAGCGCGAAAAAATGTATCACAGATTCTTTGGTGAAAAAAAATATGAATATTTATATAACCAAGGCGACGTTGCGCTTTCTATTGGTGGCGACAATTATTGCTATCCCAGCGGTTTAGAGGCCTTGGGTTTGCGCAATTACTGGCTAAATAAAAAAGGAACTCCGACTATTTTATGGGGTGCCACCCTTTCTGAACGATTTATGACACCGGATGTTATTGAGGATTTAAACAGATATTCTTTAATCTGCGTAAGGGAAAGTAATTCTTCTTTACTTTTAAAGAAATATTCAATCAAGACCCCAATCATTTTTGCTCCGGATCCGGCTTTTGCTTTGAAAACTCAAGAAACAAACTGGGATAATGAGCAAAAAAACGTGATCGGCATAAATATAAGTCCGTATGTTTTTGATTGTTCTGAAAACAACCTCGGATTCAAAAATTATGTATCGTTAATAAAGTGGATTTTGACTGAAACGGATTTTGCAGTTGCATTAATACCACACGTTGTTTTTCCCGTAATCCGAAACAATGATATGCTTTTTGCAGAGAAGTTAAAAGAATGTTTTGCAGAAGAACAACGAGTTTTCATCGTGGGAGATATGTATAACTGTTGCCAGATAAAATCACTTATATCCAAGTGCAGATTATTTATAGGCGCAAGAACCCATTCAACAATTGCAGCATATTCAACATGCGTTCCTACACTTGTTGCAGGATATTCAGAAAAATCCATAGGAATTGCCAAGGATTTATTCGGCACGGCAGACGGATATGTTTGCAGCCTACAAAATATGCTTGAAGAAGACCAACTTTTAAATAACTTTAAAAATTTACTTAATAATGAAAAAAGCGAAAGAGCGTTTTTAAAAGAACGAATTCCTGAATATGTAGCAAAACACCAACAAGGTGTAGATGCTGTAAAGGATTTCTTGTTTTAATAAAAATTAACCTATAGTATATAATTAAAAGCCCCAAGAACATTACTTTATAAAGAGGTTAAATTATGACACTTACCAAAGGCTTTATAACAATCGCAACGGGTAAAGAGCAATATTACAAAATTGCCCGCAATCTTTTACGGTCATACCGCTTCACAACTAAAAATCCTTTGCCCTTCGCCCTTTTGTGTGATGATGAAAATGATTACACAAAAGAGTTTGATGAGGTGCGCGTTTTCCCGAAGCCTACTCGCTCATACCTTGACAAGCTTAATATGTTCGACCTTCTGCCCTATGATATAAATATTTTTATTGATGCGGACTGCCTTTGCTTCGGTGATATCAACCGACTTTTCGATATTTTCGAAAATGCCGATGATTTTTGTTGCTACGGCAGAGTTTTGCCTCTCGATGACAAAACCGGCTGGTTTGAATATGAAAATCTGAATACCGATTTACAAAAGCAAATCGAATACGTTGTAGGTCTACACGGTGGCATTTACTATATGCGCAAAACCCAAAAAACAAAAAAGGTTTTGGATGATGCCAAAGCCTTCTCTGAAACTTATTCACAATATAAATTCAAGGGTAAATTTGAAACCCCCGGTGATGAGCCCGTTGTGGCTCTGAGTATGGCGGTAAACGGTTGCAAGCCCATTACCCATGACTTTTCTTCACTTATCTGCTGGTGGGAGCATGAAAATCTTTTCGACCTTGACATAACAAACAAAAAGGCTTTCTGCAAGCCCCTTAACACCAACACGGAAATTGTACATTGGGGCACACGCTTCACAAAATCAATACCCTATTGCAGGGAATTATCTGCCCTGGAGCTTGGCTTAAAGGGTGCCGACAAAAAGGAAATAGAAAAATCCAACAAGCACCACGATAAATTACTACGAAAGCAAAAAAATGCTCAGTTCAAAACCCGAGTTATAAATAAAATCAAGCGTATATTTACACATTAAAGCATATCCCCCTTAAATTTATTCTACAGGAGAACGGCTATGAATGTTTTTATTTCAGCTGATGACAACTACGTGCTTCCTGCACAGGTTATGCTCACATCTTTTTTGGAAAACAATAAATTTGAAAAACACACCATATTTTTTATGCACAATGAAATTCAACAAAACAACCTAAAAAAGTTGAAACATATAGTTGAATCCTTTGACTCCAAGTTTGTACCACTTGAAGTTACCGATAAAACCTTTAATCAATTTACTTCAACCGAGCGTTTTCCGATTAACATCTACTACAGGCTTTCAATTCCTTCACTTTTGCCTGACACAGAAGACCGTGCACTTTGGCTCGACGTTGATTTAATTGTTAATAACAGCTTAAAAGATTTTTACTATCAGGATTTTGATGGACATGCATTTGCTGCCTGTAAGGATATTGAAAATCGTGAAGCACATTTAAAAAAATTAAATTTACCGATTAATACGCCTTATATAAATTCCGGTGTTATCCTGTTCAATTTGCCCGTTATGCGCCAATACAGCCTGAACGATTATTATGATTTTTTTACCAAACACCGGGACGCCATCATTTGGCCCGACCAGGATATTTTAAATGGCGTGTTTGTCAACAAAATAAAAGTTTTAAGCAACAATATGTATAATGTTCAAATTTCAAACTGGAGATATAAAGGGGAATATGATTTAAACAAAGTAACAATAATCCACTATATCGGTAACAGTAAGCCTTGGTTTAGAACCTATTCAAATTCAGCTGCAGAAATCTGGGATAAATATTATTCTTTGACGTTCAACAAAGGAAATTATTTTTTATTTTCTCAAAAAATGCATAGATTTTTGGAAAAGATTGTTTTTTCAAAGGCTCGTAATTTAATTGTTTTTTTATACAAAAAATTACCGTTTGTTAAAAAGTTAAAACACATTATAAAAAAATCTTAAAATTTATATTTATTGGAGTAAAATATGAAACAATCAAACCTTGTTATAAGGCAATATAATCTTGATTATCTCAGAGTTTTCGCATCCCTTGCCATAATACTTCTTCACGTCTGTTGCCATAATATGGAAGATGTGGCGTTAGCCGGCACGGAATGGAATATTTATAATATCGGCAACGCCCTTTCCCGTTGGGGTGTACCCGTTTTTGTAATGATGAGCGGTGCCCTCTTTTTGCCCAGGGAAATTCCCACTAAAATACTATATAAAAAGTACATACTTCGTATGGCAATCGCCTATGTTGTATGGTCTGCCTTTTATGCCCTGGCGACACCTATAGGAAAAGTGATTTTTTCGGAAGGCTATCAGTTATCCGCTACCGAAATTTTCGGCAACTTCATTTCGGGTGCTGTGCATCTTTGGTTTTTACCGATGATTATCGGGCTTTATATGTGTATTCCCCTTATTAAAAAGCTTACCGAAAATGATAAGCTGATAAAATATTTCTTGTTACTCTCCCTTGTTTTTTGCTTTATTAAAACCCAGCTTGATTTAGTTTCTTCTACTCTGCTACAAGGCACCGCCCTGTCAATAGCCGAAAATTTTAAAACACTCTTCGGCAATTTTAACATAACGTTAGTTATGGGCTTTACGTCTTACTTTGTTCTCGGTTTTTATTTAAACAAAACCGAATTAACAAGAAAAAAACGTTTTATCATATACGCTTTGGGTATAATCGGCTTTATATTAACAATATTACTCAATTTGTTTGCAAGTAAAAATGCAGGGAAAACCACAGAAACATTTTATAGTGCAAACTCCTTAAACGTGCTTTTGATGTCTGTTGGTGTGTTCGTATGGTTTAAATATAACGCAAAAGGCACAAAAACACTCAATAAGCTTATTGTTAAATTATCGAAATACAGCTTTGGTGCATTCCTAATACATATTTTTATTATTCAGATTTTGACTATTTTCGGAATACAAAGCACAAGCTTTCACCCCGTTTTGTCAGTACCTGCAATTACAATTTTCACCGCTGTTTCTTCTTATTTAATCTCGTTCATTTTAAATAAAATCCCCGTAATCAAAAAATATATCGTTTAAATAAAGGGTGGGTAAAATGAAATTTAAAAATAAACCCTGGTATCCCGATTACATCCGAACAAAAGAAAACAAAAATTTCTCGTTATTGGTTTTTATTAAAGACTTTATATTTTATCACAGGGTGAGATATATGGTCTATTTACGAGCTTCACAAAAAACGAGATGTAAATTATTCAAGTTTTTCTACGAACAAAATTTATATTGGCTTTGCCGAAAATACGGAATAGAAATCAAGACCAATACAAAAATCGGTGAAGGCTTTTGTATGATTCACCCATATAATATTACCGTCTCGCCCTATGCCGTATTAGGTAAAAACGTTAATATGTACAAGGGTTCGACTATTGGTTATAACACAGGTAACCCCGTGGGTGCACCCGTAATCGGCGACTGCGTACAAATCGGTATTAACGCTACGGTTATCGGTGGTATAACCATCGGTGACGACGTTGTTATTGCACCAAATACATTTGTAAATCAGGATATACCCAGCCACAGCGTGGTTGTTGGTAATCCCTGCAAAATTCACCACAAGGAAAATGCCACAGGGCAATTTATATGGAACAAAATATGACTTCAGCAAACACCTTAACCACTCGCAATTTATCACTTGATATTTTAAAAATACTTTCAATGGTGATGGTAATAGTTTTACACACCAAAACCTACGGTCTTTCAGGAATAACGTTCGAATTAAACGATAAATTTTACTGGATAACCACCGCCCTATATATGTTTTCACTTGTGGCGGTCAACTGCTTTGTTTTAATAAGCGGTTATTTTACAAGCACAAGCAAAATAAAGCCATCAAAGCTTATTAAGCTATGGGCTTTGGTCTTTACCTTTTCTTTAGGCTTATATCTTATACTTTGCGCAATTCCCTCAACAGGATTTGAACTCTCTGTTAGTGAAATCCTTGTGAAGTCATTTCACATAATGTCCAACCGTTACTGGTTTTTCACCTGCTATATTGTAATGATGGTGTTATCGCCATTCATCAATAAATTCATTGACTCCCTTGATAAAGCCACCTACAAAAAGCTTTTAATAACCTTGATGATACTGTTTGTGGCAATACCATCATTAAATATTTTTAGCGATAGCTTTGACACATCAAAGGGCTATAGCGCTATTTGGTTTATTATTCTTTATTTCGTTGCCGCTTATATACGTCGCTACGGATTACCCAAGCTACCCTACGGTATCCTTTACATTGCTATCTCAATTTTTTCAACATTTGCTTCCGCTTTACTTAAGCTTGGCGGTAAATATTTTGACATCTTTAGTCAGGCGTCAGAAATTCTTTTGCGCTACAACAGCGCAACTATTTTCTTCGGCTCAGTTTGCTTATTTTTATTTTTCCTTAATCATCCAATTAATCTTAACAAAATATTGCAAAAGCTTATCTGTGGTGTTTCCGGGGCATCCTTCGGTGTATATCTTCTGCACGAGCACCCCCTTGTAAGAGATATTTTGTGGAATAACATTGTTCGCCTGCAGGGCACCACCAACAGTATAGGAAGCTATCTTTTAAGGATGTTAATTTCAATTGTTGTTATTTTTGTCGCCGGTGTGATTGTCGGTTGGCTTGTTATGACGATAATTAACCTTTTGGAAAAGCTGATAAGAAAAATCATAAAAAAATAACGGTGCTTGATTATGAAATTAATGAGCTTTAATACCCTCTTTTGCACAAACTATTTCACTAAAAAAATAGATTTTGAGGCAATGGCAGAGGTTATAAAAAAATGTGACCCCGACGTTGTGGGGTTAAACGAAATGTACGGTAAAAGCGAAATGGCAGAATATGATTCACAGACCGAAAAGCTTTCTGCTCTTTCAGGGCTTGAACACTTGAAGTTTGCCGAAGCCTGCACCCTTGAGGAGGGCACCTTCGGTAACGGTATTTTGTCAAAAATCCCCTTTGCAGAGGCTCAGGTAATCCCTGTACCCGAGGAAGATGTAAAGCTCGGTGACCAGCTTTACGAGCCCCGCTGCCTTTTAAAGGTAAAATATGATAACGGTCTTACAGTTCTTGTAATTCACTTCGGATTAAACCACGATGAGCATATCCACGCAGT
The DNA here is from genome assembly GCA_045654405.1 of Acutalibacteraceae bacterium. Taxonomy (GTDB): domain Bacteria; phylum Bacillota; class Clostridia; order Oscillospirales; family Acutalibacteraceae; genus DTU089. The sequence continues at coordinate 65,365 of JAZONH010000046.1, read as the reverse complement.
GAATACCGTCCTTGAAAATCTTGAGGACGATAAATGCGTGCTCATGGGCGACTTTAACGTTACTCCCGATAACGAGGTTTTGAAGCCCATTCAGGAAAGAATGGTTGATACGGCTGTGTACTTTGACAAGCCCTATCTTACCTTCCCCTCCAAGGACCCATTCAAAAAAATCGACTATATTTTTGTTAGTAAGGATATAAAGGTTGTATCGGCAGACGTGCCGCAGATCGCCGTATCCGACCACCTTCCCCATACGGTTGAAATAGAATTTTAAATTAACGTAAACAAAACGCAGGCAACAAAAAGTTGTCTGCGTTTTTTAAAATATTGAATTATATTCACCGACCGCGAGGGAGTTCAAGTCTCTCAAGAAAAAACAGTCACAAAACAAAAAAATACAAGACAGCTAAAGCTGTCTTGTATTTTTGGTCCGAGTGGCGAGACTTGAACTCACGGCCTCTTGACCCCCAGTCAAGCGCGCTACCAACTGCGCCACACCCGGATAACGAATGATATAATACCACAACATTCTGCAATTTGCAAGTGTTTTTTTATAATTTTTTATAAAATTTTTATTTCTGTGCATATTTTCAGTTTTTGCTTTTTTTATATAATTTTTATGTTTAACTAACACAAGCGTTGTGTCAAAAAGCACAACGCTTGTTATTTTTTATTATTCTGTTATTTCATAAAATACTACTGCGTGGGGATCGAGGGTTATGTTCAAGGTTATTTTGCCGTCTATTATTTCGGCTTCACTGTTGACGGGCTCAAGCCTTGAGCATTCGGTGTATTTAGGGTAAAGCTCGTTGAAATAGGTTTCACGTGCCTTTTCGTCAACCAGAGTTGTGGGGTTATCAATTGAGGGGTCATCCGGTGACCAGCTGAAGCAATCGTCGGTTATACCATAGGTTTTTCTATCCTCTACCCACTCGTCAAAATAGTTGCAATCGTCATTAATAACGTAAGTGGTTACGTTGACCCTTTTGCCCTCGAATTGAGGAGCATTAATCTCGAAGGTCATTTGAGTTGATTTATTATAATCAACGTCGTTTTTAAAATTATACGCCATGACACGGAGTGTGTTTTCATCCTCGTCAAATGCTGCAACCGCATCCACGTCGGAGCCGAAAATCACGCCTGATTTTGTTTTTTCGGTTTTCAAAAGCTTGTTGCCGCCCCATTTTGCGGCATTACTTGCCACGTGGTAGCTAACAGTGGGGTTGCCCTGGAAAAATCCATTTGAAAGGTAGCTCCATGCGGAGAAATACGCAACGTCATTATTGAACATCTGAGCAATGAGCCTTGCGTCATATGCCGCCTGATAAGTATATCCGCAGGTTCTTGTAAGAAGCTCGCTACCCACGCTACCGCTTGAATTACCCTCAAGGATTCTGCCCTCGTCAACGCCGTAAATAAGGTCGTTAAGACCTACGCTTTCGGCGGTTTCACGCAGATATGCGATACTTTCGGGTAGGGTTTTGCCGTCGGTATAGTCACCGGGTGTTGAATCGTAAAAGCTTGTGGTAAGGTAGCATATTCTGGTACCCTTTTCGCCGGTTTTGTAGTTAGTACCCTCGCCGCAATGCTTTATAAACTCAGCCTCATCCCAAAGGCCCTCGGTAACGGTCATTGAATGGGCGCCAACAAATACGTTTTCACCAATGCTATCCTGCAAAGCCGCAACGGAATAATCGTATAATTTGCAATAAGCCACTGCAGATGCCTCGGGATCGGGATTATCCTTATCCCCTGCAAAAAACCAATCGTAGTTTTCGTACTCGGTCATAACACCGAATCGCCAGGTAAGAACCTCGTCTGCTCCAAACTCATTAACGAGCGCCTCGCCCATGGCATAAATATAATTATAATATACGTCGTAATCATCGGGCGGATAGGGGTTCATACCAAAGCCCACCTCGGTGGTTGCATCCTTTGAAAATTTAAGCGGCACGTTACCGAGCTTCAGCATGGGCTTTGCACCAATGTTAATAAGACCTTTACAATTATCAATAAGCAAAGTGAAATCGTAATCATCAAGTACGTTTTTATTGTTGGGGTCCTTGAAAAGGTCGCGGGCTTCGGTACCACCGGTGCACTGCATAAGCTGAACGTACTCGACAAATTCAAAAACATCATTTTCTGTATTTCTTTGTGCATTGGTAAAGGGGTTGCCCTCAATCGACCATATATTCACGTTATTAACAACGTTATGTAAGGTGTTCCCCTGTTGGGTAGCATCAATAGTAAAGGTGTATTTATTAAAAATGCCGCTGGCAAGAAGACCGAAAACACCACCAAATGCAACCGCTACTACTAAAACAACACATAATATCTTTTTATATTTCTTCATCATTGGCTCCCCTTTTATATGTTCTGATTCGATAGTACCACGATTTTTTGCGGTTTTCAATATAAAAATAAAGCCCTTTGAATAAAATGTAATGATATTTTATTTAAGGATGATAAATAAATGGATATTTTTCAGCTTTCTCCAACAGGCGTTTTTTCAGTTTTACTAACCCTTGGCGTAATATTCGTAAACGGACTGACTGACGCACCAAACGCCGTGGCAACCTGCATCACCACAAGGTGTATGAGTATGAAAAGTGCGGTGCTTATGTCCGCGGTGCTGAATTTCATCGGGGTTTTTGCAATGACCAGCCTTAACCCTGCAATTACCGAAACCATATCCAATATGGTGTATTTCGGCGATGATGAGCACGGTGCCTCGATTGCCCTTTGTGCCGCCCTTTTCACCATTGTCCTGTGGGCAGTGCTTGCATGGTATTTTGGCATTCCCACGAGCGAAAGCCACGCCCTGATTGCCGCACTTACCGGCAGTGCTATAGCCATAAACGGCGGACTTGTGGGTATAAACGGCAGTGAATGGGTTAAGGCAATTTACGGGCTTTTTACCGCTTGTATCGGTGGTTTTTTGTTGGGGCTTGTTATATGTAAAGCGGTTATATCCCTTTTTCGGAATATCAAACGACACAAGTCGGAGCTATTTTTTAAATATGCTCAGATTATTGCCGCAGGGGCAATGAGCTTTATGCACGGAGCTCAGGACGGGCAAAAATTTATAGGTGTACTGCTGCTTTGCACGGGAGCAATTAACAAAAACGCTTACATATCTCCCTATATAATTCTGCTCTGCTCGGTTGTAATGGCGCTGGGTACCCTTTCGGGTGGCAAAAGAATAATAAAGCAGGTTGGTATGGATATGGTAAGGCTCGAAAAATATCAGGGCTTTTCGGCGGACTTAGCCGCCGCACTGTCGCTGCTTTTAAGCACAGTATTTGGCTTTCCTGTTTCCACAACCCACGCCAAGACCACCGCAATGATGGGAGCGGGTGCCGCAAGAAGCAAGCGCTCAATAAACCCTGCCGTAATAAAGGACATTATTATGACTTGGTTTTTAACCTTCCCCTGCTGCGCACTATTGGGCTTTGCGGTAACTAAGGTGTTTTTGAGAATATTATAAACAACCTGCCCGTTGTTTAACGCGACAAACAAAACTCCTTGACAAACAAAAATATACAATATATAGTGATTATAGATAAACTGTTTTTACGGTCAGGAGTGAAGACTATTGGTTGAATCTAAAAAGCTCAACACTCGAAGCATTCTTGTTGTAACACTGTTCACAAGCTTTATAGAAGTTGCGTACGGTTATTTATACACCAAAAGTAGCGCAGAGGACACAGTACTGATATATGAAGCCTTAGCCTTCTTGCTGATACAGGGAATAATCATTTTAATTCTTAAGCTGACAAAAGCTGTGTCAACACAAAGTGCATTGGATATTTGCGTTGGTGTGTCTGGGCTTGCGCACTCTGTATTTATGGCTACACTTGTTGCGCAACGAGTAAGTGCAAACATAGAAACCATCTTCTTTGTTTTATGCCTATTTGCCATAGCAGATGCGCTTCTGATTTTACTTTGGCTTTATTTACTGAAGCGCAATACCGATAAAAAAGTGAACTCTCACAAAGTTTCCAATAAAAAGCATACTAAAATAATAACTATTTTTTCCTTTGTAGGAGCCCTTACGGGTATAATCATCGCTAAAATAACCGGATATAATATAATTATTTTCGACATTATGCTTGCCGTACTCAGTCTTATTTACACAGCCTTTGTTTGTCACATTAAGAAAAAATAATACATAAACACAAAAACGGCAGATGCGCCTTTCGGTGCATCTGCCATATTAATTATAATTTGATTTTTGAGTTGATGTCCTTCATAACCTCGGGGGTGATTTTGATAACCTCACGATCGTATGAAAGAAGACCGTTACACTCGTCCTCAACGTCGCTTACCTCAGTATAAATAAGGGCTGATAAGCCTTTATCCTTTATGCAACGAAGGATTCTGTTTTCATAAAGGTTGCGGACTGCTTCGTCAAATTTCTCCTGGTCGTAGTATTTACGATAGCCAAAGAACTTCTTTTTGTTGTAGCAGTGTCCCGGTGCCTGAATTGAATAGCCGCCGAACTCTGTAAGTGCAATGGGTCTGTTATCATCCTTACTGAATTTGGGGAATGTGAATTTTGAGAAATAGATGTGGAAGCTATTAACGTCACCTGCGCCCTGATCGGTCCAGCCGCTTGCGTGGTCAATAAGTCTTGTAGGATCCTTTTCACGGTAGAAGTCACATGCAGCCGCACTTTCGAACTGACCCCATGACTCATTAAAGGGAGTCCACAAAGCCAATGACGGAACGTTGTAAAGAAGGTCAATCATTGCCTCGGAATCGTCGAAGTATTCATCCCTGCCTGCAGGGTCCTTACGTGCGAAGAAGCCGTAATGGTTTTTGCCGTCGGATACTCTGCCGATGTGCTTGTTGTTGAAAAGCATACCCAAGAAGGGAAGTGTGCCGATAGCAAGGAAGTTATAGGCACCGCCGCCGTTAATCATATCCTGCCATACAATCATACCAAGTCTGTCGCAATGGTAATACCAGCGCAGAGGCTCGATTTTAATATGCTTTCTTAAGGTGTTGAAGCCTAAGTCCTTCATTGTCTGAATATCGTAAATAAGAGCATCGTCGTGGGGTGCGGTGTACATACCGTCACTCCAGTAGCCCTGGTCAAGAAGACCGTTGAAGAAGTAGGGCTTGTTATTGAGCATAAAACGGGGTGTGCCGTTTTCATCCTCGCCGGTGCTGAATTTACGCATACCGAAGTAGCTTTCAACCTGGTCGTCACCTGCTACGATTTTAAGGTCGTAGAGCTTGGGATTCTCGGGGCTCCAGCATTCGTAATCGCTAAGCTTGATAACACCCTTGCCGTTTTCAAGCTTGCAGCCTGCCATTACAACACCCTTATCAAGGGCAATAGCCGCCATTTCTGCATTGGGGCTACCATTGTAATTAACCTCGATTTTAAGCTCGTCATAATCGATATCGGGTGTAAGCTTGATTGATTCAATATAATTTTCGGTAACCTCTTCAATCCATACGGTCTGCCAGATACCTGACTGAGGTGTGTACCAGATGCCGCCACGCTTGAAGGTCTGCTTACCACGGGCCTGTGTGCCTGTCTCTGTGGGGTCCTTAACCTCAAGGCGCAAATCGTTTTCGCCGTCCATTACCAACGTAGTAATATCGAAGGTGAAGGGAAGGTAACCGCCCTTGTGCTCACCAACAACCTTGTTGTTAAGAATAACCTTGCACTCGTAGTCAACTGCACCAAAATGCAGAAGCACGCGGTGATTTGTTCTTTTGAAATCAAAGAAGCGCTGATAATATAAAATATCGGTGGGCTCAACTAACTTTTCAACACCGCTGAGAATTGTTTCGGGGCTGAAGGGTACGATAATTTTGCCCTGATATCCTGAGAATTTTTTATACTCGTCGTAAATAGCGTAATTCCACTCACCGTTAAGGTTAATGAAGCTGTCACGCTTTAACTGAGGTCTGGGATAGTCGTTTAAGGGTAATTCTTTATTAAGGTTTTTACCCCATCTTGTAAGCAATCTTTCCATAAAGCTACTCCTAAATTTAATACTATACATTATATATGATACCATAGGTATCCCCTTTTTTCAAGAAAAATTATTATGCAAAATAGTGATTGACGAAACTTACTATTTATGGTATAATTACGAAAAATAATATGGAAAAGGTTGTGAAATAAATGGCTCATTTCAGTGACGCTCTTTATGAACTTATGTCAATCATTATGTCAATAATGATGGCTTTAGGTATGATTGGTACTCCCGCTACCGACGACACACTTAAAAATATCGACCCCAACACAGTTCTTGACTTTGTTGTAACAGGTGACCCTCAGGTTTCAAACTACATGCCTGCAAGAGAAGCTAACCTTAACTCCTTCTCACAGGATATGTTAAACTCTGAAATCGAGCTTGATGCATTCATCATCGCAGGTGATATTGCAGAAAACGGCTTTGCAGATGAGTTTGCACGTGTTTACGACAACATCAACGGCTTCAACACCAAGAACTTCATTATGGCTGCAGGTAACCACGATATTCGTCTTCGTGAATACGAGCAGAGCAAATCTCGTTTCCTCGGCTTTATGAACGACCTTAATAAGGGCGAAAACGCACAGAGCGAATTACATTACAAATATGACGTAGAAGGCTACACATTCCTTGTAATGGGCTCTGACGAAAGTGCTTTCGAAGAAGCTTTCATTAGCGATGCTCAGCTTCAGTGGCTCAACGTTGAACTCAAAGAGGCTACCAAAACAGGCAGACCCGTATTCGTTATCTGCCACTATCCCCTTGCTGAATCACATGGTCTTCCCGGCACATGGGGCTCTGCAAACAGTGACGACGTTTACGGTAAGCTTCCCACATACGTTGCTCCCACAGACCCTGATATGACAGGCTCTATCGGTGATCAGACAAACGAGGTTTACGAAATCATCAACGATTACAAGAACGTATTCTTCATCACAGGTCACCTTCACACAGGCTTTGGTAAAAACACATACCAGACAATTGACGAAGCAAACAACGTACAGGGTATCAACGTTCCTTCAGTTGGTATTGACAACAAGGACGGCGCTTACAACAACCCCGGTACAGGTCTTTTCGTTGAGGTTACACCCACACAGGTTATCTTCTATGCAAGAGACTTTGCTGAAGGCAAGTTCCTTACTGCTGACCAGTTCGAGTATGCAGTAATGGCTTACGACATTATCTGAGTAAATTAAATCCTTGGGACTGTTCCAAACGGAACAGTCCCATTTTTTTACCTTCCGCATATTATACGGCGGGAGGTGTTTTTTTATTTTATGATATCGGATATTGTAACCTTAGTATTATCTGTTCTCGGTCTTATATTTTTGCTTTTAATATTTGTTGCCCGCATAGCGGTATGCCAAAGCGGAAAAATCACGGTAGGCATCCCTCTTTATTTTTCCGACCCCGATATTTACTCACGGGTGTATCAGCTTTACTCCTTGTTTGAAATTCTGGGACTACATAAAAAATGCACCATAGTCCTTATAAACTACGGTGCATCCGATGATTTTTGCAATGAAATACAGGATTTTTACAAGAATTATGATTTTATCAGAATACTTGATTCCTGCGACCTTAGCAGTAAGCTTTTTTAAAGGGTTGCGTACATTACTGCCTTAATTGTGTGCATTCTGTTTTCAGCCTCTTTGAAAACTACAGAGCGTTCGCTTTCGAACACCTCGTCAGTAACCTCCATAGCGTCACGGTTGAATTTCTCGCACATTTTTTTGCCGATTTCAGTCTTTTTGTCATGGTATGAGGGAAGACAGTGCATAAATATTGCTTTATCCCCTGCGTTATCCATAAGCGCCTTATTTACCTGATATGCGCCCAAGTCGTTAATACGCTCTGCCCATACTAACTCAGGCTCGCCCATTGATACCCAGATATCGGTGTAAATTACGTCTGCATTCTTGGTAGCCTCCATGGGGTCCTCGATAAATGAAAGGGTTGCGCCTGTTTCTGCGGCAATTTTCTTGCATTCATCCACAAGGGCTGAATCGGGGAAATACTTTTCGGGAGCACATGCGGTAAAGTTAAGACCCATTTTTGCACAGCCAACCATAAGTGAATTACCCATATTGTATCTTGCATCACCCATATAAACAAAGTTGATGCCCTTAAGATAACCGAAATGCTCCTTAATAGTAAGAAAGTCAGCAAGTATCTGTGTTGGGTGGAACTCGTTTGTAAGACCGTTCCATACGGGTACTGAGGAATATTTTGCAAGCTCCTCAACAACAACCTGACCATGACCGCGGTATTCAATACCGTCATACATTGAGCTTAAAACACGTGCCGTATCGGCAATGCTTTCCTTTCTGCCAATCTGTGAAGCAGAGGGGTCAAGATAGGTAACGCCCATACCCAAATCCCTTGCGGCAACCTCGAAGCTGCAACGGGTTCTTGTGCTTGTTTTTTCAAAAATAAGAGCAATGTTTTTACCCTTGAGCGTGTCGTGGGGAATACCGTTTTTCTTCTTTGCCTTAAGGTCTGCGGCAAGATTAATAAGGTAATCCATTTCCTCGCCTGTATAATCAAGAAGCTTTAAAAAGTCGCGTCCTTTAAGATTCATTATTCTGCATCCTCTCTTAATGCGTTTTTAATAACACCAATGGCTTTTTCCAAATCCTCAAAGGGAATATTAAGAGGCGGAAGAAGCCTTAATTTATTTTTAGCCTTTATGGGAAGAACGCCATTTTCCTGGCATTCCTTAAGCACAAGGTTTACGTCCCTTTTGGTTTCAACACCAAGCATAAGACCCATACCGGTTATACTCAGAACACCCTCGGCATTGCCAAGCTCGTTAATAATATAATCGTGCTTTTCATCCACAGACTTTAAGAATTGGTCGTCAAGCCTTGTTATAATGTTATAAGCACCTGCACATGAAACGGGGTTACCACCAAAGGTTGAGCCATGTGTACCGGGGGTATAAACCTCGGCAGTTTTTTCAAAAAACATTGTGGCACCAAGGGGTAAGCCACCGCCGATGCCCTTAGCAGTTGAAACAATGTCGGGGGTTATACCATATTTCATATAGCCGTAAAGAGCACCTGTTCTGCCGTTGCCGGTCTGAACCTCGTCAACTACAAGGACGATATCCTCCTGAGTGCAAAGCTCTGCAATCGCCTTTACAAAGGCTTCATCAAGGGGAACAACACCGCCCTCACCCTGAACAACCTCAATCATAATTGCGGCAATTTTTTCATCTGCTACAAGCTTCTTTACACCTTCAACGTCATTTGCATCCGCATAAAGGAAGCCGTCAGTAAGGGGTAAAAAGTCCTTATGGAAGCTCTCCTGACCCGTTGCAGCAAGGGTTGTAATTGTTCTGCCGTGGAAGCTATTATTAAGGGTTATTATTTTGTAATAATCAGTGCTCTTTTTCTCTGCCGCATATTTACGTGCGGCTTTAATTGCACACTCGTTTGCTTCGGCACCTGAGTTTGAAAAGAACACCTTTTTTGCGCCCGTTCTTTCACAAAGTGCCTCGGCAAGCTTAACGCAGGGTGAGGTGTAATAAAGGTTTGATGTGTGATGAAGGGTGTTTAACTGCCCGGTAACCGCTTCAATCCATTCCTTATCGCCAACACCGAACACGCTTACGCCGATGCCCGTGCCCATATCAATGTATTCCTTGCCCTGCTCGTCGTAAAGCTTACTGCCCTCACCGCGAACAAGCTCAATGGGGAATCTGGCATAGGTATTGGCAACGTATTTTTTATCAAGTTCCTTAATACTCATTTAATCCATCCCCTTAACCATTGTACCGGCACCCTCGTCGGTAAGCAATTCAAGAAGCACTGCGTGGGGCACACGACCGTCAAGGATTGTAACACGTCTTACGCCCTTTTCGATGGCTTCGATACAGCACTCAACCTTGGGAATCATACCGCCGGTAATAACACCCTCGTCGAAAAGTGCCCTTGCTTCTTCAATATTCACACGCTTAATTATAGAATCGGGGTCGTTAACGTCCCTTAAAATACCGGGGATATCGGTCATTGTAATAAGTCTTTCGGCGTGCATTGCACCTGCAATAAATGAAGCAGCAGTATCTGCGTTAATGTTATAAACGTTACCCTCATTGTCGCAACCTACGGTTGAAACAACGGGAATGTACTGCTTTTCAATAAGGTCTAAGATGGGCTGAACGTTAACGCTTGTAATTTCACCGACAAAGCCAAGTCTTTCGTCCTTAACCTTTGCTTCAATAAGGTGGCCGTCAATACCGGATATACCAACTGCATTACCACCGAATTCACCCAAAAGGTTAACAAGCTGCTTGTTGATTTTACCTGCAAGCACCATCTGTACAATTTCTGCAGTTTCCTTGTCGGTAACACGAAGACCATCAACAAACTTGCTTTCCTTGCCCACCTTTTTGAGCATTTCTGAAATTTCGGGGCCGCCGCCGTGAACAAGAACGGGCTTAACGCCAATAAGCCATAAAAGAACAATGTCCTCCATAACCTGCATCTTAAGCTCCTCGCTTATCATTGCGTTGCCGCCGTATTTTACAACCACAATTTTATCGTGGTATTTCTGTATGTACGGAAGAGCCTGTGTAAGGATTTCCGCACGCTGATGATTGTTGATATTCATATTCTCACTCATATTATCATGTCCTGTAATCGCCGTTTATTTTTACATATTCGTAAGTTAAGTCACAGCCCCATGCGGTTGAAGTGAACTCGCCGTCATTAAGGGCAACGTTTATTGTAATCTCTTTTTCCAAAAGGATTTCCTTAGCTATTTCCTCAGAGAATTCGATGCCTGAGCCATCCTTACAAACAGGGATTGTGCCCTTGGGTGAGGTAAATGAAACGTCAACCTTAGTAACGTCAACCTCTGCACCGCTGTAGCCGATAGCGCAAAGCACACGGCCCCAGTTAGCATCCGCACCGAACATTGCCGCCTTAGTAAGTGATGAGCAAATAACGCTCTTGGCAACAGTTTTTGCGGTAGCGTCGTCCTTAGCACCGGTAACAACACATTCAAGGAGCTTTGTTGCGCCCTCGCCGTCACCTGCAATCATTCTGCAAAGGTGAACTGTAACGGTATTAAGGGCTTTCATAAAGGCGTCAAAATCCTCGCCCTCGCAGGTAATTTCCTTATTACCTGCCATACCGTTTGCAAGCACGGTAACCATATCGTTTGTAGAGGTATCGCCATCCACGCTTACCATATTAAAGGTGCTCTGAATATCCTTTGAAAGAGCCTTCTGAAGCATTTCGGATGAGATTGCAGCATCGGTTGTGATGAATACAAGCATTGTAGCCATATTGGGATGAATCATACCCGAGCCCTTTGCAATACCACCGATTTTGCAGGTTACACCACCAATTTCAAAAGAAACTGCAACGTCCTTCTGAATGGTGTCGGTTGTCATAATACCCTCGGCGGCATCGTTGTTGTTATCGCCGAGACCCTCTGCAAGAACGTCTATTGAATTTTTAATAGGTGTAATATCAAGAGGAAGTCCGATAACACCTGTAGAAGCAACCACAACGTCGTCAACGTTGATGTTAAGCGCGTCTGCAGTAATTTTTGCCATTTCCTCTGCAACCTCAATACCATTAGCGTTGCAGGTATTTGCGTTACCACTGTTGCAGATAACCGCCTGAGCCTTGCCATCCATAAGGTGAGCCTTGGTAACTGCAAGGGGCGCACCCTTAACAAGGTTTGTGGTATATACTGCCGCAGCAGAAGCCTTTACCTCACTGAAAATTAAAGCAAGGTCCTTTTTTGATTTGTTTTTTCTGATACCGCAATGTATTCCGTTTGCGGTAAATCCCTTTGCGGCACAAACACCGCCCTTTATAAATTCCATAAATTACACCTCGAGTCCGTTTGTATCGCTGTTTCCGAGTACGATGTTGAGGCACTCAACCGCCGCACCTGAGGCACCCTTGCCCAAGTTATCATACCTTGCGGTGAGAATAAATCTGTCCTCATTACCGAAAACCGAAACCACCATCGTATCCTTACCTGACAAAAGACCTGCAGAAATAAATCCCGCTTCGCTTAAATCGTCACAATACGTAACAATGGGTCCTGTATATTTATTTTTGTAAATTTCTTTAATATCCTCAATACCGAAGCCGTCCTTTAAATCGCTTTTGAATAAAGGCACCGTAACCTCCATACCCGAGTAAAAGTCACCAACAACGGGACAGAAAACGGGAGCTTGGTCAATACCCGAAATCTTAACCATTTCCTTAAGATGCTTGTGATTCTGGGTAAGTGCGTATTGTCTGGGTGCGCCCAAAAGCTCGTCCGGCTCCTCCTCGTAATCGGCAATCATCTTTTTACCGCCGCCGCTGTAGCCCGTAAGTGAGAAGCATGAAAGCTTTTCGGTATTCTGAAGAATGCCTGCCTCAACCAAGGGATAAATAAGTGAAATAAATCCACTTGCGTGACATCCGGGGACTGCAATACGCTTTGAGCTCTTGATTTTTTCACGGTGGGACTGAGAAAGCTCGGGGAAGCCGTATGCCCAATCGTCAAGTGTACGGTGGGCAGTGGACGTGTCAATCACCACGGTATTTTCGTTTTCGATTAAAGAAACTGACTCACGAGCCGCGTCATCGGGAAGGCATAAAAATGCAACGTCTGCACTGTTAAGCGCCGCCTTACGGCATTCGGGATCCTTTCTTTTTTCGTCGTCAAGGCTTATAAGCTCGATACCCTCGAAGCTCTCAAGCCTTTCGTATATTCTTAAGCCGGTGGTACCGGCCTTGCCGTCAATAAATATCTTTGTCATAAAAACTCTCTTATTTGTTTAAATTTTTAACTCTTCCAACCTGTGCAAGAACGTTCTGAGGAGCAGGACCGCCTAACGAGGTACGGTCGTTCACGCATTTATCAAGGTTGATTGCATCGTAAACACCCTCATCGAATATTTCGCATATACCCTTATATTTTTCCAAGGGAAGGGTTTCGAGTGTAAGTCCCTCAGCAATGCAAAGAGCAACTATTTCGCCCGTTGCCTTATAAGCATCACGGAAGGGAAGACCCTTACCAACAAGGTAGTCGGCACAGTCGGTAGCGTTTATAAAACCGCCTGCTGCCGCCTTACGCATATTGTCGGTAAGTGCGGTCATTGTATCAAGCATGGGAATAAAGGCGGTAAGGCACATTTTAACTGTATCAAACGCGTCAAAAATTGCTTCCTTGTCCTCCTGCATATCCTTGTTATATGCTAAGGGAAGACCCTTCATCATCGTAAGAAGTGTGGTTAAATCACCAAAAACTCTGCCCGATTTACCACGGATAAGCTCGGTGATGTCGGGATTCTTTTTCTGGGGCATAATGGATGAGCCTGTTGAGAAGGCGTCGTCAAGCTCAATAAACTTGAACTCCCATGAGCACCAAAGCACAATTTCCTCAGAAAAGCGTGAAAGGTGAACCATAAGAATTGACAACGCAGATGCAAGCTCCATACAAAAATCTCTGTCGGAAACACCATCAAGTGAATTCTGCATTGCACCGTTGAAGCCAAGAGCCTCGGCGGTCATTTCACGGTTTGTGCTGTAGGTTGTGCCTGCGAGAGCACATGAGCCCAAGGGGCAATAATTCATTCTGTTTTTAGCATCAATAATTCTTTCCTTATCACGAAGAAGCATTTCTGCATAAGCCATTAAATGATGACCGAAGGTAATTGGCTGTGCACGTTGAAGATGTGTGTAGCCGGGCATTACCGCATTTGAATACTGCTCTGCCTTTTTACAAAGCACGTCAATAAGCTCGGTAAGCTGATTAAGCACGTCGTCGCATTCGTGACGAAGATAAAGTCTGATATCAAGCGCAACCTGGTCGTTACGGCTACGGGCTGTGTGAAGACGCTTGCCTGCCGCACCGATTCGCTGAGTTAACTCGCCCTCAACAAAGGTGTGAATATCCTCTGCATTGGGGTCGATAAGCAAGGTGCCGTTTTCAATTTCTGATTTAATATTGTTAAGACCCTCAACGATAAGACCCAGATCGTCGCTTGAAATGATACCCTGTGCACAAAGCATGGTTGCGTGAGCAACGCTACCCTCAATATCCTCCTTGTACATACGGCTGTCAAACTTGATTGATGAGTTAAAATCGTTGGTTTTAGGGTCGATTTCCTTTGAAAATCTGCCTTTCCAGAGCTGCATAAAAAATATCTCCTTAGAGTAATTTATCTCAAATTAAACACAATACGACAAAGGAGTATGCCGCCTTTGTCGTTTTGTATTTCTTAGAATTTAATGGTAAATCAGTTGTTTTCTTCTCTCTGCTTGTCAAGAAGAGCCTTAACCTTAATTGAAAGACCAAAGAGGTTAATGAAGCCTGCAGAATCCTGCTGGTTGTAAGCACCACCGTCATCACCGAAGGATGCTACGTTTTCATCGTAAAGTGAATAGGGTGATGTGATGCCGGCATTGATGATGTTACCCTTATAAAGCTTAAGCTTAACGTCACCTGTTACAGTTTCCTGAGTCTTGTCAACGAAAGCTGAAAGAGCCTCACGAAGGGGTGTGAACCAAAGACCATTGTAAACAACCTCGCCGAACTTCTGAGCAACTAACTTTTTGTAGTGCTGAGTGTCACGGTCAAGTGTAATCATTTCAAGAAGCTCGTGTGCCTTGTAGAGGATTGCGCCACCGGGAGTTTCGTAAACGCCACGGCTCTTCATACCAACAAGACGGTTTTCAACGATATCAAGAAGACCGATGCCGTTTGCACCGCCAACCTCGTTGAGCTTTTCAACGATTGCAAGGCCGTTCATTTCTACGCCGTCAATTGCGGTGGGAACACCCTGCTCGAAGTGGATTGAAATGTATGTGGGCTCATCGGGAGCCTGCTCGGGTGAAACACCCATTTCAAGGAAGCCCTCTTTGTTGTAAAGGGGTTCGTTTGCGGGATCCTCAAGGTCAAGACCCTCGTGAGAAAGGTGCCAAACGTTTTTATCCTTTGAGTAGTTTGTTTCACGGTTAATTTTAAGGGGAATGTTGTGTGCCTCTGCGTAAGCAATTTCTTCCTCACGGGATTTGATATCCCACTCACGCCAGGGAGCGATAATTGCCATCTCAGGAGCAAATGCCTTAAGAGTTAATTCGAAACGAACCTGGTCGTTACCCTTACCTGTGCAACCGTGGCAGATAGCGTCTGCGCCCTCTTTAATAGCGATTTCTGCAAGACCCTTAGCAATACAGGGACGAGCGTGTGATGTACCTAAAAGGTACTGCTCGTACTCTGCACCTGCTTTAAGGCAGGGCCAGATGTATTCTTCAACGTATTCCTCTTTAAGGTCAAGGATGTAAAGCTTTGAAGCACCTGTTGCGATTGCCTTTTCCTCAAGACCGTCAAGCTCAGTGCCCTGACCAACGTCACCGGAAACAGCAATAACCTCGCAATTGTTGTAATTTTCTTTAAGCCAGGGGATGATGATTGATGTATCAAGACCGCCTGAGTATGCAAGAACTACCTTTTTGATATCTTTTTTGTTCATTTTTATTTCCTCCAGAAGCAAGGCTTTCGCCTTGTGCAAAAATATTCATTCGATATGCATAGTTATACACCTTTATGCAAAAAAAGTCAACACTTTTGCTCAAATAATTTCAACATGGGATTTTTTCGACATTTTGTAGTAAAACCCAATGAAATGGGTGATTTTTTTGGTTGTTTTTTAGTTATTTGTCAACATTATCTGCCCGTAGCACACTTTTTCACAAACAAATATTTATGCATTATAATTGTATATATGCATTTTTTATGCATTTTTGTGCATAAAAATAGCGGCACCCGAAGGTACCGCTTTAATTTTTACAGCGCTTAAGCAGCGAAATCAAAATCTGCTATAAGGTCACGGAGAATATTCATGAAGATAGCGAAGATTTTTTCGAAGTAGTATGAAATTGTGTAATCAAGCTCGCTTCTGTCGTTACCAAGACCTGAGTTTTCATCACGTGCAAGCTCGTTTGCAGTAAGGTTGTATGTTGAGTATTCCCAGGGATTTTCCTCGTTGATTTCAAGAACACGAGCACCCTGAATCATACCCTCGTAATAAGATGTATATGTACAACCGGGAGTCATAATAAGGTCGATACCATCACAATCTGCGATGAAGTTGTTAAGGTGGTCATGACCAACAACAACGCCGAGAACGTCGCCGCCCTCTTTCATAGCATCCCACTGACCATCGTTACCATAGCTGGGGCAGCATTTTTCGAAAAGGTAGCCGTCAAACTTGGTGATGTCGGGAAGGAAGGTATAGCTTGTGCCGTCCTGGAAATTGATTGTAAGGTCGCCCATATTGATGTCAGAGGGAGCGAAAATCATTTCTGTAGGCTCCTGGGGAATGATGTGCTGGAATACAAGTGAGGGAACAACCTCGCCGCCGTTTTCTGCTGTCATAGCGTCACGTGTTTCGTTGTACCATGCAATCTGGTCCTCGCGAACCCAGTCGTAGCCGAGCCATTCGCCCTTTGAGTTATAAACGTAGTCGCCACAGTCAAACATCCAGAAGTTGAATGCAACCTTGGAGCCGTCGCTTGAAAGAACGGGAAGATTGTGGGTACCTGCACCGTGAAGTGAGGGGTCAGCATCGTAAACAAGACAGTTGTCGTATGAAGCGTATCTTTCGATAATTTCATCTCTGGTAAGACCGCCTGAGGATTCCTGGTCATGGTTGCCGAGAACTGCTGTGTAGGGAACGCCTGTTCTTTCAAGAGCAGTGAAAACCTCGTCGTATGCTTCGATTTCCTCTGTGTTGATGTTGTCGCCTGTAAGCACGATAAGGTCGGGCTTTGCGAAATCAACAGATTCGTAAATAAATGTAATCATATCATCAGGCACGGGGTAGCCGGTCTGAATATCTGCAAGAACAAGAACCTTGAAGTTACCGTTTTCGTCGAACTGAAGAACAGCCTCATCCTTAAAACCTGCAAATGAAACACTTGCAACGGAGAATACCATTACAACTGCAAGTAAGATTGATAAAATCTTTTTCATAACTATTTCTCCTTAGAAATATTTTTGTTAACCAATATTATACATCTCAGATTTTATTTTGTCAAATCTAAAACAAGTTTTTTGAAATGTTTTCCCTTTTCTTCGAAGTTTTTGTAGTAATTGTAGCTTGCCGCCGCAGGTGAGAACAAGCAGGACTTACCTTTTTCGGTTAATTTATCCGCCTGCTGCACCGCGTCCTCCATATCACGGGCACATATCATGGTTTTATTGCAACCGCGTTTTTTCAGCTCTTCAATAATCATATGGCCAGTTTCAGGCAGACCGATAAGGTTGTTGACGCCATTATCATTAAGGAAATCAATAAAATCCTTGTAGTCGATGCCTCTGTCAAGACCGCCGAAAATGTGGGTATCCACGTTACCGATTGCCTTTACTGCACCCATAACCGCAGTAGGGATTGTTGCAATACTGTCGTTATAATATGAAACGCCGTTTATAACGCCCATATATTCCATGCGGTGCTCAATACCGCCAAAGCCTGCAACCGCGTATCTTACCGCATCATCCGAAACGCCGAAAATCCTTGCTGCCGCAAGTGCGTAGGCAATATCCTGACGATTGTGCTCCCCCTTAAGGTGCTCGGTGGATTTCCACAATTCGTTTACAAAATCATCCTCAGCCGCCGCAGTAAAGGTTACGGGCACGCCTTGCCCCTTAATAACCTCGCTCCAATCCACAATACCCTCAAGATTCTGCTCGGGGTTGTGAATAAGGTAGTCCCCCTCGCTCTGATGACGGGCAATGTTAAGCTTTGCTCCGACGTAGCCCTTGAAGCCTGTTTTGTAGTGGTCAAGATGCTCCTCGTAAATATTTACGATAACCGCAACGTGGGGTGAAGCAGTGGTAAATTCGAGCTGATGTGACGACATTTCGATAACCGCCACGAGGTCGCCTCCCTCGTCGGCCTTTTCAAAAACAGGCACGCCGATATTACCGATAAGGCAGGTACTCACACCCCCTGCCTTAAGCATTTCATAAATAAGTGTAGAGGTTGTTGTTTTACCCTTTGAGCCTGTAATACCAACCACAACGGGCTTACAGAATCTTAAAAACATATCTGTCTGGCAGGTAATTTCGGTGGTTTCGGGATACATATCATCCTCAAGGAATGCAATACCGGGGCTTTTGAAAACAATATCAAAATCCCCAAGGCACGAAAGGTAATCCTCGCCGAAAATCACGTTGACGTTGGCATCGTCAATTTCGGGCTTGTTTTTATCGCCTATTGTGAGCAGCTTCTCAGGAAGGTGCTTCCTTAAATAATTATAGGTGGACTTACCCTCTCTGCCGAAGCCGAGAATAAGAATTTTTTTGTTTTTTACGTAATCAATTATTCCGCACACAGCAATCATCTCCATAGCGGTCTTGTTTTTATATAATATATCATAATTCATTTACTATAACAAGGATTTTTCAAAAACACTTGAATAAATACATTTATTTGTATATAATCTAGAATTGAATAACTGTAATAGTTAAATATATCAATGCGGAGAAATTTATGCTCGAACTTAAAAACATTTCTTTTAACGTTGCCGACGAAAAGGGTGAAAAGGACATTATAAAGGACGTTTCACTTACAGTTGAGGACGGCAAATTTTTAGTAATAACAGGCCCTAACGGCGGTGGTAAATCCACACTCGCAAAGCTTATTATGGGTATTGAAAAGCCCACGGGCGGTCAGATTATATGGAACGGCACCGACATTACAAATATGTCAATCACCGAGCGTGCTAACTTAGGCATCGGTTACGCCTTCCAGCACCCTCCCCGCTTCAAGGGTCTTTCAGTCCGTGACCTTCTGAGCCTTGCTCACGGCAGTGACCTTCCCGAGGACCAGTGCTGTGCGTACCTTACACAGGTTGGCCTTTGCTCAAAGGATTATCTTAACCGTCAGGTTGACGGCTCACTTTCCGGCGGTGAAATCAAGAGAATAGAAATTGCGACCCTTATGGCAAGAAGCCTTGAATTGGCAATTTACGACGAGCCTGAGGCAGGTATCGACCTTTGGAGCTTCAATATGCTTGTTGAAAGCTTCAAGGCAATTACCAAAACCCGTAAGGAAAGCATGGTTATAATCTCACACCAGGAAAGAATTATGAAAATCGCCGACGAAATTGCCATTATTTCAGATGGCTTAGTGAAGAAGAAGGGCCCTGCCGCAGAGGTTTTCCCCGAGCTTATGGCAGAATTTGACAACACTTGCTCATTCAGATAAAGGAAACAATATTTATGAATAAAACAGAACTTCATATGCTTGAGGCTATTGCCGACCTTCACGGTGTGCCTCAGGGTGCATACAACATCAGAAAAGACGGTGAAGGCGCAGGCAGACAGTCAACTGCGAATATTATCATTGAGCCTAAAAAGGACAAGCCCGGCATCGACATTACCGTTAAGCCCGGCACAAAAAATGAAAGCGTTCACATCCCCGTAATCATCACCAAATCAGGTGTTGAGGATTTGGTTTACAACGATTTTTTCATCGGTGACGATGCGGACGTGCTTATTGTTGCTGGCTGTGGCATTCACAACTCAGGTGATGCAAAAAGCGAGCACGACGGCATCCACCGCTTCCATATAGGCAAAAACGCCCGTATCAAATATGTTGAAAAGCATTACGGCGAGGGCGAGGGCACAGGCGAAAGAGTGCTTAACCCCGTAACCGAAATCTTTATGGACGAAAACTCATTCTGCGAAATGGAATCCGTGCAGATACGCGGTGTTGACTCAACCAAGCGTGACACCATAGCAAAGCTTGAAAAGGGCGCAAGGCTTGTTATCCTTGAAAAGCTTATGACTCACGGCACTCAGGTTGCCCACTCAGATATGGTAATTGAGCTTAACGGCGACAACGCTTCATCGCAGATTATTTCCCGCTCGGTTGCGAAGGACAATTCAGAGCAGGTTTTCTACCCCCGTGCGGTAGGTAACGCTCCCTGCAAGGCCCACGTGCAGTGCGACTCAATTATTATGGATAATGCTAAAATCCGTTCAATCCCCGAAATTGCCGCAAATCATTGGGATGCAAACATCATCCACGAGGCGGCCATCGGCAGAATAAATAACGACCAGCTCTTAAAGCTTCAGACAATGGGCAAAACAGAGCAGGAAGCAGAGGAAATTATTATTAACTGCTTCCTTAAATAATAGGAGTGATTATTTTGAATAAACGTGTTCTTGCTTTTGACTTCGGTGCTTCAAGCGGCCGAGCAATCGTAGGTGTTTTTGACGGTGAAAAAATCGAGCTTCGCGAGGTACACCGTTTTTCAAACGACCCCGTTAAAATCAACGGCACCTTTTATTGGGACGTTCAGCGTCTGTTCTTTGAAATCAAGCAGGGTATCCTTAAGGCTAAAGAGGATGGAGGCTTCGACTCCATAGGTATCGACACCTGGGGCGTTGACTTCGGTCTTTTAAGAAAAGACGGCACCCTTGTGGAAAACCCCGTGCACTACCGTGACTCCCGTAACGACGGCATGGTAGAATTTGCAAAAAAATATATGTCTCAGGAAGAAATGTACGACATCACGGGCATTCAGTTTATGGATTTCAACACCATATTCCAGCTTCTTTCATTAAAGGAGAACCGCCCCTACATTCTTGAAGAGGCAGATAAGCTCCTTTTTATGCCCGACCTTCTTTCATACATGCTTTCGGGAGTAAAATCAACAGAATATTCAATTGCAACCACCTCACAGATGGTTGACCTTAAAACCTGCGACTGGTCCGAAAAAATACTGGACACCTTCGGCATACGTAAGGATTTGCTTACCGATATTGTTCCCACAGGTGCCGTAATCGGTCAGTTGAGCGACGATATCTGCGAGGAGCTTGGTGTGCCTAAGGCAGACGTTATAAGCGTTGCCGCACACGATACACAGAGCGCAATTACCGCGGCCCCCTGCGAGCAGGATGATTTTGCCTTTATCAGCTGTGGCACCTGGTCACTTTTCGGCACAGAGGTTAAGGAGCCCATCATCAACGAGGCCTCAAAAAAGCTTAACGTTACAAACGAGGGCGGTTACGATTATACAATCGCCTTCCTTAAAAACATCTGCGGACTTTGGTTGATTCAGGAAAGCCGTCGTCAGTGGATTCGTGAGGGTAAGGAATATTCCTACGCTGAGCTTGAAAAAATGGCCCTTGAATGCGAGCCCTTCAAATGCTTCATTGACCCCGACGCCCCCGAATTTGCACCCATGGGCAACATTCCCAAAAGAGTGCAGGAATACTGCGAGAAAACCAACCAGTACGTTCCCCAGACCGTTGGCGAAATTATGCGTTGCATCTACGAAAGCCTTGCGATGAAATACCGCTACACCTTTGACGGCATCAAGGACTGCACACAGAAGCATTATGACCGTATCCACGTTATGGGCGGTGGCACAAAAGATAAGCTTCTTCTTGATATGACCGCAAAAAGCTGTAACGTAAACGTGTACGGCGGCCCCATTGAGGCAACCGCTTTAGGTAATATTGCAATTCAGCTTATGTCAAGCGGCGCAATCGGCGATATTAAGCAGGCACGTAAAATTATTGCAAGCGGCGAAAACCTTAAGCTTTACACTCCCGACAGCCGTGACGGCTGGGAGGATGCGTTCAACGTATTTAAAAGCATTATTGAATAATTATGACTACTTTACCAAAGCTTGAAGATGCCAACATCAATTATTGCTTTGAAACCGCCGAAAATATACTTCAGAGCTGCCCCGATTTAAAGGCGGGCTCAGAATCCGAGGCAAAGGCCCGACACATTCTGTTATACGAGCTTATGAAATACTGCGACGAAACCAACGAGCAGAGCTTTTACGCCTATCCCGGTGCGGGCTCGCTGATTCATAAGGTGCTTTGTATCTGCCTTGTGGCTTGCGTTATTCTTTTTTCGGTATGTGTTAACAGTGGTTACGTTTTACCAGTTGTAATTTCACTTGTCCTTAACATATTGATGTTTTGTGTGTTTTCATACAAATTTGTTTTTGACGGTACACTTTTAGACCGTATAAAGCCCAAAAGAGCATCGGGCAATATTATGGGTAAGCGCTACTGCGACGGCACTGCACAGATTCGCGTGGTTTTTACGGCTCACCTTGATTCTCCCAAAACCATACACAACCTGCTTTTCGGTAACAGGTGGCCCCTTATACTGAGTATTTGCTCAATAATCGGTAACACCGTGTTATTCTGCAGTCAGCTTGCATTCCTTTTCACCGGCGCCCCCGCAAACGTAGAGGCCTTTGAATTTTTAAGAAACGTCTGTCTTATATTCGTGCCATTTTACGTGCTTTCGTTTTTCCTTATAAGCTCCAAGCGCACCGCATCCGGTGTAAGCTCAAGCATCATACCATCGGCATTGCTTGTGAGCATTATGAAGCAGTTTTCAGAAAATAGCTTCCGCTTCAGAAAAACCGAGGTATGCTGTCTGCTTACAGGTGCAGAGTATTCCTCAAGAGCGGGCTCATATGCATTTGCTAAAAAATACAGACGACTTTTTTCAGATATGCGTACAATCTTTATCCCCTTGGAGGAAATCACAACCTCCGAAAGGCTTGCGGTATTCTTTAAGGACGGTAGCGGCTCAGAGGGATCGGCAGAGGTTGCGTCAATAATCGCTCAGGCGGCAGAAAACCTTGACCTTAGTTTAAGTAAGGAAAGCTCACTTTTAGGTACAGCCTCCTTCACCCCCTTTGCTAACCAGCACTTCCGTGCCTGCTCCTTAGGAACATCCAAAAAACATATTTCAAAAAGCGTTTCACCTACCACGGACAGAATCACCTCAGTTCCGAGGAAAACCGTCGGTGACGTAGGGGCGCTGATTATAGAAACATTAAACTATTATGACAGTTGAGGTGCACTATGGCTAAAATCATTAACTCAAAAGTAAAAAACATCCCCTGGCAGGATAAGCCTGCTAACTGTACGGAGCCCGTATGGAGATACACAGAAAACCCCATCATCGACCGTACCTTCGTTAAAGAAGCAAACAGTATTTTCAACTCTGCAGTTGTTCCCTATGGCAACGGCTTTGCAGGTGTGTTCAGAATGGACGACATCACCCGTGAGCAGTACCTTGTAACCGGCTTCAGCGACGACGGTATCCACTGGAACCTCAACGACGAAAAAATCTTCCGTGGATATGACCCCCGCCTTTGCGAAATCGACGGTAAATACTACCTTTCATGGGTTTGCCACACTGACAGAGGTACATCAATCGGTATTGCCGCAACAACCGACTTCGAATCATGGGAAAGATATGAAAATGCCGTTCTTCCCGTTTCAAGAAACGGTGTGCTTTTCCCCAGAAAGGTTAACGGCGAATATATGATTTTCACACGTCCCTGCGACAAGGGCCACACACCCTATGGTGATATTTTCTTAAGCCATAGCCCCGACCTTACATATTGGGGCAAGCATCGCTTTGTTATCAAGCCCGAGCAGAACTGGGAAATGACAAAGGTTGGCGCAGGCCCCACACCCATTGAAACAGACGAGGGTTGGCTCTGCTTCTACCACGGCGTTATTACAAGCTGTAACGGCTTCTCATACAGCATGGGCGCTATGATTACAGATATCAACGAGCCCTGGAAGGTATTACACAGAGCTGATTGCTACCTTCTTTCTCCCCGTGAAACCTACGAATTTGTTGGTGACGTTCCCAACGTTGTATTCCCCTGTGCCGCACTTGCAGATGAGGACACAGGAAGAATTGCCATTTACTACGGCGGCGCTGATACCGTCGTTGGCCTTGCATTCACAACAGTTGACGAAACAATCAAATTCATCAAAGAACACGATTTAATCAAGTAAAATGACAATTAAAAAATTCATCGGAGATAAAGTCTTTTACAAAATGGCTATGACTGTCGCCGTGCCCATAATGATACAGAATTTCATTACGAATTTTGTTAATATGCTTGATAACCTTATGGTAGGCAATCTTGGCACGGAGCAGATGTCGGGCGTTTCCATTGTAAACCAGCTTATTTTTGTTTTTGGTCTTGCGGTTTTCGGTGCTTTAAGCGGGGCGGGAATTTTCACCGCCCAGTTTTATGGCAAAAATGACCGCGAGGGCATACAGCACACCATAAGATACAAGGCCACAATAACCGTGTTGTTATTCACCGTTGCAACGGTTATATTCCTTGTATTTGACGACCAGCTTATAAGCCTGTTTTTACACGAAAGTGACTCTGAGGGAAATATAGAGCTTACCCTTTCCTATGCAAAGTCATACCTCAGAATAATGATGTGGGGCGCTATCCCCTTCTGTATAACACAGATATTCTCAAGCACTCTGCGTGAAACCGGCGAAACAGTGGCGCCTATGATTGCAGGTGTTTGTGCAGTTATAACCAACTGCTCGTTAAACGCGGTGCTTATATTCGGTCTTCTGGGCTTCCCCGCCTTAGGTGTTGACGGTGCGGCTATTGCTACAACAATTTCCCGATTTGTTGAATGTGGCATAGTTATTGCATACGTTTTAGTAAAGCGTCGTAAATTCCCCTATTTCAAGGGCGTTTTCAAGAGCCTTTACATTCCCCGCAAAACCTTCCGTGATATTACATTTAAGGGTATGCCCCTTTTATTCAACGAGTTTTTCTGGTCACTTGGTATGTCCCTTTTAAGCGTGGCATACAGTCTGCACGGAATTGACGTTGTTGCGGGCTACAGTATTTCATCCACGGTTATGAACCTTGCGAACATTGCGTTTATATCCCTGGGTACAAGCATCGGTATAATCGTAGGTAAGCAGCTTGGTGCAAACCAATTCGAAAAGGCATACGACACCGACCGAAAGCTTATCACCTTCTCGGCAATTATAAGCGTTTTTATTGGCATTCTGGTGTTCCTGGTCGGCGACAAAATTCCCCTGCTTTATAACGTAACACCCCAGGCAAAGGAATATGCCGCCTACTTTATAAGGGTGTGTGCTTGCTTTATACCTGTTCACTCCTTTGCCAATGCCGCCTATTTCACCATAAGAAGCGGTGGCAAAACCCTTGTAACCTTCCTTATGGATAGCGTGTTTATAATGTGCGTAAACGTACCCATTGCATTCGGGCTTTACTACGTTGCCGATATACCTATCTGGGTATCCTTCCCCATTATTCAGTCCATTGATATTATAAAAGTAATTGTGGGTATGATTCTGGTTAAGAAAAAGGTATGGCTTAATAACATCGTTTCAAAATAAACCACCCCCCCGAGTTAGTACTCGGGGGTTATTTTTTAATAGGGTAAAAAATGACAAACCCTCGGCATTATGCCGAGGGTGTTCTGAACTTTTTATAATTTTGCTGCAGATGGCATTTTCTTTGCCCTGAAGCTGTATAACGATACTGCGAATGGGCAAAAAAATGACAAACCCTCGGCATTACGCCGAGGGTGTTCTGCACAAAATTTAATTATTTAACAGCGTCTTTGAGAGCTGCGCCTGCTTTGAAAGCGGGAACCTTAGAAGCTTCAATTTTGATTGTTTCGCCTGTTTTGGGGTTACGGCCTTCCTTAGCTGCTCTTTCGCGTACTTCGAATGTACCGAAGCCGATAAGCTGAACCTTTTCGCCGTTTGCAAGAGCACCTTTAATACCGTCTAAAACTGCTGCTACTGCCTTGTCTGCATCTTTCTTTGAGAAACCTGCAGCTGCAACTGCATTTACGAGATCTGTTTTGTTCATTTTAAAAATCCTCCAAATTTTGTTTTCTATTATTTAAATCGCTATGCGACTTTATAGACTTATTTTTGCTTCTTGGCTTCCTCCCAAAGCTGGTCAAGAACCTCGATAGAAGCAGTTTTCATATCGATTGACCTTTCCTTAGCAAGAGCTTCGGTGATTGTAAAGCGTTCCATAAATTTCTTTGTGGCCTTGTCGAGGGCGGTTTCTGCCTCGCAATCACAAAAGCGTGCAACGTTTACAACCGAGAAAAGTAAATCACCAAGCTCATCCTCAACTGCGGCCTTATTGCCTGCGGCGAGGGCTTCTTTAAGCTCGGCAGATTCCTCGTCGATTTTAAGGAATGCACCCTCGGCATTATCCCAATCGAAGCCTGCCTTTTTTGCCTTTTCCTGAACCTTCTGGGCCTTCATAAGCGCGGGATACACAGCAGGGATTGCCGCCATAGCCTCGCTCTGGGTTCTTTGCTTTTTGGTGGAACGCTTGATGTCGTCCCAATTCTTAAGAACCTCGCCCGTGGAGGAAACGGAAACGTCACCAAACACGTGGGGATGCCTGATAATAAGCTTCTGACAAATATCGTTTGCAACGTCGTCAATAGTGAACCAACCGTCGGTGCGTGCCATATCGGAATGCATAAGCACCTGCAAAAGCACGTCGCCCAATTCCTCTTGCATGAGCTCCTTGTTGTTGGTGTCGATAGCCTCGATAACCTCGTAGGTTTCCTCAAGGAAATTTTCGCGGATGGACTGATGAGTCTGCTCCATATCCCAGGGACAACCGCCCGGCTCACGAAGAATACGAACAATTTCAACAAGGTCGTTAAACTGATATTTATCTTTAAAATTGAACTCAATTGCCATAATTTACATCCCCTATTTTAACCTAAAAGCTTATACTTTTCAAGTATTTTTGCTATTTTTTCTCCCTTAGGAAGCATTAAAATGTCATCTTTTACCAATGTTTTGGTCAAAAGCACGCTTATTCCGTACGCAACAACCGCAAAACCTATTGAAATCAGGCAGGCAAAGGACTGACCACTAAGACGGCTGCCCTCGTTAAACGTAAGGAACTGACTTAATAATTTAAAACTGCCGAATGCGGCACCACCGCAAACCACTGCGGAAATAAGGGGCTTAACAAGCACCGATAAAATATCAATTTTAACACCCGTTTCCTTACGAAGAACAATGAAGTTGTAGAGGATACAGATAAAGTAGAAAACACCCGTACCCACAACGGCACCCTTAAGATTTATTGAGGGAACACCGATAAGAAGGTAGTTCAAGCCGATTTTAAATACGCAACCGAGAAGAAGAGCTTTAACGGGTACGTCTGCCCTACCGATTGCCTGAAGAATATTTGTAAGGGGTGATGAGAGAGCAAGTATTGCCATCATAAGACCATAAAGGGCAAGGATGGGCGCCGCAATTGCTATACCGTTTGAAATGTCACTGCTACCGCCATAGAGAATGCCAAGTATTGGCTCTGCAAGCACAAAGAAGCCTGCGCCGGCAGGTAAAGAGATAAGCATTGTAATTCTGAAAACAGTGTTAACGGAGCTGTTAACAGTCTTCATATCTCTTTTAGCAAGTGCGCCTGAAATAACGGGGATTGCGCTAACACCCAAGGTCATAACAAGTGTGGGAATAAGGTTTCTGAAGTCGCTTGTCATACCGTAGGCACCGAAAAGGAAGGTGTGAATTTCCTCAACGGGGGTTTCACTTGCGGTAATAGATTCGCCGTAATTACTCATAATAACGTCATATCCGCTTACTACGATGTCCTTAAGGCGGCTCTGAATCATACTTGTATCAATAAAGTTTGTGATGTTAAGAACAAGTGAGCTGAGCGCTGTGGGTAATGCAATCTTTACAAGATCCTTAAGTGTATCCCTTTTGCTTGATGCTAGGGGCGAGTTAACGAGCATCTCCTTAGTGATGCCATCCTTTTTAATTCTATGACGAAGGAACGTGTAAAGTGTAGCCAACGCAGTACCGAGGGTTACACCCAGAATCGCACCTGCCGATGAAAGGGCGTAAACTATGGATTTATCCTCTGCGGTTTCAATAACCTGACCGAAAACTGCGCCTGTTGCCGCAATCTGAGCCTCGGCATACATTACAATGCCGTAGGAGAAGGCAAGACCGAAAACAAGCTTACCTACAGTTTCAATAACCTGTGATATTGCCGTGGGGTACATATTGTTAAGGCCCTCATAATAGCCTCTGTATGTACTCATAACACAGCAGAAGAAAATTGAAGGAGCAATGGTTAAAACACTATAAATGGTGTTGGGGTTTTTAACAATAAAGTTAGCGTAAGGGTATGAAGCCGCAAGTATAACGCCCGTGCCAAGAACACCCAGCAGCAAAAATAACGGGAAGGTTATTTTTAATACCTGCTTAACGTCACGGTATCTGCCCAAGGCGGTATTTTTGGAAACGATTGCAGAAATCGCAACGGGAAGACCCGCCATCGAAATACCGTAAACTGCGGTGTAAATGCTGTACGCCGAATCATAATAACCCGAGCCCAACACGCCCAAAGCATCACGAAGGGGGATTTTATACACCACGCCGATTACCTTAACAATGGCAGTGGCAATAACAAGTATCATTGCACCGCCCAAAATATTCTGTTTTTTGCTTATTGATTTTTCAGACATTTCCTTACTCCTTTGCACCTATAAATTCTCTTAAAAGCGAGTCCTCGGGAACATCGCAGGAACTTAAGGAAGGGAATTTTTCAAGACTTTTTATAAGTCTTTGTGCTTCTTTATAAAACTCCGAGCCTTCAGGAAGCTCACTAAGCAGATTAATTGCCATATCCTTAAGCACACAGGTTTCATAAAGATGAATTGTGTTAAGGCATATATCTGCATTACTTTTAAAAGGGAACAAATACGTATCCTCGCCATATCTTACGGTGACCCACATTTCGTAGGATTTTTCAACGGAGTTACCGCGGAATTTATAATCCCTTACCATACGGCGCACAAAACGCATATTGCGCTTGTTAAGCACCACTTTACCCTGCTCGTCGTAAATACGTGACGAGATGTTTATATAAATTTTCAAAAGCCTTTCTGCAGGCAGATGGTCGGTTATTTTGGGATTGAGCGCGTGAAGCCCCTCAACAATAATAACGTCGCCCTCAGAAATTTCAATATGGCGATATTCCGCCTTGCGCTTACCCTGCAGAAAATCAAACTCAGGAAGATTGGTTTCATTGGTTGTAAGCAGCTCGCCCATAGTTTTCTGAAAGCAAGGGATATCAAGGGCATCCACCGTTTCAAAATCGGGTGTACCGTCGGGGAAACGGGGCGCATCGCAATTATCCACGTAATAATCGTCCAAGGAAACCGTGTGGCTATTAACCCCCAAGGCGCTCAAATGCTCCCTGAGCTTTTTTGCAGAGGTTGTTTTACCCGCAGAGCTGGGTCCTGCAATCATTACAATTTCCGTTCTGCCGCTTTCGGCAATTTCACGGGCAATTTTTTCAATTTTATTATTGTACCCGGCCTCGCACTGAGCAATAAAGCTTTCGGGCTGTGTTGCCGCGGCCTTTATGTATTCAACGGTATTGCTTTTGTTAGCCATACACACCCGCCTTTCTTATCGGTACTCGTTAAAAAAGCTCGTTATTCTTTCCTTCTTTTCAAGAAGCTCGTTAAATCTTGAAATATATTCAAAGGGGAATTTGTAGTTGAAAATTCTTTCGATTTTTTCAATTCCCGGTGAAAGAAGCTTGGTTACGCTACCCGCACCCACTGAAAGAATATGCTGATATTCCTCCATCATAAGCACGTTGTATTTACACTCCTTGCCCGACTTGCACCAGCCTACGTTTTCAAAATTACCCAAAGCCTTGCTCTGTCGGTACATATAGTAAGGATGATAGCCGCCTTGTGTAAGAGCAGCCTTAGCGTAATCAAGCATTTTGGAAACGTCCCTCTCGGTGAGAGCTTCGCTTTCATTTTCGGTAACAATAGTTGATGAACGCTTGAGTGCAAGGGTGTGAACGGTAATATTCTCCGCACCTAAGGCAATTGCCTTATCCACACTATCTTTAAAGCTTTCGTAGGTGTCGGTGGGAAGCCCCGCAATCAAATCCATATTTATGCAATCAAACCCGATTTCACGGGCTGAGTAGTATTTTTCGATGGTAAGTGCCGCAGAATGCCTTCTGCCGATAGCTTCAAGCACCGAATCGGAAAAGGTCTGAGGATTTATACTTATTCTGCCCACTTTGTGCTTTTTAAGAATCAGAAGCTTTTCGGTGGTAATGGTATCGGGTCTGCCCGCCTCAACGGTGTATTCGGTACATTCCGAAAGGTCAAAATTATCCTCAATTGATGTTAAAACTCTGTCCAGATCCTCGGCACAAAGGGTTGTGGGCGTGCCGCCGCCCCAATAAACGCTTGTAAGACGCAATCCGTTTTCTCTCGCCCTTTCACCTGTGAAGGCTATCTCCTCGCAAAGCTTTTCAACGTACTGCGGTATTAATTTTTTAGCAGAATCAGTGCCGATTGAATGCGACACAAAGGAGCAATAGCTGCACCTTGTGGGACAAAAGGGAATACTGACGTAAAGACTGAAGGTTTTTTCGTCAATGCTTTTTATGATTTCAATTTCTGTTTTCGCAACGCTTAATGCAAGCTCGGTTTTTTCGGGCGTGGCAAAGAAATGGTTTATAAAATAATCCCTTGCTGTTTCCTCGTCAGTTTCGAGCATTTTATTCATTATAAGCTTAGAGGGTCTTACACCTGTGAGCATACCCCACCCCGGCGCAAAGCCGCAATGCTTCTCAAGCAATTTATAGCCCACTGACAAAAGCTCGTATTCCTCATCGGTAACAAGCTCTGCCTCAAGAGTTTTTTCATCACTGAGAATAATGCCGTCCATTGAAAAAGCGCATTTAAAGGTCACTTTCTTTTCGCCACGGATTATTTCGGTGTAAAAATAATCCCCCGAATCCTCCGTAAACTCCTTTAAAGCAGTATTTTTTTGTAAAGGGAAAAACAACATCAGAAGTTTTTCCGTTTCATATAAAAATTCGTGTGAAATACAATATAAATTCATCTTAAATACATATTATACGTAGTTTCGTATTTTACTGTTGTAATCTCCCCGTGACCGCTATAAATTTTAACGTCCTCGGGAAGCTTTTTTATTTTTTGCAGGGTGTTTAAAAGCACCGCCATATCGCCACCGTTAAAGTCAGTTCTGCCGATGCTACCCTTAAAAAGTGTATCCCCCGTAAAAATAACCCCTTGGGCTTTCTCGTAATACATTACACCGCCTACGGTATGCCCCGGCGCATCTATTACATCAAGAGTAATATCGCCAAAGCTTATTTTATCGCCGCCCTTTAAAACTCTGTCTGCAACGGCGGGATAAAAGGGTGCACCGAAAAGGGTTGCAAGGCTTACCACGCCGTCGTTAAGGGCAACGCAGTCCTTTTCGCCTATTAAAATTTCACTTTCGGGAAATTTCTCCTTAAGGCGGCTAACGCCTTGAATATGGTCGAAATGACCGTGAGTACAAAGGATGTATTTTAGCTCAGTCATACCGGATTCGTTAATTGCCCTCATAAGAGACGGTGTAAAATCACCGGGGTCAATTACCGCACCGATTTTGGTGTTTTCGTCGCAGATTATATAGCAGTTAGCGCTTACGGGACCTATGGTAAGGGTCTTTACATACATTTTAAACACTCCAGATATCTGTATCAAAGCAAATTGTAACGGGTCCGTCGTTAATAAGTTCAACCTTCATATCCGCACCAAAAACGCCCTTTTCAACTCGCTTAACTCCGTATTCGGAAAGCTTCTGACAATATAATTCATAAAGCTCGTTTGCACGCACGGGCTCCTCGCTAGGTGTGAAGGAGGGACGATTCCCCTTTTTACAGTCCGCACAAAGGGTGAACTGTGAAATGGCTAAAATATCACCGCCAATATCAAGGACGGATAAATTCATTTTGCCCGCATCATCCTCAAAAACACGCAGTGCCGCCGTTTTTTTAGCAAGCAAATCGGCGTGCTTTTCAGTATCGCCCTTAGTAACACCCACAAGTATCATATAGCCCTTGTCAGAGCTACCCACAACCCTGCCGTCCACACTTACAGAGCTTTTTAAAACTCTTTGAATTACTGCTTTCATGAGTTACTGCTCCTTGTTACGTTAATAACGCCGTCAATTTTTTTGAGCTTTGAAATAACCACGTTAAGGAAATCCGTGCTCTTAACGGTAATTGTAAGGTAAACGTAAGCCTTGTCATCTTTAAGCTCGCGGGTGTTAATGGCATTAATCATTACGCGCATATCCGCCAGAAGTGTTGCCACGTCCGCCATAAGTGCCACACGGCTTTCGCAAAGGATTGCAAGACCCGCCTTGAATTCCTGCATTGCAGTTCCCGTAAGCCAACGGGCACTTACCCAACGCTCGGGCTCCTCGCAGGAAACAATATCCTTGGGCACGTTTGAGCAGTCACGCTTGTGGATGGACACACCGTGACCACGGGTAATGAAGCCTATAATTTCATCGCCCGGAATGGGCGCACAGCAGCGTGAAAGCTTAATAAGACAATTGTCGATGCCCTCAACCGTAACACCCTCGCCAACGGCGCGCTTTGTAGTTTTTGTGCTTTCCTGCACCTTAATTCCCTTGGGCTGATTAAGGGAGGACAAACGATTGTATTCATCCCTGATATATGGCATAACCCTTGAAATAAATATACCGCCGTAGCCGATTGCCGCATAGAAATCATCTGCAGTTGCACAATGCTGTCTTTCGGCAAGGTTTTCAATAAGGGTTTTATATTCCTCGTCGGTGAATCGCATTTTGTTGCGCTTGATTTCACGCTCAAGCTCTGTGCGACCCTCAACGATATTTTCATCACGACGCTCTTTTTTGAACCATGCACGGATTTTAGTTCTGGCGCTACTTGTTTTAACAATATTAAGCCAGTCACGGCTGGGGCCCTTGCCCGGCTGTGACGAGGTAAGAATTTCAACAATATCGCCTGTCTGCACCTTATAATCAAGGGGCACGATTCTGCCGCCAACCTTGGCGCCAACCATTTTAGTACCTACGGCAGAGTGAATGGCGTAAGCAAAGTCAATTACCGTAGCACCTGAGGGAAGGTCAATAACGTCACCCTTGGGAGTAAATACGAATACCTCCTCGGGCACGAAGTCACTTTTGATTGTGCGAACAATATCCTTAACGTCGTCTGCTTCCTTTTGTGTTTCAAGAAGCTGACGAACCCAGGCAAGGCGTTCCTCAATGCTCTGCTTGCCCTTAAGACCCAATTTATATTTCCAATGGGCGGCAATACCGAATTCCGCGGTTTTGTGCATATCCCAGGTACGAATCTGCACCTCAAAAGGTATACCCGTTTTGCCGATAACGGTAGTATGCAGCGACTGATACATATTGGGCTTGGGTGTGGAAATATAGTCCTTGAATCTGCCGGGAATGGGCTTGAACATATCGTGAATAATACCAAGGCAGTCGTAGCACTCGATAACTGAATTCACAATAATTCTTACGGCGTAAATATCATATATTTCGTCAAAGTTTTTGTTCTGCATATACATTTTACGGTATATGCCGTGAACGCTTTTAATTCTCGCTTCAAGAGCTGCCTCGGGCACAACCTCGTGGACTCTCTCGCCGATTTGCTTTTTAATGGTCTCAAGGAATTCCTTATGGGATTTGCCCTGCTTTGAAAGCTCATCCTCAATTTCGCTGTAGCCGATAGGGTCAAGGAAGCTGATAGCCCTGTCCTCAAGCTCCTCCTTAATTGCTCTGATACCTAAGCGGTGAGCAATGGGTGCGTAAATTTCAAGAGTTTCAAGAGCCTTATCCCTGCGCTTCTGAGGTGCAACGAAGTTAAGGGTTCTGATATTATGCAAACGGTCCGCAAGCTTGATAATGATAACGCGGATATCCTCGCTCATAGCAAGAAGCATTTTTCTGACGTTTTCCGCCTGCTGCTCCTCTTTATCCTTAATATCGAGGGGCACCTTACCCAATTTTGTCAAGCCGTCAACAAGGGCGGCAACCTCTGCACCGAATTCCTTTTTAACCTCCTCGAGGGTAAGGTCAGTATCCTCAACCGTATCGTGAAGCATGGCCGCCGCAACGGATTGATAATCCATACCGTAATCCAGCACGATTTTGGCTACGGATACGGGGTGAATAATATAGGGCTCCCCTGACTGACGCTTCTGACCCTGATGCCTCTGG
This sequence comes from Acutalibacteraceae bacterium, assembly GCA_045654405.1. Lineage (GTDB taxonomy): Bacteria > Bacillota > Clostridia > Oscillospirales > Acutalibacteraceae > DTU089. The sequence goes on along the minus strand of JAZONH010000046.1, from coordinate 31,423 downwards.
CTTGCAGTTTCAAAAGCCTTTTCAACTATGGCAACCTCTTTTTCATTAAACTGTGCCGCCGCCTGCTCTATAAATTCATTGTACATAAGCTCAACGTTCATATTTCCGTCCACATTTTTCACCCCTCTCAAACAGATCCACTCAATTGTGTTGCTCGTCTGAAAATTTCGGAATTATCCAAGGAAGCTTTTACGCTTTCATCGGGTAATATATATTTACCCTCGTTATAAATTATGATACCCAATTCACCAAGGGCATCCAGGGCTATTTTACAGCTCATAACCTTTTCTTCGCTTAAGCCAAGACGGTAGCAAAGCATTTCCGCAGAATGGCGCCAACCGTTAAAGCCCCTGACGTATCTGTAAACCTTGCCACAGAAATCCCTGTCAACGCAAAGCTCCTTTTTAGCCGCAGGCGATAATTCGTCACCACGGCAGAATGCCTCGTAATCATTAATGGATTTTATAACCTTTACGTCATCAAAATCGCTGAGGCGCATATCCTTAACCTGTATGCTAACCTGAGTTTTGCCCATATATTCGTTAGCGGAAAGCTTAACCGCCAGATCCACCTTGTCGGCAGGTGCATAGGGAAACTCAGCAGTAGTAACAGAGAACATAATAGCATTTAAACTACAACCGTTTTTATGTAAATTAAGACGCAGATGCTTGCCGTTGCCCACGGGCTGAACGGACACAAGCTCCATATTATAAAGCCCGAACAAGGGCTGGGGATTATCCGCACCGTAGGGCTCGAGAACCTCCGCAGACTCAAGTATATCCAAATTGATTGATAAGGGATTAAGCTTGCAATCAATATTAAGCACGGGCACCGGGTCTTCAACGGTATCTGCGTACTGATTAATCATTTTCCTGAAGGCGTCAATATTATGATTTTCAATGCTAAGACCCGCCGCAAGCACGTGACCGCCGTACTGAGTAAGAAGGGACTCGCAATAGCTTAACGCATCGTAGAGCGAGAAGCCCTCAACACTTCTGCCGCTACCCTTTGCACTACCTTCGCCCTCGGATATAACGATACAGGGCTTGCCGTATTTTTCAACAAGTCGGGAAGCAACTATACCGATAACACCCTGATGCCAGCCCTCACCGCTGACAACAACAACCTTGTTGTATTTAATATGAGGATTGCTTTCAATAATTTCTATTGCCGATTCGGTAATACTGCTCTCAACACTCTGACGCAAGGTGTTAGCCTCAGAAATTTCGCGGGCAATATCCTCTGCCTCGCCCTTATCCTGAGCTAAAAGGAGCTGTAATGCCCGGCTTGCGGTCTGCATTCTGCCTGCGGCATTTATACGGGGAGCAAAGCGGAAGGCAAGGCTACCGGAATTCACCACACCCGAAGGGTCGCAAACGTCCATAAGCGCCTTAAGACCAATTCTCAGATTACCCTCACCAAGAGCCGCATTCATAAAGGCAATACCGCTACGCACAAGTATACGATTTTCACCCTTAAGGGATACAATATCCGCAACGGTACCAAGAGCTACTAAATCACCGTATTCCTGTAAAAGGTCGTAACCGTCACCATCATCAAGAGCGCAAACAAGCTTAAAAGCCACGCCTACGCCTGCCCATTCAGAAAATTCACACTCTGAATCCTCACGATGGGGGTCAACAACCGCTACCGCCTCGGGCAACACCTCACCAACCCTGTGGTGGTCGGTTACAACAACGTCAATCCCCAAGGTAGCTGCGTATTCAATTTCATCAATAGCGCTTATGCCGTTATCAACAGTTATGATAAGGCTTGTTCCGCGCTGCTTGAGAGTATCAATGGCACAGTTATTCATACCGTACCCTTCGCCCTCACGGTCGGGAATATAGCAATCCACGTTAGCCCCGCGTGAAACAAGGTATGAATACAGAAGTGCGGTCGATGTAACACCGTCTGCATCGTAGTCACCGAAAACGGTTATTCTTTCGCCGTCGTCGATTGCACGAGTAACTCTGTTAACAGCCTTTTCCATATCGGGAAGGGTAAAGGGGTCGATTAAATCTGTGTCGTATAAGAAGCTCTCAACCTCAAATTCATCCGTCATTCCTCTTGCACACAGAAGAAACGCCGCAAAGGGCTCAATACCGCAGTTTTCAGCGATATCCGCCGCACGGTCTCTGTCGCAATGAGAAACAACCCATTTCTTTCGACTCAAACTCATCACCTAAATATAATTTTACATTTTATTATAACATTATAATGTAATGTTTTCAATGAAAAATTGCAAAATGAACAGGGCAAAATGTGAAAATATCAGGCACAAGTGACGTGTTATACGATAAAGCTGTAGTGGGGACAAACCTGCCTTCGAAGGCGGGGTCGTGCTCCTTGCCCCCTTCCTGTCGAAAGGAGGTTTGCTTCGCTCACTAAAAAAAAGTTGCGGTACGCATAGATGCGTACCCTACGGTTGGGTTGATTTGCTTTTACTTGATTATAATCGGTGCTTGTGCCGTTTATGTGATAAAGCTGTAGTAGGGGCACACCTGCCTTCGAAGGCGGGGGGACCACCTTTTTATTCAGTTGATGTTTATGATTTATTTTCAAGCGAGTCAATAATTATATAAAAGGATAAAGTTTAGCGGAGTGGTGGGTGGTTCTCGACGCGAGTACCGAGCGTCGTTGAATCGTCAGATTCAATTTATTGTAAAGCCTGGTGTATTAAAAAATCAAAATAAAACAAAATGTTGAAATTATTGTCAATGGAAACTACGTTTCCACAAACGCTCGTGGGCTCGCATTCAGAATCCTCCACCATCGCAAGCGATGGTCCCCCTCCTTTCGAAAGGAGGTATGCTTCGCGTTGCTTTTACTTTTTTTATAACAGTAACCGCTTAAGTGGTTTTTGGACTTGCTTTTCGGGACGGATATATCCGTCCCTTACGGTTGCACTATAATACCCCTATAGTGAATAATGAACAACCCCGCCATCCTATGGATGGCGGGGTGCAAAATATTAATTATTTAATTTCAGCTTACAGATTTATCCACAAAGCGGGGCGAACGGCATTATCGTTGTCGACACCGAGGCCGAACTCGCTGACGCTGCCATCACTGTTGACAGTGGCGGCATAAGCTTGAAAGTAGCCGGGCGACCGCACCCACCACCAGCAGTTGCCACTGTCGCTTTCCGGAGCGCCCCCTGCAACTGCATAATCGGTAGCCTGGCACTGTCTTTCGCTATCGAAACCGAAATAACGGTTTGCCTCGGTAATACTGAGCAGGAACACCCTATCCTCGGTCTGATTGCCGAGATTTGTGCCATAGTCGGGATTTTTGTCTGCAGATACCGCTACCGTGGGAATCATCGCCTTTTCATCGGCAGAAAATGCTGAATTTATAAACTCGTCATTTAACCAGCTACGAAGTGTGCAGTCTTCCCAGGCAACAGCTTCATACTCATCATTATAGCGCTTGCAATCAAGGGCATACTTGCTAATGACCAGCGCTTTCCCATCTTTCACTTCAAGAACTACCCACTCAATATCTTCCTTGCCGTTGGTGGTATCGTTATCCTGCTCATATGCGCCAAAGAATACATAATCTCCGACCTTAGCGTCTTTCAGTTCCCCTTTCATATATTTATCATAGATAGAGCTTGCTTTATCTGCACTATCCTTATAGCCATCAAGTGCAATAAGTGCTTCATATGCTTCAACAATATTTCCCGCGTCCATCAATGCTATAGCTTCATCGTACTGGGCTTTTTTACTAAGCTCGTGGCACTCGTTTATTTTTTCTGCGCTATCCTTATAATCACCCAAATCCTCAAAAGCCTCAATTGCGGCATAATATTTACCCTCATTCATTAATTTAACGGCTTTTTTATAGTCATTGGCAGGTGCAATCACCATAGAAAATATTATAAGGAACACGCTTATAAATGCAATTACACCTGCGACGGAAACGAAGGTTATATTTTTAATTTTTTTGCGTTTCTTAAGGTTTTCTCTTGCTATTTTAAGTAATTTCTCCTGCTCCTGCTTTTCCTCCTGAAGCTTCACCTTTATTTGTTCAATGGCTTCCTCGCATTTTTGCACCTTTACGTCCGCATCGCGCCAGCCGGAAATTGAGCGGAATAATTCCATAGAGTCGCTAAAGGCCGTTATGTCATTCTCCGTGCCATTCCACTTATTCACATCGTCAAACACATCGTTTGCTCTGTCATAAATCTCGTTTTTCCTTGCGATTTCGGCCTTCTCGGCACAAAAAGCAATTTTCTCTTCCGAATCCAGGTAATCCCTGATCCCCTTAAGCTTTTCCGCAATAGCCTTGAACTCATCTTCCTTATCAGCGGATTCAAGCATAGCGCAAGCGCATGTATAAATAGCATTCTTGCGTGCGGTTTCTGCTTTAGCATAGCATTCGTCAACAAGGCTCTTAGAATCCTTAAAATCATTCAACGCTTCAAGCTTTACGGCAACAGCCTTAAATTCCTGCTCGGTCTGTGCCTTTGCCATAAGGTCAAGGGCATAATTATATGCCGCGGTAATATTTCTGTCAGCAATAAAGTTAAGGTAACCTATAATTTCCTCTTTTAAATCCTTATCGGCAAAACGGATTATTTTGGGGTAGTTGGGGTTGCCATTAAAGGGCTGGGGCAGATTTTTTAAATCATCCTGTTTTTTAACGTGCATATCCGCCATCAACTTACCCACGTATGCACGAGGGTTTTCGGGATCAATATTCAATACCTGCTCGCAGAAATCATCCGCCTTTGCCCAATCCCCATCCTCAAGGAACATAAACGCTCGCTTAAGCAGAGGCTCGGACTGAGCATTACCACCATTTACCACAACGGTTTCTTTAATAACGGGCTTTTCGGGTGCAATAAGCTTGCCGATACCCCTCAACAAATCCTGCATAAAGCCGATTTTGCCCATATCCTGTGACTGAAGGTACTGGAATTCCTCGGGCATATCGTAGGGGGTAATATCCTTATAAACGGGGATGAGAGTTTTTTCCTTGCCCTGCCTTATAAGGCTAAGGTATCTGCTCCATTCGTTTTTAACCCATACCGCATTAAAATTATCCTTAGTTGTACCAATAACAAGCATAACCCTGGCAGAGTTGAGGGCGGCAAATATGTAGGGCTCGTAGGCAGAGCCCAATTTATCCTCCAGGGTAATTCTTGAGAAAAACACCTTATACCCCTCTTTAGTAAGGGCGGTGTAAATATCCTGAGCGTAAACGCTATCCTGAGTGCGGTTGCCGAAGGCGTCGGTTTCCTTATAGCAGATAAACACGTCGAAGGGCTCTTCCTTTTGTGAAATGGCAAGAATGCCCTTCTGGATTTTATCGATAATATGTGCCTCTGCCTCGTAAACCTCTTTTTGCAAAGCATCCGCATAATTAATTGCGTTTTTATAGTCCTCATCCTCAAAAACCGAGGTGAACTGGGCACGGTTAACCGTGGGGATGCGCTTGTGACTACGGGGGTCCTCAACGTACTCGATACCGTAGCGGCAAAGCACGATACCCCAATAGCTTTCGCAATCCTCCTTATCCTCGCTGAGTATCATTTCATAAATACCCATCGCCTTGTCAAACTCGTTTTCTCGACGGAAATAGTTTGCTCTGTCGTAAAGCTGGGTGCGCTTTTCATCATCAAGTCGGGGCAGGGTCTGCCTGGTGTTACAGTACTCGCATACCGCAACGCTATCCCCCGCCGTGATTTCTAATGCGCCACCGCACATTTTACACTTAAAAACTGCCATATTTTACCCTCTTTTTAAACAGTAATTTACATTTTAATTATGGTTATAACTGTACGTTTTTTCAATTCGCAATTGTGACAAATTTCGACCGCGTTTTTTGACAAGGGCATAGCCTCTACGGTTTTGTTGGATAAAGCTACAGTAAGGTACGCATATATGCGTACCGCTTAAGTTGTTTCTTGGATTTACTTTTGGGACGGATATATCCGTCCCTTACAGTTGTACTATCGAACTGAAGAAATGCAGTCAGAGAACTACCCACCACCACGCCTACGGCGCGGTCCCCCTCCCTTTTTGCTTCGCAAAATGGGATGATAGGCTTCGCATTACTTTTACTTGATTATAATTGGCACGGAGTGCCCCTCAACTCCTCACTCCTAACTCCTCACTCCTAACTAAAAAAACCTCCCTAAGGGAGGTTTTTCTTAGGATTTCAGGAACTTTTCTACTACGGGTAAAATAAGGAAATCGGATTTTCTGAAGGCGGTGCTGTGGCCGCCGTTAAGGACAATTACCTCCTCGGCACCCTCAACTGCCTTGGTGATTTTACGCGAGTGCCTACGCTTAATCATATCAAATTCACCAAACACGTTTAAAAAGGGGATTTTTAACACAGAAAGCTTTTTATATGTGAGCTTGGGCTGACCAACCATCATACCCTCAATTTCGCGGCGTCTTATCCATTCGGGGTCCTTGGTAATAGCCGCCTTTATTGCGTAAATGCGGTGATCCTTAATAATGCCAAGCTGATCCCCTGTTTTAGTACCCCTTGTGTTGAGATTGGAGCCAAACACCGCAAGGCGGGAAACGTAGTCCTGATATTTTACACTGAAGCACATACCCAGATTACCGCCGTCCGAAAAGCCGCAGATGTTAGTTTTCTTCACCCCAAGGTGGTCAAGAAGTGCCTTTAAATCATCGCAGAACAAGTCAAAGGTAAGCCTTTTGTCACCCAAGGGTGTTTTGCCCGTGCCACGGGTAGAAAAGCGGATGATTCTGTAATCTCTTGACAGGGGCACGTATAAATCCCCTTCAAAGCAACGGTAGTCACCGCCGTTGCCGTTAAGCATAACAAGATTTTCGCCATCGGGATTACCGCTTACGTGGTATTCAAAATCCAGACCGTCGTGTTTAAAAAAGCTATGCTCGATTACGTTTACGTTGTTTTCCATTTTACACCTCTATAATGTTTTCGGGTACTTCCTCACCACATAATATTTCAAATTTACCGCTTTCAAGCCTCTGACGGCTAAGACCTGTGTTTTTGAACACAAGCCCTGCAGGAAGTATTATTTCACCGTAAATTCCCTTAGGCACCTCCGCTTCAAGGGTAATTACGTTGCCATCTTTATTATATGCTACGTTGATTCGACCCATGGTACTGTCATAAAAGGCAGTAACGCTCGTTATCTGGGGAATAAAGCAGGGCTCAATATTAATTTCGTTACAATTATCCTTGTAGGGATTAACGTTTATACCCGCAAAGTAACGCATAAACACCGCCGAAACGTCCGAATAATTGTGGTGGTTAAGTGAGTCGGGGAATTCGTTTTCGGGGTGAAAATTCTCGGGCAAGGCGGTGTAGCCGCGCAAAACCCAGTTGCCGTACGACGGATAGTCGGGGCGGGCAATCATTTTATAAGCAAGGTCCGCTCTGCCGTAATCGCAAAGGACTCTGAAAATGGGTCTTATACCAATAAAGCCAAAATCAACGTGCTCGCCGTCATTTTCAATAATTTCAACAAGTCTTTTAAATGCCTCGGGCTTTTCACTTTCTTCAAAAACATTGTAATAAATAGCCATTGACTGTGCGGTCTGGCATCTGCCTGCGGCGGTCATTGTTTTAAAATCAACAAGGTATTTTCTGACCGCACTTCTCAGCTCGTTATAAAGTGTACGACAAAAATCCCTTTGGTTGGATTTACCCATAACCTCAAACATATATGCACATTTGTCAAGGTAATCCATACCCATTACGGTGCAGGTGAATTCCAAGGGAGCTTTTATAACCGTTACGGGGCACCAGTCACCAAGACCATATTCAATAGTACCCCTTTCGTTACGCTTTTGGGAAATATAATCTGCATAACGCATAAGTGCGTGGGCACAATCCTCCATTATGGATTTATCACCGCGGTAAATATACTCGTAATATGGAATATAGGCTAATACGCAGTCCCAGGCAGTGCCGAAGCCCTTGCCGTAGCCCCATTTATCCGTGGGCACTACGCCGGGTATCATACCCTTGTCGTCCTGCGCTTTAATAATGTTACGCATCCACTCCCTGTAGCTTTTTTCGGGGGTAAGATTCATAACCGTCTGCTCGCAGGAAATCGCCGCGTCACCCGTCCAACCATTTTTTTCGCGTTGGGGACAATCCGTGGGGAAATAATAGAAATTGGACAGTGTGGAGTTGCGCGCCATTGCCTGCAATCTGTTTAACGTGGGGTCGGAGCACCGGAAATTGCCCCTCTCCTTAATATCGGAGCAGTAAACGGTAAAGGTGAGCAAATCCTCCGTCGCCTGCTCGTCGGTTATGCCGTAAACAACGCAATATCTTGCGCCGTGATATGTAAATGAGGGGGTAAAAACCTCTTCCTCGCTACCCTTAAGCACGTAAATATCCCTTTGTGCATAGCCGTCGGGGTAAAACTGCACGTTGCTTATATCGGGGTTGCCGTTTTCATCAAGATACTCGCCAAACTGCAAGTCTATTTTCTGACCGCGGAAGCCCTTAACCTTAAGTGTTTCAACACCCGCGGTGGTAATGCCGAAATCATAAAGCCAACCCTCACGCTCGGTTGCGGGGAAATCACAACAATCCTTGCATGCCTTGGGTGTGGGCTTGAAGGGTTCTGTGGTGCATTTGTAAATTTTAACGGGCTTCAATTCCCTTAAGGGTACTATTGGCTCTGCATCACAGATGCGCTTTTCACCCCTTGGTGTTGGGGCAACGTCTGCCAAAACCCAATGGGAATCCTGATAATCTACATCCGACCAATTTTCAGTTTCGTTACGGGCATCGTAGAAGCAACCCGCCCTTAAATCGTCAAACAATATACCCGATGGTGCGGTTTTTACGTTTTCGGCTTCAAAGTGGTAATCCTGCATAGCAATATCCGTAACTTCAATACTGAACGCCACCGAGGGTGCGCTACGGAAATCCGCCTTATCGAAATCCCATATTTCGCCGCCGGGCGCATTCTGCATACCATTACCAAGCTGTATGCCCAGCACGTTTTTGCCCGCCTTTATGTAGGGTGTAATATCATACTTGTCGTAGTAAACCATATGGTCAGGGTTGGAAATATACGGCGCAAGAATGCCCTTTGTAATTTTTACACCGTTAACATAAACGTCGTAAAAACCACCGCTACCTATTGTAAGGATACCCGACTGAACCTCATCCTGAATAACAAAAATCTTTCTGAACATAGGGGATGCAACGTAATTTTTATACGTTGAAAAGCTATGCCCCGCAGATATAAATTTGTTTGAAAGCATAATAACACCTCTTTAAAGAAGTAAATGTTAAATATATAATACTCCAACCGATTAACTATGTAAATAAAATTTGTTGTTTTTTCTTTTTGGTTGACGGATTGCACTCTTTTTAGTAAAATACATTTTGACTAACTAATAAAGGATTTTGTAATGGAGCTTTCAGAATATTTTATTACTCAATGCCGTGCCACAGGGGTTATCCTTCACGGTGCCTCACCAACCATCAAAAAGCTGGTTGCAGGTAAAAAGGGCAAGGACCACGTGGGAATTTCGGCAACGTACAATTTTGACAAATTCAACTTTCGCATACTTTACATCGAGCAGGGCAAGCACGCCTATGCTCAGCAAGCAATCTGGCTTTCTTTCTATCTTGACGAGGCGCCCGCACTCCCCTTTTCGGTATATGATATACTGGCTTTTTGTGAGCCCGAAAACTTCAACTGCTATACCTACACCTACGTTGACTCCAAGGAGCTTATGCAGGACTGCTTCGGTGAAATAAACGGTCTTTTACTGCGCCTTATTCCCGAGCTTTGCGCCGTAATGGAAAACGGCATTGAAAAAAATCGTCTTATTTCATCACAAAAAGAGAATATTAACCGTTATTTCGGCGACAACGTGCTCGAAAACAGTGATATGCTTGGTGCAACGGGTGAAAGAATACTCAACCTTATGCTCAAAAATTATTTTGACGCACAAATTGAGTGTGCCGTTGTAGGCTCCCAGTCCCTTTTTTATGAAGGCAAAACTGAAAAAGCACTTAAAAAGCTTAAAAAGTCCAAGTATCCTACCCAATACCACCAAAACCTTTTAAAATATCTTGAAAACGGCGGCAAGGCCCCTGAGGAAAACCACGTAACCAAGGAGGCATCAACCAAAAGCGGTGCCCGTCGTCACGACGGCGGTATAAGAGGTGCACTCAAATACACCCTGTTTACGCTTCTTTTCACTCTTTGCGCTTCGGCAATTGCCATCCCCCTTTTCTACGGCTTATGCCAGTTGCTTTTCAGAGATAGCATTTTAATTATGGGTATTTTAGAAAACCTGGTGTTATTACCCTGCTTTTGCGTTTTACCGGGATGCGCTATGGCAATACACTTTATTAAACGCAACAAAAAAAGTAAGGCAAAGGATTTTAAAAAAATTCATTCCCCTAAGCTTAACTCCGTAGCAGTTACTTTTATAAAATGCCTTACAATTCTCGGTGAATGCGTGGTTGTACTGGGGCTTATAACAAGCATCAATTCCACCACGGTTTTTTACGAAAACTCCTTTAAATACACCGAGGAGGATTTCCCCCTGACACAAAGTGAATGTCAGTATGACGTTATTGACTATTTTGCAATAGTCGAGGGCTATGAAATTGACGGCGAGTTTTACAGTGACCCCCATATAGCAGCAGTAACCATAAGCGGCACCGAAATCGACTTATATAACTCAACCTGCCTTACAACCGAGCAATTCAAAGAAAAAGCAGAGGCTTTTCTAACCGAAAAGGGCATTGAAATCAAAGAAATTAAGACGTTATAAAAAACTACCTGAAGAGCTTTCTTCAGGTAGCTTTATTTTAAAGTGTAACCTCGCCGCTAAGACGTACATCCCTTGAGGATGATGCGGCAAAAATATTGAATTTACCCGGCTCTACAACCCACTCATACGCCTGATTCATAAGTCTGAATGCCATATAATCAAGGTTGAATTCAACCTCAGCGGTTTCGCCCGCCTGTAAAGTAACACGCTTGAAATCCTTAAGAAGCTTAAGGGGTGTTACAACGGAGCTTTCACAATCCTCAACGTAAATCTGCACAACCTCGTCACCTGCTACGTCGCCCACGTTTTTAACCTTAAGCTTAACGTTAACGTCGGTGTCGCCTATTTTAGTGATAACAAGGTCCGAATATTCAAACTCAGTATAGCTGAGACCGAATCCGAAGGGGAAAAGGGCATCACCCTTGCCCTCGTAATATTCGTTACTTGCACCGGGAAGCATTGAATAATAGCAGGGTATCATAGTTGAGCGTTGGGGAAGTGAAAAGGGAAGCCTACCACCGGGGTTAACATTACCGAGAAGCACGTCCGCAATAGCCTCGGGGCCCTTTTCGCCGCCAAACCAGCTTGAAACAACCGCATTTGAAAGGTCACATTCCTCTTTTATAGCAAGGGGCTTGCCGTGAATCATAACAAACACTATGGGCTTGCCCGTTTCTGAAAGCTTTTTAAGAAGCTCGCCCTGCCTGCCGCAAAGGGTAAGCTCACATCTGTCCCTACCCTCGCCGCTTGAGATTGTGTCATCACCGCCGCAGAAGATAATAAGGTCGCTCTGCTGAGCATACTCGATTGCCTGAGCAATGTTTTCCGTTTGCTCCTCTGCCTTAATACCCATAAGGTGATGCTGGTCACCCAATGCAAATTGAAAATCACCGTCACTTATACCACAACCATCACTTTGCAGAATTTCCGTATCGGGCAAGCGGGTTTTCAACACATCGTAAATTGTATCTAATTTTCTGTCAACAATTTTTGCCGAGTATCCGCCCAATCTCACCTTGTTTGATGAGGGGCCGATTAAAGCAATTTTTTTATAGCTCTCTGCCTTAAGGGGCAGAACACCGTCATTTTTTAGAAGTATAATTGACTTCTGTGCAATTTCAAGAGCTTTAGCAAGGTGCGCCTTACAGTTAACAACGTCCTTGTAGCCATCCTCGTCCGTATAGGGATTTTCAAAAAGCCCTAATTCGAATTTTAGCTTAAGCACCCTGCGGCAGGATTCGTTGATATTTTCAACGTCAATTTTGCCCTCGTTCACTAATTCCTCAAGCGAGTCAACCCACAATTTATCTGGGTATTCGTCACCACCCTGACAGTCAAGGCCATTCTTTTTTGAAAGGTAAATTGCATCCTTGGGTGACTTTGCCATTTTGTGAAGGTAGTGAACACGTCTTAAGCCTCCCCAATCGGAACGACAGATGCCCTGAAGACCGAAGCGTTCCTTAAGGACTGTTTTAAGATAATGGTTTGAGGTCATTAAAAGGTCGCCGTCGATTGAGTTATAGCTAACCATAACGTCCTTGGCTCCGCCTTCTTTGATAGCTGCCTCAAACACGGGTAAATAACAGCTTTCTATTTCCCTTGTACCCGCTCTTGCAGTGCCGCAGTTTACACCACCCTCGGGAATACCGTGCACGCAATAGTGCTTGGGCTCGGAAATAACCGAATCCTTGGCAGAAATATCCCCATTTTGATGACCCTTGACAATATTAACCGCCATTTTAGTTGAAAGGCAGGTATCCTCACCAAAGGTTTCCTCAGTTCTGCCCCAACGGGGGTCGCGGGCGACGTCAAGGTTGGGAGCAAGAATTTCAAAAATACCCAACGAACGGGTTTCCGCCGCAATAACACGACCTGCCTCATAGGCATAGCGCGGTTCAAAGGTTGCCGCCCAGGCAGTGGGAATGGGTAACACGGTTGCCCTTGTGCCTGCAATGCCGTGAAGTGCCTCACCCGTAAAAATTACGGGGATTCCCAAACGGGAATTTTCAATAAAAAACTTTTGCAATTTATTCATTACAGCGGGCACGCAGTAGTTATCGTGAAGATAACCGAGACCATCGGGAAAATCCTCGCGAAGCTTATCCCAATAATAATCGGTGGTGGGGGTAACCGAGCAATGGTCGTCGGGATGAACCTCGGTTGCATACTGACTACCGAATTTCATATCAAGCTGTGCCGCTTTTTCACGCAAGGTCATACGTGAAAGCAAATCCTCCGCGCGCTCTGTAGGTGAATATTCGGGATTTTTGTAAATGGGTAAAAGGGACATTCCAAAAGCCTCCAACAGATTTTTGAATAGTAGTACAATTAGCCGAAATGCCTTAAGCATTCCGACTAACCGTTGGTTTTATTATAATTCAAGTAATTTGGGATCGATGGGCTCAAAAATAAATGAATTCTGCCACATACCTGCCTTCATATGCACCTTCTGATAAACAACGCGATTCTGAGGAGTAAGCTCGAACACAGGGTCGTTGCTCTTTCTGTTCATACCGCAAGCGCAATGGAACTTATACGTGCCGTAGGGAAGAGGGAAACAAAGAAGCTCTTTGTTACCGATTAAGCCAACACCCTCGCCATTGATATAAAGCTCAAACCCATTTGCTACACCTGCAAATGAACCCTGTCTGTAAACATACACACATGCATCGGGAGCAAATTGTACGGGTGCTTTACAAGCGGGGCAGGGAGCACCGTTACCTTCAATATTATTTACCTTACCGCAGTTGGGACATTTAACTCTGAAATTCGGTTTCATATTAAAATCTCCTTTATATAAATCTATTAATTTTCTTCTTTAACGCTTGCCTTGTATGCAGCAACCGCTTCATCGTAAGCCTTCATTGTTTCCTCAGTGGGTACGTACTCTGCCCTTTCGGTGTTAGGAATTGTGGGCGGGTTACCCTTGGAATCGTAGCAGGGTGTGAGGAAATCGTTTTCGTAAAGAAGTCTGTCCTCCTCTTTACGGAAATCGGGAATATCGTAGGGCTTACCATATTCAAGAGCACTTCTGTGACCAAGAATTGCAACGGAAGCCATGGTTGTTGCAAAATACTCGTCAAACATAGGCTTTCTGTTTTCACGGATGGCGTTGAAGAACTCTCTTACAATAAAGAAGTCGCCGCCGCCGTGACCTGCTTTTTCTGCCGCTTCCTTTGCTTCAGGCTCGAAGTCAGCCTCATAGGTGCTTACTCTTTCCATACCCTCGGGTGTATGCTCTGCATTGAATGAAAGAAGCACCTTGCCGTCCTCGGCACGAAGATTTTCAATCTGACCAAGCTCACCGCATACGCGATAGGTGTTTGCGTGACCGCCGAAGTGTGACCAGCCTGTTACACGGAAAACAGAATCATCGTCGTTAAGGCAGGTTACAACCGCACTTCTGTCGGGCAAACGCCAGTAAAGACTGCCACCGCCATTTTCCTCATTAAGAGGACCGAAAACGGGCATTGCAGTAACGCGCTTGGGGAATGCACCGGTGATGTACATAAGTGGGCCAAGTGAGTGAGTGATATAATAAATTCTGGGAATATGGTAACGCCAATGCTTTGAGGAGGGGCAATAGTGGGCAATTTCCTTCTGTGAGATGATGGGATGGTTGTACTCACCCTCACAGAACAAAGCCTTGCCGAGAACGCCTGACTGATACACCTTGCGCATTTCCTGATTGAATTTCATAAAGGGATAGTTTTCAGCAATCATATAGAATGCCTTGCTCTTTTCACAGGCTCTTACAAGCTGAACTCCCTCGCCCATTGAGATGTTTGATGTGCATTCGCTCAAAACGTGAATGTTCTTTTCCAATGCCTTAATAGCATAGGGTGTATGCTCGTGGAAATAGTTGCAAAGGAAAACCGCCTCAAGGCCCTCGTGATTTATAAACTCGTCAAAATCAGTATATGTGGTAACGCCCTCATGCTCCGCTTTTGCCTTTTTGAGCTTCTCCTCATCAAAGTCACAAACAGCCACAACCTCGCCGTTGTTTGCCGCAACGCCGTCGTAAAATCCGCTACCACGACCGAGACCGAATATACCAAATTTAATCTTATTCATTAATAAAACCTCCGTAGGTTAAAATACTGGCTTCATATTACCACATATTTCTATATTGGTAAATATGAAACCAGTACAAAAAAACCTGATTTTTTTAAACAAAAAGCACTAAAAATCAGCCATTGAAATTATCCGCGTAGCCCATAACGTTCTGTTGACGCCTTTCGCTGAGCTCTGCATACATCCATTCACGCTTCTGACGTGAAATGGGCCACAGGAATTTTGGCACAATTCTGAGGATACCCGTAACGGTGGGGATGATTGTGCACAGTGCAAACTCCCAGAATTTGGTTCTGTCGTTCTGACTGCCGATTTCAAGACCCTGAACATAGCCGATTTTTTTCATAATGATGCTTGTAACCGAGCTTAAAAGTGCGCTTTGAAGCTTCAGAATAAGCCCCTTTGCAACACCCGTGGTAGCCTCCATACGATAGCCGTTCTTCCACTCGCAATAATCCATAGCTTCATTCCACAAATCCGCGTTAATAACCTTAGAAATACCCCAGGACCATTTAATAAACCATTCCTTAAGACCGAATGCAATACACATTGGCACAGTTCGCTTAAACATCTTTTTATTGTCCGTCATACCGAACAGGAACAGGGCTATTGAAATCGCACTGTTATAAACGTCGTTGAAAATCCACAGAGATTTTGAGGAGAACCGCTTTCTTAACGGCCCTACAAAGGCATAGCTCAGACTGCCGTTTGCAGACGAAGGAATATTCAGAAGCGTAATCAACGAATAGCTGCCTAAAACGTCGATAAAGTAGTTTGTTTCACTTTTACTGATTGAGAAGTTACCCAAAAATTCCGAGGTACACATCAGAAGCACGGGGTAGTTTGATACAATCGCCCTCATACCCTGCCTTATGCTGGGCTTTTCAATGGATTGAGGCACACGCTCCTTTGATTGCATAAAGAACCAGAAGGTGCAAAGTGATGATATAAGTGCCGTACCGCCACCCATTACCATAAATACTGAGCTCAGCTCCCAGGAAACAACCTTATTGTTAACAAGGTCAATAAGCACACCCATTATATAACGGGGCAAATCCTCACCCATAAAGCCCGTCAGAAGCTCCGCAAGGGTTATAAGGCGGATACGCTCGTTTGGGTTTGGGGTTATGGTGGACATATAACCGCTTTTAGCAACGCTTGTAAATGTACCTGCAGTTTCATTGATAATGGCAAATATGTAGTAATAAATGAGCTTGGGCAAATAAGTGCCGCTGGTTGTACCAAAGAATAAGGGCAATAGCCACGTGAACACGCCCATAATTGTAAGGGGTATCTGCATACCCACAAGGTAGGGCCTGAATTTACCGATTCGGGTACGGGTGCTATCAACAATAACCGAAACAAAGGTATCGTTTACAACGTCCCACACGGCGGTTACAACGTTCATAACCGCGCTTACGGTAAAGTCAATATTTACAACGTCCCAGATGTATCTTTCCGAGAAGCCGTTGATGTTAAAGGAGTTTGACCAGTCGTTAAGAAGATAGGAAACGGTCTCCTTAACGCCCACGTAGTTGTGACCCTCATAATAGCGCACGTTTTCCTCAGTGATCACAGCCTGTGTAGAAGTGTTTAAATCCTTTTCACTCATTATGCCACCTCCTCAACACTATCTGCGTCACCTACAACCACGGTGCATTGGTCGGTGAAAACCCTGCCGAGATACTCTAACTCAACAGTTATAGTCACGGGGGTCTTGCTTGCTTTTACACCTGTTACGTAGCCCATTTCATCAACCGTTGCAATTGCTTCGTCGGATGAAATAAAGCGCACGGTGTAGTCACTGTAATCCTCGATATCGGCATTTACGGTTAAAACCGCCTCGCCCTTTTCATCTACAATTATCTGACTTTCGAGAATATCCACGCCTGCGTAGAAATATTCGAATTTTTGTGTAACGGTATAGGTGAATTCAATTTGCTTTTCACCAAAAGCGGCAAGTTTATCAATAAAATTATAATTGGCTTTTACTATGTAATTTCTTTGAATTTCAATATATTCGATTTTATCGGTAATACGATTAACCTTAGCCTTAACAAGGAAGGCTGACGGTGTAACCTCGGCATCTGTAATTTCGCAGGATGGTGCAATTTTTGAGCCGATTGAAGCGACACCTGCGGTTAAGTCCTTAACCAAAAACGTGCTTTTTTCTACTTCTGTTTCTACTGAACTACCATCAACTTCAAAATTAACAAAGTAAAAATCCCCGTCAACAACCGTGCCGTCATCATTAAGAAGGTTGTCACCATTTTCATCAACGGCACCCTCGGTATAAGAGCTGACTATTTTTTTAATATCGGAAAACTCAACAACGGGCTTAACACCGGTATTTTCACCGTAAACACCCGTCACGTCGTCACCATAAAGAGCATCTGCCAAGGGAATAAAGTAATTTTTGGCATAGGCAAAAATGCTTTTATCCTTGTCGCTTGCGCCATCGGGTGCAGTAACAATAATACTGCCCTCATCAACGCTTACGTCGGTATATGAGTTAACCTTTATAAAATCATCGCCAACCGCATATTCAGTTAAATCATAAATGTAATTTGTAAGCACGTCCGTTTTATCAGAAAGCTTTGTTTTGCTTGGCACGTCGGCAGAATCAACAGTGGTTGCCGAGCCTCCGTCAAGGTTATTGACGGTAATTACCAGCGTACCCATACACACTGCCATTGCAATTAAGCTACACAGTGCAAACAACAAAAACTGCGTCTTTTTGCCGGATTTTTTAGCTGGAGTATTTTTATTGGTCACGACTGCTCACCGCCCTTCTTTTCCTCTTCAGGAGAAGCAAAAACAGGCAGGGGTAAATCATCGATATTCACTTCGCCGCTTTTTACCCTTTTGCGCATTTCGACCCTTTTAATATCCAATTCATCAATTTTGGGGGTAATATTCTTTTTAATAACCAGATGGTTAAGCACAAAAATCATTACGAACACAAGGCAACAAATTATAGCGCCGATCCCCGACCTTGCCACCATAAAGCCACCGAATACCGAGGGCATTACAAAGCTTAATACGGCACATACGACACAGAGCAGGGCACCTGCAAGAGCCATTATGCGCATAGCCCTTGCACCCTTTGTAATATTGATAACGGACAAAAGCAAGCCTGCAAACACACCAACACCCGTAAGCACTATAAGCACCATAAGGACTAAATATGCAAGGCTTAAGCCCGCTTCAGTAGGTACGTAGCCGATTAAATCAAGCAGTAAAAGTAACGTTCCGTCAGAAAACGCACTGTATATACCCCACGCACTGAAGGTAAATTTTGCATTTACAACGTCAAGTGACGAGCTGACCGTGGCAAAGGGAATAAAAATACTGCCGATTGCCATAAGCATTGCAACAATTCTTAAAATCTGCAACGGTCCCTTTATAAAATTAGCCTTTAAGCGGGCAATAATTATACGCGCCGTGGCATATTCAAGCTCGCATTTTTTGGCATCACGGGCAAGGAGCTCCTTTTGTTGACTGTAAAAAATGTTAACACCACAGTGCTTACAGTCGGGCGCTAGCTCAAACCTGCCTATTTCGCCGCCACAATTGGGACACTTCATACAAGAACCTCCCTGTGTAGTTTAATTTATTTCACTTGAATCATTTAAAACAAGTGTACTTTGCATAAATAAAACATCCTGATTATTGAACTCCACAAACTGACCGAGATATTGTGGTACAACCCTTCTTAAATCAATAAGTGTAACCTTTTTATATCCCTCAAAAAGCATCGGCGCAATTGCATTTGCATAAGAATCTCTGAAAATTATTAATTCCTTGTCCGTTGTGGCGTTGGGATTTTCAACCACAACAATTGAACGGTTGGGACCCGACAAAAACATTTCATATGGGTCGGGTATAACCGAGGGCTTATCACTATCAAGCTTTTCCATATCGTATATGGGGAAGGTAAGCCCCGTTTCCAGATCCGTTGCAACGCAATCCTTAAGGAAATCCGCCTCAAGATAATACAATTGGTCGGGCTCAACATTCAGTGCAGACTGCCCGTGATACACACCGTAAAATGGTGCATCAACCGCTTTGGTTGTGTATTGCGCATTTATTGCCACACCCATATTTTCTGAAACACAGCTTGCGACGTCAATAATTTTTTCCTGTCGCCAGTGGGTGTCGGTTGCGTAATAATCCGAAAGCTCCAACAGCGGAAAAATATCAATATACTCCGCATACTCCATATCATTTGTTACCATTTGGACAAGTGCGTCATAATCCATAGAAAGATACCCTGCACTCCGGGGCACAAAGCAATTTTTATCGGGAACAATTGTAAGATATATATTGCAATCCGTATCCTTAAGGTAGGATTCATAAACAAAGCCGAATCTGCCCGTAGCGTAAGAAATTGATTCCTCATCCATAGGGTATGAGGATTTTATAATATAACCGTCGTATTCGTAATAGCCGTTGTTGTCCTTTTGCAGGAGCACTCTGCGTACAACAAAGCTTTTGAATTCTCTGAAGGTGTCCCTTAACGGAAAGTGGTCAAGGGTGTAGGCTTCAAAGTCCGTCATAAACTTGCCAGACAAAACCGAATTCACGGTTATTTCGGGGAAATCGGCAAGTCGCCTGCGTTCGGTTTCCGAGATTTCCTTGTCGGGGATAGCAATGCTACCCACGGTAAAGCAAAACAGAAACACACCCGTAAGGAGAACAGCCAGAATGTTTTTTGTTTTTTTCATACTTGCTCTATCTCCTTAAAATCTGAAATATAAGAACGGGTTAAAGGAGCCGTCTATAAGGAAAGCGGTGCACACTGCAAGAAGAGTAACGAGAGCCAGTGGCTCCACAACATAGAGCACCCTTTCACCTATTTTATTGTCCGCTATTTTGCCGAATACCTTTGCGGGTAACGGTGTTGCACCAACAATTGACACCGCAAGCAGAACTGCCGCACTCTTAAGATAATAAATAGCTTCGGCGGATATAAGGGGGTAATCCCCCGCGCCAAACATAGCGCCTACGCTCAACGCCGCATCCCTTACGGATGCACTGTCGAACAGAACAAAGCTTATCAAAACGAAAACAAGCACGTAAATATGCTTCAAAACGTGAGTTTTGCTTAAGAACCTTGATAACAATGTTTTCTCTAAAATCAGAAGCACCGCAAAGTACAAGCCCCAACAAATAAACGTCCATTCTGCACCGTGCCAGAAGCCCGTTGCCATCCAAACAACCAAAATATTAAAGAAAAAACGGGGCTTTGAAACTCTGTTGCCGCCCATGGGGAAATACAGGTAATCCCTGAACCAGCTTCCCAATGAAATGTGCCATCTGCGCCAGAATTCCGAAATACTGCCTGAAATATAGGGGTAGTTGAAGTTTTCACAAAAATCAAAGCCGAATATTTTGCCAAGACCTATTGCCATATCACTGTAGCCCGAAAAGTCAAAATACACGTGCAAAAGGTATGAAACGGCGTAAATCCAATAAAAAAGCACGGATTTCTCATCCGAATCCTTAAAGACCGCCACAACCTCACCAAGAACGTTGGCAAGAAGTATTTTTTTACTTAAGCCGATAACGAAACGTCTTGCACCGAGAGCAGTTTTCTGGAGGGTGTGGGTACGATTCTGCAGCTGCTTTGCAATATCCGAATATCTGACAATGGGACCTGCAATAAGCTGTGGGAACATAGCGATATATGCCCCAAGATTTATTAAATTCCTTTGTGCCGCAACGTTTTTGCGGTAAACGTCAATAATATAGCTGATAATCTGGAACGTGTAAAAGGATATGCCGATTGGTAACGCAATTCTTAATAAGGGTATGGAGGCACCCGTTAATGCGTTGAAGTTTTCAATAAAGAAATCGGCATACTTGTAATAACCCAGTATTCCCAGACTCAAAAGCACAGAAGCGACCAAAAATACTTTTGATCGCTTCATGCCGTTATACTTTTCTATAAGTAACCCAAATACATAGCCCTGTATTATGGATATCAGCATAAAGATGAGAAACTTGGGCTCACCCCAGCCGTAAAAGAAAAGGCTGGAGAGGAGTAAAACCGTATTTTTAAATTTTCGGGGTGCCGCAAAGTACACTAAAAGCACAATGGGCAAAAACCAGAACAAAAAGGGTACACCGGAAAATAACATTGTTTACTCCACTCCGATTTTTAATTGTAATTAAGCTACGATAGCCTCGTCAACTACAACCTCTGCGGTTGTGTAAGCTGCAGTGAGCTTAGCTGTAAAGGTGTCAACAATTTCGCCGTTGCCGAAGTATGAAACCATATAATCCTCAACAGTAACGATAACAAGCTTCTCGGGGAAGCCACACATCCACTGTGTTGCCATTACGCTTGCCTTAACCTCTTCTGCAAGGGCAGCCATATCAGTACCCTCAACAACGTGGTATGCAGCAACTGTCATTGTGTTTGCATTCATCATATGCATAAGAGTTGCGGCGGCGTCGATTTTAGCCATGGAAGCTTCGGGGAAGTGAGTAGTAGCCACAAAGCCCTCTACGTCCTCAAGACCGTAAACGCCGGGGCCCTCCATATTCATATTAGCTTCGGTCATATCGCCACCTGCAGCAGCAAACTTTTCTTCCTCGGCGTAAGTAGCCCATACAGTGTTAAGAAGCTCAACGGGTGATGCGATTGTTGACTCAACCT
Source organism: Acutalibacteraceae bacterium (assembly GCA_045654405.1). GTDB lineage: Bacteria > Bacillota > Clostridia > Oscillospirales > Acutalibacteraceae > DTU089. The sequence goes on along the minus strand of JAZONH010000046.1, from coordinate 9,916 downwards.
TATCGCCATCACCTGCGCCACAAGCTGCAAGTGAAACAACAAGCATAGCAACTAAAAGAATTGAAATTACTTTTTTCATTTTATTTTCCTCCATTTTGTGTTCAGATATGCATTGCATTCACCAACACATATCTGTTAGTAAGTATAATACCATAAAGCAGTCGCACAGTCAACAAATCTGCAACAGAGTTAATACTCTATTTAAAATATTTTTCTAACTTGAATTTGTTTTCAAAAACGAAGATTCGTTCCAAAAGCTTAGTGATTCTGCCGATTAAAAAGCCGTTCACAAGGGCGCAGATAATTGTGCCGAGCTTTACGCCCTCAAAAACGCCGAAGCCAAAGAAAGCAAAGGACATAGCAACACCGATTACCACGCTTATACAATCGTAGCCGGTTTTAACCCTTGTTATTTTTATATTGAATTTTTGCGAAAATTCTTTAACAATAAGCTCGTACGCCTCGGGCGAAAGATAGGTGTGGAAGAACAGCGACACCGCAACTGAGCAAAATACCGAGCCCAACACAAACCACACAATACGTATTACAAACAATTCATCGGGCACGTAGGCAATAAGCTTCATTGCTAAATCAAGCACTGTGCCATAAAGAAGCGCCGTAACAAACGAAAATAGGTACGACAGCTTGAATCTTCGCATAACCACCGCCGTAAGAGCCACTAAAAAGCCCTGCAGAACATACTCGGCAACACCGAATGAAAACCACGGTAAAATGGTTGATACCTTAAGATGCAGAATGTAGGCAGGTGCCACAACCATGGACATACCAAAATCCGCCTTTTCGGTAAACGCCGCCCCGAAAGCCATTATAATAAGACCCAGAACGTAGGCAAGCTCAGTATAAAAAATCCGTTTCTTCATAAATCCACACTGTTATTTCTGATAAATTTTTACGTAATCCACTATAAACTCACACTTGTAGCCGTCCTCAAGAGCGTCCAGCTTATCGCTATCTGGTGTACAAAGAGAAACAATTGGCTGAAGCTTTTCCTCAGAAACTCCGTTACCGAAGGTTGAGCGTGTTGTTTCAACACCGTTTATGTAGAAAATGTATTCATCCTCGGTCCATTCAAGTCCGTAGGTGTTATATTGCTCACAGGGGTCGGGCACCTTGAAATCACCAAGAATTGCCGACTGAAAGCCCTCGGGCTCGCCGTCAACGCCCGCACAATGAATAGTGGAGGTTATGCAATCATCATTGAAGCACTCAAAGATATCAAGCTCGGCTCCACCGACGCCGCCCTTTGAATACTCTGCCTCATAGGGATGCTCAGCCTGAAGCCAGAAGGCGCTCCAGAAAGCGTCACTCTCACTACATATACAACGGATTTCAAAATAGCCGTTTTTATACCATTCGTGCAGGGCAATTTCTGCACCGTACCAGCCTGCGCCGAACTCACCGTTTTCAAGATACTCACCGGTAAGCACCACGTTACCGTCTATGAATGACACCTGACTTGGGGCGGTATAACCGCCACGGTCTGCGCCTGAGCCACGGTAATACCACAAGTCCTCGTTAAGAGCGCCCGAATCAAATTCCTCGTAAAAAACCATTTCATAGCCACTCAGGTCAAGCTCCTGACCACGGGGTGTAACGGGTGTGCCGAAAAGGAGCATACACATAAGCTCTGCCGCCGCAGTTGCACCTGCAACAGCACCCTTTAACGAGAAATTTTCAAATATCCCCTTAAAATATTCCTCCGCTTTTGTAAGAGCCCATGCCTCGCGATACACAAGACCCAATTTTTCAATAAGCCACTCTACCATACTGCCACCCCTTATATAAATGACATAGATTTTATAAATCAAATTATATTATAATCCCCCATAAAAAGCAACATAAAGGAATATTTGCATTTCTCTATAATGTTTTAACACTTTGCGTATAAATTTTTCATTGAAATATGCAAATTGTCGTGCTACAATTCAAGTATAACTACCATACTTGAAACGGGGGTATTAAAATGAAATGCATTAATTGCGGTGCAGAAACACAAGAAGAAATCTGTGAATATTGCGGTAGTGAAATGCCAAACGACAACACCGTTAAAATCACTAATAACTATTACACGGTAACCGAGGCTTCCAACGATGGTGATTCCGATGCTGGCAAATGTCCTAAATGCGGCAACTCAAAAATCGAGTATAATCGAGAACAAATCGCCACAACCACAAAATCTAAACGAAAAGGTAAAAAAGGAAGAACCGTAAGCACCGCATCATACAAAACTGTAGGGGTTTGTCAAAACTGCGGTTATTCTTGGAATCCTGATGACGAATCCAAAGATGCCAACAAAAAGAACAGTAAGATTTGGTTATGGGTACTCGGTTGGATATTTATATTCCCTGTGCCACTCACCATATTATTAATTAAGAAAACGAATCTCAAGCCCGCTATTAAATACACTATCATAGCTTTAGTCTGGGTTTTCTATTTATTAATCGGTATTCTTGGTGGAGCAAATGCAGAGCCTACCACAGATAGTACTGTCCCCTCTTATACATATAACTACGAATACACAACCAATTATTCTGTTGATGCATCAATTCAAAATCCATAATCCTATCAATACATCCAAAAAACTGCTACCTCTGTTGAGATAGCAGTTTTATATATTCTTAATTGTGCCTGTTGAAAGCGGGCGATGGCTTTATTTCTTTTTTCTGAAATGATTTTTAAACCAACCACCGGTCTCCTTCACGTTATCCAACACGTTTGAGGCGCGGGTATATTCATCATAAACGCCGGCATCTATCATTGCCTTACGCTTCTGAGCGATTAATTCTTCCTCTGCCATAACTGCGGCGTAATCCAACGCATCCGCTGCCGCTTCCTTGATAATGCGCGAGCGATCTTCTTTAAAAAGCTCTTTGGCGGTTTGCTTAGCTGCCGCCTTTTCCTCCCTGGTCATATTATACGGCTTGGGTGTACAACGAACAATAAGACCATTAAAGCGCTCCTGAAAGCCGTTCTCGGCAAACTTAGCCTCAAAATCCACAGCATCAACCGAGGACATACCCAATTTTTCAAGATCTGCTTTAAATGCCTGCACGTCGGCGGCTACCCCATCGGGAACCGTATAATATTTTTCAAACATATCACATCGCGAAGAAATGCAAATTCGGATACCATCATCCATAAATATGACCTCCTGCACAAAATCCTTTTTCTTCATTTTAACAACTGATTGTAAAAAAAGCAATACGGCAAATTCAAACTGCGTAGCACCTTAAAACCCTATTTTACACTCCCCATGAGGATTGTGTTTTTTATTTATACTGCTGTGCCATTTCAATTGCCACGTCAATGTTATCGGCAACTAAAATTTTGTTAACCAGGCCTGCCTTCTGAATGGTTTTCATGGGCTGCTCGTTTATATGGGAAAGGATAAGGGTTTTGTTTTTCTTTTTGCACAATTTTATAATTTTTTCAAGGCTGTTAAGACCCGTAGCATCTATAGCAGGCACGCTACGCATACGTAAAATAAGCACCTGCTTGTCCGCGTGCTTTATAACGTCGGCAATTTTGGTTGACGCACCAAAGAAAATGGGGCCTGTGATTTCAAACACCATTGTGTTTTCGGGCACCTTTTTAAGGCGGATGCTTGCACTATCTGTGCTTTCGTCAAATTCCTTCCAGCCGTAGGCATCCGTAACGTCGCTCATACGCTTCATAAACATAACCGTTGCAAGGATAACACCTACAACAATTGCCACAACAAGGTCAAACACCACGGTAAGAACGAAGGTTACAAGAAGAATAAGGGTGTCGCTTTTGGGTGATTTTTTGATAATTGACACAAATTCGCGCCATTCGCTCATATTATAAGCAACAATAAACAGTATTGCCGCAATTGTGGGCATGGGGATATAGCCCGCAAAGGGCATAAGCACAACAAGCACCAGAAGGAGCACAACCGCGTGCACCATACCTGCAACGGGTGTTCTGCCGCCGTTTTTGATGTTTGCCGCAGTTCTTGCTATAGCACCCGTAGCGGGAATACCGCCGAAAAGTGCAGATGCAATATTACCTGCACCCTGAGCAATAAGCTCGGTGTTTGAATTGTGTCTGCTGCCGGTCATACCGTCGGCAACAACGCAGGAAAGAAGGGATTCAACTGCTGCAAGCACCGCAATAGTAAATGCGTCGGGCATAACTGCCTTAAGGGTGTCAAACGAAAATTCGGGAATTGAGGGAACGGGAAGTGATGATGAAATTGTATAAAGGGAGCCGATGGTATTTACGTTCATATCGAAAACCTTTACAAGAGCCGCCGAAATAACAATAGCAAAAATTGAGGGCGGAATTTTTTTAATAAACTTAGGCACTACTATGAGTATCGCAAGTGAAACCGCACCGATTATAAGTGCCTCGTAGTTAAAGGTGTGAATCTGTGCGGCAATTTCCTCAACCTTTTCAATAGTTTCGATGGGTGAATTTTTGAAGGTAAGACCCAAAAAATCCTTAATCTGACCGATAATAAGTGTTACGGCAATACCTGTTGTAAAGCCCGTTGTAATGGTATAGGGAATGAATTTTATAAGACTACCAAGCTTAAAAACACCCATAAGCACAAGCAATACGCCTGCAACAAGGGTTGCAAGCACCAGCCCTGAAAAGCCGTTTTTGGCAACAACACCGGCTACGATTGTAGCAAATGCCGCTGTGGGACCTGCAATCTGCACACGGCTACCACCAAGTGCTGAAATTACAAAGCCTGCAATTATTGCCGTGTAAAGACCCTGCTCGGGTGTAACCCCCGAAGCAAGAGCCAGAGCTATTGAAAGGGGCAATGCAATAATGGCAACAATAATACCTGACGTAAGGTCCTTGCCGAATTGGGCACCGTTGTAGCCCTTAAGTGATGAAATAAGCTTTGGTTTAAAAATAGGTTGCTTTGATTTCTCCATAATCTTCACCGATTTCATTAAAATTACTGCTTGATTATATGCCTTAAAGCGCCAATTTTCAACAAAAATAACGGCTTTTTAAGTATTTCTATGTTTTGTTGAAAACCAACAAGGTTTAACCGGATTTTCTGTGCAAATCCGCAACCGAAATCACCCGTTGCCGGGACAGAACACCTTTTATTTACTACATAATAAAAAATCCCTTGATTTTAAAGAGGGCTACAGCGTCGGTGAACTACAAGTACAAAAATCCGACGAAAGCAGCGGCACCTACATACGTTTTTTACCCGACCCAAAGGTTTTTGGTGAAAGCATAGCCCCGGACTATAATGCTATAGCGCAAGCTTTAAAGGAGCTTATGCACACATACCCTGATTTCAGATGCACGTTAACAGACGAGCGCACCGATTCCCAATACGTCATATAATCAACAAACAGCCCTCCCGAATTTATCCGAAGGGGCTGTTTGTTTACTTTTACATTAAAATCTTTTCCAGAAATCAACACCCCACGGATGTGATTGCTCTTCCCATTCATCACGGTATCTGATGATTTTTTCACGCATCTCAGCCACCTTATCATTAAAGCCTTCATCCGTTGCAAGATTCCTGGTTTCCCAGGGGTCGTTTTCAATATCGTAAAGGAATGTCCACTTATCTTCTTCGTTATCGCCGTTACGATACTCAATAAGCTTGTAGCTGTCATCCTTGACGCCACGCACAAACTCATCAAATATCAGGTATAAATTATCTCGGAAATGCTCGCCGTGATTACCATCAAGCAACCGGGCAAAGCTTTTACCGTCAACCGAATCAGGGATTTCTATGCCGAGCTTTTCACAAAGAGTGGGGAAAACGTCGTAAAGATAAACGTACGCATTGTTTTTAGCGTTTTCAGCAATACCGGGTCCTGCCATAATAAGCGGAATACGAACACCATGCTCATAAATATCCTCTTTACCCAGCCAACCGTGCTGACCGACGGCAAGACCGTTATCCCCTGTAAATACGATAATTGTGTTATCCTCCTCGCCCGAATCGTGCAAGGCATCAAGCAATCTGCCAATTTCGTAATCCAGGTGAGTTATCATTGCAAAATATTCTGCAATATGCCGTTTAATCTCGCTCTCCTCACGCGGATATGCCGCAAGGTGCTCGTCACGATGCACCATAAGCGGGTAATTTGTATCAATAAATCCCTGAAAATTAGGTGGTAGCGTAATTTTTTCAGGGTCATACATTTTTTTGAACTCATCGGGCATTGTACGGGGGTCATGGGGTGCCAGATATGCGAGATACATAAAAAATGGCTTTTCCTGACCTGCATTTTTCCTTAACAAATCAATGGCCGCATCTGTAAGCAGGGTACTTGAATGCTTGCCGGGGTCAAATTCGTCACAATGCTGAGCCAAGGGCGTATTATCATTAAAAAAATCAACAACAAAATTTATTACGTTATCATATTCACCGGTAGGGTCATATCTGCAGGTGGGCACGTTCCAATGGTCCCACATACCGCCAAAAAAGATTTTTGCACCCTGAGTAAAGCTTCGGGCGTAGGCAGGGCAACCGTTATGCCATTTGCCAAGACCTATGGTTTCATAACCGTTATTTTTAAAGGTCTCCCCAAGGGTTTTATGCTCGGGCGGTATATTGCCGCCTAATTCCTCAAGGTGAAATGGATTTCGACCCGACATAACCATAGCGCGGCTGGGCATACACACCGCACCGCAAGTTCCCCCTGCTATATGAGCACGGACAAAGGACGTGCCACGCTTAGCAAGTCTGTCAAGATTGGGGGTTATAATCTCCTTATTACCCAGAGCACGGATAGTATCGAAGCGTTGGTCGTCAGTTATAATAAATAAAACGTTGGGTCTTTTACCCATAAAAGCACCACCCTATAATTCATCAAATCAGTTTTTTAAAATCACGTTGCTTTTTCAGATATATAAGCACAAGGGGTATATCTGCAAGAAGCCACGCAGCAGGTCCTGCATAGCACACCGCATCAAATCCCAATAAGGGCGTTAAAACAAACGCAACGGCAATTCTTCCAAAAAATTCGCCTATACCCGCAACGGAGTTTGCATAGGTAAAGCCCATACCCTGCAGGGTATTGCGCATAACGAAAAGCGTAGCCACAAGGCTGTAGCACTGTGCAATAGCAAGGATATATCGCTTTGCCGCCACCATAATTTCGCCATTCATATTACTGCCGAACAGATTAATAACCGGCTCTGCGGCAAAAAACAAAATAAGGCTCATGGCAACGGATACAAGCAGATCAAGAATCAGTATTTTTTTAACACCGTTACGTATTCTTTGGTAATTTTTAGCTCCGTAGTTCTGACCTACAAAGGTCTGTGTTGCCACCCCAAGACCCGACATAGGGATATTGGTTACACCCTCTACCCTTGCGGCGGCTGTAAAGCCGGCAATAACGTTGGTGCCGAAGGAGTTAACCACACTTTGAAGGCACATTGAGCCAACAGAGGTAACCGTAAACTGAAGTGAAACGGGGATGCCAAGTCTGATCTGATAAAAAACAGTACGCTTGTCGGGGCGGAAATCCGACCATTTTATTTTCACGTTTTCATTGTATTTAAAAACGTAAATACCATTAAGAACACAGGCGGTGCAATGTGAAAACAGCGTTGCAACAGCTGCACCCTCAACACCCCAATGCAGATATTTAACAAAAATAATATCCAGCACGAAATTCACAACAACACTTATACAGAAAAAATAAAGGGGTCTTTTGCTTTCACCTGTACAACGTGAAATAGCCGTAAAATTGTTTGAAAGCATCTGAATGGGTACGCCGTAATACAAAATGTTTATATATGACGAAGCAATCCCCTTAATATCCTCGGGCGTGCCCACAAGGTCAAGCAAAATCGGTGAAACAATATGTGACGTAACCATAATAATGCAACCGATTACAAAGGCAATAAGGATACTGCTACCGGCAAAATGGCTGAGCTTTTTGCCGTTGCCCTCACCAAAGGCGTGTGCCACGGGAATGGTGAAGCCGGTAGTAAGACCCAGCGCCGCACCGATTATAAAGGAATTTATGGGTCCCACACACCCAACTGCCGCCAAGGCACCTTCGCCGACATACCTGCCCACAATAATATTATCCACAAGGGAATAATTGTATTGGAGCATTGACGATGCCATAATGGGCAAAGCAAAAAGTATTATGCTTTTTACGGGACTGCCCGTAAGCATTGAAGCTTGTTTTCTCATTCCGTCACCCTTACCGTCTGCCCTTGCCGTTTAATATTTACTCATTCATTATACTACGCTACGCAACACTGTCAACAGATTTGTTGGTTATTGCAGGGCATACGCCCCACCCCACAACAAAAAAATCCGTTACCCGAAAGGGTGACAGATTTTTGTTGTTTTATTAGGAATTAGTCCTTTAAGCTTCCTGTGGGGCAGTTAGCAAAGTGGGGAAAGCCTGTATTTAAACTCTCTTTTTCATTAACCCATGTTTATTACAGTAAATGTACAAATATCCCCTGCCTCTGAATTGCATACGAGTTTCTGCATTGCCCTCAGGGTAAAATTTTACAAACTGCACTCTATCAGTTGTTAAATATGCAATAAACGAGATATAGTGGTCTTTACTCATAGAATGACTTATAGTTATAAAATGCTCATCCTCTACTCTTTCAATAGTTATTTCGTGATTATCATCAATATCTTCTGTCTCAAGTGGCGGGAGCGTAATTCCACAACAACTTATAAGAGTGTCACCCGTAGTTCGTATAATATTTCCACACAAAGGGCAAACATAAAATCTGGAGAGTAAAATATTTGAAGAGATATTTTTATTTATAATAGTATCTCCCGACATCAATTCCATCACCGAAACACCAAGGGCTTTTGCCAAAGGCTCAATCAACGTTATATCGGGTAAGCCCCTTGCTGTTTCCCATTTTGAAATCGCTTTACCGCTGACGCCAAGTACATCTGCCAACTGTGTTTGTGTTATCCCCCTTTTTTCACGCAAGGTTTTGATAGTTGCTCCCGTTATATATGTATCCATATAAGTCACCTCACAAACAATTATACTGCCTTGTCATCCATACTGCAACCTACTCTGCGTAGACATAGAAATCCCCACCGAAAATCGGTGGGGATTCGTTTAATTATTTGCTTTCCGAATAATTCAGTTAAGAATTAGTCCTTCAAGCTTTCTGTCCGGCAGTTAGCGAAGTTGGGAAATTGTCATCTATTCGACAAATTGGAATTTGTCAAATTGAAATTATTGCTTCCACAAACTGGTTTGCCTTTTCTGTATGAATACCGTGCCCACAATCAAATTGCTGGATTTTCATATTTTCAATCAAGACATTGACTCTCTGCAAATCTTCATCAGACAATGCGCCTTGCAAGAAGCCATTCTCACCAATCGTTGTCTTTGCTTTCATAAACAGAGTGTTGCATTTGATTTTAGAAAGAAGGTCATTGTAATCAACAGAGTCATTGAACGAATCGTTATAAAAGGCTTCTCCAAAACGAGGGTCATAATATTGCAGGCCATTAAAGCCTTCTAAAAACTTTTTAGGCCAAAACAGAACTTTCAGATTTTTGTCAGGATGTTTGGTTCGGTATTTCAATGCGAAACCACTCAGTTTTTCTCTGACAGTTTCTCTGGATTCATCGGGAAAGAAATTCCAGCAATACTGATTCTTGAAATAATAATAGACAAAATCTTTTTCCACATCCTGCAAAAGGAAATTATGGCAGACAGAGGATAAATCCTTGTAATTGTATGTATTATATCTTCTTTCGCCCCAGCTTGAGAAGAACGGAGGGTCTTCCAATATGAGTTTGGTGCATCTGGGAGATTGTGCTGCAATGTATGCTGCAATCAGTCCACCTGACGAATGACCCAACACGGCAACAGAATCACAAATCACATTTTCAATAAAGTCCATGATGTCGTTACCGATACTGACCAGATTGTAT
>JAZONH010000045.1:0-3240 GCA_045654405.1 Acutalibacteraceae bacterium | reverse complement strand
TTCTTCAGTAAAAGTAATGCGTAGCCTATCATCCCTGTGCCGTAGGCATAGGGAGGGGGACCGCGCCGTAGGCGTGGTGGTGGGTAGTTCTCTTACGGTTATTCTTCAGTAAAAGTAATGCGTAGCCTATCATCCCTGTGCCGTAGGCATAGGGAGGGGGACCGCGCCGTAGGCGTGGTGGTGGGTAGTTCTCTTACGGTTATTCTTCAGTAAAAGTAATGCGAAGCTTCCCCGAAACTTCTAACTCCTGACTCCTTATTTTCCTCATTTTTCTGTCCATAATATTATTATGAAAAAAAACTCCATAAAGCTTTTCCCTTTCATCATAATTTTTGTAATAATTCTAAACACCATTTTATTTTACGGCAATGGCGACGTGTTCGCCACCGATGACCGCTTCACCGATACTCTTAACGCCGTTAACCGCACCTGCCCCAAGCCCCGTAACGCTTTACGCATAATGACCTACAACCTGCTTGCAGATACACCGGGCTATTACGGTACCCCTGCCTACTCACGGGCTACGGAGGTATGCCAACTTATAAACACCCTCAGTCCCGACGTTGCAGGGCTTCAGGAGGCGAGCCGCAATTGGTTTTACGCCCTTAGCACCAACACCCACTACCAATTTATATCCCCCTTAAAAACCAATATTTACGGCACAATGACAACCATAATTTATAACCCCCGTACCCTTTCCCTTGATGAGTGGGGCGAGCAGACCTTTTCCGTGGGTCACAACGGCAGGCTCCGACGTGCGGTGTGGGGTCTTTTCACGCTCAGAGCAACCAACCAGCCCTTTCTGGTTATCAACACCCACCTGAGCCTTAGTGAAGCCGAAAGCCACGCACCCTTAACGCAGGCTACAGAGCTACTGACCCTGAGCCGTGAGCTATCCGAACGCTACGGTTGTCCCCTGTTTTTAATCGGTGACCTGAACTCCGATAAGCGTACCGATAAAAACACTCTTCGTGCAGGGGCACACGAAATTATATCCACCTATTTTACCGATACCGAGCTTACCGCCGCCCAAAAAATCCACGGCAACGCCAAGACCACCTCATCCTACTGCGTTGACCACATTTTTACCCGCGGTGCTACTACGGTTACACGCTATGCCCTGCTTTCCCAGTCCTGCTTTACCACCTTAAGCGACCATTACCCTATTTTTATTGACACAACAATTTGTTAAGTTTTTGTTGACATTGTATTAAAATAAAGTAAAATATAAGTATCAAACTTTTTTGGAGTGAGAAAAATGTCAGTTGAAAACAAAACAAATCTGTCAAAGGGTATTGAGCTTAAAAACAAATACGCTCAGTATATGATTGACGAAATTACCCACGTTATCAAAACCTGCGGTAAGCGCGACCCCGGTAGCGAGGGCGAAAAAAAGAGCTGCGAATATATGGCAGAGGTGCTTAAGGACTGCGGATGCGAGGATGTTAAGCTTGAATCCTACACCGTTTCACCCCGTGCATTCTACGGTTGGATTTACTTCACCATCACCTTCGTTCTTCTTGCTGTTGCGGCATTCTTCTTTATGCCCGTGCTTTCAATCCCCCTTATTCTTGTAGGCTTCGCACTGGTTCTTCTTCAGTTCGGCTTATATAAAAAGCTTCTTGACCCCATTTTCAAGAAAAAGACAAGCCACAACGTAACCGCTATTAAAAAATGTACAGGCGAAACCAAGCGCAGAATCATCTTCAACGGTCACCCCGATGCTACGTGGGAATGGCCCGTTAACTACGCATTCGGCGGCGTTGGCTTTGAGGGTCACGCAATCTCCGTTGCATTAGGCGCAGTTTATTTCCTTGTTCTTTCAGTTATCAAGGTTATTGCCGTTGGTGTTGCACCCGCAATGCCCCTTCTTTCAGACAAATTAACAATTGCAGGCCTTGTTGGTCTTATCTTCGTTCCCCTTATGATCGGCCTTTACTTTATGGTTAACTACAGACGCGTTGTTGACGGCGCTAACGATAACCTTACAGGCTGCTATATGGGTATCGCAGTGCTTAAATACCTCCAGGACGAGGGCATTGAGCTTGAAAACACAGAGGTTGGCGTTATCCTTACAGGCTCTGAGGAAATCGGTCTGCGCGGCTCAAAGGCTTGGGCAGAGGCTCACAAGGGCGAATTCCAGGACGTACCCACCTTCTTCTACGCATTCGACACAATCAATGAGTCAAAGTACCTTATGGCTAACTACCGTGACCTTAACGGCACAGTTAAGTCGGATAAAGAGGTTGCAGACCTTTTCTATGAGGCTGCTATTGAAGCAGGCGTACCCTGTACAAAGGGCTGGATTCCTCCCCTTGGCGGTGCGGTTGATGCCGCAGGCTTCACACAGGGCGGATTCAGAGCCGCAGGTGTTACAGGCCTTAACCACAAGCTTGAAAGATACTACCACACACGCCTTGACTCCTATGACAATATGAACAAAGAGGGCATTGCTAATTGCTTCGCCGCAACAGTAAAAACCCTCGAAATGTTCGACAACGGCGCAAAACAGTAAACTAACCAAAAGCTCCTTGCTACGGCAAGGAGCTTTTTTTGAATTCAAAATACAAAATTATTGTGGCATAAGTGCCGGATTATAATGCGGAATTCGGAATGCGTAATGCGTAATTAAAGGGGCACTTCGTGCCGAATTATAAATAAAGTAATTGAAAAGCGAAGCCTTATCATCCCTGTTTGCTTTAGCAAATAGGGAGGGGGACCGCGCCGTAGGCGTGGTGGTGGGTAGTTCTCTTACGGTTATTCTTCACCAAAAGTAACGCGAAGCATACCTCCTTTCGAAGAGAGGCAGAACACGACCGCCGCTTCATACTATAACCAGAAGCAAAAAAAAATTTTTCACAAAATCTAAATTTATTATCCTTCTCTGTAACTATATCTATATCTATATTTATTTCAATATCTATTTTTATATTTATATCTATATTTATTTTGGTTGCGTTTGTTGACGGTTGTTAACGTCCGTTAACGTATGTCAACACTTGTTAACGTTTGTTGAAAAAATTTTTTCGTAAAAATGCAAATTAGTATCCGTCGGGGTTGAAATCCCGATTTTTGGTGTTACAATTTTATTGTAGAACGTTTAGGGTGAAATGAGTTATCCGAACCTGCCTGAAAGCTAATCTTTTCAAGGCTTTTCGGCGTTTCGGTCTTGAAAGGCGCCAGCCTATCTTCGCCCTCAACACCAAAAATCCAATAAAAATCTTTATCTTTCAGGTCAAA
>JAZONH010000044.1:0-134437 GCA_045654405.1 Acutalibacteraceae bacterium | reverse complement strand
AAGATTTTCTACAGTACGGATTTTTGGTCAGACAAGGCAAAAACGCAGCTAATCCTGACGGATTGGCGAGTATTTTAACGCAGGATGAACGGAAATCCGCCTGTAGAAAACACGGTTCGGATAATTCCTTTCACCCTAAGGAGAGTTGAGTATGAAAATTACGTTATCTGAGAATGCAGTACAGTTGGGTCAGCGAGCAGCAGTGCTTACTGCAGAAAAGCTTAATGCCGCAATTTCTGAAAATGGAAGCGCAAGGCTTGTTATGTCCACCGGTGCTTCACAGTTTGAAACCATTAAGGAGCTTGTAAAACAGCCCATTGACTGGTCTAAGGTTGAGGTTTTCCACCTTGATGAATACGTTGATTTGCCCATTACACATCCTGCAAGCTTTCGCAAATATATTAAGGAGCGTTTCGGCGATTTTGTTAACGCAAAAGCCATATATTACGTAAACACCGAGGGTGATGTTGATGCCAATATAGCTGCTTTAACCGAAAAGCTTCGTGAAAAGCCCGTGGACGTTGGTTTAATCGGTATTGGCGAGAATGCACACATTGCCTTTAACGACCCACCTGCAGATTTTGAGAATGATAATGCCTATATTGTTGTTGAATTGGCAGAAAAATGCCGTTATCAGCAGCTTGGCGAGGGTTGGTTTGAAAATATTGACCAGGTTCCCACAAAAGCCGTGTCCATGACGGTTAAGGAAATCATGAAATCAAGGGTAATTATTTCCTGCGTGCCCCATTCGGTTAAGGCTCAGGCAATAAAGGACACCCTTGAGAACGAGCTGACACCTGAGATTCCTGCAACCATGCTTAAAAAACACGATAATTTTAATTTGTTTGTAGATAAAAACTCCGCTTCTGCAGTAGAAATTGAAAAATATATATGAGCCGCCTGATGGCTGTTTTCCCTAAGGAAGCAAAAACAGGCTTTAATTGAGCGAATCCTGCCCCGACACGAAAAGTGTCGGGGATTTTATTTTTAGTTTCTTTACTTTCGGGTTGATTTTAAGTACCCTTAAGGTATCATATAAGAAGGGAAGAAAGAAATGAAAAAAGAAAATTTTAAGGGAAGCGGAAAAATATTTTTAATTACGGGCGGTATATTACTATTACTCTTTACTCTATGGACAATGCTTATTCAAACCGTTGACGTGAAAGCGGTTGGTGTAAACGGTACCGAGGTGGGATTTGCAAGTCTTAACACGTGGGTTCACTCGCTGACGGGCGTTAATATGACCCTTTATAATATTACGGATTGGTTGGGTCTTGTGCCTGTTTTTCTTTGTATGGGCTTCGGTCTTTTGGGGCTTATACAACTAATAAAAAGAAAAAGCTTGTTCAAGGTTGACCGTGATATTATACTTTTGGGCGTATATTATGTTATAGTAATATTCGGGTATCTGATTTTTGAAATGATACCCATAAATTACAGACCGATTTTAATAAACGGCTTTATGGAGGCTTCGTACCCCTCGTCAACCACTCTGTTGGTTGTATCGGTTATGCCAACGCTTATTTTTCAGCTTGGTTTAAGGGTTAAAAGTGCAAAAGTCAAAGGATTTATAGGTGCGTTGGTAATAGTCTTTTCTGCTTTTATGGTATTGGGCAGACTGATTTCCGGCGTCCATTGGGTTACGGATATTGTAGGCTCGTTGATTTTAAGCGGTGGGATATATTATAGCTACAAGGGTCTTGCATTAATTTCTTTTAAAAGATAAACAGGTGAAATTAAAATGGAATTTAACGAAAAGCTGCAGGAATTAAGAAAAAACAAGGGGCTTACCCAGGAGGAATTGGCAGAGGCGTTGTACGTTTCAAGAACGGCAGTTTCCAAATGGGAGTCGGGCAGGGGCTACCCCAATATTGAGTCGCTGAAGGATATTTCAAAATTTTTTGACGTGTCCATTGACGACCTGTTATCGGGTGAAAAGCTGATTTTTATTGCAGAAAAGGAGAATAAGAGCAATATACGTGCCCTTTGTGACCGTTTAATGGGTGTTGTGGACTTATTTTCACTGCTTCTTATCGGGTTACCTCTGTACCCAAACACGGTTGAGGGATTTGTTTACTCGGTGAATTTATTAAATTACACCGAAGCCACACCGTTTAATATAAAATTTTATTGGATTGCCTTTTGTGGGTTGGCACTTGTGGGCGCGCTTAAGCTTATTTGCGGTAGACTAAAAATAGAAAAGGCGAGCAGAATTTTAACCCCCGTTTCCATAGGACTTAACGTCTTAATTGTTCTGTTTTTGGTGCTTACAAGGGAGGTTTATGCACCGATAATTGCATTCTTAATGCTATTGGCAAAGGGTTTTATATTATTAAAAGCGGTTAAAAACCGTTAATATTTTTTATATTTTAAGTAGCCGTTAATTGACAAAAAAATTAATGGCTATTATACTTTATTTATACAATAAAGTTAAAGGAGAAAACCCATGAAATACGATGGCTACAAATGGTACGTTGGTGTTACCCACTGTCACACTACCGCCTCTGACGGAGGCTTGACTCTTGATGAGCTTGTTAAAAGCGCAAAGAAAAACAAGCTTGACTTTGTAATGATTACAGACCATAACGTTAACTGCACAGAGTTTCCCGAGGTAGAGGGCCTTACCCTTATTTACGGTGCCGAGCTTTCTAAGGACGGCGGCCATTGTAATATGTGGGGCGTAAAGGACGTTATTGATAAAGAGGATTACGAAACCTGCGAAACCTACGAGGATTTTTTGCGAGTTAAGAATGAGGCTAAAAGGCGTGGTGCTACAATTTGTATGAATCACCCCCATTGCAAGCAGTGTCCCTGGAGATGGGAAAAGAACGCCGCAGACGTGGACGTGCTTGAGGTGTGGAATTCACCCACACATTTTGACAACCTTGAATGCACCGAGTGGTGGCACGAGCAGCTTCGCAACGGTCACAAGCTCCCCGTAGTTGGCGGCAGCGATTATCACAGAGATTACGTTATTACAAACCTTCTGACCTGGCCCGTTACCTACGTTTATGCTAAGTCAAACACCCCCGAGGATATTATTGACGCCATTGTTAAGGGGCACACAACCATTTGCTTTAAGGTTGGCACGTCCTTTATTGACGTTACAAGCGGTGACGCTATTCTTGGCGATACAGTCAAGCTTCAGGATAACACAAGCGTTACAATAAGCGTTAAAAGGCTTCGTAAAAATATGACCTTGCAGGTATTTGATAAGGACGGCGAGTGCTTTACATACACCGCAAAAAAAACCAAGGATTATACCGTAACCTTACCTGTGGAAAAAGAGGGCTTTTTATGCGCACAGGTAGTGTTTAAGCCCGGCTTCTTTTACAGCAAGCTGCACGATTATGCTATTGCATCACGTATCCCCGAGCAAAAGGGAATGGATTTACCCCCGTTACCCTATGCACAGAGCGGTGCAATATATTTCGAAAAATAATTGAAACGGAAGATAATAATGAAGGATATTACCATAAAACAGATGCTTGATGCTCAATTTCAGGTGAGTGCCGAAAGCCCCGTGCTTAAGCCCTTTGGCGGTGCAATTGTTGTGGCAGATCCCTCACTGCTGACACCTGACAATTCTCACGATAAAAAGTGGCATATGTTTTTGCACACCACCTTCGGGGTATATCACTTTATAAGCGATGACGGGGTGCAGTTTAATAAAAAGAAAAAGGTTCTTAACAGAGCTATGCGCCCCAATATAAACAGAATTGATGGGGTTTACTATCTTTATTACGAAAGAACTCGTCCCCTTATTATTAACGGACTTAATTTTCTTAATCTGGCTCAATGGAAATCGGATATTTACGTTACTCAGAGCCGTGACCTTGTTAAGTGGTCAAAGCCCCGATTGGTTATCGGCAATACCCGTGAATACGAGAAAAGCGACAGAGGAACGGCTATTTCAAACCCCTTTCTTTTGCAGGATAATGGGGTTAACAGGCTTTATTATTCCTGCTCTATGACGTACATAGAGGATTGTAAATTTTGTGAGCCTACCCACATAAGCTACGCCGAAAGCACGGATGTTACCACGGGGTATGTTTCTGCCGAGGCACCGTTGATTTCACCCGATAAAAATAACCCTTACCTGAATTTGTGCAGCGGCTGCCTTAAGGTGTATAAATTAAGCGACGGTTATATAGGCATACAAAACGGAATTTACGAAAAGGATGGCAAAAGCCATTCTGCAATACTTTTAATGACGTCTGAGGACGGATTGGATTTCAGATTTTCAAAAATACTTGTTGAGCCCGCCGTTGTTAACGGAAGCGAGTGGATGAAGCAATTTGTATATGCAAGCCATCTTGTAAAATGCGGTGACAAGCTCCGTCTTTATTTTAATGCAAGAAATACGGCGCACCCCACCAAGGGGCGTGAATGCATCGGCTTTGCCGAGGCACAAATATAAACGCTGTTTTCGCAGAAAAATTATAATCTGAGAGTGGTCCATATGGTAGTAAAAATTTATGATACCGAAATAAAGCTTGATTATAACAACGTGCACGGCTTTAACCGTTATTCCTCGGATATAATGGCGGAGTACAACCAATGCCTCGAGGAGGGCCTTGACGTTGAAAAGCACAGGGCGTTTTTTGAACAGGTAGCCGCTATGGAAAGCGGTGAGGAAAAGGAGCGACTTAGCAACAAGGGTTTTGAGTTGGTTATAAACGCCGATATGAGGGCGGATTATAAATATCAGGAGCCGAATAAGCTTGAGGATATCAAGGCCTTAAGAAAGCCCTATAAGTACGAATCACAAATGCCCGACGAGGACACCCTGAAGAATAAGCTTCTTGGAGCGTGGACGGGTCGCGCTTGTGGTTGCCTTTTGGGTAAGACTGTTGAGGGCATTCGCAGTAACGAGCTTATACCCTTCCTTAAAGAAACGGGCAACTACCCCATGCACCGTTACATTATGTCAACGGATATTACCGACGAGGTTTGCTCCCATTATAAATTCCAGCTTAAAAATAAACCCTATGGGGATAGCGTTGACGGTATGCCCGTGGACGATGACACAAACTACGTGGTGCTTTCACAGCTTATTGTTGACCAATATGGTAAAAGCTTTGAGGGTAAGGACGTGGCTGAAAGCTGGCTCAGATATCAGGGTATTCACTCGTATTTTACCGCAGAAAGAATAGCGTATATAAACTTTATCAATTGCATTATACCGCCCGCATCGGCTATGTATAAAAATGTTTGCCGTGAGTGGATAGGTGCACAGATAAGGGGCGACTATTTCGGCTATATCAACCCCGGCAATCCCGAAGGGGCAGCAGCGGCGGCATATAACGATGCAAGTATTTCACACGTTAAAAATGGTATTTACGGCGAAATGCTTGTTTCCGCAATGATAGCAATTGCGGCGGTGAATGATAATATCGACGATATTATTCTGGGCGGTCTTGCTCAGATTCCCGCTACCTCAAGGCTTTATGAAGCGGTTATGAAAATCTATAACGATTATAAAAACGGCGTTAGCGTGGACGATTGCTTCAAAAATATTCACTCTGCCTATGACGAGCACACCGACCACGGCTGGTGTCACACCATATCCAACGCGATGATTGTGATTGCGGGTCTTCTTTACGGTGAGGGTGACTTCGGCAGGTCAATCTGCACTGCAGTCGGTATGGCCTTTGATACGGACTGCAACGGTGCAACCGTCGGCTCGATTTTAGGTATGCGTGGCGGTATTGATTGTATTGAAGACTGTTGGAAAAAGCCCATAAACGGCAAAATCCACACCTCGATTTTCGGCGTCAGCTTAGTTGATATTGAAGAAGCGGTTGAAAAAACGATTGAACATATAAATAGTTAAAAAACACCCGACAGACTAATTTCTGTCGGGTGAAGCTTTTATGAATTTGCTTGAATAAAGCTTGTATAGCTTTCGTATCGGGCGATATTTTTTTGCGCATCAAAGATGGGCTTGTTTACACGGTTGTAAAGAATGCTTTTCTTTTGTGCAAGCTTTATTGCCTGTTCGTTGATTTTTTGCTCGTTACGAAGTGCCCTTAGCTCGTTCTTTAATTGCTCGGGGTCTGCGTTTGTATCTACGGTTTTTTTGAGCTTTTTTTGAATGTCGTTAATATCCTTGTTGAGCTTGTCAGAAATATCAAAAAATTCGTCAAGAATGCTTTCTCTGAAGCTCGCCATATCCTCATATTTTTTGCTGGAAGCGGTTTTGCGAGCAATTTCTATATCCTTTATGGCAGAGCGCATACGGCTTCTGAATTCCTTTTGCTCGGTAGAGCTCTTGGGCAGTGTCGCAATACGCTGTGAATATGTGTTGAGGTCGGAATCCTCAATGCCTGAAAGCACCGCACGTGAAAACTCTAATTGCAAAAGTCCCTCGGGCGTGTTGAAGAAGTTAAGCTCATTTAATATAACGGCCGACATTTCAATTTCCTGATTATGAAGTCTTATATGCTTCTTTTCTTTTCCTGACATTCCCTTTTGGGGAGTAAGGGGAGCCACAAGGGCATATTCCTTTGCCGTTTTTATTATTTCAAGAGCCTCTTTTTCCTGCTCGGGGGTAGCGGTGCCACTCAAGGCATCCTCAAAATATGCTCTGATACGTAAAACCTTAATCATAGCCTTTTGCTTGGTTTCGGTTAAATCGTAGAAGAAAAGGGGTATAACGTTAAGTGCCGCACCCACTACCGAGGCAATGATAAGAATTGAGCAAATTGATTGGAAAAGGTCGGCATTATAAAGCACGTCGTAAACGTTGTCGGCGCTATAGCCCAAGGAAACCGCCATATCCTTGTTAAGACCCGCTTTTTCATAAATAAAGGGTAATACAGAGGAGGTGGCAAGAGTAATTACGCTACCGATAAGACCGATTGCCGAAAACATACCGTCTATACGCTCACCGCTTATGTATTGCTGATAGTCACGGATATCCGCGTTAAGGCTGGGGCTCATAAAGTGACCGCAGGAGGTCAATAACTGATTTATAAATATGAATACAAGCATAATCCAGATAACGCTTCCGCCGGACATCTTAACAACCGGTAGCATAAGGGCAATAAATACTATATTCATAATATTACTTAGCACAAGTACCTTTTTCTTACCGAAGCGACGGATAAGGAAGGGGGCAAAAAGGTTTGGCCACAGGGAGGAATTACCTGCAATGGCGGTTATAATTGAGTATTCAGTTGCGGTGCAGGCTCCCTGGTAGTTGTACATCCATTCGAGTATTTTGCCGAATGAGCCCTCAAGAAAGCCAATCCACCCTGCAAGGGAAATAATCCAGAAATATTTGTTTCGTGCAACGGAGCGAAGGGAGTCCCAGAAGCTCATTTTTAATGCGCGGTTTTTGGGCTGAATAATTTTTTCCTCGGTGTTAACGTAAATAATAATCGAAATTAAAAAGCCTGCAATAAGCATGGGGGGATACAGAAATCTGTAAACCCGCATATCGTAAAGGGTGTCATCACCGGTTATAAGCTTTGCGGCAATGGGTAAAAAGATACCTGCAATTGAGGGTGAAATATTTTCAATAACCGATTTTACGGCGTAAACGTCCGTACGCTCAATGGAGTTGGGCGAAAGCACGTTAATAATACTGTCATTAGCATCAAGCAGGAAGTTATAAAAAAACTGAAAGCCTATATTAAAAAGCAATACGGTAAGGCATTTTACGGGCAGACTCATAATTTCATAGGGTGCCCAAATAAAGCCGATGCCGAGAATTACCGATGGAATACCCATGGTAAGTATGTAGGGGCGGTATTTACCCTTTATGCTTTTTGAGGCATCAATCATTTTGGCTCTGAGACCAGTTAATGGGAAGCCCGATAAAACGCTTATTATATAAATAACGTAAATTGCCGAGGGGGGAATACCGATGGTGTTACCGATAAGGGAGTTACCGATGCTTATAATCATATTGCTTATGCAAAAAACAATAAATTTAACACCGATACCGCCAACCGCAAGGGCTACAATCTCCTTAAGGGACATATATCTGCCCTCGGCGGGGGTTTTCCAGTTGGTTTTTAGCATTTTTATGGGATTTTTCATTTAATCACCACTGTTGTAACAGATTTTGGGGTAATGGAAATGCACTTGGGGTCAATTGCCGCTTCGGTAAGGTTGTTATCCTTATCGGTAACTGCAATCAAAACGTCCTTTTCAACGGGGAGTGAAAGCTCCTTTTTGTTTTCCGAATTGTTTATGAGAATTAAAACGGTTTCGTCATCCTTTTTGAATGCAAGAGCTTTAACGTCTGGGTCGTCGCTTGTTACCTCAATGCGTTTAGCGCCGGGCTTCAGATATTTTGAGAAATTGCCCGTGGCATAGTATCTTTTGGTCATTTCAAAGGTTTTATCCTCAAGATTTATGTAAATAAGCCCGTCGCAGTAGTCAACCTCTGAAACTGCAATCCAATGCTGCCACGAAACGGCGTTTAAAATGGTAAAATCCTCATACATTGTTGTGGCGGTAACCAAAGCAGAAGCCATACCGTAATCCCTGCCACCCTGCATATGAGTCCATTCGCTCATTATAACGGGCACGTCAGGGTATTTTTTATCCATAAATTTTCGGAATCGTCTTACAAAGCCCAGTCGGTCGTTTAAAAACGGGATTGTAATGGGTAATGGCAGGGGCAGACAGTATGAATGAACATCAACACCGTCAAGGTATTTACGTACATTTTTATCCTTTAAAAGCTGACGGGTGTAGGATTTATTGAACCACCTTAAGTCCCCCGACTCTGCACCCGATAATTTTAAGCCCTTAAGACCATGTCGCTTTTCAAGCTCCCTTACAAACACCTTAAAAACGTTTTTAACGCTACGGGGTCTGTAAAAGCAGCCCTCCTGACCACCGTTCCACACCCATATGGGTTCGTTTACGGGGGAAAGATATTTTACAGGGATACCCTCGTTTACAAAATGCTCCGTAACGTCAAGGCAGTATTTTGCAAATGCACCGTAGTTTTTCTTAGCAATGTTTTCGTGAAAAAGCTGATGCTTTTTATTATGCGCCATTCCGTTTTTTGTAAGCCGTTCAATGGGGGAGTTTACAAAGAAAATAACCTCGTCCGCGCCGTTTTCAACACATTTTTTCATCATATAAACTGCGTTTTTGTCACGGCTCCAGTCATATTCACCCGCTGAAGCCTCGAAGCATTCGGTAGCTCTTGCAGGCTGCCAATAGGTGCCCTTGCCCGAGTGCTTTGAGCCGCCGCCGATATTGTAGCGGTAAACACCCATACCGATGCCCGTTTCCTTATTATATAAAAGCTCGGCAATTCTGTCGCGAACCTCCTTGCCCGATGCCTCGTCAATATGATCCCAGCCGCCCACTATCTGAGCCCACCAGGCGCCACTTGCACCGATGCTTTTAAAGGTCTGGTATTCTTTTTGGGGGATAAGCTCAACTTTCACAAAAACACCTCTTTTTCAACACTTGCATTAAAATTGTATATTAAATTAATTATAATATATATATAAGACCAATTCAATAAAAAAACTCCACAGAAAATCTCTGCGGAGTTTAGTGAATTTATTTAATTGTAATTTTGCCCTTTAACACCTGACCCTTTTTAGCGTAGGGTGAGTAGGAATTAATTTTTACTGTATAAGTATCATTGGGAAGCTCACCGAGATTCACCTTAACGTCCTCGCTTGTGGCTCTTACGTATTCGGAAATAACGGTCTTTTCAAAAAGCTTTTTGTTACGGGAGTCCTTAACGGTGATTTTGTAATTTTCAGCAGGGTAGTAGCCCTCTGCCTCGGGGAAGGTGAGAATAGCTTCGTTTTTGTCGTTTGCAGTAACCTTGATTTGTGCATTTTCGGGGAAAAGAGGCTTTGTATCACGGGATTTCTGCTGATGCCAGTTGAAGGTTCTTTTTTTCACGCTGTTAAGATTAGTTAAATAGTAGTCAACGTTTTTGAAGAACATTCTGTGAGCAACGTCGTAAAGCTTCATGCTTACGTTACCCTGAGCGTCAACCTCAACAACCCATGCGCTACCCGACTCACCGGGTGCATCCTTATCACCCTCAATGTAGTTAAGGTTACCCATAAGCGCCTTAAGACATCCACAGCCCACGGCGGTGAATTTGCCCTGCCATACGCTTCGGGGGTCCGAGGGTGCGTAGTGTGAATGACCCGAGAAATCTACAACCTGAGGAAATTTGTTCAAAACCTTTTTCATTGTCATATCGCCCCAGTTACCGCTACCGTAAATGGTAAGGGTGGGTGCAGGGTGCTGATAAACAAAAACGGGCTTTGTGGGGTCCTCGGCAGTAGCCTTTTTAAGTGCTTCCTCAAGCCATTGTGCCTTACCCACGAAGGTTTTGCCGTTATCGTCGTAGGAAACGCCGATGAAGTGATAGCCGTTTATAACAACGTCTGTATCAACGTCCTCGCTTATGTACTGCTTATAAACCTTGTAGCCCACAGTGGCGTCAACGTCACGGTATCTTATAAATTCGTGGTTTCCGAGCACTATAAGGAGCTTTGTTTCGTCCTTCAGATTTTCACCGATAACCTTGTTGAAGATTTTGTATTCATCCTCGGCACCGCCGCCTGTAAAGTCACCTGCAACAAGAAAGCCGTCAAGGGGCTTGTAGGCAGATTTTTCACAATAGGCGTACATATCGTTGATTAAATTTGTAAGGTCGTCCTTGTTTTCGGGTGTGTCCTCCCCGCTTAAATGAATATCCGAGCAGGCAACAAAGCGAAGCACCGGTGAAAAATCGGTAGGTGTCTTGGAGGCATCCGAACTAAAGCCACTTTTTAAATCCGTGGGCAAAAAAGCAGTGCCGAAAACCGAGGTAAGTGTTTTTGAAATTAATTGTGAAAAAGAGTTTGACATAATCACCAGTGTCCTTTAAAAATATAGTTGCAGATAGTCTAACATAAAAGTGAAATAATTGCAATTTAATTTATTTTGAATTACTTTAAAGAAAAATCAATGTCAAAAGTAACAAAAAATGCTTTATCATTTGTTCATTTGTACAAAATTCGAGAAAAAACGAAAAAAATAATGACGTCTTTTAAAAAAAGTGTCATATATCTATGAGGTACAAAAAGTTATTACGAAAGTGGCGGATACCGATGTTTTATTGAAAGGCTGCTAAAAATATGATATTATGGAGGTATAAAAATGAAAAAAAGAAAAGCTTTGGTTGTTTCGTTGAGTTGCTTGATTGTTGTGTGTTTTTGTGTAAGTGTTTTTGCGTATATAAAAAACACCAATACCCTGCACAAAGAAGAAATACGGTATATGCAAACAAATGAAAACCTTGTTTCTCAAATCAAAGAATCAAAAGAATTAAGCGAAACGGTTGATTCTTCGGCAGTTTGTGTATTGGTAAGCACAGAGATTTTCAGTAAGGAAACAGTCAAAAGAGACGGGATTTATTATTCTTTGGTTGAGGTTCTTAACAGCAGTCAGGAGGATATGCCTCGGTTTATAACAGTGGCTCACAAGGCTAAACAGTTAAAACAAGACGGAACCTTCATTTTATTTTTGAATCCCGGTCACCAGTGCAGTGAGGATTGTTGGATAAACCAAAAAAACAAGTATCAATATACACTTGTTTTTGATGAGCATACTGTATATTACCTTGGCGGTGGCGAAGCAGGTGCCATAGAAGTGGTTGAGGAAGCTGATGGCGTAGGAAGTCTGTTGGCATATAATGAGGCTACCCAAAAGGAAGTTGAAAATTTAATCGGGAAAACAACCGAG
This sequence comes from Acutalibacteraceae bacterium, assembly GCA_045654405.1. Lineage (GTDB taxonomy): Bacteria > Bacillota > Clostridia > Oscillospirales > Acutalibacteraceae > DTU089. The sequence continues at coordinate 122,707 of JAZONH010000044.1, read as the reverse complement.
GATTTTTATGCTTGGTTTGAACAAAAATATACGGATTCCGAATCCACTGAAACAGAGATTACCGTTCCTGTTCCCGAAACAACACAAGCGCCGTAACATATATAAGTAAAAAAGCTCGTCCGTTAGCCGAGTGTTCGTAAGGACACTCGGCAGTTTTATTCGCCTTTCGGCGAGTGATATTGCTTCGCAGTGATATTGTGCTTTGCACAGTGTTATTGTCCTTCGGACAGTTTAAGGCGAATAAAATAACACTGAAGCCGTAAGGCTTCAATAACACTTTTGATTTATCAAAAATAACACTGCAAATTTTAATTTGCAATATCACTTATACACACCGAAGAATATATTTTCAGATTAATATAATTGCTTTCAATGCATATAACCCACTATGACACTTTCAATCCGAAAGTGTCTCTTTTTGTATAAAAAATTGGGAGCACTTCATTACAAAGTGTCTCCCAATAATTATATCTGTCCTTAGCAACCCCGCGCATTAGGACGGGTTAATTTATTATTTATGGTTTTTGATATAGTGCTTGTAGAATTTTACGCAGTCGGCAACCTCTTTAACGCCGATGCTTTCGTTGGCGGCGTGCATAGCGGCTAACTGCTCGTTGCTCATCTTAATGGGGCAGAAGCGTAAGCAGTTATCTGCAACCTCCTCGTAATGACGGCAGTCCGTACCGCCCGTCATAAGGTAGGGGATAACACCCGCATCGGGGTAGCACTCGTTAAGGCATTTTTTAAGGTAGCCGAATTCCTCGCCCTTGTAGTCAACGGTGTTTGATGCGTCACGGGCGTGGATGATTTCAAACTCAAGGTCGTATTTATCGGCGTATTTTTTAAGCACCGCAAGGGATTCCTCAACGTTCTGGTGGGGTGCGGTACGAAGGTTACAAACAACGTAAGCCTCAGAGGGGATAACGTTGGGTGTGTGTGAGCCCTCAGCCATTGTGCAACAGAAGGTGGTTTTTACAAAGGCGTTACACATGGGCGAAACCATGGGAAGAACCTTTGTAAGCAGACCCTTGAAAAGCCACATATTACCCAAAACCATACGAAGGGGGAATCCGAGGTAGGGTGCGGCTTCGTGAAGCATTGCGTAAACTGCGCCTGAGATTTCAGCCTTGAAGGGCTTATCCTTTTCAACGTCGGCAACGAATTTTGCAAGTCTTGCCATGGGTGTGTTGCTCTTGGGTGTGGAGGAGTGACCGCCCTTGCCCTTGGCAATAACCTTAAGGTCAACGTAGCCCTTTTCAAGAAGACCGATTGCTGCACACCAGCCCGTCATTGTGGGAAGCTGGTCCTTAAGAATAGCGCCGCCCTCATCCATTGCAACGTCAAGGTGTACGCCCTTGGATTTAAGATAATTTACAAGCTTCGGTGCGCCGTCGCCTGAGATTTCCTCGTCAACTGCAGTTGCAAGGTAAATATCACAGGGGGGCTCGTAGCCCTCTGCAAGTAATTCTTCAATAGCCTGAAATTCTGAGAAAACGGTTGATTTGCAGTCCATTGCGCCTCTGCCGTGGATATTGCCGTCGACAATTTCACCTGAGAAGGGATCACGGTCCCAGTTGGGCTCGTCTGCAGTAACAACGTCCTGATGACCCATAAGGAGGATGCCGTTTCTTTTGGGGTCCTTACCTGCCCAACGGAAAAGGAGGTTGCCCTCGATTTCGGTGCGCTCAAGCTTTGAAAAGATAAGGGGGAAGTTATTTTCCATAACCTTGTGGAGCTTATAAAACTCGGTAAGGTCGGTGTTGCCTCTTAATGAGATTGTGGGTACCTTAACCATTTCGGCAAGCTTCTGAGCGTAGTCGTCAGCTTCTTTTTCGGTGGGGTTGATTGCGGGTGTGTTTGTGTTGGGCTTTGCTTTGATTTTAACTGCCCTTAAAGCGGCAATTATAAGGAGCAAAACAATAACTGCAAGCACAACAAGCAATGCAATGCCGATATACTTTAACATATTATCAAGTCCTTTCGGGAGTTTACAGGCTATATTATACTACTTGTTTGTATATAAGTAAATAGTATTTTAAAATTGCAATTATATCAACACTGTGCTAAAATATTACAAAAGTGGTGATTAAATGAAAAAATCCAAAATCATAATAATCGTTCTTACGGGCGTTGCCATACTGGTTGCAGGGATACTTACAAGGCAGAGGTTTTTTCTTATGCTTCCCTTATTTGTTTCCCTTTTCGTTATGTCCTTTCAGTCCGAGGCAAACCGAATCGGCGCTTTAATCGGAGCGTGTAACGCGGTTTTATACACGGTTACATATATTTTTATGGGTGTTTACGGCTCGGCGGCATCCGCATTCCTTTTCAGCTTCCCCCTACAGCTTATGACCTTCTTTAACTGGAAGAAAAACGCCTACAAAAAAACAAAAACGGCTGTTTTTAAAAGAATGTCCAACAAGGTGCGTGTTGTTGCAGGTATTGGCGGCTTAGCCCTTTGGGCAATTCTTGCGGCGATATTACATTACTTTAAGTATGAATATGCGGTGCTTGACAGCATCACACTGCTTTTTGGCTTTATTATTCCCGTGCTTACAATGCTCGCATATATCGAGTACACCTATTTGTGGATTGTACAGGCGGTTATGGGGCTTTTCCTGAATATACAGATGGTTGCCAACGACATAAGTCAATTAACCTATCTGATATACGGTGTTTATGCCCTGTATTGCGTAATCGGTGCGTTTATAACCGTGCGTAAATTTCACAAGGAGCAAATGCAGATAGAGGAATGATACAATGAAAAAGAAAATTGTTAAGATATTGTCTGTTGTTCTGGCGGTTGCAATTATTTTAAGCGGAGTGATTTTTGCTATGAGGGATGAAATATTATACCCCGACTATGAAATGACTGATTCTATAAAATTTGCTCAGTCCCTGGGGCGTGGTTGGAATCTCGGTAACACCTTTGATGCCTGCGAAAAGCATTCAACCCAAAAGGCGGGGCTTGAAACCGAAACTATGTGGGGCAACCCCGAAACCACAAGGGAGCTTTTTGCCTACGTTAAGGAATGCGGCTTCGACAGTGTGCGAATCCCCATAACCTGGGCTCAGCATTTGGGTGATGCACCCGATTACACAATTGATGAGGCGTGGCTTGACCGTGTGAATCAGGTTGTGGATTGGGCACTTGAGCTTGATTTAAAGGTGATTATAAACGTTCACCACGACGATGCCTTCTGGCTTATAACCGACAACGCGCACAAGGAATCCTCAGAGGAGATTCTCACTAAGGTGTGGGCACAGATTGCCTGCAGGTTCAAAGATTACGACGAAAGCCTTGTGTTTGAAACCATGAATGAGCCCCGTGTTGAGGGTGCCGAGGACGAATGGCAGGGCAACCCCGAAACCCGTGAGGTTGTGAATTACCTTAACCTTGCCGCCCTTGATACCATAAGAAAAAGTGGCGGTAATAACGCAACACGCTACGTTTTAATTCCTACGTATGCCGCAAGCGGACTTCCTGAAAACGTTAAAGCCCTTGAGCTTCCCGAGGATGAAAGGGTTATTGTGTCAGTGCATTATTATTTCGGCACTGCCCATCAGTCTGAATTTCCTGATGCCGAAAAGGAATGGGGAATCAGTGAGAAGCTTGAGCTATATAAAATTTTCAGAACAATGCACGATTGCTATATCCAAAAGGGCTACGGTGTAGTAAAAAGCGAGTATGGCTGGACTGACCGCGAAAATATAGATAATCTTACAGTCAACGCAAAATATTACCTGGAGCTTGCAGAAAAATTAGGCTTTTCGTGTATGGTGTGGGATAACGGCGAGTCCTTCGGCATAATCGACCGTAACACCCTTACGCTCGAATATCCCCAATATCTTGAAGCAATAACAAAGTAAGAGGGTAAAAGAATGAAAAAAATAAAAGATTTTTTAAAGAGTCCTTTATTTACCTGGCTTTTATTGGCTTTGTCGGTTATATCACCCGTTATCTATTATGCCGCAAGAGCAACCTGGGTTTTTGTTGATATTTCGGTGAATATCGAGAGCTTTACCTTCGGGCTTCTTTACGTGATGATTCTTAATTGCGTGATTCTTGGGGTCTTGCTCTTTGTCCGACTCAAAAACGAGGCGATTTGCAACAAAAAAGTCTTTAAAATTATATGCATTATTGAATATGCAATTACGCTGCTTCTTTTTATGGTAGCATTGGTCTTTGCCTTGTTAAACGGCAGGGGCGAGGCTAAGGAGGGTTATCTTCTCTACCTTAAAAAGTCACTTTTGAATGCATTTTTCTTCGGTGCGGTGCCACTGCTTGCACTGTTTCTCGGTTTTATTAAGGGTAAAGCCCGTAAGGGTGTTGTGGCGGTAGCCTTAGCAGTAACGCTTGTTATTGTGGTATTCAATCTTTTTCCCCTTACACCATATAAGCTTACGTCACACCCGATGGTTATTGATACGGGCAAGGATTACAGCGTTGTTTTTTCCACCAATGAATACGGCACAGGCTTTGTTGAATACAGCTACGGCGGTAAGGATTATAAAATTTTTGATGAAAACGGCGGCAGATTAAAAAGCGACAGTAAAATTCACAGTGTAAATATACCCTACGAGCATCTTGAAAATAACACCTACAAAATCGGCTCTCAAAGGGTTATGGAGCAATATAGCTACGGCAGTCACACGGGTAAAACTGTTACCTCGGGGGAGTATAAGCTCACACCCCCGAAATCAGAAAATATGACCTGCCTTGTAATTTCTGACTGGCACACCTACACCAAAAAGGCGTTTGATGCTATTTCATACGGCGGAGATTACGATGCAATAATCCTTTTGGGCGATGCTACACCGGGTGTGGATTTTGAGGAGCAGGTTGTAAGCAATGTTGTTAATTTTGCAGGCGAGCTTTCAATGGGTGCAAAGCCCGTAATTTATGCCAGGGGCAACCACGAAACCCGTGGTGAATATGCAGGCAAAATTCTTGAAGCCTTAGGGCTTGATGAGTTTTATTATACTGCAGACGTGGGCGGTGTTTCCTTCGTGGTGCTTGATAGCGGTGAGGATAAGGTTGACACCCACCCCGAATACGGCGGTATGACCGAGTACAAAAAATACCGTGAGGATATGATTGATTGGCTTAAGACCGTTGAGGTTAAGAATGACAGGGTGGTTGCTCTGTGCCATTCGTGGGCAATCAGCGATATTGAGGAGGATTTGTCCCTTGCAGGCTGGGGCGAGCTTGACCGACTTGGCGCAAGGCTTATTATGTCGGGGCACATTCACCAATGCAGATTTTTAGGCACGGGTGACGAAAAAGAGCAGGCAATGTCAAGCAGATTTCCCGATATTGCAAGCTACGTAGTAGGCGGATATTCCAATGATGAATACGTGGCATCCTTTGTTACCTTCGGCGAAAAGGAAATTTTAATTGAGGCGTTTGATAACAGCGGCATTAAAATCTTTGACGAAGCCCTGACGTGGTAAAATGTTTTTGAGGTGATATTATGAATAAAAAGAAATTAGCAGTAGCAATTGTGGCAGTAGTGCTTGTTTTAAGCATTGTGGGCGGAGCAATTGCTTGGGATTCACTTAAATTCAGAATCGATTTCAAGGATACCGAGGAATTATACAGAAAAAACGTGGAAGCGGTCAATTATGAAAATACCATTGAAACCGCTATACCGCAGACAGACTTATATGCAATTATAGACGGGCATTTTAAGTCGGAGCTTCCCGAGGGCAAAACCCAGAAGAAGGCTATTGTTATCGGATATGATGGCTGCAGGGCAGATATACTTACTGAAATACAGTCGGATAACAGTGGTATAGCACTGTTGGTGGATGAGGGCGCGTCCCTTAAGCTTGCCTATTGCGGCGGCGTTAATTATCCGCAGGCTAATACTCAGGCAACCTCAACGGCTCCCGGATGGTGTTCGATTCTTACGGGCGAGTGGGCGGATAAAACAGGTATTACCGCAAATGATATTGTGAAAAGCGTCGAGCCCAAAACACTTCTTACCACCCTTGTAGAGGATGGCACAATCGAAGGCTCCCTTTTTGTTACCCGTTGGGCAGGTCATTTTTCAAGAGAAGATGCAACCTATAACGACGAAAAGAAATATTGCGAGGATAATGCGCTCAACGTTACCTTCAACAAATGTGAGGACGATGCAAAATCCTTAGAATATACCGTTGACGCTATCAGCAAGGAAAATTGTCAGGACTTTATTTTCGTTATTTATGAGCCCACAGATTCAACGGGCCATGATTACGGCTTTTCATACAACAATCCAAGGTATAAGGAGGCATTTGTTACTGCAGATGCATACGCCCTCGAAACAATTAATGCAATAAAGCAGAGGGAAACCTATGCTCAGGAGGATTGGCTTATTATTCTTACATCAGACCATGGCGGCTACGGCTCGGGTCACGGCGACGAAAGCATTCAGGAAAGAATGACCTTTGTGGTATCTACAAAATAACAGACATTTATAAAAATAAGGCATAAATAATGCGACCTTAAATAAGGAGGACTGTCAGTGAGTGATATTTTTCAGACAATAATATCGTTTTTTAGTTCAATTATGGTTTTTTTAGCCTCAATATTGAACATACCCTCTTTTTCTCCGGGCGGCAATAATCCGTTACCGACAGAAAAATTTTCACTTACCTTCAGTGAGGAGTTTGAGGATGAGCTTGACCGTAGCGTGTGGTCGGGACATTATCAGTACGGTGATGTTACGGAAGCCCGAAAGGGTAGCTATTGGAATCAGTACCTTGCTTACACTGAGGACGGAAGTCTTGTAATCCCCGTTAAATACCTTGAAGATGGTATGGGTGGCAAGGGTGCAGGCTGGTACAGTGCAGGTATCGATACCGATGGGGATGCGCCCAACGGCTTTAGCCAGAAATATGGCTATTTTGAGTGTCGTTGCATTCTTCCCGAGGGTGCTGATATTTGGAGCGCCTTCTGGCTTATGAATGACGGCGTTTATAACGAAAACGGCACCGGCACCGACGGTACTGAGATAGATATTTTTGAAAGTGATTGCTACGGTGATTTACTCAACAACGCAGTCACAAGCAACCTTCATTATGATGGCTACGGCGACGCTCACAAGGCAATGGGTGCCAAAAAGAGCTACCTTGATAATAACCCCTATGAGGAGTTTAACACCTACGGCCTTGAATGGAATGAGGATGAGTACATTTTCTATATTAATGGTGTTGAAACCTTCCGCACGGACTTCGGCGGAGTCAGTCAAAACGAAGAATACCTGATTCTTTCCGTAGAAATGAAGGGTGAAAACGGCATTCCTTCTCAAAGAGAAAATATTTTTGCTGAGGAAGTACAATTTATAGTTGATTATGTAAGAGTTTATCAGTATAATGAATTAGTATAAACTTTTAATTTTAAGGAGATTAAAGGATGAAAAAGATAGTTTCTGTAGTTTTGGCAGTTGTATTAGTATTCTCTATTACAATTCCCGTATTTGCTCAGGGTCAGACCACTGCAAATTACGACGGCAACCCCGTTGTTATCGTAAGAGGTATTGATTTTGCAGGTCTTACCTACGAGGACGGAAGCAAGGCATTGAACGTTGAGTTAGGCTCAATAGTACCCCTTTTGTTCCAGTCACTTTTTGCTCGTATGAACGTTATTGACGAGAGCATTGTTATGGATACGGCTCTTGACGTAGCATACGAAATTCTTTCACCACTTGCCTGCGATAAAGAGGGTAACACAATCGAGCCCATTTCTATGGTGCAGTACCCCGGCTCAATGGCAAACCACCCCGAGTTCGTTGCAAGCCTTACTGACGGCGGCGAGCCCGGCATTGTTAAAACCGCAGTTGAAAGATACGGTGCAGAAAACACCTATTACTTCACATACGACTGGCGTAAAACACCCGCCCTTCTTGCAGAGGAGCTCAAAGGCTTTATTGACACTGCAAAGAGTGACAGTGGCAAGGATAAGGTTAATATTATCTGTGCTTCAATGGGTGGTATGGTAACAACCGCTTATATGTACTATTACGGCACAGACAGTGTTGAATCCATCGTTTACCTTTCAGGTGCACAGAACGGCACCTACGTTTGCGGTGAAGCCCTTAACGGCAGAATCGTTTTTGATACCGATATTCTTCTCAACCTTATTTACGAGTCTACCGATGATAATATGTTCTTAAAATTGTTCTTAGGTATCTTTGATGGTCTTGGTGTGTTTGATTCATTGACAGCCATTGTAAACGATATTGTTGTTGATAGCTTTGACGAAGCAAACGACAGAGTTTTACGTGATTGCTTCGGTACACTTTGCGGCTTCTGGGCACTTTGTCCCGATGCTGACTTTGAGGGTGCTTTGGAAACAATCTTCGGCGGTCACGAGGAAGAATACCCCGTATTACTTGAAAAATTAGAGGAAACAAAGACCTTTGTTTACAGCACCGAGGAAACAATTACCGATGCTATGGCAGACGGTGTTAAAATCTCCTTCGTTTCCAACTACAACGGCACACTTACACCCGTTCACGCAAAGGCAGGCGTAAATGGTGACGGCGTTCTTGAAACAGAGCTTACATCAAACTTCGCAACAGTTGCCCCCTTAAGAGAAATTCTTACTGCAGACCAGCTTGCGGCGGCACACTACAAATACGTTTCTGCTGACAAGGTTATTGACGCTTCAACTGCACTTTGCCCCGACAACACATGGTTTGTTAAGGATGCTCCCCACGTTGCGGCAGATTACGGCACAGGCTTCAGCGAGTTCACATTCACACTTCTTGAAAGCGAAACACAGCCCACAGTTAAGACCTTCAGCCAGTATCCTCAGTTTATGATTGCTGACGAAAATCTTAACCTTGCACCTTTGAAATAAGTAATATTTTTATTGGTTTTTTCATATTAATTAACCAAATTTTATATATCTATTGACATTTTTTTTGGATATGTTATTATAATTGTACAAAATATTTTTTCAAAGGAGAATAAAAATGGATAACAGAGTTTTATTCGGTGTTTTAACACTTCTTTTGAATTCTTACGGTGTTCCTTGCTTCATTCAGGGTAATGTTAAAGCAGGTATCTTAAGAATCGTTTACGGTTTCGTTTCTTGTGGCGTTATCGGCATCATCAATATGATTAAGGGTATCATCCTCGGTATCGAAATCCTTAAGATGACTGATGAAGAATACGCTGAAAGAAAAGGCACATTCGCAGCAGGCATTCCGCTTGAATAAGAAAATCACCCCTGACTTTTAGTTAGGGGTCTTTTTTTAAATTTCTCGGAAAGGTTGTTGCAGTTATGAAAAAAGTGTCAATATTACTTGTTGTATTTTTGCTTATATGTATAAGTGGTTGTGGCAATAGTGAAAACAAAACAACCTTCAAGCAAGTGGTTTCGGGACAAAATTTTGCATTTGATGCAAGAAACACCATGCTTACTATAAACTATGACAATAGGGAGTATGATTTCAATAATAAATATAAACCGTACGTAAAAGATTTTTCTGAGTTTTTAAATGGGTTTGAGATGAAACCCGTAACAGAAGCTCAAACAACAGATGAACATTTTTATATCCGTTTTTTAACGTCTGATTGGGAAAGCATAGGGATAACCTTTTATACTAACGATGTTATAGAGTTATCTGTAGACGGCTTTATTAATAAAGAGAGTTTCATCAGTGAGGGCATTTTTGAAAAACTGAATGAGTATCTTGAGCCAATATTTTCGGAAACAGATTCATATTACAGAAAAGGTACAACGCCGGTTACTCAAAGATATGAATACGGTGTGTATGATATAGAGGGGACCGTATTGGTTTGTGATATCAGTTTACGTGCTCCTCACATAACAAGAGAAAGTGAAGATATAGTTTGCCGGTGGATTCAGGGTGGCACGGGAATTTATGCGAGGAACAGTGTGTATTACAACATAAAAACAGGTGAGATTTCACCGACTTATAGCGGTCAGACCGATAGTTACGGTAACCTTACCTGCAACACGGGTTCAGGCATTGTTGAAGTTTCTGATATTTTCAGCGGAGAAATTGTTTATACGATTGATGATTTTGATGAACCTATTGCTACTTTTGTTGAAAATATTTCCTCGGCATATTTTTCTGAGGACGGTTCACAGATTATAGTGGAATATTTAAATACTGAAGTTGAAACCTGTCGTCAGGTGTATGAGCTTCCTGCAAGCGTAATAAAAAAGTAAAGAAAATAATATAAAAAGGTGATTATTATGTCAGAAAAAGTTATTCTTGTGCTCGTTGACGGTATGCGTCCCGATGGTATGATGCAGTGCGGCAACCCCTTTGCACAAAAATTGGTTGAGAACAGTACGTATTCATTAAAGGCAAGAACTGTAATGCCCTCTGTTACACTTCCTTGTCATATGTCACTTTTTCATAGCGTTGACCCCGAGCGTCACGGTATTTTAACCAACGGCTACGTTCCCCAGGTTCGCCCCATAAAGGGTATGTTTGACCGTTTTGATGATTACGATAAAAAGTGCGCCTTCTTCTATACCTGGGAGGAGCTTCGTGATTTATGCAGATTTGACCATCTTGATGTTTCTCTTTGCATAAATCAGCACAAGCAGAGCGACACAGATATTAAAATCACCGATGCGGCTATTAAATATATTAACGAAGCAGTACCCGACTTCCTTTTCTTATACCTTGGTGAAACTGACGAGGTTGGCGGTCACGATTGTGGCTGGATGAGTGAGCAGTATATGAAGAGCGTAAGCAAGGCTCTTTCCTGTGTTGAAAAATTGCAGAACAGCATTTCTGATGATTACACAATTATCCTTCTTGCCGACCACGGCGGTCACGACAGAAGTCACGGCTCCGATATGCCCGAGGATATGACAATCCCGATTCTTTTCTGTGGCAAGCCCTTTGAAAAGAACAAGGAAATTTTTGACGTATCCATCAAGGACGTTGCTGTTACAATTGCAAAGCTTTTAGATGTTCCCCCTGCAAAGGAATGGGAAGGTAAGGCGCATATATAAATGCAAAATTAAGGGGATAACGCCGAATTATAATGCGTAATTCGTAATGCATAATTCGTAATTAAAGGGGCACTAAGTGCCGATTATAGATAAAGTAAAAGCGAGTCCTCGCCCTCCTGCGTAAGGAGGAGGGGGGACCACCGTCAGGTGGTGGGAGATCCTATCATCCCTGTTTGCTTTAGCAAATAGGGAGGGGGACCAAAAGCTCCGCTTTTGGTGGTGGGTAGTTCTCTTTCGGTTAATCTTCAATTGGATAGAACATATAGTATTTTGCATTGCAAAACACAAATTCTAATAAGGTGATATTATGAAGCTTTCATCAACAACCGACAAGCTTCACTGCAAATTCGGCCTTCACAGGGCTATTGATATTTTAAGTGAAGCAGGGTACGATGCTATTGATTTTTCGCAAACTGAAGAAAAGGTTTATGCCGCAGAGCACAACAAGGATTACTACGTTGAGATAAGAAAATATGCAGAGGACAAGGGGCTTTGCTTCAATCAGTCCCACGCCCCCTTTTCGTCATCCTATGCTGACGAGGCAAGAACTGCAAAGCGATTTGATGAAATCGTGCTTGCTATAAAAAGAGCCTCCTATTTAGGCGTAAAGAATATTGTTGTTCATCCGTGCCAGCACCTTGAATACGATGCTGAGGGTAACCCCGAAAGATTATTCGAGTACAATATGGGTTTCTATAACAGACTTCTTCCCTATTGTGAGGAGTATGGTATAAGGGTAGCGCTTGAAAATATGTGGCAGTACACGGGTATGATTAACCACTCAACCTGCTCACGCCCCGCAGAGTTTATAAAATACGTTGATGCTCTTAATAACGACGCATTTGTTGCCTGCCTTGACCTTGGTCACGCTGCCTTGGTAAGAGAGGATGCAGGTGATTTTATTAAGGCTCTGGGAAATAAAAGGCTTCAGTGCTTGCACGTGCACGACGTTGACGGCACCGATGATTTACATACTCTGCCCTATTTCGGCGGTGCGGTAAATTGGGATAAGGTGATGAAGGCTCTTGCAGAAATTGATTATAAGGGCGACCTTACCTTTGAGGCCGACAAGTTTATGAACGATAAGCCCGACGAGCTATTGGCGGATTACGCAAGCTTTATGGCAAAAACAGGCAGACACCTTGTAGCAAAATTTGAAAGCTATAAATAGTAAAAATTTGGCTATTGCTGAAAAGCAGTAGCCATTTTTATTGACAAATAAAGTAAAAATATTATAATAAAAAATGTGAAATAAGACTTAGAAAGGTCGTTGTTCAAATGCAAGAAAAAATTAATAAGATTATTGAACTTATCAAAGAAAAGGACATCAAAATGGTGGACTTCAAGATGGTTGACATCAATGGTCAGTACCGCCACGTTACAATTCCAGCAGAGAACTTTTCTGAGGAAACCATGAAGAGTGGTATCGGCTTTGACGCTTCAAACTATGGCTATGCCGTTGTTGAAAAGAGCGATATGGTGTTTATCCCCGATCCCGATACAGCCATTGTCGACCCCTTCTGCTCAATTCCCACGTTGTCTATGACAGGTAACGCAATGATTATTGACTCACCTGCCAACAGACCTCTGGCTCAGTACCCCAGAAACATCGTTCTTGCGGCTGAGCAGTATATGAAGGACAGCGGCATTGCAGATACAATGCTCATTCTTCCCGAATTTGAATTTTATCTCTTCGACCAGGCAGGCTGGAACGTTTCTCCCGACAATATCAGCGCAGACGTTGACGCTAAGCAGTCATACTGGAACAGTGCAGTTGCAGGGGATGGCGTTATAGTTCCCAAGCAGAAGAACTACCACATTGCAAAGCCCTTCGACCTTACCTATGAGTGCCGTAGCGAAATGTGCTTACATATGGCAGACGCAGGCATCGAAATCAACTACCATCACCCCGAGGTTGCTGCATCAGGTCAGTTTGAGATTGAGCCCCAGCTCGGTCAGATGTCCAAAATGGCAGACAACACAATGTGGATCAAGTACATCATCCGTAACACTGCCCTTAAATACGGCAAAACCGCAACCTTTATGCCCAAGCCCATTTATGGTGAAGCAGGTAGCGGTATGCACGTTCATATTCAGTTGTTCAAAGAAGGCGAGCCCGTATTCTCCGACGATAACGGCTACTCAAATCTTAGCGAAACCGCTCACTATTTCATCGGTGGTCTTCTTAAGCATATTTCTTCACTTTGTGCTATTACAAACCCCAGCACAAACTCCTTCAAGCGTCTTGTTCCCGGCTTCGAGGCTCCCGTAACCGTTGGTTATGCAACCTCAAACAGAAGTGCGGTTATCCGTATTCCTGCTTATGCAAAGGCTCCCGTGAAGCGTCGCTTCGAGCTTCGTAACCCCGATGCAACCTGCAACCCCTATTTCTGCTATGCAGCAATTCTTATGGCAGGTCTTGACGGTATCAAGAATAAGATTGATCCCCGTACAAACGGTTGGGGTCCCTACGACTTTAACCTTTTCAACCTTCCCGAGGAGGAAAAGGCAAAGCTTAAGGGTCTTCCCACTTCACTTGAGGCAGCTCTTGATGCTCTTGAGGCAGACTACGGTTACCTTACTGCAGGCGGCGTATTCCCCGAGGAGCTTATTAAGAACTTCATCAAGGCAAAGCGTGCGGAGTGCAGCGAAATTTCAAAGGTTCCTCACCCCGTTGAGTTCGAAAAGTACTATAATCTTTAATTAATAAATCACTTAATTTTTTTGTAAAGGAGGCGAGCGGAGTGGCTGTGTATAACGATAAAACCAGTGAAAGATTAGCCGGTATAGGCAACGTGCAGTTTGCCGATTGGCGAAAAGCAAATAAATATTACGGTAAAAGATTTTCTGTGTTAGGTGACTCCGTAAGCACCTTTGCAGGCTTCAATCCCCCGGGATATCAAATATTTTATCAGGGTGAAAACTGTGTAAAAGCAGGTATTTCAGATAAAAACCGTACCTGGTGGCAGAGGGTTATAAACTATTTCGGTGGCGAATTATTAGTTAATAATTCCTATGCCTACAGTCGCGTTACCAAAATGCCCGACCTTGCAGAATTATTCCCATCCGGATGCTCCAAGGAGCGGACGTACAATTTGCATTCCGGCGCAATCGAACCCGATGTAATTATGGTTTTAATGGGAGCCGGCGACTGGCTTGGCGACGTTGCCGTTACCGGTTGTGTTGAAAATTATTTCAACGAGGAAATAGGTAAAAATATGTACGGGTACGTTGAGGATGAGACGTCATTTACCTTTGCGTACGATATTATGCTGAATAATATCAAGGCACGTTATCCTAGTGCAGCGGTATGGTGTGCTACGTTGTTTACTACCTGTATGTCCCAAAACCCTGAGTTTGATTTTTTCAAGCAGTTTAAAGATAAGGATATCGAAAAATTCAACAGAGCAATACGGGAAGTTGCGGTTAAAAATGATTGCAAATTAATTGATTTCAGTAAATTTAAAATCCATATAGATACCTTTGATGGAGTAAACCCGAATGTATCGGGAATGAAAAGTATGGCGGTTCTTGCGGTTAGAGAAATTGCCGATGAAAGAGGCAACAAATATCTGGATTGCAAAAATAACGCCCATGAATTTTCGGTTGTTGGTAAAACACCTACGGAAAATCAACTGTGCTGCCATAAATGCGGCAGATTTAAAAAGGAAGCACGAGTGGGTGTGTTTGAGGTACCGCCCGAGGAGCATCATACAGAAAGGCTTTTCTCAGATACCCTTGTTTTGTGGTCGGAAAACAGATCAACTACCGCTATTAAAAAAGGCAGAATTATAGTAGGGCGAACAGAGGATAACGATATTGTTATCAGCAGCCCTAAAATTTCAAGAAATCACGCAACGTTTTACTATGACGATTATACGTGGTTCATAAAGGATTCATCTACTAACGGCGTTTGGATAAATTCCAAGAAAATCGAAAAGGGTGAGATGCACAAATTATGCATTAACGACGTTATCGATTTTGCTCACGTCGAGAAATTTGTTTTCTATAAGGAAGAGCAAATTCCTCACAAGCCCGAAAAGAAAAAGCTGTTGAACGAAAAAAATATTGTAGGCTCTATGCTTGATAACAGCTATAGAGTTTTGCGTATGTTGGGCAAGGGCGGAACGTTCAGAGTATACCTTGTTGAGGATGTTTCCGATGGTGCACTTTATGCTGCTAAAATGTGCTTTAAGCAGGATAAAAAATACACAAAAATTGTTAGGGATATGGTGTTCAAGGAAACTGCGGCAGTAAAAGAACTGGACCATCCAATGATACCCAAAATATATGAAATAGTTGAAACGGACGAGTTTTTGTGCATTATTGAGGAATATATTACGGGCGAAACCCTGGAGGCAATTGTTAACAGGGATTCTGCTCAGGATCCGGAACGTGTTGTTGATTGGGGTATGCAGCTATGTGAAGTGTTAGGTTATCTGCACACACTTAATCCCCCAAGAATATTCAGGGATCTTAAGCCTGCGAATATTATGTGCAGGGATGACGGGCGCTTAACCCTTATAGATTTTGGCATTATGCGTTGTTACGATGCGCAGAAAAAAAGCGACACCGCTTGCTTCGGAACAAAGGGCTACGCGGCTCCCGAGCAGTTCGGCAGACGACAATCAGATGCACGAACCGACGTGTATGCACTGGGTATGACCTTGCACCATTTAGTGACTGGTGTTGGGCCTAACACTAAAAAATATGAATACAGACCTATACGACAGATTAATCCGTTGTTGTCGATAGAGCTTGAAGAAATAATCGATAAATGTGTTGCCATAAGCCCATCTGCACGATACGGCAGTTGCAGTGATTTGGCAGAAGATCTTAAAAAAACTGTATAATATTAAGAAAACATATCCTCCGGCAGAACATTGTTCTATCGGAGGATACGGCTTTTTTGACAAAACAAATGCACTCTCTTTATATATAATATATAAATCATATTAAATGCGAAAAAAAACGCCGCATTTAATTGACAAATTTTTTGTTTGGGAATATAATCAAAACGATTATAATGAAAAATTATGTTGAGAAAATATATTCAAAATTGGATAAAGGAGAATTTTTATGCAATTTAACATATCTAAAAATGGAAATTCAACGATTCTTTCTTTAGAGTTTGCTCCAACAGATGGCTTTATCAATGGTGAAGCAAAGTATGTATCCCAGACTCCCATAAAGGGTATTCTTGGTTCATCTGTTCAGAGCAGTGGTGTACAGTTTGTTTGTATGAATGGCACTCCCTTAGGCGAGAGACTCAGAGAGCCCATGTCTAAGGTTCAGTTTTTGCTTCTTATGCAGCAGGCGGCGGCTATTGTACGCGACATTAAGTCACTGAACTTATCTCCCGATAAACTGTTGTTGGATTTCAGATATATTTTCATAAATGAAACAACCTGGGATTTACAATTGGCATACGTTCCTGCTACGGCAAAAGCTAATGCAAATAATTTAATAAACTTTTTATCAGCAATCTCAGCAATGGCTAAGCCCTTCCGTGAGGCAGATATGGAATATGCCCAGCGATTCGGTGCATTCCTTAAGTCAATGGCAGAGTATGATTATAAGCTTGTTGAACAATATATTTTAGCAGAGGATGCAAAGGTGGTTGACGCTGTTAACAAGAGTCATCCTCCCAAGAAAGTTGTACAGCCTACTCCGGAGCCCGTTATTAAAGAGGTTAATATCAATAACGTGCCTGAAATAAATATCGCTGATATGATGGATGATGATCTTTTCGCCGAGGAAGAAAACACAGCTTTATTGGTCGAGGATGAGCCCGAGGTCCCTGTGGCTGTGCCTGCACCGGCACCCCAGCCTGTTGAAGCACCTGTTGCTAAGCCTGTACCGGCGCCTCAGCCCATTCCTGCACCTCAGCCCGTCGAAGCTCCTGTAGCTAAACCCATTCCTGCGCCGCAGCCTGTTGCAGCACCCGTTGCTCCTGTGGCTCAGCCCGTTCTTCCTATTGTTGATGAGGAAGATAATACAGGATTATTAATCGAAGATGAGCCTGCGGCTCCTGTGGCTAAGCCTGTAGCGGCGCCTCAGCCCGTTCCTGCACCTCAGCCCGTCGAAGCTCCTGTAGCTAAACCCATTCCTGCACCGCAGCCTGTTGCAGCACCGGTGGCACCTGTAGTAAAACCTGCTCCGGTACCTCAGCCCGTGCAACCCGCTCCGGTTCCCCAGCCCGCACGCCCTGTTGCACAGCCTACAGGCAATGCTCCTGCTATGAAGCCCGCTTATGAGCTTCACTCAAGCGAGATTAATCAGATAAAACAACCTGCTCCGGCTCCCCAGCCTGCGGCAAGGCCCGCACCCCAACCCGTGCAACCTGCTCCGGCGCCCCAGCCTGCGGCAAGGCCCGCACCCCAGCCCGTGCAGCCTGCTCCGGCTCCCCAGCCTGCAGTAATGTCGGGTGCTTTTGAAGAGGACAAAACAGATCTTCTTACAGATGAGCCCTTTGCACCAATGGATACATATAGTAATGGTCCTGCACCGGCAAAAGAGTATATTAAATATCCCACTCTTAAGCGTATTTTCAATGGTGAGGTTGTTAAAATATCAAAGCCCGTTTTCAGAATCGGCAAGGAGCGTAGTTACGTTGATTATTTCGTAAGCAACAGTAACGTTATCAGCCGAAGCCACGCGGATATTGTTATCAGAGATAACAGATATTTTATTACAGACCTGAATTCCAAAAACAAGACTTACATTAACGGCAGAATGGTAATGCCCAACTGTGAAATAGAAATATTTGATGGTGACACTATTACACTGGCTAATGAAGACTTTTTGTTTAAAGTATAAACAGGGGGTTAAAAAATGCATTATATAGCAACTGCAGATACCGACGTTGGTATCGTTAAAAAAACTAATCAGGACAGCCTTTTGGTTAAGCAGGCTGTTTATGACAAGGATAACAAGCAGGTTATGCTTGCCGTTGTTTGTGACGGTATGGGCGGACTTGCGAAGGGTGAGCTTGCAAGCGCTACCGTTATCAGAGAATTTTCAAGATGGTTTGAAGAAGAGCTTCCCTACGAATTAGGTAACCTCAATTTAGAGGTTATCGGCGGTAAGTGGACTCATATGCTCAAGCAGCTTAACGTTAAGATTTCACAATTTGGTGCAAGCATCGGCGTGAATATGGGCACAACCTTTACCGGTATGCTTTTTGTAGAGGGTAAATACCTTATCGTTCACGTAGGTGACACCCGTGCATATTACGTAAACAAGGGTCTCAAGCAACTGACAATTGACCAGAGCTTTGTAGAAAGAGAAGTAAGGCGCGGCAATATGACTCCCGAGCAAGCAAGGGTTGACAGTCGCCGAAATCTTCTTCTTCAATGCGTTGGTGCTTCAAGAGACGTTGAACCTGAGGTTATTGTGGGCGAAACACAGAATGGTGTGTACCTGCTTTGCTCTGATGGATTCAGGCATCAGGTTTCACCCCAGGAGCTGGCACAATATTTTGATGCAAGCGTCCTTCCTCATAAGCAGGCTATGCATAGCAACGCAAAGCACGTTATTGAGTTGGTGAAATCACGTGGTGAGCGTGATAATATTTCAGTTTTACTTGTTAAAACAATGTCGTGAGGTGAGGGGTAAATGACAGAGATAGGAACAATAATTGATGGTAAGTACGAAGTACTTAAAGAAATAGGACGCGGCGGTATGTCCACGGTTTACCTTGCGATGGACCGTCGTCTTAACAAGCAGTGGGCTGTTAAGGAAATCAGAAAAAAGGGAACAGGCGCTAACGATGAAATTGTTGTAAACAGCTTGCTTGCTGAGGCCAACCTTATGAAGCGCCTTGACCACCCCGCATTGCCCCGTATAGTTGATATCATTGACAACGGTATTACAATCTACGTTGTTATGGACTATATCGAAGGCGAATCTTTAGATAAAATCTTAAAAGAGTTCGGCGTTCAGGACGAAGAAAAGGTTATTGACTGGGCTAAGCAGGTTTGTGACGCGCTCAGCTACCTCCATTCACAGAAGCCCCGTCCCATCGTTTACCGCGATATGAAGCCGGCTAACATTATGCTTAAGCCCGAGGGTAACATTAAGATTATCGACTTCGGTATTGCACGTGAGTATAAGGAG
Source organism: Acutalibacteraceae bacterium (assembly GCA_045654405.1). Classification (GTDB taxonomy): domain Bacteria; phylum Bacillota; class Clostridia; order Oscillospirales; family Acutalibacteraceae; genus DTU089. The sequence goes on along the minus strand of JAZONH010000044.1, from coordinate 103,599 downwards.
CAGAATCTTTCAGATACAAAGGTTCTTGGTACACGTGGCTTCGCTCCTCCCGAGGCATACAACGGCCAGACAACACCCAGGTCGGATATTTACTCATTGGGTATGACAATGCACAACCTTCTTACAGGTGTTGACCCCAGAATGGGTGATGGTTATATCCCCGTAAGACAGATTAACCCCAACCTTTCAGAAGGTATTGAGCTTATTATTGACAAGTGCGTGCAGCCCGCCGAGGAAAACAGATATCAGAGCTGCGCAGACCTTATTTATGACCTTGAGCATCCCGACCTTATTACATCAGGATACAAGAAGAAGCAGAAGCGTAAGGTTATAGCTACGGTTGTGCCGTTCGTACTCAGCGTAATTATGGCTTTTTCGGGTCTTGGTACTGCATTGGCTGCAAAGGCAATCAACGAAAACAACTACGATGCTTATGTTAATCGTACAGGGGATTTGGATTTGTATCAAAAGGCGGTTATTTTATATCCTGAGCGTGAAGAGGCTTATCTCAAATTAGTAGAATATTATGAAGACAAGGTTTCCGAAGGAAAAGGCTTTACCTCTGTTGACCTTGCTAAATTTGAAGGAATTTACCACGGCGGAAATAAAGACGAAGATGGTAATATAATGAAAAACCATAGCGCTGAACTTCAAAAAGCTAAGCCTGATGTTTACGCAGATATCAATTTCCGAATGGCAATACTTTGTTATTTCGATTATGTTTCCATAAATGAAGATGGTCAGTTAAATGATGGTGTTATAGAGCGATGCAACAAAGCTATAATATATCTTGACCGTAACAAAGGAATCGAAAACTATACCCCGTCATACTACGAAAACAGTTTGTATGAAATTTGTGAATTCCAGAAGCATTACATACCGGAGGATACAAAGTACGACCTTACAACGGATGAGTGTGAAAAGCTATTTGTTGGCATAAACAAAGCTCTTGATTCTATAGAAGATGATACAACAATAGGTAACTACGAAAGAGTTAGCTATTATTATGCAGTATTTTGCCTGCTTAATAGTTGCAAGGAAAAATTTAGCGGTGTTGATGTTGAAAAAGGAACACTCATAGACTTATTAGACAGGGTATACGAAATGGCTAATGATGTTAAGGATGGCGGTTCCAACAAGTACACTAAAGAGATGAAACAAAAAATCATCAGTGAACACCAAAACTATAAAGTTAAGATAGAAAACGAATATAAATTCAAGGAGGAGAAATAAATTATGGCAGCAGAAGTACTATCAATAATTTCAATTATCTCCTTCGTTTTTGCGGGGATTGCACTCCTTTTAGCAGTAATACTATTTATAAAATTCAAAATCCCTAGTGTAATAGGTGATTTATCCGGTAAAACTGCTCGTAAATCCATTGCTCAGATGCGTGAATTTAATGAAAAGTCGGGTAAAAAGGAACATAAGTCAAGCCAGGTTAACCAGAATCGCGGTAAGCTTACGGCAACAATGGAGCAGAGTGTAGCTAAACCTGCACCTAAGCAGGCTGTAAAGGAGCCTAAAGAGGCAAAGAAAGCAGCCAAAAGAGCACCTCAGCCGGTTGCAATGCCCGTTGCGGCGGACAATCGCAGCGCAGGCATAGGGTCGGAGGAAACCGCACCCCTCAATGAAACTGCACCCCTTAACGTTCCCGTATTTTCAAGGGACTTTACAGGTAGTGAGGAAACTGCACCCCTTAACGAGACGGCTCCTCTTAACGTTCCTGTAAGCGCAAGGGATTTTGCCGGTAGCGACGAAACCGCACCCTTGAATGAAACTGCACCTCTCAACGTTCCCGTGCAGTCAAGGCCTGCTATGTCGAGCGACGAAACCGCACCTCTTGATGAGACAGCACCATTATACGTACAGGATAATAACGATTCGTGGGATGAGACTGCGGCGCTTAATGAAACCGCACTTCTCACCGATGAATCAACAGAAAAGCCCAGCTTCGTGCCTATGAAGGAAATGTCGGCGCTTGATGACGTTATGCTGATTCATACTGCCGAGGTGATTGAATGAAGCGGATTAAAAAATCCACAATCAGGCGGTTAATGAGCTTGTACCTGTTTTTTACAGTGCTTTTAGGTGCATCGTTTCTGGCAATGCCTTTTTCGGTGCAGGCTCAGAGCAACATATCCGTAATTATAGTGGGCTCGGTTTTTTGGGCAGGATTTTTATTCAGCTTGGTGTTTTTTGTGTTAATGATATGGAAATACAAAAAATGGCACGAGCAGGAGCATGGGGATGAGATCCCTAAGAGAAAAATACCCGGTGTGTTGAGGTTTTTTAAAAATATGTATGCCTCAATTGCCGACGGTGTGTTTTTGGCAAGTGTAATATCATTTATTGCGCTTATGTTCACAAAGTATAATAATACTTATGTGATTTACGTTTTGTTATTTTTAATGATTGTTTCTTTGGGTCTTCATGGCGTATTAAACGGAAACATTTATAATGAAATAAAAAGAAAAAAATAAAAAGGGGAGAAAAACATGAGTAAAATGGGTAATGCTACTAAAAAAGTTTTAGCAGCAATACTTACAATGTTACTTGTATTCGGTATGGTTCCCGTTTCTGCTATTCCTGTTTCAGCAGCAACTACGGACTATCCCGAAGCTATTACCGTAACCGTTAAAGACGGCGGTGAAGTGGTAAGCGGTGCCACAGTATCGTTTACTATTAAAGATAGCGCAGATGCCGAGGTTACAAGCGGCACTGCGACAACAAACGCCAACGGTGCAGTAGCAATTCTTGCATCTGCTGACTATGCAGATGGTCTTACTGTTGAAGCAACCGTTACAAAGGACGGCTACGCAACAAAAAATATCAGCGAGGCTATTGCTTCCGCAAACGCAAATATCGACGTGGTAATGACAGCAAACGAGATTACAGGTATTGTTGTTACACCTCTCAATACACAGTGCAAGCCTGACAATGCAACAGGCAAGGCACAGCTGTTTGATGCAGTTGGCGTTCAGGGCACAATGGAGGGTGATGAGGTTTTCTACCAGATAGATGGCTCTGAGGCAACCAAGACAGTACCTCAGATTTCAAAGCCCGGTACATATAAGGTGATGGTTACCGTAAAAAGAGCGGGTTATACGGATTTTGTAACTGAGGTTACTGCAAAAATAATTGACATCACCTTCACTGCAAAAACAACAACAGGTGTTTTCACAGGTGAGCCCCAGGAGCTTCTTAAAGAGACAAACTTTACCGGTTTAACCAAATACTATGGCTATAGCTTTGATTTCTATATCGGTGAAGAAAAGACCACAACTATTCCTGAAAAGACAGACGTTGGTGAATATGCCGTAAAGGTTGTAGGTAAATCATCATTCGAAGGTTTATCCGAAATCGAAAAGACATTTACCGCTACAATTACACCCGCACAGTTAAACGCAGGTGTTGTTACACTTGCTCCCTACAGTGGTGCGTATGATGCAAATTCTCACGCAGCAGTAGAGGTTAAGCCCGCTGAAGGCAAGTCATTAAAGCAGGCGGAATATAGCGTTGATGACGGCGCTACATGGACTCAGGCAGTACCCGTAATTAAAGATGCTGGTACATACCCCGTTAAGGTTCGTGTAGAGCTTGATGACAAAAACTATGTGGCTACAGAATACGACGTCACTGCAATGATTACCGCAGGTGACAGAGAATTCAAATTTGACAATTCTACCTTTAATGCTAATGCAGCATCAAAATCAAATGCAGAAATCGTATCTATGGTTGGTGATGTAATCACCATAAACAAGGCATACAATTTTGCCGCAACCGCTGAAGAGCAGGCAAAAACTGAAAAGGTAGCTTATAAGGTTGAGGTTGTTGGTGCAGACGGTAAGGCAACAATTGACTCAAAGGGTCTTCTTGTTGTTACAGAGCCCGGCACATTCAAGGTTACTGCCACAATTGCGGCAACATCAAACTATGCAGAAAAAGAAATTTCACACGAGCTTAACGTAAGAGTTGTTCCCAAGGATACAAATGGCGATCGTGTAGCATTTGTTGACTTTGGTGAAACTGATGAAATCGATTATTTTGTTAATAAAAACAGCAATGTAATATCCGATATTGCTGCTACAACAACAATTAAGGCTTCCGACGATTCAAATATTACCTACAAGATTTTTGCAGTAGAATCCGACAAGCCCTTCGGTGGTATTGCTTGCGACGCTACAACAGGTAAGGTTTATATCAGCAATATTGACAGCTTTATTGCTTACCTTAACAGAGCAAATGGCCTTCTTAAGATTAAGGTAGTTGCTACAAAGAACGAGGGTAAGATTGCGATTAGCGATTCCGATTATTACGTTATCAATATTCGCTATTGTAACGCTTCCGAATCTCCCTTTACCTTAGCTATGTCTTTAACAGGCACAGGCTGGATTAATTCTGAGGTTGAGGTAACTCCCAAGGCTGGTTATACAATTGCAAAGGCTCAGAAGTATGGCCAGGATACAACAATTATTTCTCACGAAAAAATTGAAATCGCTGATGACGAAGCTCAGATTAAGGCAGCTCTTGACAGTGCATTTACAAGCAGTGTTAAATTCGGTGACGACGGTCAGAATAAGCGTAGTGTATATCTTTGCGATGAAGAGGGTTATATCTATGCACCCGTTGATGTAAAGATTAATATTAACGGCGTATTACAGGATCTTAAAATTGACAGGCATAATCCTGATGCCGCATCAATGAAGATTGAATATTCCACCGAAAAAGATTCTATCGGCGACATCATTAAAACATTGTTCTTCAAGGATACAGTTACAGTTACACTTGAAGCAACTGATAAATTATCAGGTATTCAGAGATTCGTTTGCAAATATGGTGATAAAGAAATCCCTGTAGAAAACTTCGAATACCTTGAAGACGGTAAGACCGCAAGGGCAACCGCTACAATTACCATCGCAGAAGGCGAAGAGTACAAGAGCAAGGTTTCCTTTGAAGCATATGACCGTGCGGGCAACGTAACAAAGAAAACAGGCGACGATACTGTTATTATTGACTACGTATCTCCCGAAATGAGCGTTGAGTATATTAATACTGTTAACGCTGTTACAGATGAAGAAACATCTGTAAAAACTTATTATTTCAACGAAAGTGCACCTCTTGTATATAAAGTAAAGGTTAAAGAAACCAACGGCTTTAAAGAAAACGGTGATATCCGTGTTCTTAAGGACGGCGCAGAGGTTGCGGATGTACAAATCGACTATGCAAGAGAAGGCGAGTTTGACGTATTCACCGTAACTGTTCCCTCGACAGTTGAAAATGAAGGTGTTTATACCGTAGAGGCTTCTTACAAGGATAAGTCAACAAACGTTATGAAGGTTGACGATAAAGAGATTGACGTATTTGTTTCTGACCAGATGGTCATCGACGTAACAGATGCAGAAATCGTTTTCACTTACGAGGAAGCTGAGCATAACAATGCAAACAGTATTTGCGAAGACTATATGGTTAAATTAACCGTTACTGAGGTTAACTTTGATGCTGCAGGCTTCGTTGTAAACGTTGATGCAAAGGATATCAATGGCAAGGACGTTACTGTAGACAAGTTAAATGCGTATATTCAAAATCCTGATAACTGGACCAAGGCCCCGGCAGACGCAAACAAATATGAATGCGTGCTTACATATGATGTAGCGGGCGTGCTTCCCGATGCAGTATATAATATTGAGTTTGTTTATACAGATCTTGCTGCTAATGTTATTACAGTTAATAGCGACACCTTCGTTATTGATACAGTGGCTCCTACAGCACCCAAAATCGGTTACGAAACTCCCGTGGCTGAGGTAATCGCAAAGGTTGCAACATTGGGCTTAGCTGAGGACGAAGTAAAGGAAATCTTATACAAATTCTTTAAGGCTCCTACAAAAATCACTATTGCTTCAACCGATGCCACATCAGGAATGCAGAAATTCGTTCTTGAGTATAATCGTGAAGACGGCGCAAGCGAGAAAAATAAAGAACAAATCATTATCGACAACGTAAAACCCGTACAGGATAAAAACAACAAGCATATCTTTGAAGCTACAGTTGTTTTACCCAAGAGCATGACAATGGCTGAGTTCGATCAGCTTCGTGGTAGCTTAACCGCATACGCTGTTGATAATCATGGTATCAAATCCGAAACAGTAACAGACGATGGTACAGTTACTGTTGTAGATAACATTGCTCCCGAGGTAAGCGTTTCATACAATGCTGAACACCGCGAGGTAAATAACAAGCATTACTATAACGATACTGTTATAGGTACAATCACAGCAACAGAAGCTAACTTCTATGAAGAAGACGTTAAGCTTGTTGTTACAAAGGATAACGTTGAAATCGAAGCACCCGCTATTACATGGACTCAGGCAACAGAAGCCGACGGTACAGTTATTGCCGATACATTTAAGGGTGAATTCCAGCTTCCCGCTACTGAAGATCACTCTGCAGACGGCGATTATGTTGTAAAGGTTACATACACAGATAAGTCAACAAACGAAGCTGTAGCGTATGAATCAGAAGTAATCGTTATCGATACAACAGCTCCCGTGATTAACGTTGCATATGCAAATACAGATGTAAAGAATATTCTTCCCGATCCTCACGTTGAGGCAGACAGAAAGTATTTTGATGATACACAGGTTGCTACAATTACAATCACAGAGCACAACTTCAATGCTGATGAGGTTCAGCTTCCTATTCTCGAGCAGGATGTTTCGGGTGAAGATGTAGATCAGACTCGTACTGAATCAGAATGGTCATCTGACGGTGATGTTCATACAATGACAATCACCTATCCCGGCAGTGCAAACTACACATTTGACATTGATTACACAGACCTTGCTGAAAATGATGCAGCTGATTACGCACCCGATTACTTTACAGTTGATAAAACAGCCCCCGTGCTTTCTGTTAAGCAGATAAACAATGTAGCAACAACAATCCTTAACAATATTACATTCGGCTATTTTGGCGGCGCAAAGGATAAAAATGCGAAGGCTGAGATAGAGGTTACTGTTGAGGATGATATTTCATTTGCTGATATCGTTACTGCTACATATGAGAAGACAGAAGGAACAAGCACAGTAAATAAGGATGCTGAAGTTCAGACTGTAAATGCTGATAAGATTAAAATTTCTGATGACGGAAAAACAGCAACAACAACATTTAAGTTGCCCGTTACTGTTTTGAAGACTGATAAGAAAAATATGCATGGTGCAGTTGACTTTGTTGCAAAAGACAGAGCAGGAAACAGCTCTGCAGATAACGCTGAAACAAAGAGCGTTACAGGTGTTATTGTGGATAACATTTCACCCAAGGCAAAAATTGAGTACAGCAAGCCTTATGCAACTGCAAACGGTATTTCTTACTACAATGGCGAAATTACCGGTACAATCACAGTAACCGAAGCAAACTTTGACAATCCCGAGGATTTCTACGTTGCATATTCAAAAGACGGTGCAAAGAATAAGAGAATTGAGCTTGAATGGACTCATAAGAGTGTAAACACTCATGTGGCAACATTCACACTCACCGCTGATGGCGACTACATTCTTACCGCAAAATATGCAGATAAGGCAACTAACAATATGGCTGATTACAAATCAAATCAGCTTACTATCGATACCAAGATCAATGCTCCTGTTATTACATTCCAGGGCAACTCGAATGGTGGCTTAGGCTTTGATGACGAGGTTATTCCCGGAGTTAAATTTGAGGATGATAACTATAAGAGCTATCAGATTACTCTTACAAGAACACGCTTTGACGAAAAGGATGTTGATGTAAAGGATAAGTTCATCGGAAACCGCGTTGTAATTAATGCAAACGGCGGCTCGGGAACCTTTAATACATTTGAAAAGATTCGTGATAACGATGGCGTTTACACCTTAACTGTAAAAATGACCGATATGGTTGATCATAGCAGTACAACCTCAAGAACCTTCGTTGTAAACCGTTTCGGTTCTGTTTACGTTTACAGCGATGCACTTATTGACCTTATTAATGATCGTTATGTTCAGGATGTAAATGACGACCTTGTTATTACAGAGTACAATGCAAACAAGCTTAAGGACGGTTCATTGAAGGTTGAAATTTCAAGAGACGGTAGACCTGTCGATGATGTTGTTTCATCAAACGCACCTGGTAAAAATACAGGTTGGTACGAATATGCTCATACCATCAATGCCGAAAACTTCAATGCTGAAGGTCTTTATAAAATCACTGTTTCCTCAACTGACGAAGTGAACAATGATTCTCAGAATAAAGAGGATAAGAACACGTTTAATAAAAAATTTGCTCAGGTTAAGGATGTTCTGTGGTTCAAGGTTGATAAGACATTACCTTCAATCACAAATATTTCATTTAATGATGAAGCTAAAAATAAAGACAATAAGTATACTGAAATCAATGCCGAGGGTACAGAGGTTGAATTCACCGTTTACGATGCAATTGGTATTGCAAAGGTAGAAGTTATTATTGATGGCAATAGCAAAACATACGAGGGCGAAGCCTTAGGTGATGATATCAATAACTTTGTTGGTAAAATAGAACTTGCAGAAAGCAAGAATCAGCAAAAAGTTGTTATCAAGGTTACCGACCTTTCAGGCAGAGTTCTTGATACAAGCAAAACTGATGAAGCAAAAGACAACATTCCCGACAGCTTCACAGGAAGCGTACTTGTATCAACCAACTTCTTCGTTCGCTTCTGGAACGACCAGCCCGTATTCTGGGGTGTTGTTGGCGGAACACTTGGTGCAGCAGCACTTGTAATCCTTCTCATTGCTTTGAAAAAACGCAAAAAGAAAGATTCCAAATAAAATAATTAACTAAACCAAACCCGGTGCAGGGCAGCCTGCACCGGGGAGAAGGTTTATTTGAAGTAAGGGCATTTTTGTGTTTTTACTTCAGATAAACAAAAAGTATGATGTAGGGGTATGTTTATGAATTCATTAGTTCAAAAAGGATTGCTTGAAGAATTAGCGTGTGGATCTAATTTTTCATACATATTAAATGACAACAGTCTGTTTTTGACAACCGAATATAAGGTGCTGCAAAGCCAGGGCAGCAACAGCCTTTTAAGGTGTATGAAGATGAAATATAACGGCAAAATACAGTTGTTCTATATCGTTAATTCAAACAAGCCGCTTCTCAGTATGATGTCAGGCATTTCGCCCGATAATTTTATTACTGTGGTTTCGAATTTATTTGCTTCAATTCTGTCAGTAAAGAATAACGGCTTTTTGAGCTGTGAAAATATCGATATATCATTTGAGCATATTTTTGTTGATGCAAACACCTACAAGGTTAATCTTGTTTATGTTCCCGTAGAGAAGGGTATGTTTACTGATTACGCTTCCTTTGAAAGTGAATTAAGAACTACGTTAATAAAAACAATTTCCGCTTTCCACAGCTTTGCTACGCCTGAGCTTTTAAGACTTCAGTCGGATTTATCCGACGGCACGAAAACGTTGGAGGATGTTTATAACGGCATCGGTAAAACGGGCGGCTCTGCAACCAGCACGTACAGAAGACCTGAAAGCCCGATACGTAAATCCATTCTGGATCGTACAGCAAGGCTTGTTGCGATGAATTCACCCACACCGACGGAATTTGTTATTAATAAAGATAGCTTCCTTATTGGCAGAAGCTCGGGCGCGGCAGATGGTGTTGTAACCTTTAACGGTATGATAAGCAAAACCCATTGCCGTATAGAAAAATATAGGAGCAAATACACAATTACCGACCTTAAAAGCGCTAATGGTACGTATATTAACAACGCAAAGCTAGAGCCTAATAAGCCGTATTATATTAAGAACGGCGATATTGTTCGCTTGGCAAACAGCGATTTCCAATTTGTTATAGAATAAACTACAAAGGGGTATAAATTGGCATGGCAAAACCCAAAATTATAATTGCTGATTACGACAGGGATTATATAGTTCCCATACAATATAAGTTTGTAGAAGAGTTTTTTGAAAAGGTAGATATTGAAGTTATAACCGAGGAAGGTTATTTTAATCAATATTTTTCTGAGCCAAAAAAGGCAGAAATTCTTATTGTTTCTGAGGATTTGTTTGATGACAGTGTGTTGAGGCACGATATTGGTCAGATTTTTATTATGACTGAGCAATACACTGAGGAATCTACCGCTCAACTTAACGTAAGCCATATATATAAATATACAAGCATAAAAGAGATTTTTACTGAAATTATTGGTAAAAGTCAGGGCTCTTTAAGGGTTAAGAGCGGTGAAAAAAAGGAACCGCAGATTATACTTGTGACCTCTGCTTGCGGCGGTACAGGTAAAACAACCGTTGCTTTGGGCATCAGTGCTTGTCTTACAAAAAACTATAAAAAGGTTTTGTATATCAACGCAGACCGCTTGCAGCATTTTCAACATTTGCTCGACAACAAAACACCTATAACGGCGCTGGACGTGTACGCAAGATTTACTAATCATTCATCACTTGTGTTCTCTGAAATAAAGCACGTAGTAAGAAAAGAGCTTTTCAGCTATATACCGCCGTTCAAAGCATCATTGATGTCTTTGGGTATAAGCTACATGGTGTTTTCTGAGCTTGCAACCGCGGCTAAAAAATCAAAAGAGTATGATTACATCGTTGTGGATGCAGATGTCGCTTTTGATGATTTTAAGGCAACGTTGCTTAATGTAGCGGACAGGGTAATTATTGTTACCAAGCAGGATATGGGTTCAGTTTATGCAACGAATATACTTGCTTCCAACATAAACGGCCTGAATGCAGAAAAGTATATGTTTGTTTGTAATGACTTTGACAGAAAGAGCGCAAACGCTCTGGTTTCATCAGATGTTACTATTAAATTTGCGGTCAATGAATATATTGAGCATTTTTCAGAATATTCAAAAATGAAGCCGGATGATTTTTCAAGTCAAAAGGGCGTACAGAAAACAACATTTTTACTTATATGATTTAAAAAATCGCATAATTGCGAGGGGGAAATATTATGGCTAAGGACACGGCAATAATTATTTTTAATATTTTAAACAGAGGCTTTACGGCAGATTTAGAGGTGCCGCTGGATATTTCGGGCAACGACCTTACAATTGCTCTTAATCAGGCGTACCAATTGGGTATTGATACGGCGGATATTAAAAATTGCTATCTTAAGGCAGAAAATCCCATTGCGTTGCTCCGAGGTAACAAAACCCTGAAGGAATACGGCATACGCAACGGTAGCGTAATAAATTTTACTGAGTAAGGGGGGCGAAAAAGTGAATAGCAGATATAAAATTATAATTTCAAACCAGAATTTATATAAAGAGGTTGAATTAACACCTGAATGTAACCAATATAAAATAGGTACGGGTGTTGATTGCGAGGCTCGTTTGCACAAAAAATTGTTTTTTGGCCCCATTGAATTATTATTTACAAAAAATAATGGTCAGTGGTCTGTATTCTGTGCAGACAATTTATATCTTTCGGTTGGCGACGTAAGGAAGCTTATGAATATATCCTTACGAAACGGCGATATTATCGACGTTAAGTATCAGGATTCTGATATTACTGCCTTCACTATCGAATTCCTTATCGACTTTGATAATGGTAAGCTTAAGTACGAGCGAGTTCTTGACGTTGCAAGCTTGAGCACCATTTCTATCGGCGCAAGAGCAGATAGCAATATTGTGCTTGCAAGTCCCTTTATTAAAAACGATGCTATTACATTGGTAAAAAGAGGCGATGGCTATCAGCTTAAAATAGGCTATAGCCAATACGGCGTTTACCATAATGGTAAAAAAGCCGTGGGTAACGAGGTTATCAAAAACGGCGACTTCTTCTCTCTTTCGGATTATTTCTTCTATTACAAGGACGGTAAAATCTGGACTCAGATAAGGGATGATATGGGCTTGAACGCTATATCATTCAAGGATTCGCCTGAAAAGAATTCTTATCCTAAATTCAACAGAAACACACGAATTAAGGCTGTTATAAACGACGAAAAAATTGAAATTCTTGATCCTTCGGCAAAGCCCCAGAAGCCGAAGAAGGGTAATCTTCTTACAAAGTTGTTGCCATCATTAAGTATGGTAGTATCATCACTTATGATGGTAGTAGTAAATCCCCTTATGATAGTGGTTAGCCTTTTTTCCATCGGTATATCATTGGCCACTGTATTTTTAAACAAACGAGAGGGACAAAAGGACTACGAAAACAGTCTTAAGGAGCGCAGAGATACCTACAATGCGTATATAGCACAGAAGCGCAAGGAAATTGAGCAGTGCCGTGCTGAGGAGCATAGGGTTCGCGAAGATATTTATGTTTCTCAGGATATTGAAAGACAGCGCTTAGGCGCATTCTCCTCAGATTTGTTTGACAGACGTCCCACAGACGAGGATTTCCTTTGTGTAAGATTGGGTAACGGTCTTGTTGAGGCAACCCGTGAAATCAATTACAAAAAGCAGGAAAAGCTTGAGGTAGGCGACGACCTTCAGCAGATGCCCGAAAAGCTCAGCGAGGATTACAAATATATCGGCAATGCTCCCATTGTGTGTGACCTTAAAGAGGCAAACGCAATCGGCGTTATCGGTGACAAATACGAGCGCTTTGAAATAATGAAGAATCTTATCGTTGATATTGCCGCAAGACAGTATCATAGCGACGTTAAGATGATTTTTGTAGCAGAAAAAAGACACGCTAAAAACGTGCGTTGGTTGCGTATGTTACCCCACGCATATTCTGAGGAATTGGGTAGCCGTCTTATTGTTACAGACGATGAAAGCAAGAACTTTGTTTTCGAGTACCTTTACAAAGAGCTTTCCTTCAGAAAGCAGGAAAAGAAATTTGAAAATCGTATCGTGGTATTCTTCCACGATGAATACGGCTTCCAGAATCATCCTATTTCAAGATTCATCGACGAAGCTAAGGATTTAGGCGTGATTTTTGTGTTCTTCGGTAACACAAGAGCGGACGTTCCTATGGGCTGCTCATATATAATCGATATTCAGGGCAACAGCACCGCAAACCTTATACATACCGAGGATAGAAGCAAAACAGAGGCGTTCACATATCCTAAGATTGACAATGCATCCGCGGCTGATATTGTACGTATTCTTGCACCTGTTTATACAGAGGAGATTTCACTTGAAGGCTCGCTTACAAAGAGCATATCCTTGTTTGAAATGCTCAATATTCTTGCGGTTGATGATATTGACCTTGACAGGCGTTGGCAGACCTCACAGGTATTTAAGTCTATGTCAGCACCCTTGGGTGTTTCAAAAACAGGTACGGTTTATCTTGACCTGCACGATAAGGCACACGGCCCCCACGGTCTTGTTGCAGGTACCACCGGTTCAGGTAAATCTGAAATTCTTCAGACATACATTCTTTCAATGGCAACCCTTTTCCATCCCTATGAGGTCGGCTTTGTAATTATCGACTTTAAGGGCGGTGGTATGGCAAACCAGTTCAGAGAATTACCCCATATGATGGGTGCTATTACCAACATCGATGGTAAGGAAATTAACCGTTCACTTAAATCAATTAAAGCAGAGCTTCAGAAGCGTCAGAGACTTTTTGCCGATGCAGACGTAAACCATATTGATAAATACATCAAGAAATACAAAGCGGGCGAAACACAAATTCCGTTGCCCCACCTTATTATCATTGTTGACGAGTTTGCCGAGCTTAAAGCAGAGCAGCCCGAGTTTATGAAGGAGCTTATTTCTGCGGCTCGTATCGGTCGAAGCCTTGGTGTACACCTTATTCTTGCCACACAGAAGCCTGCAGGTCAGGTTAACGAGCAGATCTGGAGTAACTCAAGATTCAAGCTTTGTCTTAAGGTTCAGGGTCCCGAGGATAGTAACGAGGTTCTTAAATCACCCCTTGCGGCTGAAATTAAAGAGCCCGGTCGTGCATATTTACAGGTTGGTAATAACGAAATTTTCGAATTGTTCCAGTCTGCGTACAGTGGTGCTTCTGAAAAGGCTGACGAAAGCAAGGTTAAAGAATTCTCAATTTTCCAGATCACAGATTCAGGCAAGCGTGTTCCTGTATACGTGCAGAAAAAGGACAAAAAAGACGGTGGCTCTACACAGCTTGATGCAATTGTTCAGTATGTTCACAATCATTTTGAAAGCAAGCATTTGGAAAAATTACCTGATATTTGCTTGCCGTCCTTGGATACATGTATAGATTTTGTTAATCACGAAAAGGTTGATAACGGCAAAATCGAGGTTGAAATCGGTGTATATGATGATCCCGATAACCAGTATCAGGGAACTTATAAAATCGATATCGGCAACCAGAACGTTATGCTTATCGGTTCTGCACAAAGCGGTAAAACCAACATTTTACAAAATATCATTCGTGGCTTGTCAACAAAGTATACACCCGATGAGGTTTCTATTTACATTATAGACTTTGCATCAATGGTGCTTAAGAACTTTGAAAAGCTTAACCACGTTGGTGGCGTTGTAACATCCTCTGAGGATGAAAAGCTTAAGAACCTGTTTAAGCTAATTAATACAGAAATTGCACAGAGAAAAGAAAAGCTTCTTTCAGTGGGCGTAAGCTCATTCTCAGCATATCGTGAGGCAGGCAGAACAGACCTTCCTCAGATTGTATTGATGATAGATAACCTTACCGCTCTCAAAGAGCTTTACTTCCAGGATGATGACGAGCTTCTGGCAATTTGCCGCGAGGGCTTATCCGTTGGTATAAGTATTATTATTGCAAACGCACATACACAGGGAATCGGTTATAAATATCTTTCTAATTTCTCAACACGTATTGCATTGTTCTGCAACGATTCAAACGAGTACAGCTCATTGTTTGACCATTGTAGCCAGCGTATTGATGACATTCACGGTAGATGTATTGTTGAAATCGACAAAACTCATCTTGATTGTCAGGCATACCTTGCATTCCGCGGCGAAAAAGAAATTGACCGAGTAAAAGAAATCAAGACGTTTATTGAAGAAACAAATAGCAAGTACAAGAAATCATTCGCAAAGATGATTCCTGTAATACCCGAGTTGTTGACAGAAAGCTTCGTAAGAGAGAATCTAACAGGATATATGCAGGATTCATTCTCAGTTGTTGCAGGTCTTGATTATGCGTCAGTCAGCCCCTTTGTGCTTGAGCTTGGTAATATGGGCGGACCCCTTACAATTACCGGTAGAGACGGCTCAGGTAAGCATAACTTTATCAAGTACATTGTTAGTTCACTTGATGAGTATTATGCAGACAAAACAGAGGTTCACATTATAGATGGTATAAATAAGAAGCTTATGCCGTTGAAGTTTAAAGAAAACGTTGTTTCTTATGAGGTTATGCCTGAAAAGAGTGTGGATACAATTAAGGCTATTGAAGAAGAGCTGCAGTCAAGATATTCTCGTCTTGCCGCAGGTGAAGATGATATTCTTGTGGAATCAAAGCTTCTTGTTCTTATTGTTAACAGTGCAGATGCAATGCAGTGTATAAGCAATAATATGGGCGCAATGGATGCATATAAGAATATTGTTGGCAAGTATAAGAATATGAACGTTTGTGTAATCTTCGGCGGATATGAAAACACCAACATCTCTTATGCGTCACCCGAGCTTATTAAGAGTATTCGTGATGCACGTAGATTTATGTACTTTGATGACATTTCTAATATGAAGATAGTTGACCTGCCGTTGGCAGTAATGCGTGAGTTCAAGAAACCCATTGACCAGGGTGATTGTTACTTCATTAAGGAAAATGACTGTCAGAAAATTAAAAGTGTTTTAACACAGCAATAAAAAACAGGTGGCTTGTGCATACGTTGCACAAGCCACTCGTTTGTATACAAAGAATCCCCGTGAGTAACGATACTCACGGGGATTGATATTTAATTACAACCTATCAGTTTAAAAGGTCGATGTTGAGCATGAAGCGGAATGAAACACGGCGTGATGCGTCCATATTAACGCTTCCGTCAGAGTTGTAGATGGGCTGGCTATTTGAATAACCAACAGCATCAAGTGTATCGATGAAGCGAGCAACTGCTGCGCCGTCTGTTGTTGATACGCAGTAGTTTTTAACGTTTGTTGCACGGTCAACAGAAAGCTGCATATCGCTTGCGTATGTAGCATCGGCTGTGGGTGCTGTATGACCTTCAACGAATGTTTTAGAAATGAAGCCGTCATATTCCTCTGAGTATGCGATAGATGTATAAGCTCTTACGAATTTATCGAGGAAAGCCTTACCTTCTGCAGTAAGCTCTGCAGAGTCGCCGCCAAACAATACGGATGAATCCATTGCAAGCTCGCCTGTTTCCTTATTAACTGTAACTGAAATGCCTTCTTTTTCGAAGCTTGCAATAAGGTCGTTAAGGAGGTTATCCTTTTTAGCCATTAATTCTGCAAGCTGAGCTTCGTCAACGATAAGGTAAATATCTGTACCGCCTGTGTATTTAGCATATACGTAGTAAGCGGTGCCGCGAACGGTTGTGTATGTGTAAGAATCGTAATTTTCAAGGATTGTCTCGCCTGTAATTACGCTTACAAGGTTGTAAAGGTTGTTTGTTGAGGGTGTTTTAACAATCCAGGGAGCGAAGCTGTAGCCCTTGATTGTGTAGTCTGCATCCTTGTATGAATAATATACGTAGTCACCATCGATTTTATCGAATGCAACAAATTCATCGGTGTAAACGCTCTTGTCTTTCTTTTCGGTATCCTCAAACAATACCTCGCCCTTTGCGTTAATCAAGGTATATGTATCATTGTTTTGGAGGAAATAGTAGTCGCCGAACATCTTGTTTGTTGCGATGTATTCATAAGAGCCCTTGATAACGTTTTTGCCGGTAACGTCATAAACAGTACCGTCAACTAAAATTAAGTTGCCGTGGAAGGAGGGATATGAATCGAATTCGGGAGATAATACCTTACCGGTTTTATCCATAACAACGTATTTGGTTGCACCATCTACGTACATAGATGCAGTGTAGTAATCGCCGTCAATACGAGTGGGGATATATGATGCTACGTCGTAGTCGAACAATTTTTCGCCGTTGGTATCATAAACTGTGCCAACCTTGCCTTCAATACGGTATGAGCCGTCGTCGAAGAGCTCGTCATGTTCGAGTTCTTTGCCGTTTGCGTCTACAACGTGGCGGTTGCCTTCATCATCGTTATATACAACGAAGTTACCGTATGCAACAACGCTCTGGTCAGAGGTACCTGTGATACCAGGAACGGTCTTACCTGTGGTCTTGTCGTAAACAAACCATTGGCCACCGTATAAGAAGTCTTCCTCCTCATTACCAAATGAACCTGAGTAAGCAACGGAAAGGTCACCCTCATTATAAGAAACAAGAGCTCTTTCCTTTGAGCCAACGATGTCTGTAGCCTTGATAGCAAGGATATATCTGTCGTTCATATTCTGAAGATAAGCATATGCATTGGGAACAAGAACGTTACCCTTACCGTCAATAAGACCTGTGTCGTTTAATGATGCGGGATCAGTGGATCTGCGGTCGCGTGATGTAGAAACCTTGAAGTAGATACCGCTGGGTGTGCAATCTGAGTAAATTGCACCGGTGTCGTAGTTACCGTCCAAGGACATAACACCATATTTTCCTGTGGTGTCATCCTGATAGTAAAGACCACCCTCTGCAGTGCTGAAATCATCTGTGTCAAGGCTACCAACCTTTTCAACCATAAGGTTGTCGGGCATTGCGCCTTCGGTTAATTCGTTAATTTCGTTGTCGGGGTTGTCTTTTCCGCCACAAGCTGCGAAGGAAAGAAGCATAACACCAACAAGAATTAAAGCTAACCATTTTCTTGCTTTCATAAAAACATCTCCTTTTATAATGTATAACAAGTATATCATCGGATATAAGTATTATAAATACCCTCCGATGATACATATTATATTATTTTTCACTGTGCAAGTCAATAAAAGAAAAAGATGCATCGCGATGGATGCATCTTAAAATCGTCTGATTTTTTTCAGATCTGAAACAAGTTTTTCAACAGTCTGATATCTGTTATAAATTTGTGTTTCCGTACATTTTTTTATAATTTTGCCCAACCTTCCCGGGGGAGTTTTTATAGTGGGATGGCATCTGGCAGTAAGCTCGTTAAGGAGCACACCCACGGCATATATATCGGTAGGTGGTGTGGATTGGCGTATGCCATATTGCTCGGGTGCGGCGTATCCGACTGTGCCAAGGTTAACAGTATCAGCTTGCTCGGGGTCTTTTTCTGTAAGAAGGCGAGCGGCTGACAAGTCAATAAGAATAGCCGTGTCATCAGGTGTAATTATTATATTTTCAGGCTTTATATCCCTATGCATGATTTGCTTTGAATGCAAAAATTTTAAAGCTTCACAGATTTGTAAAGTGTACGCAACTGCTTTTCGTGGTGTGGGTGGATTGGTTTTAAGTATTTCTGCAAGAGTTTTACCTTCCACATAGCTTTCCAACACCAGAAGATTTTTTTCACATGAGCATATGTCGTATATAACGGGAAGGTGCGGGGTACGTATGCCCTTCAATATTCTGAAAATATGGTCGTTGCGGTTTGTAGAATATATGCAAACCAACTTATTTTGAGAAGCCTTGTGTGTATATATATCAATTTTTGTAGCATCACAGTCTTTAGCACATTCAATATGCGTGTAATCATCCGCCAAGGTAGATTTTATGAATTCTTCGTATCGGCTCATATTGATTTGAATCCCTTTTCACCTTGTGACGTAAGCATATCTTCGGTTTCATATAAGGATAAATTGTGGGTCAAAGCATAAATAAGAATGCTGTCTCGCTTATTTTTAGGATAAAGGGAAGCCCAATTATACATCTTGAGTGCTTCCTGGCAAAGTTCTAAGCCAACGGGCATGCTTAAAAATATTTTTATAATTGTATCTCTTGCGGGCACACTTTTGCCACCGATAATATTATAAAAATACGTGTACCCTATATCAGCATTATTTATGATGTCAATTTTAGACATTTTACTTTTTTTGATGATTTTTTTCCAGAAAAGTGAAATGTCATTTACCTCAAAAGCATCCTCATTGTCTGAGAGATACTCTTCATAAGAAATTTCCTGGGATTTTAATTGTTCAATCAAATCGTCGGTTCGTTTTAAAGCCATAAGTTTCTCCGTGTTTAATATAATTGTGTGTTAGGAACGTCACTGTGAACTAAAACGTACTCGGCTTTAGAATGCCCTGAGCCGAAATAAAGATTTTCAAGAGATGAAAAGGTTTTTAGTGACAGAACATTGTCAAGATATTGTGCGTTTGTTGTTGATGGTATGTAAAGGGTTTTCAGATAAGGGTTTTTTATCTGTTGGAAGTAAATCAATGTGTTTTCGGGTAAGGTAAGTGAGTGGCTTTTGTTTTGTGGAGGATAAATACAATTATATTGACTGCCGTTTTTCAAAAAAACTACACCACCTATATCATATGCCGCAGAATTTTCCGAATCGACAAAAAGGTTTTCGCAATTAGGCGGTAACTGGTTGGAGGCAGGGAAGGAAACCGCATTTTTGCCGAAATAAATGTTTTTAACATTTTTAGCCTCTTTAAGATTAGTTGCAGATTCAAAACCGGCACAGTTATTTGGGAGCTTTATTTCTGTGGTGGGACTTGCCGGGCAATGGTAACGCACCTTCCAAGTGGAACCGGTATTGTAGTACAACGTGCCGTCAATGCATTTGAATTGATAGCCTGTAACGCTTATGTTTTCAACGCTTAAGCAATCAGTGGCAAAGTTGTTAATGATACCAAGATCGGTTTCTGAAAAATTTATGAATCTAAGATTCGGGCAATTGTTAAAGGTCTGCTGTTCTACCCATAAATAGGGTTGTTTGGAGTTGGTTTCAAAGGAAACGGTTACAATAGAGTTATTATTTTGGAAGGTGTTTTGCTTTATTCGTGTAACCGCACAGCCCTCTATTACTGCAGGAATAATAACCGTTGAAGACTGGCCGGTGTATTTGGTGATAGTAGCAAAATTTCCTGAGATAGTGTACTCAAAGTCCTTTGCCGATATTTGAGCCGAAGTTGTTGTAGGGGGGAGAGTAGTTGTGGGCTTTGTGGTTTCCGGTATAGTAGTTATAGGGGTGGTTTCGGTAATAGTGGATTGATATCCTGCTTCGGTGGTTTCGGCGCTACCAAAAAGATTTTCCCAAAAGCCCTTTTTTTCAGTTGTTTCTTCAAGTGTTACGGTTGAGTTGCCTTGGGTGGTTTTGTCGTTGAATATATTGGCAAGAAAGCCTTGCTTTTCGGTAGTTGAAGTGGGCGCAATGGTTATTGCTTGTGTAACGTCAACAACGTTGAAAACCTGTTCGCCGTTTTCTGCAGTTACAAACTCTCCGTTGCTCTGTGTTACTGCAACGGTTTCAGTTAAATGTAATATGCTTGTTTCGGGAATAATGGGTGGCGGTGTTTTAGCGTTTTTTATGAGCAGAATACAGCTACCCATAAGTATAAAAAACACCACTAATCCGATCAGGCTTGCTCTGAAACGACGTGATTTAAAGATATTTAAAAATTTAGACCAAATCATAAAAAATGCGGTGTGGTTTTCCTTTTCGGTAAGAGGCTCAATAACCTCAACAGAGGAAAAACATTTCAAACAGAAAGCCGATTCCTTGGGGATTTCTGCTCCGCATTTCGGACACTTTTTGTACAAATATAACCCACCTTAATATCCATTAATATCTAAGATAAAGTATTTTAGAATTAATGTCAATAAGATAAAAAATCAAATAAAGAAAAAATTCGAAAACTGTACTGTGCCATAGAATAGATTTGGAGGTAGAATAGTGATTTAATATAAAAAAGCATGAAATTTGCTATTGTGATGCAATTTCGTTAGAAGCTTATAATGTAGAAAAGAGGAGACAAAATGAAGAAAACAATCAGTGTGTTGTTGGCATTAATTATGGTACTTTCCGTTATGTCAAGTTTGGGTGTGTGCGTAAATGCAACGTTTTACAGGCAGTTTTATTGTGGCGAAGAATACCTGGTGGAAAGTGGAACAAACTTTTTTTTCCGGGCTCAGGAAAGTGGAGCGTATGAATTTACGTCCTACGATAATTTTGACCCCAGATTGACGGTTGAATTTTCTGACGGAAGCGTTATTGTGTATGACGATGTGGATTTTGATAACCTTGATTATGAGTTCAGTTGTATTATTGAGCTGGAGGCAGGAGAAGAAATCTTCTGTACGGTTGAAGATGGTGAAAATAACGACGTTTCTTTTTATATAGAAAGATATTATGAGGTATTATCCGCAGATGAGGAATATCAGGTTGCTACGGATTACCAGTTTAAGTTTGTTGCCGAAGAAATGGGTACATATGAGTTTTATTCCTTTGACAACGCAGACCCCGTTTTAAAGGTTGTGTACGAAGACGGTACAGTTGAGATTTTTGATGATATAAGCGAAGATAATTGCGAGTTCAATGTTCTCCTGGCTCTTAGCGAAGGCGAGGAAATAATCTGTACCGTTGCAGATTATGAAGAATTCTATGTGAATTTTGGAATTCGTGCATACGGTAATTTAGAGGCGGACGTTGACTATACGGCAGATGCAGGATATGACTTCTTTTTTACAGCTAACGAAGATGGATATTATCGCTTTGTTTCTTTTGAAAACGAAGGGGATCCATTTATCGAGATTACCGTTAATGGTGAGGAGATAACTTTCGATGATTGCTACGATAGCTACGAATTTGACGGTGGTTTATATCTTGACGCAGGTGATTATATTTACGCGATTGTTGACGATAACTACAGAACAGAAGACGATGAATACGTTGTAAACTTTTGTATAGAGTATTGGGCAGATGAGTGCCCGGGTCATTATGAATCTGATTGTTATATTGGTGAGGATGCGAGCGTGTATAGTGCAGGCTGGTTTTATACCGAATGTACTTTGTGCGGCGAAGAACTTTTTGTTGGAGAAATCCCTCAGCTTAAGCCTGCAACCCCCAAGCTTACAAAAATTGCAAACACCGCAAGCGGTGTGCAGGTAACCTGGGGTGCAGTTGAAGGCGCAGATAATTACGTTGTTTATCGTAAGACATACGATGCAAAAACTAAAAAGTGGAGTGGCTGGACAAACCTCGGTAAAACCACAAGTGCCTCTTACGTAGATAAAACCGCAAAGTCAGGAACATATTATCTTTACACTGTAAAGGCAGTTAACGAAGCCGGTGCAAGTGGATATGATAAAACCGGTATTAAAACATATTTCCTTGCAAGACCCACTGTCACAACAGCCAACGCAAATGCAGGTGTAACGGTTAAGTGGACAAAGGCTACAGGTGCAACAGGATATATTGTTTATCGTAAAACAACCGGTGGTTGGACAAAGGTTGCAACAGTTAAGGGCGCAGGCACACTTTCTTATACTGATAAAACTGCAAAAGCCGGTACAACCTACAAGTACACTGTTAAGGCATACTACGGCTCATACGTAAGCGCTTACAACACAAGTGGTGTTGCCGTAAGAAGACTTACAACACCTACGCTCAAGAGTGTAACAAGTGCGAAGGCGGGCGTTACAACAAAGTGGAACAAGGTAACGGGTGCCAGCGGCTACATCGTTTACCGTAAAACAGGTAACGGCGGGTGGGTTAAGCTTGCAACAGTTTCAGGTAACAGTAAAATTACTTACCTCGACAAAACAGCGAAGAAGGGTGTAACCTACACCTACACCGTTAAGGCTTATTACGGCTCATCAACAAGTGCACATAATACAAAAGGTCTTACAATCAAAGATAAATATTAAGACAAAAAATCCTCTCGCATATGCGAGGGGATTTTTAGTTAGGAGTTAAGGGGCACTGCGTGCCGATTATAAATTAAGTAAAAGTAAAACAACCCAACCGTAGGGTACGCATCTATGCGTACCGCAAGATTATTTGAGTGAGGAGTTTTGGGGCGCAAAGTCGGGCGTAAATACCCTACGGCAGAAAAAATGGGTAGAAATATTCGGTGGGACAGAATAGGTTTAGTTTTAAAATAATGGTTTAATGTAAAATATAAGACTTGTAGTAAAGGATGATGTAAAAATGTTTTGTTCACGATGTGGATACCAAACTACTGAGGCTGTGGATTTTTGTCCGAATTGTGGTATGAAGCTTGTGCAGAACGCTTCGTTACAATCGAAAAAAGCAAACAAAGGGCCTTCAAAAAGCAAGAAAAAGATTATTATTGCAGTTGTTTCTGTGTTTTTGGTGTTTTCACTGATTGTTGCTGCAGTAGTATCTGTTGGGATTATACAGCTTTTCAGCTACCGTTGTGCCGATTGCAATAAGTTTGTTGTTTTTGAGGAGCATATCATTATGTCCGATGACGGAGAGTACGGGCGATGGGTTTGCAACCAATGTCACAATGCTTGGATGTCCGAGGAATACGGTATTACGTTTAGCGGAGAAAGAGTGGATTCTTGAAAACCGTGTTTTTGGAGGAGAAAAAATGCTTTATCAAAATACTGTGGAAAAGTTATCGCAAGAAAATAAAAGGTCTGAAAATAGCAAGGAGATTATTATAGCCCTTGCCATGACGGTTTTGTTGCTCTTGATAATCCTTGTTGCGGTTGTGTGCGTGGTTGTTATATCATTTTTCAATTACCGTTGTTACGATTGCAGAAAAAGTCTTGTTTTTGAGAAGCATGTGAGTCACTATGTCTGTGAAGAATGTCACGACAGATGGATGGCTGAGGAATACGGAATTACAAAATAAAAAATTAAATTATCAGGTGGTTTTTATGAAAAAGATAGTATCAGTATTATTGGCATTAATTATGGGCAGTTTGTTTATTGTAGGTGCATCAGCAACATGCTACGAGGGCGCGGGCGATATTAAGCTTGAGACGGGAATGAATCTGGCCGTTTTCGGGCACGAGGATCTGGGGAATGCCTATTGGTATGAATGGGAAATCGATGATGAATATGCCGGATATGGTGAAATCGAATTTACAATTTACTATGATGCATTTGATTGGCAGGGTGAACAGTATTGTGAGGGACCAGAGGATTATCCTGCCATGCTTGAGTATTTGCGAGAGATGTATGGAGAATACTACACAATAACAGATTGCTACATTGACGGATATCCGGCTATTATTCTTGAGGATTATAATTATTCAGAAACAACTGATACGAGTGCAGATATTTTTATTTGTGGAGGCAAATATTTTTACGAGGTTCAATTATTGGGTATTGAAGATGGTATGACCTATGATTCTTTACTTAACGCTGTTAAAAACATGGAGCTTAACGGGGAGACGGGTGAACCCTTAGTTTATGACACATCCGCGGACGAAGTATATGATGAATACGCAGAAGACGAGGAATATGCAGAGGAAGAATACATAGAGTATGAGGAGAATTCGGCCTCTGACATTCCCGTAAAACCCATTGTAAGAAACATTATAATTATTGCCGTGATTTCTTCGGTTGCACTTATGTGCGGTGCTGTGATATGTGTGATTGTAGTTTTGGTAGTTAAAGGTAAAAAGAAATAAAGCAGAAATTAAAACCTTCCTTCGTATAATTCGAAGGAAGGTTTTGTTGTAGTTTGAATTATTTATAAAGGGGGCCGTAGGCCTGGCAAGCGCGGAAGTCTGCGCCTTCAAGGTCCTGAGTGCCGAATGCGTTCCAAACTGCAGGACGGAAGATTTTATCTTCAGAAACGTTGTGCATTGAAACGGGGATTCTGAGCATCGAGCAAAGTGTAATAAGGTCTGCACCGATGTGACCATAGGAGATAGCGCCGTGGTTTGCACCCCAGTGGTTCATAACCTCGTAAGCAGAGGTGAAGGGACCCTTACCTGTAAGTGTGGGAGCGAACCATGTGCAGGGCCATGTGTAGTCAGTTCTTGCCCAGATTTTGTGTGAAATATCATCGGGAAGAGCAACTGTGTAGCCTTCGCAAATCTGAAGTGTGGGTCCAAGGCCCTTAACAAGGTTAAGACGGATCATAGTTGCGGGCATTTCAGCACGTGTAAGGAAACGGCTTGAATATCCGCCGCCACGGAAGTAACCGTTGTCAGCTGCACACCATTCGGTAGCATCGTTGATTGTCTTAATATCCTCGTCGGTAACGTTGTACCACTCCTTGATGATACCGTTGCCGTTTTCGTCCTTAACCTCACCGCAAGCGTCAAGACAGCAAGCACCTGAGTTGATAAGGTGGATAAAGCCCTTGCTTTCCTTTGCCTTGCCTTCAAGCTCGTAGCCTGTTGCTCTCTTAAGAGCCTCAGGGCTCCAGTAGGTACGAACGTCAGCGAACATCTGAGCTCGGTTTGTAAGAAGCTTCATGAAGAGCATGCTTACAGCGTTAAGTGTATCGTTTTCTGTTGCAAGGATGTAGGGCTCACGAGCGCCGTTCCAGTCAAAGCTTGTGTTGAGCATTGCCTCTGCAAAGTCAGCGTTGGGATAGAAGTCTGTCCACTGTCTCTGACCCTGGAAGCCTGCTGCGATAGCGTTGTGGCCAACCATTTCCTCCTCACAGCCCTCGGGAAGGTTTTTGTTACCATTCATAAGGTCCTTAATGATGCACATCATCTTAACTGTGAATTCCCAGTCTTTTTCTTTCTGCTCGTCGCTCTTCTTTACGAAGTCGGGGTTCTTGTCGAAGCCTTCCTTGCAGTTTTCTCTTACCCATTTGTAAGCTCTCTGATATTCCTCTTCATCATAGATGCCCTCAGACATTCGACGGATAACCTCAACCTCGTCGATTGATTCGATACGCATGCCAAGGTATTCCTCGAAGAAGTCTGTGTCGATTGATGAGCCTGCAATACCCATGCAGATTGAACCAATCTGAAGGTAAGATGTGCCCTTCATTGTTGCGGCTGCAACTGCTGCTCTTGCAAAACGAAGGAGCTTTTCCTGTACGTCTGCGGGGATGGATGTGTCGTCGGCATCCTGAACGTCATGACCGTAGATACCGAAAGCGGGAAGACCCTTCTGTGCATGTGCTGCAAGAACTGCTGCAAGGTAAACTGCACCGGGACGCTCTGTGCCGTTGAAGCCCCAAACGCCCTTGATTGTTGTGGGATCCATATCCATTGTTTCGCAACCGTAGCACCAGCAGGGAGTAACTGTAAGTGTAATGCTTACGCCCTCCTTGCGGAATTTGTCTGCACAAGCGGCTGCTTCTGCAACACGGCCGATAGTTGTATCAGCGATAACAACCTTTACGGGCTCGCCGTTTGAATATTTAAGATTTTCTGTAAAAAGCTTAGCAGCGGACTTAGCCATGTTCATGGTCTGCTCTTCAAGAGATTCTCTAACCTTGAGGGGGCCGCGTCTGCCGTCGATAGTGGGACGAATACCGATTACGGGGTAATCGCCGAGAAGTCTGTTCTCTGCCATAGTTTTATCATCCTTTCATTTGTACGGGTGTACAAAATTCTTCATTTAATAGTATATCACAAAAATTTTGCTTTTCAATTGACTATAAGTAAAAAAATAATGGTAGAATATAGGCAAAATGACAAAACACCCCAAGAAGACGTGTACTTCTCGGGGTGTTGCTTAATTATAATTTATTTGTAAAGGGGATATTTGTCGCAGATTTTTGTAACACGCTCTCTGATGTAATCAGCGCTGTTTTCAAAATCTGTTGCGGCAAGCTTGATGAACTCGGCAATATCAATCATATCCTGAGCCTCGAAGCCTCTTGATGTAACGGCGGCAGTACCGATTCTTACACCGCTTGTAACGAAGGGCTTTTCGGGGTCGTTGGGGATAGCGTTCTTGTTAACTGTGATATAAACCTCGTCAAGGCGTCTTTCAAGCTCCTTACCTGTGATGCCAAGGCTTCTGAGGTCAAGGAGAAGAAGGTGGTTGTCAGAGCCGCCTGAAACCATATCAACACCCTGTGCTGCAAGGGCATTTTCAAGTGCCTTACAGTTTGAAATAACCTTTTTGCCGTAGTCCTTGAATTCGGGCTTAAGTGCTTCGCCGAAGCAGATTGCCTTAGCGGCGATAATGTGCATAAGGGGACCACCCTGAATACCGGGGAAGATTGCCTTGTTAACCTTTTTAGCAATTTCCTCGTCATTTGTAAGGATAAGACCGCCACGGGGACCACGAAGGGTTTTATGAGTTGTAGAGGTTACAACGTGTGCATGGGGGATGGGTGAGGGATGTCTGTCTGCAGCGATAAGACCCGCAATGTGAGCCATATCAACCATAAACAATGCGCCAACTTTATCTGCGATTTCGCGGATTTTAGCGAAGTCGATTGTTCTGGGGTATGCAGAAGCACCTGCAACAATAAGCTTGGGCTTGCATTCAACAGCCTTCTTTTCAAGGGCGTCATAGTCAAGGAAGCCCTTTTCGTCAACGCCGTAGCTTTCAAAGTTGAAGTATGAACCACTTACGTTAACGGGTGAGCCGTGGGTAAGGTGACCACCATCTGCAAGGCTCATGCCGAGAACTGTGTCGCCGGGCTGAAGGAGTGCAAAATATACTGCAAAGTTAGCCTGTGAGCCTGAGTGGGGCTGAACGTTAGCGTATTCACAGCCAAAAAGCTTCTTTGCTCTTTCGATAGCAAGGCTTTCGGCAATGTCAACGTATTCGCAACCGCCGTAATATCTGCGTGAGGGGTAGCCCTCAGCGTATTTGTTTGTAAGGATGCTACCGCTTGCTGCCATAACTGCTGCAGAAGCGTAGTTTTCGCTTGCGATAAGCTCAATATTTCTGCTCTGGCGAACCTGCTCCTTTTCAAAAGCTTCGAAAAGCTCAGGGTCGTAGGATTTAAGAAGTTCAAAATCTTGTTCAAGATATGCGTTCATTTTAAGTCCCCCTTATTAAAGTACTAAAATCACTATAATGATACAATAAAACAAAATTTATTTCAATAAAAATGATGCAAGTTGTTTTATTTATAATAAACTTTGGATAAATAACCATAAATATTCGTTTTTGGTACAGTATTTTTGAATTTTTAATATTGCGTTAAGCAAAAATAATGATATAATTACTATGAGTTAATATAAGAGGGTGTTTTTATGGGAAATTTTGAGCTCAAAAACAAAATTATTGAAGCCAAGGAGAAAACAGGTACCGTTATTCTTGCGCACACCTATCAGGAGCCCGATATAATTGATATTGCGGATATTACCGGCGATAGCTTTTTCTTAAGCAAAAAAGCGGCGGAAATTAAAGCAAAAAGGGTTGTAATGTGCGGAGTTCGTTTTATGGCAGAAAGCGTTAAAATCCTTTCACCCGAAACCGAAACAATTCTACCAGTGCCCTCGGCAACCTGCCCCATGGCAGAGCAGATTTTACCCGAGCGTGTGCGTAAATACAAGGCAGAAAACCCCGATGCACAGGTTGTGGCATACATTAACACTACCGCCGCATTAAAGGCAGAGTGTGACGTTTGCGTTACAAGCTCGTCCGCTATTAAAATCGTGAGCAAAATTGATGCCCCCGAAATTCTTTTTATTCCCGATCAGCATCTTGGCTCATTTGTTAAAGAGAAGTTGCCTGATAAAAATATTGTTCTTTGGGACGGCTACTGTCCTGTACACGCTCAGCTTACCAAGGAGGATGTGCTAGAGTGTAAAAAAAAGCATCCCGACGCTGTTTTTGCGGTGCATCCCGAATCCCCTGCTGAGGTTGTGGAGCTTGCGGATATGGTGGGAGCTACAAGTGAGATTATAAATTACGCAAAGGCTCAGGTGGGT
This sequence comes from Acutalibacteraceae bacterium, assembly GCA_045654405.1. Taxonomy (GTDB): domain Bacteria; phylum Bacillota; class Clostridia; order Oscillospirales; family Acutalibacteraceae; genus DTU089. Next base: position 74,928 of record JAZONH010000044.1, on the reverse strand, counting down.
AAGGTTATTATCGGTACCGAGCGTGGCGTGGTTGACTACCTTGCGATTAACGAGCCGAATGGTGAAAGATTTATACAGCTTGCACCCGAAAAGCTCTGCTGTGAGGATATGAAAAAAATATCATTGGATGACGTTTATAAGGCAATCATCGGTGAAGCGGGCGAGAAAATCGAGCTTCCCGAGGATTTAAGAAAAAATGCTCTTGTGAGCATAAACCGTATGTTGGAATTGGGGTAATAAAATGAACCTTTCCGAAATTAAAAAACAATATACCGTGGTAATCGTGGGTAGCGGTCTTGCGGGTCTTTATGCGGCGCTTAACTTCCCCGAGGACGTTGATATACTGATGCTCTCTAAAAAAGAAAGGCATCAGTCAAACAGCTCCCTTGCTCAGGGTGGTGTTGCCTGCGTGCTTGATTTAGAGGATGACAGCTATGCCCTCCATATTGAGGATACCCTTATTGCGGGTGGTAGGGCAAACGACCTTGATGCCGTAACTCAGCTTGTTGAGGAGGGCCCCGGTGACGTGCTTAAAACCATTGAGTACGGCGTTGAATACGACCGATACGAAAATGGTGAGCTTGTTAAAACCCTCGAGGGTGGTCATTGTCGCCGACGAATTGTTCACCACAAGGATACCTCGGGCAAGGAAATGGTAGATAAGCTGATGCTTGCCGTTGAAAAGCTACCTAACGTAACTATTGCAGATGAAACCATGGTTACCTCCATGAACCGTATTAAAAACGGCTTTAAAATTGACATAATGAGTGCCGACGAGCATAAAACAGTTTATGCGGATTACTGCCTTTTGGCATCAGGCGGTATCGGCAGAGTTTATAAATACACCACCAACCCATCTGTTGCAACGGGCGACGGCATCCGCTTTGCCTATGAAATGGGTGCGGCTATTAAAAACTTAAGTTACGTGCAGTTTCACCCCACTGCATTCAACGGTGCAAACCGTGAGCAATTCCTTATAAGCGAGGCAGTAAGGGGTGAGGGCGCTTACCTTCTTAACTGCCACAAGGAACGCTTTATGGACAGGTACGACCAGCGTCTTGAGCTTGCACCCCGTGACGTGGTTTCTCGCTCGGTTATTATGGAATCCCGCCGTCTTGGCAGTAACAATTTCTATCTTGATATCCGTTACAAGGGCGAGGAATTTATAAAGCACCGCTTCCCGGGTATTTATGCGGGCTGCTTAAGGCAGGGTGTGGATATTTCTAAGGAGCTTATACCCGTTTTCCCGTGTCAGCACTACCTTATGGGCGGTATTGAGGTTGACCTTAACGCACGTACAACTCTTCCCAGGCTTTATGCGGCGGGTGAATGTGCCTGCACAGGTGTCCACGGCAAAAACCGCCTAGCAAGTAACTCCCTTTTAGAGGCGCTTGTTTTCGGTAGAAAGGCCGCCGAGGATATTACAAACTGTATTAAAGCAGGATTTTATAAAGCTACCGTGCCTGCGGATGAAAAACCCGCGGATAAAACGGGTGCGCCCCTTCCCAAGGGCACAAGAACAGAGATTCGCGATATTTTACAGCGTGCATACTTCGTAATTCCCGACGAGGGCGCAATTCACACCGGTAAAAAGCGAATTGAAAACATACTTAACAGACTTAAAAACGGTAAATTTGCCGTTACGGCGGACTATTGCGAGGCACTTTCCCTTGCAACGGTTGCCTATATAATTCTTAAGGAGGTAGACAGATGATTTTACCTGATTTTTACATTGATGATTTAATTAAAAATGCAATTAAAGAGGATATTAACTATATAGACGTTGCCACCGACTATCTTCTTGATGAAAATGAGGTAAGCGAGGCAGTGTTTGTTGCCAAGGCAGAGGGCGTGCTTTGCGGTATTGACGCGGCAATGCGTGTTTTTCAGCTTCTTGATAACAGCTTTACCTGCGTGCTTCACAAAAAAGACGGTGACGTTATTAAAAACGGCGACCTTATTGCAGAACTTAAGGGCAAAACAGTTAAGCTTTTAAAGGGCGAGCGTACAGCACTTAACCTCATTCAGCATATGAGCGGCATCGCAACCCTCACCAATGAATGCGTAAAGGAAACCATCGGCACACCTGCAACAATTGCCGACACACGTAAGACACTTCCCGGTCTTCGCTCATTGCAGAAATATGCGGTTACCTGCGGTGGTGGCAGAAACCACAGATACAATCTTTCTGATTGCGCTATGCTTAAGGATAACCACATTGATGCAAAGGGTGGCATTACTCCCGCAGTTAAGGCTCTTCGTGAAAAAATCGGCCATACCGTAAAAATCGAGGTTGAAACTCGTACCCTCGACGAGGTGAAAGAGGCACTTGCCGCAGGCGCAGATATTATAATGCTCGACAATATGTCAAACGAAACTATGGCAGAAGCTGTAAAGATCGTTGACGGTAAGGCGTTACTCGAAGCCTCGGGCAACCTTACAAAGGAAAGATTAAGGAGTGTGGCTCAGCTGGGTGTTGATATTCTTTCAATCGGTGCCCTTACCCATTCCGTAATAGCCTTTGATATTTCAATGAGAATGAAATAAGCAAATCCCTCCCGCATACTGATGTGTGGGAGGGATTTTAGTTATTTAACCTTAAACATTGAAACCAGAATTTCAAAGTGCTTGTCGTATTCCGTTGCACCTGCGGGGCGTTCAAGCTTCAGCTTTATGCTTCCCCCGATGCCATCGTCTATGCAATAAACGGTGGTTACCGTGCCATTCGTTTCAGAGTGGTAAACCGCATACAGATTATCTGTGTTAAGCGCGGGCTGGTCGTCGGCACCATCGTGAAGCTTTGCAGTGGTTGTGCAAAGCTCGGCATAGCTTACCGTTTTATAAGGAGTAACAGTGACTACAACGTTTCTGTTTTCCTTTGCCGTGAGTGTTGTAGCTCCGTTTGTCTGAGTTCGGTCGAAGACCTTTTCATCTACAAAAAAGGTGTAGTTTTTGTCGGCGTCAGGCTCAGGTGAGGTGGGCTCGGGTATGGAAACAGAGGGTATTTCCTCGGGGGATAAAAGGGTTTCCCTTGAGGTTGCGATTGTTTCAACAACACTTTCGGTTGTGGTTTCGCCCATGGGCTCACCGTTTTTGCCGAAGCCCAGAAGCTGCTTGCCAAAGGGCGTTAACAGCAACACCATGACGGTTGCCACTATAATAAGGCATATAAAAGCTACAATTAAAAGCACAGCTTTTTTGTTTTTAGCCATAATCAAAGAACTCCTGTTGATAAATTGAGCCGTACCACACAGGGTACGGCTCTTTTTTCGTAATTAAGCTTTGTCTTTTGAGCCGAAAAGTTCGATTTTTTCACGAACAGTTTCTTTAATTGCTTCGCAACCGGGAGCAAGAAGCTTTCTGGGATCGAAGCCCTTGCCTTCGAGGTCCTTGCCTGCTTCGATGTACTTTCTTGTTGCTTCCTGGAATGCAAGCTGGCACTCTGTGTTAACGTTGATCTTGCTAACACCAAGGTCGATAGCCTTTTTGATCATATCAGCGGGGATACCTGTACCACCGTGAAGAACGAGGGGCATTGCGCCTGTCTTTTCCTGGATAGCTGCAAGTGTGTCGAATGAAAGACCTGCCCAGTTTTCGGGATATTTACCGTGGATGTTACCAATACCTGCTGCAAGCATTGTAACGCCAAGGTCAGCGATCATTTTGCATTCGTCGGGGTCAGCACATTCGCCTGCACCGATAACGCCATCTTCTTCGCCGCCGATTGAGCCAACCTCTGCTTCAAGAGAAAGGCCTAACTCTTCGCAAGTAGCAACGAGCTCTTTTGTTTTTGCGATGTTTTCGTCGATTGAGTAGTGTGAACCGTCGAACATGATTGATGAGAAGCCTGCTTCGATACAAGCCTTTGCACCGTCGTATGAGCCGTGGTCAAGGTGAAGTGCAACGGGAACAGTGATCTTAAGGTCTTCGATCATTGCTTTAACCATATCAGCAACAGTCTTGAAGCCGCACATATACTTACCGGCACCCTCAGAAACACCAAGGATAACGGGTGCATTCATTTCTTGTGCAGTAAGAAGGATGCACTTTGTCCATTCAAGGTTGTTGATGTTGAACTGACCAACTGCGTAGTGGCCTGCTTTTGCTTTTGTGAGCATGTCTTTTGCGTTTACTAAAGGCATTTAAAACACTCCTATTTATTTTAATTTTTTTATAAACTATTATACGTTTTCTTCCCTTAAATCGAGCACGATTTCCTTGCTTTCAGGAACAAGGTGTGTGTATTTAACACCTGCCGCGTCAAACATACGCTTTGAGGCTCTGGTGGAAGAGGTGTCGGCATATTTGTCTGAAAGGTAAATAACCTCGGTAATGCCGCTCTGAATAATTGCCTTTGCACATTCGTTGCAGGGGAAAAGAGCTACGTAAATACGGCTGCCTGCAAGGCTTCTGCCTCGGCAGTTAAGAATTGCGTTAAGCTCTGCGTGGCAGACGTAAGGATATTTTGTGTCATAAGAATCGTCGGCACTGCGTTCCCAGGGGAAGCAATCATCGTCACAGCCTGAGGGGAAGCCGTTGTAACCTACGGATAAAATTCTGTTTTCATTGTTGACAATACAGGCACCAACCTGAGTGTTAGGGTCCTTGCTTCTTTTAGCGCAAAGCATAGCTGCGCCCATAAAAAACTCGTCCCAGGATATGTAGCCCTCTCGTTTAGCCATTCCGAAAACCCCCTGCTTGTAAAATTGGTGTCAAAAAACAACCATAGCCTTTTACATTATACATTCATATAAACGTTTTTTCAATACAAATTTTAAAAAATCATAAGTATATATGCCCGGCGGATGGGGGAGGGGCGAAATTTTAAAGAGAATAAGAGAGGTTTAATGGCTTTTGGTCAAGCAACATAAACAAAATTAAATACGGATAATTGGTCAATAATACCAAAGAAAAGCAACCCGGATAAATTGATGTTGATTATTTAAAAGAAAGGATATATAATTACACTGTATAATTAAAAGGAGGAATCCCTATGTCTAAAAAGGTATTGGCAGTTGTACTGTCTCTCATCCTTGTTTTTTCAGCATTTGCGGTGCCTGCCGGTGCGGCGGATATCCAGCTCCCCGAGACAAGTGTTGAAAACGTTTTTGAAATGGTAATTGAAAAGCTTATGTCGTTTATCCTTACTTATCTCAATAAGTATTGGCCCGGCTATGAGGATAAATGGAGCGATGTTGAAAATTACGAGCCCGAGGCTTTCTACAAGGGCGAAGAGGAATTTGACCGTGAGGTAGCCGAGGATGCTCAGTGGAAGCTTGGCTATGCAGGCGCATCACTTCTTGAGGGTATTGACCCCAAGGATGGCGACTACTTCCTTGCAGGCTCACTTGAGCCCATAGCAGGCCGTGTTCCCACAAAGGTTCTTGACGACCAGCGTGTACGCGTTTACGCTATCAGCGACGGCAACGGCGTTTTTGTTCACGCAGTTATCGACGGCTTTGGTCTTTCACGTGGCGACGTTATGGAAATCCGTTCAAGAATGGCTGAATTTGCAGAGAAATATAACGTTATCTCAATCAACGTTTCAGTTCTTCATCAGCACTCTTGTATCGATACACTTGGTATGAACGTTCCCCTTGCACAGGCTCTTATTACAAACACAGGTAACGCTGCAGTTGGCGGTCTTCTTGACGATATGAAGGTTCAGAAGAATCAGCAGTTTATGGAAAATCTTTTCACAAAAACTGTTTATGCTATGAAGCGTGCGGTTGTTAATATGAAGGCGGGCGACCTTTACTACGGTGCAGCTGATATTTCAGATTACATTAAGGATAAGCGTGATCCTCAGACAATCGATCCCGAAATCCAGAGACTCCGCTTCGTTCCCGAGGACGGCTCAACCGAAACATGGATTCTTGAGGCAGCTATCCACTGTACAAGTATCGGTGCAGGTCCCGACGAGCTTACTGCTGACTATCCCTACTACATCGAAAAGACTATCCGTGAAGAGGTAGGCGCAAACGTTGTATTCATTCAGGGTGCAGAGCTTGCTATCACTTCAAGAAATATTGTTCTTTGTTCAGAATGCGGCGAAATTGCAAACGTTGAGCATGCAGGCGACGTTACAATTTCTTGTCCCAACGGTTGTGTTGAAGCTGTTACAGCTAAGACAATTGCTGAGGCTGCAGACCTTTGGTATAAGCTCCACGATTACGAAGGCAGAACAGGCATCGAGGATATGAAGGAATATGGCTATATCCTTGCTAAGAAGGTTATGGCTATTGACGAAGAGGAAGCTCTTGATCCCGTGCTTAACGTTATTATGCAGGAGGTTGCTCTTGACGCAGATAACGGTATCCTTACACTTGCAGCACGTGAAGACGTTCTTAACGCAATCATCGTTAAAAACGGCGAAGGATACAAGATGATTACCGAAATCGGTTACATGGAGCTTGGCAACAAGGTTGGTATGTTCCTTTGCCCCGGTGAGTTTGATCCTATGCTCATCTTCGGCGGCCCCGCATCAGGCGATGCTTCCTGGGGTAAGGGCGAATGGGAATTACCCGCGCTTGCAGACTGCACAAACTGCGAGTACATTATGGTTGCAGGTCTTTGTAACGACCAGGCAGGCTATGTGCTCAGAGATAACGAATATCATTCACTTCTCAGCGAAAACGAAGAAATTAACGTTATCAGCTATACTGCAGGTTCAACATTCGTAAGCGAGTTTATGGATATCCTCGCTACTGTTGATGCATAATCAATAAAAATACTTAAAAGCCCGCAGTCCCGAGACTGCGGGCTTTCTTTATTTTGTACATATTTAGGGTTGTTTTTTTATTCAACTTGTTAATTGAAAAAACATGGTAATTGTATTAAAATGTATTATGTATCAATGCAATATATATTTTGCGTTTCAGAAAGGTGGATTTTCTATGAGAAAAACCAAGAAGTTTATAGCAATCCTTTGTGTTGTTGCTATTCTTTCAGGTGCATTCGGCGTTGTTGGCTTTGCCGCAAAGACCGATGTTGATTACAAAATTACTAACCCCTATGCTAATGTTGATTGGTCATGGAATCAGTATAAGGCTGATCTTCACACCCACACAACAGCATCCGACGGTGACGACACTCTTAAAAATATGATCGAAACCAACTATGATTACGGTTTTGATATTTATGCAGTTTCAGACCACGGTACTGTAAGCTACAGCTGGACAGAGCAGCAGGTTATTCCTGCTATTCAGGTATTCCTTGGTATTGCTGATGGTACAAGACAGTTAGTTGCTCTTGAAGAGGGCGGCGGATTGACCTTTGACGGTAACAGATACGATATCGTTACCGAAAACGGCGGTGACTATTACTACCAGACATACGAGGATGGTACAACCGGTCAGAAGATGCTCCGTGTTCCCTACGCTATCGAGAACAACCCCACATCACTTAACAATGCTCACGTTAACTCATGGTTCGTTGACTACGGTCACGGTATCGTTGGTGGTACAAGCGATTATGAAACACCCATCAAGGCTGTTGACGAGCTTGGCGGTCTTTCAGTTATCAACCATCCCGGTGAGTACACAAACGCACGTGATGAGGACTATACTGCAGACGCTTATGATGAAAGCTATTCATACTACATCGACAAATTTGAAAGCCTTCTTCTCAAATATCCCTCATGCTTAGGTATCGACATTAACTCAAAGGGCGACTCAAGAACACGCTTCGACAGAAAGCTTTGGGACATTATGCTTATGGACCTTGCTCCTGCTGACAGAAACGTTTTCGCAATTGCAACAAGTGACGCTCACAGAACAACTGCTGCATATACAGGCTACACATTAATGCTTATGCCCGAAAACACAGTTGATAATCTTTACAACAGCATGAAAAACGGCGAGTACTTTGCTGCAAGTAAGTATATCGGTAACCACGAAGAGCTTAACGAAATTGCATTGTACCTTCTTGAAAACGGCGATGACGCTGCAGCCGCTATCGGTGCAGACATCCTTGCAAGACAGGCAGAGGATTACAACGCAAAATACGAGGCTCCCCTTGACGTTGAAGCACCCGTTATCAGCGAAATCGTTGTTGATGATACTGCAGATACAATTAAGCTTGACGTTGACGGCGACCTTTGCATCCGTTGGATTTCAAACGGTAAAACAATTGCTTACGGCGACGAAATCGACCTTGACGATTACTCAGGCGAGGTTGGCGCATACGTAAGAGCCGAGGTTTTCGGTGAAGGCGGTATTGTTTATACTCAGGCTATGCTCCTTGATTATGAGGGCGCACCCGAGCACGAAAACAAGGAAAATGCAAGCGATTTTGGTTGGCTTGCAAGCATCATACCCGATACTATCGTAAGATTCATCGCTTCACTTGAGATTTTCAAATACATCTGGGAAGCTATTAAATAATTAATCTTTAAATAATCGGTACACTCCTGCGGGGGTGTACCGAATTTTTTTTATTATATTGTTGTATTATCAATATCAGTGTGTTAAAATGCTCTTATATATATGGTATGAGAGGTAGAGATTCTATGAACGCAATTATTACCGTTGTAGGTAAGGATAAAGTTGGTATTATGGCGGGTGTTTGTGTTGTTTTGCAAAAAATCAACGTAAACATTCTTGATATCAGCCAGACTGTTATGCAGAATATGTTTACTATGAATATGCTTGTTGACGTTAAAGAGGCAAACGTCAGCTATTCTGAGATTGTTGATGCCCTTGATGCAGAGGGTCAGCGCCTTGGCGTTAACATCCGTATTCAGCGTGAAGACATTTTTGAAGCAATGCACAGAATCTGAGGTGGACTATGCTTAACCAACACGAAATTCTTGAAACACTTAATATGATAGATGATCAGCATCTTGATATACGCACCATTACTATGGGTATTTCGTTGCGTAATTGTGCGCATCCCGACCCCAAGGTATGCGCTACTAAGATGTATGATAAAATTACAAAATATGCCGAAAACCTTGTGAAAACAGGTGAGGATATCGAAAAGGAAATGGGTATCCCCATTATCAATAAGCGTATATCCGTAACCCCCATCGCCATTGCGGCAGAAAGCTGTGAAACCGAGGATTACACAATCTTCGCTAAGGCTATGGACGATGCGGCAAAGACCTGCGGTGTTAACTTTATCGGCGGCTTTTCCGCCCTTGTGCAAAAGGGCTTCACCATTGGTGACCGTCGCCTTATAAATTCAATTCCAGAGGCGTTGGCAACAACCGATTTTGTGTGCTCATCAGTAAACGTGGGCTCAACAAAGGCGGGTATTAATATGGATGCGGTTAAGCTTATGGGTGAAACCATTAAAAGGACCGCCCTTATTACCGCCGTCCGTGACGGATTCGGTTGTGCAAAGCTTGTTGTTTTCTGCAATGCGGTTGAGGATAACCCCTTTATGGCAGGTGCCTTCCACGGCGTGGGCGAGCCCGAATGTGCCATTAACGTTGGTGTTTCCGGCCCCGGTGTTGTTTACAACGCACTTAAGAAGGTAAAGGGTGAACCCTTTGACGTTGTGGCAGAAACCATCAAGAAAACTGCATTTAAAATTACACGTATGGGTCAGCTTATTGCCTGCGAGGCTTCAAGCAGACTTGGTGCCGAGTTCGGCATCGTGGATTTGAGCCTTGCGCCCACTCCCGCAATTGGTGACTCTGTTGCAAGAATACTTGAAGAAATCGGCGTAAGCGTTTGCGGCACACACGGCACAACTGCCGCACTTGCAATGCTTAACGACGCAGTTAAAAAAGGCGGTGTTATGGCATCATCAAGCGTTGGCGGTCTTTCCGGTGCATTTATTCCCGTGTCCGAGGACGAGGGTATGATTGCCGCCGCCGAAAAGGGTGTGCTTACACTCGATAAGCTTGAGGCTATGACCTGCGTATGCTCCGTTGGTCTTGATATGATTGCAGTACCCGGTGACACAAGTGCCGAAACAATTGCGGCAATTATTGCGGATGAAGCCGCAATCGGTATGATTAACTCTAAAACAACAGCAGTCAGAATTATTCCCGCACCCGGCAAAAAGGTTGGCGATTCCATTGAAATGGGCGGACTTCTCGGCACGGCACCCGTTATGCCTGTGCACGGCGAGGGTAGCTTTGACTTTATAAACCGCGGCGGCAGAATTCCTGCTCCGCTTAACAGCTTAAGAAACTAAGGGGATAGAAAAAATGAGTTATTTAAACGAACATTTCAGAGAAATTCTTGCAATACTTGAGCTTCCCGAGGAAGCGGTTGAGGTTTTTTGCAAAACTGCCGAAAAAATTGACAAAAGCAAAAGCTTCAGTGCAAGGGTTGATGCCTTAGTAAAGCAGCATATGTATCCCGAAGCACATAGCTTTGGCGAGCTTTTTGCAAAAACCAAGTTTGTGGCAATGCGCCACGGTGTTAAGCACTACACCTTTGATTTTGTTATGCTTGTTATTATGTCTGAAATTATGCACGAAAGATATAAAGAGGCGGGTCTTAGCGAGGAGCTTTTCCGCAACACAATTATGGACTTAAAATATAAGTTTATTGAATGTGTTGATTGTAAGGAGGTTTACGGCACCTTCGTTGCAGGCTGGAATACCGATTTCTATGCACTTAAGCGCTTCAGCCTTGGCAGATTCCAGTACGAGCACTCAACCTTCGGTGTGTGCGATGAATTCACAACATCCGCAGGTGTGACAATCAAGCGTGGTGATAAAACCCTTGGCTTCCACATTCCCTCATCAGGTGTGCCCCTTACCGATGACGTTCGCCTTGACTCTTATAAAAAGGCTTACGAATTCTTCAAGGACTTCCGCCGAGAGGACGGCTTAATGATTTTTGAGTGTGGCTCATGGCTTTTGTGGGACGGCTACAAAGAGTTCTTGCCCGCTAAGTCAAACATCCTTAAGTTTATTGGTGACTTTGAATTGGTTAAACAAAACGAAAAGGCTGTATTTACAGATGCATGGCGTATCTTTGGTAAGGCAGGCTTTGGCAGACCTAAGAACTGGCCCGCAGACAATTCCTTGCGTAAGGCGTTTAAGGACCACGTTGTAACAAACGGCGGCAAAACAGGCAGCGGACACGGTATCATCGTATTTGACGGCGAAAAAATCGTAAGATAAAAATAAAAAAACTGACATTCGCTATGGTTAATAGAGAGTGTCAGTTTTATTTTCTTTCGGGGTTATCGGTTCTTCCTAAAAGGTAGTCGATTGATACATTAAAATAATCTGCAATAAGGATAAGGGTTTTGTAGTCAGCTTCGTGGTCGCCGGTTTCATAGCGGCTGATAGTGTTCTGGTTAAGCCCCAAATCCATTGCCAGCTTAAGCTGTGTTATGTTGCGTTGCTTACGCAATTCTTTTAATCTCATACAATCACCTTGACATAATTATACCGAATTGGTATAATTAAAATATCCCGAATAGGGATAAACATACCTTTGAGGTGATGAAATGTATAAAAAGATGTATTTGCTTTTGTTTAACGCGATAACAGATGCGTTGGATTGCCAAACAAAAACAGAAGCAGATGAAATTTTAAAACAGGCACAAATCAGTGCGGAAGAAATTTATATTGAGGGCGACCAAGAATAACCCCCGATGCTCCTTGTGGAGAATCGGGGGGATTTTTATTCCTCAATAGCGGCTTTCTTTGTGTTGATTTTGTAAAGGATTTCAGAATCGAATTTTTCGCTTCTGTCGTAACGGTAAACACCGTTAAGCTCCTGTTCAACGTCGGTAAGCTGGGTGTAGCAGAAGCCGATCATCTTGGGGTTGTCGATAAGTGTGGTGGTAAGACCATCGTATCTTTCGTAGAATTCCTCAAGTGACGTTGCGGCGTTGCCGTAGCCCCATGCTTTTTCACGGTCATTTTCCTCAGCGTTTCTCAGCTCAACTCTGATGCCGCCGTATTCACTCATAAATACGGGTTCACCGTTCCAATTCTGACGATGTCCCTGGTGGTCGAAAAGAACATTTTCATTTATGAGTTTATCGTAATCAGCTTTAAATTTGTTGTAATCCTGGTCGTAGTTGTGGATATCATAAATATCAGTTTCTACGTGATAGTTACCGCTTGTGTCGATGCAGGGACGTGTTTTGTCAAGGTTTTTTACGGTACGATAAACGATTTTAATAACGTCGTCGTCCTGCTTTCTTCCGTTTACGTCCCATGTTTCGTTGTAGGGACACCAACCGATTAAAGAGGGATGATTGAAATCTCTTTCAATTTCTTCTTCAATTTCAAGTAAGAAGTAACGGAGTGATTCGAAGTTGGAATGGTCAGCACCCCAGTTGCCGTGTTCACCCCATACGAGATAACCTAATTCATCGCAATAGTGTAAGAAAAGAGGTTCAAAAATTTTCTGATGAAGTCTTGCACCGTTGAAGCCCACCTTCATTGAAAGAAGGATATCGTTCTTAAGAGCTTCCTTGGTGGGTGCGGTGTAGATACCGTCGGGATAGAAGCCCTGGTCAAGCACAAGTCTTTGGAAAACAGCTTCGCCGTTGATGGTGATGCCCTTGTCGGGAGTAAGCTTTACTTCGCGAAGACCGAAGTAGCTTGTAACCTCATCGCCACCGAAGTTAAGCTTAAGGCTGTAAATACCGCCCTTACCAACCTCCCAAAGGTGTTTTTCTGTAAGAGGAAGGGTTACTGTTACTGTTTGACCGGTGGTAGGAGTTGTAATTGAACCAACTTCTTTTTTGTCCCAATAAGCGACAGCAGAAAATTCACCATTGCCTTCGATTTCTGCGGTAATTGTAATGGTTGCAGTATCAATATTGGGGAAAACTTTAAAGCTTTTAATGTAGTTCACAGGGCAGAATTCCATGTAAACTGTCTGCCAGATACCGGTTGTTCTTGTGTAGTCGCAGTCGTGTGAATATACAAGCTCACTCTGTTTGCCGCGTGCCTGTAAGGGTGAGCGTGTGTCATCCTGCACGTAAACCGCAATAATATTGTCGCCTGCAACAAGGTGCTTTGTTGCATCAATTCTGAAGGATGTGTAGCCGCCGAAGTGCTCGCCTGCAAAGGCGCCGTTAACAAAAACTCTTGCGTGGAAATCAACTGCGCCGAAAACGATGAATGCCTTACCCGAAAGCTGTTCTTCGGTTATATTAACGGTTTTTTTGTACCATACTGCAGGAATAAAATCCTTGTAGCCGATGCCTGATAATTCACTTTCAACGCAGAAGGGAACAGTGATTTTTTTGCTGAGCTTATGCTCGTTTAAATGGAATTTCTGTTCTTCGCCTGAGTTGCCGAAGTCAAAGTCAAAATCCCATTCACCGTTAAGGTTAATGTAGCTGTCGCGATAAAATCCCGGGTTGGGATGTTCGTTTCTTGGTATCATAATATTCTCTCCTTTAGTTTGATTTCAAGTGAATAAGAAGCACCGCTATATCCGCAGGGGAAACACCGCTGATTCTTGATGCCTGCCCGATGGTTTCGGGGCGGGTCTTTTTAAGCTTTTCAATAGCCTCAAGACGAAGATTGGTGAGCTTGTCATAATCAATGTCCGCAGGTATTTTTTTAACCTCAAGCCTTTTTAATTCCTCAACCTGTGCAAGCTGACGCTTTATGTAGCCCGCATACTTAAGGTTGATTTCAACCTGCTCGAATACCTCGCGGGGTAAATCGGGGCGGTGCTTGTCAAAGGGTGTCAGAAGCTTGTATGAAAGCTGGGGTCTCTTTATAAGCTCCGAAAGTCTGCAGCCGGTTATGGTGGGTGCAGTGCCTGCCTCCTCTAAAACTCTTGAAAGCTCTTCTGAGGGGGGGATGGTAATTTTTGAAACTCTTTCGGTTTCCTCTTCAATAAGTCGTTTTTTCTCCTGAAGCCTGTCGTAGCGCTCCTGCGAAATAAGCCCTAACTCATAGCCCATTTCAGTAAGACGTAAATCCGCATTATCCTCTCTGAGGATAAGCCTGTATTCGCTTCGTGAGGTCATCATTCTGTACGGGTCACGGCAGCCCTTTGTTACAAGGTCGTCGATAAGTGTACCGATATATGACGTGCTTCGGTCAAGGGTAAATGGCTCCTTGCCCTGTGTTTTACGCGCGGCATTAATACCCGCAATAAGACCCTGTGCTGCTGCCTCCTCGTAGCCTGACGAGCCGTTAAACTGACCCGCACCGTAAAGTCCCTCAAGATTTGTAAATTCAAGGGTGGATTTTAATGCAAGGGGGTCAACACAATCGTATTCAATGGCGTATGCGTTACGCATAACCTTAACGTTTTCAAGACCCTTTATGCTCTTAAGTATTTTAAGCTGCACGTCCTCGGGCAGTGATGATGAAAGCCCCTGTAAATAAAGCTCCTCCGTATCAAGACCGCAGGGCTCAATGAAAACCTGGTGCCTGCCCTTTTCGGCAAAGCGGACGATTTTATCCTCAATACTGGGGCAATAACGGGGTCCCACACCCTCAATTTTGTGTGAATAAAGGGGGGAACGGTGAAGGTTATCAAGAATAACCTGCTTGGTGTCTGCGTTGGTGTATGTAATGTGGCATATGGCCTTATTTTCAAGAGCACCCTCGGGGGTTTCGAATGAAAAGGGTGTAATTTCCTCGTCGCCTATCTGCTCCTCAAGTCCCGTATAATCAACGCTACGCTTGTTAACACGGGGAGGGGTACCTGTTTTGAATCTTCTTAAGGGAACTGAGAGCTCGTTAAGTGAATCTGAAAGCTTGTTTGAGGGGAACATACCGTCGGGACCGCTTTCGTATGAAACGTCACCCACAAAGACCTTGCCCTTAAGGAAGGTGCCCGTGGCAATAACAACGCATTTTGCGGTGTAGGTGGCTTCAAGCATAGTGGTGAATTCCCACAAGCCGTCATCATTCTTTTTAAGTGATATGATTTCTGCCTGCTTCATATCAAGATTGTCCTGCATTTCAAGACAATGCTTCATATATTGCGTGTATTCTCTACGGTCAATTTGTGCGCGTAACGAATGCACCGCAGGGCCCTTGCCAAGATTTAAAATTCGGCTCTGAATAAGGGTTTTGTCCGCCGCCTTACCCATTTCACCGCCAAGGGCATCTATTTCACGTACAAGATGTCCCTTAGACGTGCCGCCTATGGAGGGGTTACAAGCCATATTGCCTATCCAGTCAAGGTTTACGGTGAAAACAACCGTTGATGCACCGAGCCTTGCACTTGCTAAAGCGGCCTCGATGCCTGCGTGACCTGCACCGATTACCGCAACGTCATAATTTCCTGCAAAATAATTCATAAATATCCTTATCCGATAAATTTAATGTGTCCGTCTTCTCTGTCCTTAAAGGGGGGCTTCTCATTAGGGTAGCCGATGGTCAGACCGAGTAAGAAGCACCAGTCCTGAGGCACGTCCAATATTTTCTTCCATTTTTCGGCACCCTCGGGATTATCAAAAAGCCCACCCAATGAGCCTATCATACACGAGCCAAGCCCGAGCGAATGTGCCGCAAGTGCAATGTTTTCTGCCATAAGACCCGCCGCCATATCGGATTTATCCTTAGCAAAAATGAAAATAAACGTGGGGGCGTTGTGATAAACGGGACGTATATCCCACCCTGTGTAGGCAGGGGTATCCCAGCCGACAATATCTTTGAAATCCTTGTTCATTTCCTCGAGCTTTTCGCGATTCTGCAGCACCCTTAAATGGCAGGGCTGAGTGTTTCTGCCGCTTGGTGCACGAATAGCACATTCGAGAATTATGTCAAGCAGCTCGTTGGGAATCTGTTGGTCGGTATATTCCCTTATGGTTTGTCGTGACAATATATTTTCAATAACGGGATTCATATTATGCACCCTTTTCTTCAATAATCAGTGAGTAATAGCCCTTTGCCGTGGAATGAGAAATTTTTACGTCAAGGGTGTAGGCGGCTTCAATAGTGTCATCGATGCTTGTGCCTACAAGGGCTTTAATGATTTCGGTTTTCTTGTCGGTGAAGAATGAGCTGTTAACGTCCGCCTCGCCCTTTAATACCAAGAAAATATAGTCGTTGGATGCAATGATTGCACCATAGCGGGTGTCAATGCCCTGTATTTTTTCAAAGAAGCCCTCGGGGTAGGAGGAGGTGTCGTCCTTATGAAGCACAACCGTCTGCACCGAGCCGGGGTAGCCGCTTTGTGTAAGGTATTCGGCGGCTTCCTCCATTGATTGCTCGCCAGCGTTTACCATTGCAGACATATTCTGGAATTGAAGCACAAGGGTTTCCGTGTCGTTTTTATTTAATCTTACGGTGTTGCCCGCAGTGTCGGTTTCGGTGAAATAGCCCGTAATAACCTGAAAAACAATGTAATTGCTTTTGAAGTTTGCGTAAAGTCTGCTTAAGGGGATTTCCTCAATGCCGCCCTCGCCGTAGTAATACACGAGCAAGGCATCGCGGTATGCATCGGCGGTGTAAACCTTTGTAAGGGTTTCCTTAGTAACGCCAATGTTGGTGTAATAGCCGCCGTAAACACCCCACACTGCATTTACCTTTTCGGATACTGCGGCCTTTTCGGCTGTTGAAAGGGATAGCTTGTAGGTGTGGAAAAGGGAGTTGGTTTTATAATAGGTGCCTGCAAGTGCGGCTGCTTTGTTTGCGAGGGCTTCGTAGGATGCGTTCGTACCCTCCTCAACCATGGCAAGGTCAAGGAAATAGGTGAAAACGTCGTTACTGATTTTGGTGTTGTTGATTGTAAGTGCAGACTCCTTTTCTAACACAGAGCATGAAGAAAAGGCAAAAACACCCACAAGACAGCATATAGCAATAGCCATTGATACAGCTCGTTTAAAAATTCTGCTTTTTTTGTTCATATTCGCACTTCCGAAAATTAATATAAATATACATTATAAAGTATAGCAGAAAGGGTGCTTTAAAACAAGAGAAAACAATAAAAAATAAGAAAAACCACTTCTTCTCAGAAGTGGTTTTTAGTGTCAATTATTATGCGTTTGCGGCTTCTTCCATTTCGTGCTTTTCACGAAGGTCCTTGTAGATGGGCTCAAGCTTTTCCTTGGTAAGGGGATAGCCGAATTTGAAGATAAGCCACACACCTGTGTAAACAATGGCGGGGATAATTGTGCAGATAAACATAATTTTATTACTTGTGTTGTTAGCGGTAATAAAGCCGTTACCTGCAGTAGCACTGTCGTACTTTGCCCACTCTAAGAGGAAAAGTCCGCCTGCGTCCGCAATTGCCTGACCTAACTGTCTGCCGAAGGTGTATGCAGAGTAAACTGCGCTTTCGTTTCTTACGCCTGTTTTCCATTCCTGGTAGTCGATAACGTCCATAACAACTGCCCAACAGGTAAGGCTTACGAATGTGTAGCCGAAGCCGATGAGAAGAAGGCAAACCATAAACAACCAAGCGGGATAAATTCCTGTGCCGGGTGCACCTGTGTAGGGGTTAATGAGGTTGATGAAGGTTTCGCTATTAGCGGTAACTGCGAGGAAAACTGAAGCGGCGGCGGATATGATTGACATATTGCCGCAAAGCTCTTTTTTACCAAATTTAGCGGCTAACTTAGGTGTAAAGAACATCAAGGCCGCCATAGGAAGGTAAGTGCATACAGTACCTAAAACACCAAGACTTGTTTCAGTGAAGTAGTTTTTGTAAAGGTATGTATTAAAGGAGTTGAACTGAAGCTGACCGCTGATAAGAACGCCCGAAATTGCAATCATTACAAAGGGACGGGATTTGAAAAGACCGATGTAGGTTTTCTTGAAATCAACCTTTTCTTCGTCGAATGCAGGCACACGCTCTTTAAGGTTTCTGTGGCCTATAAGGTAGAATGCAATTGACATTACACCCATTAAAAGAGCGTAAATGAACATACGATTACCGTCGGCAACCTCCTGCTCCTTACCTGTAACGGGGTCCATAACACCTGTGCCCACGTAAATGATAAAGGGTGCAATAAGCGAAACAACTGCACCACCAACACCTGAGCCTAATGAACGGGATGTTGAAAGAAGTGTTCTGCCCTTGGGGTCGTCGGTAATAACCGAAGCCAGTGAGCCGAATGGAATGTTCATAGCGGTGTACATTGTGCAGTAAATAAGGTAGGTTACTATACACACCGCAAAAAGAAGGGTCGGGTTATTGGCAAGTGTCTGATTATAGAAAATTGAGGTTGGGTCTGAGTAGGGAAGGAAGCAGATAACCGTTGAAAGACCGAGGGGCACTGCAACCAATCTTAAATATTGTCTGAATTTACCGTCCTTGCCGGGCTTACGCTTTGCAACGATAGCACCCCAGAGAGGGTCGTTGATAACGTCCCAAAGCCTTGTAACAATAAACATATAACCAACGCGCTTGGGTGCGATTTTTAAAACGTCGGTCATAAATACCTTAAGGAAGCTTGTGATATAGGTAAGGTTAAACATATTTGCGGCTTCCGCAATGGTGTAGCCCGCAACGTCCTTGGTACCTATTTTATTAGGATGTTCGTTAATTTCCTTTGGCTTTTTGTCTTTAGCCATAAAAATCATCTCCTTACAGAGTGTATGATAGCAATATACAGATTATAAAATACAAATGTTAAAAAATTATTATGCTTCGTAATTTGCTGCAAGACCACCCTCGCTTGTTTCGCGGTAGTGGTGCTTTAAGTCCTTGCCTGTCTGGTACATTGTTTCAACAACCGTGTCAAACTTAACCTTTCTGGTGGCAGTAAGGAAGTTTGCAAGGGAAAGGGCGTTTATTGCGCGCATAGCGGCAACGGCGTTTCTTTCGATGCAGGGAATCTGCACAAGACCGCAAACGGGGTCGCAGGTAAGTCCAAGGTAATGCTCCATTGCATTTTCTGCCGCATATTCTATCTGGTCAAGGTCCATAAAGTGGAGCTCTGCAAGTGCTGCCGCCGCCATTGAGCAGGCAGTACCGATTTCTGCCTGACAGCCTGCCTCGGCACCACTGATGGATGCGTTCTGCTTAACCACGTTGCCTACAATACCTGCGGATGCAAGTGCCTTTGCGATTTCAAAATCGGTAAAGCCCTTTTTCTCCTGCATATAGTAAAGTACTGCGGGAAGCACGCCCGATGCACCGCACGTTGGGGCGGTTGTAATCATACCGCCGCCGGCATTCTGCTCGCTTGCGGCATAAGCGTATGCACAAACAAGCCTGTTTTCGCGGGTTTCGGGGGTTTCGTCCATGTGGCGTTGAGCATAAAGGTATTTAGCCTTTCTTTCAACCTCAAGACCACCGGGTAAAATACCCTCCTGATAAAGACCCTCGCGGACTGTAAGCTTCATTCTTTCCCATATTGATTTAAGGAAGGGAAAAATCTCCTCACCCTCGTATTTTGCCGCATAATCACTTAATCTTAAGTGGTGCATAAGGCAATATTCCTTGATTTCTTCAAAATTCTTCTGGGGATAAACCTCAGGGGCGGTAATTGCGGGTACACCCTCGATACGGATTTCGCCGCCGCCGATACTCATGGCACGTACCTTTGCAATTTCCTCACCTTGATTATAAATGATAAAATCAAGGGTGTTGGGGTGGGGGAGGTCCTTTTCCTCAAGATTTAAAACAATTTCATTTTTTGCCTTAAGGGTGTTGGCAAGAGCCTTGTCAGTGCCGTGGCCTTCACCTGTAAGAGCCAATGAGCCGTAAAGAATAACCTTGACAAAATCTGCCTCGGGGTAGGTGTCGTTAACGTATTCCGCCGCATACTGTGGGCCCATTGTGTGTGAGCTTGAGGGGCCGATGCCCACTTTGTAAAGCTTTTTTAAGGATTGCATATTATTCCGCCTCCTATAAGGATATCATCTGTGTAAATTGCGGCAGTCTGGCCGGGTGCCGCCGCCCTTTGGGGCTGGGCAAATTCAATGAAGGCGCCGCCCTCGGTGAGCTTCATAACTGCCTCGGCAGGCTTTGCCGCACATCGTATTTTTACAAAACAGGGGAAATCACCCTGAGGTGCCTCGCCTGAAAGAAAGCTTAAATCATTAATAAAGATTTTATCAGTGAAAAGCTCGGCGTTGTCGCCGATGGTGACTGTATTGTTATTGGGGTTTATTGAAATAACGTACATAGGCTTGCCGAAGGCTCCGAGACCCTTTCGTTGGCCTATGGTGTATTTATATAACCCTTGGTGAGTGCCCAGCTTTTTGCCGTCGGTTGAAAGAAAGTCGCCGGGTAATGCCTTAGGGTTAAACTGCTTTTCAATAAATGAAATATAATCGTTGTCAGGAATGAAGCAAACCTCCTGGCTATCCTTTTTGTGCGCCACCTCGATACCGCGACTTTCTGCAAGGGCGCGTATTTCATCCTTGGGCAAATCGCTTAAGGGGAATAAAAGGTGGGACAAAAGATTTTGATTAAGCCTGCAAAGGAAGTAGCTTTGGTCCTTGCCCGTGGGGTTTTTCTTAATATAATATTTGTCGTCCATCTCCACGATATCCGAATAGTGGCCTGTTGCCACGTAATCGGCGCCGTTTTTAAGGGCGTAATCTACAAGCTTTCCGATTTTTATATTAGGGTTACAAAAAACACAGGGGTTTGGGGTAAGACCATTAAGGTAGGATTCGCAAAAATAGTCGGTAACAGCCTTGAAGCTTTCGCGCTCGTCAACTACGTCAAGGGGTATGTCCAGCTTGTCCGCCACCCTTTGGGCGTCTGCAATATCTGCGTCTGCAAGGTTATCGGGCTTAAGGCGCAACGTAACGCCGCGGACTTGATATCCACGGTCTTTAAGAAGTATTGCCGCCACAGCGGAATCGACACCGCCACTAAGGGCTACGTAAACCAATTTGTTCATATTACTCCCTGTAAAAAGCACTGTTTTTATATGCTTAAATCATAACATATAGTATATGAAAAAGCAAAACAATTTTTCTTTCAAAAAACGAAAAAATCGCTTGATTTTTTTTTGCGAAAATAGTAAAATATTGTTAATATAATATATTCGGGGTGTATCTGCCTTTTTTGAGCAGCTTTTCAACAGTCGTATTATAAAATACGGTTTTCCCCTTATATATCAAGGATTTCAGGGTAAATAAGGAGCGCCTTAGCAGAGGCGTACGAAAGGATGGATTAATTTGTCAGCTGACTTACATTGCCACACCCGTTTGTCAAACGGTTCGTTAGGCATCGAGGATTTAATTTTACTTGCTAAAAAGCGCGGCGTTACAACAATAGCAATTACAGACCACGATTGCCTTGCAGGTACCGTAAGGGGTAAGGTAATTGGTGAAAGGCACGGCGTGACAGTTATCCCCGGTGTTGAGCTTTCAGGCACCGACAAAACTAACGGTCAGGAAATACATATGCTTTGCTATAAGCCTGATTTCCCCGACAGACTTGAGGGTCTTTGCCGCCGTAGCTCAGCAATCAGAAAAAAATCTTCCCACCTTATGATGCTTAAAACAGCTCAGCGCTATCCCATTGCTCCCGAGTTTGTTGTTAAGTGTGCTACGGGCTCAACCAATATATTTAAGGTTCACATTATGCAGGCACTCATCGAAAACGGCTTTGCTGACAGAATTTACGGTGACCTGTACAAAAAGCTTTTCTCATCAGATTCTGAGGGCAATATTAACCACGTACCCGATTATGAGGATATTTTTGATATTCTTAAGCAGATTCACGATGCGGGCGGTATCGCAGTGCTTGCAAATCCCCAGCGTTGCAAAAATGAAAAGCTTGTTGACGAGCTTGTTGAAGCAGGTCTTGACGGTATCGAGGTTTACTCACCCGAGCTTACAGACGAGGAAAAGGCTAAGTTCATAAAATACGCAAAGAAAAAGAAAATTCTTACAACAGGCGGCTCAAACTTTAAGGGACTTTACAATAAGATGGTTCTTTCAGTTGGTGATTGTGACCTTCCCGATGAATGTGTTGCAGAGCTTAACGCATATAAGGCACGTAAGAAAAAGGCGGAAAAGAAAAAAGCACAGGAAGCAAAATAAAAGCAACAAAATCCTCCCGATTTTTTCGGGAGGATTTTTTATTTGAAAAAAGAAGGCTCGTGTGAGCCTTCTTTTTAGTAAATCATATCTGCGGTTGTCCAGCTTTTAAGTACTTCCTTCTGGGCGGCGGCTTCTTTTTTTGCACCATCTAAATCGTGGTCACGGTAGTTGCCGCACTCAATTGCGCTGACACCGGGTACTTCACCGTCAAAGGTTTCGATGAAAGCAAGGGCTTCCTGAGTTAATTTAAGAGCTTCGCCGTGGGTCATACCGGTTGTAAGGAAATAAAATCCCGTTCTGCAGCCCATGGGCCCGAAATAAATAATATTGTCCTTGAATTCACTGTTTCTTACAAAGGTTGCAAAAAGATGCTCAAGGGTGTGAATTGCGCCGTTTTCCATAACGTCCTCAACGTTGGGGCGTCTTGTGCGGATGTCGTAGGTAACTACGTCGCCGTCAATACGGGATATATACATACCTCTCATTAATTTTGTGTGGTCAACGGTGAAGCTGGCTATTTTTTCCATGGGTTCAATTTCCTTTACTTTTTTGTTATTCTGTGATTTTTCACGAAGAGATTTAAAAAACTGCGAGAGCACCTCTGCGCATTCGACCTCCATAAAGCCTCCCTCGTAGGGTGGGGTGTAGCTAAAGCCGCTTGTTAAAAGATTTGTTACGGAGCCGCAGGCACCATTCTTTTTATCCCACGCACCGAAGGTAACGCGCTTGATTCGTGAGTTTATAATTGCACCGGCACACATGGGGCAGGGCTCAAGGGTAACGTACATTTCGCATTCCCACAGTCGCCAACCACCAAGACGGGCGCACGCCTCGTTAATGGCTTCAATCTCTGCATGGTGAAGGGCGTTTTTTACCTTCTCCCGACGATTTCTGCCTCTGCCGATAATTTTGTTTCCTATTGTGACTACTGCACCAACGGGCACTTCCCCTTCATCGGCGGAAAGCCTTGCAAGGCGCAGAGCCTCTTGCATAAAGTAATTTCTCATAATTTTTGTGGTATTCAGGTGACGATTTCACTGAGTGCCTCTTCCATCAGTCCTGTTATGGCGGGGCTTGAGGAAATTAACAAAGCGATTGCTTGGAGAGAGTATACTACGGTAGCGATAATCATACCCGGTGAGCTCATAAACTTTCTGAACTTTTTAGCAGTAGAGAAAGAGGGGATGAGCGAGGGTTTTTTAAGTATAAAGTCTTTTTTGTAGCAAACCAGATATATAACAAGTGCAATAACGCCGATTATTATACCGCCGATTGTTGTGACATAGTAGCAAATATTTGCAGTATGGTCATCGGTATATTCGATAAGTGCCGTTGAAACACAGGACATACCGTTGTTCATGGCGTGCACTATAATAGCGGGCCAGAGGCTATCGGTTGCTATTGTAATGTAAGCGAAGAAAAGACCACATACAAACGCAAAAGGAATCTGGGTGAAGTTGCCATGGAATAAGCCGAAAATAAAGGCTGAAGCGATTATTGCAAAGCCGTTGCCGTAGCGTTGCATCGAGCTCATAAGGACGCCGCGCATTGAAAATTCTTCAATAAGCGGGGGAATAACCGCGATACCGATGAACATAACGATTATATCGGATATGCCCGTGGGGTTACCAAAATCGGAGTAGCCCGTACCAATATCTGCATAAGAAAGCAACGTGGATAAAATGGAAACCAGGTAGTTAGCGACCATGCAACCGCCGAAGCCTACAAAAATAAGCAGAAGTGCTTTGAGGGGCTTTTTGGGGGCACGAAGCTTGATGGTGGATTTGTATTTTTTCTTCTTTGTTATTTTATCCGTGGGCTTTTGCAGAATACGGTGAAGCACGTAGAAGGTACTACCGATAATGAGTACGGAAAGAATCATATTGAGATACATCAACTCGCCGAAGTCGGAGAGGGATCTGATTGACTCCTCTAAGGTTCTGCTTCCGAGGCTTGTAATGAACATCCAAAGGAAGGTTAAAATCGATCCATCAAACATAGAACGCAAAAAAACTACCACAAGAGCAAGACCTGCAAAATTACCAAGGGTACGCAGGGTTTTGGAGTCGTTTTTCTCCTGCTGCTTTTTTGCCTGCTGTTCGCTTAAGTAGGAATTATTGATAATACCTGCCGCGGTGGGGTTGCCGTAATGGTACTGAGGCGCGGTGCCGTTGTGTGTATTATTATAAATTGCGGATGGGGACTGGTTGTTTACCACGGGTGCACTTCTGTAAATGGGTGTCTGAGGTGCCGCAGGGGTATAGCTTGGCACGTTGTAGGCAATGGTACCCTGCTGTTTTGAGTAATTATTATAAAATCCCGTATTGGGTGCTTGTGTCTGTACAGGACGTGCAGGCTGTTGTGCCACAGGGCTTGCACCATTAGCAGGATTGTGGTTAATCTGATTAATGTTATTGTCAGTGGTATTAGCTTCCATAACTGCACCTTTCACATTTTTTGTTATATATGAAAATTATATCAATAAATATAACAAATAGCAACAGATAAATTGTGTACACAAAATGAATTTTTACAATATGTAGTGTTGCGAAAAAAGTCAAAACAAGGTATAATCTTTCTAAGATAAAATTTAAGGATGGTTACCATGGATAAAAAAGTACATAAATTAATTATCGCAGGCGAGGAATACCGCATTGTGTCCAATGAATCCACCGATTATATGCAAGATTTAGCCCACGAGCTTGACGTTAAAATGAAGGCTATTCTTAAGGGCAGCCGTATTTCTACAACTCAGGCGGCAATTCTTGTTGCATTACAGTATGCAGATGACGCGGCGAAAAATAGCGGCAATGCCGATACCTTGCGCTCACAGCTTAAGGCATACCTTGAGGATGCGGCTCAGGCAAAGAGCGAGCGTGATTTCTATAAGCGCGAGCTTGAAAGAATTAAGGCTGTAAACATTGCCGAGGAAAATAATATCGGCAGACTTTGGTGAAAATATGGAAGTTTTGAAGATTAAAAAATTGCGCGAAAATGCAAAGGTGCCCAACAGAGCTACTTCAGGCAGTGCGGGTCTTGACCTTTGTGCTTCAATAGATGAGCCCATCACCCTCGAGGGCGGTGCTACTGCGGTAATTCCCACAGGCATTGCCATAGCTCTTCCCTCTGCCGACTATGGTGCATTTGTTTTTCCCCGTAGCGGCATTGCGGTTAAGCACGGCATAGGCCTTCTTAACTCTGTTGGTGTTATTGATAGTGACTACCGCGGCGAGGTAATGGTTGGTGTTATTAATCAGATAAGCACACCATACACCATTCAACCCGGTGAAAGAATTGCTCAGATGGTTATTATGCCCGTATCTATGATGCCCACCGAGGAGGTTTCAGACCTTGATGAAACTCAGCGTGGTTCAGGTGGCTTCGGCTCAACAGGTAAAAACTAAAATTTGAAATATAGGTGATTTTTTGTCAACTATTGCTGCTATTGCTACCGCACAGGCGGCGGCAGGTTTAGGTACAATTAAAATATCCGGTGAAAATGCGCTGACCGTTGCGGACAGCGTTTTTTCAAGCGTATCGGGTAAAAAGGTTTGCGACACACCGGGTTACCGTGCGCTTTACGGCAAGGTGCACGACGGCGAAACCGTGCTTGATGATGCAGTGGTGCTTGTTTTCAGAGCACCCCGAAGCTACACGGGTGAGGACGTTGTTGAAATAAGCTGTCACGGCGGACTTTTTATATTAAAAAGGGTGCTTCGTGCGGTGCTTAACGCAGGGGCAGAGCCTGCTGAGGGCGGCGAATTTACAAAAAGAGCCTTCCTTAATGGCAAAATGGACTTGTCCGAGGCAGAAGCGGTTATGTCCTTGATTTCTGCATCGGGTGAGGAGGCAAGAGCCGCAACACTTAACGCTCTTGACGGTGCCTTAAGCCGTGAAATTACTCAGTGCCGTGATAAATTGGCACTTACTGCCGCATTTATGGCGGCGTGGGTGGATTACCCCGATGATGAAATTCCCGAGCTTTCGGACGAGGAAATGAACATAACTCTTACAGATGTCAGTGAAAGGCTCGAAAAGCTTCTTGCAGGCTTTGATGCAGGTAAAGCGGTGCTTGAGGGTATAGATACCGCAATTGTTGGCAGACCAAACGTTGGTAAATCCACGCTTCTTAACGCCCTTGCAGGTAGCGAAAGAGCCATTGTTACCTCGGTAGCAGGTACAACCCGTGATGTGCTTGAGGAAACGGTAAGAGTTGGTAACATTACCCTTCGCCTTGCGGATACCGCAGGTATAAGAGAAAATACCGACGATATAATTGAAAAAATCGGTGTAGAAAGAGCTAAGGAGCGTTTTGACCGAGCAAGCCTTGTTCTTATGGTGCTAGACGCACAGAACGAGCTTTCTGAGGATGATAAGGCACTTCTTCAGATGTGCGCTAAGAAAAACACCGTAATAATCGTTAATAAAACCGACGGCGAAATCAAACTTAGCATATACGAGCTTAAAAATTATGCCGCCGCACCCGTTGTGGAAATGTCCGCCAAAAACCGAAGGGGACTGGACGAGCTTACAAATGCGGTTGAAGCCGTTGTAGGTACCGCGGGCTTTGACCCCTCTGCGCCTCTTATTACAACTGAGCGTCAGCGTAGCTGTGTTATGAAGGCAGCAGAGAATATTCGCGAGGCTCTCGATGGACTTGCAATGGGTATAACACCCGATGCTATTAACGTATGTATCGATTGCGCTATTGAAAATCTGTCAGTTTTGACAGGCGAAAAGGCAACGGAAACAGTAGTAAATGAAGTATTTGCAAACTTCTGCGTAGGTAAATAATTTTGATATTTTGCGAATAACTTGATTTAGTTCTCTTGACGTACCCCTTGTACGCCTGCGTTCACTAAATCGGCGTTCTTCATCAAAATCTCATAAATTATTAATGATTATACAACAAACCCCCATCTGCTTGGCAGGTGGGGTTTTCAATTCATAATTCGTAATGCTTAATGCGTAATTATCGGGACCTGCGGTCGGCATTTTTAAAATCGGCGTTAGCCAATTTAATTACGCATTACGAATTATGAATTACGCATTGCATAAACTTCTCTTCTCGTTTCGGTTAAAAATTCCTTGAATTTATCTTCATTAATGAACTCAGGATAGCTTAAAATCATAAGGGGTACACCCTCGCCGCCGTGGTATGAGGGTTGAGTGTAATCGTAACTATTCACCTTAAAGCCAAGACGCTCGTAAAATGTAATTCGCTTTTTCTGGATTTCGGTTTCAGGAGCTTCTGCTTCAAGAATCAAGGGCAGATTATAGGTTTTCTTTACAAGCTCAATTGCTTTTGTGCCGTAGCCGCCGCCTCGTTTGTTTTCATCAATTGCGATATGCTCAATAAAAACGAAGCTATCAAAGACCCACAGAGCAATAAATCCCACCGCAGTATCGTCGTCATAAATTTCCGAAAATTTAAAACGACTGTTTTTCAGGCATTCCATCTGGTCAAAATAGTCACGGCGTTCCTCATAAGGGAACGCCGTTGTCATTTTGTCAAAGACCGTATTGAATGCTTTATCAGTAACATCAATAAATCTTATCATAAATTTTGTTTTACCTCTTACTTAATCTGGGTACCTGCGGGAACACAGTCGGGAAGGAATACTACCTGACAACCGCAAGCGCCGTTTGTTGCGGCAAGAAGCATGCCGTTGCTCTGTACACCTGCGAATCTTGCGGGCTCAAGGTTTGCAACCACGATAATCTTTTTACCGATAAGCTGTTCACATGTGTATTCGCTCTTGATTGATGAAACTATTACTCTGTTTTCGCCGCTACCGTCGTTAAGTGTGAGCTTAAGACAGCTGTGAGATTTTCTGATTTCCTGAGCCTTAACGATTTCGCATACTCTTAAGTCGAGCTTATCGAAATAGTCGATGGAAATCTGCTCCTCCTTGAAGGGAACGAAGGCGTCAGCCTCGCCGTAAACGTGCTTGTCCTCGTTTACTTCTTCAACCTGAGCCTTTGCGTCCTCTTCTGCCTTTGCTTCTTCGGCAGTTTTTTCGTAAGAGAAGTCAAGAAGACCTACGTACTTCTGGGGGTCAATTGCATAAAGGAAAAGGTAAAGACGGGGACCTTTTTCCTTGTCTATAAGCAATTTGTAAATGTTCTTGAAGAAGGTGCCCTGTAATGCCTTAAGAGCCTTTTCGTCAAGGTCTCCGCCGTTGATTTCCTTCGGGATAGCGTAAAGCTTTTTGTTAAGACCGTCAAGGTCGTAGCCGCCTGCAGAAATGAACTCGAAGAGAGCCTTAACCTCCTGCTTCTGAGCCTCGTCAAGAGTTTCGTAAACCTCCCAGTTTCTGCCTGCTCTGAGTCTGTTAACCTGGTCGGGAGCGCAGTTTTCAAGCCAGTATTTAGCCTTGTCAAGTCTTGCGCCGAACTGCTCGCTCTTGTAGGGAGTGCCGATTTTTTCAAAAACGGTTTCAAGCATGGGTACGTTGAAGTCAACAACGCTGCCAAGCTGAACAAGTAAGCCCATGGGAACAGTGTCAAGAACTCTGTCGCCAACTGTGGTGTTGTACATAATGTCCTTCTGCGCGTCGTTTGCAGTACCATCCTTAACGGCGTTGTACATCTTGTCGAACTCAAAGTACTGTCTTAAGATACCATCGTCGAAGCAGAAGTCAAAAGCCTTAAGGGGCTCTGTTTTTGAGTAAAGCCAGAGAATAACCTCGGGCTCGTAGATTTTAAGAAGTGTTTCGGGTGTAAGGTTAAGACCTGATGAGCCGGACATTTTACCTGTTGTACCCTTGATACCGATGAACTCGTAGCCCTGGAAAAGGGGAGGCTCATAGCCAAAGATTTTCTTTGCGATATCCTTACTTGTGTCGTAGCTGCCGTGGGGGCTTGCGTGGTCCTTTCCGCCGGGCTCGAAGTCAACACCCTCGTACATCCAACGCATGGGCCAGTCAATCTTCCATGCAAGCTTGCAGTTGAAGTCGGTTGTGAAGTCGAATGAGCCTGTGTGACCGCAGGCGCAGGTGTATTCTGCCTTAGTGCAATCGTCGGAAAGTGAGATAATCTTTGTTGTATCCTTGCCGCATTCTGAACAGTAGATGCTTACGGGATAGTAATTTTCTCTTTCGCCCTCCTGAACGGGCTGTGTACGGTGAGAAGCAAGAATGTCAAAAATCTCGCCACGTTTTTTAAGTGAATGAAGAACGTGCTCGGTGTATTTACCGCTTCTGTACATTTCTGCCTGATGGCGGTAATCCATATTGATGCCGAATTTAACGATTGAACGCTCAAATTCGTGCTCGAAATATTCTGCGTATGTCTTTTCGTCTGTGTCAAAGGGGTTTTTGACGTCAACGTAAGGACAACCGATATATTTTTCCATATCACCGTCAATAGCCGCAACGTTGACGGGAACCTTTCTCATACGGTCGAATTCATCCCATGAGAAAAGAAGCTTAGCTTTCTTTCCTTTTTTGATAAGTGCACGTACTACGAAGTAGCTTGTAGCAATATCACGGAAGTTGCCGATATGAATGGAGCCTGAGGGGCTGATACCTGCCGCGCAGACGTATTCTTCCTTATTGGGATTTCTTTTGATAATGCGGTCTGCAATCATTTCTGACCAATGCATAACATCACACTCGTTTCTTTAATACATAAATTTACAGTTTAATATTCTACAATAAGCGTCACTTTATGTCAAGTTAAACATTACAATATATTATAGATAAATTTGTGCAAAATGTTGATTATTATAAAAAACTGTGATATAATTTCAAATCGAATTGATAACTATCTTCAACCGAAAGGAAGAAAGAAATGAAAAATACAGAAAAATCAATGGAAAAACTCGTTGCTCTTTGTAAGGGCAGAGGCTTCGTTTATGCCGGTAGTGAAATCTACGGCGGCCTTGCAAACACATGGGACTACGGCCCCCTTGGTGTCGAGCTTAAAACTAACATCAAAAATGCATGGCGTAAAAAATTCATTCAGGAAAATCCCTACAACGTAGGTCTTGACAGTGCGATTCTTATGAATCCCCAGACATGGGTTGCCTCAGGTCACCTTGGCGGCTTCTCAGACCCCCTTATGGACTGCCGTGAGTGTAAAACACGCCACAGAGCGGATAACCTTATCGAGGATTTTGACGGCACAAACGTTGCAGGCTGGTCAAACGAGCAGATGATGGATTACATCAAGGAAAAGGAAATTGCTTGTCCCCAGTGCGGTAAGCATAACTTCACCGATATCCGTCAGTTTAACCTTATGTTCAAAACCTTCCAGGGTGTTACAGAGGATAGCAAAAACGAGCTTTACCTTCGTCCCGAAACTGCACAGGGTATTTTCGTAAACTTTGCTAACATTCAGCGTACAACAAGAAAGAAGGTTCCCTTCGGTGTTGCTCAGATCGGTAAATCCTTCCGTAACGAAATCACACCCGGTAACTTCATTTTCCGTGTTCGTGAATTTGAACAGATGGAGCTTGAATTCTTCTGCAAGCCTGGCACAGATCTTGAGTGGTTCGAGTATTGGCGTGGCTTCTGCCGTGATTGGCTCTACTCATTAGGCATTAAGGAAGAAAACCTCAGACTTCGTGACCACGACCCCGAGGAGCTTTGTTTCTACTCAAAGGCTACAACAGACTTTGAATACCTCTTCCCCTTCGGTTGGGGCGAGCTTTGGGGTGTTGCAGACAGAACTGACTACGACCTTACTCAGCACATCAATACGTCCGGCAAGAGCCTTGACTACTTCGATCCCGAAACCAACGAAAGATACGTTCCCTACGTTGTTGAGCCCTCTCTCGGTGTTGAGCGTTTGTTCCTTACAATTCTCACCGAGGCTTATGATGAGGAAGTGGTTGACGCTGAAAAGAACGATACACGTGTTGTTCTCAGACTTCATCCCACACTTGCACCCTTCAAATGTGCAGTTCTTCCCCTTTCAAAGAAGCTTAACGACCAGGCAACTGAAGTTTTCACAGCTCTTTCAAAGAAATTCAACGTTGAGTATGACGATGCAGGCTCAATCGGTAAAAGATATCGCCGTCAGGACGAAATCGGTACACCCTTCTGTATCACATACGACTTCGAAAGCGTTGAGGACGGTTGCGTAACAGTACGTGACAGAGATACAATGGAGCAGGTTCGCCTTCCTATTGCAGACCTTGAAAAGTACATCGAAGAAAAAATTGCATTCTAACATTTTAATAAAAAGGTCGCTTCACCATAGGGTGAGGCGACCTCTTTTTATTCCGCTCTGATGGAATCAAAAAACTCGTTATATTTCGTGCTCCATTTCTGCACGTCCTGGGGTGAATACTTGGCAGGGAAGGCGGTCTCGGTAACCGTGAATTTACCCAACCACAAAATAACGTTAGTTATAATTCCCTTAAGAACAGTGTTGTCCTTTACTAACAGGAGTTTTTCTTTTATGGCGTTTATGCCTTTTTTATTAAGCACCGCGTCGAATTTTTCCTCCATAAGCTTGGCTATTTCTTCAGTGGAAATAATATTTTGCTTTATGATGTCACTGGCTTGCTCCGCGGTCAGGTAGGGCAAAAGATTTGTGAGTATGGCTATTCTGCAAGCGGAAAATCCGATTTCCTTATAGAATCTGCGTTGATAAGCCCACAATCTTTCTGCGTCATAAAAGCCCAGGGTATCATTAATAACACAGTTCGCAAGCATTGCTCCCGCTTTCAGACTATAAGCAATGCCCGAGCCCTTGAGCGAATAGGTCATAAAGGCACTGTCGCCCACTGCCGCATAACCGTCGGCAACCAGAACTGCAAGGGGTTGGCAGATGGGAATATTGGCATAACAACCCCCGTAAATAAGCTCGGAGCCCATATGCGGATTTTCTTCGTGCATGGTCTTCATAATCTGCAGGATTTCGCTGTCCTCGGGCTTGTGAAACCTTGCAATAAGCAGGTCGATGCGGTCTTCTTCCGTAACGAGCCACATAAGACCAACCTTGCCGCTGTCACGCAGATACACGTTATAGGTTGTCGTCGGCTGGGGAGCATCGGGTATTTTATTGAAATATGCACGGTATGAATTTAAAACGTCATAATTTTTAATTTCTCGGTTAACGCACATATAATCGGGCAGATTGCTTCTTACGGGCGAATACACACCGCACGCATCAATAACAAGGTCCGCATAAAAATTCTGTTGGTTGGTTTTTATGCCGCAAACCCTGTTGCCTAACACTATGGGTTCCACAATTTCAACCTCGTAAAAAATCTGCGCACCTGCCTGTGCCGCAAGATTAATAAGGTGGTTAATAAGCACCTTGCGGTCAACAATAATTGATTCCTCCTCTGCAGGCGGAATTGTAAACGGTGCAACGTCCTTTTCCACAGGGATAAAGGTGATGGTGTTTTTTCCGTGTATGCAGTTTTTGGGAATGGGAATACCCGCATATGCAAAGGCTCTTTTTTCAATAGTGTCGCTTTGAGGATAGCCCATATCCTCTTTTTTGTTTTTCTCAAAAACCAATACCTCGTGACCGGCTTTAGCTAATTTAATTGCCGCAATCAAACCACCGTGTCCCGCACCTGCCACAATAATTTTTGACATAAATAATCCCCTTTGTCAAAATTTTTATAGTCTTTCTGAGCTTTATTATTGAGCTTCCTTATATAAAATATATCATAAAAACAAAATAATTACAATTTATTGAGCAAAGTTTTGCAAAAAACACTTGAAAAATATTATAATATATGGTATAGTCCCATTGTACGAATATGAACATGAGTGAGAGCAGGGCAACCTGCTCTCATATTTATTACTATAAAAGAGGTGCAATTTTGGCTAAGAATACAGTTTCACTTGTATGGGATATAGCCGAGCCTATCGCAGAAGAATTAGGGCTTATCCTTTGGGATGTCTTATTCGAAAAAGAGGGCGCAAACTATTATCTCAGACTTATCATCGACAAGGAGGATGGCGTTGGTATTGACGATTGTGTTAATATGAGCCACGCTATCGACGGTCCCCTTGACGAGCACGACCCCAT
Source organism: Acutalibacteraceae bacterium (assembly GCA_045654405.1). Classification (GTDB taxonomy): domain Bacteria; phylum Bacillota; class Clostridia; order Oscillospirales; family Acutalibacteraceae; genus DTU089. The sequence continues at coordinate 42,074 of JAZONH010000044.1, read as the reverse complement.
TGACCGTCAGTATAATCTTCAGGTATCCTCACCCGGTATCGAAAGAAAATTAACCCGACCCTTCCATTTTGACTATGCAATGGGCGAAAAGATAATTCTTAAGCTCATAAGACCTTGGGAGGGTAAACGAGAATTCAAGGGCACACTTGTGGATTACACCGAAAAGGGCGACGTAACAATTGCCTTCGACGACGAAAACACAATGACCGCAGAGAAGAAAGAAATCGCTTGGGTAAAGCTTGATGACTTCGATTTCTAAAATCCAAATATCAGGCGACTGACTTAAAATTGTTACTTTAACTTTGCTTTGTCAAAGTTTTTAAATAGTTAAAAAACACTTCACTATATATTGAAAGGAATGGTTAGAAAAATGGCACGAAAAGCAGCAAAGCCCACCAACCAGAACAAAGAATTTTTTGAAGCAATCAATATGCTCGAGCAGGAAAGAGGTATCCCTGCAGATTACCTTCTTGAAAAGGTTTGTGCAGCAATTATCACTTCTGTAAGACGTGAATACGGCGGAGAGGACGTTGTTTTCGTTGATTGCAATCCCGAAAAGTGCGAATTAAAGGTTTATCTCAGAAAAACCGTTGTTGACGTAATTGAAAACAACTTCACTGAGATTCTTCCCGAGGAAGCAAAGAAATACAACAAAAACGCACTTGTTGGCGATATTGTTGAAATTCCTCTTGAAACAAAGCAGTTCGGCAGAATTGCCGCCACAACCGCTAAGAACGTTATTCGTGGTGACATTCACGACGCTGAAAGAGGCCTTATGCTCAGAGAGTTCGAATCAAAGCAGAAGGAGCTCGTTACAGGTAAGGTTCAGAGTGTTGACCCCCAGACAGGTAACGCTACACTTGAAATCGGCAAGGCAGTTGTTGTGCTTCCCAAATCAAGACAGCTTCCCGACGAGGTTCTTAAGGAAGGCCAGCTTGTAAAGGTTTACATCGAAGGTGTTAAGGATACACCCAAGGGCCCCAAGGCTATGATTTCAAGAACACACTCAGGCCTTGTTAAGAGACTCTTCGAAACAGAGGTTCCTGAAATCTACGATGGCGTCGTTGAAATCAAATCAGTTGCCCGTGAAGCAGGCTCAAGAACAAAAATTGCAGTTTTCTCAAAGGATGAAAACGTTGATCCCGTTGGCGCATGTATTGGTCCTAAGGGTACCCGCGTAGGCACAATTGTTGAATCCTTGGGTGGCGAAAAAATCGATATCGTTGTTTACGACGAGGATCCTGCAAAGTTCATTGCAGCAGCACTTGCTCCCGCAGACGTTCTTCTTGTAGAAATCGACGAAGAAAAAGAAAATGCATGCCACGTAACAGTTCCCGATACACAGCTCTCACTTGCTATCGGTAATAAGGGTCAGAACGCCCGCCTTGCCGCAAGACTTACCGGCTGGAAAATAGACATCAAGCCCGAAAGCGGTTTCTATATTCCTCAGAATTCGTGAGGTCATTATGGCAGAGAAAAAAATACCAATGAGAAAATGTCTGGGTTGCAATGAAATGAAGCCCAAAAAGGAGCTCATCCGTGCGGTTAAAAGTCCCGAAGGCGAAATAAGCCTTGACTTAACCGGCAAAAAATCGGGTAGAGGCGCATATATTTGCCCTGATAAGGCGTGCTTTGATAAAGCTCGAAAGGGCAAACGAATTGAGCGCGCACTGGACACAAAGATTCCGGAGGCAGTTTACGACGATATGCTTAAGGAATTAAACTGACCGAAACCGAAAGGACTGTGACAAAATTGAACAAAAAGGATGCAATGGGTTTTTTAGGCATCTGCCGTAAAGCGGGTAAGCTTTTATGCGGTCACGATGTTGTTAAGGAATCAATAATTTCATCACAGGCACAGCTTGTTATGCTGTCCGAAGATGCTTCAGAGCGTCTTGAAAGAGAAATGCGTCATGCGTGTACCTATAACGGGAAAAATATTCCTGTTTTGCGTACATCATTTAGTATGGACGATTTTGGCGCGGCAATAGGTAAAAAGGCGGCAGTTTTTTCCGTTACGGATACCGGATTTGCAACTAATATAATTCATAAATTCGGGGAGGAATAAGATGATAACAAAATATAAAGTTAACGAAGTCGCAAAGGACTTCTCTATACAGGCAAAAGAAGTTACAGAAACACTTGCAAAGTTTTTTGACGAGCCCAAAAAATCACAGACAGCCCTTGATACAAAGGAGCTTGACGTGCTTTTTGACGTGCTTACTCAGGAGCATTCAGTAAGTGACTTCAATGCATACTTCGCTATGCAGAAAAAAGAGGAAAAGAAGCCTCAGAAAACAGAAAAGAAAGATCCTAAGAAGCAGGAGAACAAGGATTCTCAGAAAAAGGCACCTCAGAAGAAAGAGGAGCCTAAGAATGCACCTGCAAAGAAACAGGAAAAGGCAGAAGATTCAAACAAAAACAGAAACGAAAAAGCAAATAATAAGAAGGTTGACAACAGAAAGCCCGACAACAAAAGGGCAGAAGAAAAGAAGAGTGAGCCCCAGAAGCACGGCGAAAGCACTCTTAATCCCTTCAAAAAGCACGAAAAGAAATCTGATGGCCCCATGCAGTCAAGAACAAAGGGTGAAAGACGTACCATCGACACAAGGGCTGAGGATATTCAGCTTGATAAGTACAACGAAAAGTACGAAAACATTGCTCCCGTTCACTCAATCAACGACAACGTTCAGACTAAGCAGAAATTAAAGCAGAAGAGCCAGCAGTACAGAAAGCAGCAGGGTATGCGCTCCAAGCGTAAGGAGAGCGAGGCAGAAAGATTAAAGAGAATCGAAGCTGAAAGAGCAAAGAAAACTCTTGTTATCACCGTGCCTGAGGAAATCACCGTTGGTGACCTTGCCGCAATGCTTAAAAGAACAGCCGCCGAGGTTATCAAAAAGCTCTTCTCATTGGGAATGATGGCAACTGTTAACCAGGTTATCGACTTCGATACTGCAGAAATCGTTGCAACAGAGCTTGGCGCAAAGGTTAAAAAAGAGGTTGTTGTTACTATCGAGGACAGAATTATAGACGACCACGAGGATAACGAAGAGGATCTTCTTCCCAGAAGCCCCGTTGTTTGCGTTATGGGTCACGTTGACCACGGTAAGACATCGCTTCTTGACGCTATTAAAAATACATCCGTTACTGCAACTGAGGCAGGCGGTATTACTCAGCACCTTGGTGCATACAGAGTAAACCTTAACGGTCAGGATATTACCTTCCTTGATACTCCCGGTCACGCGGCCTTCACCGCAATGCGTGCTCGTGGTGCTATGGCAACAGATATTGCAATCCTCGTTGTTGCCGCAGACGACGGTATTATGCCCCAGACCATTGAGGCTATTAACCACGCAAAGGCAGCGGGCGTTGCAGTTGTTGTTGCTATCAACAAAATGGATAAACCCGATGCATCACCCGACAAGATTATGCAGCAGTTAACAGAGCACGAGCTTATTCCCGAGGAATGGGGCGGTGACGTTATCTGCGTACCCGTATCTGCAAAAACAAGAATGAACATCGATACACTTCTTGAGTCAGTTCTTCTCGTTGCTGAAATGAAGGAGCTTAAGGCTAACCCCAACCGTGCAGGTAAGGGTATCGTTATTGAAGCAAGACTCGATAAGGGTCGCGGTCCCGTTGCAACACTTCTTGTGCAGAATGGTACTCTTAAATCAGGCGATATCATCGTTGCAGGTACTGCCGTAGGTCGTGTTCGTGTTATGACAGACGACAAGGGCAGAAAGGTTAACGAGGCAGGCCCCTCAGTTCCCGTTGAGATTACAGGTCTTGCAGAGGTTCCCATCGGTGGCGACCAGTTCGACTGCGTATCCGATGAAAAGCTTGCCCGTGAGCTTGTTGAACAGAGAAAAACTCAGCAGAAGGAAGAAGAATTCCGCTCAATGCAGAAGGTTACACTTGATAACCTCTTTGATTCAATTAACGCAGGCTCTCTTAAAGACCTTAACATCATCGTTAAGGCAGACGTTCAGGGTTCAGTTGAGGCAGTTCGCCAGAGCCTTGAAAAGCTTTCTAACGAAGAGGTTCGCGTTAAGGTTATCCACGGCGGTGTTGGTGCAGTTAACGAATCAGACGTTATGCTTGCAAACGCTTCCAATGCACTTATCGTTGGCTTCAACGTTCGTCCCGACTCAGTTGCTGAATCTCACGCAGAGCGCGACGGTGTTGAAATGAGAATGTACCGTGTTATTTACGATTGTATCGAAGAGGTTGAAGCAGCTATCAAGGGTATGCTTGCTCCTAAATATCGTGACGTTGAAATGGGTAAGGCTGAGGTACGTAACGTATTCAAGCTTTCAAGCGCAGGTACAATTGCAGGTAGCTACGTTATCGACGGTAAAATTACAAGAAACTCAAAAATCCGTGTTGTTCGTGACGGTATCGTTATTTTTGAAGATGAAATTGCATCTCTTAAGCGTTTCAAGGATGACCAGCGTGAGGTAGCAACAGGCTACGAATGCGGTATCGGTCTTCAGAAGTTCAATGATATCAAAGAGGGCGACATCCTCGAAGCATACATCGTTGAGGAGTATAAAGACTAATAGGAGATTTTATGGGAACATACAGACAGAACAGAACTGCTGAGGATATCAGAAGGGAAATTGCAACAATCGTAAGAGAGTTAAAGGACCCCAGAGTTTCTGATCATCTTATCAGCGTTGCCCGTGCCGAGGTTTCATCCGACTCATCCTACGTTAAGGTTTACGTCAGTGCCGTTGAGGGTATTGAGGTGGCAAAGGGTGCGGCAAAGGCACTTACAGGTGCTACGGGTCTTGTAAGACGCGAGGTAGGCAAGCGCCTTGGACTTCGCAAAACTCCCGAAATTAAATTTGTAGCAGATGATTCTATCGAATACGGTATGAACATCGTTAAGAAGTTAGAGGAGATTTCCTCCGAAAACAACGACTGAGTGGATAGTATGGTTATTGATAGAAAAGAATGTTTAAGGCTTTTGAGAGAGAACGAGGAATTCCTTGTTCTCTCCCACGAGCATCCCGATGGCGATACCTTGGGCTCCGCATTTGCCCTTTGTGAAATACTCAGATTAATGGGCAAGAAAAGAGCTTTTTTGTGCAGTGACGAAATTTCGGCAGATTTCAGCTTTATGACTGACGGATTTGTTGGTGATGAGGTTAAAAATCCCTTTATAATTGCCGTTGACGTTGCCGACGTAAAGCTTTTGGGTAAAATTGCCGAGGAATACGGCGATAAGGTTGATTTGTGTATCGACCACCATTTGTCTAACACCTACTATGCAAGGTACAACCTTGTTGAGGATAGGGCCGCGGCTTGCGGAATTATTTATGAAATAGCCGTGGATTTGGGGGTTGAAACCAACCGATATATGAGAAACTGTATTTATACGGGCATTTCTACGGATACGGGCTGCTTCAGATATCAGAACGTAACCCCCGTGGTTTTCCGTATTGCGGCAGAGCTTACCGAGCAGGGTGTTGATTCAGTTAAAATCAACAAAATTATGTTCGAAACCAAAACAAAAAGCTTTCTGCGTCTTGAAATGATTGCAAGAGAAACCCTTGAATACCATTTTGAGGATAAATGTGCGCTTATTACCATCACTCAGGATATGTACCAAAAAAGCGGCTCAAGTGATGATGAGTGCTACCCCATTACTGCGCTTCCCCGTCAGATTGAGGGTGTGCTTGTCGGTGCGGTTATCAAGGAGCAGAAGGACGGCTCCTTCAAGGTTTCCGTAAGAACCGACGATGGAATTGATGCTTCGGAAATCTGCAAGCGTCTTGGTGGCGGTGGTCATAAGGGTGCCGCAGGTGCATCCTTGGGTACAGACCTTCAGCAGGGCAAGGAAAAGCTTTTTGAATCAATAAAAACTTCATTGGACGGTATAAAATAATGACCGGTATTATCCCCCTTAAAAAAGGTGAAAACATAACGTCCTTCTTTGCAGTTAACAAGGTAAGGCGACTTGTGGGCGAAAAAAAGGCAGGGCATACGGGTACTCTTGACCCCAATGCCACAGGCGTGCTTCCCATTGCAATGGGGGGCGCAACACGCTTTATTGAGCTTTTGCCCACGCACAAAAAGGCATATAAGTCCACTTTTAAAACTGGTATGCGTACGGACACTCTGGATATATGGGGTACCGTTACGGAAACCTTTGATAAAAAGGTTACCTTTGCTGAGGTTTTAACAGCAACAGAGGGCTTCAAGGGTGAAATTATGCAGCTTCCACCTATGTATTCCGCCTTGAAAAAGGACGGCGTGCGCCTTTACGAGCTTGCTCGTCAGGGTAAAGAGGTTGAGAGAACACCCCGAAAATGTGAAATTTATACCTTATCGGCAGAGGAAATTGCCGATGGCGAGTATTCATTGTATTGTGAATGCTCTGCAGGTACTTATATTCGTACACTTATTGATGATATTGGTTCTGTGCTTGGTTCGGGGGCGGTTATGACCTCCCTTGAGCGTACCTTTGCCTGCGGAGTCAGTATTGAGGACTGCTATACTCTCGAGGAGCTTGCAGATTTACAGGAAAAGGGCGAGATTGAAAAGGCTCTTATCCCCGTTGAAAGGCTTCTTGAGTGCTATCCCCCTATTACTGTTACGGATAATCAGGCGGTACGCTTTAAAAACGGCGGCGACCTTATGGCACAGAGAGTAAGAGGCCTTAAGGACGTGGGGCTCTACAGAGTGTACGGGCTTAATCAATTCCTTGGTCTTGGCGAATATGCCGAGGGAAGCGAAAGCCTTAAGGTGAAAAGAATTTATAACGACGGAAGATAAATATGAAGGAATGTATGGAAGGCGCATTCGTTGCGTTGGGAACCTTTGATGGCTTGCACATCGGCCACAAGGCGGTAATAACTGCAGAAAAAACTGAATACCAACGAAAAATAGTGCTTATGTTCAATGAGCACCCCTTGGTGCGTCTTAAGGGTGAAAATCCCGGCGAGCTTATCACCCGCAGTAAGGCTCAGTACATTCTTGAAAATTGGGGTGTTCAGGCAGAGTACGTTGATTTTTCGGAAATCTGCTCCCTTTCACCCGAGGATTTTGTTGATGAAATTCTTGTGAAAAAATATAACGCTAAATCACTTGCCTGCGGCTTTAATTACCGCTTCGGCAAGAATGCCTCGGCAGATGCTAATGACCTTATGCGAATTTGTGCCGAGCGAGAAATAAAGGTAACTGTTGTTGAAGCGGTGAATTTTGAGGGTGAGCCCGTAAGCTCAAGCCGTATTAGAAGAGCTATTGCCGAGGGCGATATTAAATTGGCTAACGCAATGCTTGGCAGATGCTTTTCTTACGATTTTCCCGTGCTTCACGGTGATGAGCGCGGCAGAACATTGGGCTTCCCCACAATAAACCAGTTCTTTACCGAAAACTTTGCCGTGCCCGAGTACGGTGTGTATGCGTCATTTACAAGGCTTCACGGTGAAATTTACCCCTCGGTTACCAACGTGGGTATAAGACCCACAATCGGCAACAGTGAGAAAAGAAGCGAAACCAATATAATTGGGTTTGATGGCGACGTTTACGGCGAATGCCCCGAGGTTTTCCTTATATGTAAAATCCGTGACGAAATGAAGTTCAATAACCTTGATGAATTAAAGCTTCGCATTGAAACGGATAAAGCAATTGCCCTCGCTATGTTGAAAGGAGAGTCCGTCAGTGAATTTTAAAAATCATATCAAAATATCCCCCTCAATTTTGTCGGCGGATTATGCATCCCTTAAAACTGACATTGAAAAAGTAAAAAACGGTGGTGCAGATATGCTCCACGTGGATGTTATGGATGGTCACTTTGTGCCCAATATTTCCATTGGTCCCCCTGTTGTAAAAAGCATAAGAAAGGCAACGGATATGTTCCTTGATTGCCACCTTATGATAAGCAATCCCTACGATTATGTAGATGCGTTTGCTCAGAGCGGCGCTGATTTAATTGCCTTCCACGTTGAAAGTAACAGCGACGTTCAGAAAACTATCGAGAAAATAAAAGATGCAGGCGTTGCGCCTGCACTTGTAATAAAGCCCAAGACCGAGGCAGAGGCAGTTTATCCCTATCTTAAGGATATTGCCATGGTGCTCGTTATGACTGTTGAGCCCGGCTTCGGCGGTCAGTCCTTTATGACTGATATGCTTTCTAAAATCACCGCAATCAGAGAAAAGGCAAACGAAATCAACCCCAGCCTTATGATTCAGGTTGACGGCGGTATCGTGCCCGAAACTGCAAAGCTTTGTGTTGAGGCGGGTGCCGACGTGCTTGTTTCAGGCAGCTACATTTTCGGTGCGGCAGATATTAAGAATGCAATAGATTCACTCAGATAATACGGGTGTACCATATTCGTATATTTTGGCTATGCTTACCTTATCACCCTCAAAGGCTTCGCCGTATTCGCAAAGTGAATGCTCAATCCTTTCAGAAAACGAGGGCCTTGGGTGGATTATAATATAATACTTATTTTTAAATAAAAAGCATTCGGTGCTTCGTGTGTATTTTGCGTGTTTTTTTAAAATATTCAAAGCATCAAGAAAAGAATCACAATCAAATGCCTGCCAGAGTATGGGCTCTGCGTCCTTTTTCATAACAAGTCTTTTTTTAGAGCTGCTTTCAAGAAGGGGCATTTGAGTGAAAAGCATAAGGCAACCCCCGTCATCCGCAGGGGAAACCTGAACTAAAAGTCTGCCGTCGGTGTTTATGGGTTTGCCTAAAATTCTTTTTGCTTCGTCTAATACTGTCCATATAACCCTACGGGTTTCAATATTCGAGTAGTCCATTTCGTCGTAGGTTATATCCAGTTCATTCATATCCTGGTGGCTTAGGGTAACGGCAATTTTTTCATCTCCGTGGGCTTGGATGTTCAATCGCATTGCCTCCTTTTAAGTTTAGTTATCTCTGTTATCATAATACTCAAAGGGCTTAGCCGCAATGATAAAATAATGGAAAGGATTTTTAAAATGAAATTTGCAGTCAGCAGCTACAGTCTTTCTTCACTTGTGAACAAAGGCGAAAAAACAGAAAAAGAATTGATTTCTCTTGCAAAGGAGCTTGGCTTTGACGGTATTGAATTTGCCGAAATAAGAACTCCCGAGGGAATGTCAAAGGAAGAATATGCAAAGGAGCTCAGAGCCGAGTGCGAAAAATGCGGTGTTGAGCCAGTGCAGTATTCTGTTGGTGCAGATTTTATTTACGGCAGTGACGGTGACCTTGAAAAGGAAATTGAACGCCTTAAGGGCGAGGTGCTTATTGCCGCCGCTTTAGGTGTTAAGGGTATGCGTCACGATGCAACGGGCGGTTATAGGGACGAGGATAAAAAATATAACGGCTTCGAGCAGGCGTTGCCCCGCATAGTTAAGGGCTATCGAGCGGTTACCGAATTTGCAGAGGGCTACGGTATTCGCACAATGATTGAAAATCACGGATACTTTTGTCAGGATAGCGACAGGGTGGAAAGAATAATTACGGGTGTTAACCACAAAAACTTCGGTGCACTTATTGATATGGGTAACTTCCTTTGTGCAGACGAAAGCCCCGTAACTGCGGTAAGCAGATTAGCACCCTTTGCGTCCTACCTTCACGCAAAGGATTTTCACGTAAAAAGCGGTAGCGAGTTTGCCCCCTGCGACGGCTTCTTTAAATCAAGGGGTGGCAACTATCTTCGTGGTGCCGTGCTCGGTCACGGAAATGTGCCCGTTTATCAGGTTATGGATATTGTTAAAAATTCAGGCTACGACGGCTACGTTACCCTGGAATTTGAGGGATGCGAGGATGCGGTAATGGCTTGCACCTGGGGTCTTAACACCCTTAAAGCAATGTGCAAGGCGTTGAATTGGTGAAAATATGACTTATAAAAAAATTATTCTTGCTTCTCAATCACCGAGAAGAAAGGAATTAATAGCACTTATTACAGAAAAGGTTGAGATACGCCCCGTGCCCTGCGATGAAACCCTCCCCGAGGGAATCGGCGCAAGGGATGCGGTGGAATATCTTTCAAAAATAAAGAACGAGGCATCACGTAAGTGTAGCGCAGATGATGAAATTGTGATTTCTGCCGACACGGTGGTTTCAGTGAATGACGAGATCCTCGGCAAACCTGTCGATAAAGAGGATGCCCGCCGTATGCTTAAGCTTTTAAGCGGCAAAAATCATCAGGTTTACACGGGTGTTACCATTTCCGATAGTGAAAAAGCGGTAACCTTCAGTGAAAAAACCGACGTTACTTTTTATGAATTAACGGAAAATGAAATAGAAGAATATATTTCAGGCCCTGAGCCCTATGACAAGGCTGGCTCTTACGCGATTCAGGGCAAGGCAAGCCTTCTTATAAAAGGCATATCGGGGGACTATTTTAACGTGGTCGGCTTACCCGTTGCCCGACTTAAGCGGGAATTGGAAAATTTTTATAATATTGCTTTATAAATTTTGGTATGATAAAATAATTAGAGTGAAATGAAAGGCGGTGTACCCGTGGCGGAAGTAACTAAAGAAATTACTCTTACTCAGGAAGAAATAGACAGACAAAAACGCCAACAGGAAAAGGAATATTTAGGCCCCCGCGAAATGGCGGCTTACATAATTTCGGGCATCGGTGATAAAAACTGGGAAACATTCAATGGTAATAACGAATTTTTCTATACCACAACTTTCCAGCACGTAAGCCCTGTTACCTTGAGCTTTGCGCAGATTTTCTGTACCTTTGCAGACACATTCGATAATGCCATTTCGGGCCCCATTCTTGACAGAACACGTACACGTTGGGGCAGAGTGCGTCCATATCTTATACTTACGCTTCCCTTCTGGCTTTTTTCAGCCGCTATGCCGTATCTGCTTCCCGACGGACTTTCTCAGTTTGCGTTGTTCTTGTGGTTTTTAGCTATCAGATACGTTGGCTCAATTGCGGGCTCCTTCTATAACCCTGCATACAAGGCGGTTCTTTATAACCTTACACCCAACCACAACGAGCGTAATAAATTGATTGCCGCCGACACCTACGTTGACCTTTTCGGTGTGTGGCTACCATCACTTTTCCCGTTCTTTGTTGACTATCTGCCACGAACAATACCAACACGTAACATATATCTTGTAGGTGCAATTATCTTTATTGCTTTGGTTGTTATTTTCCGTGTTTACGGCTTTTTCAGTCTGCGTGAGCGTGTGCCCCTTGCATCACGTGATGAGATGAAGAGTACAAGTGTGTGGAAATCTGTTAAGCAGGTTGCGTCCTGCCGTCCTATGTGGGTTCTTATGATTAAGGGCTTCTTTGGTATGGGTAAGGCAGCAGGTCAGAACGTATCAAACTACTTCTGGCTCAACTGTACCGGTAAGCTTTCAAATGCCGCTATTTCAGGTATTTTTACCGGTCTTCCCAGCTATTTTGTACTTCCCTTTGCCACAAAGCTTACTAAGAAAATCGGTCTTAGAAACCTTTCGGTTTTAAGCTACGCTTACTGCGGACTTGTATATTTCATAATGTATCTTGTAGGCTACAAGCCCACGGATAACACAATCGTAAACCTTGTTATTATAGTTTTTTTCCTTACCCTTGCAGGCGCAATGAACAGTGTTCAGCGTTATTGCGGTACCGCACTTGACGGTGATATGTACGACTACGTTGAGTGGAAAACAGGTATCCGTAACGAGGGTATGATGAGTGCCGCAATGGGTTACGTAACCCTTATTACAAATGCTATTTCAACAGCGGTAATAGGCTTTGTTATTGAGGCTATTAAGTATGAGCCCCTTATAAACTCACACGGCGTAGTTATTCCTCACACCGACCCCGATATGCTTCAGGCTATCTGGACGGTATTTACCCTTGCTCCCGCAATCGGTAGAACCTTAAAGGCTATTACACTTTGCTTCTTTAACGTTAACGGTAAGGTAAGAACGCAGATGATGAACGACCTTGCGGTTTCAAGAGCAGAAAAAGTTAAAATTCGTACTGAGGACGAAGAATAATTCTGGTGATATAAATGAGATTAGTAGTTAAGGTGGGCACGTCAACCCTCGCCCACAGCACGGGGTGTATCAATATACGCCACGTTGAAGAGCTTTGCAAGGTGCTTGCAGATCTTAAAAATGCAGGGCATGAAATAATACTTGTGTCAAGTGGTGCTATCGGTATGGGTATCGGCAAGCTTTCACTCAAGGAAAAGCCTGCGGATATGCCCACGAAGCAGGCGGCGGCCGCAGTTGGTCAGTGTGAATTGATGTACACATACGACAAGCTTTTCTCCGAGTATAACCACACAGTGGCACAGATTCTTCTTACGGGTCTTGACCTTGAGGACCCCACAAGATACCACAATATCAAGAACACAATGAACAGACTTCTTGAGCTTGGTGTTCTTCCCATTATCAATGAAAACGACACTGTTAATACCGACGAAATTTCAGTTGGCGATAATGACACCTTGGGCGCAATTGTTGCAGTAAGCATGCACGCAGATTTGCTGGTGCTCCTTTCGGATATTGATGGTCTTTACACCGCCGATCCTCACAAGGATGCAAATGCACAGTTGATTTCAGAGATTACTGAAATAACTCCCGAAATCGAGGCTCTCGGCGGCAAAAGCCGTAGCGGTCTTGGTACGGGCGGTATGGCAACAAAGCTTTCGGCGGCTAAAAGATGTATAAGCCGCGGCACAGACGTTATTATTGCTAACGGCTCTGCACCTGCAGTGTTATATGATATTCTCGACGGTAAAAAGGTCGGCACCAAATTTATTTCAAAGAAATAAGGTTTTATTATGAAATCAACTTTTGATATTTTAAAGGAAGCAAAGAGTGCCAAGGGTGTTCTTTGCTCTCTTGATACTACCACAAAAAACAACGCACTTTTAAAAATGGCAGACGCCCTTGAGGAAAACAGTGCCGAAATTCTTTCAGAAAATGCCAAGGACCTTGAGAGAGCTAAGGGCATAATTTCAGAGGTTATGCTTGACAGACTTGCTCTTTCTGAGGACCGTATCAAGGGTATGGCAGAGGGTATCCGTCAGGTTGCGGCTTTACCGGACCCTGTAGGCGAGGTGCTTGACAGAGTTGAGCGTCCCAGCGGAATTATTGTTGAAAAAACCGCAGTGCCCATGGGCGTTGTGGCAATTATTTATGAAAGCCGCCCCAACGTTACATCGGACGCGGCGGCATTAGCCCTTAAAAGCGGTAACGTATGTGTGCTTCGTGGAGGTAAGGAGGCATTCCTTTCAGCCAATGCCATTGTTAATGCAATGCGTAAGGGTCTTGCTTCAATGGGTCTTCCTGAAAATTTAGTGAACCTTGTTCAGGATACTACTCGTCAGAGTGCCGCAGAGCTTATGAATGCGGTGGGCTACGTTGACTTACTTATACCCCGTGGCGGTGCAGGTCTTATTAAAGCATGTACCGAAAATGCAAAGGTGCCCTGTATTCAGACGGGCACGGGTATTTGTCACATATACATAGATGAGTCTGCGGATATTGAAAAAGCATTGAATATCGTTGAAAATGCAAAAACAAGCAGACCCTCAGTTTGCAATGCCTGCGAGGTAATTGTTGTAAACGAAAAAATCGCTAAGGAATTTTTACCCCTTCTTAAATCAAGGCTTTGTGAAAACAGAGCCCAAAAGGGTCTTATACCCGTTGAGCTTCGTCTTGATGAAAGGGCACAGGCTATAATCGAGGGCACACCAGCTGGCGAAAATGATTTTGATACGGAATTCCTTGATTATATCCTTGGTGTTAAAATTGTGGATAATGTAAATGAAGCGGTTGCTCATATTTCTGCACACTCTACAGGTCATAGCGAGGCTATAATAACCGAAAATCAGGATAATGCAAAAATCTTTACCATGGGTGTTGATTCTGCGGCAGTTTACGTTAACGCTTCAACCCGCTTTACCGATGGTGGCGAATTCGGCTTGGGCTGTGAAATGGGTATTTCAACCCAGAAGCTTCACGCAAGAGGTCCCATGGGTCTTAAGGAATTAACAACTTATAAATTCATTATAAAAGGCGACGGACAAATCCGATAAGGTGATAATATGAAAAAGATAGGCTTTTTGGGCTGTGGCAATATGGGCGGTGTCCTTGCTAAGGCCGCAATAAAATCAGTTGGCTCGGAAAACATTTTTGTTTACGACGTAAATGCCGAAAAAATTAACGAATTTGCGGTGGAAAACGACGTAAACGTTGCGGATGCCGAGTATATTGTGCTTAATTGCGATTACATCTTTTTGGGCGTAAAGCCCCAGGTGCTTGGTGAGCTTTTTGAGAGAATAGCACCCGTTATTGATGACAGAACAACAGATTTTACACTTGTTTCAATGGCGGCGGGCGTTAGCACACAGTCAATTGTTGATATGGCAGGTGTGGATTGCCCCGTTATCAGGATTATGCCCAATATGCCCGTTGGCGTAGGCGCAGGCATGATTCTTTACACCGCAAACGAGTTCGTCTCCAAGGATGAGGTTAAAACCTTCTGCGACGTTATGAAGTATGCAGGTGCTCTTGACGAGATTTCTGAGGATAAAATCGATGCCGCAAGCTGTGTTTCAGGCTGTGGTCCCGCATTTGTCTTTATGTTCTGCGAGGCTCTTGCAGACGGTGCGGTTGAGTGTGGTCTTCCCAGAGATAAGGCTATGCTTTACGCGGCGCAGACCCTTAAGGGTGCGGCACAGATGCTTATTGAAACAGGCGAGCATCCGGGCAAGCTTAAGGATGCGGTTTGCAGTCCTGCAGGAAGCACAATTGAGGGTGTTAAGGCCCTTGAGGAGGGTGCGTTCAGAGCAAGTGCTATGAACGCAGTAAAAAAAGCCTACAAAAGAACCCTCGAGCTTGGGAAGAAATAAAAGCTAACGGCTTATCGAGTAATCGATAAGCCGTTGTTGTTTATTCTGTTACCGGTGCTTTTAAGATACCGATTTTTCTTAATACGTATTCGTAGCTCCAGTTTTCATCCCTGCTTCGCCATGCGCCGGGGCCGTGCCAGCTCTCCTTTTCGTTAACAAGGTGAATGGGGCCGAAGGTGTTGTAGCGGTGGGTGAAAAGGGTAAGCTCAAGAGTATGATCGCCGTTTTCAACCTCTGCTTCATATACGCAGTAGGGGGGATATACGATTTTTCCTATTTCCTTACCGTCAAGGGCGGCACTGATAAGCGCACCGCGGTAATCGGAAGCACACACCTTAAGGGTGTTGTTTTTAACCTCAACGGGGATTTTGTATTTAACGTTGCCGCCGTAGAAGGGAAGACCCATATGCACAAGGTCACCGAAGCTGATTTTTTCGGGAAGTGCAGTGATTGTAGCAATATTGCCCTTAATATCAACACCGAAATTACCAAGAATGAATACGTTTTCAAGGTTAGCGCTGTCACCGAAGGGTAGGGTGATAATAAGTGTGTTTTCGCCCTTTATAATCTTAGGAAGAGCAACCTTGAAAATTGAAATATCCACAAAATTGCCCGTTATGGTGTTGTCAACATCTGCACCGTTAAGGGTGATTTTTGCTTTTTGGGCATCCTCAAGTGCAAGTGATGCACCCTCGTAGTCAATTTCACTTGTGAAGGTGTATTTAAGAGTAACCTCGGATATGGGCTCAATTTCACCGTAAACCCAGGGCTGCACAACCTCGCCACCGCGCATTCTTAAGCCAAGTCTGTCGCGGCATACGTTGTCGAGCCTTAAAATCTCCTCGGCGGGTGAAAATTCATCCTCGCCCTTAAGCTTGAATTCTGGCATATCGAGAAGAAGTACGTTTTCTTCAGTGAGCTCATAATCAACCATTGCGGGTGCGGCTGTGCCTTCTCCCTCAAATGCGGGCTTTGTTACTGCGGAAATTTCAGCTTTGCCATCGGTCAATTTGTAAAGTTTGGAGTCGTAACCGTAGAATTCCTCGTTAATAACGGTGTTGCCGTTGGCGTATGTAACGTCTGCAGGGTAAATATCACCGGTCTGTGTATCATAAACGCTTATGGTGTATTCGCCGGGTAGGAAAATACGAATGTCGTCGCTATGTGTAAGGTCTTTATTGTAGGGCTCCTTGTCACGGCATACGAAAAGCCAGCTGCAGTCGACGTCTTTTCTCATCTGATAAATAAGGCTGTCGCAAAGGTCACCGTCAGCATGACGGATTGTAAGTGTGCGGTCAGCTTCGAGGGCTGTAAGCACAGCGGCTCTTGTGAAGTCAACTCTTTCGCATTTTTCTGCAAGTAACTTGCTTCTGTCAGAGGGAAGAGCGTCGCAAAGAGTGGGGGCAGAGCCCATAAACACAATGCGTCCGCCTGCCTCACGGAATTTTTCGAGTCTGTCAAGAGTTGTTGCGCGAAGTGTTTCGCAGTTGGGTACAATGATTGTTGAGTATTCCATTTTACCAACCTTAAGGGGTGCGCCTGCTTCCTTGCAAAGGTCGGGTAAAAGTGATTCGCAAACAAAGTCAAAGTCGATGCTGCCCTCAAGAAGCCATCTTGTAAGGCTCTGGAAGTTTTCGTCGCAGCTATCACGGAAAATGGCGGATTTATCGTTGGGTCCCCAATGGAGCCAGAAGCTTTCAACGGGGTGAATAACCGCTACCTTAACAACGGGCTTGCCGCGGGTAAGGGCGGTGTTTACTCTTGCGAAGTGGTCCTCAACAACGTTGTATTCCTTGTACCAGGGGGATTGATATGAAATAGATGCAGGGTAGTCACGCTTTGCTTCGCCCGCCATAGCGTACCACGAAAGGTGGGGCACACGCACTGTAATGCCCAGTGCCGCCTGCCAGTCGCCCTGATGCTTGTAGGTTCTGAAATCACAGTCCCAGCCCGTAACACCATAAAGCTCTGAAAGCACGCCCTCGTAGCCGAACTGATGCGCCGCAGAGGATGCCTGCTTTGCGGTGGTGAATTCGTGTGCGTTACAAAGAAGGTCTATGCCGGGAAGCTGGAAGCTTCTGTATGAACGCATAGCCTCGCCTAAAGCGGCGGTCTGTGAGTGAAGGGTGGGCTCCTCCATCATATGACCCGTAAGAGCGATGTTGTTTTCGCCGCACCATCCGCCAACGGTATCTGCAAAAGCACTTGCAAAAAGCTCGGAAATAAAGTCGTGATAGCGGTAACGGTGTAATGAGGGTGCGCTACCCTTTAAGTCCCAGAAAACCTCGGGAAGGGTGTCGAAAATATCCGCCCCGTAGGTTTCCTTATAAAGCTCGGGAACCTTGTCCGTCCAGGGCATCATAATGTCCTCGTCGGTGTCGAAGGAGTTACCAAGCACGTTTTTACGTGTAAACTGAGGCTCGTCGGTGAAAATTGCAGGTACTGTACCGTCAAAATCTGCACCAACCTCTGCTTTGTATTTTTCGTGAGTAACCTCTACGAATTTTTTAACTGCATCCTTGTTGAGAGTGTCAAGGTAGGTCTGGTCGTTAAACCAGCTGCTGCTCTGGTGAATTTCAAGGAAGGCATACCATTTTGTGCCGACTGCTTCCTCATCCTCGCCTATGCGCTTGTAGGATTCAAGATAACCGTTTTTGTCAAGCACTACGTCATAGCAAGCAAGAAGCTGTCCTTCGCCGCTACGGCTGCCCTCTGCACGGGAGTCGATAACGGTTTCGGCTTCTGCCTCTTTTCGTGCAGTAAACATAAGATTTCGGGCTCTGTATTGCTTATCTTTTGTAACAAGACCGCCTGCGGCACCTGAGGGCCAACGGTCCTCGTCGTAAAGCCATGAGAGCATTTCCTCGCTCTTTGCCTTTTCAACGCAATCCTTCATAAGGCTCATATACTCTTTGCTGAGGTATTCGTTTTTAAGACCCGTTCTTACGTGAAGGTGAAAGCCACCAAGGCCCATTTCCTTAAAAACGTCAATCTGACGGCATAATTCCTCGGTTGTGAGGTAGTTGTTCAATGCCCAGAATGGTGTTCCGCGGTATTCACTTGTGGGATTTTTAAAAAGCTCGTCGCTAAGAGATGGAGCGACATTTTTCTTATAAAGCATAGGAATCCTCCCTGAAAGCAATATTTTCTTGATTTTAACATAGGAATAAAGCAAAATCAACAGAAATAAGAAACTATTTGTGCTTGAAATGATACAGTTTGTATGATATTATTAATATGTATAATTTTGTAAATATCTATGTGGAGGTAGAAAATGAAACACGCTGACCTTATTAAGCAGATGACACTTGAAGAAAAGGCTAACTTCTGTTCAGGTCTTGACTATTGGCATACACCGGGTATGGAAAAGTTAGGCATTCCCGTGGTTATGTGGACTGACGGCCCTCACGGTATCAGAAAGCGTGCCGAAAAAATGGATAAAGAACAGGCAACAAGCCTTAAGGGTGTTCCTGCAATTTGTTATCCCACAGCGGCTACAACTGCTTGCTCATGGGATCCTGATTTGATTTATGAAATGGGCGTTCTTCTTGGTGAGGAATGTCTTAAAGAGCAGGTAACAGTTCTTCTCGGCCCCGGTACAAATATCAAGCGTTCACCCCTTTGCGGCAGAAACTTTGAGTACTTTTCTGAGGACCCTTATCTTGCCGGTGAAATTTCAGCAGCATTCGTAAACGGTGTTCAGTCAAAGGGTATCGGTACATCACTTAAGCACTTTGCAGGTAACAACCAGGAAACCCGTCGTATGACCTGCGACACAGTTTGTGACGAGCGTGCATTACGTGAAATTTATCTTACGTCATTCGAAAAAACAGTTAAACAGGCTCAGCCCTGGACAATTATGAACGCATACAACCGTCTTAACGGTACATACTGTGCAGAAAACAAGTGGCTCCTTACCGACGTTCTTCGTGACGAATGGGGCTTCGAGGGTATGATTGTTACCGACTGGGGCGCAGAAAACGACCGTGTTGCAGGTCTTCTTGCAGGTCAGGAGCTTGAAATGCCCACATCCAAGGGTATGGGTAATGCTCAGATTGTTGAAGCGGTTAAGGACGGCAGAATTCCCGAGGAATTCCTTGACAAAATGGTTGATAACGTGCTTAACGTTATTATGAAGGGTAAAGAGGTTCTCGGCGACTATACATACGATGCAGATGCACATCACCAGAAGGCAAGAGATATTGCCGGTCAGTGTATGGTACTTCTTAAAAACGAAGATAGCATCCTTCCTCTTAAGAAGGACGCTAAGGTTGCAGTTATCGGTGAAATGGCTAAGAATCCCCGTTATCAGGGTGCGGGCTCATCAATTGTTAACGCAATCAAAGTTGACTGTGCTTATGATTCAATCGTTGAAAAGGGTGCGGACGTTACATACTCTGCAGGCTATTCAACTGCTAAGAAAAATAAAATCAAGGACGAAAAATTCATTGCCGATGCAGTTGAGGCTGCAAAGGGTAAGGATGCGGTTATCCTTTTCATCGGTCTCACCGAGGAGTTTGAGTCCGAGGGCTTTGACCGCCGTCACATCCGTATTCCCGAGCTTCACACAAAGCTTGTTGATGCAGTAAGTGCGGTAAACAAAAACGTTATCGTTGCAATCTCAGGTGGTGCAGTTATCGAAATGCCTTGGGCTGACAAGGTTAAGGGTATTCTTAACTGTGTGCTCGGCGGCGAGGCAACAGGTAGCGCTGCAGCAGACATCCTCTTTGGTGACGTTAACCCCTCAGGTAAGCTTGCAGAAACATATCCCCATACTCTTGAGGATACACCCTGCTACAACTTCTTCCCCGGCAACACTGCTTCTGTTGAATACAGAGAGAGCGTTTTTGTTGGTTACAGATACTACGACTCAGCTAAGAAGGACGTTCTTTATCCCTTTGGCTATGGTCTTTCATACACAAGCTTTGAATACAGCGACTTAAAGCTTTCTGCAGACAGCATTAAGGATACCGATGAGGTTACAGTATCCTTCAAAATCAAAAACGTTGGTGATGTTGATGGTGCGGAGGTTGCTCAGCTTTACGTTAAGGATGACGAAAGCACAATCTTCAGACCCATGCAGGAGCTTAAGGGCTTCAAAAAGGTATTCCTTAAAGCAGGCGAGGAAAAAGAGGTTTCAATTACCCTCGGCAAGCGTGCTTTCGCATACTATAACGTTAACATCCACGATTGGCACGTTGAAAGCGGTGACTTCACAATCTGTGTTGGTGCTTCAAGCCGTGACATTAAGTTAGAGGCAAAGCTCAGTGTTGAGTCAACCGTTGATGCAATTGTTCCCGATTATCGTGAAAGCGCACCTGCATACTACACCGCAGACGTTCAGAACGTTCCTGCAGAGCAGTTTGTAAGTGTTCTCGGCAGAGAGCTTCCCCCCTCTGAAATCAAGGCTTACCCCAATCTTACGCTTGTTAATACAATTGAGGATTCAGCGGCAGGTAAGAACGGCGCAAAGATTGTTGGACTTATTAAGAAGCTTGTTGGCGAGGAAAGCATGGCTTCAGGTATTGCTTTACAGTTACCCATCAAGAACCTTATCTCTATGAGCTTCGGCATCTTTAACCCCCAGATGGCAGAGCAGCTTCTTGACATCCTTAACGATAAGAAGCCCCTTGTAAGAGGTATTGTTGTTATGATTGTTAAGGCAATTCCGAAGGTTATCAAGGGTATCCCCGACCTTAAGAAAATCTAAATATTAAAAAAGCAAGGGCTTCAGTCGTCTGACTGAAGCCCTTAATTTTATACAAACATTTTTTTGGAAAACCAGGCTCGGAGCTTTTTGCTTCGGTTTGAATAAAGCCAGAAGAAAACCAGAGCCAGACAGCAGGCATCAATAACCAAAAATACGTCAAAGGTTATCATGTGGTCTGCTACGTAAAGGCAACCGCACAAAACTGAAAGTGAAATTACCAGGTCAATAAAAATGTGAAGCATTTTTGAAGTCCAATGACGTTTTTTCTTGCGCATCCAATAGATAAACACAAGCACGCAAAGAGAAACACTTAAAATGAACGGTAGGGCAATGCCCAGATACCATTTGGGTCCACCAAGATTTTGTGCGTGAAAAACGAATACGTAAAGGGCAATTGTTACGGTGTCAAACGCCCACATAATATATGGGTGCAGCTTTTTGGTGAAGAAGGGGAAGATTACAACCACCCATACGAGAAAGCTTGATGAAAGCACGTAAACAAACCATAAATTCTGGGGATTTACAAAAACATTAATAAGAAGGCATACGATGTTGGGAATCAGCAGGATGTAGGTTATAATAAGCGCTACAAATTTCTGCTTGATACTTTTAGGTACCGCAGGCACCCTTGAAAAGGGAGTGGGGCTTGTGGTTTCAATTTTTTGTGCCGGGTTGTACACGGGGGTGTCACAAAGGGCACATTTTTTGGCGGTGGAGTCAAGCTCGACGCCGCAATTAACGCAATATGACATATTAGCTCCTTTATTTTCAGGAAGTTTATTCGCGGTTACTTTGTATTTTTACGTGAACGCCCATTTTTACAAGGGTTGTAAAAAATTCACGCTCGATATCATTTTCTCTAAAACTATTCGCCATAGTGAAAACCAGCTTGTCATTAAAGGATACCACACCACAACGGGCGGCGGTGCGCATACCCGCACAGGGCACAAACAAGGCTTTTTCGACAAAGGGGACCATTTCCTCGGGCAGGGTAACCTCGCCAAGATTTGAAAGATAAATGGTGGTTGTCTGCTCGGCGCCAACAACGGTTGCCACTGCAAGAGCAACGTTTTTCACCATAAGGGGCATAAATTTGAGTACGGGATTTTTTTCTATACGCACGTGCTTTGATATGGTGGCGTTGATTTTCTTTTCATCACGGGCAAGGCGCAATTGATAAGAAACCTGCTGCAGCAATTCGTCAAAGGTGTATTCGCCATAGTTAGGGTCAACCTTGACCATAAGGCAGATTGAGAAATTACGCATAGTTTCCGACGGATAAATATTACGAAGGTTAATGGGTATCTGCACCGAAACCTCTTTTTGCCTGCGGGTTTCACTCAGCTGCTTGCGGCAATGTATGTCCAGCATAATCGCAGCAAAAAGCTCCGTAACCGTAACACCTTTTGCCTTGGCAATGGCGTGCACCTCTTTGAAGGACATAATACCGCAGGTGATATTTACCAGATGCTTGGGCATTTTAACACCCTCGGGGTGGTAAACGTGCTTGTCAGTAATATTGGCCTTTGCCTTGCTTGTGGCGAATTTATGGAAATCGTCAACCAATTCTTTTTGTGGCGCCGCCTCGGTAATATCCTTAACGAAATTACCATAAGGGATGTTGTGGCCCTTAAGGCGCAGATATTCCGCCGCAAGGGTACACACAAAGCGTGAGTTGCCGTAGCCATCGGACACGGCGTGAAAAAGGTCAACGGCAATGTGGTTGCCGTGATAATAAACTCTGAAAAGATAGCGGTCCGATTCCTTGAACTTCATTCGATAGCAGGGGTTTTTAACGTCGGGTGATACAGAGGGGGATTTAACGGGATTTTTTTCGAGGTAATACCAGAACAAGCCCATTCTTAATCGAACGTTAAATCCGGGGAAGCGAGGCATTATGTTTTCCAACGCCTGCTTAAGAATTATGGGGTCAATTTCCTCCTTCAGCTCAATAGAAACCCTGAAAAGGTTTGACCAGTTTCGGGTGTTCTGACCGGGGAAAAGGATACCCGCATTATCCAACCTGAACCAGTCGGGGGATTGTTTGATTTTTTTATCGGGCATTCAGAACACCTCCTTTGCTACATACCTACGTACATTATATATTTTAGCTTAAAGTTTTTCAATAATTTTGCAGAAATAAAACGTTAAAAAATATTTTCAAAAAACGACCTTGTTGAGGTGCGGTAGGGCCTGTTAAACCGACCTAATTCCAATAGGTCACCCCCAATGGTAATGGTATTAGTGCTTTCGCGACAGGTGAGTGTAACGGTGAATTTATTTGCCTCAAGTATGCCTTGCAGCTTGTCGTTCCTTATTCCGTAGGGATAGGCGGCAATAAAGGGGGATTCATTTGTGAGCTTTTTAAAAAGTGTGGTGAAGTAACCAATATCCTCAGTGATAAGCTTTGCATAGTCCTTGTCAGATTCACCATATAATCGCCCCATACCGCGGCGGTTACTTAATGAATGTAGGTTGTGCGAATGGTAGCCAAGCTCCACAAGTGGTTCATGGGCAAGGAGCCGTATATCATCCTCGTTAAGGTAAGCGTATCGGTCGTCTGTGTCGCCGTTTTTGGTGTATAGCTCCACAAGTGAACCCACTATATTAACGTTTGCGGGGTAGCCGTATTCCTTAAGCAGGGGTAAAACCTTGGTTAAAAATGAACGCTCGCCGTCGTCAAAGGTCAATACTATGGGTTTTGGGGGCAGCGAGCCTCCCGATTTCACATAGCTTATTAACTGTGCAAAGGACACGGGCGTAATCCCGTTAGCCTTCATATATTCAAAATCCTCGCGCAGCAGGTCGGGGGTTATAGCATAGTCACCTAATACGGCAGGGTCGTTGCACACCTGATGATACATAATAATGGGCACCGTAACCCCTGCCTTAGCCGAGGCGGCTATTTCGGGCACGGCAACGTTAAAAACCGAGCACAAAAGAAAAACCGAGCACAATACTATAGAGGTAATTATAACGTGTTTTCTTGAAAAAATCTTGAACATATCATCACCGCAGACAGTATATGAAAAATTTTTTGGATTTTTGCAAACAAATGTTTGCTTTTTTCAAAAAGATGTGATATTATATATACAGAAAATTTGTTCGAAGGGTGATTTTATGGAACCTATTAACGAAACTCAAAAAAGAATTTATGAATTTCTTGTAGAACGGTCCCAGGATGGCGTGCCCCCCTCAGTAAGGGAAATCGGTGCCGCCGTTGGTCTTAAATCTACTTCCTCGGTTCAGGCGAATCTTGACTCGCTTGAAAAAGCGGGCTACATTATGCGCGACCCATTGCTTAAGCGCTCCATACGTATTTTGGGTCAGGCTGAAAATATTACTCACGTGCCGTTGCTTGGTACAGTTACCGCAGGTATGCCCATTCTTGCAGTTGAGCAGATTGAGGGTTATATTCCCTACACCGGCAGGGTTTCACGTGATAAACCACTGTTTGCCCTTAAGGTACGCGGTGAAAGTATGCTTTGGGCGGGTATTCTTAACGGCGACATCGTTATTGCCGAAAAAACACCCTATGCCGCCAATGGTGAAATTGTTGTGGCTATGATTGAGGATGAAGCAACGGTTAAACGCTTTTATAAAGAAAATGGCCATTTCAGGCTTCAGCCCGAAAACGACGAGTTTGAGCCCATTATTACCAACGAGGTTATTATCCTCGGCAAGGTTGTAGCTTTAATGAGATACTATTAATAAAAAACATCTGTAACCCATGGGCTACAGATGTTTTTCTTATGTATTAATTATAGCATATAATAATTAACAAAACAAGACTTGCATATATTCTTCCGTTGTAGTAAAATTCAATTTACTATGATAAAAGGGGGAAGTTGCTTGTTTGCAAAGGATATGCCTCTCGAGGAACGCAAGTTTTTTGAGGTGCGCGACTTTTTGGATAGTGAAATAATCCGTCTTGGTGAGCTTATTAAGGAGTATCGCGCAAGCATCAAGGAGCAGGGCGAGGATTTTAACCGTGATAATCCCAATGGCGGTATGTATTCAAAAATGGAGCTTACCGAAATACATTACGATATGGAAAAGAAGATGATTTACTCCGAGGAAGCCGCTTATGACATCGACTTTTTCAAGAAGCTTCGAAATGCGCCCTATTTTGCAAAGGTGGTTTTCAAGCCTGTGCTAACAGGTAAGGAAAAGGAAGTGTATATCGGCCTTCGTACTCTGCAGGATCCCGACACATTCGAAATGCTTGTTTGTGACTGGCGTGCTCCCATATCTGCTCTTTTTTATGATGATTTTGAGGGTAGGGCATTTTTTGATGCACCAAGGGGCAGAATTGATTGTGACTTGCTTTTGAAGCGTCAGTTCAAATTCGGTGACGGCAAGCTTCTTTATTACGTTGACAGCGATATTAAAATCGACGACGATATTCTTTGCGACGTGCTCTCATCATCCTCGGGCGAGCACCTTAAGGTTATTGTAAACAGTATTCAGCGCGAGCAGAATAAGGTTATCCGCTTTTCTGATGGCGAAAATCTTCTGGTTACGGGCCCTGCTGGTAGCGGTAAAACCTCCGTTGGCTTCCATAGACTTGCTTACCTTCTTTACAGAAACCGTACCGAGCTTTCCTCACAGGAAATTATAATGTTTTCCAATAACGATATTTTCTCGAGCTACGTTGCGGATATTATTCCCGAATTGGGTGAGATGCCCATAAATTATGCATCGTTCTACTCGATTTTTGCGGCAGAAATCCCCACTGTGGGCACCGGCGACTATTACTCACTTGCAGATGCGGTTATTAATGGTGACTCTAAGCGCCTTCAGAGTGCTCAGCTTAAAATGAGCGAAGATTTTATGAATTTCCTTGAGGTTTCCGCAAATACCGTTGAGCCTGAGTTCAAGGATGTAAAAATTTATGACCGTGTTATTTATTCAAAGGAGCAGCTCCTTGAAAGATACCGTTATGATAGCGAAAACACTCAGAAGTCACGTGGTGAGCGTCTTGCCGCCTACATTCAGGGTGTAATTGACGAGTATTTTATAAAAAATCGCGAGGAGCTTTACGCAATTATTGACGAGGAAACCTCAATCGATGAGGATACCACCAAGCTTCTTAAAAAGAATCGCCGTGAGGTAAAGGCGAGTGCTGTTGAAATGATAAGAAGCGCAACGGTTGCAGACCCCGTTAACGTTTATTGTCGCTTGCTTTCCGAATACGCTAAGGGAAAAAATTTGCCCGAGCTTATTGATACAATGGCAAGTCTCAGAAGGGGCTTTGTTGAGTTTGAGGATGCATTGGGTGTTGTGTACTTAAAAACCATTATGGGTACCTGTGCGGTGCTTCCCGGTGTTAAGCACATCCTTATTGACGAAGCTCAGGATTTATCCGAGATTCAGCACCGTATTATTCAAAAGATGTTTCCCCGTGCTAAAATCACCCTTCTTGCGGATACAAACCAGGCAATTATACCTCAGCTTAACACCTGTGATGCTGAGCTTCTTGCTTCATTATACGGCGCTAAAACCCTTAATCTTAACAAGAGCTATCGCTCAACAAGGCAGATTAACTCCTTCGCTCTTGAACTTTTACCCGAGGATAAGCGCTATGAAATTTTTGAGCGTGACGGCGAGGACGTAAAGCGCACAAGTGGTAAAGAAGCCGACCTTTCGGCACTTGCTAAGGTGCTTTCTGAGAATAGCAAGACTCTTGCAATTATCACACGAACCTCTGACGAGGCAAGAAGGATTTACGCTATGCTTAAGCAGGATATGGCTGAAATAAGGCTTTGTGATAATAAGTCCTGCGAAATGGGTAACGCCCCCGTGGTAATGCCCCTGGCACTTACAAAGGGTCTTGAGTTTGATGGCGTAATAGTGGCGGATAATAAGGGTGCATTTACTGCCGAGGGTAATGAAAAATACCTTTACCTTGCATCAACCCGCGCCCTTCATAAATTGAATATTTTTTCATATTAAAAAATTCACCCGAGACGTTAACGCCTCGGGTGTTTTGTTATTTTGCGATTTCTTCGTTAATGGTTTTTCTTAAGTTAAGAAGCCAGCCTTGCTCGTGGGGATAGGTTTTGAATGAAAGGGGAATATCAAGGTCTCTTTCAATAAGGCTCAGAACGTATTCTCTTGAGGTATAGCTTTCAAGAAGTCTGAGGGCCCTTAAATCCTGGAATGCATCGGCAAATACAAGATGGCGTAACGAGTTAAGGGGTTGACCATTTTTGCCGGGATATACCACAAAGGCATCGCCCGAGGGGAATGCACCGCCTGCATCAGTAACCTTGTAGGGGTCAATTTCATGCTTGGAATACTGTGAATACCAGAAGTTGTGACCCCACTGCAGGAAGCCCTTCGCATCGTATTTATAAAGAAGAACACCGAGAACTCGGTTTCTTGCAGAGGGCTGCGAGAACATTCTGTTAGGAAGAAAATCGTGAACCTGTGTACAGCAGTAATAGGTCCAGAAATTGTCAACGGCCGCTCTGAAGATATCTGCCTCACCCTCACCGCAAACGGGTGTTTTGATAAGTCCGTTTTTATAGTAACGGATATCTGAAAGAGCGTCGAGCATATTAAAGTCTTCAAAAAGCTCACGGATTATTTTAGCTGCAGCCTTGTATTTTCTGATCTGGCTTTCGTTGGGCTCGTCTGAAACGTGAAGCCAACAACGGTCCTTTATGCCTATTTCCTCAACCTCTTTTTTGAAGGCGGCGGCAAACTGAGTTAAAAAATCCTTATAATCCTTGCCTGTGGCATTGGTTTTCCAACCAAAAATCTTTTTCTCCTTGCCGTTTACGGTGGCAACTATTTTAGGTGCGTGCTTTGCGCCCCACTGGGTGAAAAAATGTGAAATTTCAAAGGCTTCAATGCCGTTGTTGAGGCATACGTTAACGTATTTTCTGAAGTTTGTAAAATCATAGCTGTATTCATCACCGTTTTTGGTAACGCCGACTAACTGAACGGTGGGTCTTTCACCGCCCACTGCAGTATCCAGGGGAGGGGTGAAAATGGGTGTAAGAAGCATATTAACCCCGTGCTCAGCGGCATTTTTGATGTATCGCTCAACGATTGCCCAATATTCGTCCGAGAACACGTCGATATTGTAATATGAGCAAATACAGTCGTTGTGGAACCAGTTGGTAAATAAAAGCTCCTGCTTTGGTAAGCGGTGGTTAAGAATGTTGAGGGTAAATACCTTAGTCTGTGTTTCGCCGTCGGCAGTAACCTCAATTTCTATTTTATGCTCGCCGGTAATTTCAACCGTGGGCTTGTACTCAATCCAGAAGGCATACCAATTATCCTTTTTAAGCTTGAGCTTGCCCTCAATGGGCTGGAGCAAATCGGGAAATTCCTTCCTCTTAAGGTCATAGTGGAAGGAGTCAGAGTTGTCGTAGCCGTTTTTACCTGCGGGTATATTACGCACGTAATATACGGTAATATCATTCGCAAGGGTGGAATTAATTTTAATTTCGGGGGTGGCCTCACTCTTGCTTTCGGGCAGATATGCTAACTGGAACGAGAAATTTTCATTCTTGAGTGATGAAAACTCGGTAAATTCAGTTGCATTTGGTGCCGTATCCTTGAAAACCTTGTTAAGTGAAGATAGTAAAATCGTTTTCATAAATTAATCCTCTTTTTTGTTTAAGCCTTTTTTAAGCAATGCAAACAAGGGAATAAATACCAATGCGGCAACAATAGCACTGTAAAGGAACATTTTTGCGTCGGGAATTGTGGTTTCAACGCCGTATTCGTTGATGTATTTAGCACCAACGCTAAGGCAAGCAATATTACCGATTGTGGGACCTACCACCATAGGAATAAGAACGAAGAAAATCATTCGGATACCCTGGAAAAGGCCAACCTTATCCTTGGGTATAAAGTCACGTGTGGTAGCGTTAAGCTGAATTGTAAGAACAAGGTAACCGATAAACGTGGGTGCAATACCGATTAACATTACGAACATATTTGTTGATGTTGAAAGCACAAGAAGACCAACAATAAGGCAGGCTACACCGGGAATAAGTCCGAGTGCCTTGTTTTTGCCTGCAAGCTTAAGAAGGATAATAACACCTGCAA
This sequence comes from Acutalibacteraceae bacterium, assembly GCA_045654405.1. GTDB lineage: Bacteria > Bacillota > Clostridia > Oscillospirales > Acutalibacteraceae > DTU089. The sequence continues at coordinate 13,471 of JAZONH010000044.1, read as the reverse complement.
GAAGCACTGTAACTGCAATCACACCTACTACAATAAGAGGGATAGAAATGGGGTTAAGCAATGCAGCGTTTTCGGGTTTTTCAAGTACAACGTACTGAAGATATACTATAAGATAGGGGAAGAAAACCTGGAATGCACAGTTGAAAAGACAAACACAGGCAAGTGTAAGGTAAAGCTTTGAATTTTCCTTAACAACGTTGGGTCTGAAACCGTAGAAAAGGTCTGCCCAATAGCTTGAATTCTTGATAGCTGCAGGCTTATTAGCGGGCTCCTTAAGTGTGAAGAAGCCGATAACGCCGCATATCGCAACAACAAGACCAAGGCCGCCGAAGAAAACCTGATAGGTGATTGTGCCGCTTTGTGCCAACGAGCCTACAACCATAACAACTGCCATTGCTACGAAGCCGATAATTGTAAAGGCTGTTTCTACTGCGGGACGGGTTTTTGTTGTAGTAATATCGGTGGTCCAGGCGTTGAATGCCGAGTCGTTACTTGTTGAGCCCATAAAGGTCATAATCATATCCATTACGATAACTGCCCATACTGTAACCGTAAGAATCTGTACGGCATCACTAAGACCGAACAGCTTAGCAACGTTATCCCTTGTGATAAAGCCGAAAGCGGCGGTTACAAGACCCCATACAACGTATCCGACAGAAATGAAAAGCTTACGGTTTTTCATACGCTCGCTGAAGGTACCTGCAATGAAGGTGGTTACAACAGCGGTTATCGCAGAAAAGGTAACCATAAGGTTTATTGCGGTGGTGGGCTCCATAGTACCCTTAAGCGCAACGTCCGAGGCACCGTTATAAACGGAGTTGTAAAGGAAGGTGTTGAAATACATGTTTTCAATATTCCAAGCAACACTACCGATAAAGCCGAATGTAAGCAGATTGAACCATATAAGGCCCGAGAGCTTATTTTCTTTTAATTTTGCCATAAATGCACATCCTTATATAGAGTATGAATCAATTATAATTCCAAACAGTATAAGTGTCAAGAATCATAACACAATGAATAAAATTTTCTATATTTAAAAATAATTACTATACATATTAATGTTTACAAAACCATTTTTATGTGGTATGATGTAATGTATGTAAGTTTGTCGAAAAGGAGGATTTCAAAATGGAACACCCATTAGTGCATTTTGTGGCCGATAAAGCCCTTAGCCGTATTCTTAAATATATCGACAAAGCTCCCGAAAAAAATCTTTTGAAAATTCTCAATATTGCAGAAAAAAACTTCAAATTCTTCCCTCAGAAGAATTTTGTTAAAATGAAAGCGGCAGTTGCGGATAAAGATAACGTTTATATGCAAATGTTTAAAAACATCCTTACAGATATAGACCGTGATCTTGTAAAATCACTCCTTCTTTCATTAGGCGTTCACGCAGGCTACTACGGCACCAAAACCGTACGTGAAAATCGCGACAAGTACAATTGCAATATTCCTTTTACAATTCTTTTTGACCCCACAAGCGCGTGTAACCTTAAGTGTAAGGGTTGCTGGGCGGCAGAGTATGGCCATAGCATGCAGCTGTCACTTGATGAAATGCGTAGTATAGTTAAGCAGGGTCGTGAGTTGGGCACACATATGTATATGCTTACAGGTGGCGAGCCCCTCATCCGCAAGAAGGATATTATCACTCTTGCATCTGAAAATCCCGAGTGCACCTTCCTTATTTACACAAACGCAACTCTCATCGACGAAAAGCTTTGCAAGGATATTAAAAAATGTGGCAATATCGTTCTTGCTTTGTCCGTTGAGGGTGACGAGGACAGCAACGACTTCCGTCGTGGCGAGGGTGCATATAAAACCACAATGGAGGCAATGGACCTTCTCAGAAAGGAAAAACTTCTGTTTGGTATGTCCGTTTGCTACACGTCCAAAAATATTACTCAGGTTACATCCGACGAATTTATGGATAAAATGGTTGCTAAGGGCGTTAAATTCGCATTCTATTTCAACTATATGCCCGTTGGGCAGAACGCTGACAAGGAGCTTATTCCCACTCCCTCACAGCGTAAGTATATGTACTTCTGGATTAAAAAGGTTCGTAATGCAAAAACAGGTAAGCCCTTGTTTGTTATGGATTTCCAGGATGACGGCGAGTATGTTGGAGGTTGTATTGCCGGTGGCAGAAACTACTTCCACATTAACTCAAACGGTGATATGGAGCCCTGCGTATTCATTCACTATTCTGACTCAAACATCAGAACACACACTATTTTTGAAGCGCTCAACAACCCTTTGTTTATGGCATATCGTAAGGGTCAGCCCTTTAACGATAACCACTTAATGCCCTGTCCCATGCTTGAAAATCCCGATATTTTAAGGGATATCGTTAAGGCAACAGGCGCAAAGAGCACCGAGTTTATTTCTAAGGAGACTGTTGACGAGCTTTGTGCAAAGTGTGATGATTTCAGTAAGGCATGGGCACCCGTGGCTAAGGAAATTTGGGATAACAATCCTCACCCCGTAACCCACACACAATATTATCGTGATACTCCCGAAGGACGCGGAGAAAAATAAAACTTCAAGAGCCGAAGACCAAAAGGTCTTTCGGCTCTTTTTTGTGTTAATTCTACATAAATGGGGGCGGTGTTTCGGCTCTTTGTCTATTTACAAAAACCGGGAGTTTGTGCTATACTATAATATGTATAAGTATCTTCGAGAGGTGTAACCTGATGGAACGTAAAAGTGGTGTTTTAATGCACGTGTCATCCCTGTGGGGCGAGTATTCCTGCGGCTCATTCGGTAGCGGTGCAAGAGAGTTTGTGGATTTTTTGAAATCGGCAGGCTTTTCCTATTGGCAGGTGCTTCCTTTCGGACTTGTGGATGAGTGTAATTCACCCTATAAATCATATTCAACATTTGGCGGCAACCCTTATTTTATTGATTTGAAGCAGATTTTTGAGGAGGGTCTTATTACTGCCGATGAATTAAATGGCGCTCGTCAGGGCATCCCCTATTCCTGCGAGTTTGACCGATTGGCAAAGGAAAGAGTAAAGCTTCTTATTAACGCTTCGCTCAGGGTTGACCATAAGCTTAAGGCCGGCATAAATGACTTTATCGATAACAACCCCCACTTAAGCGATTTCTGCCGTTTTATGGCGTTGAAGGATGCTAACTGCGATGCCGAGTGGACTGAATGGACCAACGAGGCTTTTTCTGAACAGGTGGAGTTTGGTTGGCGATTCATTCAGTATGAATTCTTTACTCAGTGGGCTAAGATAAAAGAATACGCAAACGATAATGGCGTTAAGGTTATCGGTGATATACCGATTTACGTTTCCTTTGACTCATCCGACGTTTACTTCAACAAGCATCTTTTTATGATGGATGATAACAACCGTCTTACAGACGTTGCGGGCGTTCCTCCCGATTATTTTGCTGAGGACGGTCAGCTTTGGGGCAATCCTCTGTATAAATGGGATGAAATGGAAAAGGACGGCTTTAAGTGGTGGCAGGACAGAATGTCTCTTGCCCTGCAGCTCTTTGATGGTGTGCGTATCGACCATTTCAGAGCATTTGAAAGCTTCTGGGCAGTTAAGGGCGACGCAAAAACCGCTAAGGAGGGCAAATGGGTTAAGGGTCCCGGCATGAAGCTGATAAATGCACTTAAAGCGGTTTCGGGCGATAAGCTTATAATTGCTGAGGATTTGGGAGATATAACCAAGGAGGTTATTGAGCTTGTGGAGGAAAGCGGATTCCCCGGTATGAGAGTATTCCAATTCGGATTCCTTGGTGGCGAAACACCCCATAAGCCCCATAACTATATAAATAATAGCATTGCATATTCGGGTACTCACGATAACAACACCCTTTTAGGTTATCTGTGGGAGACTCCCACCGATATAAAGCGTGACGTTATGAAATATTGCGTTTGCGACCCCGATGCCTGGAATGAAAAGGGTTGTGAGGCAATTATCCGCACGATTATGGCCAGTAACGCAGGCCTTACAATTTTCCCCATTCAGGATTTGTTGGGCTACGGCAACGACACCCGTCTTAACATTCCCGGAAGGGCGGACGGCAACTGGCTTTTCAGAATTACTAAGGGTCAGGTTGATGGTATAGATACTTTAAAATACAAAGAATTAAACAGACTTTACGGAAGGTAAATTTATGGCAGACTTAAAAGATATTACGTTATTTCTTCTTGATATGGATGGCACGGTGAACCTTGGCTATGACCCCATTGACGGTGCCAAGGATTTTCTTGACACCCTGAAGACTCAGGGCAAGAATTTCATTTTCCTTACCAATAACTCATCCAAGAGTAAAAGCGACTACGTTGAAAAGATGCGCTCCCTGGATTTTCCCTGTGAAAGCGAAAACGTTTTCACATCAGGTATGGCGGCAGGAATGTTTTTGCAGGAAAACAAAAAGGGCAGCAAGGTTTTTGTTTGCGGCACCGCTTCATTGAAAAACGAGCTTAAAAACTATGGCGTGGATATAAGCGAGGACGGCGTTGGTGCCGATACAGTACTTTTGGGCTACGACACTGAGCTTGATTATAAAAAAATCCGTATCGTTTGCGATTTGCTTGACGGCGGCGCAGACTATTACGCTACTAATATTGATATGGTTTGCCCCATCGAGGGTGGCAGATACCTTCCCGACTGCGGTAGCTTTGCAGATATGTTTGAGCAGGCAGTTAAAAGAAGACCCCGTTTCCTCGGTAAGCCCGATCGTACAATGATTGATATTATTGCAAAGGCAGAGGGCGTGCCCTATGAAAATATTGCAATGGTTGGCGACAGAATTTACACCGACGTTAAAACCGGTATCAACGCGGGTGTTACCTCAATCCTGGTGCTTTCAGGCGAAACCACTATGGACGATTACAAAAAATCCGACGTTAAGCCCGACTACATTCTTGACTCGGTAAAGGATATTTACAATGCAATTAAAGGAGGCAATTATGAAGAATAAAATCATTTCAATTATTACCGTAACGGTAATGTTAATTACAATTATGTCTGCATCTATGTCTGCTTCTGCAATTGTTGATACCACCATTACCTATGGTGACGTTGATGGCAACGGCACAATTGATACCCTTGATGCAAGGGCACTTCTTATGGCGGCATCCGGCATCAAAGAAATTACCGACGCTGACGCTTTTGAGCGCGCGGATATAAATAACGACGGATATATTACACTTTTTGATGCTCGTCAGGCTCTGCGTGGTGTTTCGGGTCTTGTGTCCTTACAGCCCACGGGTGCATTCAACGGATATATATATGATTCAAGCTGTCCGCTTAATATTGATACTCCCGATAAGGCGATTGCGGTTTTCAATGCATGTCTTAACAGAGTTAAAACTGATTTCCCCGGCTTCACCCGTAGCGAATCTTCGGATATAAGCAATTTTACAATCAGTGAGGTTAGCCTTGTTGGTATCAACTTCGGTAACTCTGCCGAAAGCGTAACACAGCTTATCCGTGATATGATTGTTTCCGAATCCGAGCCTGAAGAGGCACAGATTATTGTTAAGGGCACCAATAGCTACAACGCTATGTCTGCAGAAACCGAGAATTACGTTTCTAAGCTTACTGCTAACGACGTGTACGGCATGGAGGTTTCTTATAACCCCGAGGGCTACGTTACAATGACTGTTGCTCTTGCAGATGCAGAGCTTGATAACCTTAGCCAGACCTCATACGGCAAGGTATTTAATACAGATATTATTCAGCAGGATGCGGATGACGTGCTTATTAATGTTTTTGATAGCACAACTGCTGAGGATGCCAAAACCAAAACCGTTAAAGATGCGGTGCTTACCCTTGTTTTTGATATGTCGGGTAACGTTATTTCATATACAACCACTTATGAAACGGACTTGTATCTTGCGCAATCTACATTCGGTGTAAGCTCAATTCTTTCTGCAGAGCTCAAGGGCCTCAGATATTCTACAAAGGTTACGGTAACATACGACGATTTCCAATGGTAAAAGGGGTGCCATTCTATGAAAAAATACATTCTTGCTCTTGATCAGGGTACAACTTCCTCAAGGTCCATTATTTTTAACCAGAGCGGCGAGGTTGTAGTTAAGGCCCAGTACGAATTTGACCAGATTTATCCTGCGGCAGGTTGGGTAGAGCATAACCCTTACGAAATTCTTGATTCACAGCTACGTTCTATTTCAAGTGCACTTTTCAACGGGGGTATTAATCCTCAGGAAATTGCGGCTATCGGTATAACAAACCAGCGTGAAACAACCATTCTTTGGGATAAGGATACGGGTAAGCCCGTGTACAACGCAATTGTGTGGCAGTGCAGAAGAACTGCACCCATTTGTGAGGATTTAAAGGCAAGGGGACTCAGCGAGTACGTTAAAGAGCACACGGGTCTTCTGATAGATGCTTATTTCAGTGCTACAAAAATCAAGTGGATTCTTGACAACGTCCCCGAAGCACGCACGTTAGCTTCGGAAAACAAGCTTCTTTTCGGTACGGTTGAAACCTGGCTTATATGGAACCTTACCAATAAGCAGGTTCACGTTACTGATTATAGCAATGCCGCACGAACAATGCTTTTTGATATTGAAAAGCTTTGTTGGGATGAAAAGCTTTGTAACGAGCTCGGGATTCCTATGAGCATTCTGCCCGAGGTGCGTGAGTGTAGCTCTGTTTACGGATACGTTTCCGAGGATGTGCCCGGTCTTAAATCATTGGCGGGTATTCCTATTTCGGGCGCTATCGGTGACCAGCAGGCGGCTCTTTTCGGTCAGGCCTGCTTCAACGCCGGTCAGGCTAAAAACACATACGGCACGGGATGCTTCCTTCTTATGAATACCGGTGATAAGCGCATCCATTCAAAAAACAATCTTATTGAGGGTATTGCGTGGGGTATAAACGGTAAGGTTACCTATGACCTTGAGGGTAGCGCATTCAACGCAGGCTCAGTTATTAAATGGCTCCGCGATGAGTTGAGGATGATTTCAGAACCCAGCGAATGTGATTTCCTTGCGGAAAGCGTACCCGATGCAAACGGTATTTATCTTGTGCCCGCATTTACGGGTCTTGGTGCTCCCTATTGGGATATGTATGCAAGGGGTTGTATCGTGGGTCTTACACGTGGTGTTAACCGTGCCCACTTTGCAAGGGCAGTCCTTGAAAGCATTGCATATCAGGTAACTGACCTTGTTGATGCAATGTCTAAGGATAGTAATATTATTATGAGCGAAATGCGTGTTGACGGTGGCGCATCAGTAAGTAACGTTATGATGCAGATTCAGGCAAACCTTACATCATCAAAGGTTAACCGTCCTAAGCTTATTGAAACAACAGCTCTTGGTGCCGCATATATGGCGGGTCTTGCAGTGGGCTTCTGGAAGGATTTTGATGAAATCGAGCATGTGCGTGAGGTTGACAGAATCTTTGTTCCCACTATTGATGCACAGACCAAGGCAGAAATGATTAAGGGCTGGCATAAGGCGGTTGAGCGCTCTCGCGATTGGGAGAAATAAAATGATAACAGAAATTTTAATAATTGTATTCGGAGCATTGACGGTTTTGCTCAGTATTGTTTGCATAGCCTTGGTGCTTTCCTTGAAGAAAAACAAAAATGACGACGCCATTTACGAGGAGTTTCGCAGAAACCGAGAGGAAATGGCACGCTCGTCAAAGGAATCCCGTGATGAAACTACCGCGGCATTAGGTAAGATCGAGGGTAAATTAAACGAGATGCTCAAGGAAAATTATCAGAGCAGAATCGACCTTACTGAAAAAATCGGAGCCTCCCTTAAATCCATTCAGGAGCAAAATGCTCAAAGCTCAGAAAAACAGGCGAGGGTAGTAAACGAGTCCATTACCCGTATGCAGGAAAGCAACGAAAAGAAGCTCGAGGAAATGAGAGTAACGGTTGACGAAAAGCTTACCTCAACCCTTACTACAAGGCTTAATTCCTCGTTCAAAACAGTTTCCGAGCAGCTTGAAAACGTTTATAAATCCTTGGGTGAAATGAAGGAGCTTTCACAAGGAGTTACAACAAACGTCACCTCCCTTAACAGGGTGCTCACAAACGTTAAGGCGCGAGGAACTTGGGCTGAGGTACAGCTTGAAGCTATACTTGACCAGACGATACCGGGGCTTTACGTAAAAAACTATTCACCAAAGGCAAATGGCGAGAGGGTTGAATTTGCAATTCGTTTCCCCAATAGTGATAAAAAGGGCGAGGACGTTTACCTTCCTATTGACTCTAAATTCCCCCTCGAGGATTACGTAAGGGTTTGTGAAGCGGCAGATAATGCGGATCCTGAGGGTTTAAGAATTGCCCGCAAGGCGTTGGAGGACAGAGTCCTTGCAGAGGCTAAGGACGTTAAAAAATATATTTGTGTGCCACAGACAACACCCTTTGCGGTGCTTTACCTTGCAACCGAGGGCTTATATGCTGAGATAGCTTCTTCTAAAACAGGTATTGCAGAAAAGCTTCAGGCGCAAAACGTTATGATTGCAGGGCCCTCTACCATAACCGCATTGCTTAATTCATTTGCTATGGGCTTCAAGGCTATGGCAATTAACGAGAAGGCGGACGAGGTAAGAAAGTTGCTTTCCGTTGCAAAGTCGCAGTATGAAACCTTTGGTGTAACGCTTGAAAAGGCCCGCAAGAAAATTGATGAAGCAGGCAAGTCTCTTGAGGATGCTCAGAAGAGAAACGATATTATAAACAAAAAGCTTAAGGGTGTTGAGGCAATTGAAGCCTCCGCCGCAGAACAGTTTTTTGAATTAGAAGAATAACAATAAAAACAGTGTATCTGTATTCACGGGTACACTGTTTCATATTATATTATATATAAAAGAACCCCATCGTCAGTTTGACGATGGGGTTTTCGTTAACACGAATATGTAGTGTAGTTAATTACATCGCACCGTTGATGATTCTGAGAAGTGCGTTGATGTAGTCAAGAATTACTCGGATGAAGTGGTAATCAGCAAGGCTTGTGTTGTAATCAGCTGTGCCGAATGTGTTTCTTGTAAGAACTGCGCCGCAATCTGAGCAGATTGAAGACTCGGTACCATTGTTAAGGAAGGTCTGGTCGTTGTTGAATGTCCAGCAGATGATTTCGCCTTCTTCGTCAACCATGGGATCACCGTTTTCATCAAGTACGGGTGAGGGGTTGTGGGGCTGTGCATCGTGTGCTTCGCCGCAACCGTCACAAACAATAGCGTGGTAACCGGGCTTTGCTTCTGTGTAAAGGTCTGTTGTGATGCTTGAATAGCCACTTGACCAAGCGTGCTCAACAACTACGGGTAACTTAACAAGCTCAATACCATCGAAGTAAGCGATTACTTCACGGGTGTTAACGTTGAGTCTCTCGTCCTTTGAGGGGTTAGCGCTGAACATATTCGCTGTTTCCGGGCCGTATACTACGTGGCCTGAATAACCATCCTCGTATGTGTAAACTCTATGAAGAGCACCGGTTGAATCGGGAACCTCTTCGTAGCTTGTAGCAACCTTTGTGTTTACAACAACCTCTGTGCCTTCGAAGTCAATCTTTTCGATATCTGTGTAATCCTGCTTTGTGGGCTTTGAAAGGATTTCGATTGAATCAACTGCGGGGAACTGCCAAACAGTATCTGTGAATGTTACGTTAACAGGAAGTGATACACCTGCTAAAGCATCGTCAACAGGGCCAAGACCAACTGTGAAGGGCTCTGTGAAGCCTGTTGCGTTAACTGTATAGTTAAGTGTACCGAAAACCTTATCGCTTTCAAAGTTAATTGTGAATGTAACTTCAAAAACAGTACCTGCATAATCTTCTGAGTCAAATGCATCGAAGAATGCGTCTTCGTCTGTCATATAGTCGATGCCGTTAGCAACGATGGAGTCGATTTCGTAAGTGTAAGCCTTTGATTCTCCATCAAGTGCAGCGATTTTAGAAGAGTCAACAACAACGTCTACATTGAAAAGCTCTTTCATTACGTTGGTTTTACCACTGAGAAGATAAGAACCTGTAACTGTGTATGAAAGGGCGGGAGTGCTTTCTTCAGCTGCAACGGAAATCATACCGATGCTTGAAATAAGCATTACTGCAACAAGTAAAACTGAGAGTAATTTTTTCATTTTAGTTACCTCCGATTAGCGAATACCGGCAAGAGCCTGGATGAGCGAAACAAGGATCATGTAGATATAACCGATGATATCGGATTCGAACTCGGTCATTTCTCCGCCGAATATTGATACGAAGCCTTCTGTACCGGGAATGTTACGTGTAACCTTGCCACCGCAATCGAGGCAAGTACCTGTTTCGGTCTGTGTAAGGAAGATGCCGCCGTCATCGTTGGGGATGTATTCGGGGATGTTATGCTCTGTGTAGTTGTGAACTTTAGCGCAGCCGAGGCAGTATTGGCCGTGACCTGCTTCGCTGAGGAAGGTTACTTCGCCGAGTACGTGGCTTACTTCGATTTCAACGGTACCAACGAACTCGTTTTTGTAGTAAACTTCAACAGTGTTTGTGGGAAGATCCTCACCATCAGAGTTTGTGGCTACTGTAAGGTACTCGTTAAGTGCGGGTGAAAATGCGAAATCGGCATCTACGGGTGAGTATGCAACCTCTTCGCCGTTGCATGAAACAACAAGACCCTGGGGGTTGAAGAATTCACAGTCTGTGTACTGTGTTTTGTCAGGTGCTGAAACTATTGCAGGTGCTGCGTAAGATACAACTGCAAAAGGAATTGCAAGTATAACTACTGCAAGTAAGACAGCAATTGCTTTTTTTGTTCTCATAATGATTCCTCCAATGTATTAGTGTACACTACTAGTGCTTGTATTATATCACAGATTTTTCAAAAAGTAAATACACTAAATGCAGAGATTTTATTATATATAATGTATAAATGTTGTGTTTTATAGCAAACCAGGTAAATTTTGGCAATTTTCGGCAAGTGTGTTGACTTGTTTATTTTATAAATATATAATTCATTTGGTGATATAAATGTTGATAAAAGGATTTCAAAAGTTAACTGTTCTTGATTTCCCCGGCAGGACTGCCTGCACCGTTTTTACGGGGGGCTGTAATTTCAGATGTCCTTTCTGCCATAATGCGTTGCTGGTTACCGAGCTTGACGACGTTGTTTATACAGAGGAGGAGGTTTTTGAGCACCTTGAAAGGCGTAAAAACGTTCTCGACGGCGTTGCGGTAACAGGGGGCGAGCCCTTGCTGCAAAAGGATATTGAACGTTTTTTGTACGAGATAAAGGAAAAGGGCTTTGCCGTAAAGCTTGACACTAACGGCAGCTATCCCGAAAAGCTTGAGGGTATTCTTCAGCTGGGTCTTGCGGACTACGTGGCAATGGATATTAAAAACTGTCCTGAAAAATACGGCGTAACCGTAGGGGTTGAGAATTTCGATGTCAGCCCTATCGAAAAAAGCATAGAATTACTTAAAAGCAGTGGTGTTGATTACGAGTTCAGAACGACCATAACCGCAGATTTTCATACCCTTGATGATATAGAAAAATTAGCTCGTTGGATACAGGGAGCACCCCGTTATTACCTTCAAAATTTTGAGGATTCGGGTAATCTTATTGATAGTAGCTGTCGCGGAGTTTCCCGCGATGAAATGCGAGAAATGTTAAAAATCGCCCAAAAATACATACCTCAGGCAGAGTTAAGAGGAATGTAATATATACATAATATTAAACGGAACATCTTGTTTGTAAAACAGGATGTTCTTTTTTATACCACAACATATAGTGGTGTAAAACACAAGATATAGTGGTGATTGGCAGTGGGCACACAACACGAAAAGCAAAAGTGTACAAAAGCCGGGGTGATATTATATGCATATTTACTACATTTCAACAAAAACCGAACAATATCTTGTGTTTGAGTAAAAAAAATCTAAAAACAAACACAATATATTGTGTTTTGGTATTGACAAAGGCAGTTTTATCTGTTATTATCATTACGCTCACCTTTTCAGGTGGTGTAATACTGCCCGAAAAGAGTAAAACATGTTAAGTAAATACAAATATATTAAAACGAAAGAAGGAGAAGCTATGTATCAGGTAATTAAACGTGACGGCAAGGTTGCAGATTTTAATATCGAAAAAATCGCTATTGCCATTAAGCAGGCTTTTGAAGCATGCAACAAACAGTACAACGATAACATCATCGATTTCCTTGCACTCAAGGTTACAGCAAACTTTGAGCCCAAAATCAGCAACAACCTTGTTGCAGTTGAAGACGTTCAGGACAGCGTTGAGTCCGTGCTTGTTCAGGCAGGCTACGCAGACGTTGCTAAGTCCTACATTCTTTACAGAAAACAACGAGAGAAAATTCGTAATATGAAATCAACAATCCTTGACTATAAGGAGCTTGTTGACAGCTACGTTAAGGTTACAGACTGGCGAGTTAAGGAAAACTCAACCGTTACCTACTCAGTTGGTGGTCTTATCCTTTCAAACTCAGGTGCCATTACTGCTAACTATTGGCTCTCAGAGGTTTATGATGAGGAAATTGCTAACGCTCACCGTAATGCAGATATCCACATTCACGACCTTTCAATGCTTACAGGTTACTGTGCAGGTTGGTCATTAAAGCAGCTTATTCAGGAGGGTCTCGGCGGCGTTCCCGGTAAGATCACATCTGCTCCTGCAAGCCACCTTGCAACTCTTTGTAACCAGATGGTTAACTTCCTTGGTATTATGCAGAACGAGTGGGCAGGTGCTCAGGCGTTCTCATCATTCGACACATACCTTGCACCCTTTGTTAAGGTTGACAATCTTGATTACAATCAGGTTAAAAAATGCCTTGAGTCCTTCATTTTCGGTGTAAATACACCCTCTCGTTGGGGTACTCAGGCTCCCTTCTCAAACATTACCCTTGACTGGACAGTTCCTGCTGACCTTAAGGATATGCCCGCTATCGTTGGCGGTAAGGAGATGGATTTCACTTACGGCGATTGTAAGAAAGAAATGGATATGGTTAACAAGGCGTTCATCGAAATCATGATCGAGGGCGATGCTAACGGACGTGGCTTCCAGTATCCCATTCCCACCTACTCAATCACAAGCGACTTTGACTGGTCCGAGACAGAGAATAACAAGCTTCTCTTCGAAATGACCGCAAAATACGGCACACCCTATTTCTCAAACTACGTTAACTCTGATATGGAGCCCAGCGACGTACGTTCAATGTGCTGCAGACTTCGTCTTGACCTTCGCGAGCTCCGTAAAAAGAGCGGCGGCTTCTTCGGTAGCGGCGAAAGCACAGGTTCAATCGGTGTTGTTACCATCAACCTTCCCAGAATCGCCTACCTTTCAGAAACAGCAGAGGAGTTCTACAAGCGTCTTGATAAGCTTATGGATATTTCTGCTCGTTCACTCAGCGTTAAGCGTGGCATTATCACAAAGCTTCTTGATGAGGGTCTTTATCCTTACACAAAGAGATACCTTGGTACATTCAACAACCATTTCTCAACAATCGGTCTTATCGGTATGAACGAGGTTGGTCT
>JAZONH010000043.1:0-1740 GCA_045654405.1 Acutalibacteraceae bacterium | reverse complement strand
GCATTTTACTTTAACTTTTTTCATCCTCATCCACCGGCACAGCCGGTCCCCCTTCTCCTATCTTGGAGAAGGCTATGGCAAAATCATTAACGAGGGCTCTAACGGTCTAATCTGCATTTTATTGTAATTTTAAAGGGATTTGCAAACAGTTGTTTGCAAATCCCTCGTTTTTTCCACAAATTATTTAAATTCATTAATATCAATTCCATAAACCTGAACAATTTCAAGCTCGTCGGAATTCAAAATATCTGCCGGGGTTACAATCTTTCCGCCATTTGAATCTACGTCAACTCCGCACTTATAATATGCATACCACGGAAGATGAGAACAATGAGTTGTTTTAAGAGAATCGGGAGCCTTTTTGCCAAAAATTCCGGTTAAAATATCATATGGAACCTCCAGCATATTATCCTCAACATACTCAGCAACCCTTTCGCCAAGCTCGCTTCCTGCCTTAGGTCTCAGAATGACAAACTCGGGATAAATGAAAAACGCATCTGCCGGTAAATCCTGCGTAGGGTTTCCGTATCCATAAGCCTCAACAACCCTGTCACCGCCGTCTATTGCAATTGCTGCGTGTGAAATATTGATAAACGATATATATGTGGATGGCGAATAAATTATATCGCCGGGCTGCAGCTCCACGTGCTCATAAACACCAAAGGGTTTAACTATCATTGCTGCCATAAAGTGGAAAATTTCACCCTCAAATTCGGGCTTGGAAAAGAAGCTGTCGTGTATTTTTAATATCTGAATTTTTTTGCCCCTTGCCAGCATATCATCTATGCCAACTCTGGTAAGTCCTGTTTGCTCAAAGAGAAATTCATAGTCCTCGTCATCAAGAGTTTCTTTATTTAAAACACTCAAAATTGTCTGAGTGTCAGCCTTTTCGTAATCAGGCGACCAAACGGTATAATTTGCACAGACAAGCTCTACCCCGGCTCTGAGAATAAAAAGCACAAGCAAGATTGCAGCGAGAACGCATCCTGTTACCCTTACCCACCTTTTTTTAAAAAATTGACATCCCATACACTTTTTACCCTTTTTATTGATATATAAATTATACACTATTTTGATTTAAAAATCAATATGTTTATGTTAATATTAAAACCCTCATTTTAGTCGTTAGGCTTTTGTGCGAAAAAGCAAATATTTTGGCTAAATGTTCCTCTGTTATTTCGCATAGCAAGTATTGACAAAGAGCAAAAATTAGGGTATAATATTTATGCAAAAGCTCAAAACCATATGGGGCCGTAAGGGTTTCGACGGGGATTTTGAGGTATGATAAGCGTGGCGGGCTGAATAATCCCGATAAACTGTTCAACTTAAAATTAAACGACAACAATAAAGTTGCTCTTGCAGCGTAAGCTGTGACGCGGCCAAAAGTGCCGCCCGTACCGCCTAAGAGGACTACGACTTAGGCCGTGCGTCAAATTTAGTAGTGAACTTGAACCGAGATTTCGCTCTTGTATCGGTCAAGCATCAAAGGGCTACCAAAGAGAGAGCCTGTCTATCGGCGTTCTTAGAGGGAATTTTCAAAAGATAAGACTGCCCACGGAGAAGGTCATATCAAGAGGTTTTCGGACACGGGTTCAACTCCCGTCGGTTCCACCACACAAACACCGCTCAGGCGGTGTTTTTTCGTGTGGTGGATCTGATGTTGGAGTTGAACTCGCTCGCACTTCTCGCCCTGTTCGCTCTAACATTCCAACTCTGCACTGCAAATACAAACGCTCCTGT
>JAZONH010000042.1:0-18681 GCA_045654405.1 Acutalibacteraceae bacterium | reverse complement strand
ATGTAATCAATACGAAGGATTTCATAATACACCTTTAGTGATGCCATACGCCTACGGCAATTACATACACGCTAAAGCGTGATTACATATCAATTCTTCGAATTGAATAACAAGCGAAGCTTGTTTGGTGGGTAGTTCTCTTGCTTTTAGCTATCAGTTGACTAGAACAATAAACCCCCGTAGGGTTTAGGCTTGCCTAAACTGAAAGGTATAACAAAAACCAAACGGGTCAGGTGAGCCTGACCCGTACTTATATATTATCCTATAAGGAACTTCCAAAGTGACTCAAAGAATGCCACAAACAGCTTCATTACGTTAAGGAAGCTGGTCTGACTTGATGCGTTGCTCAATGCATCAAGGAAATCGTTGCCAAGGGTTTTCTTAACGGGCGAAAAGCTTTGGTTGTTAATGTCATTCTGCATAAACTGGGGATATTCCTCCATATCGTTAACCGTCAACTGAATATCACTGCTGAAAAGCACCTTGTAGAATTCACCGTGCCCGTCGTGGGTGGTGCTGTGAAGCATATCTTTAATAAACCAGGTGCATTCGGGGAGAGCGCAGGTGGATGCGTCAATAACTCTGTCGGGTGAAATGTATCTTGTTTCGGGGTAGCGTGCCTGTGTGTAACCCTCGGGAAGCATTTCGCCAAGGTATGCGCAGGTTGCGCCGATTGTTGCGTACTGAGTGTCAACAGTACCGTCAGAGTTGTTTCTGTAAGCGGTAACAAGGGGAGTGCGCTGCATATTGTAGCCTGCTACGATGTAGATTTTTGTGCCGTTAGCCTGAGCGTCCTTAAGGAGCTCCTCGCACTTCTGCTGTACCTCGTAGTGGTAGAAGTCAAGCTTTTCAAGGAGCACTGCGTGGGTACTTTCGTCAAGACCCATAAATACCTTTGCGCTTTCATAGTATTCATCGGGCACAAAGCTCCATATACCTGCCATGTTGCCGAAAATGGGGATGAGTGCCTCGTCAAAAACTCTATCCTTAAGGTTGTAAACCAATTCATCCGCAACGCCTACAAGACCCGTGAATACACCGCCTGCATCAAGCATTTCCACAAGGGTGTAAAGGATACCTGCAAGGGCATCACTGCCAACGTCGGGGATTGCGGAGTTGGCGTAGTTTACAAGGGCATCGGCGTTAATTTCAACCTTACCATTGAAAAGCTCGCCTGCAACTGCGGTGCCCTCTAAGGGACAACACTGGAAGATGATTGTTTCAATATCATCGGTGCCGTAAAGGCGGATGTATGACATAGTAACCACGCCACCCATTGATGAAGCGCGGAATCTTACGGTGTCGTGCTTTGTAAGCTCCTTAACCTCCTGGATGTAGGTGTGGAGCTTCTCTGCGTTTTCTACGGGGTCAAGGCGGAAGTCATAGCCGAAGTAGTAGTTGTGGTCAAGGCTATGCACGGGCTCTGCCTCGGGGTGGAATTCCTCAGATGTAACGCGGGGATGTGATTTACCCTCGTTATCAAGGGCAAGCATACCGAAGGAGGCGTTAACGCAGTCAATTAAAACGTCGCCGAATGCATCGTAGTTATGGTCAAGCAAAAGCTGACCTGCCGCAGGTACAAGAGGCGCAAAGTCATTTAATATATCACTTGTCTGGGGTCTGAAGAGTGTGCGCTCGTTTTCTGTGCCCGCATCAAGATACACGTAGCCGCTACCAAGGGCCGCAACGTAAATTATGGGTGCCTCGCCGCAGGTGCAGGCATCCGTAGCCGCAAAGCAGGGCAGAACACCGATAGCGAGAATTATAACCGAAAGTATAATTGAAAAAGCTTTTTTCATATTTAACCCTCCAAGTTAAAATGTAATTTATTAATAATATATTAACATACATAACCAACCCTTTAAAGTGTGCAAGTTTTACAAAAATAAATGCTTCTTTTTTTGCATTTCAACCATTAAGGGGTTGTTGTGAAATGCGTATCATTATGGTAAAATCAATATATAAAATCTAATCAAAACGGAGTGTACTATGTCCTATTCATCATTTGCCGGTGTGTACGATAGCCTTACCTTCAACGTGGACTACGAAAAGCGCGCCGACTACATTGCAGGAATTTTAAAGCAGAATAATATTACCGACGGTCTTCTTTTAGACCTTGCCTGCGGCACGGGCTCTTTGTCCGTTGAGTTTGCCAAAAGGGGATACGAGGTTATTGCAACCGACGCCTCTGCGGATATGCTTATGGAGGCGCAGAGCAAGGCGTTTTCCGAGGGCCATAATATAATGTTTTTGTGCCAGTGTATGGAGGATACGGACCTTTACGGCACCGTGGGTGCGGTTGTGTGCTCACTTGATAGCATAAACCACCTTCCGTCCTACGAAGCCCTTAAGCAGACCTTCTGTAATCTTAAAAATTTTGTGGATGACGGTGGCATAATGATTTTTGACGTCAACACCACCTATAAGCATCAAAAAATTCTTGGTAATAACACCTTCGTTTACGATGAAAAGAACGTCTATCTTGTGTGGCAGAATCGCCTTTTTGAGGATGAAAAAACCGTGGGCATAAACCTTGATTTCTTTATAAAAAACGGTAATTCCTATGAGCGCTTCAACGAAAATTTCAAGGAAATTGCCTTTACCGATGATGAAATAACCGCCGCCGTTGAGGGTGGGGGATTTAGGGTAATTAACCGCTATAACGACCTTACCCTTGACGAGCCAATGGCAGATAGTGAGCGTGTGTATTACGTTATAAGGAGAGAGTATTAATGGATAAGCTTATGTATTTAAAAAGCGGCACTGATATCCGCGGCACCGCCATCGAAAAGGATGGAAGACCCGTTGATTTAACCGACGAAAGGCTCGTTAAAATCACCTGCGCTTACGTGGATTTTCTTAAAAATAAATTATCAAAAGCCGACCTTCAGATATCCGTTGGCTACGACTCGCGCGTGTCCTCAACACGCATTGCGGGTACTGTTTGCAGTGTCCTTTCAACCCTGGGGGTCAAGGTGTTTGACTGCGGTCTTTCATCCACTCCCTCGATGTTTATGTCGGTTATAAATTTCGGCGTTGACTCCGCTGTTGAAATCACCGCAAGCCACCTTCCTATGGAGATGAACGGGCTTAAATTTTTTACCCGTGAGGGTGGTTTTTCAGGGGATGATATCAAGGCGATTTTATCCGCCGCCGAAGAGATAGAAAACCCGATTCCCCTTGAAAATAAAGGGGTTTCGGCACTTCAGAATATGGAGGAATATTGCAACGACCTTTGTGAAATGATTAAAAAGGGCGTTAACGCCGAGGACTACGATTTGCCCCTTAAGGGACTTAAAATTGTGGTTGATGCAGGTAACGGCGTTGGTGCATTTTATGCCGAAAGGGTGCTTGAAATTCTCGGTGCCGACACTCACGGAAGCCGCTATTTAGACCCCGACGGCACCTTCCCGAATCATATTCCCAACCCCGAAAATAAGGCTGCAATGCAGTCGATTTGCGAGGCGGTTGCCGAGTCGGGCGCCGACCTTGGGGTTATCTTCGATACGGACTGTGACCGTGCCGCCTGCGTTGACGAAAGGGCAAACGAAATCAACCGTAATAAGCTTGTCGCCCTTGCGGCGTACATTGCCCTTAAGGGTAACGACGGTGGTACAATAGTTACCGATTCCGTAACCTCCGACGGTCTTAATAAGTTTATCGAGCGTGACCTTGGTGGTGTTCATCACCGATTCAAGCGTGGCTATAAAAACGTTATTGACGAGGCTATAAGATTGCAGAATGAGGAGGGAAAAAACGCCCCCCTTGCTATTGAAACCTCGGGGCACGCCGCCTTCAGAGAGAATTATTATCTTGACGACGGTGCATATCTTGTAACCAAAATAATTATCGAAGCGGCAAGGCTGCGCAGGGAGGGCAAAAATATCGGCGCTCTTATCGAAGCTCTTGAGCTTCCTCTTGAGGAAAAAGAGGTAAGATTTACAATTAAGCTTGACGATTTCAGGGATTACGGCTTGGGTGTAATTGCAGATTTTAAAAAACTTTGCGAAAGCACCGAGGGTATCACCGTAGCACCCGTTAATCACGAGGGAATAAGGGTGAATTTTAACGAGAATATGGGTGACGGATGGCAGCTTCTGAGAATGAGCGTCCACGAGCCCTTGCTTGTGCTTAACTGCGAAAGTAACTCTCGGGGCGGGTGCGAAAAAATGCTCGGCTTCTTTAAAAAATTTATCACAAAATACGCAGATCTGGATACCTCAAAATTAATTTAATTCCATACAAGAAAATACGGCGTTTCATCGGTTTTTCGGCGAGATGCCGTTTATTTTTCTTTATGGGAATAACAAGCCCAAAACCTTGAAAAATCAATAAAAAAAACGTTTTTTCGACCCCATTTTTGTAGTAAAAAATATTGACATTATATAAAAGTATGGTGTAGAATAAAATTGTAAAATTTTAGGTGTCGAAGTGCACCCTTTTTTCATAATTCTGAAATGGAGGTATTTCTATGAGAAAGTCAAAGCGAATCATATCATTAGTGCTCACAGCAATAATGGTAGCGACTACCTTTGTGGTAGCGATTCCCACACTTCTGGTTAGTGCGGATGCGGCTACGACTATCGATGGCGTTACTCAGGAACGCGTTATCGGTACAGATGGCTCATACGCTACAACCTACGACAACTACGCGGCGGCGTATCTTAACGGCGCCAGCAGCCCCACTAACATTGTTATTCCCGGTCTTAATGCAAGCCAGGACTACGTTATTCAGGGTATTACATACTATGCGGAAAGAGACTGGATGCTTGTTACTGCATACCACAACGTTGCAGACGGCGAAACAACTCAGTCATCAAAGATTTTCGCACTTGATGCTGCAACAGGTGAGTTTGTAGCAATGTTCTCATTCCTGAACGTTGACGGTACAATCAACACCGACCACGGTGGCGGTATTGCCGTTTCTGAGAACAACATCTACTACTCCTGCGGTGATAAGGACAGAAAGATTGCTTACGCTCCCATTTCTGCTCTCAAAAACGCACCCGTAGGTCAGCACACACAGATTCAACTTCTTGCCGAAAAGGACTTCGTTGAGGTTGGTTCAATTTCATACGACTCCAAAACAGCGTACACAGCTTACGTTTGTTACGACCAGGGTATTCTCTGGATGGGTAACTTCTACGACCTTGGTGCTAAGCTCCTTGGTGTTACCATTGCAGCGGCTGACTACAATGCTCCTGCTAACAATAGCTATAACTCAATGATTTTCGGTTATGAGCTTTCAGGTAATTCATCAGCTGAGGAATGGGCAAACCTTACAGGTGCTACCGGTAAGGACTGTCAGGGTAACCCCTCATACGCAATCGGTCTTGATAACACTCTTAAGGATGTTCAGTACGCCGTTGTTGATAACGGTAAGCTTTACCTCAGCCGTTCATACGGTTCAGGTGCAGGTAACTCCATCAACTTCGGTTTCGGTGACAGTAGCTGGTTGACTATCGCTGATATTGACCTTTCCGTTCCCGGTGACACACCCGTTACAATCAGCACACAGAGCACAGGCTCACTTGATAAAACCGTTATGGCATACGACATCAGTAACTACAACAGCTACGCTATGATGCCCATGTCCGAGGGTCTTTGTGTTGTTAACGATCAGATTTTCATCACCTTCGAGGGTGCTTCCAACAAGTACCTCAACGAAAGCTCGGGTCTTACCTCAATCGGTAACTGCGAGGAGCCCGTTGACGTTGTTTGGCAGCTTGACCCCTACGAGCTTATGGAAATTACCGTTGCCGAGCCCGAAAAGAGTATCTACTACGAAAAGGTTTACAGCCTTGCTGATATCAAGGACGGCGACGAATATATCATCGTTCACGAGTCTGACGAGAGGGACCCCATTTCACAGAAGAACTACCTTTATGCACTTAATACTGACGGTAACTTCAGTGGTCACAAGCTTTCAAAGAGCACCAGTGACATTCTTAACGGCTACGATGGTATGATCGGTCACCCCATTACCTACTACTCACACGAAAAGGGCGTTTATGACGAGGATATCCTTTACCTCGAGCAGCCCGAGGTGGACGACATCGAAAGCATCCGTTGGACAATTTCAAAGCTTCCCGGCACCACCGATAAATACAGCATCAAAACTACAGAAACCTACTTTGCTAACAACGATAGCTTCTATTTTGATGCTGACCGCATTACAATGACAACCTCAAACTCCAGCTATCTTTCAAATATGACTATAGAGCAGCTGGAAAACAGTAGCGGATATTTCTACCTTTCAAACAATGGTCAGTATTATCTCTGGTGTAACGATGGTCTTAACGCCACATACAATTCAAAGGCTAATGCATACTATAGTGCAAATGCTTCAAACCCCACCTTTGACGGTGTTACAGAGGCTCACGGTACCTTCCATTGTGACGCCTTGAATGCAAGCGGCTCCAACATCCTCGGCGGTTCTATTGATACCTCTGACGATGACGTGCTTTACGAGGAGGGTGCATTCCAGATTTATCGTCGTGTTGTTGACGAGGTTGCATCTACCTACGAAAGCCGTGTTTACACCGACCTTAACGCAGAGCTTCAGGCGGACGGTACCTACACAGTTACTCTTGAAACCTATGCTATTTCACCCAACCACTATCAGTACAAGGGTGACAGAGCTACCGACTACATCATCGTAGCCGATACCTCATCATCAATGGCTTCAAGCGGTAGTACAGGTATTATAGAATACACCGGTAACCTTGGCGTTTCATCACTCAGCCTTGAGGCAAACACCTCCGACGATAACGGCAAGGGTGTTTCGGGCTACGGCTTCTCAAACCCCGACGAGGATATCTACTTCAAGCATACCGATGGTAAATATTACAAGGCTTATATGGCTGTTAATACCACAGAGCTTAATAAGGTTATCGGTATTATCACAAAAATGCGTCAGAAATACTACGTATATTACATTGCTGACGACGGTCTTTACTACTGCGTTCAGGACCACGCAATTAACCCCGTGGGCAGAACCTACTCTGAGTGGAAGGCATGGGTTGACAGTGGTGAAAACGAATCCGACTATTCAACCAAGACATCTAACTCCAACAGACGTAGTGAAGACGTTTATGTTGGTTACCACTACCGTTTCGACGATACAAACTCCGCTTACACAGGCGACCATACACGTATAAATACATTAAAAACAGCAATTAACGACGTTATTGTTGATATCGCTGCTCAGAACTCAGGCAACAGAATTGCTCTTGTTCAGTATGGTGCAGATGCTTCCAGTGGCTTCATCGTTAAGGGTGGCGCACTTTCCACAAACGATTATGCAAATGCATTCTGGGCAACAGGTGAGGTTGACCAGCTTAAGCTTAAGGTAGATGCTCTTACAACGACTGCACAGACAAATAACAGTGGTATCGAGTTTGACTACGTTAACGCACTTATTGCAAACTCCGGCTATAGCTACAAGCAGGACGGTTCAAGAAACGTTGCAGTTATCTTCCTTTCTGACGGTATTCCCGGTGCCGACGGCGGTAGCTCCACAACTGCTGCTGCAAATGCTGTTATCAGCAAGGCACTTACCGCTAAAAACAACGGTGCATTCATTTACTCCGTTCTTATCGGTAACAACGACGTAAGCGGCTTCAATAAGAAGGGTTATATGGACGGTATTTCAAGTAAATATGCCGCCGCAGAAAGCCTTACATCCCTTGGTGGTATGAGCGTTGACGGTATTAACTACGCAATCTCACTTGCAACCACCACTATGAACAACTTTGTAAACTTCGGTGCTATTACTACTGAAGAGGTAGCACATAATGCTGCAGTTGGTCTTGATAACCTTGACGCTAACTCATACCTTCGCGAGCAGCTTAACGATGCGTTCAAATTCCCCGAGAACTTCGACGTTAACACCGGTGTTAAGGTTGAGCTTGTAACAGGTACATACGACGAGGTTGGCCGTTTCTCATTCAAGGATACTCCCGAAGAAATCGCCAAGAACTCAGGTGATGCAACCAAGATTCATTGCACAACCGATATTGAAAACAAAACAATTACTGTTACTAACTACCACTATGCGGAAGAGTATGTTGCTAAAAACAGAACAACCGACGGTAGAAAGCTCAGAGTTACAATCACAGGTCTTCTTGCCGACGAAACCAAGAAGATTCAGAACACTTCAATTAATAATACCGAAACAACAGGTCTTTATAAGACCAAGGGCAATATGGACTCTAACGTAGCCTTCAAGAGATTGCCCACGTCATACTTCAACATTCCCGAGTACACATACGTGCTTGACTACGGTCTTCCCATGTATGACTACGACGTTAACGGTACACTTAAATCCGTTAGTGCTGACCTTTCAGCTCAGCGCGACAAAAACGGCAATCTCGCGTATAAGAGCGAGTCCGAAAACGGTCTTGTTGCTATTACAAATAACAGCCTTGACCTTCTTTACACCACAACACCCACAAACTTCGCAGACTCAGGCTACTGCTTGATTCAGCGTGATGACGGAACATACGACTGGTTCGAAATCAAGGTTGTTCCCGCATCAAACGTATTGTTTGAAGAGGGTTATGCAGAAAACGGCACGGCAGGTGCAGTTGATTGGGCAAACGAGGGTACTGCAATTAACCAGTATCAGACACTTACCAACAACCAAACCGACGTTTACGGCTACGACGATGCATATGCAACCACAACCCACGACCATTCAAACGGCACAGTTTCTAAGGCAAGCGTTTCAACCTCTGCAAAGCGCAGTACTGCTAAGAACTTCACTTTCGTTGGCGAAGGCTTCGACCTTATTTCAGCCTGCGGTGCAAACACAGGTATCCTTGCAGTATCTGTTAAGGATGCAAGCGGCAAGCTTGTTAAGGGCTATGTTGTTGACACCTTCTTCAGTGACAGCTCCTTAACAAACGACAAGGGTCTTGCTTGTCAGGTTCCCGTAGTTAAGTTCAGCGGCGATCACGGCACGTACACAGTTGAAACAACTGCACTTTACCTTTCAAGTGCTTCAGCACTCAGAAAGAGCGTTACAGGCAAAACGTCAAACGGTAAGCTCAGCGGCACAACCGCTACTGCAACTGCAGACGCTAAGGCACTCCTTGCAGAGCTCGGTATGACAGAGCTTGCAAATGCAGACCTCGAGCTTGTTTGGTTCGATAACAACTCTGTTCTTAACGGCGGTACAGGTGCTAAGGGCACAACCAAGACCACAAGAGCAGGCGAAGCAGTTACTACACTTGATTGCTATATCGACGGTTACCGTATTTACTATCCCATGGCTTCCGAAAATACTGAATATATCGCAGGCGAGCAGGGTGCTAAATACCACAACGTAATCGATTGCATCAACGAAAATCACATCGGCACCGATACAACTGACCTTACAGGTATCGCATACGTTGAAACTGCAGCGGATGATGTGCTCACCTTTGCAAACTATCAGCAGTTCGGTCCTCAGAACGAGTTCTATCTTAAGGCTAACGGCTCAGACGCACTTGTTCTTAAGGCTCAGCTTGCTGCACCCAATGCTAAGATTCACCTTGGTATGCGTGCGGTAAACGGCACTGCAACAGTTAAAATCGGTGGTACTGATTTCGTAATCAACGGTGCTACTGAAATGTACTACGACATCACAGACTGTATCACAGTTGACGATGCAGGTATAGCAACACTCACAATTCAGAACACAGGCTCAGGCGTTCTTGCGGTTAACAACCTTAAGTTCACCGGTGACGCCACAATGGAAATTGTTACTGAAGAGGATATGGGCGAGGCTAAGGAATCAATGAATGCCGCACCCGTAAGAGCAACCGTTATTAACGGTGTAGTTACACCCATCATTGAGGATGACGTAACAGAGCCCGATACAGGCGACGATACAATCGGCGGCGATAACGGTGCAACAGAGCCCGATAACGGCGATTCAGGTTCAACAAACGGCTCAATGTCCTTTATTGAGCAGCTTATTCAGATGATTATTGAGCTTATTCAGAGTCTTTTCAACTTTTTACCTGTAGGGGAGGTTATGTAAATGAAAATGTATATTAAGCCCGGCGCAACGTTTATTACAGCTTCAGGTACAGGTATTATCGGTGCTTCCTGCACCACCTCAAAGGAAGACCTTGAACTCTTAGGTAGTGTTTTTGGTATCGAGGATTGGGACGTAGCCTTTGCAACAGGCGAGGGCTGCCAGATGGAATACCCCATCGAGGAGTACTGTAAATTCACAGCTGTTGAAAACGGCGTATCTTCAAAAATCTTAGGTAGCTAATATAAAACCCCTCGCTTCGGCGAGGGGTTTTTAGTTAGGAGTGAGGAGTTAGAAGTGAGGAGTGAGGAGTGAGGAGTTGAGGGGCACTCCGTGCCGGATTATAAATTAAGCAAAAGTAACGCGAAGCCTATCATCCCTGTGCCGTAGGCATAGGGAGGGGGACCATTGCCTTGGCAATGGTGGTGGGTAGTTCTCTTACGGTTATTCTTCAGTAAAAGTAACGCGAAGCCTAACCCTCCTGCGTAAGGAGGAAGGGGGACCACCTTAAGTTATGTTGTTATTATGATTCATCTTCAAGCGATCCCAATGCTATATTTTCAGGTTAAGTTCAGCGGAGTGGTGGAAAGTCCTGATCACTAACTGATTTTTTCAGCAAGTAAGAAGCTAATAAATCACGACGAAGTCGTGTATGTAATCCATCGAGGATGGGATGTAATCATAAGAAATTATGTATGTAATCAATACAAAGGATATTGTTATCTCAAATTACATACGCCTACGGTGATAACATACACGCTGATGCGTGATTACATACCAATCCTTTGGATTGGATAACAAGCGTAGCTTGTTTGGTGGGTAGTTCTCTTACTGTTATCCTTCACTAAATATAAAACAAATCTCCGTGATACCCGAAAGGATATCACGGAGATATTTTTTAAATAAAATCAGTCAGCTTCCTTCAATTCATTTATCCTTGCGGTTATTTCCTCCATATATTTGCCGTGGAGCTTGAATTTAAAGGTAAATATCAGCAGTGAAGCAACGAATAAAATAATTGGTACGCCAAGCATCATAACGCTGATTGAGGTTTTAACCCCCTGCGTGTTTGCCGCGTGCAGAGTTTCATCGTAGCCTGAAATCTGCAAGCCCGAGAAAAGTATAATGGTCTGAATGGTGTATGCCATCTTCTGCAAAAAGCCCTTCATTGAGAAGGTTATGGACTCTGAGCGGAAGCCCTGCTTAACGTGGCCGTAGTCCACAATATCCGCAAGGAAAACAGTTTGTGAAACGAACATTGACGCAACACCGATTGATGCCACAAGGTAGCTGAGATTCATTGCCATAAGCTTCGGCTCACCGAAGAAGCTTGCGAAAGCCATAGTACCAGTGAAGCCTACAATGGCCATCATAAGTGAGAATTGGTAGGTGCGCCTTCTTGTGGTGAATTTGGTCATTAAGGGTACAACCAGAAGACCCAATACGGAGCCCACCGCACCAATGGTGTTGAAAAGGCTCTGTGCTTCGGCATCACCGATTACCACGTCAAAGTAGTAAGCGCCCACACCCGAAATCATATACCAGCCTGCGTTTGAAAGCATTGCAAAAAGCATAAATACTAATAACTGGTCGTTGGTTTTGGCAATACTGAGCATCTTTTTGAAGCTGAATTTTTCTGAGGTAGGGGGTACAATGTGCTTTTCCTTGGTGGTTGCCACCGAAAGTGACGAAAAACCAATAAGGCACAACGCACATATAAGCGCCCATATACTGAAGCCGCGTGCGTCCCATACCTTTTTACCCGTGTTAGGGTCAAGGGTTACGCTCAAAAGTGGAAGCACAACGGGCGTAAGTATTGAAATTATACCCTGACCGAGCCCCGAAAAGGCTCGGGCGATGGTTGCTATAAGGCTTCTTTCACCGGGGTCACTTGTGAATGACGGTACCATTGACCAATAGGGAATATCCGCCATGGTGTTGGTCATACCCCAGAATACGTAAAGAATAGCCGTATAAATATGTATGGGCACACCGCCTATTTCTAAGCCCGGGTTTGTGAATAATAGCACAAGCACAACTGCGTTACAGCAGGAGCCCGCCAGAATCCACGGGCGGTATTTACCCATTTTTGTTTTTGTATTGTCAACAAGGGTGCCCATCATCGGGTCGTTAATGCCGTCCCATATTCTTGCCACGGGGGTAATAAGCAAAAGGAAAATCTTGTTGAGCTTTAACACATCGGTCATATACTTTGCAAGGTACGAGTAAAACATACCATAGCTAAGGTCAAGACCAATAGCACCTATGCCATAGGTGAATTTACTTTTTAGTGATTTCTTTTCCTTCAAAATCAAACCCCCTTGAAGTCTGCGGGTTTAATAATGAAGCCGAAGTCAACCTGTTTTTCGTCAAACAGACGGTTGTTTTCGTCGTTGTTGAGTACGGTGCTCTCACTGATAGCGTTAAATCTGCCGTCTATATTTAATATAGTATAGGGCTCACGCTGAAGCTCAAAGTCGTGCTTAACCTCGGTCAACTGCTCTGCCGAGTAATGGGAAGCGTTGAACTGGAATTCTGCGCCGTTCATACCCTCTACAAGGATTGCATTGCCGTCCTGCTTACCAACCTTAATCCATCTTGTTTTAAAGTGTGATGAGTTTTCCTGGGGTCTGATGTAATGAACAAAGTTTTCGGAAACGGTAAGGTTATAAAGGTCGTATCTTGCGGCCTTGTATCTGTCGGGATAGGTTTCCTTAGTGCCGCCAAGACCGAAGTATGTAATATCCTCATTTTCCTCCTTGAGTAAAAGCTCAAGACCAAGGCGGGGGATAAGGGGCGCATTCTCGCGGATGTCACCCTTAATTGCAACCCCAAGGCTACCGTCGTTAGCGAAGGTGTATGTAACCGTACCCTTAAGAATGGGCGGGTTAGCAGGGCCGCCAAGGGCGATGTCGCATTCAATTACCACTGCATTTTTGCTTTCGGTTACGCGGGTGTCGTAGGTTTTCTGTGCAATATGGTGAAGGTGGTTTGCAACCCACTCGTCAACGGAGCCACGGTTGTATGAGGGTGCACGCCACATCTTGAATTTAACAGGCTCTGCAAGAAGCTCTGTGCCGTTATTTTTGATTGATGTAATTCTGCCGTAGGGCTTGTCAAAAACGTATTCACTTGCGCCGCACCTGATTGTAGCAAAGCGGTCTGCGTTGCTGAATTCAATGGGGCTTATTGCAGGCGCCTTAGCCGCCTTCTCGCTTTCAAGCTCAAACTGTAAGAAGCCAACCTCGTAGCCCTTTTCTGCCCATACGGTGTCGGTATTCTGGCAGATGGACATTGTAACAAATGCATTTTCCTTAAGTGCATAATCTGCAGGGTTAAAGAGGGCGTAATCCTTTTCGCTCTGTGCAGGCACGTCAAGAGCCTCAATAAAGCCCTCGGCAATTTTCTTGCCCTCGTCTGAAATTACCCATTTAAGTGAAAGGTCTGAAAGGTCCTCAAAGTAGCGCACGCTCTTAAGGGTGAGCACGCCGTCCTTGAAGGAGCCTCTGAAGGGCTCGTAAACCTTTTTCATATCATAGTAGCCGGGTCGGGGACTTCTGTCGGGGAACACAAGGCCGTCAATACAGCAAATGCCGTCGTTGGGGAAATCGCCGAAGTCACCGCCGTAGTAGTAACGGGCGTTGCCGTTTTCGTCGGGGATGTTGATTGCGTGGTCGGTAAGCTCCCAGATGCATCCGCCGCAGAATTGGTCGTATTTGTCAACCAATGCCCAGTTGTCGTAAACGTCGCCGGTGGTTGATGCACAAACGTATTCGCACAAGTAGAAGGGCTTGTCGTTTTCGGGGTTGTTAACGTATGCGTCGATGTAGTCAACCTCTGCATACATACGGCTTTCAACGTCAGAAATATCCTTGAAGCATTCGCCCTCGGGCACTGCCTTGAATTCAAGGTGAGCGTTTTCGTAATGCACAAGCGCATTTTCGTCGCGGTTCTTAATGTACTGACGCATTGCACGGTGGTTTACACCGCAACCGCTTTCGTTACCAAGTGACCACATAATAACCGAGCCGTGGTTTTTGTCACGCTCGAAAAGTCTTGCGGCACGGTCAACGTAGGCGTCCTTCCACTCGGGAATTGTTGAAAGAAGTGACCAACGCATCCAGTCCCAGTCGGCGGCAGTGTTGTAGCCCATACCGTGGGTTTCAATATCTGTTTCGTCAATGAAATAGAAGCCCAGTGCCTCTGCAAGGTCATAGAATCTGGGGTCGTTGGGGTAGTGTGAGGTGCGTATTGCATTAACGTTTGCTCTCTTAAGCACAAACAGGTCACGCTTCATTTCATCAAGGGTTACTGCATAGCCGTTTTCGGCGGATGAATCGTGACGGTTAATGCCCCTTAATTTAACGCCCTTGCCGTTGATAAGCAAAACCTTATCCTTGATTTCAATTTTTCTTAAGGCAATCTGCAAGGGGATGATTTCATCCTCAACAGTAAGGAATAACTGATAAACGTAGGGCTTTTCGTCATTCCACATAAGGGGGTTCTGAATTTCAATTTCAAAGCTCGCGCTGTCGCTTTCGCCCTGAGCAATAAGTGAGCCGTCGGGTGAAGCAAGGCCGTAAAGCACGGGGGCATTGCCCACCAATTTGCAGTCAATATTAAGCGTAGCGGATGAAAAATCATCGGTGAATGCCTGCTTAACGAAAATATCCTCAATTCTTGTTTTGTTTCTTGAAAGGATGTAAACCTCTCTGAAAATACCTGAAAGTCTGAAGTAGTCCTGGTCCTCAAGGTATGAGCCGTCGCACCATTTAACCACAAGCACCGCAAGGCGGTTTTTGCCCTCCTTAAGGTATTTGGAAATGTTGAATTCGCTTGTGCAGTGGCTAACCTGACTGTAGCCTGCAAGCTGACCGTTTACCCAAAGGTAGAAGCAGGATGAAACACCCTCAAAGGTGATAATGTTGTCGCGCTCCATAGCCTCGGCGGAAATCTCAACATCCTTAAGGTAGAATGCACAGGGATTTTCCTCGGGCACGTGGGGTGGGTCAGTGGGGAAGGGATACATAAGGTTTGAGTAAAGGGGAGTATCCAGACCCTCTATATCATAAAGCTGCCAGTTGCCGGGCACCTTTACTGTGTGAAGCGAGTCGGTTGACATATCCTCAGCATAAAAGCTCTCGTCAATATCCTCAAATGATTTGTAGTATTTAAAACTCCAGTTGCCGCAAAGGTTAGTCATATAGTATGACTTGTTGCGGTCACCTGAAAGGGCATCCTGCAAATTGTCGTAGGGAATAAAGTAGGCTCGGGGAGCTTCAGCGCCTACGTGCAGGTGCTCGAGACTTTTGTGGTAAGCTTTAAAATTCATATCTTTAACCTCATTTCTGAAAAATGATTATTTAAAACAATTCAAAAAATTATTTTCGCAACCGTGGGTGCGAATGCACTCGGTACGCATTGCTTCAAAGCAGCCCTGGGTTGCGTAGCAGTCGGATAATGCTCTGTGGGCAGCTTCGTTGGTCTTGCCATAAAAATCGACCATATCTGAAAGCCTGTGGTGGGGGAGTGCGGGATGAAGCCGCCTGAAAATACCCATTGTGTCTATATAATTGTTTTTAAAAACCTCGGCACTGCGGGCTATAAAGCGCACGTCAAACAGTACGTTGTGACCCACAACAAAATCGTCACCCACAAAATCAAGAAAATCGGGTAGAACGTTGCGTGGATTGGGGCAAAAACGCACCATTTCATCGGTAATGCCCGTTATGCCGCTGACAACCGACGGTATGGGAAAGCACGGGTCACAAAGCTGTTGAAAGGTGTCAACGACCTTGCCGTCCCTGACCTTAACCGCCGCAAACTCTATAATAAGGTCTCTTTCTGGGTTAAGTCCCGTGGTTTCAAGGTCTATTACGGTGTAATCCATGGGGAATGCCACAACGCCCTTGCCGATAAACGGGTTTTTCTTTTTGGTTTTGCATTCATAAAAATATATGCCGTTTTCACATTGTAGCATCATATCACTCCATACAATAAAATATACCACAATTCTGCTCTTTAGTAAATGTAACAAAGTGATGAAAATGGGTATTAAATATAGTATAAAAACACTATATAATTAGGAATGAGGAATTAGGAATGAGGAATTAGGAATGAGGAATTAGGAATGAGGAATTAAGGGGCTAACGCCGATTGTAATTCATAATTCGTAATTCGTAATGCGTAATTATTGGGGCACTTCGTGCCGAGTATATTCGCGTTTCGCAAAGCGAAACATATCGCATACGAAGTATATATCGCATCGTCAGATATATCGCACCGTAGGTATATCGCACCGTAGGTATATCGCACCCGAAGGGTATAATAAGTAGTTCTCTTTCTGTTTTTCTTCAGCTCGATAGTATAACTGTAGGGGCCGGGGTCGCCTGGCCCGCAGATACAAAACAAAAGCAAGGGGTCAGACTTGCCTGACCCCTATGGTTGAAATATATATTATCAATTAATTTCGTACGTGCTTTTGTCCAAATCAATAATAATTGACGTGCCGTCAGAATAGGTTGCCTTTTGCTTGCGATAGCTGCCAAGGAATTCGTGCTTTACCATCTCTTTATTATAAAGCTTTGCCTGTAGCTCGCAAAGGGGCTTAATGCGTTCAAGCTCCTTCTTTAAATCCTCGTCACTCATCATACCTATATCTGCGGTACGATTGTCGGTGCCTATTTTACAAAGAGAATTTCCGTAAGGATGAAGATAGGGCATACCCGCATTTAAAGCACCGTATAAATCACCGTCCTCGCCCTTAGGAATACCCCAGTTATTAAACCAGTTCCAGGGAACTATAATACAATCGTGGTAAACCAGATTGCCGAAGGGTACGGGAATGCCTATTGCTTTGCCGTTTTCCTGGGGTTTTAATGCGTGGGGACCGTGATGAACAAGTGCAAGATAATTAAGCATCTGCATACCGGGCTCCTCGGAGGACATTATCAATCCCTTGTTGTTGAGGTAATCAAAGCATTCTCCTCTGAGCTTAATGCTTTCTTCTCTTGTAACTCTATGCTCGTCGTGGAAGCACTCGTCACCCTGCATAATGGCAAAAACGTCAAGATATGCGCCCTGAACGTCAATTTCATGCTCCTCAAGCTCGGTGTAGGTCTTTTTTACGGCATCAAGAGCGAACGCGGTACAAAGGTATGTATGCTCACCGCCGTCCCAGATTGAGCAATAGGGGTTCGAGCTGTCTATATTCGTTATAGCCTTATTTTTATCAAAAACGGGACTGTCGTAATAATAATCTCTGTATTGGTCATGCAGAGCAAACACGTAGCCAAGCTCGCGGCAGACGTCGGCGAGCTTTTTAAATCCATCCCAACCGCCTGCCTGCTCACAGGGAGGAAGAATGTAGGGGTGGTTGTTATCATATCCGTCCTTTCCCCAACCGTCGGTGTGGATATAAAGCTTATCCAGGCCAAGGGCTTTTAATCTCTTCATTTCTTCTGCTCGCTCATAAAAGGTTGCACAGAGTAACTCATTAGAGCCGTTCTTGTTATAAAATTGTGATTTCTCGTTGATTTTAGAGAAAATTTTATGATGAAGAACAGGGGCACCGATGATGTTTTTTATATTGGGATTCTTTGCAATTTTCTCATCAAGTGTAATTAATTTGTTTCTGTCAAAAAGATACTTTCGGTAAGCCTTGGCAACGGTGTTGTAATCGCCGTTCTCGTGGAAAATAAAGCGTATTTTCCTTTCGTAAGATATTTTGCCAAGGGAGGTCTGCCAAAAAATTGAATTGATAAACGCCTGACGCTTACCGTAGCATGAGTAAAAAGACGCATCGTAAGGGGTTTCAACAATTGCGGTAAAGGTGTTTCCGTCACAGACTCTGCCCCATACCGGCATATAACACTCCGCCGCGTTTATGGGTCTTTTTACCATGGCGTAATATCGTGTAACGAAGTAGCTTTTTAAATGAAAATCCGGCAGGATACAACCCTGTCGCAGGGGGTCAATGTGGTATGAGGTGTTGCCCTTTGCCTTTGAGTTAAAGGGTGCGGGGAAAAATGCACCCTGAATGTCGTAACCCGTTTCATTCTCCGAGTCCAAAGAAAATACAACCTCGTTATCACCCACAACCTCGGCTGTGCAAATAAGCGTGAAGGGCAGTTTTTGATCATCAAGAAGGAAATCGGAGTATTTTGTTACTATTTTTTTATCCGAATATTCTGTGTTTTTGCTTTTGGCAGAACCGAAAAGCAAATTCTTGTTCTTTTTACTGCCATTTTTACCAACACAAACGAAGGATTTTCTTCCGTCATTTATCCACGAAAAACCGTTATAAGAAATTTCGTATGAGTCTTTTTGTTCATTAAAGCTGATTTTCAACATTTCTTTGACCTCGTTTTACTGTAATGAATTCGGGACTTATTACCTTAAAAATCATTCTACCATAAAAAACGAAAAAGCACAACAACTGTATTAATTTGCCGAGAACAAGATATTCAATTTAACAAATAAAACCACCCGAAGGGAGCGTAATTTAGGGATTTATTAGGTTTAAATTTAATATTTTCCGTTAATACATTATGAAAATGCACCGTAGGCGCCAGCCTTACGGTGCATTTGTCATTTCGTCTAAACGAAAACTATTTAAATTTAAACTGCACAGCACCTTAAATCTTTTAAATTTGGAT
>JAZONH010000041.1:0-45817 GCA_045654405.1 Acutalibacteraceae bacterium | reverse complement strand
CTCCAAGATTAGATTTCCCATAACTTAAGTTAGTAAGACCCCTCAAGGACTATGAGGTTGATAGGCTGCGTGTGTAAGCATGGTGACATGTTCAGCTAAGCAGTACTAATAGGTCGAGGGCTTGACCATTTCGTTTGTTTCTTCTGCTTTCACTTTGTTCAGTTTTCAGGGTATATACCCTTAGAAAGTCGAGTTTTTACTCGACTTTTTTCTTTTTTTATTGACATTTCGTGAATTTGGTGTTAGTATTTCTAAAAACAATATGAGGTTAATTGTTATGAAAGCAAACTTTGCAGCTACATATTATTACTACTATTACTTAGCTTAATAAGTAATAGTAATTTGTGCTGCTTTTTTATATCGCCAGATATCCCTTGCAGGCATTTTACTGCAAGGGATTTTTTTATTTTGTTCTGTATTAGGAGGAATTTTTATGAATATCGGTATTGTTGGTCTTGGACTTATTGGCGGTTCTCTTGTGAAAGCCGCTAAAAAGAATACAAATTTCAGAGTATATGGCTACGACTTGAATCACGATGTTATTAAACGTGCCATTTCTGAGGGAAGCATCGATGATGAGCTTTCAACAAATAATTTAAAAGGGTGTGATTACGTATTTATTCCCTTATATCCGGAGGCTGTTATAAGCTATGTTGAGAATAATGCGGAATTTTTCAAGGATGGTGCTGTTGTAATCGACTGTGCCGGCGTTAAGCGAACTGTGTGCGATAAATGTTTTGAAATTGCCGAAAAAAATAGCTTTTCCTTCGTTGGCGGTCACCCTATGGCAGGTACACAGTTTTCAGGGTATGAAAATTCAAAGGACACTATGTTTTATAATGCGCCATTTGTTCTTACACCTAAGGAAAATGAGGATATTTTAACACTTGCCAATGCCCGCGAGGTTATAATGAAGCTTGGTTTTGGTAGAGTTTCGGTTATGACGCCACAGAAACACGACAAGCTCATTGCCTTTACATCTCAGCTTGCTCATATTGTTTCCAATGCATATGTTAAAAGCCCTTCCGCCCTTGAAAGAAAGGGGATTTCTGCAGGCAGCTACAAGGATTTGACACGTGTTGCGTACCTTAACGAAAATATGTGGACAGAGCTGTTTTTAGAAAACAAAGAAAACCTTATTTTCGAATTGGATAACATAATTTCGGAGCTTCAGAAGTATAGCGATGCTATGAAAAATGATGATGCCGAAGCCCTGAAGCAATTGCTTAAAGAGGGCAAAGAAATGAAATTAAAAGCCGATTAATTCGATTTGGGGATAATTAACACATTATTGGTTTTTTATTACAAAAAAATTGGTAATATTTTAGTTAATCTGCTACTTCCTAAAAACTGAAAAAGTGTTATAATATATGAGTAAAATAATATATTCATAAAAGGAGTAGTATTATGAAAAAGACCTTAAGCTTATTTTTAACAGTGCTTATGATGTTATCAGTTTTCACTGTTGCAGCATTTGCCGCAAAAGCTCCTGAGCTTACAGATGTAGAGAACACCTTTGACGGTGTTTCACTTACATGGACAGCAGGCGAGGACGTTGTTAACTACCTCGTACATCGTGAGGATGGTGACGGCGAGTTCGTTTTACTCACAACAACTACAAAAACAGAGTATGTTGACAAAACAGTTGACGAAAACGCAACTTATACTTACAAAATCACAGCACAGTTTGCTGATGGCAAGTATTTAAAGGTTGAACAGGTTGAAGGCAAAACAATCGTTTACGCAAAGCCCTACTGTGCACACAAAAAGGCTGATCGTGTTTGGGTTGTTGATTACAAGGCAACAGTTTTCGCTTCAGGCTTGAAGCATTTAGAATGTAAGGTTTGCCATTCAATACTTGCAGAAGAGATTATTCCTCAGCTTACCCCCGCAACACCCGTTGTTAAATCGGTAACTGTTAAGCAGACAAGCATTACAGTTAAGTGGGATGCAGTTGACGGTGCTACAAGCTACGTAGTTTACAGAAAGCTTGTTGGTGGCAACTGGGCAGTTCTTAAGACTGTTACTTCAACAAGCTACACAGACAAATCTGTTGTTAGCGGCAAAAACTACCACTACACAGTTAAGGCTCGCAACGCAGCAGGTTTAAGCGGCTACAAAGCAAGCGCAGCTGTTAAGTTCTTTGCAGCTCCCGCAAACATCGCAGCAGCAAACGCAACAAGCACCATCAAGGTTACTTGGGATGCAGTTAAGGGCGCTTCTGTTTACAGAGTTTACCGTAAGCTTGTTGGTGAAGATAGCTGGACATATATCGGTAACTCCAAAACAACTTCTTTCGTAGATAAGAAAGTTACAGGTGCGGATAATTACGTTTACACAGTAAGAGCAGGTGACGGTAAGGTTTACGGTTCATACTACAAAGAGGGCGCAACAATTGTTCGTCTTGATGTTCCCGCACTTTCAAAGCCCGTTTCATCAAAGGATGGTATCACAGTTAAGATCAACCAGGTTGATGGCGCAAAGGGCTACGATATTTATCGTAAGACTGCTAACTCAGGTTGGGAAAAAATCGGTAGAGTAAACAACACTCGTTCATCAGCTTACCTTGATAAGGGCACAGAGAAGGGTGTTACCTACACATACACAATCAGAGCTTACAACGGTACTTCAAGAAGCTACTACAACACAAAGGGTGTTTCTGTTAAAGACGCTCACTAAGTAAAAATTAAACCGTTCTTCCGAAAGGGAGAACGGTTTTTGTTTTTAATAAATATTATCTAATATTTCAATTGCATGGGCAATGCATCCGTCGTTGTTGGAACGGGTTACATACTTTGCTACCTCAAGCGCTTCCTGTGAGCCGTTTTCGGGTACAAACCCTCCGGCGGATGCAACAAGCATTTCAACGTCGTTATAGCCGTCGCCTGCGGCATAGGTATCACTGACATTACATCCAAGCGCGGTTGCAAGCTTTAAAAGTCCCGTGCCCTTATCCACGCCCTTTTTCAGTATCTCAATGTAGTTGCCCGTTGTACGTAAAAAGTTTATTTCGGGGTGCCGTTCTAAAATATCCTGCACATCTTGTGAGTGACCGTGGGCGGCGATCATAACCTTGGTCCAGGGCAGGGGAGCATCCTTGAAATTATTGATTATTTTAAAATCAATTCCCTGACTTGTGAAGTGCTGCTCCGAGTGATTGTTAAGATTTACAGCACACACTGTGTCAATATTATAAAACTCGATTGAAATATCAGGGAAATTATCCAATACCTCCTGAATACAGGGGTAGCATTCATCACCCAGGGCATCGTTGAAAATTACTTTTTGGTTTGCGTAATCGTAAGCCATTGCCCCATTGCCTAAAAGCACGGGGGCATTTATGTATTCGGGGCTATAAAGGTGAAAGCCCTGGTATATTCTGCCCGTGCAAACGGTGAATAAGCCGCCGCGAGCCATAAAATCCTTGATTGAGGATTTAACGTCATCGGTTATAACACCATTGTCGTCCTTTAAAGTGCCGTCAAAATCACTTGCCAGCAAAACCTTTTTGAATTTCATATTATCACCAAAATTATTGTAACAAAAAAGCAAACCATTTTCAATGGAAATACAATATACTCGTTATTATACATAAATTAATATATAGTGATTTGTATAATTTCTATCAAAACACAGTCAAAAAATCTTGATTATCACGTATTGTAGTGGTATAATACTTTAGTTAATTTTATAAGGAGGTTATCGTATGCTTGTTTTAAAGGATAACTACAAGTCAAGTCTTTCAACCAGAGACACACAAAGAGCAATAAAAATTATCAGGGATACTTTCCAGAATAATCTTTGTGCGGCGCTTAATCTTGAAAGAATTTCTGCACCTCTTTTTGTTACAAAGTCAAGCGGACTTAACGACGACCTTAACGGCTTTGAAAGAGCCGTTTCATTTGACGTAAAGGCTATGCCTGAGGAAGGCGAGGCAGTTATTGTTCATTCACTTGCTAAGTGGAAAAGAATGGCTCTTAAAAAATACGGCTTCAACGTAGGCGAGGGTCTTTATACCGATATGAACGCTATCCGTCGTGATGAGGATATGGATAACCTTCACTCAATTTACGTCGACCAGTGGGACTGGGAATGCGTAATTGACCGTAGCCAGCGAAACGAAGAATTCCTTAAGGCTTGCGTTACAAAAATTATTGATTCTCTTTGCGATACACTTGACACCGTTAAAGAGAGATTCCCTGCTATTGATACAAAGCTCGAAAGAAACGTGTTTTTCGTTACAACTGCCGAGCTTGAGGATATGTACCCCGATATGAACGGCAAGGAGCGCGAAAGAGCAATTGCCAAGGAGCACGGCACGGTTTTTGTTATGAAAATCGGCGATAAGCTCAAAAGCGGCAAGCCTCATGACGGCAGAGCTCCGGACTATGATGACTGGCAGCTTAACGGCGATATCATCATTTATAACGAGGTTCTTGAGGATGCATTTGAAATTTCATCAATGGGTATCAGAGTTGATGAAAAATCACTTGAATATCAGCTTAAGGAATCGGGTAAGGAAGAGCGAAAAAGCTTCGAATACCACAAGCAGATTCTCGACGGCACATTACCCCTTACAATCGGTGGCGGTATCGGTCAGTCAAGATTATGTATGCTTTTGTTAGGTAAGCTTCACATTGGTGAGGTTCAGGCTTCATTGTGGCCCGAGGATATGAAAAAAATCTGTGCAGAAAAAGGCGTAAACCTTTTATAATAGAGGGTGAAAACATTGGATAGAAGAGAAGATATAAGAAACGTTGCCATTATTGCCCACGTTGACCACGGTAAAACAACTCTTGTTGACCAGCTTCTTCATCAGAGCGGTATTTTCCGTTCAAACGAGCAGGTTGATGAGCGTGTTATGGACTCAAACGACCTTGAAAAGGAGCGTGGTATTACAATCCTTTCCAAGAATACGGGCGTTCATTATAACGGCGTTAAAATCAATATTGTTGACACTCCCGGTCACGCTGACTTCGGCGGCGAGGTTGAGCGTATTATGATGATGGTTGACGGCGTTCTTTTGCTTGTTGACGCATTTGAGGGCTGTATGCCCCAGACCCGCTTCGTTCTTAAAAAGGCACTTGCCCTTGGTAAAAAGGCAATTGTTGTTATTAATAAAATCGATCGTCCCGGCGCAAGACCCCTTGAGGTTATTGATGAGGTGCTTGATTTATTTATCGAGTTAGGCGCTAATGACGATCAAATTGAATTTCCTGTTGTATTCGCATCTGGTCGTGACGGTTATGCAACACTTGACCACACGGTGCGTGAAGGGGATATGCGTCCTATTTTTGATTCTATTATCGAGAATATTGACCCGCCCACAGGCGATATGAACGGCCCATTACAGCTTCTTTTCTCAAGCCTTGATTATGACGATTACCTCGGCAGAATCGGTGTTGGCAGAGTTGAGCGCGGTAGCGTTAAGGTTGGTCAGCAGGTTGCACTTTGCAATGCGGATGGTGTGCAGTCCACTGCCAAAATAGTTAAGCTTTACACTTTCGAGGGCCTTGCCCGTGTTGAATGTCAGGAAGCAAAGATGGGTGACCTTGTTGCAGTATCGGGTATCGCAGACCTTAATATCGGTGAAACCGCTTGTGATAAGGATGTACCCGAGGCTCTTCCCTTTGTGGAAATTGATGAGCCCACAATTTCAATGAACTTTATGGTTAACGATAGTCCCTTTGCAGGTAAGGAGGGTAAATTCGTTACCTCACGTAATATCCGTGCACGACTTTACAAAGAGGTTGAAACAAATGTAAGTATGCGCGTTGAAGAAACTGAAACCACCGACTCCTTTAAGGTAAGCGGTCGTGGTGAGCTCCACCTTTCAATTCTCATTGAAACAATGCGTCGTCAGGGCTATGAATTCCAGGTTTCAAGACCCCAGGTTATTTATAAGCACGGCCCAAACGGCGAGCTTTTAGAGCCTATGGAGCTTCTTATTGTTGAGGTTCCCGAAAATTACGTTGGCGCAGTTATGGAAAAAATCGGTTCCCGTAAGGGCGAGCTCGAGAATATGGATATGCGTGACGGCGGTTCAACTCATATTGAGTTTAAGATTCCCGCACGTGGTCTTATCGGCTACCGCTCAGAGTTTATGACTGATACCAACGGTAACGGTATTATGAACAACCTTTTTGCAGGCTACGAGCCCTATAAGGGTGATATTCAGATGCGTGAGCGCGGCTCAATTGTTGTTCACGAAACAGGTGAAACCACAGGCTACGGCCTTTTTAACACTCAGGACAGAGGCAGACTTTTCGTAGGACCCGGTGTTCCCGTTTACGAGGGTATGATTGTTGGTGAGTGTGCTAAGAACGAGGATATTGTTTGTAACGTTTGTAAGAAAAAGCAGATGACAAACACCCGTGCTTCAGGTAGTGACGATGCATTACGCCTTGTACCGCCCACAACCCTTTCGCTTGAGCAGTCCATGGAATTCATCGGTGATGATGAGCTTGTTGAAATCACCCCCGAAAGCATCCGCTTAAGAAAGAGAATCCTTTCAAAGGAAAAACGAATGAAGCAGCAGTTTGGCCATAAATAAAAAATTTCACCATCGGGCTTGCCGATGGTGAAATTTTTTATTGTGATATTATTGCTAAAATTGAATAAATGTGATAATATTTATGTGTATAGCGTTTTGCTTTCGGAGGTTATTTTATGAAAAGGGCACTTAAACGTGTATATGCGTTGCTTTTATGCGTTGTTTTATTTGTTGCAAGCTTATTAATACCTATGGCTTCTGCGGCGTCGGGTGTTTACGAGCTTACCTTTGACAATCTGTTTGTTTTTGAGCAGTGGGCAAACCATGCGAATTTAAAGGTGCTTGCAGCTGACGGCTCAACCACCAGCACTCTTACCACTAATATTTCTGATGGTAGCTTCGTGCTTACTAATAATTCAACCAACGAGGTTTTTACAAACTTTTCAATGAGCACTGTTGGTGTGTTTTATTCAATGCCCGTTGAGGAAAATACCGAGTACGTTTTCTCATATGTAGCAAACGGCACAACCACAAGCTTTGAAGCCTTTGTTTTTTATTTTGATAAAGAGGGCAACTACGTTTCATTTGAAAACAAATTCGCTTATCAGTACGGTCTTAACGAATGGAATTTTACAACTCCCGATAATATAGGTTATATTCAGGTTCGTTTTGATAACAACAGTCCTCAGTCAAACGTAACCGTTTCCGATATTAAAATCCGTTCAAAGGCGGTTTACGACTACGCTAATAATAACGTGCATCGTAAGGCCTATACATATACTGCAGGTGCAACCTACGGAGCACTTCCTGTTCCCGAAAGAGCAAACCTTGTTTTTGCAGGCTGGTACACGGGTCCCGATGGCACTGGTGAAAAGATTACCTCCGCAACTCAAATCAGGGCTGCGAGCTTATGCCTTTATTCAAAGTGGGATCCCGTTGTAGAGGGGGATATAAGCGTTATTAAGGCACCTATTAAAACGGAGTATTGCGTTGGCGAGAAGCTTAACACACGTGGTCTTGTTATAGGTATCGCTTACGATGACGGCACAAGCGAAAATATAGACGAGGGCTTCAGCTGTTCACCCGAGGCTCTCACCAAAACAGGCACGCAGACTATAACCGTTACCTATAGTAACCAAACAACGTCCTTTAACGTTAACGTTAAATCCTACGACAATAAAACTGTAAGCATCAACGGTACGCAGAAAAACGTTCGGGTTGCTAACAACGTATATACACTTAATTACAGCGGTAGCGCATTTAACCGCTATACCGTTAAGTACACCTCCGATGCGTACGTTAAGGCAGAAATGAATCTTAACGGCGTAATTGAGGAGTTCTTCTTAGAACCATCCGAAAACGGTGAGTTCTCCGGCTATATTGACGGCTTTATCGGCGGCACTACAAGGTCTGCAGTTACAAGCATTGCCTTTACCTCACTTGATAAGGACAATATGGATTTTGAATTCAAATCCATCGATTTAACAAAGGGAACAAATCCCGGTGATTCATCGGGTATGGTTTACCTTTCAGACAGTAATTATAAAATCGGTGTTGACCTTGACTGGGGCGGAGCCCTTACTTATATGGAGGACTTGACAAACAACGTTATGTCATCCGTCAGAAGGTCGGGCACCAAAATAACCGAGGTTGACTACAAATCCAAGGTTAATACGTTAAGTTACAATACAAGCAAAAACGTTAACCTTATTAACGCCCACGATACGGGTCGCCTTGTTCAGCAGTCATATTACGGCACAGGCTCATACCCCTACGAGCCCGGTATGTACGGTGAGGCGGTATGGAACTACAACCCCGTTCAGGGTGGTAACCTTTACAATCAGGCAAGTAAAATTGTCGATATTAAGGTGAGTACAAACGAAATTTACATTAAATGCCGACCCCTTGACTGGGCTAAGGATCAGCAGTATATTACACCCTCTTATATGGAGGCATGGTACACACTTGAGGATGGTATGATGCGTGCAACCTGCCGATTTGTGGATTATTCGGGCTACCCCTCGGTAACCACAACTCAGGAGCTTCCTGCATTCTATTGTGTTGAGCCTCTTAACGATTTCGTTTACTACTCAGGTGGTGAGGCTTGGTCCGACAGTAACACAAGGGTTACAAGAACTGACCTTGGCTTCTGGGGTACTGCAACTAACCAGGATTTCATCTGTAACGAAAACTGGGCGGCATTCAAGGGTAACGATAACGATAGCTTTGCAATTGGTATCTATTGTCCTGGTCAGGAGATTTTCCATTCGGGTATTTACTATGGCGGCAATGGCAGCACCCGTTGCTCAACAACTACACCCGCAACCGAGGACCCCACCTCGTATATTGGTGTTGTTGATACACTTCATTTCCAGAGCTATAAGCCCATCGGCTATTCATATTATATTAAAACCGGTAACGTTGACCAGATTCGTAGTAGCTTCAAAACAGTTGCCCAGCAGAGTGATGACGTTTGCAACGGTACAAACACCAATGGCTTCTGCGATATGTGCGGTAAAGCGGTTACACCCACCCTTACAACGGGCAAATACGACGTTAACGGCGACGGCACAAAGGACAGTGCCTACGAGATTTCAAGCATTGGCGAGCTTAACTGGTTCAGAGATGCAGTAAATAGCGGTAATACCGCTATCAACGGTGTTCTTACAAACGATGTTTATGATAATGATAACGGTGTTGTTACTGCCTACGGCACCTTAGCCACAGACACCTCATCATTCAGAAAATGGACACCCATCGGTACATCTGGTAACAAATACAAGGGCTATTTTGACGGTCAGGGCTACACTGTAAATGGACTTTATATGAGCGATTCGTCACTTACATACGGTGGTCTTTTCGGTTATACCGACTCTGCCACAGTTATTAAGCGCGTGGGTGTTGACTATTCAGCCTTTATAGGTAAAGGGTATATCGGCACAATATGCGGCTACAACGGCGGTAAAATTGAAAACTGCTATTCGGCATATAACGTTGCTTCGGGTTCATCCTACGTTGGCGGTATTGCGGGCTATAATAATAAAACAATTACCAGCTGTTATAATGCGGCGCTCGTAAATGCAAGTTATTATGTTGGAGGCATTACAGGCGCTAAGGGCTCATCCGCTTCTATGAGCGGTTGCTATTATCTTGCAGGCTCAACCACCGACGGCTCCAACGTAGCGCAGAAGGGCGTGGGTAACGCTAACA
Organism: Acutalibacteraceae bacterium; assembly: GCA_045654405.1. Classification (GTDB taxonomy): domain Bacteria; phylum Bacillota; class Clostridia; order Oscillospirales; family Acutalibacteraceae; genus DTU089. Next base: position 36,114 of record JAZONH010000041.1, on the reverse strand, counting down.
AGGGTAGCACAACTGCCGACAGTTCATCTGCAACTCAGGGCAAAACCGTTGAGGAATTTGCAAGCGGTGCGGTTGCTTACCTTCTGCAGTCTGCTAACGGCGAGCAGCTCTGGGGTCAGAGGACCAACTATTCAGGCTCAGTACCCGTGTTTGATAAAAACGGTCAGTACCGCGTGCAGGCGGCTAACGGCTCAAGTGTATATTCATTGGTAAGCATCGGTGACCTTGATGCTGATAAGGATTTAGATACTCAGGACTATCAGCAGCTGGTAAACAGAGCCCTTGCAGGGGATAAGCTTGAGTACAAGGATATGCATGTTTCCGATATTGACGGCGACGGTGCACTTGACGTTATTGACTGCTCACTTATGGAGTCAATGGTAAGCGGTAGCAGCTCAAGACTCAGCGTTTACTTAAAGGGTGACTTTGACGGTGATGGAATCCCCTTTACACAGGAGGATATAGCCGCAATCAAAAAGGGTATCATTAACCTTGATAAGCTCAATACAAGGCAGATGTATGCCTGTGACGTTAACTTTGACGGATTTATTGATATTAACGACCGTGATTTTATTACGGAGGGTAAATATATGTCCTCACCCATTTTTACAAATATACAGGATACAATCGGTGCCGAAAGAAAGGTTGCAAACGTAATTATTCTTTGCGGTCAGTCCAATGCATACGGCGCAAGCCCCTTAACAGCAGCAGTACGTCAGACTGTTGGTAACACGGATTTCTCAAACGTTAAAATCAAGTATAACAATATAAACAGTGACGACGGCATTAACAACTGGCGTACCCACTATTCAAACAAATCCTTTGAAAACTATCACATTGGTATAGGTGGTCAGGCGGACGCATGGTTTGGCCCTGAGGTTGGTCTTGCATACCACCTTGCAACCAATGAAGCAACCAAGGATGAGGAATGGTACATTATTAAATATACTGCCGCAGGTACATACCTTGGGGGTAACTGGATTTACGATACAAGCGGCACGTACCTTAATGCAATTTATTCAGAAAACGTTAAAAGCGGCATAGGTGCATATCTTGCAGACGGTATGGTAAGCTACGTTGATACGGCACTTAACGAGATTGCAAATACTCACGGTGCAAATAATATCAACATCCGTGCATTTTTGTGGCATCAGGGCGAAAGTGACTCCTGCGTTCAGCAGTGGGCGGACCAATACGGCGGCTTGCAGAACGTGCTTGTGAACAAGGTTCGCGATAGCTTTGAGGCAAGGGATATGGACGGTGTCATCGGCTTTGTTGACGGCGGTATTGCCGCATACGACAGCACTACCTATTACAATGCTATAACCGGTGCAAATCAGTCACGTAACCTTTGGGTATATTCCGATACCGTTAATACTCATAAGGCAAACAACGCTTCCCTTTGGTACGTTCCTGCAAACACAACTAAAAATGTTATTAACAAGACCACGGCGGGTCTTTATGCTAACACAATCTCATCAGGTAATAAGCTTGAAAACTCAATCTGGATTGATACGTCAACCTGCGTTTCCAAGCTTGTGAATAATAATGAAAACGGCGAATACGACGGTGCGCACTACTGTGGCGATTCTATGTTGAAAATTGGCATATGGTACGCCCAGGGTATGCTTCAGGTATCTGATTATTATTAAAATATTAATTTATAGAGGGATATAGTATGCTTTGTCCTGAATGTGGTGCAAAATTAAACGAGGACTCAACCTTTTGTGATTGTTGTGGAAAGAAAATTGAGGCTAATCCTCAGGTGAGCCAAAACGAAAAAGCATCAGAAAATGCAACGGTTGCAAGTGGTTCTGCTACACCTATTCCAAAGAAAAAAGGTGGGGCTACCAAGGTAAAAATACGCAAAGTTTCAGTTGTTGGGGTGCTCTTGGTAGTGGCAATTACAGCTGTAACAGTAATTGGTGTTGTTTTAGGTAACGGCGACAAATATGAACCCGTTACTGAATATCAATATGAAGACGTAAGTACTTCTGCAACTGAGCAAAATACCGCAAACGTAATTATCCTTTGTGGTCAGTCCAACGCTTACGGTGCAAGTCCCTTGACTGCAGAGGTACGTGCAACAGTCAGCAACACGGATTTTTCTAATATTAAAATTAAATACAATAATATCAATAGCGACGATGGGATAAACAACTGGCGAGTACATTATTCAAACAATTCATTCGAAACCTTCCGACTTGGTATCGGTGGTCAGGCAGATGCATGGTTCGGTCCCGAGTTAGGTGTTGCTTATCACCTTGCAACAACTGCCGAAACCAAGGATGAAACATGGTATATCATTAAATATACCGCAGCGGGCACCTATCTTGGCGGTAACTGGATATATGACACAAGCGGTAAATACAATAATGCAGACAACTCGCAAAATATTTATGACGGTATCGGTACGTATCTTGCAGATGGTATGTTAAGCTATGTTGATACAGCCCTCAATGAAATTGCAAGTATCCATGGTGCAAATAACATTAACATCCGTGCGTTTATGTGGCATCAGGGTGAAAGCGACTCTTGTTTTAAGGACTGGGCAAACCAGTATGGAAAGCTGCAAAATTGCCTTGTAAATACAGTGCGTACAGAGTTTGAGTCACGGGATGTGGATGGTAGTATCGGCTTTGTTGACGGCGGTATTGCGGCTTATGATAGCACTACTTATTACAATGCTTTAACAGGTGAAAATCAGTCACGTAATATGTGGATATATTCAGACAAGATTAACACTCATAAAACCAAAAATGCAAGTCTTTGGTACGTTCCTGCCGACACAAGCAAGAATGTAATCAACAAAAATACTGCGGGTCTTTACAATAATAAAAAATTATCGTTCAACAAGCTTGATGATTCAATCTGGGTTGATACCTCAACATGTGTATCAAAGCTTGTGAACAACAACGAAAACGGAGAGTACGACGGAGCACACTACTGCGGTGACTCTATGCTTAAAATAGGTATATGGTACGCACAGGGTATGCTTCAGGTATCTGATTATTAAAAAATTATAGATAGGAGAGTTACAATATGTTTTGTGCTAATTGTGGTGCTAAGGTAAGCGAGGGCTTGAATTTCTGCAGTAATTGCGGTGCTAAAATTGAAACTCAGTCGCAATCTGTTGAATCTCAGAATCCTGTGTCTGAAGCTTCTGTAAAAACAACACCCCAAAAGAAAAAGGGTGGCGCGGCAAAAATAATCATCCCTGTGGTTGCGGGTGTTCTTTGCTTGGGCGTGGTTGCAATTATAGCTATAGCGGTAATTCTTGGTTTTGTTTTTGGTAATGATAATGTTGATACTGACACAAGCACCGAGGAATACTCAGAAATAGTTACTGAAGGACAGATTGTAGAGGAAACTGAGCCTGCAAGCAAATATTCAACTGCAGATGCAGAGAAATTCTACCTTGATTTGGTTGAAGAAAATAACGGCTTGGAGTTTTATTATATTGCTTCCACAAATGAAAGTAACGTGGGCGATATCAGAATTGAGCTTGTTGGTATTGAATGCGTGCAGACCTATGTGGCAGACGGATACGATTATAGCAACGTGGTTATTGACGGTGTACGTGTTTTTGATACCTTAACGTCAGAGGAATACCGCACCCTGTTATTTAACGGTGCTAATAGCGGTTATTCATATTTTGTATTTGCCGTTGATGACGTTAATGCATATTTCGACTCAATATGGGAGCCGGGCAGATTTACTGCACAGGATTTTGCCGATAACTGCCAATATGATGCATACGTAAGCGAAAGCGGATACCTTTTCTACGGTATGGGTGCTCAGGGCTTCGGCAATGATTATTATAAAACTAAAATCCTTTCAAGCGAAGCAGTTGACGGTGGCTTTGTATTGAAGGTTAAGCTCGTTGATGCATTTGTAGATATGGGTGAACCGGATGCATACATTTATGATTGCTTTGCAAACGGTCACACAGGCGTTTATTCTGCCGGCGACGTGGATATGAGTACGGTTGATTATGATGAATTGATTTCCGGTGCAAACCTTACCGATGACGATTTTGAAACCTTAACAGTAAATATTGTTGAAACAGACGACGGCTTACGTCTCAGGTCAATAACTTTTTAAAACAAGTAACCCCACAAAGACTACAAAAAATCTTTGTGGGGTTCGTTGTTTATATTATAAAATCAATATAGAATATTCGCACGTAAAATAACATACGAATCACCTTCGGTGTATGCAAGTGAATAGTTAACACCGGTTGTGTTACACATATCATATTCATTTGTTTTTGTATTAATTTCTATAACATTATCAACATCTTCAATAGGGATTTCATTTCCGTTATCGTCAATAATAAAGGTTTTTTCTGTTCCGTTTTCATTTGTACTGTAGTATGAGCATACATTTCCGTCTGTGAATTCATAATCTGTATCTGTAAATGTACCTTCAAATTCAAAATCAGGCTCATCTTTATACAAATCCATTATCTTTTTATGGCATTCGTCAAAGTATTTGTTTGCTTCTTCAGGTGTTTTGCAATCTATTGCGAAAGAATAGTGATGGGGTACAGAGTTTAATAAGTATCTGTTGGTAACATACATAGTAACGTCTTTTTCGTCATAAGAAAAGCTGAAATCAAATGAGCGTTCACCGTTTATATCGCTCATTCTGCTAATTTCGTCCGGTAAACCGTATTTTAGGACAACACTGCTTACTCTGTTGCCCCACTTCAGGTTGGGCGTTAGGAATGAAACAGAATCATATCGGTACTTGAACGGTACTGTATTTATTCCGTTAAAAGGTAAACTGAGTATTGAAAGAAGCACTACGATTACTACGGGGATTATAACTGCTTTCTTAGAAAGTTTTTTCTTTGTCATGACGACCACCCTGAATTTTATTGTGTTTTCAGTATATCATTTGCATTTTTAAAAAACAACTAAATACGAATTTTTTTATAAAATCTTTACCTAATCTTTGTAATTTCATTATAAACAAATAATCACGGCTTGCCGTGTATGAAATCCGTCGCAGACGGAATGTAATCGCAACTTTAGTTGCGTATGTAATCATTTTGCAAAAATGAATGTAATCAATCAAAAGGATTGAATAATACACCTTCGGTGATTCCATATGCCTACGGCAATTACATACACGCTGAAGCGTGATAACAATACCAATCCTTTGGATTGGATAAAAATAAAGCCCTTGCAACACGCAAGAGCTTTATTTTTTGGAGCTGGAAACGTGACTCGAACACGCGACCTATGGTTGTATTTAAGGGTAACTTTTTTTGTTGTTTGTTAAAACCTATCGTATTATTGGTAAATTAAACAGATGTGTTGATAATATGAAGTGCTTTTTCAATCACTTTTGTATCTTTTTTACTTGTTTTTTTATATGATTTTTCTGCTAATTCAACCTGAACAAGTATTTTTGACCTTTTCAAGTATGTAACTTGCAGATATTCAATTTGTTGCTTATCAAAAACAACAAATTCAAATGAACGCTTGAATGACATTACTGACCGTAATTTCTTTCCTTCGCCATTACTATCAACAACCTTTATTCTTTTCTTTTGAACTTGCATATCTTTGGGATAAAAATGGCGGATATAGCTATGACCAAGCCTATCACCAATAAAAGAAAATTCTTCAACAAAACTCTTTACACTTACTGTTTCTGTTATATATTCCTTTTTTCGTTTATCTATTATTGCTTGAATTACTACTCTATAATGTAAAATAAATGCAATAACCGAATAACCTATGGCAAAACAAAGGATATAGATTAAATTAAATTTTACAACAATCATCAAGATTGTTACTATTGCCACAAGAAGAATATCCAATATTATCTGTATAGTAGCTTCCTGAATATACGGCTCGATTCTATATTTAATTATCTTTTCGTTTATTTTCACGGAAACTACCTCCTTTAACAATATGATTTTTCAGCTTATAAAAAATCAGTAATAAATCTCATTCAAAATATTGTAAATATTCTGACTCTTGTTTCATAGATGTGTATGCTTCTTTTTCTGTACCGAAAAACGAATATCCGAATTTCCTGTCTTTTGGTATCCAAGTTGCTGGGTAGGAATCAGGGATATTGCAACACAAATTCCATTCATCTGTATCATAAACATATATTTCTTCATATGTATATTTGTAAAATCCATTTGAACTTTTCAAAAGTATAAATCTTTTGGTTTTATCTTTGTTATATATAACTTTTATAACTTCATAATCTTTAAAATATAGACTTTTATTATATAATTCTTTTGCAATTTCTTCGATTGTAGGAATGGGTGGAATGGATTGCTGTTTCTTTTTGTTAAGTAGTAGGTTTTTAAGTTTTTTCATAAACTCACCTCTAATACAGTATAGCAGAAGGATATACCAAATTCAATATTTGTATTTATGTGGTCAGTAATACTTTATATACTCATCACCCCCACAAACTTGTAGTAAATATGCACGCATTGGTATTTTTCACCGTCTATGATTTCCTTTTCAGATACCACAATTTTCTCAATAAGCTCGTTCAGAATTCTAGTGTGTTGTAGTGTGATACGTTTGTGAGAAGCACAACATAATTACGCAGTACTTCATTGCAGAGCACTTCTTTTATCGTAAGATAACTTCATTGTTTGTGTCCGTTAATGAAGTTCAAGAAGCCTTGAAATGAAGTTTGCAACCAAGGTTGCAAAATGAAGTTGTGTCCTGAGGACACAAACACCAAAAAATAAAGGACTTCCGAAGAAGTCCTTTATTTTTTGGAGCTGGAAACGTGACTCGAACACGCGACCTGCTCATTACGAATGAGCTGCTCTACCAACTGAGCTATTCCAGCATATTAATATTATACGCAAGTAGTATTATATATAATTGTTACGTGTTTTTCAAGTAGGAAAAATAAAATTAATAATAGGAATCACGGGGGATGCTACCATATAGGTATATATAATATTAATATACTATAAATTAATGAAAAATTATACAAATGACCCTTGACTTTAGCGCTTTAGTGTGCTACCATATGAACACGTTTTTTATTTCACAGAAAGGAATACGTTTTTGTATCGGTGAATATTATGACTCCTTTTAAAAACAGCTATGTTGATGAGCTTTATGATGCAATACTCAGCCTTGAGGATAAAGAGGATTGCCGCGATTTTTTCGAGGACCTTTTTACCATTAACGAGATCATCTCGCTTTCACAGCGTCTGAGCGTGGCAAAAAAACTCGATGAGGGTAAAACCTTCTCAGTGATTACTGCCGAAACAGGTGCCAGCTCTGCTACCATCGGCAGGGTAAACAAGTGCCTTTCATACGGCACGGGCGGTTACCGCAAAATTATTGACAGATTGAAAAACGAAAGCGACGAAAACAAATGAGTATTGATTTATCTATTTTAAATAATTCTGAAAAAATAATTCTTGAGCTTCGCAGCCTTTACACTAAGTTTGGCTACAAGCCCTTTAAAATGAGCAAGTTTGAGGAATATGACCTTTACGGCAGAAACAAGGATTTCCTTGTTAGTGATAACTGCATCACCTTTACCGATACCGATGGCAGACTCCTTGCCTTAAAGCCCGACGTTACCTTCTCAATTATCAAAAATCTTGATGATACACAGGGCGGTATTCAAAAGGTTTATTATAACGAAAACGTTTACCGCTCCACCAAAAAAGCTGGTGGCTTCAGTGAAATTATGCAGACCGGTATCGAGTGTATGGGTGATATAACATCCGCCGAGGTTTGCGAGGTTATTACCCTTGCCGCCCGTAGCCTTTACGCTATAAGCGAGGATTATATTCTTGATATTTCCCATATGGGTATTCTCAGTGGCTTGTTTGCTGCTATGGAGCTTACAGAGGCTAATAAAACCAAGCTTCTTGCTGCCGTTGCTGAGAAAAACAAGGGTGCTATAATTGAGCTTTGCACGTCATTTGGTGTGGGTGAGGCACTTTGTAACAAGCTCCTTGAGCTTCTTGATGCCTACGGTGAGCCCGAAAATGCCCTTAAGAAAATAAGTGGTGCCATTGTTAATGCTCAGATGCAGAGCGCATATAACGAGCTTCTTGAGGTTTACAATAAGCTTCTTGATATGGGCTATCAGAAAAATATTAATATCGACTGCTCCGTAGTTAACGATATGAGCTATTATAACGGTATCGTTTTCAAGGGCTTTATTCACGGTGTTGCCGAAAGCGTGCTTTCGGGCGGTCGCTACGACCGACTTATGGAGCGTGTTAATAAAAAGGCGGGGGCAATCGGCTTTGCGGTTTACCTTGATGAGGTTGACCGAATCATCGATTCGCGTAACAATCCCGAGGCCTCTCAGGCTGACGACAGCTACCTTAACATTGCGCTTCCTAAGGGCAGGCTTGGTGAAAAGGTACTTGCCATGTTCGAGCAGGCAGGCTTCGAGTGTCCTCAGATTCACGAAAAAAATCGCCGTCTTATCTTCGAAAATACCGAAAAGAAAATCCGCTATTTCTGGGTTAAGCCCTCTGACGTTGCAATTTACGTTGAAAGGGGAGCCGCAGATATAGGTGTTGCGGGTAAGGATATCCTTCTTGAGTATTCGCCCGACGTTTACGAGCTTCTTGATATGAATATGGGTAAATGCCGTATGTGCGTAGCGGGTAAAAAGGAGTTTACCGACGACGGCACAAGCACCCTTCGTGTTGCTACCAAGTTCGAAAATATTGCCAAAGGCTACTATGCCGACAGGTGCCGTGATATTGATATTATCAAGCTTAACGGCTCCATTGAGATTGCACCTATTTTAGGTCTTTCCGATGTTATTGTTGATATTGTTGAAACAGGCGCAACACTTCTTGAAAACGGTCTTGAGCCCAAGGAAACCATAGTTAACATAAGTGCAAGACTTATTTCAAACAAAGCATCTTATAAATTCAAATCCTACAGAATTGACGTGTTAAAGGATGCTCTTACTACGATTGTGAGGGAAAAACAGTGATTAAGATATACAACCGCAACGAAATTTCAATTGATGAAATTCTTGAGCGTAGCGAACAGACCATTGACGTTGAGGGCATCGTTCAGGATATTATAAAAAACGTTAAAGAAAACGGCGACAAGGCTCTCGTTGAGTACTGCAAAAAGTTCGACGGTGCCCTTGACGACGTTATTGAGGTTACCAAGGAGGAAATTGACGAGGCATTCACTCAGGTTGATGAGGAGCTTCTTAACATCCTTCGTGAGGCTAAGGAGAATATAACCACCTTCCACTCAAAGCAGGTTCGCAACAGCTTTGTTATTAATGATAAAGAGGGGGTTATCATCGGTCAGAAGGTTATCCCCATCGAAAAGGTTGGTCTTTACGTGCCCGGTGGCACAGCCTCTTACCCCTCGTCAGTTCTTATGAACTGTGTTCCTGCTAAAATCGCAGGCTGTAAGGAGATTGTTATGGTTACACCTGCCAAGGCAGGTAAGGTTAAGCCCGTAATTCTTGCAGCGGCTAAAATTGCAGGTGTTGACAGAGTGTTTAAAATTGGTGGCGCTCAGGCAGTTGCCGCCCTTGCATACGGTACCGAAAGCGTACCCAAGGTTGACAAAATTGTCGGCCCCGGTAATGCCTTTGTTGCAGAGGCTAAAAAGCAGGTTTTCGGTATGGTAGATATTGATATGATTGCAGGCCCCAGTGAGATACTCGTTGTTGCAGATTCTACAAATAATCCTGCACACATTGCGGCGGACTTGCTTTCACAGGCCGAGCATGATAAAATGGCAACTGCCGTGCTTATTACGGACAGCCAAGGCTTTGCCGATAGCGTAAGTGCCGAGCTTGAAAAACAGATTCCCATGTTACCCCGTGCAGAAATTGCACGCTGCTCAATTGATACAAACGGTAAAATTATCGTTACCGATAACCTTGTTGAGGCAATGGACGTGTCAAACATCCTTGCACCCGAGCACCTTGAAATCTGTGTTGATAATCCTTTTGAATACCTTGGCTACGTTAAAAACGCAGGCTCTGTATTCCTTGGCAAAAACTGTCCAGAGGCACTCGGTGACTATTTTGCAGGTCCCAACCACACACTTCCCACAAGCGGTACGGCGCGCTTCTCAAGCCCTCTTTCAGTTGATGATTTCGTTAAGAAAACACAGTTCTCATATTTCAGTCGTGAGGCTCTTTGTGAGGTTGCTGATAAGGTTGTACGCTTTGCTAACGAAGAGGGACTTCAGGCACATGGCAGAAGCGTAAGCATCAGAACGGAGAAATAACAAATGAGTAAATTCCTTGATGAGCGTTATAATTCCCTTGCGGCATACGTGCCGGGGGAACAACCTCAGGATAAAAAATATATAAAGCTTAATACTAACGAGTCACCATATCCGCCGTCACCCCAGGTGATTGAGGCAGTGAACGTGGGTGAAACCGAGCTTTTAAGACTCTATCCCGACCCCGACGGACGAGTTCTTACCAAAAAGCTTGCGGATTTATACGGCGTTGAAAGCAAAAACGTTTTTCTTGCTAACGGCTCAGACGATATACTTAACTTTGCTTTTATGGCATACTGTGCCAACGGCAGAAGGGTGTATTTCGCCGATATTACCTACGGCTTTTACAGTGTTTTTGCAAATCTTCACAGCTCCGATTACACTGTTATACCCCTTGAGAAGGATTTTTCGATCGATGCAAACAAATTCTGTGGCGTTGACGGTTGCGTGTTTATTGCCAATCCCAATGCACCCACGGGTCTTGCGTTAAGCCTTCAGGAGGTTGAAAAAATCGTTGCAAGTAACCCCGATAACGTAGTGGTTATTGACGAGGCTTACGTGGATTTTGGTGCTGAAAGTGCTGTTAAGCTTGTTAATAAATACGATAATCTTCTTGTGGTGCAAACCTTTTCAAAATCCCGCTCAATGGCGGGTGCCCGTCTTGGCTTTGCCATCGGTAACGCGGAGATTATAGCCGATTTACATAAGCTCAGATATTCCACAAACCCCTACAACATTAACCGTCTGACCCTTGCGGCAGGCTCTGCAACCATCGATTCACAGAGCTATTACGACGATAATTGCAAAAAAATCATGAAAACAAGGGCTTACGTAACAGAGGAGCTTCAGAAGCTCGGATTTTTCGTGTTACCCTCAACGGCAAACTTCATTTTTGCTTCAAGTGATGCCATTGACGGTGGCGAGCTTTACTCAAAGCTTAAGGATAGGGGCGTGCTTATTCGCCACTTTACAACAGAGCGTATTAAGAATTTTAACCGCATTACTATCGGCACACCCGAGGAAATGCAGGTGTTTATTGATAAAGTAAAGGAAATTATGGAGGAAAACTGAATGCGTATAGCTGAAATTTCAAGAAAAACAGCGGAAACAGACGTTTACGTTAAGCTTAACCTTGACGGTAAGGGTGAGTGCGATATCTGCACGGGCATTGGCTTTCTTGACCATATGTTAAACCTTTTCGGCAAGCATGGTCGTTTTGACCTTACCGTTAAATGTGACGGTGATATTGAGGTTGACGGTCACCATACCACAGAGGACATCGGTATTGCTCTCGGTCAGGCGTTTAAGGAGGCTCTCGGTGATAAAAGGGGAATCTGCCGTTACGGTAGCACAATTCTTCCTATGGACGAGGCACTTATCCTTACTGCCGTTGACATTTCGGGCAGACCCTACCTTCGTTACAGAATGAAAATTCCGGCACCCATGGTGGGCGACTTTGATACCGAGCTTTTGAGAGAATTTGTTATAGCCTTTGCGTTCAATGCGGGCATAACACTTCACGTGCGTCGTCTTGACGGCATTAACAGTCATCACATTATCGAGGGTACCTTTAAATCCTTGGGCAGAACCCTTAAAAAGGCCGTTGCCATTGATGAAAAGGCAAAGGATGAAATCCCCTCAACCAAAGGAGTTTTATAATGGTTGCAATAATCGACTATGGCGTTGGCAATCTTTTTTCCTTGCAATGCTCACTTAAAAGAATAGGTGTTGAAGCGGTTGTTACTAAGGATGCCGACGTTATAAAAAATGCCGACCGAATAATACTTCCGGGTGTTGGTGCATTCGGTGATGCGGCAGATAAATTAAGGGCTACTGGTCTTGTGGACGTTATAAAAGCCGAGGCTCAAAGCGGTAAGCCTTTTTTGGGAATATGCCTTGGTATGCAGCTTTTATTTGATAAAGGCTATGAGTATGGTGAGCACGAGGGTCTGGGCTTTATCAAAGGCAATGTTATACCTCTCGAGGGTAAAATCCCTGCCGAATTAAATATTCCCCATATGGGCTGGAACGCACTTTCCTTAGATAAAAATTGCCCGCTTTTCAAATATATTGATGACGGCGATTTCGTTTATTTCGTTCATTCCTACTATGCAACCGATTGTAACGATTCAATCGTAGCCACTGCCGAGTACGGCATTCCCGTTACCGCATCCGTTGCAAGGGGCAATATTTTCGGTTGCCAGTTCCACCCCGAAAAAAGCGGTGAAACAGGTCTTAAAATACTAAAAGCATTTTGTGAAATTGGAGAGTAAAATGAAAATTTTTCCCGCAATAGATTTATATGAGGGTAAAGCGGTGCGCCTTTTTAAGGGCGATTACAATGCCGTTACGGTTTATTCCGAAAACCCTATTGAAATAGCTAAGGATTTTGAAAACAGCGGTGCAACCGAGCTTCACACCGTTGACCTTGAGGGTGCTCGTGACGGTGGTACACCCAATATTGAAATAATCAAAAGCTTTGTTGAAAATACAAGCCTTAACGTTGAGGTTGGCGGTGGCATACGTTCAATGGATGTTGTTAAAGCCTATCTTGATGCAGGTGTTGCGAGGGTAATCCTGGGTACTGCCGCAGTTACAAACCCCGATTTTCTTAAGGAGGCCGTTGCCATCTATGGCGATAAAATTGCCGTTGGTGCCGATATTAAGGATGGCAAGGTTGCCATTAAGGGTTGGGTTGAAAAATCTGAATACAGCACATTCGATTTCTTTGAGATGCTTCAGGAAATCGGTGTTTCAACGGTTATTTGCACCGATATTTCAAAGGATGGCGCAATGCAGGGCACTAACCGTGAGCTTTATAAGGAGCTTTCACAGAAATTCTCAGTTAATATAATTGCTTCGGGCGGTGTTTCAACCTTGGATGATATCAAAGCCCTTAATGAAATGGATTTATTCGGTGCAATTATAGGTAAGGCATATTACACTGGTGCCATTAAAATCAACGAGGCTCTGGAGGCTACAAAATGATAACCAAGCGAATTATCCCTTGCCTTGACGTGCGTAACGGCACGGTTGTTAAAGGCACTAATTTTGAAAATCTTAACGAGATTTCTTCACCCGTGCAGCTTGCAGAATACTATAGCTCACACGGTGCAGACGAGCTTGTTTTTTATGATATTACCGCATCCTCCGACGGAAGAAAGCTTTTTACCGATATTCTTACCGAAACTGCCTCTAAGGTTTTTATTCCTCTTACTGTTGGCGGCGGTATTAATACACTTGATGATTTTGACCGCGTTTTAAAATGCGGCGCCGATAAGGTAAGCGTAAACTCGGGTGCTATCAGGAATCCCTCGTTGATTCCCGAGGCGGCGTCAAAATACGGCGATCAGTGCGTTGTGCTTTCTGTTGACGTTAAAAGGGTGGACGGTAAGTTCTGTGTGTTTGCCAAGGGCGGCAGAGAAAACACCGGTATGGATGCCCTTGAATGGATTAAGCAGGGCGTTAAAAACGGTGCAGGCGAAATAGTTGTTAACTCCATTGATACCGACGGCGTTAAAAAGGGCTTCGATATTGAAATGCTCAAGGCAGTTTGTGATATTGTGAACGTGCCCGTTATCGCATCGGGCGGTGCAGGGGGCAAGCAGGATTTTATTGATTTGTTTAATACCGTGCCCGGTGTCAGCGCAGGTCTTGCGGCATCTATTTTCCACTATGGTGAGGTCACAATTGACGACCTTAAGAAAACACTTGACCAGAATAATATTACTGTGAGGTTGTAATTATGTTTGATATTGAAAAGCTTAAATTTGATGAAAAGGGTCTTATCCCTGCTATTGTTGTTGACGATGAAAGCGGTAAGGTTCTGACCCTTGCATATATGAATAAGGAAAGTCTTGCAATTTCTCTTGAAAAAAAGCTTACCTGCTTCTGGAGTCGCTCAAGACAGGAGCTTTGGCTCAAGGGCGAAACAAGCGGTAACTATCAGCATATTGTAAGCATCACTGCCGATTGCGATATGGATGCCCTTACAGTACGCGTTAAAAAGGACGGTCCCGCATGCCACACAGGTGAGGACACCTGCTTCTTTAATACCGTTATGGAAAACGATGAAATTGCACCTGCATTCTCAGTTGATGCCCTTGTTAAAATGCTTGAGGGCAGAAAAACAAACCCCAAGGAGGGCTCATATACAACCTATCTTTTCGAAAAGGGAATTGACAAAATTCTCAAAAAGGTTGGCGAGGAATGCACCGAGGTTATTATTGCAGGTAAAGCGGACGATAAGGCGGAAACAATTTATGAAATTTCAGACCTTATGTACCACGTTATCGTGCTTATGATTGAAATGGGTATATCCGTTGACGATATTAAAAATGAGCTTGCTTCACGCCACGTTATCGACCACAAGGTAAAGCAGGAAAAAATGACGAAGTAATTAAAAGCCTCCCGCTGGATGCGGGAGGCTTTTTAAATCGAATTTCGGGTCAAGCCGATTATAAAGTAAAAGGTACCGCGAAGCCTCACCCTGTCAAAAAACACCCTCGAAATTTGTCACAAATGCGAATGGAAATACAAGGCAAAAAAGTTCATAATTATAATGTATTTTTATATATCTAGCGAGGGCGCATTATGAACTATAACAATAATAATCAGTTGGATTTTCAAACTCACGTTGAACAAGCCGCTATGCCTAAAAAGAAAAAATCAAAAGCAAAGGGCGTAATAATAGCCCTGGTGGTTGCATTAGTTCTTTGCGTTATAGTGATTGTGGGTCTTGTTGTGTTAGGTGTTGTTGGCTTAGGTGGTCTGGGTATTTTGGGTGCTTTAGCCTTGGATAAAAACGTATCTGAGAAAGTGCCCGAAGTTGCGGTGGTTGAAACTGTTGAGGCTACAACCGAGGTGCAGGAAACACAAGCACCTGTTACCGAATATATCGGGGAGATGAACAATGATTATATAACGGTCCCTGAATATGTTGACGAACAAAACGTGTGCTACATTACTTATGATACACCCGCCCACGCAGGCGTTAATTTAAGAGAAACTCCCACCGATGACAGTGTTAAAATAATGGTTCTGCCCGAGGGTACCACTGTTACAAGGCTCAATGGACTGGGTGAAACTACACAAACTAAATATATATTAGTTTCAGTTGTTGTTGACGGCGTAGAGTATACGGGTTATGTTATGCAAAGATATGTTTCCACGTTCAGTGGTATGTCGTTTGATAGTTACGTCAGCTATGACACACCCGACCATGCGGGGCTTGTGTTAAGGGAAACATCATCCTATTACAGTGATAAAATTATGGTTGTGCCCGAGGGTACCGAGCTTCGTGTTGTTGATAATAGTACCGGTGCGTATTGGGCTGTGGACGTGTTCTATGAGGGTGAAATTTATAGTGGCTATGTTTTAAGCGATTACATTGAGTTTATGGAATGATATAAAAAAATTTTTGTAATCTGTATTTGTGTTTAAGAGGGTAAAGTATGGCAGTTTTTAAATGTAAAATGTGTGGCGGTGCATTAGAGCTTAATGAAAATTTATCTGTGGGTATTTGTCCATACTGCGAGACAACACAGACCTTCCCTAAAATTGATGACGAAAAGCGCACACAGCTTTATGACAGGGCAAACTATTTCCGTCGTGAAAACGAGTTTGACAAGGCAATGGGTATTTATGAAATGATACTCAGCGAGGATAAGGAGGATTGCGAAAGCTATTGGGGTATCGTGCTTTGCCGCTACGGTATCGAGTACGTTGAGGACCCCCGTAGTCACAAGCGCATCCCCACGGTTAATCGTGCCCAGTTTACTTCGGTTTTTGATGATGCGGATTATCAGAAAGCAATTAATTATGCTGATCCTATGCAGAAAAGCGTCTTTGAGGCAGAAGCTCAGGTGATTGATCAGCTTCAAAAGAATATTCTCGCTATTTCACAAAAGGAAGAGCCCTTCGACGTATTTATCTGCTATAAGGAAACCGACGCCTTCGGCAACCGCACTCAGGATAGCGTTTATGCTCAGGATATTTACAGTTGTCTTACCAGAGAGGGTTATAAGGTGTTTTTCTCAAGAATTACCCTGGAGGATAAATTGGGCTCTGCCTACGAGCCCTACATATTTGCAGCCCTTAATTCCGCAAAGGTAATGCTTGTTATTGGCACAACTAAGGATAATTTTAACGCGGTTTGGGTTAAAAATGAGTGGAGCAGATACCTTAGCCTTATAAAGCAGGGGAAGGAGAAGCTTCTCATACCCGTTTATAAGGATATTACCCCCTACGATATGCCCGAGGAATTTCAGTACCTTCAGTCACAGGATATGGGCAGAATCGGCTTTTTGCAGGATTTATTAAGGGGTATTGATAAAATTATAAAGCCCGTAGAAAAAGAGACTGTAGTGGTTAAGGAAACCATATCCATAGAAAGCGCCGCGGGCGTTAACGTTGATACACTTCTCAGGCGTGTGTCGATGTTTATCGAGGATGGTGACTGGCGTAGCGCCAAGACTTATTGCGAAAAGGTTTTGGACATTGATCCTGAGAATGCACAGGCATATCTTGGTAAATTGCTGGTTGATACCAGAGCAAAAACTATTGAGGACATTGTTGATTATAAAAGACCCATTGATGATAATATAAATTATCAGAAGGTTGTTCGCTTCGGCGATGCAGAGCTGGTTGAAAAGGTGCAGTCTTTTGCAGAGCAGTTGAGTGCACGATGCTTGCAGGATAAAGGCGATAAACTGTATCCTCAGGCAATTGAGAAAATGAAAAGGCGCAATAATGAACGTTCTTATAAATCAATAGCGGCAATATTTGAGTCCATAAGCGGTTATAAGGATGCGGATAGAATGGCTAAGCTTTGCTACGAATATGCAGAATACGCCCGCAAGGATGCAATACTTAGCGACGCTAAAAGAAAAATGGCGGCAGGCGGTGCGGCCAACTATAGAGCGACTATTGAGCTTTTGTCCACAATACCCGGTTGGCGTGATGCAGATGCAATGGACTATGAATGTAAAAAGCGCCTTCAGGGTATGCAGCAATAAGCCCTTCGCTGCAGATATTAACGGCGGTATATTATAAAACAGATTAAGTGGTGAACGAGGAATAAATATGGCAGTTTTTAAATGCAAAATGTGTGGCGGAGACCTTAATATCCAAGAGGGTCTTGTGGTTTGTGAGTGCGAATATTGCGGCACGAAGCAGACCATACCCACATTAGATAATGAGAAAAAATTGAATCTTTTTAACCGTGCCAACAACCTGCGTTTTAAAAACGAGTTTGATAAGGCGGCAGGCATTTACGAAAACATAATAGCCGAGTTTCATGATGAGGCAGAGGCATATTGGGGCTTAGTCCTTTGTAAATACGGTATCGAGTACGTGGATGATAAGGATGGCAAAAAAATCCCCACCTGTCACCGTACCTTGCCCACACCCATTATGCGCGACGAGGATTTTCAGCAGGCATGTGAGTATGCAGATATCGTCGCAAAGGGTGTGTATCGCGAGGAAGCTAAGGCTATTGACGCCATTCAGAAGAAGATTCTTGAAATTGCGGCAAACGAGGAGCCCTACGATATTTTTATATGCTACAAGGAAACGGACGATCTTACCGGTGCCCGTACCGAGGACAGCTCTATTGCTCAGGATATATACACTGCGTTTACCGAGTTAGGCTACAAGGTGTTTTATGCCCGTAATTCACTTCGTAGGGTTGCGGGAACAGAGTATGAGCCATACATATACGCGGCACTTTCAAGTTCAAGGGTTATGCTTGCTATTGGTACTAAATACGATTATTACGATTCTGTGTGGGTTAAAAACGAGTGGTCGCGCTTTATTGCTATGATGGGCGATGATTCTACAAAAATTCTGATTCCCTGCTTCAGGGATATGGACGCCTACGATATGCCCGAGGAATTCAGTAATATGCAGGCTCTTGATATGGCGGATATGATGTTCTTTACCAGTCTTGAAGCAAGCGTAAAAAGAATACGTGCAATTGGTAATAAAACTATCGTAACAGAAAGTGTAGCCACAAATGGGGCTAACACAAGCGTTGAACCGCTACTCAAAAGGGCATACATTTTCCTTGAGGACGGAATGTGGGATACGGCAAGAGAGTATAGCGAAAAGGTGCTTGATATCGATCCCGAAAATGCAAATGCATATTTATGTAAATTGTTAGCTGACCTTAAGGTTTCAAGCAAAGAAGAGTTGAAGAATCAACCTGCATTTTTCAATGATAACATAAACTATCAAAAGGTGGTTAAATATGCCGACGTTGAGTTAAGAGCTGAGATTATCGGCTACCTTAATGATATTCACAGAAGGCTTGCAGAGGAAAAGGAAACCGCTCTTCAGAATATAAAGCAGAAGCGCAAGCAGCTCAGACGTATGTATCAGGGCAGACTTGCTGCTGGTCGGTGGAATTCTGCCGCTCTTAAATCCGATGGTACCGTTGTGGCAGCGGGTAGCAATTATGATGGCCAATGCAACGTGGAAAATTGGCACGGTATAGTGGCGTTGTCTGCTGGTATGGATCATTTGGTAGGATTAAAAACAGATGGTACCGTTGTAGCGGCGGGTGCTACTGCCGACGGTCAGTCCAACGTGCAGACACCCGAGTGGAGCAATATTATAGCGGTATCTGCATGTAATACATATACACTCGGGCTTAAAACTGACGGAACTGTAGTTGCTACACCTTATATCAAACGCTTTATGACCTATGATTTTGGCGAGCGTGAGGTAGGTGGCTGGAGAGATATTATCGCAATTTCAACCGGCGGAACCCATTCAGTAGGCTTGCGGTCCGATGGTACTGTTGTTGCCGTGGGTAATAATAGTGAAGGGCAATGCAACGTATCGGATTGGAAGGATATTGTTGCCATAGCGACGGGCGGTAATTGTACAATTGGCTTGAAATCGGACGGTACGGTTTGTCTGGCTTGCAAAAATGCGGGTAAATATCCCGGCGTCAGCAGTTGGAAGGATGTAGCTTCCGTATCTGCCAATTATAAGCATATTGTTGCCTTGAAAACAGATGGTACGGTTGTTGCCAGCGGCAAAAATAAAGAAGGACAATGTGAAGTGAATAAGTGGGATAATATTGTTGCAATTTCTGCCGGTAGATTCCATACCATGGGCTTGAAAAAAGATGGTACCATTGTTGTGGCAGGGGATAGCGGCGATTCAAAGAGCGATATGAAAAAATGGCAGCTATTCCTTGGTGCATCAGAAAAATCCAATTAGTTCACAATGAAAAATAATTATCATCTTACGCACGTTTCTGCGGCTATGCCGTGGGAACGTGCTTTTTTTATTTTTCTTCGTCTTATTGTGACAAGTTTTTTGCACTTCAGATTGTACACTTACTTTAAACTGAAATTATATGCTGAAGGAGGAAAAATTATGCCCGTTATTATTAAATCAAAGGCAAACGTTATCTATGCTTATTTAAAGGGTGAAATTGACCATCACACCGCACCTGAATTGCGTAATGCAATTGATGATGCGCTTATTATGAACGAGGCTTGCAGACTACTTGTGCTTGATTTTTCGGGGGTAACCTTTATGGATAGCTCGGGGGTGGGGCTTGTTATGGGACGATACCGTCTTGCGAGCGCCAAGGGTCATAAAATCAGGGTGGATAACCTTAGCGAGCGTGATTACAGAATAATGAAAATGTCAGGAATTGAAAAGCTTGCAACCATAAGCTTGCGAAATACAGAGAAGAAAGAGGAATTTACCTATGAAAAAGATTAACGAATTAAAAATGACCTTCGACAGCAGGTCTGTAAATGAAAGCTTTTCCCGTGTTGCCGTTGCCGCATTTGCCACTCAGCTTGATATGACCGTGGAGGAAATGGGCGATATCAAAACCGTTGTAAGTGAAGCGGTAACCAATTGCATAGTCCACGCCTATCGCAACACAATCGGCAAAATCTACATAACCTGCACCGTTTTTGAGGAGGGGGTAGTCCGCGTTAAAATCCGTGATAAGGGCTGCGGTATTCCCGATATTGAAAAGGCTATGGAGCCCTTGTACACAAGCCTTGGTGGTGACCGCTCAGGTTTGGGCTTTTCCGTTATGGAAAGCTTTTCTGATAAGCTCACCGTCCGCTCTCGGGTTGGTGTGGGCACAACCGTAACAATTGATAAAAAAATCAAAGGAAAATTAATATGAAATCCCGTGAAAAAATGGTTGAAAATAACCTGGGTCTTGTTCACGCCTGTGCCGCCAAATTCAAAAACAGGGGTGTGGAGTACGAGGATTTGTTTCAGGCGGGGTGCGTGGGGCTTCTTAAGGCGATTGACGGCTTTGACGAGGGTCTCGGCTACGTTTTTTCTACCTATGCCGTACCCGCTATTCTGGGTGAAATCAAGCGCATTTTCCGTGATGGGGGAAGCGTGAAGGTGAGCCGTAGCATGAAGGAGCGCTCCCGTGAGCTGTGGCAACAAAAAAACGAGCTTTGCGACAGACTTGGTCGTGAGCCCACCCTTACCGAAATTGCAGAGCTTGCAGGTATTTCCGTCAGCGAAGCAAGTCAGCTTCTTATGGTTTTTCAACCCGTTATTTCCCTTACTGCGCCCGAGGACGAAACGGGCAGGCAATTCGACATCCCCGTTGATAGTGACGAGGAAAAAATTGCCGAAAGAATCTGCCTCGATCAGTGCATTGCTCAGCTTTGTGAAAGTGATCGCAAAATAATAGATCTGCGTTACTATAAATCAAAAACTCAGGCGGTGGTTGCCCGTGAATTGGGTATGTCACAGGTGCAGGTTTCAAGGCGGGAAAAGAAAATTTTGAAAGAAATTCGTGAAAAAATGACAGTTTAACTTAAATCTACAAAAAAGCAAGCTCGATAGGTTAAAAGAATGTTGAAAATGTTGGGTCAAAAAATGTCAAATATACTTGAAAAAACAGGCCGTTTAGTATAAAATAAATTCGGTAAAAAATTAACAAATTAAAAGGAGTTATTATCATGGGTCTTTTAAACAAAAAAACTGTTGATGATATCAACGCAAAAGGCAAAAAGGTTCTCGTTCGTTGCGATTTCAACGTTCCTCTTAAGGATGGCGTTATCACTGACGAAAACCGTATTACAGCGGCACTCCCCACAATCAAAAAGCTTATTGCTGACGGCGCACAGGTTATCCTTTGCTCTCACCTCGGCAAGGTTAAAAACGGCCCCAACGAAAAGGAATCTCTTGCTCCCGTAGCAAAAAGACTTACCGAGGTTCTCGGTCAGGAAGTTGTTTTTGCAGCAGATGACGTAGTAGTTGGCGAAAATGCTAAAAAGGCAGTTGCTGAAATGAAAGACGGCGACGTTGTTCTTCTTCAGAACACTCGTTTCCGCCCCGAAGAAACAAAGAACGGCGAAGCATTCTCAAAGGAACTTGCTTCTCTTTGCGATATCTACGTAAACGACGCTTTCGGTGCAGCTCACAGAGCACACTGCTCAACAGTTGGTGTTGCTTCATTCGTTGAAGAGGCTGCTGTTGGTTACCTTATGGGTAAAGAGCTTAAGTACCTCGGCAACGCTGTTGAGGATCCCCAGAGACCCTTCGTTACCATCCTTGGTGCTGCAAAGGTTGCTGACAAGCTCAACGTTATCGAAAACCTTCTTAACAAGGCTGATACACTTATCATCGGCGGCGGTATGGCTTACACATTCCTTGCTGCTAAGGGCTATAGCGTAGGTACATCTCTTCTTGACGAAACAAAGATTGACTACTGTAAGGATATGCTTGCAAAGGCAGAGGAAAAGGGCGTTAAGATTCTTCTTCCCGTTGACGTTACAATCACAAAGGATTTCCCCAACCCCATCGATGCTGAAATCGAAGTTCAGATTACTGACGCTGACAAGATTCCTGCAGATATGATGAGCCTTGACATCGGTCCCAAGACTGCTGCTCTTTATGCAGATGCTGTTAAATCAGCTAAGACTGTTGTTTGGAACGGACCCATGGGCGTTTTCGAAAACCCCATCCTTGCAAAGGGTACTATCGCAGTTGCTGAATCTCTTGCAGAAACAGATGCTACAACAATCATCGGCGGCGGCGACTCAGCTGCAGCTGTTAACACACTCGGCTTCGGCGACAAGATGTCTCACATCTCAACCGGCGGCGGTGCATCTCTTGAGTTCCTTGAGGGTAAGGCTCTTCCCGGTATCGAAGCAGTTAACGATAAATAATATTTCACGCGTATTTGACGCTTTTCTGCCCACTCGGAGTATCTCATACACCTTCGGGGCAGAGAAAACGCCAACTTCACGCAAACTATTATTTATCTCTTTTTAGATAGCTTGTGTGGGTGGATAATTACCCAAACTCGCGTATCTTAATACGCTTCGGGGTCGCTAACTCACCAACTACGCACACTCTATCATTTATCACTTCACATAAGGATTATGGTTGTGGGCTTTATAATCGGCACGCAGTGACCCTTAACTTCTCACTCCTGACTCCTCACTCCTAACTAAAGAAAGGTGAAACTTATGGATAAATCACTTCGTAAAGCAGTTATCGCAGGTAACTGGAAAATGAACAAAACTCCCGATGAAGCAAAGGCTATCATCAACGAAATGAAGCCCCTTGTTGCAGATGCAGATTGCGACGTAGTTCTTTGCGTTCCTTATATCGACATCTTCGCAGCTCAGGAAGCAGCTGCTGGCTCCAACATCAAAATCGGTGCTGAAAACTGCCATTGGGCAGAAAGCGGTGCTTTCACAGGTGAGGTTTCTGCACCTATGCTTAAGGCTATCGGTGTTGAATACGTAATCATCGGTCACTCCGAAAGAAGACAGTATTTCGGCGAAACTGACGAAACAGTTAACAAGCGCGTACGTGCAGCTCTTGATAGCGGTCTTACAGTTATCCTTTGTGTTGGCGAGCTTCTTGACGAACGCAAAAAAGGCGTTACTATGGAAGTTGTTCGTTCACAGACAAAGATTGCTCTTCAGGGCGTTTCTAACGAAGAACTCGACAGAATCATCATCGCTTATGAACCCGTTTGGGCTATCGGTACAGGCGAAACCGCAACTGCAGAGCAGGCAAACGAGGTTAACCATGCAATCCGTGAGGTTCTTGGTGAAATCTATTGCCCCAAATGCGCAAGCCGCGTAACAATTCAGTACGGCGGTTCAATGAATGCAGCTAACGCAGCAGAGCTCCTTGCTCAGGTTGATGTTGACGGCGGTCTTATCGGCGGTGCATCACTCAAGGCTCAGGATTTCTCAGTAATCGTTAAAGCGGCTTCTGTTTGATTTGAATAATTACGGGCAGACTTCCGTCTGCCCTATAATTCTGTAAAAGGAGAATTATGTTATGTCTGAAAAAATACTTCTTGTAGTAATGGACGGTATCGGCTATTCAAAAACCGGCCTTGGTGACGCAGTTACACTTGCAAACACCCCCGTTCTTGATAAGCTTCTTAAGGAATGCCCCAACGTTCGCCTTAAGGCTCATGGTGCCGCAGTTGGTCTTCCCTCTGACGACGATATGGGTAACAGTGAGGTTGGTCATAACGCTCTTGGTTGCGGTCAGGTTTATTCACAGGGTGCAAAGCTTGTTAATGAATCTATCGAATCAGGAAAAATTTACGCTTCCGACGCTTGGAAGGAGGTTGCAGGCAACTGTGTTGAAAAGGGCACTGCACTTCACTTCATCGGTCTTCTTTCCGACGGTAATGTTCACTCAAACATTTCGCACCTTATTGAAATGGTTAAAAAGGCAAAGGCAGACGGCGTAAAGAATGTTCGCGCACACGTTCTGCTTGACGGTCGTGACGTTCCCGCAACGTCAGGTCTTCTTTACATCGAGCAGCTTGAGAATGCATTTGCAGAGCTTAACGATGACACGTTCTGCGGCAAAATTGCTTCAGGTGGCGGCCGTATGGTTGTTACTATGGACCGTTATCAGGCTAACTGGAATATGGTTAAGGTTGGTTGGGATACTCACGTTAAGGGTATCGGCAGACAGTTTGCGACTGCTGCAGAGGCAGTTGAAACCTACCGTGCAGAAAACGACGGCATCATCGACCAGGATCTTCCTCCCTTCGTTATTGCTGAAAACGGCGAGCCCGTTGGCACAATCAACGATGGCGACAGCGTAGTTCTTTTCAACTTCCGTGGCGACCGTGCAATTGAGCTTAGCATGGCTTTCGATAATGACGAGTTCACATACTTTGACAGAGGCGCAAAGCCCGACGTTGTATATGCAGGTATGCTTCAGTACGATGGCGACCTTAAGCTTCCCGCACGTTACCTTGTTAATCCCCCCGAAATCAAGGATACACTTTCCGAGCTCCTTGTTTCAAAGGGTATGAATCAGTTTGCAGTTTCCGAAACTCAGAAATACGGTCACGTAACATATTTCTGGAACGGTAACAAGAGCGACAAGTTCTCAGAAGAGCTTGAAACCTATATGGAAATCCCATCAGATAAGGTTTCGTTTGACGAAAGACCCTGGATGAAATCTGCAGAGGTTACAGATGCAGTTATCGAAGCTATGGAAAGCGGTAAATACGACTTCATCCGTTGTAACTATCCCAACGGCGATATGGTTGGCCACACCGGTAACCTTGACGCTACAATTACTGCAGTTGAAGCAGTTGACCTTGGCCTTGCAAGAGTTCTTAAGGTTGCGGATAAATGTGGTGTAACAGTTCTTATTACTGCTGACCACGGTAACGCAGACGAAATGCTCGAAAAGGATAAGAAGGGCAACGTTGCTCCCAGAACCGCTCACTCCCTTAACGAGGTTCCCTTCATCATCTACAGCAAAAACGCTTACGAAATGAAGGACGGCGCATTCGGTCTTGCTAACGTAGCACCCACAGTTGCTAAAATCTTCGGCATCGACCCCTACGATAGCTGGGAAGAAGCAGTTATTAAATAATTGAAGATTTCAAATCAAACAACATCTGTTTTTCACAAAACAGGTGTTGTTTTTTTGTCACCTTCTACAAATTTAAAAAATATGAAAATTTTTATGTAGTCTTTTGCATTTTTTGTCATTAATATATGAAACCAAAATTCAAAAGGGGGTGGTGACGATGCACTGTTAAGCATTCGTATATCTGAATCCAAGAAAAATAGAAAGGGTAGCAGAAATGAAACGTACAATAAAAATATTATCGGTATTCCTCAGCTTTGTAATGTTTCTGAGCGTTTTTGTGACTGGATGAGTAACGGTTTTAGCTTCTTTGCCTTTGCTATATGCCTTATCTTGATATTTTTGGGTGGATATGTTAAAATTATTATATTGATACGATAGGAATCTGTTTTCATTAAAATAATCGTCCACTTTTTTAGAAGGAGTTTTAATTATGGCTTTATTCCCTGCAAAGTGTACCGAATGTGGTGGATTTGTGGAAGTTGATAATGAAAAACGCTTGGGTATTTGTCAACATTGTGGCAACCCGTTTGTGATTGAAGAAGCAATTCAGACATTTAACACGTATTACAATACAACCAATAACTATAATACTACCAATAATTTTGGTGAGGGTGCTATTGTTAATATTTATGAGGATAATAGCAAGGATTTCGTTATTGAGGCGGGTGTGTTAAAGCAATATAAAGGTGCATCGGTTGATGTTGTAATTCCCAAGGGTATTACTGAAATCGAAAAAGAATGCTTTGAGGGTTTAAAAATTAAATCTGTTACGATTCCTTCAAGTGTAACAAGCATAGGCAAGCATGCTTTTAGTGGGTGTACAAGCCTCACTTCAATCACAATCCCAGATAACGTAACAAACATTGAAGCTTCTTCTTTTGCGGGTTGTGAAAATCTTACTTCTATTATATTTCCTAAAGGCGTAACAAGCATTAGTGATCTTTCTTTCAGTGGTTGTACAAGCCTTACCTCAATAACAATTCCTGACAGTGTAACAAACATAGGTGATTACGCTTTCTTTGATTGCTCAAAACTTACCTCTATCACAATTCCCGATAGTGTAACAAAAATTGGCGAAAGAGCTTATTGTAATTGTACGAGCCTTACTTCCGTAACAATTTCTAATAGTGTAAAAATTATTGGTGATGAGGCATTCAATGGTTGTATAAGCCTTACCTCAATAACAATTCCGAATAATGTAACAAGTATTGGTAAAGGTGCTTTTGGGGGTTGTGAAAATCTTGTATCCGTATCTCTTTCGGATTCTTTTGAAAACAGAGGTAGTGATATTTTTAATAATACTTTATATTTAAAAAAAAAGCTCGCTACAGTAGAAAAGCATGAAGTGGCTAAAAAGCAGAAATCTATAGAACAAAATATTTTTCGTAAATATAACAGTTTATCAAGAATGACCAAAACTATTGCTACAGGTGATTGTCATTCGGTTGCCGTAAAAAAAGACGGCACTGTTATCAGTACTAAATTTATTCCGCCTAATGTAGTTAGTCAATACGTATATAAGGGTCAGTGCCACGTCAGTGAGTGGGCGGATATAGTTGCGGTCAGTGCAGGTGAGGGCTTCACCGTTGGGTTAACTGTTAACGGAACACTTGTGTCTGCGGGTGACAATGAGTATGGTCAACGTAATATTTCCGATTGGTCAAATATTATAGCTGTGGCAGCTGGTGCTAACCATACCGTGGGCTTGAAATTTGATGGTACCGTTGTTGCCGTGGGTGATAATACCTATGGTCAATGTGATATTTCCAATTGGACTGATATTGCTGCAACTTCTGCAAGTTTTTCGCATACTGTGGGCTTGAGGTATGATGGCACGGTAATTGCTACGGGCAGAAATGATTATCGTCGTGCCGTGAGCGAGTGGTCGGATATTACGGCGGTTTCGGCGGGTAGAAATCATGTTGTAGGATTATGTTCTGATGGTACGGTTCGTGCTGTTGGCTCTAATGACCATGGTGCGTGTAACGTTGGTGGTTGGACGGATATCGTAGCAATTTGTGCAGGATGGGACTATACTGTTGGTTTGAAGAGTGACGGCACAGTTGTTGCTGTTGGCGAAAATGGTTCCGGTCAGTGTAGAGTATCTTCGTGGTGCGACGTTGTTCAGATAAGCTGTTGTTTTAACCATACAATAGGTCTAAAAAAAGACGGCACAGTTATTGCAACGGGAGATAGCTTCTACGGCAAATGTGACGTAGCCGATTTAAAAAACGTGGATTTAGGTCTTAGTGTCAGCACAGTTCAGGAATATCTGGCATGGAGAGCGTCTAGGGCGGATTATTTCAGGCAAATGGACGAAATAGCTAAGCTTCATTCTCAGTATCGTTCGCAAGGCCGTTGTCAGCATTGTGGCGGTGAGTTTAAGGGTGTTTTAAGCAAAAAATGTAGCAAATGCGGTAAGTTTAAGGATTATTTTATGTGATTTTTCGGTTTTATATGTACGTTTTTAAATAATAAAGACCTTGGTTTTCATTACGAAAATCAAGGTCTTTATGTGTGTTTTATTTAAGCTTATGAATAAATAATCCGCTTAAGAGCTTGGGCTCAAACCAGGTGGATTTTGGGGGCATAATCATATTTGCATCCGCAATATTCATAAGGTCGTCAAGGGTGGTGGGGTACATTGAGAATGCAAGCTCCATATCCGTTGCAACACGTCTTTCAAGCTCGCCAAGTCCACGAATGCCGCCTATAAAGTCAATGCGCTTATCCGTTCTGGGATCACCGATACCCAGTATGGGTGTCAGCAGATTTTTTTGCAATATAGAAACGTCCAGCTGGTCAACGGGGTTGTTCTCGTCAAAGGTGCCCTCTTTAGCGGTAAGCTTATACCATTCGTTGTCAATATACATACCAAAGGTGTGCTTTGCTTCGGGGTGGTATGCACCGTCACAGGGAGCCTTTCCTACGTCAAATGCGGTTGATATTTTGTCAATGAATTCATCCTTGGTGTTGCCGTTTAAGTCCTTTACAACGCGGTTGTAGTCCATTATAGCAAGGCTTTCGGCGGGGAAGAGCACCGCAAGGAAGAAGTTGAATTCCTCGGTGCCGTTGTAGTCGGGGTTCTGCTCACGGCGCATTTTAGCAACGTTTACTGCCGATGCACAACGGTGGTGACCGTCTGCAATGTAGAAATCACCAACCTCTGAAAGCAGGGCGGAAAGTTTATTGCAAACACTTGCGTCATCAATAACCCATACTGTGTTTGCAATGCCGTCCTCGGTAACAAAGTCGTACACAGGTGTGCCTTTTTTGTACTCATTAATTATATTGTCAATTTCGCTCTGTCCCTTGTAGCAAAGGAAAATGGGGCCTGTATTAGCGTCACAGGTGTCAACGTGACGAATTCGGTCAGCCTCCTTGTCCGCACGGGTAAGCTCATGCTTCTTGATGCGGTTGTTAATGTAATCGTCAACGTCCGCACAGCCTACAAGACCTGTCTGCTCCCTGCCATCCATAATCTGGCGATAAACATAAAAGCAGGGGCTTTCGTCTGCCTTTAAAACGCCGTCACTTTCAAATTTCTTGAGGTTTTCGTTGGCTTTGGCATAAACCTCGTCACTGTATAAATAGGTGCTCTCGGGTAAATCTATTTCTGCCTTGTCGATATGCAGAAATGAGTAGGGGTTACCCTCTACCATTACCTTAGCTTCCTCGCTATTCATAACGTCGTAGGGGAGAGCCGCAACTCTTGATGCATATTCGGGTGTGGGTCTTAAAGCCTTAAAGGGTTTGAAAACTGCCATAAAAATAACCTCACTGTGATTTTACTATATTATAAAATAATTCTACTTTAAAAATATGTTTCTTGTCAATATTATATTGCATTTTAGGGGTTGCTATGATAAATTTAATTGTATAATTACTTTGAAACAGGTGATTAAAATAGCTAACAAAATTTCAGCGAATTTTCAGAATATTTTAAAATACTCGGGGGACCTTCGTGCCAATAACGATCGTACGTGGTTTCATAATAATCACGATGAATACGAGGTTGCACGTAAGGATTTCCTCAGCTTTCTTGATATGTTCAGGTTTAAATTAAGCGAGGAAGCCCCCGATATTGGCAAATCTATTATGTATATGGAGCCAAGGGAGTGGATGTATCGTATAGCCCGTGATATGCGCTTTCACAAAAACGGGCCGCCCTATAACCCTGCATTCAGGGCGTATATTGCCGCCGACCGTAAATCCTGGCTCCCCATAGGCTACTTTTTAAGCGTTACACCCAATGGCTCATGCTTCGGCACGGGTCTGTGGTGCGAAACCACAACTAAAATGAACAATATACGTAAATATATTTCGCTGCATTTTGATGAATTATGCGACGCTCTTGATAAAAGTGGACTTACCATCGGCGGCGACAAATTAAAAACCATGCCCCGTGGCTTTTCTGCCGATGACCCTGCGGCAGAGTACATCAAGCATAAAAATTGGGAGTTGATTTATTTCATTCCCGATGAGGATATAGGCGATTTTGAAATGTTTTCGGATTTGCTTATGTTCTACGTTAAAAAGATTGAGCCCGTAAGACTTTTTCTTTTAAAAGCCGCCCAACACGTGGATAACCCCAGACCGGAATTTGAATGGTAAAATTAAAACCTGTATGCTCCTTTTATAGGAGTGTACAGGTTTTTGTTTCTTATGCTATTGTGCAAGCGCCTTCCTGAGATGATGCTACGATACCAATGTATGTTCTGCCTGCGTTGAGTGCAAGCTCCTTGCCGTCTGCGTCGTAGAATTTCATCATATCTGAGTAATCTCCCTTTTCCCAGGTGATTTTCTGATATGTGCCGTTTGATACGTAAACGCCCTCGCCCTCAGAAAGGTCGAATGAAATTCTGCCCTTTGCATCGCCTAAGCTTGATTTGTCTGCGTAGCAGATAAGAAGGTTTGTGAAGCTCTGTTGATTACCGTCGCTATCCTTGAAGCTATTGCCGTTAAGGGTGCTATAGTAGAGGTTGTCCTCTGCGCTATAATTATAGGTGTAGGTTGCGTAGCTTGAGAAGGCAACAACCATACTGTTGCAATCGCCGTCTGCGAGCTTCTTTGCGGTTGCGTTGAACTTGAAGGGGTTGAGGTAATCATCGTCAGCCTCTGTTCTGAAGCCCTTGTTTTCAATGGCGTTCATAACCTTTTCGCCCGTTGTGTAGGCTCTGTGCTCGGATGAAACGTTTCTTGAATTATCTCTTGCAAAAGCACCGCTATCGGTCATACCGTCAATATGGTCTGTGCCACGGTTGTCAAGCTGGGTGTATGCCTGGGGGCTACCGCCGAAGTGAACGAATATAGCGTCGAAGCCTTCAACCAATTCAACAAAGTAGTGACGAGCACTTCTTGTGGGGCCAACCTGATCGGGGATTCTTGAAGCGTCGGCAAACATAAGAAGCATTCTTGTAATGCCGCCCTCAGCCTCCATTTCCCAAACGATGTCGGCATCGGTGATGCCCCACTGGGGTCTTGCGTCCTTATGGTTTTCAACTGAAATTAATACGGGTCGGTTTTTTAGAAGCTCCTCGGGGTAGTTAGCCTCACCGGTAAGGGGGTTGATGTTGCCTGTTAAGTAGGGCTCTGTAGCGGGAGCCTGTGTGGTGGGTGCGGCGGTGGTTTGGGTGGTTTCTTCTTCCGTATCCTTACCGCAGCCGGCAAAAAGACCGGTTAAAATTGCAAGTGTCAAAGCAATTGCAAGTGTTTTGAAAATTTTGTTTTTTCTGAGATTTGCCAATGGTGTCATTCCTTTTTCAGTAAATTAAATCCAAAATTCAACAAGATGTAAAATCTCGGCATAAAGAGTTGGATTCTGTGTATCTATTGTAACATCTGCCACAGAAAATACAAGGGTTATTGTGTAAACAACACTCAAAATTGTCGATATGAATAAAATACTGTTTAAATTTATGTGACATTGTTTTAAATTATTTTCGTCAAGCAATGCAAAAATTACCATTGCCGCCGCTAAAAAGAAAAATATACCAAAATCGCTGTAATATCTTTGCAGTAATCCGCCTGCCTGAGTGTCGGCAATTACAAGGGCAACGCCCAATGTTAAAAGGGTAATTGTAAGCCCTGCAACGCCTTTTCCCTTTAAAGTGCGGTAAACCTTGGGCAAAGCCCCCGTAAACCACAAAAATGGCAACGAGGTTATAAGACCGCCGAAGCAGAATTCATATATGGTTTTGCCCATATATTGGGTTTCAATATCAACGGGCTTTATATAGGGGAAGGTGGCAGTGAATTGGGGTGTCTGGAAAAGGTATGTGAAAATACCAAGTCCCGTTCTGCCTATGTCAAAGCCACGGCTTGTAACGTCGTTTGTTGTAAGGTTGTAGCCTGAGCCGAAGTCCGTAACAGAGCCGAAGCGGATGTAGTTGTAATACATTATACCCGCCGCAACAATAACAAAGGGTACACCCAAGGCTAAAAGATTAGTTAATCCCTTTTTGGTGCAGAGCTTTTTTTCTTTTATAAAATACCCTGCAAACAAGGGGAGTGCAAGGGCGCTTGCAAGCACTAATTGGGGTCTGCATCCTACGGCAAGAGCCATACAGGCAGAGCCGCCCACAAAGAATAGCGTGCGTAGCTTTTCAGTATTAAGACCCTTAAGCCACAGGAATATACCCCATACTACAAAGGTAAGTCCCGTAATAATGGGCACCGAATAAAAGTCAGGTCTTTTTACAAGGAACATAACACCGCAGCAGTTAACCGTAGCAAGTGTGGTGATTAAAAAGGAGCCTACGGAAACGTTTTTAAACTTCTTTTCGCATATCAGCCCCAGAAGCTTAAATACGCCTATAGCGAATATGAATGCATAGGCTATAACACCAACTGCCGAGGGGAAGGGAGCGTCGAAAATCGCCCTGAAGGGAAGATACATAAGCAGTAAGGGAACAATGCCGAAATAAACGTAGTAGTGACCGTTAAAGTACGCCACGTCCCAGCGGTAGGTGTCACCCGAAATGCTTGAGGCAATTGACCTTGCGGTGGTGTCGTAGGGATTGTCCATATCAATAAGTGATTGAGGAACGTCGTCGTTATCAATATAGGTTTTGCCCTGAAGTATCGCTTGTGCAAGCTCATCGTATTGGTTGTGGTGCTTGTAGGCAAGCTCCGAAAAGGTGATTCCCTCGTCGGTTATGTCGATGCCTAAAAACGCAGGGTTCATAGTGCCTACGAACACCAACAGTATGCACTGTAGAGCAAGGAAAATAACCGTGGTGTTATACCTGAGGTTTTTAGCCTCGGAGTATTTGTGACGGTATATGGGTGACG
This sequence comes from Acutalibacteraceae bacterium, assembly GCA_045654405.1. GTDB lineage: Bacteria > Bacillota > Clostridia > Oscillospirales > Acutalibacteraceae > DTU089. Next base: position 3,706 of record JAZONH010000041.1, on the reverse strand, counting down.
AGGGTCTGAAGGCGTATAACAGTATAAGTATGCCGATTATTGCCAGAACTCTTACCACTGAAAAATCAAAAGGGCGTTGCGCGTTAAGTGTAGCTGCCTTTACTTCAACGTCGCTGTCATTTTCAAACTGTATTTTTAAACGGTTGCTCACGCCCGAGGTGTGTATGTTTATATACTCGCTTTTTTGGACGGTGTGATAAATATTCTTTTCGGGAGTGGGGTAGTAGTATTCGTTTGCTTCGTCGGTTAAATAAAGACGCAGGGTAACAGTGTCGGAGTTGTTTTCGGTCAGGTCAATGTGGATGTTCTGTATATGTGTATTAAGGTTGTCAAATTCCACGTAGCCTATGCTTTCAAACCCGTATGCATCGTTTTCGTTAAGGTTGTCAACCATCTGAGCCGATAAGTCAATGGGGGTATTATTGGCTGAGGTGTAAAAGTTAACGTTGAATAGCGTAAGCTCAAGACCTATTGCCAACACAACCATACCTGCAACCGCAAGGGCACAGGCTTTAATAAAATCCTTTTGCTTTTTACTTATTAAATAAAGTGCCGTGGCTGCGGCAACTGTAATAATTAAACCGATAATAAAGACTGCAATCATAAACAGACTCCCCATAGAGTGTAGTATAAGAATATTAAACCATAAAATAAAGTATTTGTAAACATTTCCGTAGCTTTAGCATATATTTTAAAGATAAAAAAACGGAGGTAGTTTTATGGATACGACGGTAAAAAAAGCGGTTCTTACATACAACGTGTATGAAAATTACGTTAACGGGTTAAAAAACAGTTTCAGCGACCTGCAGGTTGCCACCTGCGGTAAATCGGTTCTGGGTAAGTCGATTTACTCCTTTGTTGTGGGTGAGGGGTTGAGGCAGATTGTTTACGTGGGGGGCACCCACGGCATCGAGTGGCTTACCTCGCTATTGCTTTTGCGCTTTTGCGAAAATCTTATGAATGAAAGCTCGCGTGATGGCGCAATTGCAGGGTATAAAGTAAACGAAATATTGAAAAAAATTCAACTGATTATAATTCCTGAGCTTAACCCCGACGGCATAGAGATTGCCATACGTGGTGCAGGTGCTTGCGAGGAATATAAGTCCGAGTGCATTAAAATATGTAACAGTGATTTCAGTAATTGGAGTGCCAACGTCAGGGGTGTTGATATAAACCATAATTTTAATGCGGATTGGTATGCCCTGCGTGATTACGAAAAATCCAAGGGTATATCCGCACCCTCACCACGAAGATTTGGCGGACCCTATCCGGAAAGCGAGCCCGAAACCAAGGCGATTACACGCTTGTGCCGTCATCTGAAGCCCGATACTCTTTATACCTTTCACTCTCAGGGGGAGGAGATATATTACGAATACGGCACCAATACCCCCGAGCAGGCCCTTACAATGGCACGGGCACTTGCAGGGGTGAGTGATTACACCCTTGTTAAAAACGAGGGACACGCCGCCTCAGGCGGTCTTAAGGATTGGTTTATTGAGGAGTTTGGTAAACCTGCCTTCACCGTGGAGGTGGGTAAGGGTAAAAATCCCTTACCCCTGACCGATTTTGACTCAATATACACTACAATAGAGCCCATGCTGGTGCTTGGGTTGATATTGTAAATATAATTTTAAAATACCCTCTTTACAAAGAACAAATGTTCTGTTATACTACAAAAGAACAAATGTTCTTGTGAGGTGTAGTAAGGTGGAGCGCACAATTTTACATTGTGACTGTAACAGTTTTTTTGCATCTGTTGAGGGTGTTTTGAATCCGGAGCTTAAAAATCATGCTTATGCCGTTTGCGGTGACCCCGAGTACCGTCACGGCATTATTCTTGCCAAAAACGAGCTGGCTAAGCAATACGGTGTGAAAACAGGCGAGGCTATATGGCAGGCTAAATCCAAGTGCCCGAAGCTTGTAACCGTAAAGCCCCATCATCAGATGTATAATATTTTTTCAGAGGTTATATTTAATATTTATTGCCGTTATACCGACCTTGTTGAGCCCTTTGGTATAGACGAATGCTGGCTTGACGTAAGCGGCACAACGCACCTTTTCGGTACGGGGCAGGAGATTGCCGACGAGCTGCGCCGTGTGGTAAAGGCGGAAACGGGGCTCACAATTTCCGTCGGGGTTTCATTTAATAAGGTGTTTGCAAAAATGGGCAGTGACTATAAAAAGCCCGATGCCACTACGGTAATAAGTCCAGATAATTTTAAAAGTCTTTTGTATCCGTTACCTGCGGGCGAAATGTTTATGGTGGGGCGGCGCAGTGCCGAAAGATTACGGAATCTTGGTTTTTTTACAATTGGTGATATAGCCGTTGCAGATGAGCGTGTGCTAAAGCGACTTCTCGGTGAAAACGGCAGGGTGTTGTGGCGCAACGTAAACGGTCTTGATTATTCACCCGTAATGCCCTTTGATTATCGTGAAGCCTATAAATCCATCGGCAACGGCGCAACCTTTAAGCGTGACCTTGTTAACCAACGGGATGTGCGTACCTGCGTTTTCTTTTTGTGTGATAAGGTTGCCGCAAGGCTACGCAAGCATCACGTGGAGTGCTCTGCTCTGCAGGTGGGCATAAAGGATACCCATATGCATAGCATAAGTCGGTCTGTTCAATTGCCGTCCCCCACGGATTTATCCTTCGATTTGCGCCGAAGCGCACTTTCGCTTATACAGGATAATTTTGACGTTACCAAGGAGCCCATAAGGGCAATTACCGTTACGGGCACGAAGCTCCTTAATGATGAGGAGGTCTGTGAGCAGATATCATTACTGGATTTGGATTACCACATAAAGCGCGAAAAGGAGCAACGCCTTGAATGTGCCAAGGATAACATACGGCATAAATATGGCCTGGGCACCCTGACACGGTGCTCGTTTATTCATAACGAATTTGGTTTTTAGGAGTGAACGCTTTTGAGATGTACCGTGACAGCCCTGCGCTCGAAGGAGGTAGTTAACGTTGATAACGGCTGCCGTCTTGGCTGCGTAAGTGATGTTGAAATAGATACCTGCACCGGTTGCCTTGTGAGTATAACCGTTTTCTGCGGTCGTGGAATAGGGGGCTTCCTGGGCAGGGGTGAGGAGATAATAGTCTGTTGGAAGGATATTGTAGTAATCGGTGAGGACACAATCCTCGTCCGCAAGGGCGGAGCGAAGCTGTAAAATTAAGGGTCGGGTTTATCCCGACCTTTTTCTTTTGCAAAATCTATTACAAAACGGTAACAAACGATAAATTTTTATTGACAAACGATAAAAACGGTGGTATTTTCACCCTAGGATGAGTGTGTTCGAACCAGATATGGTTTAATACAGCCACTTTTCCCCGTAACATCGTTAAAACTCTTGAAATATGGCGTATATCAAGACAAAAAAATACAAAAGGTGCGTGAAATCGAACATTTAAGGCATATTTGGTTCGAATACACTCACCCTAGAGGTATATATATGAAACTTCTTTTAATTGACGGTAACTCAATATTAAATCGTGCCTTTTATGGTGTTCGTCTTTTAAGCACTAAGGACGGTAGATTTACTAACGGAATTTTCGGGTTTATGAACATTTTTCTTCACCTTCTTGATGAATATAAGCCCGATAGTGTTGCTGTTGCTTTTGATGTTAAAGCACCTACCTTCCGTCATGAAATGTACGATGCTTATAAAGGCACACGTAAGCCTGCGCCAAGTGAGCTTATAG
>JAZONH010000040.1:0-8237 GCA_045654405.1 Acutalibacteraceae bacterium | reverse complement strand
TCTTTATTTTTTCTTTATTTTTACAGAAAGGCGAATATAGTATGAAGCGGCGGTCCTGTTCTGCCTCTCTCCTTACGCAGAGAGGTTGGGCTTCGCGTTACTTTTACTGAAGAATAACCGTAAGAGAACTACCCACCACCACGCCTACGGCGCGGTCCCCCTCCCTTTTTGCTTCGCAAAATGGGATGATAGGCTTCGCGTTACTTTTACTGAAGAATAACCGTAAAAGAACTACCCACCACCATTGCCGTAGGCAATGGTCCCCCTCCCTATTTTGTCTGCGACAAAACAGGGATGATAGGCTTCGCGTTACTTTTATTTAATTTATAATCGGAAGCGGAGCTTCCCCGACAATTCCGAATTACGCATTCCGAATTCCGAATTATAATTGGCGCTTGCGCCCCGAAACTCCTCACTCCTCACTCCTAACTAAAAAAGAAGTCCGTGATTCCCACGGACTTCTTTTGGCTTTATTTTTTCTTTTTCTTTTTAATTTTGTTGAGTCTTGCGTTTACCTCCAGGATTTGCTCTTTGGTGAATTTGTTGCCGAGCATCATAAACACACGCTTGATTGTGAAGCCCTTAACCATACCGTAAAGGGATTTAAGCATGCTCTTGGTTACCTTAACCTTACCAAGGTCGAAGCCCATAATATCACCCTTGCCGCCTTCCTTTGAGCCTGCGGAGAATACCTTTTTCATAAGAAGGATGAGCTTAATCATTGCGATTTTACCCTTGGTTGTGGACATAATATCGCCGATGGTGTCGTTGATTGAGAAGTAGCCAACGGGAGTGGTGATTTCAAACCAGTTGATAACCTGGTTTTCCTCCTTCATAATGTAATCCTCGTTGGGGGTGTCAACCTTGCGGATTGTTGCAGTATCGGTTATGCCATCTGCCTTAGCCTCAAGAGTGGTTTCTCCCTGGTTTTTAACCTCGAAATAGAAGAAGGGGAATTTACCCTTGTTCTGCTTACCAACGCTTACACCGTTTGCGAAAAGCTCAACCTCGTTGCAGTTTGAGTAAACTGTTACCTTAGTTACATCCTCAACGCGGTCAATATAACGCTTTGAGCAGATGTGAAGCACCTTTTCGTCAGAGAGCCATGCCTTGTATGCATAGAAGGAGTCCTTTTTATACTGGCGGTCAAAGGTAACAAGACCCTTGTGGTTCATACCGTTTTCGCCGCCCTCTGCACGGGCATCTGCGGCAAAGTCAAACATATTCCATACGTGGGTTGCCCAGATGTAGGGTCTGTCGGCAATCTGCTTAATAAGCTCCTCGTGGTAGTAGGACTGATATTCCTCGGTGTAGTCACCCTGTGTAGGCTCGGAGGTGTGCCAGTTAAGAGCCTCGCAGCCGTACTCGCTTAAGCCGATAGCCTTTTTGGGGTACTTCTTGTGGAAATCGTCAAACCATTCGCCGTTCATTTCTGTTGAACCGCCGTACCAGCCGAAGTAGTGGTTGTAGGAAAGCACGTCGCTGATATGAACGTACTCGTTATCCATTGAGCACATTGTAACTGTTGCAATGGTTGTAAGACGGATGGGGTCCATTTTGTGAACAAGGTCGTTAAGGTCCTTGTGGTTTTTGATAAGGTGGGGGTCGTCGGCACCTGCAATGGTGATTTCGTTGGAAAGACCCCAGAAGCAGATTGATGCGTGGTTGTAGTTCTGTGCTACAAGCTCGGTCATCTGACTGATTGTGTTATCGTAGCCGTCGTGCATATGACGGGAGATGTAGGGGATTTCTGCCCAGAGAACAAGACCTGCTTCGTCGCAAAGGTCATAGAATTCCTGTGCGTGCTGATAGTGGGCAAGACGGATTGTGGTTGCGCCAAGCTCAAGGATAAGGTCTAAGTCCCTCTTATGGTCCTCAAATGAAAGGGCGTTACCCTTGTTGGGGTAGTCCTGATGGCGCGAAACACCGCGAAGGGGATACTCCTGACCGTTAAGGATGAAGCCCTTTTCGGGGTCAACGCTGAAGTAACGACAGCCGAAGCGGGTTGAAATGGTGTCGATAGCCTCGCCGTCCTTAATAAGGCTTGCTTCTAAGGTGTAAAGGAAGGGGTCCTTTTTACCGTTCCAAAGGTGAGCGTTCTGAATTTTTATGGTTGCCTTGGTGCTTTTTGCGTCAACGGTTTCCTCTGCAACTGCCTCGCCGTCGGCAAGAATTTTATACTGTACGCTTAAGCCATCGGGGCTTGTAACGAAGCTTTCAATTGTAACGTCTGCATCGGCAACCTTAACAACGGGTGTAACCGCAACGCCGGGTGCACCGAAATAATCTAAATCAAAGTGTGATGCGGGAACAGAAATAAGCTTTACGCTTCTGTAAATACCGCCGTAGAAGGTGAAGTCCGCAACCTGAGGATAAACCTCTTCGTTGGGTGAGTTGTCGGCAGAAACCACAAGAATGTTGGTTTCCTTAACATCTTGAGCAGGAATGCTTACTCTGAAGCGAGAGTAACCACCGTGATGAGTGCAAAGAGATTTGCCGTTCCAGAATACCTCGGCAGATGAGTTTACGGCGTCAAACTCAAGGTAGTTAGCCTCGCCTGTAAGGTCTGCGCCACTGATTTCCTTGCAGTAGTATGCCTTTGTGCGGATGTAGTCGTTGCCGCCGTCCTGACCGTCGGCACCATTCCAGGTGTGGGGAAGGTCAAGTGTTTCCCACTCTGTGGGAAGGGTAGAGGGTGCTGTGCCTGCTGTATTGGAAAAATACCAGCCACCATTGATGATTTTGATTTCTCTCATGTTTTTTCACCTCAAAGTTTTTTTCTGAAATGTTTTTTGTGTATTGACGGGGTTAATAAACAAATAATGGGGAAAATCTCAAGTCTGCCAAGAAGCATATCAATTATGAATACGATTTCTGACAGCGCGTTGTAGCTGCTGAAGTTGCCTGTGGGACCAACCTTGCCAAGACCCGGGCCGATGTTGTTGAAGGTTGCAATAACGCTTGAAATATCGGTAATAAGGTCGTTTTTATCCGCCGAAACAATAAGCAGGGAGCCTGCAAAAATAATTACGTAAATAATGAAATAGGCAATTGTGCTCTGGAAGGTTTCGTTAGTAACCCGCTGACCGTCGAAGGTGATGATTTTTACGCTTCGGGGATGGGTCAGACTGCGGACACTCTTTTTGGCGTATTTGAAAAGCAACATAATACGTGAAACCTTGAAGCCGCCGCCGGTGCTACCGGCACAAGCACCGATGCACATTATCATTAACATTATTGTCTTACTGAATTCCGGCCATTTGTCAAAATCTGCAGTGGAGAAGCCCGTTGTGGTCATAACGGAGCTTACCTGGAAGGATGCGTGATGCAGAGCCTCGAAAATACTGCCGAAGCAATTGCGGATATTAATGGTGATTGCAATAATTGCCGTTGCCATAATACCCAGGTAGCACCAAAGCTCGGAGCTTTTAAGTGCGTCCTTGAATTTTTTGAAAATCAGAAGGAAGTAAATATTGAAGTTTATGCCGAAAAGGGTCATAAACACGGTTATAACAATCTGGCAGAAAAGGGGATAGCTGCCGATACTGGTGTTGAGCACCCCGAAGCCACCCGTGCCCGCCGTACCAAAGGCGATGGTTACGCTATCGAAAAGGGGCATACCGCCGATGAGCAGAAGCACCATTTCAACAACGGTCATTACAAGGTAGATGCCGTAAAGAATACGGGCGGTTTTGTTGGAGCGGGGAACAAGCTTTGTAACGCTGGGGCCGGGGCTTTCTGCTCGCATAAGGTGAAGGTCGCCGCCGCCACCCGAAAGGGGAAGCACCGCCATAATGAATACAAGCACGCCCATACCGCCAATCCAGTGGGTGAAGCTACGCCAGAAAAGCATTGATCTGGACAATGCCTCAACGTCACTGAGAATGCTGGCACCCGTGGTGGTGAAGCCCGACACGGTTTCAAAAAGGGCGTCAAGATAATTGGGAATTTCGCCGCTTATGAAGAAGGGCAGTGCACCGAAAAGACTAAGGGTAATCCAACCAAGGGAAACAATTACAAGACCGTCCCTTGCGAAAATCGTTTTGTCCTTGGGCTTGAATCTTACAAGTATAAGACCCACCGCAACAAGCACGGCAATGGTTATAAGAAAGCTTGCGGCAACGGGCTCGGCATAAATGAAGCCAACCGAAAGGGGCAACAGAAGCAGACCCGCCTCGCACAGCAGCAGTAAGCCTAAAACGTAGGCTATCATTCGTTTATTCATAGTTAACTATACCTCTGTCAGTTATCAAGAATATCATCAAGTGAAAGAAGGCGCTCTGTTGAGGTAACCACAACCACTGAGTCACCGGGCAGAAGCATATCGGAGCCTCGGGGGATAATAACCTCGTTACCGCGGGTGATGGAGCCCAGAAGAATATTCTGGCGAAGGCTGAGCTCGTACAGGGGCTTGTTAATAAGCTCGCTATCATCGGTAACGGTGAATTCAACTGCTTCAACCTTGTTGTTGATGATACGGGTGATTTTTTGCACCTCGTTTTCGCCGTGCCGTGATGCCTTTGAGCGTACGTGCCTTAAAATAATGCTTGCGGTGGTGAATTTGGGGTAAACCACGCTGTCAATATCAAGGGTTTTAATAACCTCCCTGAAAAGGGTGTGGTTAACCTTGGTGATTGTTTTTATATCCTTGTTAACGCTTTTAGCGAAAAGCGAAAGGACTATATTTTCCTCGTCGATGCCTGTAAGACAAAGGAATGCATCGGCGGATTTAAGACCCTCTTCAAGAAGAAGTGAACGGTTTGTGCCGTCGCCGTGCACCACGTTGATATGGGGCAGGTCGTAGCTGAGCTTAAGGGCGGTTTCAAGGTCCTTTTCAACAATGGTTGCGCTAACGTTAAGGTTTTTTAAGCTTTTGGCAAGGTAAACGGCAATTTTGCCGCCGCCGATAATCATAACGTCCTTAACGCTCTGTGTTCTGAAGCCGATTTGCTTGAAAAAATCGGGGGCAGTTTTTTCGGGGGTGAGCACCGCCACGGTATCCGACTCGCGTATAACAAAATCACCGGTGGGGATAAACACGTCGTCACCGCGCTCAACGGCACAGATAAGCGCCTTGGTTTTAACCTTGGCAAAGGCGTCCTTAACGGATTTGTCGCAAAGGTTACAGCTACGGTTAACACTGAAGCTTAAAAGGTCAACCTTGCCGTGGCCGAAGATATCCACGTTACGGGCGGTGGGGAATTTAAGGATTCGCTGCATTTCCGCCGCCGCTTCCTTTTCGGGGTTAACCGCAAAGGTAAGACCGAGACTGTCCTTAATAAGGCCAAGGTCGTTACTGTATTCGGGGTTTCTTACGCGGGCAATGGTGCTGCCTGCGCCCAACTGCTTTGCAAGAAGGCAGGTGAGAATGTTAAGCTCGTCACTGCCTGTAAGGGCAATGAGCAAGTCGCAACCGCTTACGCCTGCATCCATAAGGGTTTTGGAGGTTGCGCCGTTACCTATAACGCCGATAACGTCAATATCCTGAAGGGTGTCGTTAATAACCTCCTCGACAGTATCTATGATGATTACGTCGTGCATTTCTTGAGAAAGCTGCTCTGCAACGGTATAGCCAACCTTACCGATACCAACAACGATTATGTTCAAAACACATCCGCCTCCTTAATTTTCAAATTTTATTATATATCAAAAAATACAGTAAAGCAATATTTTAATTGTAAATCTATACAACTATATATTCAAATTTTAGTGCTTTTTAAATTGCAAAATACGACATAATGTGATAAAATTAAAGTTAATGACAGATGAACATTATAGTGTTCATTTAACGGAGGTGGGATTATGAGAAAAAAGAAAATATTATGCTTAATTCTTGCCTTTGTGCTTGCATTTGTTGCGGGCTTTGTGGGTGTGGGCGTGTTCGCTATGAACGGCGCCGACTATGAAAACAGTGTGACTGTTACCAACGAAGCAGGCGGTGTGCAGATTGACTGGGCGTTCAATATAAACGCCAAGGGCTATTACGTTTACCGTTGGGATGATGCCGAAAGGGAAACAATTGCCACCATAAGCCGATTCGGAAAAACCGCCTTTGTTGACACCACTGCCGAAAACGGTCGGGTGTATAAATACAACGTTTGCGCCTTTAATGATGAGGGCACCGTTAAAGAAACCCATCAGGCGGAAATTATGCGTATTGAAACCCCGGAAATACTGTCGGTTAAAAACGGCGCAGGGGGTATCGATATATCCTGGAAGAAGATTGAGGGCGTTGAGGGGTACGCCATTTACCGTGAATATAACGGTGAAAGGACCCTTATAGCTAAGCCCGACCCCCAGAATCCCTGCGAATACACCGACACTGAGGTTGAAAGTGCACAAAGGTACAAATATAGCGTGCTTGCAACGTCGGGTAAATACGTCAGTGGCTATGAAACCCAAAAGTCCGACCCCTACGTAAGAGCACCCGAAAATATAAAAGCGGTGAACGAGAATGGTTGGATTTCGGTAACCTGGGACAAGGTTGAGGATGCGGACAGCTACATTTTATACCGCAAAACCAACGGCAGCAAGTGGAAATTCCTGGGCAGCTTCAATAGTGAGGTTGTGAGCTACACTGATAATGATATTGCAAGCGGCAACGTTTATACATACACCCTCAGAGCTTTAAGTGATGATATTTACAGTGGCTTTGACTCGTATGGTGTGTCAACAAACTACGTTGACGTGCCTGCAATAAGCGCGCTTTCAAACGTTAACGATGGCATTAAGGTTACGTGGAATGCCGTAAACGATGCCACACAGTACAGAGTTTATAAGAAAATTGACGGTGTGGTTAAATGGAGCTTTATTGGTGAATGCACCGGTACAAGCTTTACCGACGCCGACGTTGGTGACGGGGTTAATTACCGCTACACCGTAAGAGCCGTTGGTGACGAGGGCGGGCTTAGCGCACAGCTTGACGGCGGGTTAGTAACCGCACTTAAAATGCCCAAGATTAATCTTTACTGCACCACCAAGTCCATTAACGTAAAATGGGCTAAAATGCCCCTTGCTACATCATACCGTGTATATAAAAAGGCGGGTAACGAAAAGGGCTGGAGCTTACTTGCAACCGTAAGCGGCGATAAAAATAATTACATTGACAAGCAGGTAAAGGCGGGCGTTAATTATACCTACACGGTGCGTCAGGTTTACGGTGGCTTGTACGGTAGCTATAATTCAGGCGTTGCAACCAAATTTGCCGCCGCACCGAAGGTTACGGCAAAGCTTTCGCCCAAGGGTCTTAAGCTTGATTGGAATAAAGCAAACGCAGGCTCCGGCTACATTATTGACCGTAGGGTAGAGGGTAGTACCACCTGGACAACAATTGCGATTATAAACGGCCTGGGTAATATTACCTACACTGACGCAGGTGCTAAATATGGCAAAATTAACTACTACAGAGTAAGGGTTGAGGGCACAAACAGATTTTCGGACACTGCCTCAATTTACGGCATTGACCCCAAGAAGCCTGCAGTAGCTCTTACATATGACGACGGTCCCCATTCCACGGTTACCCACCGTATTCTTGACGTGCTTGAAAAGTATGATTCAAGGGCAACCTTCTTTGTGGTGGGCTCAAGGGTTAACCCCTATGCAGACTGCGTTGAGCGCGCAAGTGAGCTGGGTTGTGAAATCGGTAACCACACCACCAACCACAAGATACTTACATCAGCCGATAATAAGTTGATTGCATCGGAAATTTCAAAGACCAACAGCCTTGTTAAAAACATTACCGGTAAGGCACCGACCATTGTGCGTGCACCCGGCGGCTCGTTTAATAACAGGGTTAAGGCTCAGGTGAATGCGCCGCTTATTCAGTGGTCCGTTGACACCCTTGACTGGAAAAACCGTAACGCAAGCTCCGTTATAAAGTCGGTTAAAAGTAGTACCCGTGACGGGTCAATTATATTGATGCACGACCTTTACACCTCAACGGCAGAGGCCACCGAAACAATTGTGCCATGGCTAATTGAAGAGGGCTACCAGTTAGTTACGGTAACCGAGCTTATGCAGTTAAAGGGAATTGATATGCAGAACGGTAGCGTTTACTACTCGGGAAGCTAAAAAAAGAGTCGCAAAGGGAGCGTAAATTAGGGATTTATTAGGTTTAAATTTAATATTTTCCGTTAATACTTTATGAAAATGCACCGTAGGCGCCAGCCTTACGGTGCATTTGTCATTTCGTCTGAACGAAAACTATTTAAATTTAAACTGCATAGCACCTTAAATCT
>JAZONH010000039.1:0-8023 GCA_045654405.1 Acutalibacteraceae bacterium | reverse complement strand
CCTCTTTGGTTGGTTCGAGCTGACCGGTTGTAAATTCGACAAGGAAGCTGCCAAGTTCTTCTTGGAAAGAGCCAAAAACAATGTTGGTCTGATCATTCCCGGTATCGCTCCTTTGCGGGATACATTCTGGGGAAAATGGCTCTGGCAGAACCCCAAGATGTTTGAGGAACTCAAAGAGTTTATGGATGAAATCCATAAGACAGGCGCAAAGCTTTTTGTTCAGCTCACAGCAGGTATGGGCCGTTCATGGGCTATCACAGAGCTTGTTGCACCTCTTCACAGAAATAAATTTACCCGTGCACTTGTTAAGCCTATTCTTGACACATCGCACGAACTTGCTTCACCCAGCCCCCAGCCCTCACGTTGGGCTCACGACATCATCTGCCCCGAAATGACTGTTGAGCAGATTCACGAAATTATCGAAGCATTTGCAAAAACTGCAAAGCTTTGCCGTGATGCAGGTGTTGACGGTGTTGAGGTTCACGCTGTTCACGAAGGCTACCTTCTTGACCAGTTCGCTATCGAATACTTCAACAAGCGTACCGACGAATATGGCGGTAGCTTCGAAAACAGATACCGTTTCGCAGTTGACGTTGTTAAGGCTATCAAGGAATCCTGCGGCGAGGATTATCCCGTTTCACTTCGTTACTCAGTTGAGTCAAAGATGAAGGACTTCTGCTACGGCGCAATGCCCGGCGAAGAATATACAGAAATCGGTCGTGCAATGCCCGAATCAGAGAAGGCGGCTAAGTACCTTCAGGATGCAGGCTATGATATGCTTAACGCTGACAACGGTACATATGACTCATGGTACTGGGCACATCCTCCCATGTATATGCCCCAGAACTGTAACCTTGATGACGTAGCACATATCAAACAGTTTGTTGATATTCCCGTTGTTTGTGCAGGTCGTATGGAGCCCGATGCAGGTGCAGAAGCAGTTGCAGCAGGCAAAATCGACGGTGTTGGTGTAGCACGTCAGTTCCTTGTTGACCCCGAATGGATCACAAAGATTATCGAAGACAGAATTGAGGATATTAAGCCCTGTATCTGCTGTCACGCAGGTTGCTTCAACTTCTCATCTTCAAAGGGTCATGCTAATACTCAGGACCTTAAGGATACAATGGGTCTTTCCCGTTGTGCACTTAACCCCAAAACAATGCAGTCCAAGAAATACAAAATCGAGCCCGCTAAGAAGAGCAAGAAGATTGCTGTTATCGGTGGCGGTATCGGTGGTATGGAAACTGCTATCGTTTGTGCAAAGCGCGGCCACAAGGTTGACCTTTACGAAAAGAGCGACAAGCTCGGTGGTGTATTTATTGCCGCTGCTGCTCCCTCATATAAAGAGAAGGATCGTGACCTTATTGCATGGTACAACCGCGAGGTTCAGAAGTACGACGCTATTACAGTGCATATGAACACAGAGGTTAAGGATATTGCTTCACTCGGTGCAGACGAGGTTGTTGTTGCAACAGGCTCAGTTGCTAACAGAATCCCGATCCCCGGCGCAGATAAGGCTATTCAGGCTGTTGATTTCCTTCTTGATAACAGCATCGTTGGTGACAACGTTACTATTATCGGTGGCGGTCTTACTGGTTGTGAAATTGCTTATGAGCTTTACCTTCAGGGCAAGAATCCCACAATCGTTGAAATGCAGGATGACCTTATCACTACTCCCGGTGTTGCGCTTGCTAACACAAGCTTCCTTCGTGACTTCTTCAAAACAAACAAGGTACCTGTTTACCTTGAAAGCAAAACAACAGAAATCACAGATTCAAGCGTTACTATCGTTGATAAGGATGGCAACAGCAAGACAATTCCCGCAGATAGCGTAATTCTTTCTGTTGGTTATAAGCCCGCTCCCATTGTTGAAAAGGCAAGCAAGCACGTTCACATCGTTGGTGATGCATCCAAGGTTGGTAACCTTCGTACAGTTATCTGGCAGGCTTGGGACGTTGCAATGAAACTGTAATTTATAGTTATTTAAGAGTTAATACCTCTCGGGGTGTTAACTCTTTTTTTATTTTTCGAATTTTTTTCGATTTACCTATTGACAGAATTAACAACAAATTGTATACTGTGAACAGTGGATAGTACAAAACAATCTTAAAGGAGGAGTTTTATGAACTATTACAACGAGCAGGATCGCTTAATTGCGCTTCTTACAGATGAGTTGCCTGTTTTACGCGCAAGGCTCAAAATTTCACAGGATGAGCTTTCACGTCGTATTGGTATTTCTCGTCAGACCTATTCATTAATCGAAACTAAAAAACAAAAGATGACCTGGGTTACCTTTATGGCAATGATAGCATTTTTTGAAAACAACAAAAAATCAAAAGAAATTTTACAGTACGTAGGCTTAACTTCTGATGATGCCTTCAGAGCATTGTTGCAGAAATAATTTAGGGGGAGAAAAGATATGTCTAAGGAGTTTAAAACCAATGTAAATGGTATAAACGTTATTAAATATGAGGGAGATAACAATACTTTTGTGTGGAAGCATCCTGTTGAAGATTTCAATATGGGCACACAGCTTATTGTTCACGAATCTCAGGAGGCTATTTTCTTCCTTGATGGACAGGCCCTTGATACATTTGGCCCTGGTCGTTATACACTCGAAACACAGAATTTGCCCTTCTTGAGCAGATTTTATAAAATTCCCACCGGTGGCGTTGCACCTTTCCATTGTGAGGTTTATTTCGTAAATAAAACCGTTCAGATGGGTATTAAATGGGGGACTGATTCAAGAGTTCGCTTTATCGAGCCCCAGACGGGTATTCCTCTTGACATCGGTGCATCCGGTGAACTTAACTTACAGGTATTTGATGCCAGAAAGTTACTTGTTAAACTTGTTGGTACAACAGGCGGTCTTAACAGAAGTCAACTTTTAGACCCCAATGGCGTTGTTGTTGATAAGCAGGGCAATAACTGGGAAACCAAGGTTCGCGGTTTCTTCAGACCCTTGGTAATGACAACCGTTAAGGCTAACCTTTCTGCAGCAATCAAAACTCAGAACATCAACATTCTTGAGATTGATGAAAGATTAGAGGCACTTTCTGCAGAGCTTCGTAACAAGGTTTCTCCCGGCTTTGAGGAGTACGGCTTATTTGTTCCTCAGCTTTTCGTTACAAACGTTTCACTTCCTGAAAGTGACCCCAACTTCATCAGATTACGCAAAACTATTTCTGAAGCTTACCTCGGCGTTAAGGAGCAGGAGGTTCAGGCAGAAATTACTGCTGCTGCTCGTCAGAAGCAGATTGAAAAGAGCATTACCGAGCTTGAGCTTGCTCGTATTGAAGCAGAAAAGCAGAAACTTGGTATTGACGTTAAAAAGTATGAGGGCTTTGCTGATGCAGAGGTTATGCACGCCAAGGGTTATGACCAGAAAGACGTATTCGCAAGAGACGTTCAGGTTGCTTATGCTGAAGGCATTGGTAATATGGGCTCAAACGGTGGAGGTAACGGCGGTGGTAGCATGATGAGCGACCTTATCGGCTTAGGCGTTGCGGTTAATGCTATGAACCCAATTATGGATAAGGTTGGCGGCGCTTTCAATGGTTTTGCAGCTACTGAGAATACTGTTTTCGCTCAGTCTGAAGCTGGTGTTGATACATGGAAGTGCTCTTGCGGCGCAGAGGGTAACAAAGGTAAGTTCTGCGCAGAGTGCGGCAGTGCTAAGCCCGAGCTTTGGACCTGCAAGAATTGCGGTGCCGAGGGTAACAAAGGCAAATTCTGTGCAGAGTGCGGCTCTGCAAAGCCCGTCGAAAAGATTTGCCCCCAGTGCGGCGCTAAGGTAACCGGTAAGTTCTGTGCAGAGTGTGGCACATCCGTTGACGCAGCTGCAGATACATGGGATTGCGCTTGCGGCAAAAAGGGTTTAACCGGTAAATTCTGCGACGAATGTGGCGCAAAGAAGGAGGATTAATTTTATGAATAAAAAGGGTATGGGATTAAGAAGTATTATCAGCATGGTAGTTCTTGCGATGTTCTTCTTTGCTTATAACGTTTCTCTGTTTGTTATTTACGGATTTTTGAGATACTATAACATCGTTTTTGGTGGCATGGCTTTCTGGGCATCATATGCTTTTGTAGTTATCGCGTTTGGTGTTGTTGGTATTACCTTCCTCGTAACGCTTTTAATGAAAGCTGAGCTCAAGGATGCATTTTTAAGATTACCTATCTACATTCACAGCTTTACGTTCCTCGCACTTGAATTGATTGCATCCGCTGTGTTTATGGCAATCGGTTCCATCATTCCTTGGGTATGGATTATTGCTATTCCCGCCCAGTTGCTTCTTCTTGTAATTCATATTGCAATTATTATTTCCTGCTTCTTTGTTAAGGGTCATATCAAAAAGGTTGACGACAAGGTTAAGGATAAAACAAACTTCATTAAATTGCTTAAGGTTGACGTTGACGTTATCGCTGAAACTGCAGTTGACCCCGAGGTTCGTGATGCTTACATTAAATTATCCGAGCAGGTAAGATACTCAGACCCCATGAGCCATGAATCACTTTTCGAATTAGAAAAGCAGATTCTTGAGTGTCTTGATTTCGGCAAGCGTTGTGTTGAGCAGGGTAAGAACGATGCAGCAATTCAGAATTGTCAGATTGCATCGCGTATGCTTTTTGAAAGAAACGAAAAAACAAGAGCCCTCAAATAAAGTAAATGCGGAGCAGGTGGCAATCATCTGCTCCGTTTTATTATGCCTTTTCGGTGATTTACAGGTGTTTTACTGAGCTTTTTATAAATTTATGTAATATTATGCGTGCTTTTATAATAAACACACTTTTTTTGTTGTATTTTTTAATTTTGTGTGATATATTATCTATGTATATTATGTTTTGGAGTTGAAATTATGGATTTCAAAAAGGATTTAGTTGAAAACATATTACCTTTCTGGCTTAAAACCGCTATCGATTACGAAAACG
Source organism: Acutalibacteraceae bacterium (assembly GCA_045654405.1). Taxonomy (GTDB): domain Bacteria; phylum Bacillota; class Clostridia; order Oscillospirales; family Acutalibacteraceae; genus DTU089. The sequence goes on along the minus strand of JAZONH010000039.1, from coordinate 3,091 downwards.
GTGGTATTTATACTTGTCTTGACCGTGAGGGTAATATTTACGGTACAGATAAAAGTGTATGGTTTCAGGGCAGAGCACTCTGGGTTTTCTCAAAGGCATACAACCTGATTGACAAAAACCCCGAATACCTCAAGGCGGCTAAGAATATATATTCTTTCCTTCCTAAATGCACTGATACCGACGGCAGAATGTATTTCACAGTTACAGCCGATGGCAGAGAGCTTCAGAAAAGAAGATACTATTTCTCTGAAACCTTTGCGGCTATCGGTTGTGCCGAGCTTTATAAGGCAACAGGGGATGCGGACGTTCTTGAATCTGCCGAGAAATATTTTAACGTAGCATACGAGTGCTTCACAGGTGTTCGTAAAAATCAACCCAAGATTAACCCTGACAATATTGATTCAAAAGCACTTTCACCCGTAATGATTATGCTTGCCACAACACAGGTAATGCGTAGCATTGATGGTCTTTGGGATAAATATAACCCTATTGCCAAGGCTTGCCTTGACGAGATTCTTAACGGCGGCTACCTTACCGAAAAGGCACTTCTTGAAAGTGTAACAAAGGCAGGGGAGTTTGTTGACAGTCCTAACGGCAGAATCGTTAACCCCGGTCACTCCCTTGAAGCTGCATGGTTCATTATGGCAGAGGGTCTTTTAACCAATAATGATGATGCACTGCAGGCAGCTAAGAATATTATTGATATTACATTACCCTACGGTATTGATAAAAAGTACGGCGGTATTATTGCGTTTACCGACATTAACGGTAAACCTCCCGTACAGCTTGAATGGGATATGAAGCTTTGGTGGCCCCAGTGTGAGGCTATGATTGCTTTGCGTCTTGCTTACCTTAAGCTTAAGGATGAAAAATATAACGTCGTTTATAACGAGTTAAAGGATTATACCGAAAAGTACTTTGTTGATGCTGAATGCGGCGAGTGGTACGGTTACCTTCATTATGATAACACACCCTCAACCACACTTAAGGGTAATATATTCAAGGGTCCCTTCCATATTCCTCGTTTCTATATGATTATGGCTACTATGGATGAAACCGACGATATTCTTTCATTTATGAAATAAGGTTGAGTTATGGATTTGTTAGTTTACAATAAGCTTTGCTTTTATTCTTTTTTTGATGAGTTTGATGAAGCTTGTTTTCATCGTATAAAATCATATCATTGGGAGAATAACCCGCCATACAGACCCCATACGTACTTTAAAATGGGTGTTGTGGGCGATAATCTGGTTGCTACACTTAAATGCTATGAGGTGAGCCCTCGTGCAGTTTATACCAAGCGTGATGACCCCATTTATACTGACAGCTGTCTTGAGTTTTTCGTAGCACCTGTTGAGGGTCGTGACGAATACATTAATGTTGAAATGAATTCTAAGGGCGTTTACCTTTCGGAATTTGGCAAGGGTAAGTATGATAGGGTGTTTGTACGCACTCTGACCGATTTAACTCCCGACGTAAATCCCTTTAGCGGAGCTGATGCCGAGGGGGCTTATTGGGGTGTTACGGCTACGCTTACAAAGGAATTTATTTGCTCCCTTTATAAAATTAATGATTTTAGCTTTAAAACTGTTAAGGCTAATTTCTATAAATGCGGCGATGATTGTGAAATACCACATTATCTTGCCTTTTCACCGGTTACAACATTACCGCCCGGGTTTCATAACCCCGAGTGCTTTGCAACTTTTAAATAATGAGGTAGTTTGAAATGAGTATTACAAACAGAACAAATTTAATTGAAATTATTAAAGCTTTCCCGGAATATGGCAAGTACGTTGGTTATAGACCTGTTACTGACGGTCATATAAATGATACATACATTATCAAATATGAAGCAGAGGATGGCACACTTTTACGTTACCTTCTGCAGAGAATCAACGTCAACGTGTTTAAAAGACCCGTTGAGCTTATGGAAAACGTTTGCGGTGTTACGAGCTTCTTAAGAGAAAAGATTAAGGCTGAGGGCGGCGATCCTACCAGAGAAACCCTTACCGTTTACCCTGCAAAGGATGGTAAAAATTACTTTATGGCTGAAGATGGCGGTTGTTGGAGAATGTATAACTATGTTCAGGATACATATTCCATCAACGAGCTTACTTCACCCGAGGATTTCAAAAGTGCGGCTTTAAGCTTTGGTAATTTCCAGAATCAGCTTGCAGATTATCCCATCGAAACTCTTCATGAAACAATCCCCAATTTCCACAACACACCCTCAAGATTCAAGGATTTTGTTGAAGCACTTGAAAAGAACGCTTCAGGTAGAAAGGATGCCGCAAAGCCCGAAATTGACTTTGTTCTTGAGCGAGAAAAGGATTGCTCCGTTATTACCGACTTACTTAACTGCGGTGACCTTCCTTTAAGAGTTACACATAACGATACAAAGCTTAACAACGTTCTTTTTGACAACAAAACCAAGAGGGGTATTTGTGTTGTTGACCTTGATACAGTTATGCCCGGATCATCCTTATATGACTTTGGCGACAGTATCCGTTTCGGTGCTAACACCGCCGCAGAGGATGAAACAGATTTAAGCAAGGTATCATTAAGCCTTGAGTACTTTAAAGCATATGTCGAGGGCTACCTTGAAACTGCAGGCCCTGCACTTACCGAAAACGAGATTAAATATTTGCCCTTCGCTGCAAAGCTTCTTACATTAGAGTGTGGTATCAGATTCCTTGGTGACTTCATTAACGGTGACGTTTACTTTAAGATTGATTACCCCGAGCACAACCTTGTAAGAGCACGTACACAGTTTAAGCTCGTTGAAGATATTGAGAAAAAATATGCCGAAATGGTTGCAATTGTTGACGAGGCTAAAAAGAATATTTTAGGCTAAAATTTTTTGAAAAATTTTCAAAAAAGTGTTGACAAAATTATCTCAATAGTGTATATTATCTATCGTTGTCGATAATAAAACGCCACGACAACGAAGCATGGGAGCATAGCTCAGCTGGGAGAGCATCTGCCTTACAAGCAGAGGGTCATAGGTTCGAGCCCTATTGTTCCCACCAAGAGGTGGCCCGGTAGTTCAGTTGGTTAGAACGCTAGCCTGTCACGCTAGAGGTCGACGGTT
>JAZONH010000038.1:0-6841 GCA_045654405.1 Acutalibacteraceae bacterium | reverse complement strand
CGCGTTACAACTACTATATCTATAATTCGGCACGAAGTGCCCCTTTAATTACGCATTACGCATTCCGAATTCCGCATTATAATCGGCTTTGCCCCGACAATTCCGAATTACGCATTCCGAATTCCGCATTATAATCGGCTTTGCCCCGACAATTCCTCACTCCTCACTCTTGACGCCTTCTGCTCTCCTGTGACGTCATATCAACAAAATAACAACAGTATTCAAGGCGGTCAAAAACCCGATCACCAAGGTAGTCGCAAAGCTCCTTTTTATTAAGGTTTGTTGTTATAATAATCGGCAATTTCTCTGAATAGCGGTAGTCAATAATGCTTAGATACATTGACTGTACGCGACTTTTTTCAAAATCCAGTGTGCCCACGTCATCAATAACAAGTAGCTTTTGAGCACGCTTGAATTCATCAACCGGACCATTTAATTTGCGAAAGTTAAAATCATCAAAATAAAGAGCAAACAAATCCGCCTCCGTTATAAATTTACAGGGAGATTTTACGGATGTGAAGTCATTCAGTGAAAAGCCGTTGTTACGTTCCTTAATCAGTCGCTCCTTCACTGTGTCGCTTACTGGGTAACGGGTGTTAAAGTCATTGACCACGGCACACGCAACATAGGTTTTGCCACTACCCCTTGTACCCTGTAGCACAAGACCGTTCTTTTTATCATCCACAACCTCTCCCAGGAGCTTACTGAGAAGGTATTTGCCACCGTTAATCGCTACCTCGTTTTTACTGTCTGTAATTGCCGTTCTGAAGCTTGACTTACAGCCCAAGGATGAAAGATGACTGCTTCTGTTACGTAGCTCTACGGCGGCTTTAAGAGCAAATGCGTTATCCTTTTTCTTTCGCTCCTCGATGTGTACCTTTTCGCACTCACAAAGCTCATAAATCACTATGCCACCGTAAAATTGACCCTTGATGCTCTTCTCTTTTCCGCAAAATGTACAGTATTTATTATTACCCGCCATCAAAATTCACCTCTCGCAATAAAATCGGGCAGATTATGACCATCGGTATATCTGGATGGGTCTGTATAATCGGGCTTAATATCAAATGGCTCATCCTCCCAACGCCGTTGGGTAATATAGGTTGAGGGATTAGGTATGTATCTGCCGTTATTACTACACCACCTGTCGGTTTCCTTCTGCCACTTAAGAGCTGACAGGATGTCCGCCTTATCCCTATTTGTAAGCCTTGCCTTTTTCCATTTATTATAGGCGTCACCCTTGCCCACCTTTTTGGGGTATTCGCTCCAGAAGCTTAAAAAATCCTCGCTATACGCGCACACCGTTTTCGCAGAAAACGAAGAAGAATTTATATCTTTGTCTGTGTCTATATCTTTGTCTATATCTTTATCTATATCTTTATCTATATCTATATCTTTATCTATATCTTTATCTATATCTTTATCTATATCTTTATCTATATCTTTATCTATATCGGTATGTTTCGTATTCGATTGTATACATTCGTATTCGATTGTTTTTTTATTCCATCTTTTTTTGATGTTTTCTGCATTTTTGGTGCAACGGTCATCATATTTTTCCGAATCACGATCTATGGTATCTCTTATAACGTTAAACGTAACCTTAAGCACCATATCTTCAAAATCAGGCTCTCTTTTTTCCTTTGCATAATTTATTATGGCTGTTATAAGCTTGGCTTTTCGGTCATCATCCAATGGCTCAAATATATTTATCCAGTCATAATAAAACAAAAAGCTCTTTCGTTTACTCATTTAATCTCCTTTGCAAAAATAAAATTGTGTTAATTTACAAGTACAAATGTTCTTTTGTTTTAATTGTAACACAGATTTTTGCCATTTCAACCCCGGCGCGAGCTTTTTTGTGATGTAGAGGCTTTAGCGGTACGCATAGATGCGTACCCTACGGTTGTACTATCGAACTGAAGGGAAGTAGCAAGAGAACTACCCACCACCACGCCTACGGCGCGGTCCCCCTCCCTATCCGCCAAGGCGGATAGGGATGATAGGCTTCGCGTTACAACTACTATATCTATAATTCGGCACGAAGTGCCCCTTTAATTACGCATTACGCATTCCGAATTCCGCATTATAATCGGCGCTTTGCACCCCTAAACTCCTCACTCCTAACTCCTAACTAAAAAAACCTCCCCTAAGGGAGGTTTTTTCTTAATATGCTTTACCCCAATAAACGAGGTGCTTTGCGGGCTTGCCGCAGCAGATACATTTATCTGAAATTTCTTCCTGGTTGAAGGGAATGCAACGTGAGCCAACGCCTGTAAGCTCCTTAACCTTATCCTCACATTCCTCTTCGCCGCACCACATTGCTTTAACGAAGCCGTCGCCGTTTGCTTCAAGCATTTTGCTGATTTCGTCAAGGTCTGTGCAGGTGTAGGTACGCTTTTTAACGTTCTCGAGTGCTTTGTCATAGATAGCCTGTGCGTAAGCATCAAGTGCTTCCTGAATGCCCTGCTCAAGGTTATCGAGAGAAACAAAGATTTTTTCTCTGTTGTCACGTCTTACAAGAACGCACTGGTTATTCTCAATATCCTTGGGTCCGATTTCAAGACGAAGCGGAACACCCTTCATCTCATATTCAGCAAACTTCCAGCCTGCAGAGTTAGATGAATCATCAACCTTAACACGGAAGGCATTGGAAAGCCTATCCTTAAGCTCGTATGCTTTGTCAAGAACGCCCTCCTTATGCTGAGCAATGGGAAGAATAACAACCTGAATGGGTGCTACTGCAGGAGGAAGAACAAGACCATTGTTGTCACCGTGTGACATAATAATGGCACCGATAAGTCGTGTTGTTGAGCCCCATGACGTCTGATGAACGTACTGAAGCTTGTTTTCCTTATCGGTATATGTCATATCGAATGCTCTTGCGAAGCCGTCACCGAAGTAGTGTGAGGTTGCCGCCTGTAATGCCTTACCATCGTGCATAAGAGCCTCAATACAGTATGTAGAAACTGCACCTGCAAACTTATCACTCTCGGTCTTAACACCCCTGATAACAGGCATACAGAGTGCCTTTTCGCAGGTATCGGCATATACATTAAGCATACGCTCTGTTTCTTCAATAGCCTCCTCGGCAGTTGCGTGAACTGTGTGGCCCTCCTGCCATAAGAACTCACGAGTTCTGAGGAAGGGTCTTGTTGTTTTTTCCCAACGAACAACACTGCACCACTGATTATAAAGCTTAGGAAGGTCACGGTGTGACTGAATGATTTTAGCGTAATGCTCACAGAAAAGTGTTTCTGAAGTGGGTCTTACGCAAAGTCTTTCTTCAAGCTCGTTGCTACCACCATGTGTAACCCAGGCAACCTCGGGAGCAAAGCCCTCAACCTGGTCCTTCTCCTTCTGCAAAAGGCTTTCGGGAATAAACATGGGCATATATACGTTCTCGTGACCTGTTCTTTTGAACTCAGTGTCAAGAATTTTCTGAATATTTTCCCAGATAGCGTAGCCGTAGGGTCTGATAATCATACAGCCCTTAACGCTTGAATAGTCAACAAGGTCGGCCTTTTTAACAACGTCTGTGTACCATTGGGCGAAGTCAACCTCCATAGAAGTTATGGCTTCGACCATTTTTTTCTGTTCTGCCATTAATACATCCTCTTTACTAATTATTCTAAGTGCTTAACAAAATCCCCTATAGTTTCAATACCCTCAAGGTCCTCGTCGGATATCTCCTTTTCGAAGGCATCCTCAAGACTCATGCAAAGGTCCGCAATATCAAGCTCATCAAAGCCTAAATCGTTGGCAAGATGAGTTTCAAGAGAGATTTCGTCCTCGTCAATTTCAAATTCTTCACAGATTATTTGTTTGATTTTTTCGTAAGGCATAAAATAAACATCTCCATAAGAATTAAAATTTTATCTTATAAATTGTATTAATTTTAACTACCTTTGTCAATAGTTTTTATAAAATCAATACCTTATTGATATGATTATATGTGCCGATGAAATTTATATACTTCAGATTTTAAACAGTTTTTTATAAACCTTTGCAAGCTGTGGTGAAAGAAGGCTGTAAATAAGCACGTTTGCCCCTGCCTTTATAGCGTTAAAGGCAATGCAAATCCAAAGAACGTCACGGGCAAATGCCGCCGCAGGCATACCCATAAACGCCGAAGCCTGCCAGATATTCATAGGTATCATTACAGCAATAACACCAAGAACGCCGCACACGGCAGCTAATATACGTAAGGCAAAGCTTTTTATTCCCTTGGTTTTAATTATCAGCTTTTTAAAAAGTGAAACTATAATTATCAAAAGGCCTGACGACAATAAATGCATAAGGCAACCCACAATACCACTTGCAGAGCTTACGGATGTTGCCTGTATAACACAAACCACAACGAGTGATGCCAATGCATACACGGGACCAAAAAGCCACGAGCAGATAAGCAAAGGTACGTCGGCAAATTCCATTTCATAAAATGGTGCCGCCGCAGGGAAAATGGGGAATCTGATCATAAACATAAGCACAATTGATAGTGCCGCGAGAACGCCCGTTGTAGTGAGCTTTATAAGCTTTTGTCTGCTACTTGTTTTTTTCATAATAATTACCTCTTGAAAATAAAAAAATCGCCCTGAAAAACACAGGGCGAAAGCAATAACATAATAATATAATTATGCAAAAATCTTCTTTCATCCGGACTATACCGTCGGTTCGGGAATTACACCCGATCAGCCCGTAGGCTCGCAGACTTTTACTGCCGGTGGGGAATCACACCCCGCCCTGAAGCTTTTCAACACTACTATAATAGCACTATTATAAAATTTGTCAACAAATATTTCAAAAACCAAATTTAATGTTGACTTAACAATATGCAGGGAGTATAATTTATGCATATTTTTTATGTATTTATATACTTATTACATAACGTTCAAGGAGGACTATTTATGGAGCGTTATTTTCAGCCTGAAACCGAAACCTTAAGCCGTGATAAAATTGAGGCTTTACAGGACGAAAGGCTCGTAAAGCAGGTAAAACACGTTTGGGACAACGTACCCTATTACCGTCAGAAAATGGAAGAAAAAGGCGTAACCCCCGACGATATCAAGGGTGTTGCAGATCTTTACAAGCTTCCCTTTATTACTAAAGATGACCTTCGCCAGGCTTATCCCTACGGACTTGTTGGTAAACCCTTAAGCGAATGCGTACGTATTCACTCAACATCCGGCACAACCGGTAAACGAGTTATGGCATTCTACACTCAGCACGACCTTGATTTATGGGATGATTGCTGCGCACGTGCACTTGTAGCAGCGGGTGCCACAAAAGAGGACGTTGTTCACGTTGCATACGGCTACGGTCTTTTCACCGGTGGTCTTGGTATTCACGGCGGTAGCCACAGAGTCGGATGTCTTACCCTCCCCGTTTCATCAGGTAACACTGAAAGACAGATTTCCTTTATTCAGGACTTAAGGTCTTCTATCCTTTGCTGTACCCCCTCATATGCCGCATACCTTGCAGAATCAATGAAGGAAATGGGTATCACCAAGGAGCAGACTGCACTTAAGGCAGGTATCTTCGGTGCAGAGGCATGGAGCGAGGAAATGCGCCACGATATTGAAAATGCGCTTGGTATCAAGGCTTATGATATTTACGGCCTTACAGAGCTTTCCGGTCCCGGTGTAGCATACGAATGCTCGGCACAAAATGGTATGCATATCAACGAAGACCATTTCATTGCGGAAATCATCAACCCCGATACAGGCGAGGTGCTTCCCAAGGGTTCAAAGGGTGAGCTTGTTTTCACAGCCATCACCAAAGAAGCATTCCCCCTTCTCAGATACAGAACCAAGGATATTTGTCAGCTTAACTACGAGCCCTGCTCCTGTGGTCGTACCCTTGTTAAAATGTGCAAGCCCATGGGCAGAAGCGACGATATGCTTATTATCCGTGGTGTTAACGTATTCCCCTCACAGATTGAAACCGTTCTCATCAACCAGGGCTACTCTGCTAACTATCAGATTATTATTGACCGTGTTAAAAACACCGACACACTTGACGTTCAGGTTGAAATGACAAGCGAGATGTTCACCGACAATGTTGGTGAAATCAATACCCGTCAGAAGGAGCTTGTTGAAGGCTTACGCAATATGCTTGGTCTTACTGCAAAGGTTACACTTGTAGCACCCAAATCAATCGTAAGAAGCGAAGGCAAGGCCGTTCGTATAATAGATAAACGTAAAATCTAACGGAGGTAAGAAATATGAGCATTAAACAGATTTCAGTTTTCGTTGAAAACAAGCCCGGTGCAATGAGCGCTATGACTGCAGTTCTTGCAGAAAATAACGTTGATATGAGTGCATTATCCCTTGCCGAAACCGCAGATTTCGGTATTGTAAGAATCATTGTAGATAACGTTTACAACGCAACAACCGTTCTTAAGGATGCAGGCTACGTTCACTCTGTAACAGACGTTCTCGCAGTTGCAATTCCCAACGTTCCCGGTGGCGTTAACAAGGTGCTCACCGCCCTTACCGATGCAGGCGTTAACGTTGAGTATATGTATGCTTTCCTCGGCAAGAAGGAGAAAAATCACGCTTATATGATTTTCAGAGTTACTGACGAGGCACTTGCTACAAAGGCACTTATGGAGAACAACATCCGTTCACTTAATCAATCCGATATCGAACACTTCTGATAAAAATACCGCTCATCAGAGGGAGTGTAATTTAGGGATTTTTAGCCTTAAATCATTAACTTTGGCGCATAGCTTTGTTAAAAAGAGAGGGAACCCGTCAGGGTGCCCTCTCTTTTATGTCGCGCTCTGCATCCAAATTTAAAAGATTTAAGGTGCTGTGCAGTTTAAATTTAAATAGTTTTC
>JAZONH010000037.1:0-26856 GCA_045654405.1 Acutalibacteraceae bacterium | reverse complement strand
TGATGAAAGACGGAGCTTTGATTTATAACGGAAGATGGGGCGAGGAAATGGGCAGCCTGGAGGCCTTTTATCTTGCACAGCTTGAGGAGGGCAGCAATGAATAATCTGTTTACCCTGTACGGTTATGAGCTGAAAAAGCTGGTGCAGAAGAAGCTGCTTTGGGTCTCTCTTCTTGTCTGTATGGCAGCCATTGCATTTTCAATCCTTTTGCCGTTACTGGGAACCTATTACGCAAATGGCGCAGCCATAAGCACAAATTACGAACAACATCTGATTGATCAAGCATACCGTAAAGCGCTCAGCGGCAAGCCCATAGACCAATCCCTGCTGGAGGAAACCATTGCAGCCTACAAGGATTTACCGATAGAAACCAATTATGTTTTAACTGAAGAATACCAGACCTATGCCCGTCCATACAGCGAAATTTTTCATTTGATCCGAATATGGACCGGTATGGACAAAGGAGCTGTCGTACAGTGGGTTCCCGATGTAGCAGCATTATATGCCACCATGATAGAGCGGTTTGAAGAATCGGCTATTAATAACCATTTGACCAAAGAGGAGGCTGCATACTGGCGAGGAAAAGCCGATACCCTTACAACCCCTATTGTATATCAGTTCCATGAAGCATACCGAATTATCTTAGAGAATTTTCTCACCGTAGGTTTCATGATGCTGCTCTTTACTGCCATTGCTCTTTCGAGCAATTTTCCAGACGAGCACACGCACCGAACAGATCAACTTGTGCTGTGTACTGCAAACGGAAAAAGGCGGCTCTATTGGGTCAAGCTGTTCTCCGGGATCACCGTGGGATGTGTTGGTGCGTTGCTCATGACAGTGATGACTTGGATACTGTGTCTGTGCGTATATGGTTCAGAGGGCTTTGATGCTGCGATACAGATTTTTTACACCAGCTACGCAGGTAATATCACCATAGGACAAGCCTGTCTGATTGCATACGGCTGTCTGCTGGTGACTGCGTTTTTGATCAGCATATTTGTCATGTTTCTGTCCGAACTGTTTCACAGCAGTATTGCTGCAATATCCATTACGACTGGCATGATCCTTGCCGGAATGCTTGTTCAAATACCAGCGGAGCATCGCATTTGGAGCCAGATATGGGATTATCTGCCTACCTGTTTTCTGGCTATGTGGAACACCTTTGACCTTCGGTTGATTTCTCTGTTCGGAACGCATTTCACCTCATATCAAATCGTTCCTTTGATCTACATTGTCGGCGCATCGCTGCTGGCATTCCTCGGAAGTCGTATCTATTGCCGCCGTCAGATCAGCGGAAGATAAACGCACACCTGTTATAACAAGCAGTTATCTCACAACCATCTGATACTATTCCGTAGGCGATTTTGCAACATTTTCTGCTACAAAAATTTTGATAAATGAAATAATGGGTGGAAAAACAGGTTCAAAATTGCCGTTTAGGATAATATTTAGGGCATAAATAAGCCAAAGAAGAACCACGAAAATGAGTGGGAATAATACCAAGTTTTTCAAAAATCCTTGATTTTTTAGGGTTTTGAGAGTTTTTTCACACTCTGTGACTAAGCTTGTGACTATATATTTGAACTGGCTGATTATAATATCGGTCAGTTCTTTTTTATATAAAAGCTTTTGGATTTATTAAATTTGCGGTAGTGGTAAAATGATTAAAAGCGTAAATTTTACATTGAATAATAAGCAAGAAAAAAATGTGGAAAAATTTTAAATTATATGTTGACATTTTCACTGTACTATGTTACTATTACAGCAAGTTAAGTGTATTAGTCACATAATACAACAAAAGTTTAAAAATCAATAAGGGTGGTTTAAATATGAAGAGAAGTTTTAAAGTTTTTTTCGCGGCTGTAATCGCACTGATTTTGATCAGTTGTAATTTGATACCCGCATTTGCAACAGGGGATATCAACGAGGATTTAATTGGTGATGTGCTTGAAAACTATTCAATGATTGATGAACAACTCAAGGAAGAGGGTTACTACGATGATTACACTTACTATAATCAGTTTGCTTCAGACACTTTAACAACTACTTCACCTGCTGAAACTCAGACTTACGATTACGAAGATTACTATAATTCAGTATATGAAAGCCAAGTTTCTGATCTTCGCGAGCAATATGAGAGTGATTATGCTGAGTTTGAGGAGCATAAAGCAGAAATTGATAGTCAGATGGCTGAAAATGAATCAAGGTTTAATGAAGCTGAATCATATATCGATGAGCAACACGAAAAAGTTGAAGATTATAATTCGGTAATTGCTCCTGTAATTGGCACTGCTTTTGCTGGTGGCGCATTAATGTGGGTTTTAATGTTTGTTGCAATTATTGTATTAGTGATTGTTTCAATTGTCGGTGAAATCATTGAGATTGTTTACATTTATAGAAATGCTCCCAAGTGTGATATGACAAAGCTTTGGGCTTTGGTACCCTTGATTAGCCCCTTGTTCGGTCTGTTTGCAGTGATTTATGTTCGTTCTACATGCAAAAAGATGGGAACAGCTACAACAGGAGTTACTGGCAAAATAACCTGTCCTACTTGTAACGGAGTGCACCCTAATGGTACAACCATATGTACAATCTGTGGTACAGCGTTAAATAAAGGAGAATGATTATGAAGTGTTTAAAATGTAAAAAAGAAATTTTTGATAGCTCTGCCTTTTGTCCTATTTGCGGAGCAAAGCAAACGCCTATATACAAGGAGCTTTTTGTACGCAAGGGTTTAACCGAGGAAGAGTTTATTGACAACATAAACAAATGGTTTCAGTGGCATCCTAATGTAGCTAATGTCAAGGTCACCTTTGATAAGGATACCTCTATTGGCTTGCTCGTGAATAAATATAAATTGGAAACGGTAACTCTGGAGTACGAGCTTCTGAATGGCAATAACAAATATGCGTACGGAATCGTAAAAGAAGAGAAATTTGTTTTAATGCAAACCTCAGTTAAGGAATACATTGAAAAATGGAAGTCAGAAAGACCCGGAGTTAAGGTTGTAAACTGGACGGGCGGTGTTCATTCGAGAGGTCAGACAGGTTCCCTTTTGCTCAAGGGTATCGGCGCTCGTAACAGAATGACCGCGTACATTGTGTATAAATTCCCGAGAAATAGTACTTTATAAAATATAAAAAACCTGAACTGATTCGGTTTTAAAATATTTTTGACTACTGATTTTTATTAATCGGTAGAGTTTAATAAAAAAGAGGGCTATTGATAACGGTGCCTCGGAAATACGATTAAAGAATTAACCGCCAGTTTTCGACGACAGGGCGGTTATTTCTTTTATTTTTTAATCAAAACTATTATTTTCTGGCAAAAAAAGAGAGTTTCTCTACACTTAATGGTGTAGGGGGGCTCTTTTTGTTGTGAAACCCTAAGTTTGATATTATCGCATACCGTACTCTGTCATTGATAAGATTAAGTAACATTTATGTGCATGTGTAAGTAATTCTTGGTTGAACAAATATTTTTATTATGTTAATATAAAATCATAAATAAGAAAAGAGGTGGAGATATGCTTAAGACGTACAGAAGACTATTGCCGTATGCTGTTGGTGTTGGGGCTTTGTTGCTTATGTCATATTTCTGCCTGTATGTGGGTTCTCATATTGAGAGCTTCGGTATTTTAGAGAATTCTGAATACAGAACACTCATAACAACCTCACTTTCTGCATTAAGGAACATTATTCAGGTTTCCTTGTTGGTTGCCTGGTGTGTTTCCTTGCAGAATAGAATAGTACATAAAAGCATAAAAAACCTTATGCTGGGTGTCGGTATAATGATGGTTCTGTGGGTTATTGTCAGAACTGTTAAATGGGAATTCGTTGTATCATATGAAGAACCACTTGTAAGGTATCTGTGGTATTGCTTCTACATACCAATGCTTCTCATACCACTTCTTGGTGTGTATATAGTTCACCTAATCGGTAAGCCTGAGGGCTATAAATTACCGAAAGTATTTTATCTTTTGCTGATACCTGCATCGGTTCTCATAACAGTAATTTTTACCAATGACTATCATCGCCTTGTTTTTGATTTCCCCAATGGAATAAAATATTTTAATGAAGACTACACGTATAACTTTATGTTTTTTATTGTGTGTGGTTGGTTCGTCATTTTAGGTCTGTACTTTGTTTTAATGCTTGTTAAAAAGAGCCATTCTCCCGGTAGCAAAGCATTTAAAAGCCTTCCCTTGATAATTATGATAGTATCAATTGTTTTCTGGATTGCTTATGCCTTGGGAGTTATTGAATCTGACCTTACAACAGTTGACTGCCTCATGATTACACTGCTTCTTGAAAGTGCTATACAGGTTGGTCTCATTCCTTCAAACTCAAACTATGACGAAATTTTCAATTCAACAACCATACCGGTTATGATTGTTGATGAAGATGGTGTGCCACGCTATTCATCTGAAACGGTTTCAGAAATTGCAACTGATGAAATGAAACAAGCAGAAAACGGTGTGTTGAATTGCGGTAATATTCTTCTTCATTCTCAAAGCATAAAAGCAGGTCGTGTCTTGTGGCAAGATGATATTACGGTTCTTAACGAGCTTAAAGAACAGCTTCAGGATACAATTTTGCAGCTTGATGAAGAAAACGATATGCTTCAGGCAGAGATTGAGGTTAAGGAAAACCGAACAAAGCTTGATGAAAAGAACAGGCTTTATGACAGGATTGCTCAAGAGGTTGAGCCACAGCTCATTAAGGTAGCAGAGCTTCTTAAGGAGATTGATGAAAATAGGGGTGCAACACCCGAACTGCTTTCAAGAGTGTGCGTTATCGGTTCATATATTAAAAGACGAGGAAACCTATTACTGTTGGCAGAAGAAAATCCACAGATTGATGCAAGGGAGCTTGAATATTGTATCCGTGAATCTCTTGATAATCTTCGCCTTGGTGGTGTTTTCACTTCCTTTGAAAGTGAATGTAACGGTACATTGAATGCAGAGTGTATAGTTGCAGTTTATGACTTCTATGAAACCCTTGCAGAGAAGCTTATGAACAACATTACTGCAATGCTTGTTCGTCTTAATTGCAATGAGGGTTCAGTTAAAATGAACGTGCAAATGGGTTGCCTTGAGGATATTGCCAAGCAGGTTTTAGATGGCGTTCAGATGCCTTTGGGTAGCTTTATCTATGATATTGATGATGAAGATATATCCATCACTCTCACTATTACGGATGGGGGTGCTGTGGAATGATGAATTTCTATGATATATCACCGAATATCCGTTCCTTGTTTTTAGGTCTCATATTCACCCAGCTATGCTTCAGCCTTGTTCTAATGTCTCTTTCAAGCAGACGAAAAGCAACCATTTCAAAGTTGCTTTTAAGTGTATTTACAGTTGCTGATTTCGTTTTACTTATTCTCTTTGGTGCAGATATGCGAAGCAGTATATATGGTCTTGAAAAAAATGTAATAAGTCAGAGCTTTTGCGAGCAACCAATTATCATATCAGTAGTTATTGTTGCTTTAATACTTATTTCACTTGTTGTTATCGGTATAAAAGAAATATCATACAGAAAAAACACAATAACCCGTTCATCAATAAAGGAAAGTATAGATAAGCTTAATGCGGGACTTTGCTTTGCTATTCCGAATGGCAGAACAATTCTTGTAAATGCAGTTATGAATAAGCTTTGCTATGCTCTTACAGGCAGAGATTTGCAGAATGCTGACAGCTTCTGGCACAGAATATCAAGCAATGATATTCTGAATGATGTTGAATGCCTTGAAAAAGGCGATAATCCGTGTTATCGTTTAGCTGATGGTTCGGTATGGAGATTTTCCCGTGAGAACCTCCCAAGCTTTGTTCAGATAACAGCATCTGATATTACACAGGTTTATGCAGTCAATAATAGTCTGCAGGAGAAAAACAAAGACCTTAAAGCCTTGAATATGAGGTTAAGAGAATACGGTGAAAACATTGTTGAGTTGACCCGTTCCAGAGAACGTCTTGAAACAAAAACAAGAATTCACGGTGAATTAGGTCAGGTGCTTTTAGCAACAAGAAGATATCTGCTTGATACCTCAACAGATGCACCGGTTGATTTGTGGAAGAAAAATATTGCAGTTCTTCGTATGGAATCTAATTTGCAGGATGAGGATTCTTATAAAATGTTTATTGATGCGGCAAAAACTATAGGTGTAGAAGTGAAAATGACGGGTTGTTTACCCGAAAATACAGAAATAAAAAATCTGTTTTTATCAGCCGCTGCCGAAGCCTTGGTCAATGGTGTAAGACACGGTAATTCAACTACGCTTTATATTGATGTTGCACAAACGGACAAAACCCATACAATTAAATTTCGCAATAACGGTAAACAGCCTACGACGCCTATTATAGAGGGTGGTGGTCTTGGCTCTTTAAGAAACAAGGTGAAAAGAGTCGGGGGAGAAATGTCTGTCCTTACGAAACCTGAATTTTCACTTAATATAAGAATAAGCAAGTAGTAGATAGCAAATAGCAAGTAGCAAGTAGCAAGTAGTTGTTAGTCGCCAGCTACCAGCTACCAGCCACCAGAAAAAGAAGAGGTTAATTTATGAGCAATTTTAAGGAATTGATGATATGGCAAAAAGCTATAGACCTCGTAACTGAGATATATAAGATTACGAGAGCTTTTCCGAAAGAGGAAGTATTTGGGTTAGTTTCTCAAATGCAAAGAGCGGCGGTATCTATACCGAGTAACATAGCAGAAGGTCATGAAAGAAATTCAGATAAAGAATTTGCAAAATTTCTGTGCATAGCCAGAGGTTCATTGGGTGAGCTTGAAACGCAAATCATAATTGCGGAAAAATTAAGTTATATAACCAAAGAACAAAGAATAAGCATTTTAAATAATTGCTATGAAATTGGCAGAATGATAAACGGTCTTTTAAATAAATTAAATTAGATTTCAGTAGCAGCTTCTTGCTTCTAAATTCTGGCAGCTGGAGGCTGGCGACTGGAGGCTAATCGTTAGGTGTGGTTACATTGAAAAAATTTAACGTTATGATTGTAGAGGACGACCCTATGGCTCGTCAGCTTCTTGAAATATATGTAAATGATAGTGAAAATTACAAGCTTGTTGCATCAATCGAAAGTGCCGCAATGGCAGAGATTTACTGTATGTCAAAGTCGATTGACCTTATATTAATGGATGTTTGCACTGCAATGAATGCAAACGGACTTGATGCAGCGAAAAAAATAAAGAAAAACTTTCCACGTATTAAAATAATTATTATCACCAGTATGCCCGAGTTCAGCTTTCTGAAAAAGGCGGAAAAAATCGGCGTTGATTCCTTTTGGTACAAAAGCGCAAATGCAAAAGAGATTATTTCGGTAATGGACAGAACCCTTGCAGGCGAAAAAATCTTTCCCGACTCAACACCCGATTTGCATATAGGTAATGCAATAAACGTTGAATTTACCGAAAGAGAGCTGCAGGTGCTTAAGTACGTTGTAGCGGGCGAGACCGATGCAGTAATAGCCGAAAAAATGAATATCTCCTTAAGAACTGTTAAAGGCTATATTCAGGGTATGAGAGATAAAACGGGCTTTAAAAACCGCACGGAGCTTGCCGTAAGAGCAAGGGAATGTGGGTTTGTAATAGCAGAATGACGAAATGACAAATGCACCGTAAGGCTGGCGCCTACGGTGCATTTTCATAATGTATTAACGGAAAATATTAAATTTAAACCTGATAAATCCCTAATTTACGCTCCCTTTTGGGCAGTTTTTTGTTTTTTGCACTAAAGTACGGTGTGTTTACGATGATAATTTGTTAAAATTGTCAGTGTGATAACGCAGTTAAGGTTAGCTGTGATTAAAGCAATCAGATTTACTTAATCTGAAATATTTTTAACGGAGGTATTAAAAATGAAAAAGTATTTAAAATTTGGTGCTTTAGCGCTTGCTTTGGTAATGGTTATCGGTTGCTTTGCAGCTTGTGGGCCAAAAACCGACGGCGACAATATGGAAAATCCCGACGGTACCGAAGCTCCCGTGGTTGAACTTAACGAGTTGAGCTTAACCAACGACACCGACGCTACCGTAAATCTTCAGTATCCCGATGCATTTACATATACTGAAGAGGCTCAAGACAACTCGTTCCTTCATCAGGAAATTCACAAAAAATGCGGTGCGCTCAAAGCCGCTGATTATTATATGGCATTTGCCTTTGGTGAAATAAACACATCTGTTTATGAAGACGTTTATGATTATTTCAACCAATTTGAATGGGATGCACTCTATGCAGAAACAAAGATTAACGGTGCAGATGCATACGTTCGTCAGAAGGGTCAGACAGCCATAACAATGGTAATGCCCACAAGCCAGACAAAATTCTTTATGGTAGAAATTAAAAATAACGATGGCGTTGGTAACGAAGAGGGATACGCAGCACTTTATGCAAGTGAAGACGTAAAGGCTGTTCTTCAGTCCATCAAGCTTTCAACCGAAGCTGTTGAAAACGAAGCTGTAAAAACACCCCAGGGCTACGTTACAATTACACCCTGCGACGGTTGGGTTAAGGGCGAAGGCGCCCCCAATGACGCAATCGTTCTTGAAAATGCAACTCTCGGTACAGTAGTTACAATCACGATTAGCGATACTCAGCTTATATCCGATATGGAACAGAGTAAGTCCATTACTTCATCGGGCTATGACGTTAAGGAATTCAAAGAGCTTAAAATCGGTGCAAACACTTATCAGCATCTTGCAGTAAATGATACTTTGAACTATCTTCTTATTGCTACATCAACAGGTAAAATAGCTGATATTGAAATAAGAAACTGCACACTTGAAGCTGCACAGAGTGTTCTTGAAACAATAGTAATAGGATAAACTTTTTAAATCACTTTAAAATACATATAATTGGTCGTCGGAGCAATTTGTTTCGGCGGCTTTTTTGAGAAAATTTCATTTTTTGCACTAAAGTACGGTGCGAGATTTTTGGGGTTATTATAAAATGTATGTATAAAAATAGGGGTAGTATAATCTGTTCCCCGGGAGGTAGACCTTAATGAGAAACGCTAAGACTAAAAAGATATTGAGCATACTGCTTGCAGTGATAATGGTTGTGGGAATGATTCCTGCGACTGCAATTCCTGTAGGTGCAGCTACAATAAATGGTGCAACAGGTACGGGTACAGAGGCTGACCCGATTATTGTTGATAGCTATGCGGAATTGAGAGCGGCTTTGAAATATACTTCATCCGGCGACTCTGCACTGTATATCAAAATGAATTCTGATATAACTTGTGAAGATTACACCTCATTGATAAATGTTAAAGCTGCTCTTGTTGCAACCGGCAACAAGGTTTTGACAATTAATGGGAATCTTATCAGCGGCAGTGATGTTGATACTACAATAATACTGAATACAGATGCCACTCTTACGGTAAATGGTTCCGGTAAGATAGAAAGTGCATCTTCTTGTATAGATACTATCAGGGAAGATGGTAGTATTTGCGCCATAACAATTGAAGGCGATATTACTCTTGAAGGTAATAATAGCGATGGTATTGTTTGGAAACGCTCCTTCTCATCGGTAAATATTTATGGTGGTACTTTTATAAATAAAGCCAGTAGAAAGCCTTTCTATGGTAGTGTTACTTTAGCAGGCGGTTCATTCCCTAATGGTATAGATAAATCTTGCGATAATTATCAATTAAGTGAAGGTTATGTATATAGTTATGCAGACGGCACATACTCACAGAAATTGTTAAATAAAACTTGTGCTGTTAGTGTTATATCGTCTGGATATACTCTTGGTTTTGCAACACAATATCCTACAATGCCTGAAGGCAAAACATCAACTCATCTTGGTGATTTTGTTGTAGGTAATATTGATGCTGCAATTACCTTTAGTTTTTCTGCAAATCCGTTAAACAATGTTCTCGCTAAAACAGGTTATACTGTTCAGGAAGAATTGAGAGTGGAAAGTAGCGAAAGCGGTACAATTGTAAAGCAATATACTGGAAAAAACTTTACTATTGATAACAGAATTGCTCGTGATTATACAATTTACGAAACTCTTCGCCTGATTGATGTAAACGGAAAAATAGAAGACGAAATCACTCATAAGTTCACACTCTCTGTCAGATCTGAAAATTATGATGTGGATAAACCTCTTGGTTCAAAGTATAATCCGTATATTGTTAAAAGCAACGATACATTTAAGGATGCCGTTTTACATTCAGGTTTGTCAGAGGTCTATATTAAATTAGGCGCGAATATTACTACAAGTTTTAATTGTGAAATAGACTCGACTAATGTCATTATTGATTTGAATGGGTTTAATTATGATGGATCAGATACCCCTTGGCGTGTAAGCGAACAAGGTACATTAACTCTTTGTGGTAAAGGTAAATTTACTGTGCAGACATTAGCAGTCTCATCTACTTTAATAATAAAAGATGATGTTTGGGTTGATGTAATAGAAAGCTTTAAAGGAGACTTCATAGAAAACAGAAACGGCACCATTATTATGTATGGTGGTCAAATAAATTGGTACCTATTTAATCCAGTATATAAGGAAAATAAAGTTATCGTATATGGTGGCAAATTTAGAAGCGGTTTTATAGCACCTGAAGGATATGTAGATATAGGTGTATTCAATGATGAATTTGAACTTTATGGTGGTAACCTCGGTACTACGTGGGGATTGGATGACTTCGGTTACAGTTACGATAATGTAACACTCAATAAATTATTAGCAACAAACGGCACAGGCAAATTCACCGTAATAGATGATTTTAATGAGTTGGAAAATTATGGTGATAACAAAGAGCAAGATGTTATTGTCGCTGCTCCTGGATTCATAGAACAATCACCCAAAATGCCCGAAGGTGAAGATAATCACTTCCTCGGCTACGTTACAGCAAAAACATATCCGCTTTATTTCAATGCAGTTCCGTTAGAAAAGGAATTTGTTGATGCAGGATACAGACTTGAGCAGTCCTTCTTCGTTTATAACAGCAGCGGCGGACTTGTTCATTCTTCAACAGTTGACGCTTCAACAGGTAAGGGCGCATATTTTGATTTAAGAGGTCAGGCAAAGGATAACTATAGAATTAATGAAGCCATTAAGCTTGTTGACAAGGATGGCGATATTGTTCTTAGTAAAACAAATACATTCACTATAGCCTGGACTCCCGTAAAATCCTGTGAAATCAGCGGTGCTGTAAGCGGTGTTGCTGACAACACTAAAACAACCGTTGAGTTGTATAAATCAGGTTCTTCAACCCCTGTTAAAGCTACTACCGTAACCGGTAATTCTGAATATTACCTCGGTATTGTTGATATAGCTAATTATACTGTCAAGGCAACTGCAGAGGGCTATCTTCCCTATGAAGCCGAGCTTAACATAACGGCTGCCTATGAAAGCTATTCACACAATATCGCTATGGTAAAAAATGCCTTTAATATCAGCGCACGTATCAGCGGTGTGCCCGAAGGTAAGCCTATAACTGTTAATCTGTATAAAGCAGGGTCAAATATAGTTTTAAAAACAACTCAGGCTTATGGTCAGGGTACTTTTGATATTAACAATCTTCCTCTTAACACAGCCTTCACTCTCACCAATATTCCTAACGGTGATTATGTTGCTGAAATTGTAATGGAAAACTATGTACCGTACAGGCGTAACATTACGGTTAACGGAAATAATGTTGTTGATTTATTTGTTCTTGAGTCATATAAAACCGTAGTTGTTGACATTACCGGTATGTATGAAACAGACGTAGCAACAGTCAAACTTTATAAAAAAGGCACTGACACAGTAGTTGACAGAGCAATAATCAAGGGCAACGGCAGTCATATTTTCTCCGGGGTTTCAAAGGGTGACTATACGGTTGAAGTAAGTGCAAACGGTTTCAAAACCAAAACAAGTAACCTTTACATTTACAACAACGACAGTGTAAAGGGTGTCAGCTTTGAGATGGAGCTTGACCCCACAAAGGTTGATTTCGGTTTTGGCACACAGACTCCTGCCGTTACCGATTACGAAAAGGAAAACGGCGTTACAAATATGGGTCTTGTATTCGAAGCACCATCATTCAGCTTTACTGCAGACCAGCTTTACTTCAAGTATCTTGATATGGGCTATTCCGTAACAACAGATATTCAGGTATGGCTTTCCGACAGCGCTGTTGGCGGCGGTGACACAAATCACTCATGGGCTTGTCCCTCAGGCAGCTACGGCACAAAAAGGGTTGTTGAGAAGGTAATTCTTCTTGACCCTGACGGTAAAGAAATTGCCACTAAATCACATACATATACTTTTACATACCTTCCCTTGAGATTCAGCACACAAAAGCCCTCCGTTACTGCAGATGATGCTGCCGCAGGTGTAACAAACCTCGGCACTCTCACAACTGCACCTACATTCAGCTTTTCAGCTGTTCCGATAGACGGCAGTCAGCTTATAAACGAGGGCTATTCAATCAAGGTTAAAACAGAAGCTTATCAGGGTGATATACTCGTTTATTCAGCCGATAACGGCGACCCCTATATTCACGCATATCAGTATCAGGGTAAGGTTGTGCAGACAATTGAGCTTTATAAAAACGATGAGCTTATTGGAACAAAGTCGCATACATATAATTTCAATATGGAATTCCCCGAGGGTACTTTGACACTCGGAAACGATTTCCTCAGCATTGAAGAGGGTACAACACAGCGAATTGCCGCAGTTGTAATGCCCGAAGACCTTGCAAACGTACTCAGATGGTCTTCAAGCAACGAGCATATTGTAACTGTTGATAATAATGGTAACGTGACTGCACTTCAGGCGGGCTCCGCTATTATTACGGCATCACTTCCCGATGGCACAACTGCATATTGCACCGTATTGGTAACTGCACCTGACGTTTTGGTTTACGTTGGCGGTGTTGGTCTTCGCGAGGGTGAATACCTTGCTGAAAGAAGCAGTATACCTACAAGCGATTCAAGACCTGCCGATAATTATGCTTACCTTTCAACAGTTGACGGTAAGCTTACCTTGACCCTTTGTAACTATAACTATGAGGGCACAGGCACCTTCATTTCAAACCGTCTTACCTACGGTATTTACAGTTCTGTTGACCTTAAAATTGTTGCACAGGGCAACAGCACCATCGGACCTATTACCGCACCGCTTGAAAGATACACAAGCTACGGTATCGGTGAAGGTGAAACAATTTCAATTAAGTCTGATGAAAACAGCACACTTACAATTAAGGGTGTAAACACAGGTATTGATTTAACAAGATATTTGTTTATTAACGGTAACCTTAATATGACCGATGTTGCAGGCGGTGTCAGCGGTGGTAACACTATGGGCAGAGTTGCATTAGAAAGCGGTAAGATTAATATCGACTGTACCGGTACAGCATTCAACCTTATCGGCGGTGAGCTTGCATTTGACGGCGCAAAGGTTAAAATCAACTGCAATTACGGCATCCGCTTTGTCCGTACGGGTAATCTCCTGATTAATGCCGGCAGATTGAATATTTTCACAGCTACCAGCGGTATTCAGATTAAGTCCGGTGACAGCTTCCAGATGGATAAAGGCATTGTACTTGTTGATGCTGAGTATAATGCAATTGAGGCTGAAGACACATTGACCATTAATGGCGGTTATATGCTTCTCAGGTCCTTCAACACAGCTTCTGACTCAACCTATAGCGCAGTTAACGGTTCGGGTACTGTTACTCTCGGTACCGGTGTTACGGGTAAGGGTGCGCTCACAAGCGCGGGCTCAAGTAGCCTTACAAACTATTCAGAATCCTATAAAAAGCATTTTGACTATTTAGTTTTCAGCGAAAGCGGTATTAACTCCTACCTGAAGCAGCCTGAAGGCGGCTCAGTTGAAAAGGGGGAAACCTTAACTGTAAGCTGGGAATTAACCTTCACACCCGTAAAGCTCGTTCTTCGCACTAATGACGGCAGTACAAATACGTATACAGAGCTTGATGTGAAAACAAAGTCTCTTGAATTGCCGATTCTTCCCGAGGGTGGATATTATCTGATTCAGGCATATTTTGCAACGTCTTCATATATCCCCAGTGACAGATTCTACGTTACAGAGGTTACAACCACATTAAAAGGTAATATTTCATCATACCTTGGCGACAGTGAATTTATCACATTAACCCTTTATGATAATTATATGGATATTCCTTGTTACCAATACACACTTCCGGGTAGCACAACATCATATTCATTCCCCGGTGTTCCTTATGGTGAATACGTTATTGTGATTGAAAAGCCCGGTCACGACACGGTTGCTGTTAATTTAATCGTTGAAGGTGAAATATGTTACGTTGATATAAGTATGGTTCTTTTAGCTGATACTAACTATGACGGTGAATTGGATATTCACGATTATCAGCAGCTTGTCAACGTTATACTTTCAGATGAATATGAGGATGAACCTGATCACGTTTATTGGTATTCATTCTTTTACGATCTTAATTTAGACGGCAGCATTGACGTGCTTGATGCTTCACTTATGGAGCTTGTTATTAACGGCCACAGAAATATTACTGACGTTTATAACATTTTAAAGGGCGACTATGATGGTGACGGCTATGAATATACTGAAACTGATATTAACTCTATGTATATCGCACTTTCAGATATTGAAGCCTTCGCTAAGCAAATGAGTACAGCCCAAAAATTTGCTATAGACCTTAACTATAACGGCGCAGTTGACGAACAAGACCTTGCAGTTCTTAAACGCAAATTCAGTTATTTGGTTTAGCAAATAGCAAGTAGCAAATAGCAAGTAGCGTATATGTTATTGTTAAAAAACTATTTGCTAAGAGCTAAGAGCTAAAAAGGCTGGAGGCTGGAGGCTGGCGACTGGAGGCTAAATGGCGAAAAGCCACCAGCTACCGGCTACCAGCCACCAGGGGTTGAAAAGCAAGTAGCAAATAGCAAATAGCAAGTAGCGTATATGTTATTGTTAAAAAACTATTTGCTAAGAGCTAACCGCTAAGAGCTAAAAAGGCTGAATGGCGAAAAGCCACCAGCTACCGGCTACCAGCCACCAGAGTTGAAACATCTGTTTTATTGTTCTGTTTTTTAGTTTCGCAAATTATCAAAAACAGAAAAGTATGTTTGGTTTTACAAAATTCTGGCAGCTGGAGGCTGGCGACTGGAGGCTAAATGGCGAAAAGCCACCAGCTACCGGCTACCAGCTACCAGAGGTTGAAAAGCAGATAGCAAGTAGCAAATAGCAAGTAGCAAATAGCAAGTAGCGTATATGTTATTGTTAAAAAACTATTTGCTAAGAGCTAAGAGCTAAAAAGGCTGGAGGCTGGCGACTGGAGGCTAAATGGCGAAAAGCTATTTTCTAAATCACAATTCATTTTCTTTCCAAATATAAAAACGAAGGCACTTGTGAGAAATCACAGGTGCTTTCGTTTTGGTGTGGATAATTTGCTTTTAAATTGTTCTGAAACGGGTGAGAATAATAGATGGCTATTTATTCTATATTCCTCTTGAGTAAAAGCAGAAAGTAAGCTATAATATGTAAGGCTTCAGCTTTTGTTGATTTTGATTTATGGTTTTTGGAGTAAGCGGGTATGGAAAAGTTGTTAAGTATAATCGAAAAATTTGCGGTGCAGGGTAGTGTTAAGGCTATTGAGCAGATTAAAAAGGGTTATATTAATCAGACCTACAAGGTTGTAGCGGTGGACAACTGTGGCGAGGAGTACAAATATATTCTTCAGCGTATAAACACCAACGTTTTTCCCGACGTGGATGCGTTGATGGATAATTTTAAGCTTACAACCGAGCATTTGCATAACAGACTCTCTATGCCCGGTAAGCACGTTAACGGCAGTGTGCAGACTCTTTGCCTAACTTTGGATGAAAGGCCCTGCTACAAGTCATCTGATGGCGTATGGCGTATGATGACGTACTTTGACAACGTTTATTCACTTGATATACCCGAAAGCACTGATGTGTTTTATTATGCCGGTGTTTCCTTTGGTGGCTTTATGAAGGCTATGAGCTTCGTGAATGCTAACGCGGTAAAAGAGGTTATACCTAACTTTCACAACACAAAAAGCCGTTATCTTGACTTAGAAAAGGCAATATCTAACGATAGCGTAAACAGGGTGAAGGGTGTTCAATCCGAAATTGCCTTCATACGTGAGCGTGTGGATTTATTCGGCAAAATTACGGATGCTCTCGAGAGTGGCATAATTCCGACACGTATTTGTCATAATGATTGCAATCTTAATAACATCCTTTTTGACAATGATACTAATCTTCCTGTGGCTATTATCGATCTTGACACGGTTATGCCGTCATCACCCTTGTACGATTACGGCGACAGTATGCGCATCGGCACAAATACCGCAAAGGATGATGAGAAGGATTTGACTAAGGTGTCTTGTGATCTGGAGCTTTACGAAGCTTACGCAAGGGGTTACCTTGAGGCCTGCGGCGATTATCTTACCAAAGAGGAGCTTGAACTGTTGCCCTATGCTTCGCTTATTATTACCGCCGAGGATGGCATACGCTTTTTGATGGATCACATTAACGGTGATACCTACTATCAGATTGAGTATGAGGGACAGAATCTTGACAGAGCAAGAACTCAGCTTAAGCTTTTAGAGGATATGGAGGCTAAGCTCCCTGAGATTATGCGGATTTTGCAGAGTATTTACGATGCATTTGGATTTAACGTTAATTTGCTTTAATGGAGTATAATATGGAAAATATAAGAGCGATTGTTCCCGCGGCAGGTAAGGGTAGTAGACTTCAGGCGGTTTGTGGTGATTTACCCAAGGCGATGTTTATGGTGGGTAAAAGACCCATGCTTGATTACGTTATGGACAATATATCATTTATAAGCACTAACAATATTTACGTTGTTGTGGGCTACGGTAAGGATAAAATTATTGACCACCTTGGTGATGAATATAATTATGTTGAGCAGACTCAACAATTGGGCACGGGTCACGCGGTTATGGAGTGCGCCGATGCCTTTAAGGGATTTGAGGGCAGTGTGCTTGTTACCTTTGGCGATATGCCCCTTTTCAGACGCGAGGAAATGGAGGCTATGTGCATTCAACACGTTGAAAGTGGCGCAGACTGCACAATCATGACCGCTAATAATCCTAATCTGAAGCTCTGGGCGCGTGTTTTGCGTGATGAAAAGGGCAGCTTTGCGGGTATTGTTGAGGGTAAGGACTGCACACCGGAGCAAGCACAGATAAGAGAATTGTTTTCGGGTGTTATGGTGTTTAACAGTAAATCGCTTTTCGAAATTTTACCAAAGGTTGGTTGTTCCAACGTGCAAAAGGAGTACTATATTACCGAGGTTCCCGAGCTTATGGTTAAAAATGGAATGAGGGTTGACACCCATTTTACTGCGGATGGTGATGACCTTAGAGGCATCAATACCCCCGAGGACTTGGAAATATGCGAAAAAATACTTGAAGACAGAGCTGTAATTACAGTTTAAAGCTGCTGAAGGTCATTTTATCTGACCTTCAGCTTTTTCGTTGTTGAATAGGTTTGAAACCTATGATATAATTCTATATAAATATATATTTCAGAGGTTTATTATGGATAAAATTGCTTGTAAGCGCACGCGCAGGGCGTGTTATTTCACCTATATTGCAATGTCGTCGGTGTTCAGTCTGCCGCCGCTTCTTTTTGCTACGTTTAAAGAAGCCTATGGCATTTCGTACACTCTTTTGGGTACGTTGGTGCTTATTAATTTCTGTACACAATTGGGTATTGATTTGATATTTACATTTTTCACCAAGCATTTTAATATACACAAAACATTACGTTTTATGCCCATTTTAACATCGTTGGGTTTGTTGGTTTATGCTTTCGTGCCCACATTTTTGCCTGAATATGCCTATGTGGGTTTGGTAATTGGAACCATCTTGTTTTCTGTTGCAGCAGGACTTGCAGAAGTGCTTGTAAGTCCGACTGTTGCGGCTTTACCCTCAGATACACCTGACAAGGATATGAGTATGCTTCATTCTTTATATGGATATGGCTTGGTTGGTGTTATTGTTATCAGCACATTATTCCTTCAGTTTATCGGTAATGAATATTGGATGCTCTTAACATTGTTCTGGGCTGTTTTACCACTTATTTCTTCTTTCCTTTTGTTTAAATGCAAACTGCCACAAATGAATATTGAGCAGGGAAAGGTTGAAAGGAATAAATCAAAGACACGCTCTAAAACAATGGCGTTATGTGTAATTTGTATTTTCCTTGGTGCCGCCGCAGAAAACACAATGACTAACTGGATTTCTGCCTATGCGGAAAACGCACTGCATATCCCCAAGGTGTGGGGCGATATATTCGGTATGTGCCTTTTTGCAGCTTTACTTGCACTTACACGCTCTGCATACGCAAAATTCGGCAAAAATATATTCAGGACACTTACTGTCAGTATGGCGGGTGCCGTTGTTTGCTATCTTGTTATCGGTCTTTCGGGTAGTGGAATAGTGTCGTTAATCGGATGTATTTTAGTCGGTGTTTTTACTGCCATGCTTTGGCCCGGTACACTTATTCTTATGGAGGAGAAGATTCCGGCAGTTGGTGTTGCCGCTTATGCGCTTATGGCGGCGGGTGGTGACCTTGGTGCATCCGTAGCACCCCAGATGATGGGCGTTGTGGTTGACAAGGTGTCTGTTACACAGTGGGCGGCAGTGGTTGCAGAGAAGTTTTCATCAACACCCGAGGATATAGGCTTTAAAGTCGGTATGCTTTTTGCCGCCGTTTTCCCCATATTTGGCTTGATTCTTCTGGCATATATGAAAAAATTCTTTAAAAATCAAAAAAATTTTTAATTTTTAGTGAGACCTTTTGCAGTTTCGTTCGTTTAATAGGTGAAGGGCAATAAAGGTGCCCTTTGAGAGGAGGTTATCAATGGATAACGGTGCAAGTAGCTACCGCCGTTTTCTTGATGGTGACATCAACGGTTTAACTGAAATTGTACGTGATTATAAGGATGGTCTGATTCTTTATCTTAACGGCTTTGTGGGTAATCTCGGTATTGCCGAGGATTTGATGGAGGATACCTTTTTCAAAATTATTACCAAAAGACCGAATTTCACTGCAAAATACACATTTAAAACCTGGCTTTATACCATCGGGCGAAATGTTGCAATTGATTATTTAAGGCATAATTCTGTAAAGTCTGAGATTCCCTTGGAGGAGGTTCAGGATTATTTGCAGGATGAAATCGACCTTGAAAGGCAATACATAATACAGGAGCAAAAAATAGCCCTTCACAAGGCTATACAAAGGCTTAACCCCGAATATTCCCAGGTTCTGTGGTTGATTTACATAGAGGGCTTTACAAACGAGGAGGTTTCGTTTGTTATGAAAAAGAATGCCCGACAGTTAAAGAATCTTACCCATCGTGCTAAGAGCGCATTAAAAGAACAGCTGGAAAAGGAGGGCTTTGTTTATGAAGGATTATAATGAAATCACTAAGAGTTTACTTGAACGCAGGGAGCGTTACCTTGCCCAAAGAAGAAAAAACTCAAGGAAGCTTGCCGGTGTAATCGTACCCGTTGTAGGTGTTTCGGTTGTTGCTTTGGCAGTTTTTGGTGCCTTTAAGGGCAACGAATTTAAAAGCGATATGCAGGCGCCTATAATCGAGAGCTTAGCTGAAACCGTGGTTACTCAGGTGGAGTCACAGCTTGTGGCGGAGGATAACGTCACAACCCCTAAGGATGACGCAAACGGTAAAGTGAACTCAAACAGCAATAAAAACAACCAGAATAACAAGGGTGAGGAGATTGCCACGGATACCCAAGAGGGTCAGGCAGATGAGTATTACACCGAGGGCGGTAAGCCCGGTCCCTTTGATAAGAATCACAACAACAATAAAGACCAGAATGGTTTTATAGATGAAAGCGAAACGCAGGAATCAATTTATGAGGACAGGTATGTTAATCGTATTGAAGTAACACAGTTGCCCTTAAAAACAACCTACTACGTTGGTGAAACGATTGATTTGCGTGGTATTGAGGTTATGGCATATTTCAGTAACGGTGACGTTGAGGACGTGGCACAGGACATTCAATTCCATTATGACGGTGTTCTGCGTCAGGCAACCGACAGGTACGGGGTTATGATAGAATACACCGATAAAAGCGAGGTTATTAACGTTGTGTGCACCACATTTTACGTTAAGGTTTTGCCCGCACCAACAGATGCCGATTCGGAGATTGTTGCTGATTGATAAGGAGGTTGTTTTATGAAAAAGATTTTAAAAAAGGCTTTGCCGATTCTTTTAATTGTTTGTACTCTTTTGTCAACTGTTTTCACCGCGTACGCTATTGAAGACAAGAAGTATGGCGAAGGCGTAAAAGTGAAGTTTGACGAAGATACAGGCGTGCTTGTGATTTCGGGCACCGGCGAGCTAACAAACTTGTATCATCGTGATACAACCGAGTTGACTGCCGATACGCCGGTTGACGAGAATAAAACTGTTAAGCATATTATTATTGAAGATGGCATTACCTCAATTGTAAATTGCTTTAACGATTTAAATAAATTACAGGACGTTTCTTTCCCTGAAACCCTGGAGAATATTGAAGCATCTTTTATTGATTGCGATGAATTAAATAACGTTACGTTCCCATCTTCTTTAAAAACAATTGGTGTTGCTTCTTTTAACGATTGTGACGGTATATCCACTCTTTATTTGAACGCAGGCCTTGATAAAATATCATCTGACAAATCGCCCGTGGCTGTGTTCAATAGCCTTGATTCGCTAAGCTACGTATTTATTCCTGCAGGTGTTGAGCTTACAGGCGCATTTTCTGAATGTAAGGCTTTAGCTAAAATTGTTTTTGAAGATGATTCTGTACAGGTAATACAGGGCAAGAAATTCAGTGATACTGAAGTGATTCGTGATAGCTTCTGTGCTTGTCACGAGGATGCGACCATTTACGTTGAAAATACCTTCTGCGAAATGGATAGCGATAGCGATGATATATGGCATGACCCGTATTCAATACACGGTTTTTATTCTCAGGATTATTCGTACATCTGGGATAATTGTACCGATGGTCCCGATATAATCGGTTGCCAGAATGTTCCCGACAACGTTTATGTATCGGGCAGTAGCGACGGTGCTCATATTGATTGGGAGAGCCTTATAAACGTAGATACGTATCATGTTTATCGCAGAAATGCTGATGATTATGATTGGGAAAAGATTGCCGAAACCAAGTATAGCTACTATAATGACCCGGATGTAGAGTATGGTGTAACATATTATTATCACATCAAAACTGATAATAATCCTCTTGGAATTCTGTCAGAGCCATATAAGCATAGCCATACCCAAAAGGCTGTTGTTGAAAGCTGTGTTCCTGCAAGCTCTACTTCGGTTAAGCTGTCGTTAAACGGTCCCTGGGGCACTAAGGCATTCTATATTTACCGTTCTGAAACCGGCAAGGCGGGTAGCTGGACACGTATAAAGCGTGTTGATGCAGGTCATCAGTATTACACAATTACAGGTCTTACAGAGGGTAAGAAGTATTATTTCTGTGTTAAACCTATTTTTGATAATTATGCAACAAACGTTGGCGAATCATCGGCAAAGGTAAGCATAGTGGCTGGTAAGCCTATGGTTACGGATGATATAAGCTATTCCTTTAACCGAGATACACTTTATTTAGAGTGGCTTCCGATGTCGGATGCAAAATCCTATAGAATTTATGTTAGAAACAAGAGTCAGAGTAAGTACACAACTGTGGAAACAATTTATAACTCCTTAAACACAGAAACAACTATCAATTGGAAAAGCAAAGAAACTGTATATGTTAAAATACGCGTATTCTATAAGGATGGTTCACATCAGATAACCGATGCGATTAAATTCTGATTAGGGTGAAAGGAATTATCCGAACCGTGTTTTCTACAGGCGGATTTCCGTTCATCCTGCGTTAAAATACTCGCCAATCCGTCAGGATTAGCTGCGTTTTTGCCTTGTCTGACCAAAAATCCGCACTGTAGAAAATCTTTGACCTGAAAGATAAAGATTTTTATTGGATTTTTGGTGTTGAGGGCGAAGATAGGCTGGCGCCTTTCAAGACCGAAACGCCGAAAAGCCTTGAAAAGATTAGCTTTCAGGCAGGTTCGGATAACTCATTTCACCCTATACACAACCGTTCCGCCAACAATGGTAAGCTTAACGTTAATATTTTCATCAAAAACTGTAATATCCGCGTCATACCCTGGTGCCAGAACACCCTTTTTGGTAAGACCCATAGCCTTAGCAGGGGTCTCGGTGGACATTTTTATGGCATCCTCAAGTGGAATATGTGCCAAATTAACCGCCGTGCGTACCAATCGGTCAAAGGTTGCTACGCTTCCTGCAAAGCATGAGCGGTCGGGCTGCCATGCGACACCATCGGAAATTATAGCTTCTGTTCCCTTGTGCTTGTTACCCATAATAAATGAGGCTTCTTCGGGCAAGTCGGCACCTCGGATAGAATCTGAAACCAGAACCATACGTTGAGCCCCCTTAACCTTATAAATTAGTCTTAAAAGCTCGGGTGGCAGGTGTATGCCGTCGCAAATAGCCTCACAAAACATATCATCACGCAGTAAGCATGCTTCCACTGCCCCTGCCCTACGGTAGCCGTCTGCACGGTGAACGCCGGACATTCCCGAATACAAATGGGTTGCAATAGAGTACGTGCCCTCGTCCTCCTGCAGAATTACGGTTGCATCTGCATTGGTGTGGGCAATACCGCACTTAACACCACGCTCCCGAAGGTAGCCTGCCATTTTGGCACTACCCGATAGCTCGGGTGCTGTATCAATACGACGTATGAAGGGATATTTTTTTATTAAATCAACATATTCAAGGTCATCGGGTGTTGAAAGGGCATCAAGGGGCTGTGCACCACGCTGCTCGGCACTAAAATAGGGTCCCTCCAAGTGTACACCCAAAAATTTCGCACCCTTGCAAGTGGAAAAATCGGTGTTGCCTAATGCATCCAATGCCTGACGGATATCTGAAAACGGCGCACTCAGGGTTGTGGGAAAAACACCCGTCACTCCGTGACGTGCATAAGCCGTCATAGCCCGTAAATTGCCATCGGGGTCGGCATCCATAAAATCCTCCCCCGCAATACCATGGGTGTGCAAATCAATCCAACCGGCACTGACGTAGCATCCGTCGGCATCAATTACGGCAAAATCAGCCGTATTTATGGCATCCTCGGGCAGAATATCATAAATTTTATCATTATCTATCAAAAGGCAATAGCCCTTCAACTCACCCTCGGAGCAAATAACCCTTCCGTTAACAATAGCAGTTTTCATAGTACCCTCCACACAGAATACTAAAATGATGATTTACGAAAAAATTATAGCATACAGGGTTTTTGGATGCAAGAAAAATAAACCTCCACAACGACGGTAAGAAATATGGTCGATTTGCTTCGCTATTCACTTGCAACTCTCCCTATTTCTTCCTCTCGAAACCTTGCCTGCATCTGCCACCGGCAGCGGCAAGGCTTCAAGCAGTTAACAACGCCGGCTGATAACTCTGAATTGTCTTAGTTTAAGTTCTGTTTTGTGTTCTCACCCCGATTTTAAACCTCTTTTCAGAACTGTATTTTGTGAGAATCATGAAATAAGCCCATGTTTTTCTCAATCGACAGCTTTATAAAATGAATTTTGATTATTTATTTTCATTTTGTCTGATTTTCATTTTTTGCCAACTGATATATCCGTATATATCGTTTATAAAAAATGCAATAAAGCACACAACGACAGAGATATATCTGATGTCATATACGCTTGCCATTATCCATAGAATTATCAGCACAATGTCATTTGAAGCATAAGCCAATGCAAACAACGGACTTCTTCTGAAAGTGAGATATACAGCAATAAAGCTTGTTGTTACTGACAATGTGCTTGGTATAATGTTAGCAGTTTTAAAATAATCCAAAATGAAGTAAAACAGAATCGTTATTACTACAGTACAAATCCCCATAAAGAACATTTCTTTTTTGCTTATTGTATTAACCTTAACTTCTGCTTTGTTACCTTTATACGGATTCTTCAACCACGATATTAACGCAAAAATTGCCATTGGCATTGTCATGCCAAGATAAGTAATCATCTCACCGTAATAATTAAAGCCAAATGATATTACTCCGTAAAACAAACTGAACAATACCATTAAAAACTGTCCAAAGGGATTTCCTTTTGCATTAAAAATAAGAGAAGTGACACCTATAAGTGAAGCTGATAATGTTAAATAATTTTCTCTGTCAAACATACAGAACGAACCAATTATCAGCAACACAGAGGAAGCCCATAAAATAATCTCTACCTTTGAGAAATAGTTTTTCAATTCAAGACCTCCAAATAAATAAGCACCCGTATACACATCTTCAAAGACCTAACGATGTGCAAACGAATGCGTTTTGCATTTCACTACCCGGTGGCAGTCGTATATTTATTTTTGAGTATTGTATCACAAAAGTAAATTGATTGCAATAGCAATTCAAGCTTCATTCACAATCTTTCCGGTAATATGTTCAGGTTGGAGCTCATAGCATAAAGTTGCTTTTGCAAATTTTTTTATTTCGGAATCTATATAGTCAATATCCGATGTAAATTTAAGACTCAGCTTACGATATATTTCAAGAGCTTTTTCTTCATCTTCAACAATGCTCATTCTTCCGAAAATGATTACACTGCTGATATTCAGTGCCCATTCTCCGTCTTTTTTAAAGCCTTCATCATACACACAAAATGAAACCCTGTCATCAGATGATAAAGCATCAACCTTGTGTCCTTTTTTGCCGCTATGAAAATAAAGGCATCCGTTTTCTTCATT
The DNA here is from genome assembly GCA_045654405.1 of Acutalibacteraceae bacterium. Classification (GTDB taxonomy): domain Bacteria; phylum Bacillota; class Clostridia; order Oscillospirales; family Acutalibacteraceae; genus DTU089. The sequence continues at coordinate 2,008 of JAZONH010000037.1, read as the reverse complement.
ATACCAATAATTAATCGGAAATCCATAAGGGTATCCGTTATTATCATTAACAGACAACACGCCTCTTTTTTCACTTTTGAGAATCCTCATGATTTGAGACATTTCAAGACGTTGATTTTTTCTTGTTAATTCTCTGAACATAATTTTTTACTCCTGCAAATTCTTATTTGTTTAAATAAATATACCACAGAACAAAAATCAAAAACAATAGTTTTAATAATTATAGTGATAACTATAAATAAAAACAAAGAAAACCATTGTTTTTTCAAGAGTTTCTGATAATAAAACGCCCCTTACGGTCAGAAACATAGTCGTCTCACTCGTTGTTCACTTCGTGATACTCCTTGTTTCTTCCTACTCAAAGCCACCTCAATCTGCCGCCGGCAGCGGCAAGGCTTCGAGCAGTTAACAGCGTCGGCTGATAACTCTGAATTGTCTTAGTTTAAGTTCTATTTAAGATAACAAAACAAAAAGCACACCGATTGGTGTGCTTTTGATCACTTTATATACCCAAAATACATCAAAAAATCAATTGAATATAATATTCGTTTTCCAATGCGGCTGAAATAAAACGCAATGCATCTTCTTTTGACACGTTCCCCTTATAGTAAAGAGAAGAATTTTCTTCGTCCCAATAAACGCCTTTTGCGGCACGATATATCATTTCATAATTCTTGTTATCATCAAGAATAACATTGAAATATCCATCTTTTATGAAAAGTTTTTTCACCCTGACTTTTTTCTTTTTTATATTCTCCTTGACGGTAATTTTCTTTTCAATAGTAATACAGGATGAAGTCAACATTCTTTGTATTCTGCCACAGAGGTTTCTGTGTTTTTTGAAAGTTCCTTCGTCTATTGAGCCAGATGAAAATAAAAGCTTTAACCAGCTTTCTGTTTCAACACATTCTTTTCGGGCAATTTTGAATTTAGAAAGCATATCGGGTAAGCTTTGTGGGTATTGAGCTTCACTAATATTTGCAAAAACACTTGAGGAAGATTTTCGTATTTGAAGGATGGTATTGGCATTTTCTTTTTTATTATCTAAAGACTTGCACATTTTCTCAATTTCAACCGCCAACTGCTCAGAATATTTCATCAAAGGATTGTCTTTCATAATCTCACCTCTTGAAACAGTATAACAGAAACAAAAATTCAAATCAAGCGAAGCAAAATCAATGCGTAGCATTGTATGAAATCGCAACCATGGTTGCGTATGTAACCACTGCAAAGCAGTGAATGTAATCCGAAACTTGTTTCGGTATGTAATCAATACGAAGGATTGCAATGATACACGCTCGCGCGTGGTTACATACACCCTTCGGGTGATTACATTCGCCTTGCGGCGATTACATACCAATCCTTCGGATTGGATAAAAAAAAGAAGTTCTTTCGAACTTCTCTTTTTTTGGCGCCTCAAGTAGGACTCGAACCTACGACAACTCGGTTAACAGCCGAGTGCTCTACCGACTGAGCTATTAAGGCATTTTGTGTCGGCATCGCCCTATTTTCCCAAGCGGCTTCCCACTAAGTATCTTCGGCGCTGTTGAGCTTAACTACCGTGTTCGGGATGGGAACGGGTGGACCCTGAACGCCATCAACACCGACTATATATAAACGGCATAACCGTTTACAGTTTTTAAAATGGTGACCCGTACGAGATTCGAACTCGTGTTGCCGGCGTGAGAGGCCGGAGTCTTAGGCCACTTGACCAACGGGCCACATAATGCGAATCGTATGGGTAATTGGTGCACCTTCAGGGACTCGAACCCTGGACACCCTGATTAAGAGTCAGGTGCTCTACCAACTGAGCTAAAGGTGCGAATATTCCCATAGACAAGGTATATACCCTGAAAACTGAACAAAGCGAAAGCAGAAGAAACAAACGAAATGGTCAAGCCCTCGACCTATTAGTACTGCTTAGCTGAACATGTCACCATGCTTACACACGCAGCCTATCAACCTCATAGTCCTTGAGGGGTCTTACTAACTTAAGTTATGGGAAATC
>JAZONH010000036.1:0-15048 GCA_045654405.1 Acutalibacteraceae bacterium | reverse complement strand
CCGGTGTTGTTGGTACCGGTGTTGTTGGTACCGGTGTTGTTGGCACAGGTGTTGTTGGCACAGGTGTTACTATCGCCATAGGTGATGGACTTATAGTTTCTGTTTCAGGCGAAATTGTTACTTCATTTGTGGCAGTTGGTTCTGTAGTCGCTGTCGGAATTATTTCAGTAGATTCTATAATAGTGTTTGATGGTTTTAAAGCATCATCTTCTGGTGATTGTGTGTTTGTAAGAAGCTTTGCAAGCAACATAATTATGATAATTAGTAAAATAACGGCAAATATTAAAAGGATTCCTACTGCTATGCGAACTTTTTTATTCCTCATATTTTTTCTTCTTTCTACCTGCATTTTTTGGTATTATATCCCCGTTTCCTTTATTTGTCAATATTCCGCAAAAAAGGGCATCGTTTTGATGCCCTTTAACTATTTATTATCCTTATTATATTGTGCAGTGCTTATTACTAAAATTGCACCTAAGAAAGTTTCAATAGCGGAAAGTGTACCGACTATTTCCTCTCCAAAGGGGAAACCCCAAATGCCGGCAAGTGCAAAATATAGAGTTCCAACAGCGGGTAATACAATCAATGCAACGTATTTAAGAATATCATATACTTTATTTGATAACTTCATAATTTTAACCTCTCAATATTTTATTTTTTTGTACAATAATTAAGTGAAATCCAACCAGCACCAGATTTTAATTTACCCCAAGTGCCATTTTCTTCGATAATGGTATATGTGCCTTTATCTCTGATAACGCCTACTATAGCATAATTTGTGCCAGGGCCTTTACGGATATTTAATGCATCAACATTTACCCTTGCAAGGTAAGACTTAAATTCTGCCTTTGCTGCTGTTGCTGTTTTAGAAAGATACTTTACATTGATAGGGCTATTAATCGAATTAGCACCATCTTCACTTTTATCAATTACGGCTCTATCACCTGAAATGGATTTTACTATCCATTTCTTTTTCTTTACCCAATCAGGAACAGCTTTGCCTGTGTAATATGTTGCATCGTTAGAAATTGAAACTACATCCTTAACACTTATTTTAGTTGACGTTGTAGGTTTGCTTTCCGGTGCAGGTGCGGACCCATTCATTGCAGCCTTTACTGCTTGTCTAAATGTGTCCATTGTATAACCCATATTAAGCTGATTCCATAAATGTTCAGGGTCGCCGTGGTTAGATGCTATACCACGCTTATGGCCTTCCTTATGGCTTATAATTACGCCATCTGCAAGGGGGTTAAGGTTGTATTCCTTACATAAAAAAGCAAACAATTCAACTGCTGCTTCATAGGTTCTTTTTGTAACGGCTTTTGCTTCAGCAAGATTTGAACACGTGAAGGTTGAACCACCAGTATATGTGATGCAAGCAGGTTCACACATCTCAACACCAATATGTGTATCGTGTGCTTTTCCTTTTGTACCTTTGCCACTATGCCAGCCTCTATGGTTCCAAGGCAAGCATTGGTAAATATCTCCGGTGTTGCCGTCAATGAAAGCGTGAACACAAGCCCTGTCGTATGATTCTTTATTCCAATTTTTAATGAACACAGAAGCGTTAGGCTGTGAGCATCCAACACTGTGAAGCATTAACCCCTTAACAGTAATCTTCACACCAGCCGTATAACAAGGGTTTTTAGTTAGTATGCTTTCAATAATTTTCATTACTATTCACCATCCTTTTTTTCAATAATAAGAGTCAAGCAATCATTAAAAAAATTCATAGTAAATACCTCCATTTATTTAACGCTTTAAGCGTTATATTTCAACTTCCCATTCAATAACTTCTTTATAGATAACATCAATGAAAGAATTGCCTTTTAAAGCCTTGTACGCCTTGTACATAAGAATGAAATTCTCAAGTTCAAATTGGCGTATTTTCTTAGCTTCCTTATGCTTATAATATGTGTGCAACATATCTGAGCGAAGCTGACTTCGTTGCCCTTCAACTAGCCTGTGAATCCAAACAAAGAAGGGAACAATTATGCCCATAAGGACGCTGATACCACTTACTATTTCAACGATTATAAAAAAGTCATTCATACAAAATCCCCCTTATGCTGAAACCTCTATCAGCGATATTAAACACCATTTATTTTCAAGCAGTTCTTTTTGTGGATGGTCGCTTGATTGGGTTATTTCTATGACATTATCACCGATCATTTGGAATCGCACATTTATAAACGTAGAACCATCTGAAGGGTGGCCAATGAAAAAATACAAATAAGTTCCATAATCATCATAAGCAACCGCAGTTAGATAATATGGTGCCCCTATTCCTATATTGTAATAAATTAACTGATAAGTTTTACCTGGCGTAATTTTCTTATTAAAGCATATAGGAATGTCTTGGTTATAATGGCATTGCACACTTGCATTATCAATAATTACGCTATTATCAATTCCTAGCAATTTTTGTGCCGAAGATTTTTCTGTAGCATCCCACGCTAATTTCGAGTCAGTAAGCGCTACTTTAACTGCATAATCAAGGTTGCTCGGTACGATGGGGTTATAATCTCCAGTCTTATGTTTAATTTGATTTTCGCTTGCTTTTAAAACTAATAACGTATCACCTGTTTGAGGTGAATTACCATCATATCTACCACTTGTTATGCCATAAGTTGATTTAATTCTAACAACCCCTGCATTACCACTTGCGTTATCTGCAAACTGTGTATTTGTAACATAATTAGAAGGGTCAAATTCTTCTTCCATTTTTTCTACCTTAACAATCAATTCTTTTAAGATGTCGTAATCTTCATCAGCAGAAATATCGCTATCACTACAAGCTGCTTCATTTACGTTTATTGAAAAGTCTGTTGTAGTTAATCTGCCATCCTCAGTCATAACTGATATATCACAGTTTACTAAGCCTTGTAATTCAAGCATCCACCCCACTAAAGGAGCCGTTACTGTGCCATCATCATTGACTACAGCCTCAAACCTTTTACTTAATCCATCAGGTCTTTCAGCATTAATAGTGGCAGTAAGCGTAGGTTCAATGTGTATTTTTTCACCGCTATTAACAAAGGTAACTTTTAAGAAACGTGAACCATAGTCATTTTGCTTTGCAACAATTGCCTGAAAAAGATTAGGTTTTGCAACTTCTAAATTTATTTCTTGAACTATTCTGGCCAATATATCCCTCCTTTATTTCCATTTGCCTATTGCTCGTATTGCTACTGAACCGCTTAATGTTACCGAATCAGCCCTAAGTATAAATGTATATCCTGAACTCGTTGTGGTTACACCTAATGCACCATCTATTAATGCTGTATATGTTGCGTTCCAACTAAGATTAACTTGTGGTACTGCTTTGAACGTAAATGGGAAATTAGGCAGATTTATTCTTGACGAACAGTACAACGCTCCCCACACCGTTCCAACAAGCATATTTGTAACGGGTTGTGCACCAAAGCATTCAGCAAGACCACTATTCCATTTTCTATAGGTCCATATGCCTGAAGTTCCTTGTTCTGTAACAAAATCCTTTACTAAACCGGTGTCTAAAACCGTGTATGCAGTAACACCATCAGATGTCCATCGTTTTAATGAGGTGTTTAATTCGTCTCCCGTCATACCGATAAAACCTAATGAACCGGTATTGTTTTGAAATTGTATAGTTACTGCGCCAATAGCGTTCAATCGCTTTAATATTAAGGTTTTCCAATCAGTATCAGCTATTGTTGTTGCTTTATTTAGTGTAGTCGCACCAGTTACACTTAATGTGCCTCCAACTGTTGCGTTGCCTGATACAGTATGAGTTCCATCTACGGACAAATTCTTTCGTACACGCCCGCTCCAAGCCACATCAAGTAAATCCCTTGTTTCAGAAACCTTACCCATCGCAATCCCATCGCCATCCTTATGAAAATCCATTGTTACGGCTACAGTAGGCAATACGGCTGATTTTGTTGCTGCGGTATATGAGTCGGTTAATGTTAAAGTTCCTGTAAGTGTGTTATCCGTTGGTACACTAGTAAATGTAGTTGTTGTATCAAAGGTATATGCACTGACTGTTACTGTATTTGTAACTCCGTTTAGCGTTACTTTTACAGTCTTGGCATTTTTGTTATTTACTGCCGAAAAGCCACCCTTTAAAGAGGCTATTACCGTTGTTCCATCTGATTGCCTTGCAAGCGAAAATGATGTTATATATGGGATAGAATAGGCATAAACTGTAATTGAAGCAGAATTTACTGTAACTGTTTTACCCCTAGAATCTGTAATAGTTGCAGCAGCCGTTTTAGTGCCTGTTGATAACACTGAGGTTGTAAAACTTTGTGCAGTATATGTTTTATCGTCTATCTTCGTAGAATAGCTTTTGATTGTAGCGCCATATGAAGATGATGCCGTTATAGTTACTTTTGCTGAAGATTTTGCCTGAACATAGGTGCTACTTAATAAATTCACACCCGTTATTGCAACACTTGCAGTTGGCGTATATGAAGGAATATTTAACGTAATAGTTCTAGTTGTTGTGCCAATATGTGTGCCGCCAGAATTATATGTGTAGCAAGTTATAGTGCAAGTTCCACTATTTGCATTAGGTATTTGAGAACCTAATGATGTGGGTGGAGTAAATGCTACGCCTACTGTACCACTTGATGTAAAATTAGTGCCACTTGCTATTCCTGACGTTTGCCCTGAAAGTGAGCCGAAAGCATATGTTAATTTATGCTTAAAGCTAGAATCAGCAGGTGCTAAGTTAATTGTAACGGCACTACCCATAGTAACTGTCGTTGCTGAAACTGTAGGCGTTGTCGCCCTTGGTATAGTAGGTAAATCCCAAGACCCGCTACCGGTGGAGTTATAACTACCGTAATAATAGAATGCACCACCACAGGAAGCACTAAATGAGCCTTTACCATTATTTGAGTGTTTAATGGTAGTTGAGCCACTAAAAGCAACTGTGTCGTTGTGTGTTTCAACCTTAGTTGTATTTGTTTGTGTACTGCCGTTTACCGTTACGTATTTTTCTTGAACGTAAGTCCAATAGGCTGAATTAGTACCACCAGCGCCTTTAACCGACCAGGATATTGTTGAGGTGTTATTAACAACACTTTGGCTGGTTAATGACCAGGAAAACACGTAATGGTCAGTATATCCGGGGTCAGAATATCCAGTTGTTCTAAATGAGCCGCTTCTTACTTCTGCCATAAAAACACCTCCTTATGGCTTCTTAAAAAAATCTTGACAAATTCTTGATTTTATTGTATTTTATTACACGTAGGGATTGTAGTCCAATTCGATGGACCGCCCTGCATTATGATCTTTAGAGATACCGTTTGTTAGGGCGTAGCCCTCGTTTGGTTTGGGGCGCCCCAGGCCGTTAATTCGGTCGGCGGTATCTCTGCCCAGGGAGAACGTGGAGCAGTAGAAACATCCTTTGCTTGGTGTTTCGCCACGGTAACCTGGGCGTTTTTTATGTTATTTTAGTAAATGTTAAATTCCCTGATGCACGTGGGATAAAACCGAAATTTTGGAATCTTATTTTACCTTCGGTTAAATTTTCAATTTCAAAACTGTTACTAGAAAAATATGCTATACGTGTTTCATCACGATAAAAGGCTACCTGGTTATTTTCAAGTTTTAGCGTTAAAGTGCTATCGCCCTTACCGAAAGTCATTGTGCCGTTACCAAAGCGAATATAATCGGTTATCTTGGTAGGTTCATCACTATCAAAGTTTTCAACGGCAATTCTTTCAGCGTTTAATGCACCCGTTGTGATAAAATCAGCAACTATCTGCCCATCAGCCGTAATTGCTGTTGCATATGGTCCTAAATAAGCATTGCCGGCAGGATTATTTGCGAAGCCTAAACCTTCCTTATTCCAGCGCCATACCTTTGTTGCAAGGGTTAAATCTTCAATATCTAATATAAGAATTTCATCGGGTTTACTATCATTATTAGTGTCGTGCATCATAACATAACCACCAGTATTACCGGTTATATTGTTTGTTGCATCCAATATTGCTTGTTGTAGCGTGCTATACACACGCTCTATTTTTTTACCTACTGATTCAAACTTTTGGGAAAATTCGCTTGTTGTTGTGCTTGTACCCTTACAATCAATAGTAGCATTACAGCCGCTACCTATCTTTAATGTTTGGCTCATTATTAGCACGTTATGTGGTACATAATCCTTATCAACAACTTGCACTATATCCCCTGCCTGAATAGCGGGATTTCCACGCCATTTCACTTGGCAAGGTGTGTAAGTTAAATTGTGTATTTCATTAAAAATATCATCAGCCATTTCATCTGTGATATATGGATTTTCAAAGGTAATGTTAGTTCCGTTTGAACCATCACCACGTATAATTGTTTTATCCTCAGTTCCCGTTGAAAGGGATGTTATTATAAGGGGCTTATCGGTAGTGCGCTTAAAACCACTTAAATATTGCATTTTTCTATCAATGGTATACGCAATTTCTGCGTATTTTGTAATTTCAAGTACGCCTTTTCTATCAAACCTTGCAAAGCCACCAATACAACCTGCAAGATAACTTATTGCCTGCTGAAACTCAATATCAAGATATGGGAAATTTAGCGAATAATCAGGCATTGTAGCCTCTTTAAGAGTAATACCACACTGAGCATACAACTGAGTTTTAAGGTCGTTATATATAGCTTGTAGTGTTGTATTTTCTGGCACTGTTGCATTGTATTTGCCAATCATTTTACAAAAGCCATCATATGCAGTTAATTTTAAATTTTTAAAATCGTTTGTAGTTTCAGCATTAGCACCATAGAACCTGCCTAAAGGAACCCACTCGTATGTTACGGGTCTATCATTCATTAAAAGCCCTACTTCAACATTAAATGCAATGCCGTTATAATCCACATCAGTAGGCGGGTTTATGAGGTTAATTGTTACCTTATTAGAACAGGCACATCCCATAGTAAGACTTTCTGCTGAATTTACGATTTCTTCTAGCGTTATATCTTGTATAGTTGTGCCCGTAAGTTCAATGGCAGGATCAAGCGTTATTTTTACTTTAAAATTTCTGTTATCTGCTAATATTTTTTCTAAAAAAGCATCGCTAACTGAATACACTTAAAAACCTACCTTTCTATAAAATTTGCAGAAAGGCCTTCCCACAAGTATTTACCTTTTTCGTTATTCCACACATACATAGGTGTACTTCTATCACCTACATAAAATTCGCCTTCTCTGTACGTTCCATCGTGGGCATCAGGATAGCGAACTATAAAAAACACGCTATCCATAGCCTTTAATAATATTGCCATTTGTGCTGGTTCCATTGGACCCCAAGTACAATTAAGTTTTCTTTTAACTGCGATACGATCACGAAACATATATCCTTCCTGGTTTCTTCCTGCACCGTCCTCAGAATCAAGGTCATATATATCCCAAGTCAATGTTTGAGGGTCTGCTATATCAAATTTATTGATTTGTAAAATTGCCATAGTTTACCTCCTTAAATTAGCAGTGGGCTTTCACCCGTTTGGATAACCCTGCCGTTATGGTACTGAATAACCTTTTCACCCACTACATCACCATCAATTTCGTTGATAATGCGGATAGTTTGTGCACCACCTCTGTTAGTGGAGTTAGCAGCCATCATTGCACGATATACACCGCTTTCGATACCGGAAATAATCTGGTCATTATTAGCAACCGCAGTTTTTTTACCGATAGAACCAACTAATTCAGGACCCGCTTCTCTTGCTATAAACATCTGCCCTTCATTAACGATACCACCTTCAGCAAGTTTTGGAATTTGTGGGACAGGGGCACGCCAGGTTAGCCAAGAGAAAGGCTTTGCACCTACTATTGAAATATTATGAATAGTTTCAAGGATTCCGTTTAAACCCTTAAAAGGTAATGCGATTACCCAGTTCAACCCCTCAATAAATCCATTCATAAGAGTTTTAAAAACTGAAACGATACCGTCTTTTATATTAACGAAAATTTCACCGGCAGTTGAGAAAACACTAACTATACCTTTCCAAGCTGCTGAAAAAACATCTTTAAAGAAAGTACCAACGGCTGAGAAAACGCTTTTTATACCCTCCCAAGCAGCTACTCCACCATTTTTAAAGCCATCCCATAAACCTACGAAGAAGTCTGCTACGGGTTTAATTACATAATCATAAAACCATTTTGCAACAGTTGAAAATACACTTTTAATGCCGGTCCAAAGTGCTACCGCACCACTTGAAATACCATTCCATAACCCCACAAAGAAGTTTGCTACAGGTGAAATTACATAATCATAAAACCATTTTGCAACAACTTGCCATACTGCAACAATGCCTTCCCATAGACTTACGAAAAAGCCTGCAACAGTTTCAAAAAGCCCACGGAAGAAGTCTACTATAGGTGTAATTACATTATCATTAAACCAATTAGCAGCAACTTGCCATACTGCAACAACGCCGTCCCAAGCCTTGCCAACCCAGGTGATAATTTCTTCCCAATATGTGATACATAATACTATGGCTGCTATTAACGCCATAATTCCTGCTATTACCCAGGTTATTGGGTTTGCAAGTAATGCCGTATTAAATGCTAAACAAACACCTACTAATACGGCAAACGCACCACCTAAAATTGTTAATACGTTTGTTAAGTTAGGACCATTATTTATTAAATCAATTATTCCGTAAGCAATAGCGCCTAAGCCCGTTACTATTAAGGCTATTCCACCAACAATAGGTAAACTTGTTTTCCAGGTTATACCTAATGCGCCATTTAAAACTAAGCAAGCACCGGCTACAGTGGATATAAGCCCTGCAAGTATAGTAAGCATATTTGATAGTGTAGGACCATTTGTTATTAAATCCTTAATACCAACAACTAATTCGCCTATACCGGTAACAGTTAAAGAAATTCCTGCACCTACTTTCATAGAAGAACCAAAGGATTTGCCCATTGCTTTACCTAATGAGCCACCTAAAAGTCCAGCACCTACTGTAGTAAATCCTGCGCTTGCAAGAAGTTCACCCATTTCAGGTACGCCTAAGCCTTCACGCCAAGCCTCAATGCTTGTATCAATAAACCACGCAATACCCGTAATGGCGATAGTTGCGCCTATCGTTATCCCCATTGAAGTTGCGAATTTTGCAAAACCACCCATTGCCGTATTTGCTAACGCAAGGTCTGCAAGGAAAGAGCCTAATTTCCACCCCATAATAGCGATACCTACATACTTAGCAATTTCAAGAATTTTATATATTTTTTCCTTTATTTCATCAAGATTGCTTGTATCTAATCCTTCAAGGAAGTTATATTCCAAAGGCTTCATATCGCCTAAACCACCACTGCCACCGGCACCGGAACCACCGCCACTATCGGCATCAGGGTTGCTTATAATATTAAGTTCATCAAAGCCCATTAACTGCTTTTTGATTTCCTTTATTGAACCTGAAACGCCTTCTGCCGATTCTTCAGCGTCATCAAAACTCTCCGTCATATTTCCACCGAGACCGGAATAGTCAATTTCAGGAATTTTAAAGTTAAAAAACTCTGCTATTGCAGTTGCAGCTTCAGTTAAAATTTGAACCATAGCTTGTACGTATGGTATAAATCTTGCAACAATAACGCTGATAATATTACCTAATGCACGTTTTAACTGTGTAAATTGGGCACTTAATATTCTTAATGCGTTAGCAGGTGTTACTATGGTTCTTGCCATATCGCCCTGAATAGTTATGGATTTCTCCATAATATAGTTATATCTTAGTAAAGACTTTTCAGCCTGTGTCATTGATCTAACTTTTGTATCAATGCCCTTTGCAAGAGCGTATTCTTGTAATGATGCAACAGTGGTATCAATACCAAATTCCCTTAACCCTTTAACCTGACCTGACATAGCAGATGATAATTTATCAAAAGCCGTTTCAACGTCAGTATTAAAGAATGATGCCATATCGTAGGATAACTGTGTTAAGTTTTGCGACATTACATTTGCCGCATCACTTGCAACACCAAAACCACTTGTAAGTTGCTTAAATGTACCCTGGTATTGCATCCACTCAGAAATATCAATACCCATAAGGTTTGATACACTTTCAGCGTACTTACGTGCTTCCTCAGCGCCTTCGCCCATAGTTACGTTGAATAAGTTTAATGTTTCGATATAATCATTACTTTCTTTAAACCAACTGCCCATAGCCCTGGCTGCTGATTGAAAAACACCTAATAATGTTCGCCATTTTGATATTTGTTGTGCAAGATTATCAGTAAATGATTTTGTTGATTTACTGGTTCTTTTAACAGTATTATTATGTTTTTCAGTAGCGTTTGTAGTTTTGGTTATGGCGTTGGTAGTTTTATTAAAAGAATTTGTAATGGTAATATTAGAAACCGCACTACCATTCAACGCAGTTTTTAGTTGTTCTAACTTCTTTATAAGGGAAGTTAATGCTCTTGTCGCATTTTTGCTATCTGCGGCTATTTGAATATTTAATTGGTCAATAGTAAGAGCCATAGAATCCCTCCCTAATATTATTTTGATTTGGCTCTATGGCTCTGATTTATACGAACAAAATTTTCCATCCAAGCAGCGGCTTTCTGTTGTTCAATTTCAACCTCCCTTGCCTTTTCTGCTTCGGATTTTTCTCTATTTTTAAAATCATAAGGTTTTTTAGCGTAGTCTTTTGCAGGGGGCTTATTTTTACCCATTCCCCTTAAAGCATTATGTAGTGCAGTAGAAACGGCATCGTATATGTACAAGCCTTGCAACCACGCATTATTATTGATTTCCTCTTGCCTTATTTTATATGCCTTGCGGTAGCATCGGGCGAGGGACGAATCCCCCTCCCAATACTCCGCATAGGACATACCGATGGCAAGATAAAAGGGGAAATTTTCTTCAAAAATCTCAGTATGAGTTTTTATAGGCGTGGGATTTGTCTCTAAAAATTCGCCTCCCACGCTATGGCGTTTCCCGCATCAATATTTTCATCATCCATAAGTGCCTCAAAAGGTTCGTGATACATTTCAGCAAGTTTTTCAAGTAATGCGTTTTTATTAGTAAACAAACTAAACATTTCATCAATTTGCTTTTGCTTCACATCCCACTTATGGTGTGCTTTAAAAGCACCTGCAAAAAGTTGAGGTAATGTATTCATAGGTTTTGTTGCTAATTCTGTTGCCACAAAACCCTCTCTTTCCATTTGCTTTATAGAATCCCTCGTAAATTCAAGGGTATATTCTTTGCTTTTATATTCAAAATTTAATTGTTTGGCCATCAGTATATCCTCCTAATTTTTAACCAGCAGAAGCCGTTGTTTTAGTTTCCCATATAGGTGCATTTGTTGGTGTGATGAAAAGATTAGTTTCTAACACAGAACCTACACTCATTGCAGGCAAGCCCATTGCTGAGGGCTGACCGGTAAAGAAAACAGATTTTGTTAATTGCGGATGCTTTACTTCAAACCAAATAGATTTACCCGAAGTTTTTGCCGTTTTATATGCAGTTACCAATGCTGACCAAACTGTTTCAAGTTCGGTAGTATAGTTTGCCAAAAAGCTTAATGCACCACCTAAATCTTTAAGCCCTTCGATATACGTTTTATACTCTGTTTCAGCAAGAGTCGTAGTTTCAAGAGTTTCAGGTTCAGGGTTCATTTCGGGAATCTCTTTTATATCAGGGATAATTGTATAGCCCGTAGTAGGCCTTGTCCCTGCCGTTGATTCAGTAGCGTAACCCAACGTTACGCCTGCTGTAGATAATGCAATGCCCATCTTATACCTCCATTAAATTACGTTATTTTTTCTAAATCTTGACATTCTGCGGTTAATTGTTGAATCCGTATTGGGCACAATTTCGCAGAACGTTCTTTCATAGCCTAAAGCAGCCAAGCAATCGGATATAACGGCAGTTATTTCCTTTGTTTGTGCTTCCTTACCTTTTTCCAGGTTGCTAAAAACTTCAGCCTTATATTCCTCCCCAATCACATTTTCAAGGCTATTAAATGTGGAATAATTATTTTGGACCATATTATTTGTTTGTACAAATGATACAGCAGGGAACTTTGGCGGCGTAGGTGTCATTTCAGCACCGATAACATAAATTTCTTTAAATTTCCCGCGTAAAACTTTTGCCACTGCGTTGAAAATTTCTTTTTCCTTATCTATCAAGTGCTAAACACCTCCTTTGCAATTCGTGGAAAGGCTCTCTGTAATTCAAGTGCCGTTTCATACATAAAGGATCTTGATTGCATACCTTCCGTAAATCTAAAGCCACCGTCGCTAGTTGGATAAATCCACCCTACACGCCCATCTTTTGTGGTAAATATCTTTGCACCAGTAGCATATTGCCAAGCGGCTTTTGATAAATATTCACCATTTTTATGTGGGCTTGCTTGCCCTTTAACACCGGTACCAAATTCAACAAACGCGACGTGATCACTTGTAACCCGTACAAAGCCAGCATTAAGTGTTGGCGAATAATATCCGTCCACCCCTGAAAGCAATTCCCCTGAATAATATGCACCCATACCAACTATTTTTATTCTTACAATTTCAGCGCCTAAATCGGTTAGTCTTTGTGCAAGTCTCCTTGTCTTATTTTCAACATCTTTTTGATATTCTTTAAGTTCAGTTATTGCATCTGCAACGCTTTGGGGGTCAAGTTTTACGTTTATAGTTTTCACGATACATTCACCTTCTCAATGGCATATCTTATTGAATTTAAAGTTTTGCTAACTGCCTTAACGATATAATTATGTGTGCCTGCGGTATCTTTGCCGTCAAGCCACAGATGGCTATATTCATCTATCGGGCAGTTCATATCGTGGGTTGACATTTCGCGGTCATACTGTAAAGCCGTACCGAAAGCCTGTTCAGATGCTTCGCCCTTATTACCTGAAAGTGTCATTTTAATTGGGAAGGGTTCACCATAGGCTTTAATATCATTTGTGTTACCCCATTCATCCTGCTCACTTGATACATTTAAAAGTGAACACCAAATAGTTTGTTGATTTCTTTTTAAATCCCTCATACAACACCTGCTTTCGGTGTTATTTCTTTTAAAAGATCTTCTGAAACATTGGCACTTGCATATGTTCTGCTTATGCCATTTTCACTGTGCGCCGTTTCACCTTCAGCACCACGTTTAGAAAACATTTCAACGGCTATACGGATTTGTAGGTCCTTATATCTATCCTCAATTTCTTGGGGATATTCGCCAAACGGGAAGCGCCTAGACAAAATGACCGCCTTTGCGCTTTCCAATATATCCTCCAGCTCTACATCAGTTACGTTTTCTGTGATTCTTATTTTTAAGCGTTCAAGCTGCGTCATTCTGTCCTGCCCCCTTTATTTAAGCGCCCTTAGTCATTTTTACTACCTTAGTAGCATCAGTAAGGGCAGCTAAATAATACTTTCTTGAAAGAATAGTATTCTTTCTGATATTAGCATCGCCAGAATCTCTAGGAGGTTGTTCAACCTCAGTACCCTTTTTATTGAAAAGTGTTACAGCTTCTTTTGTTGCGATTATGATAGTGCCGGCTTCAGCATCCTTTTTGGTATAAAGATTGATACCTGCAACAGTACCAACGTAACCATTTTTGGAGAAGGCTTCAACATATTTAAGGTCCTCTTTAAGTGCCTTTCTGATACCTGCCATATCAGAAGGAGAAACGAAGCCGAAAAGCGTTACATCCTCTAAATTTTCAAGGTTAAGTTTTGCCTGCGCATCAACGAATGCCGCAAAGTCGAAAGTTGTTGCAGTTGAAGTAAGGGTTGCCTTATTAAACTCTGCAAAAACCTCAGCATTAACAGTGTTGAAAAGGTCAGTACCCATATGCCTTGTTCCTACGGGTACAAGCATAGGGTCAATCATTGCCTGTTCATCGTAATACTCAAATCTGTTCTGAGCCATTAAAATTTCATACTCCTTATTTTCATAAGAAACTTCAATGCTCTTAGTATTACCTTCGCCCATTGCAAGTTTTTGTGTACCATCAGTTGCAGAATATACGTTGATTCTTCTTTTCATACCGGGTACGCCTTCAAGGGAATTATCCACGGTACAAAACTGCTGTAAATCAAGGTGAGAATTATATTGATCTTCCACCTCGTTTGACAAGTAAAAATTATCATAAATAACGTGTGCCATATATTAGCTACCTCCATAAATTTGTTTATATTGTTCGGGGTTCTTTTGAGAAAATTCAAACCTCTCCATAGGCGACATTTTTCTCAACTGTTCTTTGGTTATCTCCGTACCGCTTGCCCCCGCTGCCGGTGGTACAGGAGAATTTTTCAGGGCTTCAGCTAAAACTGCCTTTTTCTGCGCTTCAACAAACTTCCCTTGCGCCTGAATAACTGCTTTTGCATCACCATTAAATAGTGCTGCGGCAACTTCATTGGCAACGGCTTCGTCATAGCCTATTGCAACAAGTCCTTTTGCATTTTCAGCAATGGCATTATCTGCCTTTAATTTTTCAAGTTCCGCCTCCATATTGGCGTACTTTTCTGCATCAGCAGCAGCCTTTTGCTCTGCTTCAGTCATATTTGCCCTTAACTGCTTTTTGTAGTTTGCGGCCTCGCTTGCAACCTCATCAAATCTCTTTTTTAAGTTGTCATAAGCCGAAGTATCTGGTTTTGGCATTTCCACTTCAAGGTCCATAAGTTCTTCAAGTGTCATACCTTCTTTGTACTGATCACCTAGTAATGTTTTTAAGTCTGCCATAGAAAAAATTCCTCCTGCGTTTGAACGGTTCTCTCCGTATTTTTTGTGATTTATGTTTTCTCTAACATTTTTATATTTATCCCCTTTGATTTGACAAAAAGGAATATTTTTGATATACTTCTTTTGAAAGTGGAAGTAGGGGTATCAGCGCTCACTTTTTGTGGGACCTGTACGTCGTTGATATCCACTTTCTTTTTTTGTTGACAAAATATAACAATTTAACTATACTAATAATGGAAGTAGCGAAAGGCAAACTGTCTAATGACAGACCTTGTGCCGAATTTATGGCAGCGATACTTCCTAAATTTGAAACTGTACCATTGTTCGCTTTGGGCGTATTGATAGGGGCTTGTTCACCTATCGGCAA
>JAZONH010000035.1:0-8311 GCA_045654405.1 Acutalibacteraceae bacterium | reverse complement strand
TTTTTGCCGTACAAATCGTGGTCTGATTTTTTTGAGATATAAATGCCACAATTTGTTTTCTTCTTCAGTGGGCTCCTTACGCATATTTCTTGCTCTATCCACTAAGATGTGAGTTATATCTGGATTTTTGTTTTTCATGTTTTTCTCTCTTAATGGTGGATGGAGGCAAGAGAACTACCCACCACCACACCTACGGTGTGGTCCCCCTCCCTTTTTGCTTCGCAAAATGGGATGATAGGCTATCGCTTATTTTAAATATTTCTTATCCCTTTATTTCAATCAACCATATAGGTTAACTCAAATAAACGGACAAACAGATTTTAACCTTTATACCACACAAGCCGAGGTTTCCCTCGGCTTGCGGTTTATAAGACTTATACAGTCGGATTAATTAATACCAACCGTCGTCGATGTCACCATCTGCATAAGAGATAGTGAGAACGTCTTCGAGCTCGAACTCCATGATTTCAAGCTCAGGTGCAATGTATTTTTTCATAATGAAAAATACTCCTTTCAGTATTCATTAGTAATTGAATGTTACTGGAAAAAGTCTGACCATTGAATATTCGCATCACTACCGCCGCCAATACCAATCGGGGGTAACGTAGTACCCGGGACTGTGGGCTCGGTAGTAATCACTGCAGAGTTTGTAAGAACATCCTCAAGTGAAAATTCGATAATCTCAAAATCAGCTTTTTCGTAAGCTTTCGAAATCATTTTTGTTTAAGCAATACCTGCCATGCCATTGCCAACAGCGTTGTCGTGAACAGTTGTTGCGTCAATGAACATCCAGTTTGAGAAGTAAGTGTTACCATTTACATCAGTGATGTATGTTCTTACTTCGATCTGTGAGCCAAGACCTGCAGCATCGATACCTTCAATAGCTGAACGGTATTTGAAGCCTTCAGATGTCTCGTAGATGCATGTGCTTTCTGCAGCAGCTACAACGCCGTCTACACGAGCCTGAACACCTACAGCGTTAAGGTTGGGAGCAACGTAGCAACCACCTACGAACTCTTTACCAGCTTCGAAAGAAAGGCTGTTTACAGCACCTGTGATACCAAGGTCAACAGTGCCGTCAGCTGCGCCGGGACGCATTTTAGCTGTTGCTGTGTCGATGTTGTTAACAACGAGAGGACGAGCGGGCTCGCTGTTGATGATGTTAGCTGCAGTCCATTTCTGCTGTTTTGAACCTGTGCTCCAGCTTGCTGTAACAGTTGAACCGATAAGGTGTGAGGGGATACCGATGATATCATCTTCAGTAACTTCTCTTGTTGTTGTGAACTCAACACTGAAGATTTCACAGTCGGGATCAAGGGGGAAGCCCTTAGCAGCTGATGTAACTGTTGTGTCAACTGCAAGCTGAACAAGCATTGCAGATGTCCAACCATAAGCCTGGTCAGCAGTGCTGAGCTTGCTGATAACGCTGTTCATGTATGTTGCATTGTTAGCGTTAACATTTGCTGCGGGTTTGAAATAGGGTGCATAAGCTTCACCCCAAGTACGACCTTCATAACCGCTTGTACCAGAGTATGCATATTCAAATGCATCACCGTAGCAAATAACTACGTTACCGATACTCTGAAGGAATGAAGTGTAGTCAGTACCAACTGCGTGAACCCAGAAAACCTTAACGGTTACTGTTTCACCTGCAGGCTGACCAACATACGCATCTGTAACAACACGGAAACCAACCTGGCTTGAAGAAGCAGGGAAGGTTGTGTCTACAGATGTGTTTGCTGCACTTGCTGAGAATGCAAAAACAGAGCAGAGCATTACTACTGCAAGTGCAATACTTAAAATTTTCTTAGACATTTTAAGTAGCCTCCTGTAAAAAATATTAAATTATTAAAAACTAAACCAATTGAACAAAAGCTATTAAGCAATGTTCATCATAACGTCTGCCTGGTACATACGCATGCCGTCTGAACCCATTTCGTACATATAAGCGTCATGTAATTCAACGTCACCGGCGTCAACCATATCAGCCATATAGTCGCAGTTTACATCAGCTGCGAATGCCTGATAAGCATATTCAAAACGCATTCCGTTTGAACTCATTTCATACATCCATGCGTCGTGAAGCTCGATATCACCAGCGTCAACCATATCAATCATACCGTCGCCGTTAACGTCACCGAAGATAACGAGAACATAAGATTCAACTACGTTACCGTCAAGGTCAAGAACGTTTACGATTGTACCTGTACCAGCTTCGGAACCTGCTTCGTTAGCAACGATTTCAAGTTCACCATCACCGATAACTTCAAAAACTGAATAGATATCTTCAGCATATTCGGGTTCTACACCATAGATGTAGCCAGTGAAGGTTGCGTCACCAAGACCCATTTCTGATTCATCACAGTACATATCCTGTCTTGTTGTATCGATAACACCGATAGTGCCGTCGATAACACCAAGTGTGGGAGCTTCAGCAGCGCCGCCGATGATTACAGAATCACCAACAGTAACTGTCTGACCTGTGATGGGGTTACCTGTAACAAGGTCACCGTCGCTCATACGAGCAGCGATAAGTGTACCTGCAACGTTAGTAGCAGATTTTGCGTTGTCGTCGATAGCGATTTCAGCTGAGCCTTCACCTGCATAGGTGTAAACAACAGTTGCGATAACGCCGTCGATTTCTTCGCCTGCGATTGTGCCGGTACCTTCGGTATCAGCAATAATCATAACTTTGCCCTTTGATTTTGAAACGCTAACAGTTGCGTTGTAATCAGCGGGGATAGCATCACCGAGAATAACATCATCGATAGCTGCTACAGATGTGTCGGAGTTTGTGAGAACGAACTGAATGGGACCTGTTGCATAGTTTGTTGTAAGGTAAACATCTACGCTCCATGTACCGTCGCCGTTGTCAACAGGCTCACCGAGTGCCCAATCCTGAGTGTACTCTGCTGCTGTTTCATCATCTTCGTAGCCTGCAGCGTTTGCAGCGATTGCAAACATTGAAACTACCATCATGATAGCAACAAGAACACTGATGAGTTTTCTTGTCTTAGACATTTGTGTTTGCCTCCTAAGGAATTTATTTTCCATTTCTCTCCAAATAGCGGCATAATATGCCGCACCGCTTTTAATCTCGGAATTCGTATATACTATATATATAATAGTATACGATTTCTTTTTCCCCTCTTGTCGGGTTTCCCCGACAAGAGGATTTGATTAAAAGGGTTTTGTATTAATTAGCATTAATACCGTTAGACTTAATTCAATTAAGCAAGAATCTTGTTGATAACTGCTGAATAGTCAGCTGCAACGATTTCTTCTGTAGCTGCATCAAGGTTACCGGCAATGAAGTAGCAACCCTTAAGCTCAGCATTTTCGTTAGAAGCGAGCTCTGTAAGAGCACCGTCAAGAACGTCAAGAGCACCGTCACCGTTAACGTCAGCTTCAACAACAATCTTAACTGTAGCAACGGGAACCTTTACACCACCAACAAGTGTGTAGAATGTAACTGTTGCGTTTGTACCTGTAAGAGCCTCAAGGTCAGTATCAACGGTGTAGTTAGCATCGTTAGAAACTGTGATGAGGTCAGTTGTTACGTTTGCGCTGTTTGCAGTTGCGCCAAGAACAGCTTTAACTGCATCAGCGTCAAGTTCAGGAGCAATTCTAGCGATTGTAGCTGTGATATCTTCGATACCAGCTTCTTCGTCACCGGGAACGATAACTTCAGTTGAAACGCCTGCACCTGTAATGTTAAGGCCTTTGAATTTAAGTCTAGCGAGAGCTTCCTTAAGTTCGTTTGCAGCTGTGTCGATAGCATCCTGTTCGTCAACAGCATAGGGTTCTTTATTTACATAAAGAGCTGAGCCGGGGAAGAGCTGGATTGAATCGCCGTCTGCATTTACAAAGTCGTTGTAACCAAGTTCAGCAAGAACCTGACCAAGTTCTTTGTCTGTGTTGTCATAAAGGTTTGCATTAGCCAATGCCTGAGTAGCCTGAGCGATAAGAGCTTCAAGCTCTGAGTAGTCAGCTTCGTTGTCAACCAATACGAGCTCGTTACGGCAGCACATAAGCTCATACTTAGCATCAAATACTGTCATCTGAGTGGGGTTAGCAAGAACAGCCTTAGCATTGTTATAAGCTGTTTCGTACTTAGCCCAGCTACGTGCAGTATATTCGCTTTCTGCGCCAACCATGTTATCTGCAGATGTAATTTCGTCTGCAAGGTATGTTGTGATTACGCCGTGGTCTCTAGCGAGAAGACGGGGACCCATACGGTCAAGGTAGTTAGCTGCCATTTCAACGTCAAGAAGAGCAGTTGTCTGATATTCAGCCTTTCTGTCTTCGAGCCATTTAGCAGTTGACTCAACTTCTTCTTCAGTCATGGGCTCAAGAAGAGCTACGATGAAGTCTTCATACTTGTCACCAGCAACAAGAACTCTGAGGTCATCTTCGTTAATCCATGTGTAGGGGAAGGTTTCGTCGATTTCTGCAACTGTTGCGTTAGATGCATCATTCTTAAGGTTGATGTAGTAAGCTGCATCGTCACGAGCATCGTTGTAACGATTCCATCTGTACATCTTATAGTCTGTGTAGTCCTTAGTATCACTATACTGAGCTTCTACTGCTGCAAGGTCTGCCTTAAGAGCATCAACTGTAGCATCAAGGTTGTCACCCTTGCCTTCACGAACGGACTGGATAGCAGATTTCTGACAGTAACCAACGTCATTAGCTGCTACGTAAAGAGCTTCATAAAGAGCATCGAGGTTCCATACGGAGTTAGCGTTCCATGCCTGAACACCACCGCGAACACCGTTAAGGAATGCGGGAACGTATGCGTTTACTGCTGTAGCGCAATCGATAACGGTAACTTTCTTAACGTTAATCTTATTTTCGCCGTCCATTACGTAACCGTTTTCGCCTTCTTCATCAGTTACTGTAACTGCATTTGCAGCGTACTCTGTAACTGTTTCGGTGTAAACTGTGCCGTCAGCGCCTGTGTAAGAACCTGCCCACTTACCGGCATCAGTATTTGCAATCCATGCTGTTGTGGTAGATGCAGTTTCGCGAAGAACTGTTTCGCCCTTATCATCTGTTGTGTTCTGAGCTTCAAGAACGCCGTTTGTATAAGCCTTACCTGTAAGGTTGTAGTTAGAACCAAGTCTGAGAGCATCCATTTCAGACATTGCAAGAGAGTTCAACTTGTTGTATGCAATATCATCATAGTACTTAAGTGTGAAGGTGTGAGGTCCGTTGTTTGAACCCTTAGCCTTCAAGGTGATTGACCAGTTAGAGGTTGAACCGGAAGTCTTATTTGTTGCTTCCCAAGCTGCTTTATTAACTGAACCGTTAATTGTAAGAGCGTTACCTGAACCGGACTGAACTGCACCGTCATCGTTAGTTGCCTGAACAGTGTATGTCTTAAACTGCTTAAGGTCATTGAAGTAACGACCACCTGAGCT
This sequence comes from Acutalibacteraceae bacterium, assembly GCA_045654405.1. Classification (GTDB taxonomy): domain Bacteria; phylum Bacillota; class Clostridia; order Oscillospirales; family Acutalibacteraceae; genus DTU089. Next base: position 2,888 of record JAZONH010000035.1, on the reverse strand, counting down.
GTTTGAGAACTTCATTGAAACGTTACCGAATGTAAGACCGTCAACTGTAGCTGTAGAAGCTGTAATAGCACCTTCCTGCTGTGAAGTAAGGAACTTATAGTCACGACCGAATTTACCGGTTACGATTTCGGGGATATAGTCTGTAGCAGTTGAAAGGGGAACATAGTGAGGTGTGTAGATAGCTGCATAAGTAAGTGAGCCACCGTTATCATAGTAAATCTCTTTACCTGCGTCAGAACCATTATAGTTAAGGTATGCGTAAGATTCTGTGTAGAAAGTCTTACCGCCAGCCATTTCCTGACCGTCTTCGTTAATAACCTTATAGCCAACCTTGAATCTTACAAGAGCACCGGATGTGGGAACGTTAGCAGCAGTGTATGTGAAGCTACCGCTTGCACCGTAACCGATTGTCTGCTGTGAAGCAGAAACTGTAACGTATGCTGATGAACCATCTTCACCAAGCTGGTCATAAACGTTAACGCTCATGAGCTTGATCTGATACTGTTCGTCAGTGTATTCTTTACCTGCAGCATCTCTGTAATGTCTCCAAACACCGTTTGAAGCGTTACGAATTGTAACTGTCTGTGCACCTTCTGTAGCACCGTTTACAAGGTCAATAGATCTTGAAAGTGAAATTTCGGGCTCGTTGAATTCCTGTTCTGTACCCCAACCCTTGATAAACATACCAAGTACGGGAAGAGCACAGCTAAGGAGGTCGCTACCCTGTTTGTTAAGAGCTCTGAGGAGCTGCTGAACAGTAATCTTAAGGTTAGCCTTTGTAATAACATTATCAAGGCTGCCTGTGCCTACACCCTGAAGAAGACCGGTGTAGCCGTTACCGTTTTCGCTGATGGGAAGAACAAGGTTAATAATACCGTTTACAAGGTTAAGAACCATGTCCATAAGGTTTGTTGTGTTAAGAATGTTGTAAGCTTCTGTGTTTCTACCGAAGAGAGAAGCGATTTCAGTAAGGTCAAATGTTGTAAGAACGTTTTTGAGCTTATCGAATACAACACTGATGTCAAATGCAAATTCATCAGTTGTACAGCCACAGATAAATCCGAGAGGAAGAATTGTGTTAAGTACGTAGCTGAATTTGTCAAGAGGATCGCTGTAAGCAGCAAGCTTTGAGGGCTCGAAGCCGTGAATAACGCTTGCAGTACCGTTGCTTACATACTGAGCTGCCCATGTAACTGCTGTACCGAGCATATCCTTCCAACGAGCTTCTGTAACACCCTGTGAGGGGATAGCTGTGTTGAAGTTTGTAAGGTTGTTAAGGTATGTGTAACCAACGTCAAGACCCATGTTAAGGATGATGTTGAACCAAGCGTCAGCATTCTGAACCTTGAACTGTCTGTCGTTTGCAGATGTTACTGTACCTTCTGCGAAGATGTATTTGTCATAGTTAACGTTAGGAGCGATTTCAGTGATGAATTCACGAAGAATAAGAGCACCGAACTCGAGAACCTGAACGCCTTCGTGGAATGCGAATGTACCGTCAGCATTCTTGGGCATGATAAGCTGGGGCATAACGTCCTCGAAGAGAACGGGTCCGATGATAGCTACGATGTCAAGAAGCTCGTAGTCAGCGATATCATCATATTCCCAAGCTACATAAGCTGAGTCTGAACCGAAGATCTTATCTGCGTGCTCAGCAAGGAGATACTTAAGAAGACGAGATGCGTTATCCATGAAGATGGATGTGCCGTCTGCGTATCTTTCAGTTGTAGCACCGTCAACCCAGTAGTCGCCGGTCATTTCTGCGAAGTAATCCTTAACGTCCTGCTTAACAGCTGTTTCGAAAACAACGTAGAGAAGGTGGTTAATGGATTCCATGATTGAACCGTACTCAGCAATAAGAGCTTTGTAGTTAAGAGCTGAAAGGTTGTCAAGTGCGAAGTCAGCTGAATCTTCTTCAGCACCGGGTGCGGGAGCAACGAATTCCCAACCAAAGTCGATAAGGTTGTAGAAATCGTTAGCAGAACCTGTGTTAGCTCTGAAGTACTTACGTACTCTTTCTGTTACTTCGTTACCTTCTTCATCAAGAACGGGCTCGCCGCCTTCAAGCACAGCTTCAGTTTCGATAGTTGTGTAGTAGAAGATGTCGCCATCCTGATAAATTCTGTCGTAAGCGATGTAGTTAACGTAGCTTTCTTTACCATCTTCAGCATCTGTTTCGAAGTCAGCTGCTACGTAGTCGGGAAGAACTGCAACGTCAATTTCGTTAAAGTCAACCTCAACTGCTTCAAGAAGAGCTTTCTTAAGGTTGTTGTTAAGAGCATTAACACCAAGGTCATAGATTGCATAGGGAGCAATCTTATCCATAAGGCTGAAAACGCTGTTTTCAGTGATCTTTGTCATTGCTGATACTTCAGCAAAGCCCTTAGCTGCAAGTGTGGGCATAAGAACTGAATCCTCGTCCCAAACCTTTACGCTGTCAACGTATTCGTAATCCTGGGGATATACGAGAAGACCGCCGATAGCCTGAGCTACCATTTCGTCAAGTGTGTCAACAGCTGCGGGAAGAGTATTGCCAAGTTCTTCGAAATCCTTTTCATAGCCGTATGAACCGTAAACGAGAAGGTCATAAAGCATGCTCTTAAGAAGCATAGGAATATCACCGAGCATATCGCCGATATCACCAAGATCAAGGAAGTTACCAACAAGACCAAGGCTGATACCGTCGGATGTGCCGATACCGTAAGCTGCTTTAGAGAGGATGTTTGAGTTGTTGTCGTTACCAACGAGGGCGAGCACGTTGAGGATCATCTGAAAGTCGCCCTGGCTTCTTGATTTGTTTTTAATGGCACTGAAATCCATATCACCAAGGTCACCAAGAAGGCCTTTACCGATTGACCAAACAAAACCGCCTGTGAGTGAACCGATGT
>JAZONH010000034.1:0-16185 GCA_045654405.1 Acutalibacteraceae bacterium | reverse complement strand
CTCGGATGTTTGCAACAGTGATGGTGCATTGACCGAAAAAGATGAAGACACCTACGGCGTTGAAGCTTGTATGTGGACAGAATATGTGCCTGATATGAAGAAGCTTGAATTTATGACCTTCCCAAGACTTGGAGCAATCGCCGAAAATGCCTGGTCACCAAAGAATTCATCGAATTTTATGGATAAGGTAAAAGATTATTGCAAGCTGTTGGATGCTCACGAAGTGAGATACGCACCTTTGAATAAGGCGAATCCATCATTTATTTATAAACATTTTTCTTCCATTTGGTTCAAAAGGCGTGTTTTTCATTGGGAACGTATTCATATATATTTTGATAACAAGAACGTAAAGAAACTCAGCGAAAATTACGATAAATAAGAGTTTAGCCTTTGCTTTTTACCCTACTAACGGTTGATTTCTCCCCAACTAAACCAATGGTATTGTTGTATGCTTCTGTAACTCCCGGACATAAAAATTCCTCCTATGATAGTTTAATTCTACCATAGGAGGTCTCTTTTTCTATTGTCCGTTTTTAGTGGACTTGTGCACGAACACCATTCAGGTGGGGTGTTTTTTTGCTTATAACTTGACTACCAATTTGCAACCTGCAACCTCAAATTGCAGCCTACACCAATTTTGTATTAAAGGTGGAGTAGTTAGACAAAATCAAGCCGAAGTCTTTAGACTTTGGCTTATTTTTATTTCAGACTTTTCATGGTGATTGAAAGCAGTAGCTACTATGAAAATGCCACAAAAATCTTAAATTTTTTTACCGACTGCAGCAAGGATTAACCGATTGACCTAAAAATAAAGCCACCTATGAAGCTTGCTTCATAGGTGGTTAATTTTAAAAGTAATTAATTATGTAGCTTACTACGGCGAGGATTGCTATGCCGGTACCTATAACTGCGCCCACTGCGCCTGTGGCAATAAGAATATTTGCAATTTTAGGTGCCTTTTCGGTTACCTGGTCAACACGACGCTCGATTTCATCACGTCGCTTCTGCTCTCTTTCTTTTTTCTCCTTAATTCCCTTAAGGCAAACCTCTTTCAATTCGTCGGATTCACGCCATCCGGGAATTTTTTCAAGACAATTCAATGCCGTTTCATACGCACCACGGTCAACGTAGGACTTGGCGTATTTAAGAAGCGAATCCTTACGTGCATATTCCGCATATTCGTAGCACTGCTTTGCAAGCTCGGCAGAATCCTTATGATCGCTTATGGATTCAAAAAGCTTAGCCGCATCCTTATAGTTTGCCTCGGAGCCGCCCTTGCCCATTTTTTCCTGAGCCTTGGCATAAATGCCCTCAACCCTTGCAAGCTCGTTTCTTGCCTTTATGGACTCATTATATGAGAAGAGCATATTTCTCATTTTATCGTCACCGAAGCGCATAGCCTTCTGGTAAGAGTTTCTGTCCTCGAAGGGTCTTGCAACGTTCTGCAAATCCGTAACCTTTGTCACACGCATTTCAACCATAAGGCTATACAGATATGCCTCGGCATTTTCGGGGTCGTTGTCGAGAACACGTTCACAATACGCCTTAGCATTGTTAAAGTCGTTATCCTCCAAAAACATTTTTATACGTTTAAGAAGGGTTTCCTTATTAACTGCGGCATCCACAACAGAAATCTGTTGTACCTGGGGTGCGGGCTTGCCAACCAATTTATTAACACCATGCACAAGGTCCTGCATAAAGCCGATTTTGCCCATATCCTGTGACTGAAGATATTGGAATTCCTCGGGCATATCGTATGGTGATATATCCTTATAGACGGGGATGATGGTTTTGCCGCTACCGTTTTTAACAAGTAAAAGATAACGGCTCCATTCATTTTTAACCCATACGGCATCCATATTTTCACGGCTTGTACCCACAACGAGCATAACCTTGGCAGAGTTAAGGGCAGCAAAAATATAGGGCTCGTAGGCTGAGCCTAATTTATTTTCAAGGGTGATTCTTGCAAAGAACACCTTGAAGCCCTCTTTGGTAAGTGCGGTATAAATATCCTGTGCATACACGCTATCCTGAGTTCTGTTGCCGAAGGCATCTGTTTCTTTATAGCAAATAAATACGTCAAAGGGATCCTCTTTATTAGAAATCGAAAGAATACCCTTCTGGATTCTGTCAATCTCCTTAGCCTCTGCCTCGTAAATCTCGCGTTGTAAGGCATCGGCATTCTGGATTGCCTGCTTGTAATTTTCATCCTCTAAAATTGAAGTGTACTGTGCACGGTTAACCGTGGGAATACGTCTGCCTGAAGCAGGGTCCTCAACATATTCGATACCATAACGACAAAGCACAATACCCCAATAGCTTTCACAATCGGTATTGTCATCGCCCAGAATCATTTCGTAAACGCCCATTGCCTTGTCAAACTCGTTCAAGCGACGGAAATAGTTGGCGCGGTCATACAGCTGAACTCTTTTTTCATCATCAAGCTTTGGTAATGTCTGCTTTGTTGAACAATACTCACAAACCGCAACACTATCCCCAACGTTGATGTTCAGTGCACCGCCACACATTTTACATTTTAAAACTGCCATATACAGCCCCCCGTTTAACTACTATGAAAATAATAACATATTATATAAAGTCGTGTCAATCAATATAAGTCACACAATTTCAAGTTCTGCGTAGTTATTGATATAAATATCCACCATATCCTTAAACTCGTCCTGTCTGGGCTCACTTTTGTCATAGATACCCACCACGTTATAGCCGTTTTTCTTGGCAGTTGTGGCAGCGTAAAGTGCATCCTCAAAAACCCACGTAGTTTCCTTTTCGGTGCCTATTTCCTCAAGCACCACATCGTAAACCCTGGGCTCGGTTTTGGAAGCACCCACGGTATAGGTTGAATAGATTGCCGAAAAATAATCGGTCATATTGTATTTTTCAAGCACCGCCATAAGGGCACTTTCACCCGTAGCGGTTGCAATACCCATTTTAACGCCCTTGGCCTTTAATTTATCAAGGAATTCTATAATATCATTTTTCGGTTCGGTTTCAACAAGGTATCTGCCCCTGATATAGTCAAAAAGCATTTCAAGAAGCTCTTCATAGCTTTTATCAAGCTTAAATCTTTCAATTGCAAGAAGCATCGATTCACGAAGGAAAAGACCCTTAAAAATCTCCTCATCCTCGGGGGTCATTTCAAGACCCAATATTTCAAAAAATTTATATCTTATACCCTTCCAGACGTGCATAGAATCAAAAAGAGTACCATCAAAATCAAAAATTGCACCTGTTATATTCATTATGCTTTCTCCCGATATTTATTAAATTTTATTTTTCCCGATTATTTTTCATATATCGCCCAGGTCTGAATATAATTATTTCACGGGTGATTTTTATGAAAAACAGATTATTTTTTTGGCAGGTAGCAGGCTTTATTTTCACCTGCGTCATGGGCACGCTGCTCCATTTTGTGTATGATTGGACCGACAAAAACGTTATCGCTGCACTGGTTTCGGGTGTTAATGAATCCACCTGGGAGCATATAAAGCTTATGTTTTACCCAATGGCAATTTTTTCAATTATACAATTCAAATTTATGGGCGAGGAACGCCCCTATTATTGGTCAACCAAAATAGTGGGGCTACTGATAAGCCTTATGCTCATACCCATATTTTATTACACCTACACGGGTATATTCGGCGTAAATGCAGATTGGTTTAATATCACCATATTTTTCATCTGCGCCGCCATAGGCTATCTGGTAGAATACCTGCTTTTCAAAAAGGGCATCGGCTTTAACCTTAACACCAAAACCGCCCTTATAATACTTGCGTCAATTTCCCTTTTATTTACCGCCAACACCTTTTCACCCCCTGAAATACCCTTATTCAGGGACCCTATCACAGGGATGTACGGCATATATTAAAGGTCGATTTCTATACCAACAGGGCAATGGTCACTGCCCATTATTTCGTTAAGTATAACGCTATCCTTAACCCTTTCAAGGATTCGTTGAGACACCACAAAGTAGTCTATACGCCAGCCCACGTTCTTTTCGCGGGATTTGAACATATAGCTCCACCAGGAATATTTAACCGCTTCGGGATAAAGGCTTCTGAAGGTATCTGCAAAGCCAGCATCAAGAAGCTCTGTGAATTTGCCTCTTTCCTCATCGGAGAAGCCTGCACTGAAGTGGTTGGTTTTGGGATTCTTAAGGTCAATCTCCTGATGAGCCACGTTAAGGTCTCCGCAATAAACCACGGGCTTCTTGCTATCAAGAGTTTTCATATATTCCCTCAAGGCATCCTCCCAGGACATACGATACTGAAGCCTTGCAAGCTCCCTTTGTGCGTTGGGAGTATAAACGCAAAGAAGGTAAAAATCATCATATTCAAGGGTAATTGCTCTGCCCTCATGGTCGTGTTCATCCACGCCGATGCCATATTTAACACTTATGGGCTCGTGCTTTGTGAAAACTGCAGTACCAGAATAACCCTTCTTCTCGGCACTGTACCAATACTGATAATAGCCCGGTGTGTCAAAATCCGCCTGACCGGGTTGCATTTTGGTTTCCTGAATGCAGAAAAAGTCAGCATCCGCATCCTTGAAAAAATCGCCGAAGCCTTTATTAAGACAAGCTCTGAAGCCGTTAACGTTCCATGATATGAATTTCATTAAAGTACTTCCCTTTCACATAAATATATACAATAATATTATATCACCACTTTTTTAATATGACAACGCAAGAATTGAAAACAAGCGGAATATATGCTAAAATATATGCATTAAGTGATTAAAGGGGGCTAACAGATGCAAAGAATAAATGCGGAATTAAAAAGCTACATAGCACAGCACGTTCTACCCCAATACGAAAAAAACGACGGTGGCCACGGACTCGAGCACATAAATTACGTTATAGAGCGTTGCTTTATTTTTGAAAAGCAATTCACGGATATTGACACCGATATTTTATATACCATTGCTTGCTTTCACGATATTGCCCACCACATAAACAAGGCACAGCACGAAACACTGTCTGCAAAATGCTTTTTTGAAGATGAAAATATGAAGCACTTTTTCACGGCAGCCGAACGAATTCTGATTAAAGAGGCTATCGAGGACCACAGGGCATCATCACAAAATGAGCCACGCAGTATTTACGGCAAAATTATTTCCAGTGCCGACCGCTCCACGGACGTTGATGAATTTTTAAGGCGTACCCATCAATACACACTGAAGCATTTTCCCGACATTACCGAAGCGGATATTATTGAGCGGGGCTACACCCACGCTAAGGAAAAATATGGTGACGGCGGATACGCAAAGCATTACGTTGAGGATAAGCAATACAACGCATTCAGAAAACGCATAACCGAGCTTTTGGCGGACAAGACCGTATTTGAAAAGGTCTATAAACAAATAAATAATATGTAAAAAACCGAATGCTCAGGCATTCGGTTTTTCTTCAGTCAATATATATCATACCTGCAACGGGCACTTCGATTTCTTCAAGATTACAAGCAATCGTACCTTGAGCAATATCCTCACCCATACAGTTCACTACTCGGTAGCTCTTACCCTTTGCGTTTTTAATTATAAGGCTATTTTGAGCAGTTGCATTCACCGCAACGCATTTATCCGCAGTAACGGGAATTACCATGTCGTTATAAGAGGTATATACCTGAGCATTGTGAAGCTCGGAGCATACAAGACTATATTCGCTTTCGGGATTTGTAGCGGTAAGCTTGCCGTCAAGAAGCACCTCTTTCCACTCATTCCAGAAGGAAATATAATGCTTAAGCATTTTGTAATGGTCCTGCGGAAGTCTGTCAATACGCATTGAAATCTGGGGCACGCTATAAAGAATGCTTGCAAACTGCAATGCGGCATTCTCTACAGTATCCTCCACACTCCACATAATCATATCCGAATGGACGGCGGTTTTGCCGGAAGTATAGCGCAGATTCACAATATTGAATCTGTTTTTTAATATATCGCAGGGGCAGTCACCCACACGAAGCATATTGCCGTATTTTCTTATAGAGGGGCCAACGTAGGATTGGCGGAACTCAATAAGAATATCGGGGTTTATCGCAGTAAGCGCCACCTTAACCTCGCTCATAAGGGCGTGTATTGCATCCTCAAGGCTCTGATAATCTCTTCCTGCGTCATACTCAAGGGACTTGCCCTTAAGATAGAATGAATCTATAAAATCAAGCTTAAGGCCATCAAGACCCCATTCCCTTACGGCGGTAGCGTAAACGCTCACAAGGTATTCGCGTACTCTTTTATAACGGGGGTCAAGGGCAAAGAAGGTCTTTTCATCCCCCGATTTATCGAGTAGCATATCCTTGAATTCATCGTACCTTTTACAGTAAATCCCCATAAAGGGCACTGAATACCAAAGCATTACCCGCATATCGGTTTTATGAATACTATCCACAAGGGTCTTCATATCCCCCATTTTACCGGGTGCAACCTCCCAGTCACCGCAATAGGCGTAACCACGGTTATTGTCGTCGGTCTGCCAGCCATCGTCGACAATAACGGTTTTCATACCTAATTGCGAGGACATCTGACACTCCTTGATAATTTCATCCTTATGGAGCATCTGATGGAAGCTGTACCACAAAGAATCCACTATTTCGCGGGCAGACTCGGGCACGTATGCCGCTTCGTAGCCGCAGTCTGTTTCCCACCAATTCGTCACATCATAAATACTATCATAGTATGGCATATCCCTTGTATCCAGACGAATAACTGCAGAATAGCTATTACAAGGTGCAGTGGGCACGGTAAAGAATTTAATCTCGCAATCCACTGTTGCATCCTCTTCGCAAATACCCGTGCCGATTTCAATGGGTGTGTCAACGTCGGACACGGCAACGGCTAATTTGTTTCTGCCGTCACGTGAAATCAACTGCTGAAGGGGCATCCACGAAGCAAGACGTGATTTAATCGTCTTTTTGCCCCAGTCAAAATACAAGCCGTGTATATCCATCATCCCCGGATTCCATGTGAACGCACAATCCTTGGCACTGAATTTCCATTTAACCGAAAGGGTGTCGGGTATCTGCACCTCGGGGAAGGTTACGTTAAGATTAATATAGGTTACACCATTTTTATTGATTTGCGTAGCTTTAACCACGCCGACTTTACAATCAATGCTAATTTTAAAATCCATTCAAATCACCTTAAGGGTATTTTTGTTTATTATAACATTCAATCAAATCAAAGTCACTAAAAAATAACTGTCACCGAAATTACACTCACTGAATTTCGGTAACAGTTTATTTTATATCAAGTTAGCCTGCCCAGCCGCAAAGCTCAATGTCGTAATAGTGCTGTGTGAGCTCTGCCTCACCCTTATCGTTAATTGTGATTGTTGTGCCGCCGATAATATCGGGGTCATAATAACAACCAAAGCCTGTTTTAACTGCATATGCAAGTGTAATGCCCTGATAATCAACAACAAAGTCGTTAACGTGGTCGTGACCTACAACGATTGTCTTTGTGCTGCCAAGGTCCTTACAAAGGCTGAAGAAGCCATTGTTAACGGGTGCGGGACAGCAAGCCTCGCCTCTTTCACCGGATGCAATATCAGAGTATTCGGGATTAAGCTTGCTTGTGCCGTCGGGATTAGTAATACTTACCATTTCCCATGCTTCAATGTATTCGTAAACGGGGATATGCATAATAGCGGTGCTTTCAACGGGGTGACCTGCAAGGTCCTCAATGCCGTTAACTGCCCACTCGTACCACAACAGCTGATTTTCCCAAAGGTGGTCGTAGCCCTCAACAACTGTGCCATCCTCAAGTGTAAACTCAGCGTTATCGTGAGTATCCATCATAAAGAAGGTATGAACAATATCACCATCCTCGGTAACGTTAATAATGTAGTTACCATAGCCCATATCCTTGGGACCGAATTCAAAAAGGCAATGCTCTGCATTGGCAAGATGGTATGCTACCCAGAACTCGCTGATACAGCCCTGACCGTCATGGTTACCCATTATGGGTGCCCACGGAATTCCGTATGAATCAAGCCAATTAATAAGCTCAAGGTAAGCAATTGTACCCCATGCATTATCGCCGCTTAATGTAATAAGGTCGGGATCGTTAGCCTCAATAAGCTTTGCAATAAGCTCCTGAGCGCTGGTGCCGTAATCACCGTAAACCTCGTCATCATCAAGCTGAATATCGGTAAGGTTAAGAACAACAAAATCCTCGCCGGGAGTTTTCTGAAGCTCGATGTAATCATCCTCATCAAAAGTATCTTCAAGAGACCAATCGGTGAAATACGCAGCTTCTCCTGTCTGCACAACTGCACCAACGGGTGCAAAAATCTGGCTTAATGACATTATGAATGCAAAAATCATTTTAATAACTGCCATAATAAACCTCCTAAAAACAAAAAATAAGCGAATATAAATCGCCCAACATAAATCAGTATAGCAAATCCTTTTATAAAAGTCAATACATTTTCAAAAACCCGTTGTGCCTTTTGACTAAAATCTGCGTTTTAAACAAGTGGTTTTGAGCAACTTTGTACAATATTGCGTATTGAAAATTTAATTTTTTTATGATATTCTTTAATCAAAGAAAGGGTGGTACCGATGAACAGGTAAAAACCTAAAACTAAAAAAGGAAAGGTGAGACCAATGTACCGGTAAACGCTTTCAGGTTTAATTTAAAATCCAAATAAAATTGATCACCGGATTTTAAAAGAAAACCTATCGTAATAGCTTCTGAAAAGAAAATTATTTGTGAACAAAAGTGAATCCCGCTTGTGGGAAGTAAAAAATACGTGTTAACGGCAGGTAGATTTCAAGCACAGAAGATTATTACAATCCTAAGAAAGAGAGGTAAACAAAAAGATGTTAGATATCAAGAGTGAACAGAAGTAACCCTTGACCGATAAAAAGTGTGTAAAGAAACACTCGGTCAAGGGTTACTTCAATTTTATATGGTTATTCAACGCCTGAAGCGGGCGTTTTTTATTTTTTCCCGAAAGCATCTGCTATAATATCGGCAGTTGCGTTAATCTGTTGAACGTTGGTTATGGTTGGGGTACCATCACCATCCTGGGCGCCGTACATACCAAAAAAACTATGGCAGCCACCCTCAATAATTATTTCGGTAAAATCTCCGGGCAAATTAACCGCACATTCATTGTACTTTTCCGCGTTCATAACTTTATCCTCACTACCGTAAACCGACACAACCTTAAGCTCAAATTGGGATAAATCTGCAGTGGAATATGAGCCAAGAAGCACGAGCCCTGAGTATTCGTCTGTATTTTCTGCTAAAAACGATGCCGCCATTGAACCGCCCAAGGAATGACCACCAACGTACCAATCGGTAATTTCAGGATATGCGGCGGCAATACCCTTTGCCGCACTCATATCAAGCACCGCAAGATTAAAGGGCATTTCAACAAGCACGCAGGCAATACCGCGGGAAGCGCAAGCCTCCATCAAGGGCTTATATGCGGTATATTCAACCTTACCACCAGGATAAAACACAAAGCCACCCACGGGATTTTTAGGCATAAAAACTATATTGCCGTTATCAAGAGTTGTCACGCTTACCTCTTTCCCCTGAGCAAAAACCGCCTCGGAATCAATCTGTGCTCTGTAATAATCACCAAGGTAAACACCAATACCACCCAGGGAAATTGCTATGGTAACAACCACGCATATTAATGCTATTAAAAATTTCTTCTTCATATTATCACCTTAAATAAAAAAAGCCGGTTTTCACCGACCCAACACATTCAGTATAACAAATAAATATAGCCCTTGTCAACAGGCTTGTTGAACTATTAACATCTACGACATTAATTTCTGTGTTTTAAATAAATCACTGCTTTTAACTTTATATATTCTGCGAATTGAAAAAGCCGCTTTAAAATGGTATTCTTTAATCAAAGAAAGGGTGATACCGATGAACAGCTGAACCCAAAGGCTAAATAAAAAAACAAGCCTTACAAGCAGTGCTTTCAGATAATTGAAAATACACCGAATCGAAAGTGTTTCTCACTTACGGGAGTTTATATAGATTAAATTTAAAGAAAACAGATTTCGGTGGAGCTTCAAAAATCCCAAAGTACCAAACCGTAGAAAGAGAGGTAAACAAAAAGATGTTAGATACTAAAATCGAACAATAACCCTTGGTTGTGTGTGAAAGCGACAACCAAGGGTTATTTTTTATTTCTTTTCAGTATCTAATTTTTTAAGCACCTTTGTGTACGGCATAAGCATACCCTCGGTCATTGCGTTACCCATTTTTGCTTTAATTTTGGGATTTGCAACAAGTGAGCCCAAAAGCTTCATAAGAATCATTGTGCCACGCTTCTTCTGGGGGAAGTCGTACTGACCGTGCTCCTTATAGAATTTATGGTCCGCCTTCATCATACCCTGCATAAGCCAGATAAGGTCACGGAAAATCTTCATACCGCCGATACCATAGAAATTCTGCGGCGGAACGTATGAATTCTGAAGAGCATATTCAAGATTACAGACAAGCTTATCGATATCGCTATCGGGTGAAAGCTCGTCCGTTGCAACACCTGCAAGGAAATTATTGCCCACCTGTGCCCTACCCTCAATAATCATCTGAAGGTTAAATTCCTCACTATAATTACCGCTTACAAGGTAGCCCATGGGCATACCCATTGTCACCGCACGGTGACCGTTGCAGAACTGACGGTCGTCATAAAGCTTGAAATCGGCACCCATTGAATGGTCCTTAATGGAAAAGGCAATAACTATTGCCTGAGCGGTCTGTATTGTACCCCTGAGGAAATCGTCAAAGCCGTCCTTATAAACACATTTACCCGAAACGGCACAATCAAGACAACCAAGACAACCGCCCTTGAATTTATACTCGGCAATATTTATTACACGTGTTTTTCGTGGAGAAGCCGCGCAGAAGCGATCTATCATGCTTTTAAGCTGAGCATCGTCCTGCTTACAGTTGGTGAGCACAACCACGTCACCACTTTTATCTTCGCCTATGCATTCGGGCACGGTAACTGCAACGTGCTTGGGAGCAGTGGGGGTAACGCTCGGCTTTTCATAAATACCCTTATCCATACTGAACAAAACGTATTCAAAAAATGCCCTTGCCTCCTTCTGACCCTTTTCATTCAGAAGGTCATCCATATCTGCAGACAAGCCCTTGATATAGTTAAGGCCCATATCGGCACAGTTATCCTCAATATATCTGTGAGCGGTAACGTCATAAAAATGCTTTGACGTGCTGAACTGAGTTGCCGCCTTACCCTTAAGGTCTATGCCCTGCTCCTTTATAAGCTCAATAAATCTATGGAGCTGATAGGGTGCAATAAACGTGTACACGGGATAGGAAAAGATTATTAAATCTGCATTTTCAAGAGCCTGCTTAGCCTGGGAAAAATCCCTTTCAAGTGCCTTTATTTTATGACCCGCATGGAGTATCTCAAAATCATGCTCACTATAAAGCTTTGACAGATAGTTTATGGTCTGGAGTGTTACGCTGTATTGCCCCTTGGGGCTACCGTTAACTACTAAAATGTTCATACCTTCACCTTGTTTTCGGTTTTTGTCGCTTTGCTTCTTTTGCTGCAGCTTTTTTCACTGCAGTGTTTGCAGGAAAGACAGCTATTTGTATTCATACAGAATCTTTCAGTGTGCTTACGTGCGGTGTACTCCCACTTAACAAACAGTATAAGAGCAAGTCCCAACAACGACCATGTGAAAACGTGGGGAATGAGCACAAAGGGTGTGAACATCATTGCAAAATCCCAGTTATAAATACGGCAGTCCGCACAGCATCTGTTTTTTCCGAAAAGCTTCTGAATGGGGCAGTAAACAAGAACACAAATCATATCTGACACGCTGTAGAAAAGCATAATAAGAATCATCATGCCCTGGTCAAACACCTTAAACAGATATAACAGATTGAAAATTAAGTTTGCGCCTATCCAAACTGCTGCAAAAACCCCCACGCCCTTCCAGGATCTGTGCTTGGGGTCGGTTTTACCCGTAGGAATATACTGTGATTTAAAATGCTTTTTGCTACCGGTTGTGTCAAGCTTTGTGGGGAAGAATCTTAATGAAACCTCCACAAGGAAGAATAACCAAACGGGCACCACGTACCAAGGGGTACTGCCGAAGGATATAAGCTCGACGGTTTCGCCGTTCATTTTTTTACTAACGTAAAGAACGATTGTGCTCACAAAAATTATAGAGCGGACAATCAGATTAAAATAATGATATTTGGTTGCTATACTTGAACCCTTTAATGCTTTTTTCAAGAATCCTTAAACCTCGTTTTCATTTATAATAACATAAAAATTATTATAGCAGATACAGAGTGCTTTAACAACCCATTATTACAAAAATCGACACATATCGGGTGATATGTGTCGATAGCTTTTATTTCTCTTCCATTACGCTCATATATGCAGGACGGATAATTTTATCGGTGCACACAAGCTCCTCGATACGGTGTGCGCTCCAGCCAACGATTCTGGCAACGGCAAACATAGGTGTATATAACTCACGGGGAATACCCAGCATATCATAAACAAAGCCACTGTAGAAGTCCACGTTGGGGCTTACGCCCTTGTAAATGCGTCGGTATTTAGCAATAAGCTCGGGGGCAAGCTCTTCTACGTCCTTGTAGAGCTGAAGCTCCTTTTCCCTGCCCTTTTCCTTGGCAAGCTGCTCAACGTAATATTTGAACACTCTTTCACGGGGATCGGAAAGTGAATACACCGCATGGCCCATACCGTAAACAAGCCCCTTATGGTCAAAGGTTTCCTTGTTGATGATTTTTGCAAGATAGTCGTTCAATGCCTCTTTGTCGGCAGTATCGCTTACGTGGGCACGGATATCGTCCATCATCTCGATCACCTTAATATTAGCACCACCGTGCTTGGGACCCTTAAGCGAGGACATTGCCGCCGCAATTGTTGAATAGGTATCTGACCCCGCAGAGGTTACAACCCTTGTGGTAAAGGTGGAGTTATTACCGCCGCCGTGCTCCATATGAAGAATGAGCGCAGTGTCAAGCACCTTTGCCTCGGTTGCAGTATATTTCTGATCGGGACGAAGCATCATAAGAATATTTTCCGCAGTGGAAAGCTCGGGGTCGGGTCTGTGGATAAACATACTGTCGAAATTTTCGTAGTAGTTATACGCGTGATAGCCGTAAACCGCAAGCATGGGGAAAATGCTTATAAGCCTTATGCACTGTCGCAGAGAATTGCTGACGCTTGTTTCAACGGGACCCTGGTCGTAGGAAGCGAGGGTAAGTATGCTACGCGTCATAGAATTCATAACGTCCTTACCGGGAGCCTTCATTATAACGTCACGGGTAAAGTTTGTAGGTAAAACTCTGCTTTCGCCGATAAGTCGCTTAAAGGTTTCGCTTTCGGCTTCATCGGGAAGCTCACCCATCAGAAGAAGGTAGGCAACTTTTTCGTAGCCCAATTCATTTTCACCCAAGGAGGCAATCAAATCCTCTACGCGATAACCGCGGTACCAGAGCTTACCGTCACATGGTGTTTTTTCTCCGTTTACGTTTTCGAATGAAATGATTTTGGAAATATTTGTAAGACCCGCAAGCACGCCGTTACCATTCTGGTCGCGCAAGCCCCTTTTTACGCCGTATTCTCCGTACAAATCCAGGGGAATAGAATCGTTTTTACGGCACAATTCTTCTTTCTGAGCAATATAACTATCAATTTGTGTCATAGCTTACTCTCCTTTCTCAAAGCTTAAAACCATTTATTGCTATTATTATATAGCATTACGCCCCCAAGGTCAACCGACCCGCTACAAGCGTTACAGTTAATTAACAATTCATTCTTATTGACCGCAACAACACTTAATGTTATAATGGTGTAAACTATCACGAAATCAGGTGAAAACGTGGCAACAAAAACAATCAGTCCCGAAAAGCTCCGCAAAAAACAGGAGCGACGGATGAGGGAGCTTCAGAAATGGGAAAGGGAAAAAGCCCGTCCTAAGAAAAAAACTTATTTCGCATACCTTGTTTTTGTAATTACACTCATTTATGCAACTGATGAAATCGCTTCTCAGTTGGGTATGTTTATGAAAACAGAAATTGCCAATGACCTTATATCCGGACCAACTTCCGTAGTCATGCTCGATGTTCTTGCCTTTATTGGAATTCCTTTCCAAGCAATAGGACTTTTATACCGACCGCTCGCGGATAAATTTGGCAGAAAGATCTTCCTTATTATCAACACTATCGGTATGAGCATTGCATTGCTCGTAATATTTATTTCCAAAGAAGTAATCCTCTATTTCGTGGGCGCATGTATGATTCAATTTTTCGTTCCCCATGATATGCAAGTGGTTTATATTATGGAAAACGCTCCACAAAAGCACAGAGCAATTTTCTATTCTGCGATTAAATTTGTTGCTAATATGAGCGTTATGCTCATCCCTCTTTTAAGAGCAACCTTAATGGAAAGTGCTTCTCAGTGGAGAGAAGTGTATTTGATTCCTGCAATTATCGGTCTTGTTGTAAGTTTTATTGCTATTTTCACATCCCGTGAAACTGATTCTTTCATAGACCGCCGTATTCGCAGGCTCAAAATGACTGAAGAAGAGCTTGCAGCCGAAAAGGCACAAAAAAGTGTTGCCAACTCGCAGGGTGGTCTTGTTACCGCTTTAATGTTTGGTCTTAAGCACAAACAGCTCCGTTGGCTTTATATTGCTGCAGCCTTTTTAAACCTTGGTTTTATTGGTTCAACAAGTTTCCAAACTATTATGTCGTATGGTTATGCAGAGTGCAGATTTGGATCTTCCGCAGAGCATATAGTAGAAATGGTAGGTCTTGGTCCTGTTACACAAGCCCTATTCCTGCTTCCCGTAGGAAGTGCAATTGCACAAGTTATTATGGGTTTCATATCGGACAAAAAAAGCCGAAAAACTGCCGCTATTATAACCGCCGCAAACTGTCTTTGGGCATTTGTCGCATTCTGGCTTGGTGCCAAATACAACTGGAGTCCCTATCTGGTAGGCTTCCTTTGCGGAATTTTCTTAGGTAGCTACTACTCCGTAAACGACGTTATTATTATGATGGTCAGTGAATCCGCACCCACAAATTTACGTTCATCTGCTGTATCCGCAGAATTTGTAGTCGCTGCATTAGGTTACGGCATTTCATATGCTGCATATTTTATATTTGGCAGTATATTAGGAAATCCACATATCGGCACAATAGCAATAGCGTTATTAGTTCCCGGTTATATAATCGGTTTACTCATTCTAATAAAGAAAACTCACGATACCAAAAACATTAACCTTGATACCGTAACAGGTACCGAATGGGATTAATTAAGTTAAAGGAGATTTAACTATGGATAAATTTTTTACAAATGCATTCAATAATATGGATGATGAAAGCAGAGAAAGCTTTTATAAAACTATTTTTATGAACGATGATTCCGAATATGCCGCAAAGCTTCGCCTTGAGTATTACAAAACAAAGTTCAAATCAATGGGCGAAAACGTATACATCGGCAAGGGCGTTAACATTGTTAACCCTCAGTTCATAACCGTTGGCAACAACGTTGAAATCAAAAATGACGTAACACTTATTGCACGTGGTGAAAAAGGCATCACCCTTTCTGACAACGTAAGACTTCAGGAAAGAGTTTACCTTGATACAGAAAGAACAACCGACGGCTACATCACCATCGGCAAGGGCTGCTACATCGGCACAGGCACAACACTTTTCGGTCACAAGGGACTTGAAATCGGCAACGATTGCCTTCTTGCACAGAATATCACCCTTACCCCCTATTCACACATTTTTGACAACCCCAACGAAATTATTTACAGTCAGGGCGGTCACTGTGAAAAGGTTACCATCGGTAACGACGTTTACATTGGTATGCGTGCCGCAGTTATGTACTCGGGCAATATCGGTGACGGCTCCGTAATCGGTGCAGGTAGCGTGGTTGTAAAGCCCATCCCCCCCTACTCAATTGCAGTTGGTTGCCCCGCAAAGGTAATTAAGGAAAGAAAATAAAATCTAAGCCGTCGGTAAAGGGAGCGTAATTTAGGGATTTATTAGGTTTAAATTTAATATTTTCCGTTAATACTTTATGAAAATGCACCGTAGGCGCCAGCCTTACGGTGCATTTGTCATTTCGTCTGAACGAAAACTATTTAAATTTAAACTGCATAGCACCTTAAATCT
>JAZONH010000033.1:0-10754 GCA_045654405.1 Acutalibacteraceae bacterium | reverse complement strand
TTAAGCATAGAGTTCATAAGTTGAATAACCTGGAAGTCCTGAGAAAGTGAGGACATTTCCACATTAGATACATTCTGCGAGCCGAAAATACGGGTCAAAACATTAAGAAATACAGATTTTCCGTTAGCGCCTGAGCCAATTAAAACTGCACACTTTTGCAAGCGGTTATCAGGGTACAAAACATAGCCTGAAAGCTCTTGCAACAGGCATATTTTTTTATCATCATAATTTGTAACAGTTTCAAGGAATTTCGCCCATTCAGTTGACGATATATCAGGGTTAAAAGGATAATCCAAACAATATGTGCAATAGTCCGTTTCCCTATGCTCCCTAAAATTTATTTCAGGTTCAATTTCAAGTGCGCCGTTTATAAAATTCATAACGGGCTGCACATTAAATAATTTATCCGTAACGGCAGATGCCTTAATTACTTTAAGTATTGATGCTATTTTAGGTCCCGTTGAATATGGACCTAAAGCCTCAGTAATATATGCACTAATTTCGGTATCAGTTTTCGCTTTCCAGTAGCGGCCATTATACTCAAAAAATGATATTTTTTCGTTATATAATAGCCTATGTTTTTGCGTGATTTCATCGGCAATTATCTTATCAAGAGGCGCTGATTTACAATCTTTGCACAGTGATTTAAGCCAATCTTCAGGGAATGTTTCAGTATGCAATACTGATTTAAAAAACATATCAACACTTGGTTTTGACATATACCTACATACACGACGGGCAAATTCCTCAAAATCCCTCATATCGGTTATTTTGTTTGCAAGAAATTCAATGCCATCCTGGGCATCAGTAATAATATCCTGAAGATTGCCGCCATCAGCATAAAATTCAGAAATATCCTTGTAAGTAACAGGCACTGTACCAACAACACAAGGAATGCGATTTTCTATCAAAATCTTTGCCATTTTGATAGTGAACTTTTCACCGGCACGTGTTTGCTTATCATTATCAAATACAAGAAAAACCTTCTTATATGATTTTGCAATAGACAATGCTGCCGGTAATTGTTCCTTAGAAAAATGCCCCGTTATTGCAGATATAACCGAATAATTTTCTTGTGCAAAAGACAACGCATCAAAGGCACCTTCAGCTATAACTAACAAATCACGATTGCTATTATTTTCAAGGGTATGTAAGCCCCATACAGTATGCTCATTGTAATCATCAATGGGCATCTTTTTATACTTCTGTTCCGGAAATTTGCCACCTGGAAGATATCTTGTTGCATAATAGCAAACATAGTTGTTTTTCCAGTAAGGGATGCAAAGACGGCCATCCTCAGTTCTACCAATTTTAAGGCGATTTATGGTATCATCGTTGATTTTACGCTTATGCAAATATTCTCTGTCATCATCGGTTAAATGTTCGTGATAATATTGAATTTTTGCACACAGATTATGGGTGTAATCAACCCATTCGTTTGAACGGTGGGTGCTGACATCTACCCCCGTAATTGAAGCAAGCTCATACATTGCCTTGCCTTTATCACCATTAAAATTCAAAAGTGCAGCAAGGTCAATAACATCGCCACCTTCCCCTAAGCCGAAGTCATACCAGAAATCATTCGAAACCACAAATGACGTTTTATTTGTAGCACCTGCGCGAAGGGGTGATACACAACGATCACCCGATTGTTTTATATTTAAGCCGTTACGTTGAGCATAATCAACGCAGGATATTCTTGATTTTATTTGCGAAATTTGCTCTCTATTCATCGTCATCCTCCTTCTTCAAATGTAATTCTTTTAAGCAATACTCACATAATTCTTGCCCGTTTTCTATGTATATTTCGCCAGGTTCAATTTCAAACTGGCACTTATCACAATAATAGTGTGCTGAAAGTCCACTATATTGGCAGGAGCCACAGTATTCAGGCCTGCCGCAGCCTAAGCAATCACTTTCCATTCTTTTCATTTTTCATAGCCTCCCTAAAAAGCATATCTTTATACTTCCCATAAGTAAGATGTGTACCGTGTGTGCGGTTGTACTCATTCAAATCAGCAAGCACTTCATCAAGAGTTTTCTTCTTTTTTGTTTTCCTTGGCTGTCTGTTTTTTTGCTTGTTAATATCCCTACATTCCTTACTGCAATATTTAACATTGCCATTAGGCGAATAAAACTCCTTGCCACATTCAGCACAGATTCTACGGGCATTTTCCATATCGTGCAGATGGCATTTTGCACATTTTTCAAGCAACTTTTCATTTATAAATACACCGGCACAAATACCGTCGTGCTGTTCAGGGGTGCCATAATAATACATAACTTTGCAATGTTCTATTGTTCTTGTCATTTTATTTTTCTCCTTTTATACTGTTGCATTAAATCTTTTTTCTGTTCCACTTAAATGTATAACTGGGCTTTCTTTTGATGAAGGGTCAAATTCTCCTTCTTCGCCATATCCACCATATTCAAGAGTAGCTGCCGTATTTACAAATAACTTATCCACCTTTGCTACCGATGAATTTTGTGGTGATGTTCTGTAATAAGCTTTCCTGAAAGTTATCGGAAAGTGCAGATGCGAATGTATAAAAATATCAGCATCAACCTTACTTGCCATTTCTGCCAAACGGTTGGCCTTTGAGCCTTCTTTACGTCCACCGCCTGAACCGTGAAGGCAATAAATCAAGTAACATATCTGCCTGTTTTTTGCGTGCTTTGTTTCCGTCCCCACCCTTAAAAATATAAAACAAGATGTAGGGGAATAACGTTCAACTATATCTAGTTGCATTGCAACTAATTTAGTGATGTCAATGCCTTCTTTGATGTATGTACGCTTTTCGTGATTACCGGCACAAATACAAAGAACCTTATCCTTTATCGGTTCAAGCAGCTCAACGCACATTTCAACCTGCTCCATAGGAGTTAATTCTTCAGCATAGCAATCAGAAACAGATGTTTTTGTAGCATTATTCATAAGATCACCATTTAAAATACAGTACGCATTTGGCGTGCTTTTTATATACTCAACCTTGTTTTTTATGCCTTCAATATCGCAGAATTTATCACCGATATGTAAATCAGCAAGCGTATGTATTTCAACATTTTTAAGTTCTTTAGGAAGGTCTATTTTTAATACTTTCATCTTATTTCCTCCTTTTTATTGACAATTTTTTGAAGTTATGCTATATTAAGCACGTAGTTGATTTGTCATATTACCTACACTTGTTGTGTTGGCTATCACTGGCAAAGTAACTATCAACAGAATTGGTAACGGATAGCGATCCCCCGTGAGTCTGGGCGCATTGAGCGCAGCCAATTCTTTTATACGGTAATTTGGTGTAGAAACCAAAGGTGCATTGAGCACAGCCGTATATTAAGGAAGCTGGACCGAAACCACCTTTATGGTGTAATGCGGGGGCCTCAGGCCACCTACCTTCCTTTTTTGATGGATGTTTGTTATATTTCTTACACCTGCTGTGTCTGCGATCACTGGCAATTATCCATCATTAGCGACTTTGAGTTAATACTTCTCAACCACTCATACAGTTGAGGATTCAATTGCTCAGGGTCTTTTTTTTATGCCTTGATTATTTTCATTGCATCCTCAACGGACCTTGCAACACCTGCTTTATGCCCGTATGAGTGCATTATTTCTATAAACTTTTCTTGTTCAGCAAGGGGCTTGCCTTTATTATCTTTGCACTCAATAAAGGCAACATCCTTACCTATAAACAATAAATCTGCTGTGCCTTGTGGGCAGCCTTGCACTGCCCTTAAATTAGTTAAAACATACTGGTGAAACTCATTGCTCCACACACGTTTGCCTTGCCAGAACTTACCTGAATTAAGCCTTAAAACTATGCCATATTCAGACAACGCCAGGCGTATTTCATCTTGGATTCTGTGTTCAGATTTACTCATTGCACACCCCCTAAAATGTTACACACACATTCAGCACTGCCGCCGCTACCCAATAGATTGCCATTTTAAAATCTTTGTTGAACGCATACATCAAAGCAGCACCTATATCAAGAGTTATTAAAATTACTGGGAATATGTATTTATTCAATTAAACCACCTCACAGTTGGTGCCCCCTTAAAGCCTTTTTCCCATACAAACCAGGCATAAGCTACGGCCGAACCGCCGCCTTTTATCATTTTTTCAAACTCTCCGTTTTTCGCACAAAGAAGTCTGCTTGATGCAACATAAACAGTTTTGGGCGGATGCTTGTCAAATAATGCACGTCTTGCTTTACCTTCTAAAAACTGTACTTTTAAAAACATTGCAATCTTGGTGCTATCCATTGATATATCAAGAGCGTGTTCAACAAACTGCTTTGCATATTTGTAAGGCGGATTTGTTATGATATCTCTTGGAAAATCATTTTTAATATCATCTTTGCTGACTTTAAGGAAATCTATAATTTCCGTATCGGAATAATCCCTATAAACTAAATCGGAAGATTTTACCTTATATCCACGTTTTTTTAAGACTTCACTTAAATGACCACCGCCACAAGCACATTCCCAAACATAAGGTGAAAATTCTTCAAGATCCAACAACAGTTCAAGTGCCGTTGGTTCAGTAGCATAATAATCATTACTTTCACGCTCTTTATCGGTATGGTTACTTGCACCTAACGTTTTATATATGCTATTCTGATTTCCGGTCCAATCCTTACTCACCCTTAACATCCTCCAACACAATTTCTATTGCCTTAACTAGTTTTTCGTGATGTACGTGCCAAGCGTTCCAGGATTCTAAAATATGTTCAAGGTATTCAACAGCTTCTTTTTTAGTCATCTTAATTATTCCTCCAATTAATTTTTTGTCCACAGTTAGGACAATAGCAGAAACTTTCTATCACCATATTGTCGCATTCTGCACAGGCATATTTTCCATCCAGTCCCAGTACAGGACGTTTTGACAGTTGTTTTTCAAATGTATCTATAACGATTCTCATCAGATCCTCCTGATTTTTTTCATCCAGAATTGACGAAATATGCTTTTCTATCATTTTTTTACCTCGCTCTCTATAATTAAAACTGCCGCGCTGCTACAATCACTACCACAGTTTGCAGTTATACACGGTGCAATATCTGTAATTTCAGCACAGTTATATGGATTAAACATTTCAGGGTATATATCCGTATTTTTTATAAAACAGTTGATACTTTTTTAAGCAAAATTCATTCATAGCATTTCACCGAAAATTTTCTCAAGAACATCAACGACTATGCTATTGCCTGCTTGTTTATATAACTGTGTGTTGCTGTTTACGGCCTCTGCCTTTTCAAAATCAGCATCATCAAAACCCATTAAACGCCAGCATTCTTTAGGTGTAAGTTTGCGGATGCGAAGATTATGTGGTTCAATAACTCTCTTATCACCACAAGCATCAATAGTTCTTAGTGTGCCACAATAATCACCCTTAAAAAATCTTAACCCTTCATCTTTTCTTTGTTCACATACAATGGGTTCTGCAATCTTTGGAGCATTACTACTTCCAATACCACCATTCCCTTTTGTATTTGTTTCACCACTTAATAGCGTTGGCGAGATACCTACTGAGTCATACACATTACCATTTTGACCACCTGAATGATATATATTCCCAATTTTGCGAACCATAGGTTCACAAATATAATTATCCTTTTGCACAGTAGTAATTGTGTTAGAAACGCCGTCAGTACGAGGTTTCATTTCCCTCATATTACCAATCTTTTCATAAAGTTCACCAGATTCATACTGTTTACGAATCGCCTTGCCATATTCAGTTCTTTCAGCACGAAGAACCTGTGGCTCTGCAACATAATTATCCTTTTGCACAGTAGTCAAGGTATTTGTACAGCCACTAAAGTTTGGTTCAAGTCTTTGTTCAAGCGGTATGCCGGCAGTTCTATCAGAGGGATTCTCAGGATTTCTGCCACGGGATGCAACAATAAAAGGCTCATTAACCTTGTAATAAGGATTAAATCCCGTTGTAACACTTATAGCAATATTGTTATCGTAAACACGATCTTGTTGATACCATTGTGTTCCACCATTTGATTTTTTCTCCCCAATACCCGCTATAACCTTTGGTTCAGTATTACCACCACCGCAAGTATGTATTGTTGGAGATATTCCGTCATCGGAGTAAACACGGCGTGAAACATCGTGCATTTTCCCAATAGTACCGCCATTTATCATTGAATAATCTTTATTCACAGGGGTTATGCTATCGAAATTTTTAATATAAAACTTTTCGTCAACGGTATCTTCCAGCATATCTTTAAGTCTTAATTTTAATGGAAATTCTTTAGGAAATTCATATGTATAATCCCCTAATACTGATATCATAAAAGTTCGGTTCCTATTTTGTGGAATCCCAAAGTTTTTAGCGTTAAGATCTTTCCAATAATTTTTGTAACCTTTGCTTTCGAGAAATGCTATCCACTCATCAAAATGCTCTTTATTTTTCTTGCCGTGTACCTGTGTTACATTTTCCATAAGTAATATTTGTGGTAGTTCTTCACACTCATTTAAAAGCCTTTCAACTTCCCATAACAAAGAGCTTCTTGTACCTGATCCCTTTGCCATAAGTTTTTGTTTTCCCGCCAAACTTAAATCCTGGCAGGGAAACGAATAACAACAGATATATGTGTATTTATCCGTATCAACGATGCCTAAATCCTCTGCCGTAATTTGTGTTATATCGCTTGTAACAAAATCTGTTCCGTGTATTGCGTTATAACTTTTAATTGCATACTTATCAAATTCACAAATACGATAATGTTTAAAATCTGCCCCAAGTCTTTTTAATGCTTTTGCCTGTGAACCTATACCTGCAAACAACTCAATCAAACGAATAGGTTTGTCTATTTTTAATTTCCCCATATATTTCAACCCCCTTAATGTGTTATGTGCTTAATCCTTGCCATCTGCCATACCCACCCAGGAGCATAGCCCCTTTCTTTTGCAATTTTTTGTAGTTCTTGGATAGTTCGGCACTGTCCTACTTCCATCCTTGCAGCCCTTTTCTGTTGCTCTTGTTTTCCCCTTTCAATAGCCTCAATACGTTTTAATTCAACGTCTTTTACGGCTTTTAGTTCTCTCCCTTTAACCTTGTATTCATATCCACAGTAAGGACATTTGTGTGCAGTTTTAAAACATCTGAAGCAATTTTCGCATTGTCGAATATTTAATGTGCCATCTTCATTAAATTCCTTGCTTTTCTCCAAAGACTGTGTTAAACTCCATTTATGAGCTTCGGTAGGTAGCCCGTGTTTTTGTACGTTATTTACATAATCTATGATTACGGCTTTTTTACCTTTAACCGGAGTAAGCACCCTACAAGCCTGTTGTATAAATAACGGTAGGCTCATAGTAGGTCTTAAAAGTAATGCCACGCTTGCGTTTGGCAACGTCACACCTTCAGAAATAAGATTACAGTTGCATAAAATCTGTACTTTTCCGTTTCTGAACATATCCATTTTTTCGTTGCGTTCTTTTTGCGACATTGAACCGTCAATACTTATGGCAGGTATGCCATTATTATTAAAGATTTCCGCAGTTTTATTACTGTGTTTAATTGACGTGCAATATGCTATTGCTTGTCTATTTTCGCCAAGCATTTTGTAATATTTAAGTACATCACCATAAATTGCATTTTGACACATAAGTTCGGTCAGTTGTCCGTTGTTATATTCACCGGCTACTATACCTATATTTTCTGTGTTCAAATTTAAGTCAGGCGCATAGTAATCATATTCGCTTATAGCGCCTTTTTGTATAAGTTCATTGGCTGAAATCCCAGTAATTAACGTATCAGCCAGTGTTAATGGTTGACCATCTAAACGAGCAGGTGTTGCAGTAAATAAAACTCTGCGACAGTTGTAATATTTACATACTTTTTTATATGATGCTGCTTCCGATAAGTGGGCTTCATCAATTATGATTAAACTTACGCTATCTTTATCATATCTGCCTATTCGGCTTGCTTCAGTAAATACTGATTCAACACGGACTTTATCAGTAAGTGCTCCTACGCTTTCAAGCAATTCTTTGTGCTGATTTATAAGTGTGTGACGGTGTGCTAAAACAAGAACGTTACCTTTGGCACCTTGTATCATTCGTGCCATAATATAAGATTTGCCGCTTCGACAGGGCAAGCAGCATAAAATGCCTTTTGCCCCGTTGCGAAACGCTTCTGTTGCTTTATTGAATATATCTTGTTGGTAATCTCTTAACTCCAAGGTAAATCATCTACCTCGGTTACTGGGTTTAAATTACCCATTCCCGTTAATGATGCTTTGTTAGGTGGTTCTTGCCAGCCAGGAAGTTTTTCTTGTCTGTCTTTATTGATGAAATATGCGATTTTAGGTGATACTTCACCGTTATATGTATCGTGTTTAACCTTAGCAGCGCCAACTTTACCTACCCAGTTATTAAGGTTGAAATCACCTTGTTGAATGCCAAAGCTGTTCCAAAGTTCACCTAACTTTTGATTTGTAAGTTTTTGATTTTCAGGCATAAATACTATGAAATGCCAGATTGTTGTGTTATGCCCTGAAACATCCAGCACAATTTTTATCATCTGCTTACCTGTGCTGCTTGTTTGTTCTTCAGCGGATGCTATTCTCATTCTGTGATCGCCTACAGGAATAGGCTTAAAACTCTGTTCTTCGTAATCGTTTGCGTTAAAATTCCAATTAATGCTCATTTCTTTTTACCTCCAAAGCACAAAATAATTAAAAATATATATTGAACCGCTATAACGGTAACGGCACCGAATATAAAATTAATCAATTTACTTACCTCCTAAAAATATGTCTTCAGGCATACAGGATTTACGGCAGTACAGTTGATCCTTTGCATACATAGTTGGTTTACCTTCAAGAACGTAATACCAAGCCTTTTTGCCGTCCTTTTCAGCAGTATTGACATATGCCACAATTTGTGTTAAACCTAAAAAATTATCAAGAATTTTATTTGGCAGTTTAGGTTGTGTTCTTACAGTCTTGGTTCCGTCAGGTAACATAATTTCTTGTAAATCAGTCCAAGCTGTAAAGATAACATCACAATCAACCTGTGCCGCTTTCCTTGCTAAACGTTTTAACTCTTGGTAAACCATCATATATGCTTGGCGCATATCCTTGATTCTTCCACTTTCGTCATACTCTAAAATCGCAAGGTCAAATATATCGCTTACGTTATCCACTATGATGTTGTCATAAAGCTTACTATCTACGGCTTTATCGAACTGTTTTATAAAGCATTTTTGATCTTTACCTAAATTGTCTTTATCAAGCCAGTGCTCTATAATTTCAATGGTCAAATTATCGCGTTTAAAATCTTTATTGCTTAAAACAATGTGGCTATTATCAGAGCATAACAGCAGGTTCTTTTTCCTCCTTTCTGCTCTTACTAATGTTGAGTTCACTGTTTTTCCACCACCTGACGGTGCGTATATTAATGCATTCATTCCGTATTTCCTCCCCAAAACTCCGTTTCTCGGAGTTTTTATTTTTAAAAAATTACTGCTTCTTTGGCAGTCCTAAAAAATTACTATCTATAGGTTCTGTTATAATTGCAGTTTCGGTGCAATAATCACAGTTATAATCCTCGCACCTTTCAGGCTCTATCTCCCCGTTTTTAATTGCTTGATAACGTGGAGCATTCCTCATAACCTTTTCAAGCGCTTCATCAAGATCATATTGCATAATCTCAGCAACACTTAAATGGGCAGGTTTTTCCTTTGTTGCTATATTAAGAAAGAACGGTAATCGTTTACCTGTGTTCTGACGAACAATTTCTTGATATATAGCCCCTTGTATATCATATCCCCAATACTTAACCATAGGTTCAAACATATTTGGGCTTCTTAGGCTTGCCATATATTTAAGGTCCACTATTTTATCTGGATGATATGAATCCATTTTAATTTTGATTGGTACACCGGATATTTCACCGGTCATTATTATCTGATGTTTACCTGCTAAGTGTTGCTTCATCAATGGTTGTTTTTTCACTCTTGCAATAGTTTCTAATGCCTGTACTATTTCGGCATAAGGTCTGCCGTTTTCAGCTTTAAAAAGATCATCAAATTCGTCTTTTACAAATTCAAGCCTATCCCTTTCAGGAATTTTTATGTATCGGCTGCTTTTTTGAAATATGTTTTCAAAGTTGTCTGCAATGAATTTTATCTGTGATTTCTTTGTACCGGTTAAAAATTCATCAACAAAGGAGCCTAAGAATAATGCAGAACCTTTAGGCTTTTCATATTCTCCATTTAACTGAGCCATAGCACACGCTTCACATTTTTGAAATTCTTTATATTGCGAAACAGACATATATGCTAGGTTCGATTCTTTACTATAATAGTTATTGGTATTCACTTTCTTCATCTTCTTCTAACATCTCCCAGGGTTCTTTTATTTGGGCGCAATTATCGCAACCGATTACTTCACCGTCATTACTAACGTAAACGGCTTCATAAACTTCCTGACCACATATAGGACAAATATAATGTTCTTCAGGTTTGCAAGTCATACACCCATCACATTCCCTATTACTATCTTTGACACACATATATCCCATTTTCATCATCCTTCCTTATATATTATATGTAGCCAAATTTTTTCATAAGTTTTTGTTTGTCGATACGCCACTGTTTTCCTATTTGAACAGCAGGGATATCTTTTGTTAAACAATATCTTCTTACAGATTCAATACTAAGTCCCAGCAATAAAGCTGCTTGTTCTATGTCAATTAATGCTGGAACTTCATCCCACGACAAATATGATTTTTG
>JAZONH010000032.1:0-8303 GCA_045654405.1 Acutalibacteraceae bacterium | reverse complement strand
CGCGTTACAACTACTATATCTATAATTCGGCACGAAGTGCCCCTTTAATTACGCATTACGCATTCCGAATTCCGCATTATAATCGGCTTTGCCCCGACAATTCCGAATTACGCATTCCGAATTCCGCATTATAATCGGCTTCGCCCCGACAATTCCGAATTACGCATTCCGAATTCCGAATTATATTCGGCACGCAGTGCCCCTCAACTCCTCACTCCTAACTAAAAAAACTTCGTCTTGCAATCCTTCGTGCGGATGGTATAATTAACGTATAATATATTTGCAGGTGATTTTGTGAGCAATATTTCCCAAATTGATAAAAACTTTGCCGTAAAAAAGGGATTTGATATCCCTGACGTTGAGCTTTACACTATGGATACCGAGGCAATTTCACTCCACGGTGTTTTTTACGAAAACGGTCTTTACAGACGCCTTCCCCAACAGGTGGCAGAAAGCGTAAACGAGGGCGTCTATGCCCTGCACACCCAGACCGCAGGGGGCAGAATCAGGTTCACTACCGACAGTACCCTTGTTGCCATAAGAGCGGTTATGCCCGATATCGGCAAAATGCCCCACTTTGCCCTTACGGGCTCGGCGGGGTTTGATATGTACGTTGGTAACGAGTATTGCCACACCTTCATACCCCCGTACGATATTACTGAAGGCTACGAGGGAGCTTATCATTTCAAATCCAAGGCAATGCGTGAAATCACCATTAATTTCCCCTTATACAGTAGCGTTGCCGAACTTTATCTGGGTCTTGAAAGGGGCTCCGAGCTTACGGCGGCAAATACCTACCGCTACCAAGACCCCATTGTTTATTACGGCTCGTCCATTACCCAAGGCGGATGCGCATCCCGATCGGGCAATTCCTACGAAAGCATTATTTCACGCCGCCTTGATTCGGACTATATAAACCTCGGTTTTTCAGGCAGTGCCAAAGGCGAAGCTGAAATTGCCGAGTATATAAGCGAGCTTAAGATGTCCGCCTTCGTGTATGATTACGATTATAACGCCCCTACCGCGGAGCATCTTGAAGCAACCCACCTGCCTATGCTTTTAAAAATCCGTGAGAAAAACCCCGAGCTTCCCATTATAATGCTTGCCCGTCCCCAATTTACCCCCGATGATGAATCCGCCAAAAGGCTTGAGATTATCCGAAAAACCTATCACCATTGCCTTGAGCAGGGTGATAAAAACGTGTATCTTATTGACGGAGAAAGCCTTATGGCACTTGCAGGGAATGATGGCACCGTTGACGGCTACCACCCCAACGACCTGGGCTTTTACTCAATGGCACAGGCAGTTATTGACACACTGAAATTAATTATGAAATGATATTGTGCTTTTTAAAAATCCGTGATATAATCCCTCAGACTGATTTTTACAGAAAGTGAGTTAACGAATGAAAAAACCAAAGGCGTTAGCCCTTATTCCCATTGGTGTGTTTGTTATATTCTATTTATCCCTGGGAATAGCGTTTGAATATGTTTTAAAAATCCCTATGGGCTTTTACAACGTGCCCGTTATTGTTGCATTCCTTGTGGCATTGCTTGTGGCAGTACTGCAGACAAGGGGCATCACCCTTGACCAAAAGCTTGAGATTATGGGCAAGGGCGTAGGTGACAAAAACATCATCACCATGCTTTTGATATTTATGCTTGCGGGCATTTTCGTTGGCGTTGTGGGCAGGGACTCTGCCGAAAGCGTGGCATACTTTATGCTGTCCGTCACACCCCCTCGACTTACGGTGGTGGTGCTTTTTATCATCAGCTGCTTTGTTTCTACGGCTATGGGCACCTCAGTTGGCACAATAACCCTTATCACCCCCATTGCCGTTGCAATCGCCGACGGCTCGGGCTACTCCCTCCCCCTGTGTGTGGGTACGGTTGTTGGTGGTGCAATGTTCGGCGACAATCTTTCCTTTATTTCCGATACCACCATTGCCGCCTGCAACGGTCAGGGCTGTCGGATGAAGGATAAATTCCGCACCAACCTTAAAATAGTTGTTCCTGCCGCATTAGTTACAATTGCGCTTATTCTTGCCCTATCTTTTAAAGCCGACGTTACCGAAATCATCAATAAGGAATATCATCTTCTTAAAATACTCCCCTACGTGCTTGTGCTTATCAGCGGTATTGTGGGCGTCAACGTGTTCATAACACTTTTAATCGGCATTTTCTCGGGCAGTATAATAATGCTTGCCACCTCATCCGTAAGCTTCCCCGACCTGCTTTCAAATATGGGTGCAGGCGCCGCAGGTATGTTTGAAACCTCAATGGTTGCGGTGCTTGTTGCCGCCCTTTGCGCACTTATAAAGCATAACGGTGGATTTGAGGCTCTGCTTAAGGGCATACGCCGTCTTTTCAAGGGCAAGCGTGGCGGTCAGCTTGGCATCGGTCTTTTAGTTGGTCTTATGGATATTGCCACTGCCAACAACACCGTTGCTATTGTTATGGCAAACCCCATAGCAAGTGAAATGGCTCGGGATTTTGACATATCCCCCCGTAAAACCGCTTCAATTCTCGACACCTTTTCCTGCATTTTTCAGGGCATACTCCCCTACGGTGCACAGATACTCGTAGCTCTTTCGGTAGTGCACACCCTGGGTCATCAGATAAGCTCCATAGACGTCATCACCAATCTTTTCTATCCCCTGATGCTTCTCGTAAGCTCACTGTTATTTATATTTGTAATACCCGAGAAATTAAGCAAAAAATAAATTATAAGGAGTTCAAGCTATGAAAAACAAAAAAGCTCTCAAAAAATTAATCGTAGCCATAAGCGTAATTGCCGCGGTAGTTATTTTAGTTACCGCAGTGGGTCCCCAGCTGGTGCTTATGGGTGCACGCCAGCCCGAGGTTGCGGACGAATACGCTTACAGCGAATATTTCTACAACTCATACGAGGATATCCGCCTTCACCTTAAGGACAGAACCGCTCAGCTTAAGGCAGAGGGTGTCGAGGTAGAGGTAACCGAGTACGCAGTTGACGAAAGCGACGACCTTTATATTGATAACATCTACCTTCCCTCAACCAAGGACCGCACCAACCTTATTGTGCTCACAACCGGTGTTCACGGTATGGAGGGCTACATCGGCTCAGTTATGCTTGACGTGTTCTTTGAGGAGATTTATCCCACACTCAACACCGAAACAACAGGTATTCTCATCATCGCAAACGTTAACCCCTACGGTATGAAATATATGCGCCGTTACAACGAAAACAACGTTGACCTCAACCGTAACTTTATTATGGATTGGGAGAATTTTGACCTTTCCTCCAACAAGGATTACCCCGAGGTTAAGGATTTCCTTCAGCCCGAGGGCAAAATCGGTAACGCATTGTGGCATGAGGTAGGCTTCTACGCAAGCCTTGCCAAGGAGGCCCTCACAAAGGGTGCGGACAAGGTTTCCGATGCACTTCTTACCGGTCAGTACGAATACCCCGATGGCGTTTACTACGGCGGTAACGGTGACGAAATTTCCACCGCATACCTTAAGGGTGTTTTCAACGACTGCCTTGACGGCGAATACGAAAACATCGTGCATATCGACGTTCACTCAGGCTACGGTCCCCGCTACAATATGGTTATTTTCAACTCTGTTTATGAAACTATGACCGAGGCTGAAACCAAGGCGGCATTCGGCTACGACTACGTTATTTCACATGATTCCGAATCCTTCTACGCCACCACAGGCGACACCACCGACTACTTCTACCGCCTTGCAGAAAGCAAGGATACGGATAAGGAGCTGTTCTCAACCTGCTTCGAATTCGGTACAATCGGTGATAGCTTTATGGATTCAATTCTTTCACTTAAATACACCGTTGACGAAAACCGTCAGCACCGCTTCCCCTCAAGCAGTAAAACAACTGCCGAGGTAGTTAAAGAAAACTACTACGAGCTTTTCTACCCCACCGAAACACAGTGGCGCGAAAAGACCGTTGAGGATTTCAGAATTGCCACCGAGGGCGTGCTCAACGCAAAGCTTAAATAATGACGCAGAAAAAGGAAGGCATTTCGCCTTCCTTTTTTTAGTGAGGAGTGAGGAGTTGAGGGGCACAAGTGCCGAATTATAATTCGGAATGCGGAATGCGTAATTCGGAATTGTCGGGGCACTTCGTGCCGATTATAATTAAGTAAAAGCAACGCGAAGCGTATCATCCCTGTGCCGTAGGCATAGGGAGGGGGACCAAAAGCTCTGCTTTTGGTGGTGGGTAGTTCTCTTGCTATTATTCTTCACTTAAAACAACGCGAAGCAAACCTCCTTTCGAAAGGAGGGGGCAAGGAACACGACCGCCTTCGAAGGCAGGTATGCCCCTAACTGAAACTTTATCATTACAATCGGAAGCTATGCTTCCCCAATAATTTTGCATTTTGCATTTATATTTAACTCCTAACTCCTAACTAAAAAGAGTCGGTCAACTGACCGACTCTTTTTAATCATCTCAATCCGCTATAAATAATGTCATACAAGCGCTGGTTTTCCTCCGCAAGATTATTGGGGTCGATATAGGTGGGCTCGTGGAAGGTGATGTCAATTGACCTTCTGAAGGGTCTGTATCGTCCGTTAATGCTGAAGGGCACCACAACCGTATTGGTTTCACTTGCCATTTTAACTGCGCCGAATTTCAAGGGAAGCAGACGCTCCTCGGTTTTATTGACCCTGCCCTCGGGGAAGATGCCCACGGCACAACCGTGCTTAAGGTATTTTATAGCGTCGTCAAGTGCCGCCTTATCCTTACGGTCACGGTGCACGGGGATAATACCCGCAGTGTTAAAAAACCAATTTGTAATGGGGTATTTAAAAATCTCTGCCTTTGCCAAAAAATGAAGGCAACGCTTAGTTGATGCAATAACCGTAAAGCAGTCAAGAAATTTTATATGGTTGCCCGCCAGAATGAACGCGCCGTCCTTGGGGATTTTCTCGGTGCCTGAAAACCTGGGTCTGAAAATTATACGGAATAAGGTAATAACCCCGGGGTAAAGGAAGCGGTAAATCAAGGGCTCCTTGTTGATTTTCTCTTTTTTCATATATTAACCACCAATGTAATTCAAAACACTCCTCGTAGAGGCGCGCTTACCTACGGAGTGCGCCTCAGTTATATTCGCCTTGCGGCGAGTTATATTGCTTCGCAGTTATATTTGGGCTTCGCCCAAGTGATATTCGCTTCGCGAGCTTTGGGGCGAATATAATATCACTGAAACTGCAAGTTTCAATATCACTTTGTCGTAAGACAAAATATCACTGTGAGACCTATCTCACAATATCACTAATCTTTTTTATCTTTGAGATAGGTATTGTTTCAAAGTATGTAACCCATTATGACACTTTCAACCAAAAGTGTTATTTTTCTTATTAAGAAGAAATATAGAGAAACTTCTTTACGAAGTGCCCCAATACGGGGAGTGTTTTATTGTTATTTTCAGCAGAATTTTGCCTTTGCCTCGGTAATCATATCGTTAACCTTAGCGGCAAGGGGCTTGCTTTCCTCCTTAAGCTGTGCAAGGGGCTTTCTTGCATCGCCGATATCAATGCCCTGAAGTCTGAGCACTTCCTTAGCGGCGGCATACATATTGCACTTGCAAGCACACATAGCGTAAATAATTTCGTTAACTGCGTACTGAATTTCACGGGCATCCTCAAGCTTACCCTCTTTAATAAGCTCATCCATTTTAAGGAAAAGCTCGGGCATAACGCCGTATGTACCGCCGATGCCACCCTCGGCACCGATTGCGCGACCTGCAACGAACTGCTCGTCGGGACCGTTGAAAACAACTACGTCCTTACCGCCCTCTGCCTTGAACATCTGAATATCCTGTGTGGGCATTGATGAGTTTTTAACGCCGATAACGTTGGGGTTCTTGAGCATTTCCTTTAAAAGTGACATTGTAAGTGAAACACCTGCAAGCTGGGGAATGTTATAAATAACAAAATCCGTGTTGGGTGCCGCAGATGAAATATCGTTCCAGTACTGTGCAATGGATTCCTCGGGAAGCTTGAAGTAAATGGGGGGAATTGAAGCAATAGCGTCAACACCAAGGCTCTCTGCGTGAGCCGCAAGCTCCATAGAATCTGCAGTATTGTTGCAAGCAACGTGGGCAATAATTGTCATTTTACCCTTGGCAATTTCCATAACGGATTCAAGGATAAGCTTTCTTTCCTCCTTGCTCTGGTAAATGCATTCACCCGATGAGCCGCAAACGTAAAGACCCTTTACACCCTTATCCATAAGGAATTTTGTAAAAGCCTTTGTTCTTTCGGGCGAAACGTTGCCCTCGTCGTCATAGCAAGCGTAAAATGCAGGAATTATGCCGTGATATTTTGTAAGGTCTTTCATATCTGAAGTTCCTTTCTTTATTTATTCATATAGATATTAACACATTTTTGCAAATATGTCCATTATGATTTTTTATGATTTTTGGGGCTGTCGCTTTGTGCCAACAGCTTTTTTGCTTCCTCTCGGGCACTTGTTTTGCCGTGGGGCTTAATATCCCCTGCCTTAGTAAGTGCAACCTTTGTAAAGTAGGGACCTGCAAGCTCGTAAATAAGCACCGAGAAAAGTGTGATGCTCTGCACAAGACCGCCTATATCCTCCCCTATTGCAAGCGCCTGGCTTGCCATACCAAGGGCAACGCCCGCCTGGGGGAAAAGGGTTATGCCAAGGTATTTGACAATGTTGTCATCACATTTCATAAGCCTTGCACTGCCACGGGCACCAAAGTATTTACCGATGCAACGGAATACAATATACGCAATACCGATTACGATATACACCCAGTTTTTGAATACGGATAAGTCAAGCTCCGCGCCGCTTATTACGAAGAAAAGCACCAGAAGCGGCACCGTCCAACGGTCCGCCCTTTCCATAAGCTCCTCTGAAAAATCGCAGATGTTGCAGAAAATTGTACCAAGCATCATACAAGCAAGAAGGCTTGAGAATGCAATGTGTACGCCGCCGATTTCAAACTTAAGTGAGGATATTGCAACGGTGAGCATTACGAAGGTAACCGAAATTGCCATACGCTTTGAGCGTGAATGGAAGAACTTTTCGCAGAAGGTGAAAAGCAAGCCCATAACCGCACCAAGTGCAATTGACAAAACAACCTCTAAAAGAGGGTTAACAATCATTGAAACTGCGTCGATTGTGCCTGTGTTTACCGCACCTGCAATACCGAAAGAAACGGCGAAAATCACAAGACCCACTGCGTCGTCAAGAGCAACAACGGGCAAAAGAATGTCCGTAACGGGACCCTTCGCCTTATACTGCCTTACAACCATAAGGGTTGCCGCAGGAGCCGTAGCGGTAGCCACTGCACCAAGTATAATTGCCGCAGGTAAGGGCAGGTAGCCCTCGGGCAGAATGAACGAAAGCGCAATAAGGGCAATATCCACAACCACCGTTGTAACAAGTGCCTGAGCAATACCGATTACCGTTGCCTGCTTGCCGATTTTTTTAAGCTGAGCAAGGCGGAATTCGTTACCGATTGCAAAGGCGATAAAGCCCAAGGCAAGGTCGCATAATATTGAGTAGCTTTCGGGTGAATTGCCCTCGGCACTGAAGCCGAAGCCCAGCCTGCCAAGGCAGAAGGGACCTATAAGCACACCCGCCACAAGGTAGGCGGTAACCGCAGGAAGCCCAAGCTTTTTAGCAAGTCTTGAAAGCAAAAGTCCCGAAAGCAGGGCTATTGCAAGGGTTAAAAGAATAGTAGCTGTCGTACCCATAATATATCTTCTTTCTTTGTGTATATTACATAAACATTTATAAAAACCATTGTTATTTTAGCACAACAAAAAATATTGTCAATAATAAATTTACAATCGGAAGCTAAGCTTCCCCTAAACTCCTCACTCCTAACGCCTAACTAAAAAAGGGGCTGTGGATTGCCCAGCCCGAAAAGACAAAATTGACTATAAATTTAAACGGGTCAGGCGAGCCTGACCCCTACAGTAATTTATTGTTTTCATAAACTTAATCTACAATCGGAAGCGAAGCTTCCCCTAAACTCCTCACTCCTAACTCCTCACTCCTAACTAAAAAAGAGTCGGTTTAGGGAGTGTAATTTAGGGATTTAATTGCCTTAAATCATTAACTTTGGCGCATAGCTTTGTTAAAAAGAGAGGGAACCCGTCAGGGTGCCCTCTCTTTTATGTCGCGCTCTGCATCCAAATTTAAAAGATTTAAGGTGCTATGCAGTTTAAATTTAAATAGTTTTCGTTCAGACGAAATGACAAATGCACCGTAAGGCTGGCGCCTACGGTGCATTTTCATAAAGTATTAACGGAAAATATTAAATT
>JAZONH010000031.1:0-28960 GCA_045654405.1 Acutalibacteraceae bacterium | reverse complement strand
ACGATGCGATATATACTTCGTATGCGATATGTTTCGCTTTGCGAAACGCGAATATAATCGGCACGAAGTGCCCCGATAATTACGCATTACGCATTACGAATTACGAATTATAATTCGGCGTTAGCCCCTCAACTCCTCACTCCTCGCTCCTAACTCCTCACTAAAAAACACGGGTCGGAAAAATCCGACCCGTGTCATTGATTAAATTAACACCTTACTGAGGAAGGTTTTAAGTCTTTCGGTCTGGGGATGGTTGAAAATCTCGTCGGGTGTGCCCTCCTCGGCAATAACACCCTCGTCCATAAACACAACCCTGTCCGCAACCTCTTTAGCAAAGCCCATTTCGTGGGTAACAACAATCATTGTCATACCCTGCTTTGCAAGGTCCTTCATAACGTCGAGCACCTCGCCAACCATTTCGGGGTCAAGGGCTGAGGTAGGCTCGTCAAAAAGCATAACCTCGGGGTTCATTGCAAGGGCGCGCACAATGGCAACACGCTGCTTCTGACCACCGGAAAGTGATGAGGGATACGCATTTGCCTTATCCTCAAGACCGATTCTTCTGAGAAGCTCCATAGCATTATCGTAAACCTCCTGCTTAAGAAGCTTTTTGGTTTTTCGGTTATATTCCTTTGACTTTTTCATTCTTTTTTTGCCCACGTAAATGGGTGCCATCATAATGTTTTCAATAACTGTTTTGTTGGCAAAAAGGTTGAAGTGCTGGAACACCATACCCATTTTCTGACGGTGAACGTTAATGTTTACCTTGGGGTCTGCAATATCAACCCCATTAAAGATTACCGAGCCGCCCGTAGGATCCTCCATACAGTTAAGGCATCTGAGGAAGGTGCTTTTACCCGAGCCCGAGGGACCGAGAACAACAACCTTTTCACCACGGGTGATTACAGTATCAACACCCTTAAGAACGTGGTTATCACCAAAGGACTTCTGAAGACCCTTGACTTCAAGAACAATATTATTTTCTGTCACCTTTTCTCAGACTCCTTTCCATAATTTTGATACCCAATGAAATAAGGCAGATGATTACGATATATACAACAGCCATTGCAAGGTAGGGAATCATATATTCATAAGTACCCGCACCGATACGCTGGAATGCAAGGTAAAGATCCATTGCGCCAACGAATGAAACAACCGACGTTTCCTTAACAAGGGCAATAAACTCATTACCCAGTGTGGGAAGAATATTTTTGATTGCCTGAGGAATAACAACCTTCATCATAGCCGCGCCGTAGCTGAAGCCCACTGAACGTGCACCCTCAAGCTGACCGGGGTCAACGGAAAGAATACCCGCACGCATAATTTCGGAAATATAAGCACCACTGTTAAGACCGAAAACGATTATTGCAACAATAACCGAGGGGATACGGATGTTCTGCATAAATATATCCGACAGCACGGGGGTGATACTGGGCACAAGCACGTAGTAGAACACCAACAGCTGAACAACCATGGGTGTACCTCTGAAAACACCAACGTAGAACTTACAGGCACTGCCCAGGGCTCTTACAACACGCTTGTACTGGGGCAAAACCCTTATGGTTGCAATAAAGGTACCGATAACGATACCGATAACAAGACCCACAACCGCAATGGTCATTGTGTTTTTCAGGCCCTCGATTACATCCTTGTAGCCGCCCTCGTTGATTAATATATCTAAGAAGGTTTCAAATCTGACTGAAAAATTATTCATAAATTCACCTTTCACAAAACAATGCCTTACTGTTGTCAGCAAGGCACTGTAATTGCTATTTAATTAAATTGCCTGAGATTATGCTTTAGCGTTGAAGTTTTCAGCAATACGATCAGCAGGAGCAGCATCGATAACAACAAGGTCAACGTTGCCGTTAAGAAGGTCCTGAGTTGCAAGAGCACCGCTTACGAAGCCCTTACCTGTAACTGCAAAGCCGTCAAAGCCCCAGTCTGCATCACCAAGCACGTAGTACTGACCTGTTGTACCGTTCTGGTAACCGATAATTGTCTTATCGTCGAAGCCCTTAAGGATTTCTTCGATAGCAGCTACGTCTTCACAAGCATCGAAGGTTGTGTCGTCAGCCTTAACGATAATCTTCTGTGATGCTTCGTAGTAGGAATCAGAGAAGGTAACAGACTTTGTTCTTTCCTCGTTGATTGTAAGGCCTGCCATAGCGATATCACAGGTGTGCTCGCCTACTGAAAGGCAAACAGAGTCAAACTGCATATCGTTGATAACAAGCTCCTTGCCAAGCTCTTCAGCAAGAAGTGCTGCGATTTCCATATCGATACCGTAGAAAGCGTCGCCCTCTTTGTATTCGAAGGGAGCAAACTCTGCGTTTGTAGCAACAACAAGCTGATCCTTAGCGGGATCTAATTTTGCGGAATAAACTGCTGTGGGCTCGCCGTCACCGAAATATTTGTTACAAATATCGTCGAATGTGCCGTCGTCCATAATTTTTGCAATGAAAGCGTTAACGTCTTCAAGGAGCTCGGGCTGAGCCTTGTCAACACCGAAGGCGTACTGCTCGGATGTAAGAGCAACGTCGATAACCTTAACTACTGCAGCATCTGCTTCAGGAGCGGTATCTGTAGTAGTGTCCTTACCGCAAGCGGCAAAGCAAGCAACCATAGCAAAAACTAACATGATGGCTGTAATTTTTAAGAACTTTTTCATTTCTAAAACCTCACTTTTATTTTCAGAAATCAGTTTCTGTGGTGTGAATTATACATCAACACAAGTTAAAAAGCAACACCTTTTGAGAAAAAACCCTGCGGATATACACAAAAAGTGAATATTTTTACATAAAATGCAGTTCGATAAAAATAGATATGTACAAATTGGTTGGAATAATGTATAATAGTTTTAGTCTTACATTTAGTGAAGATACGCAGTAAGAGAACTACCCACCACCACGCCTACGGCGCGGTCCCCCTCCCTTTTTGCTTCGCAAAATGGGATGATAGGCTTCGCATTACTTTTACTTGATTATAATCGGAAGCGTAGCTTCTCCGATAATTTTGCATTTTGCATTCTGCATTTTGCATTTATAATCGGCTTCGCCCCGACAATTCCGAATTACGCATTCCTAATTCCGAATTATATTCGGCGCTTTGCGCCCCGAAACTCCTCACTCCTAATTTCTAATCCCCCCGGAGGTTTAATATGAAAAAGGCTTTATCAATCTGTCTTGCGCTTGTAATAATAGCTTTAAGTGCGAGCGTTGCCCTGGGTGCAAACTATAACGGCTTCGTTTACACTGCCAACGAGGACGGCACCTACACCATAACGGGCTATAATGACTTTCATACCGACGTGGTAAACGTTCCCGAAAAAATAAATGGTGTTAAGGTAACCGCCATTGGCAGTGGTGCTTTTCAGACCAAGGCTAATATAACAACCGTCAAAATTCCCGACACCATAACATCAATCGGTGCTATGGCGTTTTACGGCTGCAAGAAGCTCAACTCCGTTGTAATGGGTAACGGCGTTATCTCAATAGGCTCAAAGGCATTCAATTCCTGCACCGCACTTACAAGCATCCACCTTAAAAACGTACAGATTGTGGGCGAATACGCCTTTTACGGATGCACCGCCCTTGAGGAAATCAACTGCGGCGGCTCACTTAAGGTAATCGGCAAGCACGCATTCAACAAATGTGCCGCCGTTACAAAGCTTAAGCTTTGCGAGACCCTGCTTTACATTGACGACTATGCCTTTGCAGGAAATATCGGCTTAACCGCCCTCACCCTCCCCGACAGTCTCGGTTACATCGGCAACAGTGCCTTCAAGGGCTGCACCGCCCTCACAAGTGTTGAATTCGGTAGCGGTGACCTTGAGATTGCGGGCTACGCCTTCGAGAGCTGCAGCGCGCTGACCCAAATTGACATACCCGATAACGTTATTAAAATCGGCAGATACGCATTCGCCCTCCGTGAAACCTACTCAACCGACTTCACCCACAATATTGCAATCAACTGCAGCAGTACAAGCGCCGCGGTTATTTACGCTAAAAACAACCGACTTACCGCAACTGTTGACGGCATTGAATACAGCTTCAGTAATTTTGGCGACTATAATGGTGACGGCAAGGTTACAACCAAGGACGCCAACGCACTTCTGCGTGTGAGCGCATCCATTGACCCCACCCCCGACCAATCGGTTATTATCAACTGCGACATTAACAACAACAATATGATAGACACAATGGATATCAGAAACGTGCTTTCAATTGCGGCGGGCTTAGTCTGATTTTTTAATAATGCCCTCAAACCCTGCTTTTTTCAAAGCCTTAAGGTGAGCTTCCGCGTTCTTTTTAACTGTGAAGGCACCTGTCTGCACTGTATATAACGTCTTCGCTTCGGCGGAGGCGTTTGTTTTTTTGGCATCCTCGGGGAGCTTAACGCCGTAATAATCGCAAATGCCCTTGGCAATTGCCTCGCCGATTTTAGTTGTGCTTTTTATAATGAAATCCGAGCCCTCTTTAGTATCGTGAAACTCTGCTTCAACGTAAACCGTAAGAGCCTTAACCGCCCTGCACTCGTAAAAATCGGGCTTTGCAATAAGCCTTTCGGCGCTTTTGCCCGGTGTAAGGGGCGAGAGTCTGCCCAGGACCGCCTCACCCGCCCTTTTACGCTCACCCGTAAGGTCGTATAAAAGTATCTGAGTGCCCCCTGTTACGTTGTGCTTTGCAGTGGCGTTAGTGTGAATTGCCACGTGCATATCCGCACCGAAGGCGTCGCTTTCCCTGCATCTTACATACATATCGTCATCGTAGGTGCACTTTACCTGAAAGCCCGCCTTTTTAAGATAGGCAACGCATGACTTTGCAATTTTGTGGCACTGTACCTTTTCGTTGGTGTTGCCCGTTGCGTAAAGGTTAGCCACCTGATTACTCGGGGAAACGTAGATTTTTTTACTCAATAAAATCGCCCTCACTTTCAATCAAACGAACGTCGTTCTGGGTAAAATAGGTCATTGCCCGCTGACTGTCGCTTAAACCCTCGGTGGTGGGGTCAACCACCACGCCCACAAGAGCAAGGATATTAACCCCCATGCTTATAAGCTCAAGCACCTGATTTTCGCTGATTTGGGGTAAGAGGTCAAAAATCGCCAATACCCTGTAAACCAACGCAACCACAAGCACGGACCCACTTATTAAAAACGTCTTGTTTTTAAGCCTTGCTTTAATATTAAGCATCAATTACATCACCTCATTTATAGATATTTTGAATTGTTGGTATTTATAATTTTTCCTTGGGCAAGTGTGACACAAGCTCGTCATATTTGTGCCTGACCTCACCGTTGCCGCCGTATTTTATGTATTTTTCCCCTGCGGCAATACGCTCGCTCAGGGGCATTTCGTGAGACATAATAGTAAGTCTTTTTATAGAAAGGTAGTTATCCATAGCGTGCTCGTTGGTTTCCTCAATCCATTTTTCGCACTTGCGTATGAATTTGTAAACCTTCACAACCGCCGCCACAATAACCCCAAGGGCAGTAAGGACGGATGCGGCTAAAATAATGGTATTAATCATAGTCCGCTACCCCGTCATTCTGAGGAATAGCTGCCTTGATGCCTTCAACAAAGTCAAAATACTCCTGAAATTCATCGGGCTTTGTGTCCCGTTGCCTTAAAATGGCAATTTCGTCGTCCACCGAGTATTTAGCCCTTATAGCAGAAACGATTGCCTCCTTACGGGAGGGCTTCTCAAAAGGCTCGGTCCGAAGCAGCTCGTCGGGGGTCATTTCTCTATAAATGCCGTTTTCCAACACCTTCATTTTCGCACCCCCCATAGAGTAATTGTGGTGCCCTCAATAAAGGTTTTGGTGTTACCCACCTGACCGACAAGCTCCAGCTTGTTAATATTAAGGGTCTGTCCCACGGGCACGGGCTGACCGCACACAGTACTGCAGTTGGGGGATGGAAATTTAGCCGTTGCGGAAAGGGAGCCGTTGGGGGCGGTGCATAAGCCACCCCGATTTTCACCGAAGCTGTCATATCTGAACCACCACTTACGCAAATCGGTGCTGAAGTTGAGATTAGCGTTGCCGAGCAATGCCGATCCACCGGCGGTAATATAAAATCTGCCGTTGGTGCCGTCGGTCATACCAAGCAAAACCTCGCAATAAATATCGGTCAGCTCGAAGGGGTTGCCCTCCCAATCCCTTGTTATGGAAAGCTTGGTGGGTAATGCTCCGTCCGAATCGGCGGTCACCGTAAGGGTTGCTATATATTCATAGGATTTTTCAGTAGGCTTAGCCGCCTGCTGATTTTTTTCAAGCATTTCACCGATTAAGTCCAATGCCTCATCCATTGCAGGGGCACTGTACGCCTGATTACAGGTATGCTCCTCATCAAGCACCACCGTGTGCAGAAGCTCAATATCCTCTCTTTCCCCTGCAAGCTCGTAAACTGCCCTTGCAGTAGGGTATTGGCTATGGGTTGAGTCCGCGGTAATTTCGCTCACCTTGTTTTCAAGGCTTTCGTAGCCCTCGACCTTTTTGGCAAGATACTCTGAAAACATGGTGCAGTATTTTTCATACTCGCCTATGGTGGGCATTTCCTCAATTGCAGGCTCCTCAATATATGAGCCCTCGTTAACGTAAAATGCAGTGGGCTTGGGCGAATACATAAGGGTAACCCCCGCATCATCCTCCTTATAAGCGTAAACGCCAAGCACAACCGTACCCTTTTTAAGGGTGGGGATAAGGCATTCGCCGTTGATAACGGGCACGGGGATATTATTGAATGCCGCAGTTACCGTAAGCTCAGAAAATAGGTCGGGCAACTGAAAGTGACAGGTGTTAACCCCTGCCTCGCCGCCGTTAACG
This sequence comes from Acutalibacteraceae bacterium, assembly GCA_045654405.1. Classification (GTDB taxonomy): domain Bacteria; phylum Bacillota; class Clostridia; order Oscillospirales; family Acutalibacteraceae; genus DTU089. Next base: position 22,131 of record JAZONH010000031.1, on the reverse strand, counting down.
GTGGTATATTGGGTAATTGCCACCGTATCCTTGGTTACTTTTACGTTCATTCAATCACCCCCTCTTGTACTTTTTGTACATTGCCGCAAGATAATCCTGATAGGTGTAATAGGTTTCGGCAAGCTTTGAATTGCCGAATTCCTTTTGAGTAAGAATTGTGTTCACACCCGTTCTTGCAACAAATTCGTTGTAGGTAACGGGAGGTGTAGTAAGATTACTGTCTGCCCTGCCGTTTCCTGTTGATGAGGATGAGGATGACGAGCCCCCTGACCCACCTGACGAGGATGCCTTGCGCACCGCAAGGGCATATTCACGGTCCGCGTTAGCCTGGTCACGCTCTGCTTCGGATTTTTTAAACGCCATTTCCTCGTCGAATTCCTGACGGTCAAGGTCATCCTGATACTTTTTGAAGCTGTAATCACGGTCGCTTTCCCATTGGTCAACCTCTGCAAGGAATGCCTCAAACTCCGCATCGGACATGGATGTAAGCTTGTTCAGAAGGTACTCGCCGTCAGCGTAGTAATTTTCAAGCTCACCAAGGTATTTAGTGTAATCATCGCCCTCAAGGGAGCGAAGCAGAGTAATATCCTCAATCATTTTGTCACCCTTGTCGGTGTACTGAAGGTACGCCCTGTCGCGCAAATCAAGTGCCACGTCGTTAAGGGCATTAAGGTACTCGTCGTAAGCCTCACTGCCTGCGGTGACCGCATAGGAATTGCCGTAGCCGCCCGTAAGCGCCGTAGCCTGACCCACCGTGTCCATCATAGCCTTTTTGCCGTTTTCAACGTACTGCTGACGATACTGCTGATACATAGGGTCGGCGTTCATATTGTAGTTAAAATCCTCCCTGTTGAGTATGTCACTGAGAAGTGCCTCAATCTCTGCCGAATACTTGCTTTCGTATTGATCGGGCTTGTTGTCCTCCCACTGATTAAGGGCATTTTCGGCGGACTGTACCGCCTGACTTTTTTCGTATTCGGGACGGGGTGTGGTTTTAAGGGTTGTGGTCTGGGGCTTTGCTGCGGTGGTGGTTGCCTTGGTTGAAGTGGATTTTGAAGTAAGGCTACCCCAGGTTTTCGTGCCTACAATACCGTCAACCTGAAGCCCGTTTTTCTTCTGATAATCCTTAACCGCCGCCTGAGTTTTCGTGCCGAACTGACCGTCAACCTGAAGAGAATAGCCCTTTTCATTCAGGGCCTGCTGCAGCTTTTTAACGTCACTGCCCGACGAGCCGTAAGAAATAGTTGAATATGCTATTTTAATCACCTCTGATAGTATAAATTCCGCTAAGATAAATATATTTGCCCGAGGCAATTGGCGTATCTGAGCGCACAATTACCTCGCCCGTGTTGAGTATGCCTCCCGTTGCCTGACCACCAGACGGGTAATCCGCAATAGCCTGCAACGGGGTGAAAATCCCGGGTACACTGTCCGAAACCGTAGCAATAGTGTGACTGACGTTTGCCGAAAGCTCCCTTACAGTCTGCAAGCGAAGCCCCAGCCACACCATTCCGAGAGCAGGAAAAAGCCTTGCGGTGTACGTAAGATTTTGTGCATTTTCGGTGGTTTCGCAGGTAACGTCGGTGAAATTGAGCTTGCCCTTCAGAGCAAGGTCACCCTCAACGCTCATATTCCATGCAACGGCTAACTCGTTATCGTTGGTTGCAAATCTTCCGAATGCGGCACCCCTGCCACCGTGACGGATGTTAAAGGGAATATGCGCAACTGAAACGGGATATTCGAAGGTAATATAATCCTCACATATACTGTCCCTTATTCCCACAGTCACAACGTAGGACGAGCCCTCCTGAATGGCGGAGTCGCCGAAAACAAATGGTGATGAAGCACTCATAGGCTCACCGAAATCTGCAGAGCCCGACTTTTTGTATTTCAAAATAATATCCCTTGTGTTAAGGGAGTTAAGGTCACTGTAGCTTTCATTAAAGCTTGCCACAAGGCACGTGCCCCGAGGATTGGGTGTGCCGTCGGCGTCGCACCTTTCAACACCCAGTATTTCAACAGTGGGGCTACGGTAGTCACAAACCGTTATGCTCCGACTTTTTTCGGTTACAAGCCCACGGCTATCGGTGAGCTTAACCACCACGGTAACCTCACCGCTTTGATTCAAATCAAACACGGGGGCGCTACCGTTTTTACTTATGCCGCACACGGTTGAAGTCAGTCGGTTTTCCGTTGCGCCGTATTTCAGGTCAATATCCGTTATCCTGACCCTCACCTGACTTATCCCCTTAACGTACATACCGAAGTCCACGGGCACTCTGTTATCAATTCGTTCAAGAGCTACGTTAAAATCGGGCTTAAAGGTGTTATTTTCGGGAATGGTGAAGGTAATATTTTTATCCACAGAGCCTATAACCGCACCGTTACTAAGGGTTTTAAGGGTAATTTTAAGGCTATCGGTTTTAGCGCCCGCAACCTCAGTAGCCCAGTCCACAGGTATTGAAATACCGTATTCCTTAATCCCTGCACCAAGGTCGGCAGAAGCACTTTTACCACCGAGGCTCCATGCAATACGGTGGGTAAAGGCATCGGACGCGGAGGTAACGGTAGCCGTAAAGCTGCCACCAGGAGTAACACTACCTGCACTCAACGTAAGCTTTGACGCCCTCGGAATGGTGGTGCACTTAAAGGTGCATTGGGCACTGCCCCCCGTAAGGTTTGTGCTGCTCATAGTAAACTGACCGTTGATGCTCAGCTTAAGTGTGCCGTCACTGTTGTGACTTACGTTGCCACGCCACTGTGCAAGGGTAACCGTCACACAATTACGGGTGTCGATAGCAAGGCTTTCATTCACCTTAACCTGACCGCCCACAGTAAGCTTTACCGTATTTGCACCTTCAGTAAGGTTATATGCCGAAGCCGAGTAGCCGTCGTTTCGCTTAAGACAAAGCTTAACGGTAACGTTGCTGGTGTTGGAGGTTGCACTGTATGAATTTTCAGACACCGCCAACCACAGATTATATTTACCACCCGAAGCGCCACTGCATTTGCCGTAATAATTAATGCCCATCTATCCACCTCACCTCCAATCCGTTACGGGTTGTGTCAAACAAAAAATAACCGTCGTTGGAATTACCGATTTTCAGGTAATCAAGAATTTCCGCCTTGGTTATATAAAGGGTACTGCCCGAAATATACGCAACCTCCGTATTACCCTGGTAAAAGGAAAGGCGGTCGTTTAAAAATCGGGCACGCACGTTACTGTCGCTTCTGCCGATTTCTATACCGTAAACTCCCGTATCAAGCTCACCGCGCCTTATGTACACGTCAAGGGAGGAGCGAAGCTCGCTTACCTCGCCGCCCACCGAGGACAAATCATCGGTAATTTTACTGACCCTCTGGGAGAATTGCTCGGTAACGTTATCCGCCGAAGTTATAATCTGTGCGCTTACACGATTCTGTAAGCTTTCCGCCTCCTCCTTGGTGGTGTAAAGGGACTCAACCTGTGTGGTTATTGCCTCTGCCTGAAGGGTGAGCTCTGCCTTTGCGCTATCCTTGTATTCATCAAGGCCCGCGGCAACCGCCTCGGTGTTGGCGGCTACAAGGCCTATGCTTTCATCCGTCTGCCGTAGCCTTGTTTCGGTCTGTGCGGTGTATTCACCAAACTGACCCTTGCTCACGTACTCCCCCGAAACCGACTGCATAATACCCCTTTCGCTTTGCTCAATTGCAAGGGCATAGCCTTTTTCAATTTCCTCGGCGGTGCTTAGTATTTTTTCCTTAAGCTCCTTAAACCGTTGACGGCTTGCACCATTCAGCACAACCGCCGTTTCCTGATTGGATTTTTGAGAAGCCTTGATTTTACCCTCAAGCTCCGTAATTTCCGTCTGAGTTTTAACCTCAAGGGCGTGGGAAAGAGCGTCGTTGAGCTCGTACAGATAGTTTTTCAACAGTAAAAAACGGTTGTCGGCAGAATATTTGGGTGAAGTAATGTTTGGGACGCTTAAATTAAGGTCATACATTCAGATCACTCCCCGACTCGATTTTTCTTGAAATACTGTAAACCTTAGCCTCGCCCCTGCCCGCAATTTTTATACGCATATGGTCACACCTTGGGGTAACGTAGGGAATAGTAACCGAGCCCGTTTTATCAAATGCCTTTTCAAAGCATCTGACCCATTCACCGCTACTGTCAAACTCAAACCAAAGGGAGAGCCGCGCACCCTTGGTGCCCGTAGCCCTTATAACAATATCGGAATAATATTTGTTATCAGGAAGCGAAAGCCCCCACAAGCCGCTTTGGTATTCCCAACGGAAATCTCCCTCGGGATAAAAGCCCTTAAGCTCGCCCGTAAAAGAGCCGTAAATATTCTCGCCGTCAATAATACCCAGACGGAGCTTACCGTCAACGCGGGCTATAAAATAAAGATTGCAGTTGTTGGTTGAAAATTCTCTGACGTCAAGATTATCCTCCCGTAGCCACTGAGCCTTGTCCTCATCATACACAAACAAGTGACGCTGACCGGTGCGCTCACTCATACAGACGTAGTATCTGTTAAAGCAACCCCCTGCCACTGCGTCGGTGTAGTAGGTGTCACCCAGGGCGGTTGAAATGCATATCGGCACGCCACCCTCATAGGCGCAGATACCGCCCACGGATTTATAATAAAGGGTCTCGTTAAGGCACACCAACGAACGGTGGGAGCCCCTTTGCACACCGCGCACGTAAGACGTGGTAACGGTGTAGGGCGGATTCTGACCGTAGATTTTATGAACGCAATTCTCTTTGAAGAAAAGAAGATAGCCCCTGTACCCGATAGCCCCCGTAAATGGACCGTCACTGCCCACGGTTACTGCATAACTATCGGTGGAAATACCCATAAATGAATTAAAGTTTGTGGGGTCCCCAAGCTTTGATGCGTAAATCTCGTTGCTCTCGGACGAGCATCCCCAAAGCCTGTTGCCGTATTCACAAACAAAGTCCATATCGGGGACCTTGCGCTCAACCCTTACGGGGTCGCTTAGTGTAACGGCACTGTCAATAATGCCCGTAACCACTATAAAATCGTCACCCTTGTGACGGATAACGTGGGTGCCGTCAAGCCCCGCATCACCAAAGCCCGACAATAAAACCCCGTCGTACTGATTAAAGCTCTTGCCTATGCCCGTGCAGTTAATGCGAACGTAGGTTGAGCCTATTTCCTGCCAGTAGCCTCCCGCCTCGTAAAACTGCTTAAGCGAATGGGGGTTGCAGGAGGTGTCAAGCCACAAATCGCCGTTTTTACTTTCCTGGGGCGGAGCGGATGATACCGTGTAGTCGCCGTAAAGCTCGCCATCTGCCATACAGGTGCCAATGGTTACCTGACCACTGCTTTCAAACTCTGCTTCAAGAGAGCCGAAGTCCGTATAATCCTCGGTGTTAACGTACACCTTATCGGGAAAAATAATGAGCCTTGAGCCCATTGAAACGAATTTTCTTTCCTCCTGAATGCTCGGGAAGAATAAATCCGTAGCCTTAACGCCGCCGTAATACAGACAACCGTGATTTATGTAGGCTATGCGCTCCTTGGATGCAAGACCGTGGAGGTCCTCGCCCGTCACGTTAAAAAACACACGTTGCTTACGTGGTGACAAGGCAGGATGTGCCCCAAAGCCTGCATTTTGGGTAAAAGCAAAAGCATTCTCGTCAATTACGGTGTTATTTTCATAGCCCTTGAAGCGGTTTATAATTTCGCGGCTTGTGTAAAGCTCGTTAAGTCTTGGGCTATACATACAAATCCCCTGCCTTTATTTCGGTCTGCTTTATAACCGCCCTTTGCCTGTTAAAAAAATTGCTCATATCCCTGTACATATTATTAAAAAGCAGGGCGGAATTATTGAAGCGTGCAAGCTCCCCGTTCATATAATCCAGCTTCATATTAAGGTAAAGGGAATAAATTTCCCCGTATTCATCAGGCGCCTTAAGCACCGTATCAAGGGGTGTGGAAACGGCGTAGCCCTTAAATTCATCATCCCCACGGGGTCGGGTAATTTCACTGCTTATTTTGTAGTCAAGCTGTGAAATCCAGCCTATTTTCTTAGCCATATCAACGTTATTGCTACGCTCGGCGTTAAAGGCCTCAATTGCTTTTTCAAGAGTCATACAACCCCTCCTTAAAGAGAGATATTAGCATCAATATATGCCGCGGACACCGCCGCCATTTTCTCACTGTTTTTAATTACCTCTGCAAAGCGCTCGGGAATTTCAACCGCCTTACCCGTCTGCACAAGGATACGCTCGCCGTTAACCGCAACGAAGCGCTCCGTATCGTTTCGTGATTCCTTGGGAATAAACACGCTCACAAGCTTTTCTTTTGTATTTGCCATTATTAACACTCCTTTAATATATGGGGCACCAAAGGGTGCCCCTTTTGTTAAGTTAAATAAATTTTCAGTTAGCCTTAGCAGTTGCACTGAAGGCAGAGCCGCTTTCGATTCTGATAAGGTATTCCTCAACAAGTCTTTTTGCAGTCTTAAGACCCTTCCAACCCACGGATGAGCGCTGATTAAGGGGGTCGTTGCCGTAACCCTTCTGCTTAACAATGTGTTCCACACCGCCGCCGCTTACGCTTGTAACGCCGTATGCATCGGCACCGATAATAAGAGTTGCAAAAACTGCACAATTACCTGCGCCCTCGTTCCAGATTTTAGCCTCGGTGCTTTCTACAAAGCGCACGCCGCCAAGGCAACCGATTTCGCCCTTAAGCATATTTTCAGGAGTTGCATATTTCTGCACCTCCATCCACTGATTGCCCGCCTCCTGCATAAGGTCGTAGGCAACGTAGGGGTGAATAATGCCCACGTAGTAGCCGTCGATTTTGGGGGCATTCATAGCCTTAAGCTCTGCCGCCGCCTTGAAAACGTCCTTAACGCGAAGAAGGGCGGTTTTGTCAATGGCGCTTCGTGAATTAACTGCAGTTTCAGTGCCGTCTGCCGCAACCTTGGGGCAATAAAGCACGTTTGTGCCGCCTACAATTTCGTTTCTTACAATGGTATCCATGGTAAGGCCCGCCTGGGAAGCAAGCTGCTTTGTGGCTTCGACAATGGTGTTGTCCACTGCAGTAAGCTCAAGAAGGTCACTCTGCTCAATGTAGTCACCGTACTGCTCAACAGTTGCGCTTACGCTTGAAACGTTAAGCTTGTTACCCGTGGGTGTTACACCCTCGGTAAGGGGTGTGAGCGCCTTGGGAAGTGATGAAAACTTGCGGAATTCAATAATCTTACCGCCGTTTTTGGGGATATCACGCTTCTGACCGAACTGGTCGTGAACAAGGTAGGGTGAAGCGAGTGTGATAAGAGTTTTGTCGTAAAACGTTTTCATTTCTGCAGAAAGTGTGTCAGAGGTGGTTTTATTCACCTCATCACCTGCCGCAAAAAGCTGAAGATTTAAAATATAGTCTGTCATAATAAATTCCTTTCCGATGGTGTCAGAAGGATATGCTGGCACCATTCTCAACCTGTTTTAATATTTTCAAAATATCCTGTGAGGTCAGGGAATTAACGTCAACGCCCGTCACAACCGCCGCTTCTGAGGAAATACCATTTTCAATGGGGCGTCTGCCCCTTGCCTCTATGCCCTTAACCACCTGCTCGCGAACTCTGTCGGCAGTGTAAGCCATAGCACCTGACAAAATCTCGTCCTTGTGCACCGTTTCGTAAGCGGCCCTTAATGGAGCACCACCGATGAGAAGCTGTGCAAAAAGCCTGTTGGAGCGAAGCTCGTTTCTTAAATCGAAATCGGGGTATAAATCCTTAAGCTCGCCGCTCTGCTTAACCCACTCACCGAGCCTTGCCCTGAGTGCAGCTACCCTTTGGTTGTTCCCTTCGGGCTTCTTAGTGTCAGTAGCATTTCCCTCAATATAATCCATAAGGCTTGCTTCATTTCCGCTTTCAACTCCGTATTTTTTCATAAGTCCGTCAACCACCGGGGCAACCCGTGCTTTGTATTCCTCAAGCTCCTTGGTCTGCTTGAAGCGTTTGTCGATAATTGCCTGAGTTTTTTTCGTAAACTCCTCCTTAAATCTGCCGTTAATAAGCTCTGCAAATTCCTGCTCGGAGCTAACGCCTTCGGCACCTGACTGCTCGGCGACAGCATTTTCGACGCCCGTTTGCCCGTTTACACCATCTGCGCCCTCACCTGCAAAAAGCTGTAAATCGGGAGTGTACCATAATTTTTTCATCTGTTTTTCCTTTCATTTTAAAGAAATTTTTTAATAATCCATCGTCTTTCCGAAGTGTCTTAAGATATATCTTTATGTAAAACCCGTAGGGGTTACTACCTACTCAACCCTTATATAGTCGGGATAGCTTTCCTGAAGCATCATAGCCCCCGTAAGGAATGTGCTTAAAATACCCTCGGTGCGCTCCCTTGAAAAATCAAATTTTTCAATTTCAAGCATTGCGTAGCCGTCGCGTATAACCTTGCGGCAAAGCTTAAGCCTGCCGTCAGCCTCCTCGTCAAGAACACTGTTTATAAGGGTGTAAAACAGGGTGGAAATACCCGCACACACAGGGTCATTGCCCGCAGAGGCAAAGCCACTGTGACCCTCAACGCTCACAAGGGTCCTGCCGTAATATTCACGGTAATAAACCTTGGTCAAAGGGCATCTCCTCCAACACTGAGCCTTGCCGCAAGGGCATCCTTGCCCTCAAAATCCATCATGCTTATGGCAATTAACGCCTGCTGACGAAGCTCGGGATTAAACATCCCCGCATTGTACAGCTGCAGTGCAAGCTCATTCTGACTGATTTTTGAAAAGGGGCTTGCCTTCTGGGCATCCACCTTAATATCAAACACGGGCTTTCTGTCTCCAAGCTCAACCCCGAAGGAGCTACCCTGACTTTTAAGCCTGATTGCAGAATTATCGTATGAAATAAACTGTTGCTCGCCGTTGTCACCAAGGATTCTGAAGAATCGGGGCTCGTCGTAAAACTGACGAATAAGCTCAACTGCAAGGCAATTCAATTCTGAAAATGCGCGGTAGCCACCCTTTACCATATCGCGGGTTAGCTTACTGCCTGCCTCCTGCAACGCGGCAATGGCGGATGCGGCGGTAACACCGCTTGAAACGCCCCCCTGTGAAAAGTCACGGTTACCACTGGTTTCCTTAAGCTCGTCAATTTTACTGTTAAGAATGCCAAGATATATTTCAGGAATACCTGACAAACGTATTTCCCTGATGCTGTCCTCACCAAGGTTACTACCCGAAACGTGCACGAAATTATTGCTCCAGTCCGCAAATTCCTCCTCGTTCACGGCACCTGATGAGTTGATAAAATATCGGGGATTTGTTGCCATGGTTGCATTCTTTACAAGTGAGTTGCCCAGAACGTCAATCTGCTTCTGCGCATCCTTCATAATGTCAATGTAGCCGAAGCCGCAGGGGGTGCCCTCCTCAACAAAAAGCGAGTCAAACACAAAGGGATACTGACCGTGGTCGTAAAAGCCCCTGTCCGAATACTCGGGGTCGTTTTCCGATGCGTACAAAAGCTCATCGTTGCAGATTTTGCAATAATGCACCCTTTCAACCCCGTCCTTAATCACCTTATAATAGCGGTCAATTACGGCGCTTTTTTCAGAGGTGTCAACGGAATCGTCAAACACGTAGTGAGCAATCTCCACCGAGGAAGCCCCAAGCTTACCCGACAATTGTGGATAAAGGGCAATAAGCGAATCATTATCCATAAGCTCCACGTGAAAAAGATTTTTGCTTTTCTGAATATTTTTGATGCCCGGCTCCCAGAAAAGATTGAGCACGTCAACCTGCCTTATTTCAATATCCCCAAGGCCGTTGCTTTTTAAGGGATTCCAGAATATGCCGTAAACTGATGTGCCCGCCTTAAGCTTGTACCACCAGGCATCACTGTAAATTTTTTCAAAGCCGTTGCGCTCGAATATAACGGGCAGAATCTGCGAAAGCACCCTTGCGGCATTCTGGTCGCTTGCCTCACGTGGCAGGCAGGTAACGGTGGGGTAATTATCCATAGCGTCTGCGTGCTTGTTGGCAATGGAGTTAAAAAGCCACGCCGATGCGCTTTTGTCGCCCTTATCCCCCCTTAACTGCTCCCAATGGCGTAATTTAAACCACTGTTCGTTGTCAACAATTCTGTTTTCAAGGGCGGTTTTGCCCTCCTTGTATTTTTTGAGTATGCTTATAGCCTTTTCGGTTTCCTCCTTGCCGATAACACCCCTTGTGCCAACGGGATCGGCAGGCTTCGTTTTTTCAAAAGTTTTTTTATTTTCTGTCATATAAATACTCCTATATAGTCCTGTAATAGCCCTTGCTAAGCTCCAGTGGGTCGTCACCCAAGGGGCTTGAGCGTTTTTTTATGGTTGGTGCAATGGGTCGCGCCATGCACATATACCTTACCTCGTCGGCAACGTGGTCCTCACCCGTGGTGTCAAGGTCCTCGGGGTTGGTTGCACTGAATTTAAGCTCGGGCACCGTACGTATAAAGCCCTTGCAGGTGTTAAAAACGTACATCTGGGGAATGCCCTTGTCGTCAAAGGTCAGACGGTAATGCACCTGCATCCAACCGGGCAATCGCTTGTTGTCACCCTTGGTAAAATACACGCCGTTACGCACCGCCGATTCAACAATTGCCTCGCCCCTTGACGCATCCCATATAGATGGGTCCGCAACCCCTATAATGTGCCGATTTTTAAGCCAACGGTGGGTGCGCTCGATTTCCGCAATCTCAGAAAAAATTCTCTCGGGTGACCACTTCACACCCTCGTTGGGTGTCTTGGTACAGCCGTAAAGCTCAAGTATGCGATAAAGCCTGCCGTCGTAGTCCACCGCCCACCAACCGCAGGAAAAGGGCTTTGCGTACCCGAAGTCAAAGGAGCGATAAATCACCCAATCCCTTGGGATTTCAAAGGGCTCGATAACGTGAGTGAAAACGCCGTCGGTGTAATGGGCACTTACGTCACGGAATTCCTCAAAAAACTGACCGTCAAAAATATCCCAGTTACCGAAGCGGTGCGCCTGACGGAGCTTTTCGGGAAGTGAATCAAGCACCTTAACGTACTCGGGGTTGGTTTTCATAAGCACCGTGTTATCATCAATTGTCGCAGGTATAAAAACGTAGTCCTCCGGGTCCTCCCCCGGCTCAAAGCGTCCCTTCACAAACAGTCGCTTAAACCAGTTGTGACCCACACCACCGGGGTTTCCGGTAAAATACATACGGGGCTTAAAATCCTTTCGTGTTGTACGGTTGCAGGTCATAAGAAACTGAATCTGCGTAAAGGTGAAATGGGTGCATTCCTCAACGCCGATAACGTCGTATTCCTGACCCTGATACTGATAAATGTCGTTTTCCGAATCGCAGTAGCCAAGGCGTATCCGCGAGCCGTTGGGGAAAATAAACGCCCTTTCCTCACGCTTGTATCGGGCAATACCGTTAAGCATCTGTAGCAGGGGCAAAAGGTGGTTTTCACGAAGCTCGGGCAGGGTCTTACGCAAAAGCAACAGCTTAAGACCGCTATATTGAAATGCAAGCAAAACGAGCTTTGTGCGCAGTGCCCAGGATTTACCGCCCCCACGGGCACCGCCATAGCCAACAAACCGCCGTGTGCTTTCAAAAAACTCTCTCTGCTTGGGGTTGGGCTCTGAAATTACAAGCTCCTTCATTTGCTCCACTCCTGAATTTCTTTTTCTACTCTTATAATCACACCATCCGCAGAACCCGTGATGCCGTCGCAATCCTCAATAAGACCGTAAAGCTCACGAAGGGCGCCCACGCTTTCCTTAAGAAACTTAGCGTCAATTTTAGGGTCGCCCGTAGCCCTGAAGCTTTTGCGGGCGGTTTTAACCACGTCGTCAATCAGGGCACTCATATTATCCGCTGCCGATGAAACTCGCCTGAGCTTCTCATCACGCTTTTTAACGCTCAATGCTTAAGTCCCCTTTCGTAAAGAAGGGCAACCTGTCTGTAATGCAGGCATTTTCTGCCACCCGAACAGCAACAATAATTCATTTCATGAAATATCTTTTTTAAGTCGTCTGTGAATTTGTGAACACACTGACTGTTATCCACAATCCCCTCGCAGATAATGGATTTCTTGCTTTCTGCAATGTAAAAGGGACATTCCACCATTCTATCCATGTTTTTTGACAATTTTCGTGTACCTCCTGTACTATTATTGGTATTGACATAAATCAAAATTTGGGTTATATTATTCTTGCAATCTGTACAGATTTCCGAACTGCAATTGCATTATAGTACGGGTTTCTGTACTTTTCAACCCCAAACAGAACAAATGTTCTTTTTCGACAAAACTTTGTGACTTTGCACAAATTCGGGAGGCAACCATTGTGAATATGTATCAAAAAATAATGCAATTATGTGATGAAAAGGGCATAAAGCCTGCGGGATTATGCAAAGCCACAGGCATCCCCAAGAGCACCTTGTCCGAATTAAAGCAGGGCCGCACCAAAACCCTATCCACTCATACCTTAAGCAAAATAGCCCAGTATTTTAACGTGTCCCTGGGGTATTTTGACGATAGCTTCGACCCGGTTGAGGATACCCGCGACGAGCTTTTTGAAAAACGCAAGCTACTTTTTGATATGTCGAAGCGAGCAACCGAGGACCAGTTGGACACCTTCCTCGTAATGTTCCGCGCTCTTATAGATAAGGAGGAGAAATAAACTGATTCTTATCCGTGAAATAAAAATGCCGCTTACAATCAGGGCATTCACAATACCCGATGCAAACGGCGATTTTAATATTTATATTAACGAAGGTCTCTCGGACGAGGCAAAGCACAAATCCCTCGCCCACGAGCAAAGCCACATTCAAAACGGCGACTTCCAGAAATCCGACTTTGCAAGACTGATAGAACAAAAGCGTTGACCCAACGGTCAACGCTTTTCAGTTAGGAGTGAGGAGTGAGGAGTTTCGGGGCACTTCGTGCCGATTATAATTCGGCGTTAGCCCCTTAATTCCTCATTCCTAATTCCTAATTCCTAATTAAAACAGCCTCCGCAATGCGGAGGCTGTTTCTGGTTATTCGCTCAAGATTAATTATTTTTTCATTTCTGCAAGGTCACGATAATTAATCAACTGTATTCCACAAGCCTTAATGTGCTGAAGTGTCTGTGGGTCTGAGAAAAGTCTGTGCTCCCAGACACGGCGGTGCCATGCGCCTGAGATAGCCTTAAGCTCCTCGGTTTCAAAGGCGGGGTGGATGTAGGTTTCGGTAATACCGTTGGGGAAGGAGCGGTAAAGCTCGTAGATGTATTCCTTAAAGTTTTCGTATGAGTCGTTCTGGGGGCCGTTCCACTCACCGGGGATAAGGTAATCGGGCATTGCAACACCGTTTGCCCTTGCAAATTCAAGCACCTTGTCGTAGAACATTTTAATCATATCAAGGTCGATTTTAACCGCAAGGGTGTCGTTGGCAAACATCTGGGGCACGAAGGTGCCGGGGAAGCGGAAGGGAAGCCCGTACTCACCCGCAATAGCAAGGGTAAGGTTAAGAAGCTCAAATCTGCCTGTTTCGATACCGTAAAGTGAGCCCATATGATTATCAATATGCGAGGGGGTAACGCCGAAGGATTTAAAGCGTTCAATCTGAGCGCGGATTTCCTTTTCAACCTGCTCAATATCGCAGTTTTTCTCAAAATCAACTGACTCGTGGTACATAAAGTCCTCGTCGTCACGAAGCGAGCTTGTGTCGCCCTGGGCAATGGGGCTCCAACGATAGTTGCCCCACTCACTTGTGAAGGTAAGGTGCACACCAACTGCGTATTCGGGGTGCTCGGCGGCCCATCTGCCCGCCTCCTTAGCCCAACTGCAGGGGGTCATAATTGTAGCGGAGGTAATGCCGCCCTTCTGAAAAAGGTCTGCAACCGCACCGTTGGCGGAATGGCACATACCAAAGTCGTCTGCGTTAATAATTAAATATTTATCCATTATAAAATCCCCCTTCAGGTTTATTTTTTCTTGTTGTTTGCTTCTTCAAAAAGGTCCGAAAGATTCATCTCGTTGCTTTTTTCTGCGTTGTCGGGCTTTTCGCCATCCTCGGCGGGCTTTGCGTCATCGTCTTTTTTAGCCTTTTTCTTTTTAGCAAGCAGGATTATAATAACAACAATTGCCACAGCCCATACAAGCACGATAAGCAAGGCGGCAATTATAATAACAAGCCAGTTTATGCCACCGTCGTCCTCGCCACCCGTTGTAGCGCCAATTGTTGTAACTGCTCCCTCAGTGGTCTGGGGAAGTGTTGTAGGAGCGTTAAGTATGTATTCATAATAAAGAAGCTCGATTTTGTCAATGGTTGCATCGTTCACAACGCCGTCTGCAGTAAGTCCTCTTTCTGCCTGAAGCTTTTTAACAAGCTCAACGGTTTCGCCGTCGTAAATACCTGTAATTTTGCCGTCTGCAAGGCCGTAGCCCGTGTAAAGGAAAATCCACTGCATCCATTTAACGCCGTCACCCATATCGCCAACGTTGATGTCGGTAACGGGCTTAACGTAGGGGTTGGAGGTTGCCTCGGGGTTAATTGTATCCTCAACGGGCACTGTAGTCGCCGTGCTGTCGGGACTGGTTACTATAACGGTGGTTGCATTCTGCGTTGCCGCAGGCACGGGGTCGATTAAAACGTAGTCGTTGCCACCTGTGGTTGTGTTAAGCACACCGCCCGATGAGCCACTGCCTGCGCCGCCGATAACACTGCCGATTACGTCGCCCGCATCGCTGAAAATACCGCCGATACCGCCAATGCCGTCAAGAAGGCTGCTACCAAGGTCACTTGAGCCACCAAAACCGCCCAGAAGGTCACCAAGACTACCCAGGGAGCTGCCCGATGAGGTAGTAGCCTCGGTGGGCTCGTTAGCCAAGGTTGTATTCATATCGTCTGCATCATCGTAATATTGTTCGAGCACCGCAGTAGAAGCATCGGTCTTAACCTCTGCCGTAGGGAGCTTAGCACCCATAACAGTTGCAAGCAAAGCAACCACTGCAATAAAACTGCATAAAACAGAAAATTTCTTTTTCATATTCAAACCTCACATAATTTGCTACAGTATATTATAGCACAAGCTTTTTTTCATTGCAACAGGAATATGAATGAATTAGGAGCGAGGAATTAGAAGTGAGGAGTTAGGAGTGAGGAGTGATGAGTTTCGGGGCGCAATGCGCCGGATTATAAAAAAAGTAAAAGTAATGCGAAGCCTATCATCCCTGTGCCGTAGGCATAGGGATGATAGGCTTCGCGTTACAACTACTATATCTATAATTCGGCACGAAGTGCCCCTTTAATTACGCATTACGCATTCCGAATTCCGCATTATAATCGGCTTTGCCCCGACAATTCCGAATTACGCATTCCGAATTCCGAATTATAATTGGCGCTTGCGCCCCTTAACTCCTCACCCCTCACCCCTCACTCCTCACTAAAAAAGCTCCCTTAAAGGGAGCTTTTAATCACGCTTTATCATTAAGTATCATTCCGGGGTTTTTGAAGAACTCATCCATTTTTGTAAGGAAGGGTCTTACCTCGCCGAAATCGAGTGCTCTGTGGTCGAAGCATATGTTCATAGGAAGAATGGTTTTGATAACGATTTTATCCTCGCCGTTTTCATCAGTAACAACAATCGGCTTTTTCTGGAGTGTACCGATACCGATAACGCAAACCTGAGGCGGAATAACCATAAGCATAGCAACCTCGCCGTTAAGACCGCGAGTATCCGCACCAACGTTTGAAACGGTGATTGTACCCTGCTTAAGGTCGTTACGTGTGATTCTGTCGGTTTCGGGGATAGCGTTATAAGCCTTTTTCTCGGCACCCTTAAGACGCACTATTCTGTGTCGCTTATTGGTGTTTGCGCCATAAAGACGCTTGATGGCTTTTATGACATGACCCCTTTTAAGCTTATCCAAGGTATCGTGGAAGGATACTGAGTAAAGAGCCTCGGTAAGGTTGGTTTTTTCAAGTCTGCGGTTGATGTCCGCCTGATACTCGGCAATTTCCTTAAGGGTTTTGTTGCCCATGTCCTTCATGGTGATGGTCATCATTTCACCGCTGGGAAGAATCCAGGGAACTGAAATATCAATATTATCAAAGGTGGTAACCTTACCTCTTACAAGACCCTTTTCGTAATGCATATGAGCATTAATCATGGGGTCGGCCTCAATAGCCTCTGCAATAGCCTTAAGAAGGACTGCGTTAAAGGTAATTTTTGCACCGCCGTCTGCGTTATGCTCTGCGGTAAATTTTTTAAACTCAGCAACAAATTCGGTGACGTCGGGCTCGTACTGGTAGCTGACGTGAGGAATATTCTGCCAGCTTTCGGTTGTCATATTAGCAACAATTTTTCGTTGAATTCCAAATCGTGTTATATTTTTTACAGCCATAAAAAACACCTTTCATTCTATAAGCCCATAAAAAACGGTGAAAAGCCCTGCAAAGCTCTGTTTGCAGATTTACCCCAAATTTCACCCATACAATACAGGCTATGCATATTATACCAAAACTTGTTGTTGAATGTCAATTCACTTTTTGCGTTTCGGGGGAAAAAACACTTTTTCTGCCATATGCACAAATGCGCCCCTCCCCGCTTGTTCATAACGCAAATATGATGTTACAAAGTTGTGTAATTTATATGAATTTTTTGTTAATAAAAAATTTTTTATTCCATAATCGTATTGCTTACGGCAAATTGTTGTGATAAAATATTTGAATTGATTTATTACTAAAGGTATATAAGAGGTGAATTTTTTGGAAATTTTAAACCGCTTGCTTTATAAATTACATCTCAAAAAGCGTCCCCAACACCACATCCCCACCAAGGACGTAATCCCCGAGCCCATACGTGATGTGCTTGACGCTGAGGGTCTTGACACATCCTCGGTTATATTCTCATTTAAAACCGATATGCTTGCCGCCGAGGAATACGGTGACGCCCTTATTTTCTTTGACGAAAAGGGCATTTACGTTGCCCAATTCCGCGAAAGGGAGCTTCCCAAGAAGTCGCGCAAGAAGCACAAAAAGCCCGACCTTAAGCCCGAGCTTTTAAAGCTCGTGTCAATCCCCATTGATGAAATCGACGAGCTTTTTGCCGAGCAGTATCTTGCAACGGGTCAGCTTACCTACACCTACAAGGGCGAGTATTACTCATTGGGCTATTTCTCAATCGGTATGCTTGAAAGGGCGGATAATTTCAGAAAGATTTTCAACGCCTTCAAAAAGGACGGCTCTCACGAGCAGTACATAAGCACCGACACGGGCAACACCTGCAAAAAATGCGGAGCGCCCATACCCAAGGGACTTAGCTTCTGTAAGGACTGCGTTGACAAAAAGTCAACAGTCAAGCGCCTTTTCTCCTTCTTCGGCGAGGTTAAGGGCAAAATGATTTTTATGATATGCGCGGTGCTCATAAGCAGCGGCATCAACATTTTAATCCCCCAGTTTTCAACCCAGAAGCTTTACGACGAGGTGCTCAATCCCGACAACACCATGGCTTATGACGACCTTTTCAAGGGTCTTATTACCGTGGTGCTTACCATGGCGGCGCTTAAAATATCCCAACAGCTTTTCACCCTTTTCTACCAGTACATTGTTGCGGGCATATTGCCCGAGGTAATCTACGGCATCAAGCTTAAGATTTTCAAGGCAATGCAAAGGCTCTCGGTGGGCTTCTACACCCACAAGCAAACAGGCTCTCTTATGGACCGTGTTACAAGGGACGCAAACAACATCTATTGGTTCTTCGTGGACGGCTTCCCCTACCTTATCGGTAACGCGATAACCGTTGCGGGTCTTTTGGTGGTTATGTTCATCACTAACTACAAGCTCACCCTTTTCATTGTTTTTGCAACGGCTCTCATACTTTTCATCTACCCCATTGTAAACAAAAAATTCCGCAAGCTTCACCACAAGGTGTGGGTGCAGAACTCCCGCCTCACCTCAAAGGTAAGCGACAATATAAACGGCCACCGTATTATCAAGGCATTCTCAAAGGAAACCGACGAGCTGAACGAGTTTGACAAAATCAGCACGGGGCTTCTTGATGCCGAAATCACATCCGCCAACACCGAAAGCACCACCTTTCCCCTGCTTTCAATTATCGTTTACCTCATCAGTGCCATTGTGCTTGGTATAGGCGGCGTTATGGCGGTCACCACCAAGGAAATCACCATTGGTGAGCTTCTTACCTTCGTGGTTTATCTTCAGATGCTTCAGGCACCCATTGAATTTCTTTCATGGGTTACCACCTGGTGGGCACGTTGCGTTGACTCTGCCCAGCGTGTGTTTGAGGTTATGGACACCGAGCCGGATGTTACGGACAAAGAGAATCCCATTATCCTTGATGATTTCAAGGGCTCCGTTGAATTAAATGAGCTTCACTTCGAATACGAGCCCGCCCACCCCATTATCAAAAACCTCTCCTTCAAAATCGAGGCAGGGGAAATGCTTGGTATTGTGGGTAAAACAGGTGCAGGTAAAACCACCCTTTCAAACCTTATTGCAAGGCTTTATGACCCCAAGGAGGGCGTAGTTAAAATCGACGGCATCGACGTTAAGGAGCTTTCATCCAAGCAGCTCAGAAGCAACATCGGTATCGTTTCACAGGATATTTTCCTCTTTATGGGCACCATTGCGGATAACATCCGCTATGCAAGGCCCGATGCCACCAATGACGAGGTTATTGCCGCCGCTAAGGCGGCCTCGGCACACGGCTTTATTTCAAAGCTTCCCGACGGCTACGAAACCTGGGTTGGCTCAGGCGGTCAGAGTCTTTCGGGCGGTGAAAGGCAGCGTATATCCATCGCCCGTACAATTATTCAGAACCCCAAAATCCTTATCCTTGACGAGGCAACCGCCGCAATGGATACGGAAACGGAGCGCAATATCCAGAATTCCTTAACCAAGCTCAAAAACGGCAGAACAACCATCGCCATCGCCCACCGTCTTTCCACGTTACGTGATGCGGATAAGCTTGCGGTTATCGATGACGGCGAGTGCATTGAGTTCGGCACCTATGACGAGCTTATTGAGAAAAAGGGCGCCTACTATAAAATGTTCAAGCTTCAGGAGGAAGCACTGCGTTTTATCGGCATAGGCGAGGATAACCCACAAAACAACGAAAAGGAGAAAGAGCAAGATGACAACTGATAAGCTTTCAATTGAATTTTTAAATCCCGCGGACTGCGTTTTTTCCTTCAACAATAACGGCTTTCTTGTTTTAACCCTCCAGGGCAATGCAATGGGCAGAGTAAAGCTTATACGCACCTACCCCTACACCCTTACTGATGAATACATCTGCGTTCACGACCTTGAGGATAAGGAAATCGGCATCATACGTAACCTTAACGATATGGACGCCGCCTCATGCGAAAACGCTAAGAGGGAGCTTGACAACCGCTACTACTGCCCCACCGTTACCGCTATTAAAAGCGTTAAGGAGCGTATGGGTCACTTCTACTTCCAGACAGTTGTTGACGGCAAGGAAAAGAACTTCACCGTCCGCGATATTACTCGTAATATGCGCTTTGCAAACGGCGATACGCTTCTTATTTTCGATATGGACGGCAACCGCTACGTTATTCCGAATTTTGAAAAAACCGAGCCCAAAAGCAAAAGGCTCCTTGAACCATATTTATATTGATTATGAAAAAAATTATTGCTCATTTCGACATATCTCCCCAGGGCAAAAACTGTTACGGCACCCTGTCCTTTGACGGCAAGGTGATAACAAAGACCCTTGACGGAGCTGAAGAAAAATTTAATATTTCAGAAATCGGCGAAGCAGTGCAATACACGGACGTTGGTTGCGGCCGCCTTGAGCTAAAGCCCCGTAACGGCAGTGACGACGGCAGCGACAATATTCACGTTTGCCGCTTTTCCATGAGCTGCGTGGGCGAAATCGGCGAGTTTGTAAAGGTGCTCAACCACCTTTTTGAAACGGGCGAAATCCTTGACATCAATATCGACGACCTTCCCGTGTGCCCCAAATGCCACAGGCATTACCTGAGGGGTATGAATATGTGTATGTTCTGCGTTAAAAAGTCCTACGTTTTTTCAAGGGCATTCAGCTATTTCAAGCCCTACGTGAAGCCCGTTATCGGCGCGGGCTTACTGCTTACCGTTGCCAACGTAATTTCGGCACTTATGCCCATGTTCAACACCATTCTCATTGACGATTACCTTCTGCCCACGGCGGATGCTACACCGTACTTTGATTCCCGCGTGGGTGGTATTGCGGCAATTGCCCTCATAATGGCTCTTGCCTTTGCCGTTTCTCAGGTGTTCCAGATTTTTTCGTCACGTATTTCAAACAAGGTCGGCTCACTTTTTTCAAGCGACCTGAGAAATATAGTGTACAGTAAAATCCAGGAGCTTTCACTTACCTCAATGTCCAAGCGCTCTGCGGGTAACCTTATACACCGCGTTACTCACGACACCGAAAGGGTTAAGGAATTCTTCAACCAGCAGGGACGTTACCTTATCCAGCAGGTAATTATGTTCACGGTTATTCTTATAATCCTGTTCAAGACCAACTGGCTTCTGACTCTTGTTGTGTTAGTGCCCGTGCCCATCGGCGCATTTATGATGACGCGCTTCCGCCATGCTACAAGGGTGCGCTACTTCAAGCAGTGGCGACTTAATTCCAAGTCCACCTCCATACTTCACGATATTATCAAGGGTATCCGCGTGGTTAAATCCTTCGGTAACGAGGAAAGGGAAATCAACAAGTTTGCAAAGGTTTCACAGCAGCTTGCAAAGGTATGCGCCTCTAACGAAAAATTCTGGGCGGTCACCTTCCCCCTTGTTGGTAACTTTATGGCTCTGGGCGAATTCTTGGTGCTTATTATCGGCGGCAAAATGGTACTTGACGGCACACTTACCATCGGTGAGCTTGTGCGCTTCAACCTTTACCTTGCCTACCTTTACGCACCCCTTCGCTGGCTTTCAATGTTCCCCCGCCGTCTTGCAGACTGCACCACAAGCCTTGTTAAGATTTACGAAATTCTTGACGAAGAGCCTGCGGAAAAGGAAGCTGAAAACGACCTTAAGTTAGATTCCTCAAAGCCCATTAAATTTGAAAACGTAACCTTCGGCTACAAGTCCTACGAGCCGGTGCTTAAGAATATCAACCTTGAAATTCAGCCCGGCGAAATGATTGGTCTTGTTGGTCACTCAGGCGCAGGTAAATCAACCATAATCAACCTCTGTATGCGCCTTTACGACCCCGGTATGGGCAAAATCACCATCGGTGACGTGGATATAAAATCAGTACCCTCCAAGGAGCTGCGTGACAAAATCGGCGTGGTTTTCCAGGAAACCTACCTGTTCTCAGGCTCAGTGTTTGAAAACATTGCCTACGCCCGACCCGACGCAACCCCCGACGAGGTTATCTCTGCCGCAAAGGCGGCAAATGCCCACGAGTTTATTGCAAAGCTTCCCGACGGATATAACACGGTTATCGGCGAAAACGGTCACACCCTTTCGGGCGGTGAGCGTCAGCGTATAAGCATCGCCAGAGCCATCCTCAAAAACCCCAGAATTCTTATTCTGGACGAGGCAACAAGCTCTCTGGACCCCGAAACCGAAATCAAAATTCAGGAGGCACTCACCCGACTTATTCAGGGCAGAACCACCATCGCAATCGCCCACCGACTTGCAACCCTCAGAAACGCCGACAGGCTGGTTGTTATCGAAAAGGGACGAGTTGCCGAGGTAGGCTCACACCAGGAGCTTATCGATATGGGCGGTATATACTCAAACCTTGTAGCCGCCCAGCGCGAAACCCATTCATTGCATTGACAAAAACCTCTCGCTCAACGCGAGAGGTTTTTTAGTTAGGAGTGATGAGTGAGGAGTGAGGAGTTGAGGGGCTAACGCCGAATTATAATTCGTAATTCGTAATTCGTAATTATTAGGGCACTTCGCGCCGAATATAAACAAAGCAAAAGTAATGCGAAGCCTTATCATCCCTGTTTGCTTTAGCAAATAGGGAGGGGGACCATTGCCTACGGCAATGGTGGTGGGTAGTTCTCTTACGGTTATTCTTCAGTAAAAGTAACGCGAAGCCCAACCTCTCTGCGTAAGGAGAGAGGCAGAACAGGACCGCCGCTTCATACTATATTCGCCTTTCTGTAAAAATAAAGAAAAAATAAAGA
>JAZONH010000030.1:0-15708 GCA_045654405.1 Acutalibacteraceae bacterium | reverse complement strand
TGATAGCTACGCAACCTACAGATTCACCATATGTTGTGTTGGGGCATCCGCCAAAAATAGCACCAAACATTGAGCCTACGCCGTCACCAAGGAGTGTTCTTGAAAGACCGGGTTCTTCAAGAAGATCTTTTTCAATGATTGTGGAAATGTTTTTGTGGTCGGCAATGTGCTCTGTGAATACAACGAATGCCACAGGAATATATGCCATTGCTATTGTTGCGATGTAAGAGGGTGTTAAAAGCTTAAATCCGTCTTTTGCAGTAAGGAATGTGAAGTCAGGTAACTGAAGGAAGGAGTTTATTGTAATACCATCTTTAAATAAATTTGTGATGGGTGAGAAGTCAATAACCTTAAGTGCATCGATGTCAGTTACGTTACCGATTACTGTAAATGCTGTTGCAACGCCATAACCTGCAAGGATACCGATGATGAAGGGGATAAGCTTACCCATTTTTTTGCCGAATACTGAGGCAATACATACAGCAAAAAGTGTAACGAGACCGCAGATAAGTGCGACCTTCACGTCTGCATAGGGAACCAGATTAGTTTTCTCAATTACCTGATTGATTGCAACACCCTGATCGTTCTTTGCAAGCTCAAGAACAGTTTGTTCAAATTTTAAACCACCTGTCTGAAGATCACCGATAGCATTACCGGCAAGAGAAAGACCAATGATTGAAACTGTAGGTCCGATAACAACCGCGGGCATAAGCTTGTTGATCCATTTAACACCTACAAGTTTAACAATTATTGCGATAATTACATAAATAAGACCTGCCATTATAGCACCTAAGATGATGCCTAAGTAGCCCAGTGCCATTGGAATGGCACCAGCAAAGGCTGCACACATAGAGCCGATAAAGGCAAAGGAAGAACCAAGGAAAACAGGGCTTTTCTTTTTAGTGAATGCAACATAAATAAGTGTACCGACGCCCGCACCGAAAAGCGCTGCGGCTGAACTCATGGGAGTCGGGAGCTCACATGAGCTATTGATGAGTACAGGAACAACCAAAGTTGCAGCCATAATTGCGAGCAATTGTTGGAATGCAAAAATTATAAGCTGACCGAATTTGGGTTTGTCGTTTACGTTGTAAATAAGTTTCATATTTACCCCCACTTTTTAGAAATTTATTACTGCCTAAAGGCTAATAACCATTAATTATTTCTGATAAAGATTTACACCTAAAGCATTATCGCTTTCAGGCAAATGCACCTTTATAACCTCTGAGGTTGAGGTGGGTACATTTTTACCCACATAGTCCGCGCGAATGGGAAGCTCCCTGTGGCCGCGGTCAACAAGAATTGCCAATTGAATGCTTGAGGGTCTGCCCGCACTGAAAATAGCTTCAATTGCGGCTCTGACTGTTCTGCCGGTGTATAGCACGTCGTCAACAAGAATAATGTCCTTGCCTGTTACGTCGAAATCAACGGGCTTGTCCGTAACCTCGGGCGTAACGTGCGCCTCGGTAAGGTCGTCGCGATAGTGGTTAATATCAAGCTCACTGAAGGGGAGCGCCACACCCTCGATTTTTTCAATGTTGTTGATAATCATCTTCGCTAACGGTACACCGCGGGTTTTGATGCCTAAGAATGCAAGGTTGTCGGTGCCCTTGTTTTTTTCGATAATTTCGTGTGAAATTCGGGTTAAGGCACGCTGAACCGCCGATTCATCCATTAATTCTGCTTTTAATTTCATAAAAAACCTCAAAAAAAGCCTTGTCGACGTGACAAGGCTTAATATAACTATCTTGTTACAAAAAACCTTATCAATTCACAGATTGATTTAAAAGTTTACAATATAATAGTAATATCGATTAGGTTTTTTGTAAATAGTTTAAAATATAGAAATGTTGTGACTTATTTTGTGTATTTTACCAATTAAAGCATATACACACCTGATTCAAGCTCAACCAATTCACGGTCGTTGGTTTTTATGTATCTGTAAACGGGCTCCTCAAAGGTTTTGTAGTCGGCTACCGTGTAGTTTATAAGGTCAACGGTGCGGATTTTGCAGGATTCGTAATTGCAGATGTAAAGTTTATTGTCGTAAACTGAAATTGAAACGGGGTTCAGGAATGCGGTTGAAGAATCGCCACCGATTCTTAAAACAATTTTGCCTGTTGTGGGGCAGTATCTGACAATGCAGTTGTTTTCGGGTACTACGCACCAGATATATTTGCCCTCGGGTGCAACACCACTGATAGGGTAATCCCTGTATTGTAAATCACCTGTCCAATATAATTCGCCCTTGTCGTTAAACAAGCCTAACTCGCCGCTTGAATAAGCAACTGCAACGTGCTTGTTGGGGAGAGTTGCCGCATCGCAGAATATAAAGTCGCTTAATTGGTCGGCAATTTTTTCGTAATTATCACCGAATTTATTAAGCAGGTATGCACCGCGTGTGCTTGCGGTGGGTCTTTCAAGCTTTACGTCATAGGTGAAGAATGAAATTTTTGTGTTACCTGAGGGTGTTATATCCTTACGAGCAACAATAATACCCTTTGAAAAGGGGATAATATCGACAATATCAATATCCATTAATTTTTTCATAATCAGACCTCGTTATTGTCAGAAGGTGTATTTATCTGGTAGCAAAGCGTCATTAAAGAGTCGCCAAGGTGAACGTTTTCAACTGCAACGCCCTCGTAACGGTGCATAAGGTCATACTGAGTAAAGTTCCAAAAGCCCTTAATGCCTAATGCTACAAGCTTGTCTGCATTTTCTGCCGCATACTCTGCCGGGATACAAAGGATAGCAACCACGGGTTGCTCCTTTTTGCAGAATTCCTCTAAATCTGCAGAATCAATAACGGTTTTGCCGCCGATTACTGAGCCAACAACCTTGGGATTGTTGTCAAAAATACCCACAAGGTCAAATCCACGATTTTCAAAATGAAGGTGGGTTGCAATGGCGTGGCCAAGATTACCTGCGCCAATCATAATCGCCTTTGACCTTTTATTAATACCTAAAATAAGACCGATTTCGTTATAAAGCTGCTCAATATTATAGCCGTAGCCCTGTTGACCAAAGCCGCCGAAGCAG
This sequence comes from Acutalibacteraceae bacterium, assembly GCA_045654405.1. GTDB lineage: Bacteria > Bacillota > Clostridia > Oscillospirales > Acutalibacteraceae > DTU089. The sequence continues at coordinate 12,666 of JAZONH010000030.1, read as the reverse complement.
TTAAGGTCCTGGCGAATCTGGGAAGCAGTAAGACCCATACGGATTGATAATTCCTTTGATGAGATTCTTACTACACCCATATTCTTAAGCTCTTCGAGGTAACGGTGATAACGGGGCAGTCTTTTTATAACAGGTACTGAAACCTGACTATTGTTTTTCATTTTTATCGCCCTTACAATTATAATGTTTTAAGAGTGTCCATTACGTAGTTACCGAATTCTGCACAAGTGCAACCGTTGTCACGGCCTGTGATAACCATTTTCTTTTCTGTAATCATACAGATATCAAGTGCTTTTTCAAGCTTGTCTGCTTCTTCCTGCTTGCCGATGTGTGAAAGAAGAAGTACGGATGCTCTGAGCATTGAGCAGGGGTCTGCGTACTGGCCGCGGCCTTCTTTAACCATACGGGGAGCAGATCCGTGAATAGCTTCGAACATAGCGTACTGCTTACCGATGTTTGCGCTACCTGCAGTACCAACGCCGCCCTGGAATTCAGCGGCCTCGTCAGTGATGATATCGCCGTAAAGGTTGGGAAGAACGAATACCTTGAAATCAGTTCTGCGCTTTTTATCAATAAGCTTTGCGGTTGTGATGTCGATATACCATTCATCAGTTGTGATTTCGGGGTAATCCTTAGCAACGTCCTTGCAGAGGTTGAGGAACTTACCGTCAGTTGTTTTGATGATGTTAGCCTTTGTGATGATGGAAACTCTGTCCTTCTTGTTGTTGCGTGCATATTCGTATGCAAGCTTTGCAATTCTTTCTGTACCTTCAGTTGTTGTAACAACGAAGTCAAATGCGAGCTCACCGTCAACGTCAACACCCTTTGAGCCTACTGCGTAAGCACCCTCGGTGTTTTCACGGAAGAAGGTCCAGTCGATGTTTTCCTCGGGGATTTTAACGGGGCGAACGTTTGCGAAAAGGTCAAGAGCTTTACGCATTGCAACGTTTGCGCTCTCGATGTTGGGGTAGCCGTCGCCCTGCTGGGGTGTGGTTGTGGGGCCCTTAAGGATAACGTCACAAGCCTTAAGCTCCTCCATAACGTCATCGGGGATAGCCTTCATAACCTTTGCGCGGTTTTCGATGGTGAGACCGTCAATATATTTGAACTCGATTTTGCCACTGTCAACGTCATCCTTAAGGATGAATTTAAGAACCTCGGCAGATTCCTTTGTGATGATGGGGCCTATGCCGTCGCCGCCGCAAACACCGATAACGATTTTATCAAGTGCTTTAAAGTCCTTAAAGTCCTTTGTAGCCTTGATTTTCTGATTTCTTGCGTCCTGTTCGATAAGAAGCTCCTTGAATTTAGCAAGAGCCTTTTCAATCTGTACTTCGTTCATTATTTGTTTTCCTCCTTGGTGTAGTCGAGCAAGCCACCTGCAGTAAGAATGTCAACCTGTCTTTCGGAAACGTCACAGATAAGCTTGTATTCCTCATTCTTTGTTTCGTTTTTAAGTGTGATTTCGGTGCCCGCCTTAAGCTCTGCCTTGATTGCGGGAAGAGTAAGCTTGTCGCCAACGGAAATCTTGTCGTAGTCCTCTGCGTTTACAAAGTTAAGGGGTAAGATGCTTGCGTTAACAAGGTTAGCCTTGTGGATACGAGCAAAGGACTTTGTAATAACCGCCTTGACACCGAGGTAAAGGGGAACGAGGGCTGCGTGCTCTCTGGAAGAGCCCTGACCATAGTTGTTACCGCCGATGATGATGCATGAGCCTGCCTCTTTACAATGCTCTGCAAAGCTTTCGTCGCACTGACGGAAGCAGAACTGTGAAAGGTGAGGGATGTTTGAACGGTAGGGAAGAATCTTTGCGCCTGCAGGCATAATGTGGTCGGTTGTGATATTATCCTCAACCTTTAATACTGCAGTTGCTTCGATTGAATCTGCAAGGGGAGTTGTCTTGGGGAAGGGCTTGATGTTGGGACCGTAGTAAACCTCAACAGCCGCTGCTTCCTCGGGTGTTTCTGCAGGCATTTCAATCATATTGTCGTTGATGATGAATGTCTTGGGAAGTGTAACTGAAATATCCTCTGTGCAGGTTGTAGCATCAGTAAGAACGCCTGTGATTGCGGAAACTGCTGCGGTTTCGGGGCTTACAAGGTAAACCTTACCATCTGCGGTACCGCTTCTGCCCTCGAAGTTACGGTTGAAGGTTCTGAGTGATACACCTGATGAGCAGGGTGACTGACCCATACCGATACAGGGACCGCATGCGCTTTCAAGAATACGTGCACCTGCATCAATCATATCTGCAAGAGCACCGTTAAGTGCGAGCATATTAAGCACCTGCTTTGAGCCGGGTGCAATACCGAGAGAAACAGAGGGGTGTACTTTTTTGCCCTTAAGAATCTTTGCAACCTTCATCATGTCAAGAAGTGATGGGTTTGTGCATGAGCCGATAAGAACCTGGTCAACCTTGATTTCGCCGATCTCTGCAACTGACTTAACGTTGTCAGGCATATGGGGCATAGCTGCAAGGGGCTTTAAGGTGCAAAGGTCAATATCAATAACTCTTGCATATTCTGCATCCTCATCGGGAAGAAGCTCAACCCAATCCTGCTCGCGGCTCTGAGCCTTCATGAAATCGTATGTAATATCGTCAGAGGGGAAGATTGATGTAGTAGCACCAAGCTCAGCACCCATATTTGTAATAGTTGCTCTTTCGGGAACTGTGAGTGTTTTAACACCCTCGCCGCCGTATTCGATAACCTTACCAACGCCGCCCTTAACGCTGAGTATTCTGAGAACCTCAAGGATAATATCCTTAGCAGCAACGTAGGGTGAAAGCTTACCTGTCAAGTTAACCTTAATAACCTCGGGTACTGTGATGTAGTATGCACCGCCGCCCATAGCAACTGCAACGTCAAGACCGCCCGCACCCATTGCAAGCATACCTAAGCCGCCGCCTGTAGGAGTGTGGCTGTCAGAGCCGATAAGTGTTTTGCCGGGAATACCGAATCTTTCAAGGTGAACCTGGTGGCAGATGCCGTTACCGGGTCTTGAATAACGAACGCCGCGCTTCTTACAAACACTTTGAATAAATTTATGGTCATCAGCATTCTCGAAGCCTGTCTGAAGTGTGTTGTGGTCGATGTAAGCAACTGAAAGCTCAGTTTTAACCTTATCGATATCCATAGCTTCAAGCTCAAGATATGCCATTGTGCCGGTAGCATCCTGTGTTAAGGTCTGGTCAATTCTGATACCGACCTCGTTGCCGGGAGCGTATTCGCCGTCAACGAGATGACTCTTAATGATTTTTTCGCAAAGAGTAAGTCCCATTTTTGTTTCCTCCGAAATAAAGTTGTTTAAATTTTTAACAAAGACATTTTAATATTTTTCACAATCTTTGTCAACGGGATATTGATAAAAAATAAACAAACAATAATAAATATAATGTGACAAATATTGCACTTTTTTGTTTATTGTGCTATTATATATAAGTTATAGTGGGTGAATTGGTTATAATAAATGCAGGTGATGTATTTTGTATAACTATTTACACGGCTTTTATAACTTCGACGTAAACCCTATGGGATTTAATTCGGATGATGTGAATGATAACGACGTCGGCTTTACTCCTACTGAGATAATGGATGGTAGCGTTACTGTCAACAAAAACGGCAAATTCATTCACTGTCTTACGATTATCGGTCAGGTTGAGGGCCATTACGCATCCAATGATAACGCTAAGGCAACCAAGTATGAGCATATTATTCCGCGGCTTGTTGCTGTTGAGGAAAGTGATGAGGTTTCGGGCCTGCTTGTTATTCTTAACACGGTGGGCGGTGATATAGAGGCGGGGCTTGCAATAGCCGAGCTGATATCCGGTATGAAAAAGCCATCGGTTTCCCTTGTGCTTGGGGGTAGCCACTCAATCGGCATTCCCTTGGCGGTCAGTACAGATAAATCCTTTATTGTTCCCACGGGCTCAATGACGGTGCATCCCGTCAGGATGAACGGACTTGTTCTGGGCGTTCCTCAAACCTTGGTGTATCTTAATAAAATGGAGGAGCGTGTGGTGCAGTTTATAACCCGCAACTCGGGTATTAGCGCACAACGTTTTAAGGAGCTTATGCTCAATAGTCAGGAGCTTATAACGGATTTTGGCACTATTCTTAATGGTGTTCAGGCAGTTGAAGAGGGTTTAATTGACGAGGTTGGTAGTCTTAGTGACGCTATGGACTGTCTTTATGAAATGATAAATAACGATTAACTTGCGGAGGTAGTTATGAAAGAGGTTATTCAGGCATTGTTTCTTGGCATAATTCAGGGATTTACCGAGTTTTTGCCGGTATCAAGCAGCGGTCATATGTCTGTTTTCAGGCATTTCAGCGGAATGGCAACCGAGGGCTCGGGGCTTTTTTCCGCAATGCTACATATAGGCACGTTGGTTGCCATTTTCGTGGTTTTCTACAAACCCATTTACGAGCTCTTTATTGAGTTTTTCCTTTGCTTTAAGGACCTTTTTTCTCGTAATTTTGAAAGCTTTAAGCTTAAAAAGATGTCTGTTACAAGGCGTATGCTTTTTATGTTTGTAATATCATGCGTGCCCTTGCTATTATTGCTTATACCTGTTGGTAACGGCAATAATCTTATGGACGTTGTTGACGTTTTCAGCTCCGACAATAGCATCAAGGCAGAGGGTATTTGCTTTATGATTACGGGCTTTGTGCTTCTTCTTGGCTCGATGGTTGCCGAATCAACCAAGCGTCACGTTAACGTTTCACCCTTCTCCGCTGTGGTAATCGGTGTTGCCCAGTTCTTTGCGGCTTGCTTCCCCGGTATTTCACGCTCAGGCACAACCGTTTCTGCGGCAATGTGTTGCAAAATCTCTAAAAATAACGCTATACGTTATTCATTTATTCTCAGTATTCCCGCAGTGCTTGCAAGCGGACTTGTTGAATTCAAGGACGCTATGGAGGGTAGCGAGATTATACCCGTATTCCCGTTGCTTGTGGGTGTTGTTGCATCTGCGGTTGTGGGCGTGCTTTCAATCAAGCTTTTACAGCTTATCATCAAGAAAAATCTGTATAAATACTTTGGTTTCTACTGTCTGATTCTCGGCTTCATCGTTACCATAATCGGCGCGGTAGAGGTTTTTATAAAATAACAAGGGGATTATAACTTTGGCTCAGAAAAAGAAAACTGCTCCTAAAAAGAGCGGTAAATCGACTAACAGCAAAATCAACAAAAATTCAAATAATAAAGCTGCGCCTGAAAAGGGTATGGGTATAAAATCCCTTTTCAGTCCCGAGCACAAGCAGATAGCGGCGCTTGCAGGCTTCTTTATAGCTCTCTTTATGTGTGCAATCGTCTTTATTGATGCGGGTAGTGTTTGGGGCTTGTTAAGAAACTTCACCTTCGGTTTGTTTGGTCTTAACGGTTTTATTATTCCGTTCTTCATCGGCTTTGTGTGCATTATGGCGGCTATCGGTAAGGATAGCAGGAAATACAAAATCAAGGTTATTGAGGGCTTTACTCTTTTTGCCTTGATTGTTGCCTTTTTACATATTGTTTGCGCCAATGCAGAGCATACCTACGGCGAGCAGATTGTCGATGCCTACAAGGTGTTTAAGGAATATAACGGCGAAGGATTAAGATTCGGCTACGGTGTGTTTGGTGCACTTGTTGGCGGTATTCCACTTATGCTTACCGGTGGTAATAAGCTTGCGGCAGGTATAGTTACTATTCTTTTGCTTGTTGCATTGTTTATGATTTTCAGTGGTACTTCACTTCTTAAGCTTCTTCAGTCTCTTAAGGCTCCTGCTGAGGCGGTAAGCGAATACGCTGGTGAGAAGATTGAGGATATTAAAACATCTTATAATGAAATGTCTGAAAGCAGACAGGAAAAACGTGCACGTACTGCAGAAAAAAGAAGAACAAAAACCACACAGCATGAAATCAATCTTGATATTCCCATTGATGACGATGACGTTATTGTGCCCGATAACGGTGTTGATCCCATTCTTACCAATGACGTTCCCGTTGGCGACAGAGATGCACAGATGGCGGAAATTATCGATTTGTTTATGAATGACGGCACCAACGAGCCCGAGGATGATTTGATTTCCATTGACGAACTTGAGGATAAAACCGTTCAAGAGGTGCAGCTTGATAATATAATCGAAGCCATCAAGGAGCCCGAGGAATACGTTGACGAGGCAGTTGTAGAAATTGCCGAGGAGATTTATCCTGAGGAAGAGCCCGAGGAAATCGCACCTGAAGAGGTTGCGGAGCCCGTGGTTGAAGAGACGGTAGTTTATGAGTTACCGCCCGTTGACCTTCTTGACCCGCCTAAGAGCTCTGGCTCAACAGGCTCTGCAAGTGAGCTTCGTGAAAAGGGCGAAACAATTGTTAGAACACTTAAGAGCTTCGGCGTTGGTACACGTATTGTTGAAATATGCCAGAGCCCCTCGGTTACCCGCTTTGAGCTTCAGCCGGAGCCCGGTGTTAAAATCAGTCGTATTACTTCACTTGCCGATGATATCGCAATGAACCTTGCGGCATCGGGCGTGCGTATTGAAGCACCTATACCTAATAAGAATGCGGTTGGTATCGAGGTGCCCAATGCCGAAAAGGCAATGGTTACCCTTCGTGAAATTCTTGAAAACAATTCATTTAAAAATTCTAAATCAAGGCTCAACGTTGCATTGGGTCGTGATATTCAGGGTGAGGCAACCTGTGCCGACCTTGCTAAGATGCCACACTTGCTTGTTGCAGGTACTACGGGCTCGGGTAAGTCCGTTTGTCTTAATACTATGATTATGAGCTTGCTTTATAATGCCACTCCCGACGAAGTAAAGCTTATTATGATTGACCCCAAAAAGGTTGAATTTACCGTTTACCGTTCAATTCCCCATCTTCTTGTGCCCGTTGTTGCCGATCCCAGAAAGGCGGCGGGAGCCCTTTCGTGGGCAGTTGCGGAAATGGACAAGCGCTACGCATTATTTGCAGAAAAGGGCGTAAGAAACCTTCAGGGCTATAACACATACGCGCTTTCAAATAATTTACCCAAGATGCCCCAGATTGTTATCATCATCGACGAGTTGTCAGACCTTATGATGGCGGCCTCTAATGAGGTTGAGGATTCTATCTGCCGTCTTGCGCAGAAGGCTCGTGCCGCAGGCATGCACCTTATTGTTGCAACTCAGAGACCCTCGGTTGACGTTATTACAGGTCTTATTAAGGCTAATATTCCCAGCCGAATTGCCTTTGCGGTTAAATCACAGATCGACTCGCGTACAATTATTGATACTCAGGGTGCCGAGAAGCTTCTTGGTAACGGCGATATGCTTTATTGTCCCGTTGGTCTTTCAAAGCCTGTTCGTGTTCAGGGTTGCTATGTTTCCGACGATGAAATTGAGCGAGTTATTGAATTCGTAACCTCGCAGGGTGACGTTAAATACGACGATGCAGTTATGCAGGAAATCGAGCTTAAGGCGGCTCAGGACGGCAAGAAAAAATCAGGCGCTACTGTTGAAGCTGATACCGGCTCGGCGGGGGACTATGCAGACGAAATGATACCCAAGGCAATTGAGGTTGTTGTTGAGGCGGGTATGGCGTCCACAACTCTTTTACAACGAAAGCTCAAGCTTGGTTACGCCCGCGCCGCTCGTATTGTTGACGAGCTCAGTGAAATGGGTGTTATTGGACCCTTTGAGGGCAGTAAGCCCCGTAAGGTGCTTATAACCAAGGATCAGTGGTACGAAATGCAGGCCAACTCATCCGTTTCTGCACCTAAGCAGTTAAGCGTTGACGATATTGCACCTGCCCAGAGCGCACAGCCCGAGCCCGCTAATGCCCCCTTGCCCGAAAATCATAATTATTTTGGCTCTGTTATCAATAGTAATACCGAGGATTGATTATGGATATTTTTGTAGAATACCTTGACGGTGATTTTGCCGTGTGCAGACTACCCGATAAGGCTAAGAACATTATAAGATTACCCTTGAGGGATTTGCCCGAGGGCACCCGTGAGCTTGTTGTTATATCAATGCGCGACAACGGTTCATTTGTTATTAACGAGTATGCCCGCGAGGTAAGAATGAAAAAAATCAGTCAATATTTAAAATACAAAAAATATTGCTTTGATTTATAAAATAATTAACAAAAAAGTATTGCATTTTTTGTAAAAAGGTGATATACTTTCTCAGTCAAAAAACTCACGCAGGGTAGATTGCGGGTGTCGTGTGCATCTAAGATGTGGTATCCGCGAGTCGAAACCGTGCGGCGGTTTAACAAAAAGGAGGACAAAATTATGTCAGTAGTTTCAATGAAACAATTACTCGAAGCAGGTGTTCATTTCGGACACCAGACCAGAAGATGGAACCCCAAAATGGCTCCTTACATCTTCACTGAAAGAAATGGTATCTATATCATCGACCTTCAGAAGACTGTTAAGAAGCTCGAAGAGGCTTACACCTTCATCAACCAGATCGCTCAGGAGGGCGGCGAAGTACTTTTCGTAGGTACTAAGAAGCAGGCTCAGGATTCTGTTAAAGAAGAAGCAGAGCGTTGCGGTATGTCATACGTTAACGCACGTTGGCTCGGCGGTATGCTCACAAACTTCAACACAATCCAGAAGAGAATCAGAAGACTTGCTCAGCTCAACGCTATGGAAGCTGACGGTACATTCGATCTTCTTCCCAAGAAAGAAGTTATTAAGCTCAACCTCGAAAGAGAAAAGCTTGAAAAGTTCATGGGCGGTATCACAGAAATGAAGAAGATGCCCGCTGCTATGTTCATCGTTGACCCCAGAAAAGAAAGAATTGCTGTTCTTGAAGCAAAGAAGCTTGGTATTCCGATCGTTGCTATCGTTGACACAAACTGTGATCCCGACGAAATCGACTACGTAAGCCCCGGTAACGATGACGCTATCCGCGCAGTTAAGCTTATTGCAGGCGCTATGGCTGACGCTATCATTGCAGGCCGTCAGGGCGAGCAGAACGTTGCTGAAGAAGCTGCAGAAGAAGTAGCAGAATAATTTAGTTTATTTAATAGGCGGAATTTATTTCCGCCTAGAAAACTTTATAAAGGAGGAAACACCTATGGCATTCACAGCTTTAGATGTTAAAAACTTAAGAGAAAAAACAGGCGTTGGTATGATGGAGTGCAAAAAGGCACTTACAGAAGCTGACGGTGATATGGATAGAGCATTTGAAATCCTTCGTGAAAGAGGCCTTGCAGCTTCTGAAAAGAAGGCAAGCAGAATCGCTGCTGAAGGCGCAATCATCGCTTACACAGATGACGCTGCTAACGTAACAGTACTTCTTGAGATCAACTCTGAAACAGACTTCGTTGGTAAGAACGACAAGTTCCAGGAATTTGGTCTTAACGTTGCTAAAACAATTGCTGCTAACAAGCCTGAATCAATCGAAGCACTTGGTGCACTTACACTCGTTGATTCTGACAGAACAGTTACAGAAAACCTTAACGACCTTATCCTCGTTATCGGTGAAAACCTTAAGCTTCGTCGTTTCGAAATCATCGAAGGTGATGTTGTAACATACATCCACGGCGGCGGTGCAGTTGGTGTTGCTGTTAAGTTCGAAACAAACCTTGCAGACAAGGCAGAGTTCGTTGCAATGGGTAAAAACATTGCTATGCAGGTTGCTGCTATGAGCCCCGAGTACCTTGGCAAGGATTCAATCTCTGCTGACGAGCTTGCTAAGATGAGAAGCATCACAATCGATAGCTCACTCAACAAGCCCGAATCTCTTCCCAAGCCCATCCTTTCAGCTCTCTTCCAGAAGGCTATCGCTGAAAACCTTTTCAGCGCAGAGGACGTTGCAGCTTACGAAGAGAACCAGAAGAGCCCCTACCTTTTCAACTTCCTTTCAAAGGAAGCGGTTGCTACACTCGCTTCTCTTGCAGTTGCAGGTAAGGATGAATACATCAACAACAAAATCTTTGCAGGTGCTGTTGAAGGCCGTATTAAGAAGCAGATTAAAGAAATCTGTCTCCTTGAGCAGACCTTCGTTCGTTCAGACCTCTTTGACGGTACAGTTGCAGGCTACGTTGCTGACGTTGCTAAGAAAACTGGCGCTGATGTAAAGGTTGTTGATTTCGTTCGTCTTGTAAAAGGTGAAGGTCTTGAGAAAAGAGAAGACAATTTTGCTGACGAAGTTGCCAGCATGATGAAATAAGATTTCAAGTGAAGGCGGCTTTCATTGAGAGCCGTCTTATACTTTTTTGAAACGTATAAAATGCCAATTTTGGTAAACTATATAAAGTGGTGAGATTATTTATGGAAAGAAAAGTCGGTACTGTATCAAGAGGTATTCGTTGCCCTATCATCCGTGAGGGCGATAACCTTGTTGATATCGCAGTTGCAAGTGTTATTGATGCTGCCGAAAGCGAGGGCTTCGAGCTCAGAGATCGCGACGTTGTTGCGCTTACAGAGTCCATCGTTGCACGTGCGCAGGGTAACTATGCTAAGGTTGAAGATATTGCTGCAGACGTTAAAGCAAAGCTCGGCGGTGAAACAATTGGTGTAATTTTCCCCATTTTGTCACGTAACCGTTTTGCTATTTGCCTTAAGGGTATTGCAATGGGCGCTAAAAAAGTTGTGCTTATGCTCAGCTATCCCAGCGACGAGGTTGGTAACTCACTTTTAACCTGCGATCAGCTTGATGATGCAGGCATCAATCCCTACTCAGACGTTCTTACCCTTGAAAAGTATAGAGAGCTTTTCGGTGAAAATAAACACGAGTTCACAGGTGTGGACTACGTTACTTACTACTCAGATATCATTAAAGAAGCAGGCGCAGAGGTTGAAATTGTTTTCGCTAACCAGGCAAAGACAATCCTTGATTACACCGATTGCGTTCTTACCTGTGATATTCATACAAGAACAAGAACCAAGCGTATCCTTAAAGCTGCAGGTGCAAAGGTTGTTTGCGGTCTTGATGATATTCTTAACGCTTCCGTAAACGGTAGCGGATGCAATGAAGCTTACGGTCTTCTTGGCTCTAATAAGTCAACTGAGGACTCAATCAAGCTTTTCCCCAGAGAGTGTAATGACCTTGTTAAGGATATTCAGGCTGAATTCCTTGCAAAAACAGGCAAACACATCGAGGTTATGGTTTACGGCGACGGTGCATTCAAGGATCCTCAGGGTAAAATCTGGGAGCTTGCAGACCCCGTTGTATCACCCGCACACACAGATGGTCTTATTGGTACACCCAATGAGCTTAAATTAAAATATCTTGCTGATAATGACTTCAAGGGTCTTTCCGGCGCAGAGCTTAAGGAAGCGATTTCCAACAGCATTAAGGCTAAATCCGGTAACCTTGTTGGTAATATGGCTTCACAGGGTACAACACCCAGACAGCTTACCGACCTTATCGGTTCACTTTGTGACCTTACAAGTGGTTCAGGCGACAAGGGTACACCCATCATCCTTGTTCAGGGCTATTTCGACAACTATACAGACTGATAATTCACAGGAGGTTTAACTGTTATGGAAATTATTAAAAGACCCGAGGAAATGAAAAGAATTACAACAGTTGAACTTGCAGAGGCTTTCATTGCCGAACAAGTTGACGAAATTCGCAATCAGGTAGGCGACAAGAAGGTTCTTCTTGCACTTTCAGGCGGTGTTGACTCATCAGTTGTTGCTGCACTTCTTATTAAAGCAATCGGCAAACAGCTTGTATGTGTTCACGTTAACCACGGCCTTATGAGAAAAGGCGAGAGCGAGCAGGTTATTGAGGTTTTCGGCAAGGAGCTTGATGCAAACCTTGTTTACGTTGACGCAACAGACCGCTTCCTTGATAAACTTGCAAACGTTGCTGACCCCGAAACAAAGCGTAAAATCATCGGTAAAGAATTCATCGAGGTTTTTGCTGATGAAGCAAGAAAGCTTGACGGCGTTGAATTTTTAGCACAGGGTACAATTTATCCCGATATCCTTGAAAGCAATAAACAGGCAGAGGGCAAAAAGGCTGTTAAGGCTCACCATAACGTTGGTGGTCTTCCCGAGGATCTTCAGTTCTCGCTTGTTGAGCCCGTAAAGCTCCTCTTTAAGGATGAGGTAAGAGTTGTTGGTGAAGCACTCGGTCTTCCTCATGCAATGGTTTATCGTCAGCCGTTCCCCGGTCCCGGACTTGGTGTTCGTTGCCTTGGCGCAATCACTCGTGACAGACTTCACGCTTTAAGAGAAGCTGATGCAATTCTTCGTGAGGAATTTGACATCAACGGTCTTGCGGGTAAGGTATGGCAGTATTTCATCACCATCCCCGATATCAAGAGCGTTGGCGTTAAGGACGAGGCTCGTTATGAGGGCTGGCCCGCGATCATCCGTGCAGTTAATACAACTGACGCAATGAGCGCAACTATCGAAGAAATTCCCTATGCAATTCTTCACAAAATCACAGACAGAATTACCCACGAGGTTGAAGGCATCAACCGTGTCCTTTATGACCTTACACCGAAGCCGATCGGCACTATCGAGTGGGAATAATATCTACTGGCTTACAAATGCCCGAAAACCCTTTGAAACAAAGGGCTTTCGGGCATTTTATGTTTTAGTGAAAATGCCTTTGCAACACTTTTGCAACACACAGTGTGAAAATTATAAAAAGGAATGGTTGCAAGTGGCTATCAAGTTAAGTTCGGAGGAAGTAAATTACCTTAATGGTGTAGTTTCATCGAGAAATATAGTTG
>JAZONH010000029.1:0-42538 GCA_045654405.1 Acutalibacteraceae bacterium | reverse complement strand
TCTAATTTTGCCTGTTCCATTTTTTTATTCTCCTATCATTTCTTTTACGAGGTTGTCAATTTCAATAACTGCAACCGCTTCTGTATAATGCTCTCTGCCGTAACCATAAGACACATCAACATCAATCGTGTTTTCTTTCAACCTCTCCGCAAACTCTTTTATTGCTTCGGAATTGGAAGTTTGTACAATATCTATCTCTTGACACCACCAATTTTGATATTTGTTTGCTTCCGCTTTCCATTGCTCAATCTCTGCTTGTTGGCGGTTGATTAGGTCAAGGGCATTTTCTGTCAACACAGTTCTACAATCCGTTACACCTTGCAACGAACAATGACCACACCACTCAAAATCATCACAACACTCCAAAGCCTTTATAATCTCTTTGTCTGTGAATTTTTCTGCCGTTATTTTCACCACCCTTTTTCCCTTACAAGCCTATCAATTTTTTTGCGTGTAATCAGTCCGGGAATAAGTTTGATTTCAGCACAGGCTAAACGCATTGCACCTTCATACAACTTTTGCCAATCCTCAACGATTTCAAATAACCTATTTATTGTGGCATCTTTGTCATCGCAAAGCTTCAAAGATTTTTCAACAAGCTTGCTAAGTTCATCACATTGCTTTTGACTTTTTTCAAGCAACGCCTGTAACTTAATGATTTTTTCCACATTAAACTCTGCCGTTTTGTGCCATTCATCGCACTCTTTCTTTAAGCACTCAATGTGTGTTATCATCGGTTCTTTTTCCGACTGTTGCTTGTCAATTATTCTTAAAAGGTCAGGAAGATATACGCCACCGTCCTTGTTTTTTTCGACACAATCTCTTGCACCTTGTATAGCCTCTTTATATCTGTCTATCATACTTACATTACTCATATAATCTCTCCTATCAATTCAACGATGTTAAGACATACCAAAGTACCCAAAGCGAAAGCATAGTGTATTCGGTCAACTTTTTTATTGCTCATTACCAATGTTCCTGTGATAAGCCACATAATAGTAGCTATAACTAATAAAAATATCTTCATTTTTTATCACTCCCTGTAATTATTAAAACTGCTATAAAGAAACCGAACATACCGCCCACTATTAAACCAACAAAAAAACCAACCATATTAATGCCTCCTTTTTGCTTTATGCTTTATATCATATTCAAGCATTCTTTTGCTTTGTTTTTTGCATCTCTTATCACGGCATTGTATTGTGCCATATCAACCTTATATATCTCGTACTCTAAGCAATCACTATGACATCCTACTTTCCGTTTATCACACCCGAAACAAGGACTATTGGGAATTGCCATTCAAAACACCTCTTTCATACAAGATCATCATTGCCCGATAATGCAGACATTTCTTACCTTGATTTACCGAGCAAGTATTTTTTATGTATTTCGATTTCTCACCCATTGTTTGGAACACAAATCTGTTTTCTGCATTAGCAATACAACTTTCACAATGAATTGCTCTCGTTGTGTTTGTTATATAAAACGGACATTCAATTTTAGCCTCAAGTGGATTTGACATCACATATCACCTCTGCAACATAGCTCGTCAAGGGTTACATCGAACACATCAGCCAAAGCAATGGCGTGAGGAAGAGATGGGTATCTTTTGTCATTTTCCCAAAGTGATAAGTAGTCAGGGTAAACATCAATTTCAAACGCAAGATCAGATTGTGATATACCTTTTGTTTTTCGTAACTCTCGTGTTTTTTCACCGATTGTCATAAAATCACCTCAATTTCAATAGTCTGTCTGCCGAATTTCAAGGCATCTTCGTGGTTTTCAAAATAAACATCGATTCTATTGCCCTTAATAGCACCGCCTGTATCTTCGGCAACATATATATTGCCGTCCATAATAAATTTAGTGCCGAGTGGAATAATACTTGTATCTACGGCAATGGTGTGTTTTGCTCTTGCTTTAGCACCACTTGCCGTAATGCCGTCTGCCCATTCACCACAACACTTACTGCAAGGGCAATAAGCCGTAGCAACCACTGTCATTGTTTTTGTTTTAGGTTCGGTTACTTCTGTTGTTTCCGTTGAAACAGTTGCCGGGGAACCCTCGGCAACCTGTAGCTCTGCGGTTATAATTTCTTTAGGTTGTTGCATAAATATACAACCGCATACAGACAATAAGCATAAACCTATGGATAATGCCTTAACCATTTGAAACATCCTCCAACCTTACAATGCAGATTGAATTTGCATTAAGGTCTTTAAGCTCGGCAAGGTAATATATACTGCCATCGTCTTTCTTCTTGATAATTGCAGAAACAAATTTATATAGTATGTTTCTGTAATTCACAATCTGGTTGAGAGTAGGTACAATGTCTTGTGGGGTCATTATTTTTTCACTCCTATAATTTTAAGTGCATCTTCAACAGAACGGGCAATACCTGCTTTAATTCCATATTGGTGCATAATGTTTATAAAATTTTCTTGTTTTTCTCTTGTCTTACCCTTGTGATCCTTACACTCAATAAAAGCAACATTGTTGTTTTCACCAAGAAACATTAAGTCACTTGTGCCTTCCGGGCATCCTTGAACGGGTCTTAAATCTATCAATACAAATTGGTTAAATTCGTTGCTCCATACTAGTCTGCCTTGCCAAAACTTACCCGAATTTAGCCTTAAAACGATGCCGTATTGTGATGCAGCAAGTTGGATTTCCTGTTGGATTCGGTGTTCTGATTTGCTCAATTAAACCACCTCACAACAGGCTCACCCGTATAACCTTTTTCCCAAATGAACCAAGCGTAAGCAACGGCGGAGCCACCACCTTGTCGCATCTTTTCAAACTCACCATTTTTGG
Source organism: Acutalibacteraceae bacterium (assembly GCA_045654405.1). Taxonomy (GTDB): domain Bacteria; phylum Bacillota; class Clostridia; order Oscillospirales; family Acutalibacteraceae; genus DTU089. The sequence continues at coordinate 39,721 of JAZONH010000029.1, read as the reverse complement.
CACACAACAATCTGCTTGATGCAACATAAATTCTTTTCGGTGGGTGTCTGTCAAACAGCTCACGTCTTGCTTTGCCCTCTAAAAATTGCACTTTCAAAAACATTGCAATCTTCGTACCATCCATTGATACTTCAAGGGCGTGTTCAACAAACTCTTTCGCATACTTATAAGGGGGATTGGTAATAATATCTCTTGGGAAATCCTCTTTCACATCATTTTTGCAGACCTTCAGGAAATCTATGATCTCTGTGCCGTCATAACCCCTGTCAATCAAGTCGCTGCTTTTCACATCGTAGCCGTGATTTTTGAGCACATCCGATAAATGCCCCTCGCCACAAGCACATTCCCACACATAAGGAAAAAACTGTTCTTTTTCAAGCAACAACTCTATTGCTTTAGGCTCTGTTGCATAGTAATCGTATTTTTCTCGTTCTTTGTCAGTATGGTTACTTGCTCCAGGCGTGGTGTAAATCGACTTGCCATTGCCTGTCCAATCTTTTTCCATTCAATTCACCTACCCATAAATATCTGCAAACCAACAACCTCTGCATATCGCAACTCAAGGTTTGCTCCCGGTGACTTTTCCCAACCCGGCAACAGATAAATTGCATCACATCTCATAAGCTCACATAGACCCATATCAATGTATTCTCTGTAACTGAAACCAAGATTTTTAACGGGGTTGATAACTGCGTGACCTTCTGATATAAGCTTTTTCTCTGCTTGTTTGAACTGCTTTTCGTAATCAGGGTTGTCTGTTATTGACCCTGCTATGTAGATTTTCATTTTTCCTCACCTCATAATGTGTTTAATTTATCCCCATTGTTCTGCCATTGCTTGTGCAATGCCGGGAAAAGTTTTGCTCCTTACCTTTGCTCTCTCTTCGGCTGGTAGATGCCAAGCATCTGCAAACCATTTAGGCTGTCTTTTCTTTTTGCCTGTTTTTCCGTCAATCCATTCAAACCATTCAAGTTCAGGCTGTTCAGTAATCAACGGAACGAGCAGCTCAACACCCTTTATCCACAAGCAAGTTGATTTTGAGTAATTATCACCGAACATCCACGGATGAATTATCTGATTCGGTTTCATTGGTAAACCGTGTTTTTTTGCTAAATCGGGAAACCATTTGGGGATATAATCACCGCTAATTATTCCTACGGGATTTTCTATGATAACCTTATCGCAATCAGCATTAAGGAACTTGCCAAAAAACTCAATACCTTCTCTTTGTCTTCCGTCTGCTCTTTTTTTCTCAAACCACGCAGCACCACTTACAGCAAGGTGTGTGCAAGGTGGGAAAGCTATAATCATATCCCATTTGCCTGTAATATATCTATCTACTCCATCATCTGTTGTGAAAATGCAATCACCGTTTAAAAGCGGTACAACATCATCACGAATATGCCATTCAGGATGACCGCCTGAACATTCGATAATATCGCACGAATACGCTTCGTGTCCTTTTTCTCTAAAAGCCTTGCAAACTGCTTGGCTTTCTTCACAAGCTACTAATACTTTCATATTTATCTCACCTCATAATGTGTTTAATTCTCGCCATCTGCCAAACCCACGCTTGTTTATATCCTCTTGCTTTTGCAATCTCTTGTAACTCTGCTATGGTTCGGCATTGACCTACCTCCATACGGGCATATTTCTTTTGCTTTTCTTGTTCTTCTTTTTCAAGTGCCTCTATACGCTTTAATTCAACCTCTTTTACGGCTTTTAACTCTCGACCCTTAACCTGATACTCATAACCACAGTAAGGACATCTGTTAGCCGTTTTAAAACACCTAAAACAGTTTTCGCATTGCCTTATACTCAATGTGCCATCATCGTTATGTTGTTTTCGCTTTTCGACAGTTTTTGATAAACTCCATTCGTGGTTTTCAGTAAGTAAGCCGTGCCTTTGAACATTGTTTACATAATCAATAATCACGGCTTTTTTACCTTCAACCGGGGTTAGCACTCTACAAGCCTGTTGAATAAATAACGGCAAACTCATAGTTGGTCTTAACAGTAAAGCTACACTTGCATTTGGTAATGTAACTCCCTCTGATATAAGGTTGCAGTTACAAAGAATTTGCACTTTACCACTACGAAACATATCCATTCTTTTGTTGCGTTCCTTAATGCTCATACCACCGTCAATGCTTACAGCCGTTATGCCGTTTTCATTGAACATTTCTGCCGTCTGTTCGCTATGCTTGACAGATGTGCAATATGCGATTGCTTGTCGGTTTTCGCTTAATTGGCGATAGTATTTAAGAACGTCACCATAAATAGCCGTTTGGCACATCAACTCACTTAATTGTCCGTTGTTGTATTCACCTGCAACCATATCAACACCATCGGTGTCAATGTTTAGGTCGGGTGCATAATAGTCATATTCACTAATAGCACCCATACCGATTAACTCTTTTGCACTTATGCCTGTAATCAAGTTATCTGCAAGTGTTAAAGGTTTACCATCCAAACGAGCAGGTGTTGCAGTAAATAAAACTCTGCGACAGTTATAATATTCACAAACTTTTTTGTAAGATTTGGCTTCAGAAAGATGTGCCTCGTCAATGATGATTAAATCTACATCTGTGGGTTTATGCTCACCCAATCGACTTGCCTCTGTAAATACTGATTCAACTCTTACCTTATCCGTAAGAACCCCTAAACCACTAAGCAACTCTTTGTGTTGGCTTATAAGTGTGTGCCTATGAGCCAACACAAGTACATTGCCTTTAGCACCTTGTATCATCCGTGCCATTATGTAGGATTTTCCCGACCTACAGGGGAGTACACAACAGATGCCTTTCGCACCATTAAGAAATGCTTGTGTAGATTTGTTGAATATGTCTGTTTGGTAATCTCTTAATGTAAGCATTACGCCCACGGAAGATCACTTGGTGTTGGTACGGGAGTTGGTGCAGATGCAGTTGCCTGACCTGTAAGCTCTGCCTTGTTTGATGGCTCTACCCAAGCAGGGAGTTTGTCCTGCCTATCCTTGCCGATGAAATAATTTACTTTGGGTGAAACCTCACCGTTGTAAGTTTCGTGTTTCACCTTTGCGGCACCAACCTTACCAATCCAAGTAGGAAGATTAAAATTGCCCGGTTGAATACCGAATGAACTGAATAATTCACCAAGTTTTTGATTTGTAAGTTCCTGCTTGTCTGCAAGGAACATTACATTGTGCCAAATTCTTGAATTGTAACCTGATACATCAAGTGTCAACTTAATCATTTGGTTTCCTGCTTGACTTGTTGCTTCTTCTGCTGATGCGATTCTTACTCTGTGTTCACCTACAGGAATAGGTTTGAATGTGTGTTCCTGATACTGTGAATTGTCAAAATTCCAATTTATTGCCATAATTATTTACCTCCATAATGTTTGTGTGTATAAATTGCTAACAAAATAATTTCAACTACTAAAGTAGTTATAATGCCGTAGAAAAAATCGAGCATTATTTGCCACCACCCGTAAAAATATCTTCGGGCATACAAGACTTTCTTACGAACAACTGATCCTTTGCATACATATTTGGATTACCCTCAAGAATGTAATACCAAGCCTTTTGTCCGTCTTTGTCTGCCGTGCTAATGTAGGCACAGATGTTACACATACCAATGAAATCGTCCATTACTTTCATAGGTAATTTTGGTGTGATTCTCTTTGTCATTGTTCCATCAGGTGCAGGATAATCTTCTGCACTATGCCAAGCAGTAAAGATTACATTTGTTTTAGCCTGTGCCGCTTCCCAAACAAGTCTGCGTAAGCCGTTATAGATTAGGCTATATGCTTGTCGCATATCTTTGTATTTACCGCTATCGTCAAGCTCAATAATTGCATTGTTAAAAATGCTTGTGATGTTATCAACAATAATGGTGTCATAGGCATTACTGTCTACTGCTCTGCGGAACTGTGAGTTAAAACACTCTTGTTCTTTACCTAACTTATCTCTGTCGAGCCAATTCCAAGTAGGCTCGATGTCGAGGTTTGGTCTGTTGAAGTTTGCTAATACAATTGATGAGTTGTCGGAGCAAAGCAACTTAACCTTGCCTTTTTCCTTGTACTGTTTGAGTTTGCCACCCTCAATGCCAACATAACCTCCCTTCACTAAAGTTGAGTTTGTAGTCTTACCTGCCCCGGCGGGACCGTAAATAAGTGCTACTGCCATTTGCCATCATCCTTTCAACTAATTTAATATTTTATTTCGGTTAAACCGAATTATGTGTTAAAATTTTTTCGAGCCATTCCTAACAGATTACTGTCAATCGGCTCGGTTAAAATTCGTGTTTCGGTGCAGAAATTACAATCGTATTCTTCGCACCTATCAGGTGGTATTTCACCACTCTTAATTGCTTGAAATCTGCCTACACGCTTTTTTATGTTTTCAAGTTCTGCATCCAAATCGTACTGCTTAATCTCGCATACATCTAAATGTGCAGGACTTTCTTTTGTTGCTATTACCAAGTAGAACGGCAATCTCTTACCTGTGTTCTGATAAACAATCTCTTGGTACACAGCACCTTGTGCAATATAGTTCCAATACTTAACCATAGGCTCAAACATATTGGGTGATCTTAAACTTGCCATATACTTTAAGTCGGCAATAAATCCACCTTTTTTGTAACTATCCATTTTGATTTTAAATGGAACACCTTCAATTTCACCCGTCATAATCTTTTGAGTTTGCCCGGATAAATATTTCATCATTAAGGGTTGCTTTTTAATTTTCTCAACAGTTTCAAATGCCTGTGCAACATCTGCATAAGGATCACCATTCTTTTTGAACAACTCTGCTTTATTTTCTTCAAAGAAAGCATCTTGTGATTCCTTTGTGCCTGTAAGTAATTCATCAACAAGTGAACCTAATAACAATGCTTTTGATTTGGGTCTTTCGTATGTACCGTTAATCTCTGCCATAGCCATAGCCTCACATTTGACAAAAGACTTATATTGTGATACAGACATAAATTCTTTATTGGCTTTCTCGCTATAATAATTCTTTTCTGTTAGTTTCATTTTTACCTCACATAACCGAACTGTTCCATAAGTTTCTGTTTGTCGATACGCCATTGTTTACCGATTTGAACACCGGGTAAATCTTTTGTTACGCAATATCTTCTAACAGATTCTACACTTAAACCTAACAAAATACTTGCTTGTTCAAGGTCTATCAAGGCAGGAACATCGTTCCAAGTTAAATAAGTTTTTTGTCGCAACATTATTCTTCCCTCCGTTTAAACCGAATTGTGTACTAAAAAAATTTGATGTCACCAACATCAATTTTCCAACCTTTTTGAGCAAAAAAACTCATAATTTTAACCAACTGCGGTGCATTAGGGTATGATCTGTTTTTTTCCCATTTGTAAATGGTGTCGACAGTTACGCCAACTGCATCGGCTAATTCTTTTGCATCAATGTCGGCAATGATTCTACACGCTTTGAGCGAAATATAATCACGGATGTTTTTCACGCTATCACCTCCTGACGAAAACATTTTAATTCATATTGTGCGAAAAGTCAAGTGTTATTTCGGAAAAACCGAATATTTGTCAGTTTTGCTATAAAATTTCCAAAAATTTGTTGATTTTATTCAACCGAACAACTTGACAAAAATTCGTTTTTACCCTATTATTGTATTAAAAGGAGTGTTAAAAATGAATGAAATAATAAAAACCGATTTAGGTAACAAAGAGATTTTTTCAAGAAACCTAAAGAGATATATTGACAAGTCAGGTAGAACCCAAAAAGAAATTGCCGAAGAAATAGGTGTTGGACAAAGCACTTTTACTGATTGGGTAAAAGGTAGAATATACCCACGAATGGATAAGGTAGAAAAATTAGCTAACTATTTCGGCATTAGTAAATCAGATTTGGTTGAAGATGTGAATGTTGGCAAAGAAACTGTTTCAAACAAAGAGCAACAGATCTTAGATTTGTTTCATAAAATACCAGATGGCAACAAAGAACTTGCCATCAAGATGCTCCAAGCATTGATAGATAATCAGTAAGAAATTTAATTATTATATCAATATTATCTTCGTTAATCATAGCAAGTAAAATTTCATCATAGTTTTTCATCATTTGTATAAATACCCCCTTACAAAACCGAACAAATGTTCTTACGAGAATATAATAAAACATCGTTTACACTTTGTCAACGAAAAATTTTACAATAGTCCTAAAAAACGGACTAAAAAGGGAGTGGGAGGAAAAATGGCTAAAAAAATGAACACACAGAGAACCGATGGCAGATATATGGTTAAGGTATATATCGGTTTGAAAGACGGCAAAAAGCAATATAAATATGTGTACGGCAAAACACAAAAAGAGGCAGATAGAAAAGCGGAAGAATTAAAGGTATCATTAAGAAAAGGGATAGATATATCTGCATCCAATGATGCTTTTAACACTTGGGCGGAATATTGGTTGACATCTAAAAAATATGAGGTATCTAAAGATAGGTACAGTACATTACAATCAAGATCGGCTGTATGGATAGATGCCCTTAAAACGGCTCAAATTAACCAAATAAAGCCTTTTGAATTGCAGACGATACTTTTCTCGATTGCTGCTAAAAATCCTTATACAGGCGAACCTATGGCTCGTAAAACCATTCGTGGCTATGTTCAAGTAATAAACGCAATATTTGATTTTGCGATTGACAACAGAGTTATAGAATATAACCCGGCAAATAAATTAAAAGTTCCACAAACTGCTCCACCCGCTGAAACACGCAGAGCTTTAACGGAAGAAGAAAGACAGAGAGTTATGGAGTTCGAACACAGAGCAAAGCCATCTGCTATGCTTATGATGTTATCAGGGTTAAGAAGAGGTGAGGCTACGGCTTTACAATGGAACGATATTGATTTCGTGAACAACAGAATAACTGTTAGTAAATCATACAACTTCAAACAAAAGGAGTTTAAGACACCAAAGAACGGAAAAGCAAGAGTTGTATCAGTTCCACAAATATTAATAGATTACTTACGCACCTTACCTAAAACCTCGGTTTTCGTTTTAACCAATGCAAGAGGTGGTATGATGACAGAGGACAGTTGGAAAAGATTGTACCAAAGTTATATGTTAGATATGAATATAGAGTATGGATTTGGTGGCTCTATAAACAAACACGCTAACAATGTTGATGTGCCTATGTTGATAAAGACATTTACACCACACGAATTAAGACATACATTCTGCACTATAATGTTTGAGGCTGGTATAGATGCTCTTACTGCCAAAGAGCAATTAGGACACTCTGACATTAAAACAACACTATCAATTTACACACATTTATCTGCTCAACATAAAGAGAAACAAGTCAATAAGTTGGACGCTTTTTTGCAAAAGGGTAGTCAAGGGGTAGTCAGCCAAATTCTGTAACCCTTGATATACAAGGGGTTTCGGCATTTTATTGCTACTCTCATAACCCGGAGGTCAGGAGGTTCAAATCCCCTCTCCGCAACCAACTGAAAATCCCCGGAAACCTTGATATATAAGGGTTTTCGGGATTTTTTTATGTCGTTTTTAAAAAATGGTTTTGTGGGTAAAATAGGCTAATTTCAACTAATTCTAAATAATTAGGGTAGTCAAAGGGGTAGTCAAAAAATAATTAAGCACACCATATTTCAGGTGTGCTTATTTTTATAATGTTGCAGTAAATCTTTTTTTATGTCCGTCAAGATAAATTATTGGCGATGTACTATTGGCGGGTTTAAACTTAAACTCCTGTCCGTAACCCCCATAACTCAAACTTGCAGCGGCATTTACAAACAATTTTTCGATTTCTGCTACACAAGAATTTTTATTATCAAGCCTATAAAAATTCTCTTTAATAACCATCGGCAAATGAGTGTGGCTATGAATGTAAATATCGGTGTCAACTATTGATGCCAAATCGCAAAGTCCGTTTGCTTTGCCACCTTCTTTTTTGCCACCGCCACTACCGTGAGTAATGTAGAATGTATAACACATTTTTCGTCCGTGTTTAGATTCTCTGCCAAACCTCACGAACAACACACCACCTACACGGGCATACTTATCTAAAATATTTAGTTGCTGTGCCACCAAAGCCGTGAGGTCAATGCCATCTTGCTTGTATGTTCGGTGTTCGTGATTTCCTTGTGTGATGAATAAAATCTTATGCCTTATTGGTTCTAACAGGTTGCATAAAGTTTCTATCTGTTCACTCGGTGGCATAATCTCTGCATAACAATCTGATACAGATGTTTTGGTAGCGTTATTAAGCAGATCACCATTAAGAATCGCATAGGCGTACGAAGTGTTCTTTATATACTCCACAACGGCTTTAATCTCATTCATTTTACAGGATTTATCACCGATGTGCCAATCGGATAGTGTATGTATCTCTAAATGGTCTAAATCGGTGCTTAAATCGACTTTTACTGTTCTCATAGGGTAAACACCTTACTTTACTCTTTCGTTGCCTGTGTGCCGAAATAGAAGGCAATAACAGTGGTATAGATAGTCATTACCTCCTGTGGAATATTCTCTTTAAGAGCTACCACAACGAATAATACGGTGAGAATAATTGTAACAATAGATTTTACTGTAAGTAGTTTGCTAAGTCTTTCTTTCATATAAAAACACTCCTTATGCTAAAGTTAAGTCTTTTACATTAACTGCGGCAACTGTAATACCTAAATAAGTAATTACTGCTCTGTTGCTTTTTAGTTCTTTTACTTTATGCTTTCTGCCGTACACAAAACTTGAAAGTGATTTACCATCGTAGGTTTTAGCACCCTTATTAAGTTTTACTGTACTACCAACTTTAATAGTGGGTGTTGCAGATTTTGCAACAACCATTAAATACTTAACATCAATAGGACTATTAATAGCACTTGTGCCTTTTTCATTCTTGTTTATCACGGCTCTGCTACCATTGATCTCGGCAACATACCATTTATCCCCTAAAACCCAAGATGGAACTTTCTTTGTGCTATTGTAGTATACAGCACCTGACTTAATACTTACCAAACTGTCTTTCTTGACGTTTGTTGTAGTTGTTTTTGGTGTCATATAACCTTTAACAAGATTCAAGAAATATCCCCAACCATAGTCCGCAAGAGTTCTATGAGGACAATACTTACCGTTAAAGTCCTGATGTTTCTTAACCTTGTCAATACCCCAACCATAATCTTTAAGTAGTTTAGCGGTTAATTCTGCTGCATTTTTCTGTGCAGTTTCAAATTTTGTGCCACCTGACTTGGAATAACATATCTCGATAGATATGCCCTTTCTATTTCCCTTGCCACTGCCACCGTCACCCGCATTCCAAGAGTTTCTGTTGAGTGGCAAACCCTGAATAATCTCCTTATCGTCTACTGCGAAATGGAAAGAAACTTCATTGTTGTTTCTGTGCATATATGCAACCTCGTTACTTGCGGACGCATTATTTGCCGTATTGTGGATAACAATAAATTCGGGTTTCATTTCGTAAGGGCATTTAATGTTGTATTTGTCTTTCGGACAATCAATTTTCCTAATAGCTACCATTTGAATCACTCCTTATGTTCTTCACTAAATCTTTGCAATAATTCTAAATATTTCTGTTTCACACCGCCATTGCCGTGCAATTGATTTACATAAATATCACCAGCAGATATTCTTTCGGAAAGTGGCATTTCCGGGGTCATAATGATAAGACGGAGTATATCTCTATACTGTGCCTCATCGTGCTTGTCTTTTTCCTCGATCCAAACCTCGCACTTTCGAACAAACTTATAAATCTTAACGGCAGTTGCGATAATAACTGTCAATGCCGTAAGCAAGGATGCAACGAGAATAATATTATTAACCATTGGGTTCGCCTTCTTCCTGAAGAGCCTGAGCCTCTTCGTCAGTTATTTCGTGCCAATTATCTGCACTATCGTTGACACCTAAACGGATTATGTTTGAGAAGGTTTCACCATTGGTATAAACATAACCCTCTCTTGCTACTAATACATTATCCATTGTATACCTCCTCACCTACTACTGTGCCACCTGCAATTGTCCAACCTTTAGCATTAGCACCATCGACCTGTGATTGTAGGATTTTAACATCCTTGTGTAAGGTAAGCGTTTGAGTAACGCCTTCTTCAAGTTGAGCAAGTCCGTTAAATATACTCTCTTTACTTGCATTTGTAAGTTTGCTACTACTTGCCAACGAAATTGAAAGAGATAGTGTGTTGGGAGCGAAAGTTACTGTTTCTAAGTTTGTACAATTATCGAACATATATTGAATAGTTGTAGCAGAAGAAAAGTCCAAAACACCAACTATTTTTTTTAATTTATTGCAACCACCAAAAGCCTGTGTATAATCCTTGATGTTTTTAGTAGAAAAATTCAAGACTATTTCTTCTAAAATTTTTGCTTGAGTAAATGTACTCGCCATATATTGACTTTCATTAGGCATATTCAAAATAACCTTTTTCACACCATTATTATAAATAAACATCTGCCCCATACACGCTTGGTTGTTGGTAACATACATTTTTGGAGCATTTACAGTTAGTTCCTCAACTATTGGTGCAGACTCGGTATTCCAATAAGAAAAGGCTTGATATACATCAGTAGCATAAGGTAGATTGACTGTTGCTTTGCTTGGAAAACTTTTAGCGTTTTTAAACAACGCTCTTGCGGTTGCGATACCCTCAAACGCTTTAATATCATTCGCTTTCCCAATCAACTGCTCAACCTTTTCTGTTACAGTTCCCTCTGTACTGTCAAGCACTCCGCTATTGTCTATAAGGTTTTCGATTTCGTCTGTGTTACCGCCACTTGCCTGTACATCAACATTTACTGTTACCTTGCTTAAAACCATATTTCCGTCAGGTAAAACCTCTGTTGTGCCATTCTCGGTAATATCAACAACCTTTTCCTGTTCAGGTTTGCTATAAGTAGGTGTATCCATATTACCAATACCGCCACCCGTAACATCTGCGATTTTTCCCATTATTTCATAGGTGGTTTCTGTGCCTTCAAGCTCTACACCTTTTTCGGTTAAGCTTCTTACACCAAGTGCATTGGCATTTTCTATCTGTCTTTTTAAATCGTGAAGTGTTGGCATTATTAAACACCCCCTACAAGAGCAGATATTTCATCAATTACCGAATTACCTGTATCTCTCTTTCTACCAAAGCCAAGAGCTTCTAAAACAATCTCAAACATCAATTTGTATCCTTCATCATTTGGATGTAAGCCATCATCCAACAGAGAATCTACTGATGTGCCTGTGTCTCTGCAATAATTAAGGAATGCCTTGTAAATTGAAATATAACCCACGTTCAAGGTGTTGTTCACATAGTTATAAAGATTATCTATATCTTCCATATGAATAATAAATGTATACTCGCCATTATCATTCTTCATCATTTCGTTTTCTATAGATGTAGGTGGAGCAGACATAAATATAATTCTTTGTTTGTTTGCCTGTGCCTTTTCGTACAGTGCAACAACACTCTGATATATTGTTGCTAATGTTTTACCTCTATCATTTGTACCAATCATACAAATAATAACATCATCATCCGCAGAAACAATTGCATCCCAATTATCAACTAACTGTTGAGCCGAAGCACCACTTGCACCATTGTTTGTAACAGTACAATTGAATTTACTTTCAAGATACTCTTTCAGCATACCTGCCCAACATTTAACACCATAATTTCGATATTGTGGGAACGAGCCTGCATTAAACAAGAAATCACTTTCCGCCGTGCTCTGTGCAAAATCACTACTGCCCATACCGTGTGTGATACTATCGCCTATCAACTTTATTTTTCTTGTTTCGGTAGTGAATATTAAATCAGCAAGGATAGAAGATAACGGTGCTTTAACCGATGCAAGAACATCACCACCCAAGTTGTTTATACCTATTTTTAAATTCGGCATTGTAAATGTATCGGGTTCTGCCGTATTTGCAGTTGAAAGATACATTGTTGTTTTATCAACATTTGCAGGTAATGTGTTAATCACAATATACCAACAATCATCAGGTGTGGTTATTTTTCCATCCGTTTTTGTCAATGTTCCATATCCTGCTGTGCCATTAACCTTGCAAGGTCTTTTGTTTTTATCAAATGCAACTGCTGAAACATTAGATGAAAAACCAAACACATATTCAGTTGACGGATTGACAGGCACAAAAGAAGAATGACACCACCCGTCTAAGTTATTAAAAATACCATAATTAGCACAACTGCCACCCTGCCAAGTCGCGTTTTTCAAAAAATCTTTGTTTGTTTCAATGAAATCGCAATGTTCTTCTTGTAAAACATCATACTTTATATTTTCTGATGTAATTGCTCCTCGGTCTATATCTCCTTCACAGATAAGCACATCTTCAATGTGAGTATGATTGATGTATAGTGGCATTTCTGTGTACGCACCCTCTACACAATAGAAATTATAGATATTCTTTGTGCCTTCCAATTTCGCTCTTGAAAACCTTATCAGCTCGCACTCTTCCGAAGTGGTAAACTGATACATATTGCCAACTTTTTTTGTAGTCCAATTCAATGCTATAAATGTGCCATCTGCCTTGTATTCCGCTAATGCTCTAAAACTTACAATAGAAGAATACAGTGTATTCGGTTTAACCTTCACATAGCCATATATCAAACTGTCAGTATAAAATGTATCTTCAATGATTTCGCCTTTTGAATTTATAGTATATGATGCTTGATTTCCGTTTTCATCTGCGTAAATCTCTGCACCTTCAAAAATATTTCGTTGGTCGATTATCTTTTTCGTTGCTTCGGTAAGTGCCTCTGCTACTGCTACACCACTTTGAGCATTTTTACTTGATGGCTTATAGGTTTGGTCGGGAGTTACCTTACCAACATCCTCAATGAGTTTTACCAATACATTGTAATTCTCGTCAGCCGATACATCTCCGCTATCGCAAGATGCCTCTTGTACCTCTAAAACGAATGTAGTGGATGTCAATTTGCTACCATCAGTACCTAAAACCGATATATCGCACTTAACTGTTCCCACAAGTTCAAGCATCCAAAACGCCAACGGAACTGTTACTGTGTTATCGTTATTAACCTCACCTGCGAATGACTTTTCCTCACCGTCACTACGCTTGGCATTAATTGTTGTTGTCGAGGTGTTTGGTATCTCTACTACTTTGCTATCGTGAATGAGCTTTGCTTTCAAGAAACGAGAATTGCTATCATACTGCTTGGCTACAATTGCCGCAAAAAAGTTTGGTTTCGATACCTCAACACTTATATTTTGAATTATCTGTGCCATATAAAATCACTCCTTATTTCCATTTACCATAGACATTAACATTAAAACTGACGGCATATGCAGTACCAAAACTATACTTATAAGCCATAGTAAAACTCGTTGTAGTATGTGTGATGTTACCGTTAGTTGCACAATCACCAAAAGCATCTATATACATTGCTGCTTTTGCAGGCGAAATGCTCACTTTGTAATCTGTACCAACAAAAGTAAACGGCAAGTTTACTGATACAGCATTGTTGCCATTTACGGTTGTAGGAGTTGTACTTACGTTCCCCCAACACTCTGCAATACCACTATTCCACTTTCGGTAAGTCCATATACCATTTGCACCTTGATCCACTATATAATCTTTAATGTGGTTGGTTAAGTTCCCGGTATCCAACACAAAGTACGCTCCTGCCGAGTTTGCCGTCCAACGCCTTAACCCCGTATCAGGTTCATTTGACATACCGACAAAACCAAGCGTACCGTTACTGTTTGAGAATTTTATCGTTGCACCTTGTGTTGAATCCGTTCTGTTAACCGCCAACGGTCCAAACGTTGTTGTGTTTATGCTAAAATTTTTCCGACAATATAAGTTCCAATTTAAATCTAAAAAACCAGACCACTCCGCAACTTTACCCATAGCAATACCCGTACCACTATGGTGAAAGTCCATAGTTACTGCCTCTGTCGGTAGCACAACTGTTTTGGTGTCACTTGTGTAACTATCTGCAATTTTTGCTGTTGCATTGAATGTACTGTCGGTACTTATACCTGTAAATGTTGTTGATCCGTTAATTGTATAACTGCTTGATGTTATAGTCTGTGTTTTGCCATTTAATGTTACAGTAACAGTTTTGGCATTTTTGCTATTTACATCAGATACAGAGCCTTTAACAGTTGCCACAACTGTTGTACCATCGCTTTGTCTTGCCACAGTAAAACTTGTTATACTCGGTTTTGAGTAAGTACGAACTGCTATAGCACTTGATGTTGATGTAGCCGTTTTGCCCCTCGTATCGGTTATTGTTACTGATGCCGTCTTGCTACCACTTGACAAAACAGAGCTTGTTATTTTGCTACCCGAATATGTCTTACCATCAACTGTTACCGATACACTCTTTATCATTGCTTCATAACTTGATGTAGCCGTAGTGGTTACTGTTACGGTTGATTTGCCTTGTACATATTCACTTGAAAGCAAATTGTTACCTGTCAACGCAACATTACTTATGGTCGGTGTATATGACGGCACATTTAATGTGAGAGTTGCAGATTTTGTGCCAACATGTGTTCCTGACGATGTGTAAGTGTAAAGATATATGGTACAAACACCGCTATTAGCGTTAGGAATTTGGTTACACAGAGAAGAATCGGGTTTAAACGTTATTGTGGTTTTTCCTTGTGCAGTATAGTCGGTTGTTGTCATTTGCACACCGTCTTTATAAAAACCTAAGTATGCAGATGTGTAACTACCAAAGGCATATCTTAATCTGTGTTTAAAGCTACTTGCCGCGGGGTCTATGGTTATTGTTATTGAATTACTACCATTTGCAGTTATTGATGCTGCACTTAAAGCAGGTGTTGTAGCTCTCGGTATAGTAGTAAGAGTTGCAGTTGATGTTGTCTTTGGCACCTCAAACGCAGTATGCTCGTTGTACACCGTCATATAAAAGCCTACGGAAATACTCTTACTACCATCGTTATCGTGGGTAATTTCTTTACTCGCAGAATAGACTTGTATATATGCACCACCACTTGCACTTGTGTTACCGGGAATTGAAAATGTAACATTACTATTGTTTGTTACATTCTCACTACCGAAATACGCTATTCTTTGTGCAGGGTAGTTGGTTAAGAATGTTGCACCATCATAAATATTTGTTCTGTGCAAGTATGCGGTCATTGTTATTGTTGATTTATTTGTTGTTGTATAAGTGGCATTATCGTATGTTTCTTGCCACTTAACATAACCGCTAATAGCACTATTTTTAGTAGATATATTGAACGTTCCACTTTTGCCGTTTACTACTGCCATATATCCACCTCCATTATTTTAATTTTGTAAATGTTAAGTTTCCCGATTCTCTTGGTATAAAACCGAAGTTTTGGAAACGAATTTGACCATCTGTTAAATTTTCAATCTCGAAACTGTTGTTACTAAAATATGCAATTCGTCTATTGCCATTATAAAATGCCACTTGGTCATTTTCGAGCTTTAAGGTTATGGCACTATCACCCTTGCCGAATGTCATTGTGCCGTCACCAAAACGAATATAATCGGTTATTCTTGTCGGGTCATTGGCATCGAAGTTTTCTACGGCTATTCTCTCTGCACTCAAAGTGCCTGCCGTAATAAAGTTTGCGACTATCTGTCCGTTTGCAGTTATTGCCGTTGTGAACGGTCCGTTAATGCCGTTGTTTGAATGACCGAAACCCTCTTTGTTCCAACGCCATACATTTCTTGCGACATCGGGATCTTCTTGATCCATTACAAGTATTTCGTCAGGCTTGGTATCATCGTTAGTATCTCGTATAATCACATAGCCACCTTTGTTGCCTGTGATAGCGTTGGTCGCATCAATTATAGCTTGTTCTAATGTTTGATAGATTTTATCAATCTTTTGATTTGTTGTTTGATAGTTGGTTGAAAAATTACTTGTACCAATACTCTTGCCCTTGCATTCAATGGTGCAATTTAAACCGCCACCAACTCTAATGTTGTGGCTCATTACCAAAACAGTATGTGCATTGCCATCATTGTCTAACGCCTGTACTATATCACCCGCTTGTATAGCCGGGTTTCCACGCCATTTAAGTTGAGAAGGGGTATAAGTGAGGTCGTTGAACTTGCTGTACACACTATCTGCCATCGCACTTGTTATGTACGGATTTTCAAACACAATCTCTGTGCCGTTAGCACCATCACCACGAACTATGGCATTTTTCTGTGTACCTGTTTTAATTGAGGTCACAACCAACGGCTTATCTGTTAATCTTTTAAAGCCGTTCATATACTGTGTGTTTCTGTCTACCATAATACCCGTTTCGGTATACGAAACTATCTCAAGCACACCATCTCTGCCAAAACGAGCAAAACCACCCACGCAACCCGCCAAATATCCAATGGCTTGTTGAATTGTAATGTCTGCTATATGAGGATTTGAAACTGTATATGTAGGCAAAGTAACAGTTTTCATTGCAATGCCATACTTTTCGCTTAACTGTGCCTTTAAGTCATTGTATATATCTTGTAACTTTACGGGTTTCGTTGTTTTTGGCTCATACTTATCAACCATTTTACAAAAACCATCATATGCAGTAATTGTAAGGTTCTTGAAATCGTTTTTTGTTTCTGCACTTGTAACATAGAATTTGCCTAACGGAACATATTCATACACAGTTGGCATTTCACCCATTTTAAGACCTACTGTTGCAGTAAAAAATGAATTTTCATAGTCAATATCTCTTGGTGGGTTTATAAGCTCAATCGTGATTTTAGTAGGACAGGCACAACCTAATGTCAAAGAATCAGTTGAGTTTACTATCTCATCCACCGAAATGCTTTGAATTGTTGTGCCTGTTAATTCGGTAGTTGAATTAAATGTAAGTGCTACGGAAAACTCTCGGTTATCTGATAAAATCTTTTCTTTGAAATCTTCACTTACTCTATACATTTATCCACCTACCTTTCTATAAAGTTTGCTGATAAGCCTTCCCACAAGAATTTCTGCTTATCATTGTTCCATACATACAATGGAACAGACCTATCGCCTACATAGAATGTACCCTCACGATACATTCCATCGTGAGCATCGGGATAGCGAATTGTAAAAAATACATTATCCATTGCCTTAAGCAATACTGACATTTCGTATGGTTCAAGAGGACCCCAAGTGCAGTTAAGTTTTCGCTTAACTGCAACTCTGTCACGGAACATCAATCCATCTTGGTTTCTTCCTGCTCCGTCCTCCGAATCAAGGTCATATATATCCCAAGTCAATGTTTGTGGGTTGGTTATATCAATTTTGTTTATCTGTAAGATCGCAGCCATATAGCCAACCTCCTTATACTAACAACGGACTTGCACCTGTCTGTAGCACTTTGCCATTGTGATACTGAATAACTTTTTCACCAACAACATCACCATCAATTTCGTTGATGATACGGATTGTCTGTGAACCGCCTTGCCTTGTAGCATTTGCCATCATCATTGCACGATATACACCGCTTTCAATACCACTAACAATTTGATCGTTATTGGCAACGGCAGTTTTTCTGCCAATAGTACCAACCAATTCGGGACCGTTCTCTCTTGCGATGAACGCCTCTCCAACGCTTGGGAATCCGCCCTGTGCATATGTGTACCATCTAAGTGACGGGAAACCGGGCAAATCTAATGCTTTGTAAACTTTTTGTTTGCTTGGTGATACCCAAGTGCTATAAGAAACATCCAAACCGATGTTTGTGTTTTTAATTGCACTACTAAAGGCATTGCCCATTTCAGATGCAAGGCTACGCATTTTGTTGAGTATGGTTGGCTCGTTATCATCAATACCTTTAACCAAGCCATCTATAATATTTTTTGCGTATTTTATATACTTCTTGGCAGGGGAATGACTATCAATAGCATCAGCAAACGCATCATTACCATCGTCTGCCATATTACCTACGGCTTTTATGTACTCTTTCGAGTTTTGGGTTATACCCTTCGTAGCACCCTTTACAACGTTTGCTGCGTTTGTGTTAGCCCCCGTTGCTGCCGTTGCAATCTCTTGAGCCGCTTTTTGTGTTGCACTAACCACAGTTTCTTGTCCTGTTGCGAGGTCTGTATATTTTTTAGTTACATCTTCAATGGTTGTTGTGGCATCCTTGTAGACCTTATCGCTATCATCCATAGCTTTTTTAGCAGATTCTAATGCCTCTTTTTGTTTATCTAATTGAGTTTTTAACTTGCCACGTTTTTCAAATTCGTACCATACCGTTTCAGCCAACTCTTTTTCAGTTTTATTAACCGCACTTGCTGCCATATCAAGTTCTTTACTTGCGATTACATTGTCGGTCATAGCACGATACTGTGACTTGTACGCCTCAACCAAAACATCACGAAGAGCTTCCATTTGAGCCTCTTTCTCAAGAGTTTTTATGAGCTCTTCGGTTTCTTTTCTTGTTTGAATAACTCTACCTGTAGTTTCATCAATGGCAAGATGTAAACCATCTATATTCAATCCGTTAAGCACTTCAACCTTTGTCTTAATTTGTGCCAACTCATACTGTGATAAGTGAGCCTTTTCGTTTAAGTCAAAAATCTCATTTGTAAGACTTTTTGCTAAAGCATAATCGGCAGAAACACTATCAAGGGTTTCAACAGCGGTTTTCATACTTTCGATTGATGCTGCACATCTTTCTGAAATCGCTGTTGTTGTTTCTATAGATGCCTGCATTATTTGAAAATCTTCTGATGATTCATATGCTTTTTTACCAGCCTCGGTTAAGCCTGCTATCCAACCTACAATTGCTGCCGTAACCCCGACAATAGCAGTTACCGCTGCACCAATAGGCGTTGAACCAAAGGCTACCGAAAACGTTAACCAAGCTACACCTAACGCAACTACTATGGCTATCGTTGATGTTAAAATTTGTCCGAATGTTGCTGTGCCTGTTGATACTGAATAAGTAAGGTCTTTAACAACTGTGAAAATAACAAGAAACTCTGCTATGGCTGTTCCAATGCCTAAAAATGCTCTTTGAGCACCCGTAAGACTTTGTGTGATCGCCTTCAATCCTGTCGTAAACGATTGAGAGAATGTACCACCCAAAGTTTTAATAAGCATAAAACCATTCAAGAAAGTGTCGATAACTGCAAAACCCTTAAATGCACTAACCATTGCACTTATTGCACCAACGGCTTTCATAAGAAAACCAACCGCAAACATAGCAGCAAACGTTACCGCCAATGGTTTAACCACTTTCCATATAGCCTCTAATTTCTTTTTAATTTTATCGAGTTTGTCTGTTTTAAGTCCTTTAAGGAAGTTATATTCAATTGGTTTCACGGAAGGACTTGAACCGCCACCCGACGCACCACCTGAACCTCCACCACTCTCTTTTTCAGAACTATTAAGGATGTTGAGTTCATCAAATCCCATTAACTGTTTTTTTAGTTTTTTGAGTTTACCTGCAGTTCCGTCAACACTTTCTTCGGCATCTTCAAAACCACTTGCAAATCCACCACTCATACTCTCATAGTCAATTTTCGGCAACTCAAAACCTAACAAGTTAGCTAATGATTCGGCAGCTTTTCTTATGGCTTCGACCATTATTTGAATATAAGGTATGAATTGTACGGCTATAACACTAACCACGTTACCCAATGCTCTCTTCATTTGTGTAATTTGAGCACTTAAAATTCTCAACGAGTTAGCAGGCGTAAGGATCGTTCTTGCCATATCACCTTGTACAATTGTTGATTTTTCCATTATATAGTTATAACGGAGCAAGGATTTTTCAGCTTGTGACATCGACCTTACACTTGTATCAATGCCTTTCGCTAAAGCGTATTCCTGCAACGATGCAACGGTTGTGTCAATACCAAACTCTCTCAAACCTTTAACTTGTCCTGACATAGCAGAAGAAAGTTTGTCAAATGCCGTTTCAACATCTGTATTGAAGAATGATGCAAGGTCATAAGATAACTGCGTTAAGTTCTGCGACATTATGTTCGCTTTATCACTTGCAACACCGAAACCTGCCGTAAGGTTCTTAAATGTACCCTGATATTGCATCCACTCGGCAATATCAATACCCATAGCGTTTTGAACACTTTCGGCAAACTCGTACGCCTCGTCCGCACCATCACCCATAGTTACATTAAACAAGTTAAGTGTTTCTATGTATGCGTTGCTCTCGGTAAACCAATTCGCCATTGTGTTTGCGGCACCTTTAAATGCACCCGCAAGGGTTCTTGTTTTTGATATGTTTTGTGCCAATTTATCGGTAATGTTCTTTAGCGATTTGCTTGACTTATCCGTATTGTTGGCGTAGTTTCGCATCGCATTTGATGCCTTTGTAGCGTTTTTTGATGAGTTTGCAAATGAATTACCAACCTTGAGGTTTATTTTCGCAAGAGGTCCAAGAGAACCCTTTAATTTTTCAAGGCTTTTCGCTAAATCATCTATTGCAGAAGATGCTTTCTTGCCGTCTGCTGTTAATTGAATGTCTAATTGGGAAACAGTTGTACCAGCCATAAATCACGCACCTCTCTTTATTCGGCTCTCGGTTCACGGACTCTGGCTCTATTTATTGCTATTTATTCTTACAAAATTTTCCATCCAAGTTAAAGCCTCGTCCTTTGCAACTTGTACCTCTTGGGCTTTTTCTTGTTCGGTTTTTTCTCTATTTTCAAATTCATATGGTCGCTTCGCATATTCTCTTGCTTTGGTGTTTTTGCCTCTCAAAGCGTTATGCAATGCCGTTGATACAGCATCGTATATATACATACCTTGCAACCAAGCGTTATTGTTAATCTCTTCTTGCTTTAAGTTATATGCCTTGCGGAAATATCGGACGAGTGACGGATCACTCGACCAATATTCCGCAGAGGACATACCGATAGCAAGATAAAACGGGAAACACTCTTCAAATATCTCTGTATCCGTTTTGCTCTGCGTGGTAGTGGTTTCAGTTAGAAACTCGCATCCCACGCTATTGCGTTTCCCTCACCAACACCGTCCATAAGTGTTTCCATAGGCTCTGCATACATTTCTGCAAGTTTTTCGATCAACGCGTGTTTGTTGCCGAAAAGCTCAAAAATCTCGTCAATCGTTTTCTGTTTCACATCGTATTTGTGGTGTGCTTTAAAAGCTCCTGCAAAAAGTTTAGGCAATGTGTTCATTGGTTTTTCAACAATATCGTTTGCAGAAAAACCTTCTCTTTCCATCTGTTTAACTGATTCTCTTGTGTATTCAAGAGTATATTCTTTCTTGTTGTATTCAAATTTAATCTGTTTAGCCATAATCGGTATGTCCTCCTAAATTAAAATTTAAGCGTTTGTTGTTTTTGTTTCCCAAACAGGAGCACCTGTTGGAGTGATATAAACCTCTGCCTCAAGAACAGAACCTACACTCATTTCAGGTAAGCCTAACTTTGAAGGTTTGCCTGTGAAGAAAACTGACTTATCAAGGTCAGGATGTTTAATTTCGAACCAAGTGTTCTTATCGTCTGCAAAAGCAGTATCATAAGCGCTCATAAGAGTGTTCCACTCGCTAATGAAATCATTTGTGAGGTTTACAGTAAATGCTGATGCACCACTCAAATCTTTAAGACCTGCCGTAAAAGTTTTATACTCTGTCTGTGATAAATCTGTTGTTTCTAAGCTCTCTGGTTCCGGGTTGAAGCTCGGTGTAGATTTTATATCGTGAATTATTGTGTAGCCTGTTGTAGGTCTTGTGCCTTTGGTTGTTTCAACACAATAACCGAGAGATACACCTGCTGTTGATAATGCAATACCCATATAATTACCTCCGTTAAATTACGTTTTTGTTAGAATATCTTGACATTCTGCGACTTATCGTTGCATCTGCATTAGGAATAGGTTCACAGAATGTTCTTTCATATCCAAGTTCGCACATAACATCCGATATTACTGCCGTAATCTCTTTAGTCTGTGCCTCTTTGCCTTTGGAAAGGTTGCTAAAAACCTCTGCCTTGTAATCTTCTCTCACCACATTTTCAAGGCTGTCAAATGTGGAATGTTTTTTCTCGATAGTATTATTAGTTTGCACAAACGATACTGCCGGGAACTGTGATTGACCTGTTGCAATTTCAGTACCCACCACATAGATTTTGGGAAACTTTTCACGCAATTTTTTAGCAACTGCATTAAATACTTCTATCTCTTTGTCTATCAAGCGAATACCTCCTTTGCGATTCTCTCTACTTCGGTTTCTAACTGCTTTGCAGTTTCGTATAAGAATGGTTTTGCAACCTGTCCTTCCGTGTAGTAAATGATGTCACCATTCGGCAGAATAAGTGATTGCCATCCATATAACAGGCTCATTTCTTTTCCGTCTGCTTTAGTCCACCAACCCTCATCCTTGTACTGCCCGTTACCCGACGGGTGAGGACTTCCTGCACCACGAGGACCTGTACCAAACTCAACGTAAACTGCGTGTTTGTTTGTTACTGCTACATACGCAGCGTTAAGAGCGGGTGAATAGTAAGCGTGTATGGATTCGGACAACTCACCCGTGAGAATTGCACCCATCTCAACAAGTTTTGATTTTGCTACTGTTACGCCCAATTCAGAGAGTTTGTTTAACAACTCAATCGTTTTGGCTTCAACCTCTTTTTTGTATTCATTAACTCGTCTTATAGCCATATTGATGCTCTGCTTACTCAATACATTTACGTGTAGAGTTTTGTTCACGATACATCAACTCTTTTCAAGGCGTAGCGAATACAATTCAAAGACTTACTTACTGCCACAACCTCATAATTATGTGTGTCAGCGATATTTCTGCCGTCTAACCACAATCGAGTATATTCGTCAATAGGACAACTCATATCGTGGGTCGACATTTCTCGGTCATAGTTGAGGTCTGCACCAAATGCTTGTGCCGATATAGAGCCTTTGTTTGCAGAAACGGACAGTTGCATTTTAAATGGTTTGCCATAGTCTTTAACATCAACTGTGTTGCCCCATTCGTCTGCATCTACTATCACATTTCGCAACGAATACCATACTGTCTGTTGGTTTCTTTTTATATCTCTCATACAACACCTGCTTTCGGTGTTATCTCTCTTAACAATTCCTCCGAAACACTTGCACTTGCATAACTACGGCTAACACCGTTTTCGCTATGTGATGTCTGTCCTTCAACACCACGCTTGTTATACAATTCAACGGCTATACGAACTTGTAAATCTTCGTATTTTTTTTCGATTTCAGTAGGTTGTTCACCAAAAGGGTAACGCCTTGACAGAATGACGGCTTTCGCACTTTCCAAGACATCTACCAGCTCTAATTCGTTTTTGTTTTCCGGGATTCTAAGTTTTAGTCGCTCAAGTTGTGTCATTCTGCCAAGACCTCCTTAATTAGTTTCGATTAAGCACCCTTAACGAGCTTAACTGCCTGTGTAGCATCTGTGAAAGCAAAGATACCGTACTTACGAGAGTAAACAGTATTCTTACGGGTGTTAGAATCTCTTTCCTGCTCAACTTCTGTGCCTTTCTTTGAGAAGTAAGTAACAGCTTTCTTTGTAGCAAGAATGATTGTGCCTACTGTTGCCTCGTTTGAAATCTGAATTGAAACGCCGTTTACAGTGCCGATGTAGCCTGTTCTTGCGTAAGCCTCTACATACTGAAGTGAATCCTTGAGGTTCTTTCTAACTTCCTTGACATCGTCCTTGTTAACGAGAGCAAATACAGAAACATCTTCGCCTTCAAATGGAAGCTTTGCTGCACCATCAACGAAAGCGTCAAAGTTAAATGCAGTTACAGGAACTTCAATAGTAGCCTTGTTGAACTCTGCCATAGCCTTTGCGTTTGCTGTATTGAACATATCAACAGACATATGGTTAAGACCTTTTTCAACTACAAGTGGGTCGTTCATTTCTTCCTCATCGAAATAAGGGAATCTGTTCTGAAGAAGCTCAATTTTGTATTCCTTTGTTTCGTAAGAAACTTCGATGTCCTGTGTGTTGCCTTCGCCCATTGCAAGTACCTGTGTACCGTTTGTTGCTGTATAAGTGTTGATTTTCTTTGTATCACCTGCAACGCCTACAAGTGAATCATCAACAGTACAGAACTGCATAAGGTCAAGTTTTGAATTGTACTGGTCCTCAAATCTGTTTTCGAGAACGTGATTTGGATAAAGTTTATTTGCCATAAATCTCTACACTCCTATTTTTTTATTAATTCGTTATAAAGTTCGGGTGTTTCTTTAAACACCTTTGTCTGTTCGTCCAAAGACATTTTTTGGAACTGTTCTTTAGTAAGCACATTTCCGTTTTTGTTGTCCGTTGGTGGAATTGGTGTTTCTTTAACTTTCTCTGCGATAGCCGACTTTCTCTGTGCGTCCACAAATTTAGCCTGTGCTGAAACCACAGCAGCAAAATCACCATTCATAAATGCGGTTGCAACTTCTTTGGCTGTCTTTTCGTCATAACCGATTGCAACAAGTCCACTTGTGTTTTCTGCAACTGTTTTTTCTGCCAAGAGTTTATCTCTCTCTGCAACAATCTCTGCGAGCTTTTCGGCATCTGCTAATGCCTTTTGCTCTGCCTCTGACATATTGGCTCTCAACTGCTTTTTGTAATTCGCAGTATCGGATGCTGCTTTGTCATAAAGCTCTTTTGATACGAATTTACTCATATCAATTTTTGGTTCTTCAATTTCAAGAGCCATAAGGTCCTCAATTGTCATACCCTCTGTGTACTTGTCACCAAGTAATGTTTTTAAATCTGCCATAAAGTTACCTCCTGCGTTTTTATAGTTGTTCTCTCAACATAGAATTTCGCGTTTTAACGACTTCTCTGTCAGTTTTTATCTCTATTCCTTTACAGGAACTAAATAACATCTACAATTGTGATGTTGCTTGTCAGGTGCTTTATCAATGTCAAATATTTCACCGTCTAATTCCTTGCACACACCACAAGTCTTATAATCGTGTTCTGCTACCCATTGAACCTTTTTAACATCAGTATCTTCATAGACAACCATTGCAATAGCATCTTCAAGGTCAATGGCATACTGTTTCACTTGATTTATAAGCAACCTTTCAGCTTTTGCATAACTCTGATGCTTTAAACTGGGGTCTGATATTATTGCCTCAAACAGATACGATTCTTTTCGGTCAATCTCGTTACTGAATACATACTTTGTTACGGGGTTGTATTCATCGAAAAACTCTTCCACCCAAGCTTCGTCCAAATCCCTTAAATCACCGTCAAAGCCTAATGCAATTGCTTCATCGTAAATCTCTTCGTAAATGGGATTAAGAATAGCAACAAACTCTTTTTTTATTGTTTTATAAGCATCTTTATATAGTTTCTTAATGTGCTTTCGCACACTAACAACATTCATTTCATCAAACAATGCAAGACGGTTATGCCTGAACTCTCGGTTCAGTTTTTTCGTTATCTTCGCCACCGCTTCGTCCGATAGTTGGTACGGGGTCCTCGACATCTACATCTTCCTCCTCCGTATCGTATAGCCACTTACCCATATACGGCTTTGAATCGTTCCATACACCCTGTGGGTCTGAATACAAGCCACAAGTTTTTATAGCAACAAGTGGGTGAATACCTGCCTGTAACTGATTTGCAAGTGCCTGTGTCTTAACAAGCAAACTATCTGTTCTGTTACGGCTAAACTTAATATCAATGTCTGATAATTTAAGATTTGCAACCTCGTTGGTTTCTGTCATTGCACAGATTTTTAGAATAAGTCCAAGCATTTCTCTTTCACTTTCGCTAAATATCTGCTCCAAGCTCTTTGCTTGCGTTTCGGCAATCTGCCAACCATTGCTTAACAGAACCGCCTGTCCTGTGTTGCCACCTGTACTCTGCTCTCTGCCGGGAACACCCGCAATCTGTAAAATCTGTTCGTATATGTAATCAATAAGTGTCTGTGTCTGTGCTTGGTCTAAGGTTGCAGTTAGATACTGAACACTTGCAGGATTGCCCGGTTCACTCTTCGTAAGCAGACCCAACTTATCCTTAAGCTCGTTCATCTGCTCTGTATCAACCTCACAGTTATTCATCCACAGAATGCTCTGCACAAACTGTGAAACACCATTGAACCTATCGGATGTAGCCTCGTTGAGTGCATCTAACAATGGGATAACTCTCTCAAAACAACCCATTCGCTCGTCATCGTTTCTGTACTCAACAATTGGATTGCCAATCATATTCGGTTCAACCAAAACAAGTTCAAAACCACCTTTTTCTTTTCGCAAGGTGTAATAGGCATCCTTTGTGTAAACACCCATTGTTATTACTTTTTCCTTATCCTCAACATAGGTCGCACCCGCTAACTTTCGCTTGTATATATCGTTAGCCTTAACAATAAAAGTTGTTCTTGGGTTAAGCCTTAAAATATCTACCGCAGATACACCTGTGCGCTCTTTCTTCGGCAGAACTGTTCTGTAACCAATACCACAAACAGTTATGTCCTTGCCTAATGTCTTGTCTTTTGCAGCTTTACTTTCCTCAAACATCATTTCGTTGAGTATCGCAATAGCCTTATCGTCAACATTGCCTTTGTTGCCGTCTATATCTACAGTTGCTCTCTGCACATATGTAATAGGTGAACCAAACACATAACCAACCTTGAATGTGGTTATTTCGTTTGCATGGTTTTCAACGACCTTATAATTGATTTCAGGTCTTACCTCTTTAACTCTGTCAAGAATAGGTTGTTTACCTTTTTCATAATTTTGTAAATACTCAATTTCTGTGGCATTTAACAAATGGGTTTCAAACGCCTTATCCATAACTTGACAAATATTTTCTTTTGTTATCTCTTCAACATCTGTAAAGATTTCTCTTCGTCCTCTTAAATCCATTCGTTTAACTCCTATAAAAATGAGCCATTAACGGACAAAGTAAAACAACTCTGTCTGTCAATGGCTCAATGGCTCTAATGTTATTCTTATTTCTTGTCGGCATTGTCTACACCAAACATAAAATGTACCCTTCGTTTTTCCTTCAACTGAAAACAGCCATTTTCCACAACGAGGGCAATATACTTTTTTAATCAAAAAACACACCCTCCTGTCACTAATTAAGGGAGATCCACCGATATTACCGCCTCGGTGGTACGGCGGGGAAAGGAAGCAAAAATGAAAAAGAACTTTCTATGGTGTTATACTATCACAAGCCGAAAAGTTTTAATATACATAATATTATTAATATTATTAACATTAAAACGGTCTGCTGAATATCTCAACCTTATTACCAGAAAAACTCTGTGCATATTCTGAAAGCATAGCCATTCCGTCAGGTACGTCATCGTGTTTATTCTTACCCATTAAAGTGTAAGAGCATAGCATATCAATCATTTTGCCGTAATCATCCTTTTTCTTATACAATGATTTATCTTTAAATAAAAAGTGTTCCTTAACAAAAGCACTATGTACTATGATTTTTGTTTCTTTGTTGCTCGTTGTAAATTTCGTTGTTATCTTCGTGATTCCACCGAGTTTTTTTATTTCCTCTTGTATATCTTTAGCAATTCTGCCACCTGCGTTGTTATGCTCAAATCTCGACATCTGTACTTTATTCTTCAACAGACAACTCACAATTCTCGGCTCAACTATGTTTGGTAAACTGTTATCGCACACACAATCTGCTATGTAATAGTCTTTGCCGTAAATATAAGCCACAGGCATAAACGCATAGTCTTTACCTCTATCTTTCGTATCACAAATACTGATAATGGCGTCAGGCTCTGTATCAGGTAACTCAAAGTATCGTCTTAACTCATTCTCTGCATACAGTAAGCCTTCTCTTTCGATAGGCTGATTCATATACAAAGCTCTCCACGATACATCATCCATTATCTCTCTCTGCTCACGATAAAATTCGGTTGTGAAACCAACATCACCACCATAGTTGAAATTACTGTTATCTTTATCATCCATAGCAGGAATTACAATGAATTTGGCTCTCTTGCTGTCACCATACTGTTGCTCCAACCTACCAATAACATCGTGAACGCTCCAACGGGTTGCGATATGTAGCTCTTTACAGTTACCAATTTTTCTCTGTCTTAAGTCGGTTGTGTACTGTTGCCATAGCTTATCCAGCCTTTCTTTACTCATAGCAGTTTCAATACCGTCTACCAAGTCATCACAATACAGCAATGTACCTGCTCTTACTTTACCCGCATTACCCGAACCGATTGAACTAAATTCAAATGTTTCAAATCTCTGCGACTTATCAAGATCAATACGCATATCCTTAGCATTTGTATTGCTTATAGCAACATTAGGAAATACATCGTGCCAGAGATACTCACCATCTTTGTCAATAACCCTTAATATTTCGTCATATACTCCACGCAAGAATGAGTTGCTATGGCTACCACCAAGAATAGGGGAGTTGGGAACTCTGCCACCCAACCAAGCAAGGAAGAATATCGCTATTGTAGTTTTACCTACACCCGGTGGCATACTGATAGCCAACAAATCCAATTTATCGTCTGCCAATTCTTGCAGAGCATCAGCAACCACCTTCAACTGCTTTCTTCTCGGCAGATAAAATCTCTTGCTCGGCTCTCTATTCCACTCGATGTACCTACAGAAACTATCGAAATCTACAGGTGCCGCAAATAGCAATGTATTCTTGTACAACTGTCTATATTTCTCTGCGTGTTCAGGTCTGTCTTTTTTAAATTTTTGCGATTTTTCCGCACAGATACTACGAACCTTATAATTTAAATCCATATCGTTTGTTGCGTAGGCAAGATCAAACAATGCCTGTACATTCTTATAAATATCGTGCGATTTATTCTTTAATAAATCTTTCTTCAACCTTGCGATTTCTCTTTTATCCATAAAACTCCTCCAAACAAATAAAAAAAGAGCCAACTATCCTTACGGATAATCGGCTCAATGGCTCTATGTAAATTTATTTAATTGTGAAAGTAACCTATGCCACCTGTGAACAAATCAAATAGCAACATAAATATAAACACGCTAACTAACATTAACAATATTCCTGTTAATGTTTTTATTGTTTTGTCCTTCGATTGTATGGTTTCATCCTTTGAATTTATGATACCTTTATATAAATCTACAATCTCTAAATTCTTTTCTTCCATTTCCGTCAGCACTTTTGTCGGTACGGCAGGTGCAGTATTTACTTGTGCATTATCGTCAAATATATCCGCTGCCGTTCCACCCATAGCTTTCGTCATAGCCATTACCGTAATAATGGTTGGATTTGGGGTTTTACCCGAAAAAATCCTTGTAACCGTGCTTTCAGGAATGTTACATTTTTCTGCAATCTGCTTTGTTGTCATTCCCGATTTATCTTTTAACATCCTTAATCTTTCAAGAAATGCTTTATCTTGTGAAATCACTTTTGCAACACCTTATTTCCCTTGATATATCAACATTCTTGCAAACTCGATACCACAAAAAAGAGCAAACTCGATACCCTAAAAATATCACCTTGCAAAGTTGATCATTGATTATTTTTGCCATCCGTTTTAAAGTGAAATCATAGACCAACGGTCTAATCATTTCATAAAGGAGTTTTCCCTATGACAAACAAAGAATTAAAAGCTATCCTTAACTCTCTGCCCGACGAAACAATACTCTTAATAGACACCAATAACGGATACACCGATGTAGAAACTATTATGATTGAGCATCACTCTGATGGAAGAACTCATATTGTATTTTCACCCTTGCAGTAGCCGTGTGCTACTGCTTGTTTATTAACCTATAATCATAATTGGTCGCCCAATCATTACCACAACTCATACAACGGCATCTTGCTCTGTTGCTGTTCATACCTGCTACATAGCCGCCACCTTTTACGCCAAATGTACTTAACCAAAAGCCTTTGTTGTAATTGTAACCTTCACGATAAATCTTTATATCGTGACTACCGCAGAACGGACAGATGCTTGTGGCATCTTCACGGAATTGATCTGTGATTGTTTGTTTTTTAACTCTTTTTTTCATTTTGGCTTTTTTCGTAATCTGCCAATAAATGTAACGCAGAATCACCCAAACAGCAATACTCGACAACCAAGCTATCGTTGCGAATGTATCAGCTTTATCGTAAAACAAATCATTTCCTAAAGTACCGGGGTACAACAACCACCCTAAAGCCATACATAAAGGGAAAGCAAACACAAATAACAAAATCGCAACTACAACCGTAACGCTTTTATAACTACGCTTTACTCGTTCTTCTCTTGTTATGTGTTTCGACTTCGAGAGCTCAACTTTGCTTTCACAAGCAACAGGTTCTGCACAATTAGAACAATATTCTGCATCACTTTGAACTGTTTTGCCACAGTGTTTGCAAACAATAATCAACTCGCATTGACATTCTTTACACACATTGGCATTATCCAAATTCATTTTGCCACAATGCAGACATTTTTTCATTCCGTATCACACCTTTTTAACTAATCTACCACACTTTACCACAAGTTGCAAGTGTTTTTTATTCTCGGCAATACTTATACCAACTACTCCTACTTATACCCATCAATGCTATGGCATCTTTAATACTCATTACGCCACTATCAACTTCTTTTTTGATTTTTTCGAAATTTTCAGGTTTCGCACTTTTTCTGCCTTCCTTGTAAGTGGGATCGGTTGCTCTTTTTTCAGCTTTCCCTTCTGCCGTTCTTTCGGCTATCATATCCGCTTCATATTCTGCAAAAGCAAACATTATATTTAACAATAATTTACCCGTTGATGTATTATCGGCAATACCCATATTAAGTATATTTACCCTGATACCTTTATTCACTAATTCTTGTATTAAGTCCGCTCCGTGTTTACTGCTCCTTGCAAACCTATCCAACTTACAAACAATTAGTTCATCACCCGGTTGCAACTTTTTAAGTAGTTCCGTGAACTTTGGTCTGTCAACTTTTCTACCCGTAAAACATTCGTCAACAATAACTTCTGCACCCCTTTGTTTCAATAACTCAATCTGTGCATCTAAACTATTGCCGTTTCTCTGTTGACCTACCGAGCTTACTCTTGCATAGCCGTATCTCATCGTTCTAACCTTATTGTCCTTTCTGCTTTATCGTCACCGCTCTTTGGCTTTATGATTATCTCGTATCCCAAAGCATCTGTGATTTCAAGCAAAGTATCAATGTTGCAGTTTCCTCTGCCAACCATATTGCTAATGAATGTAGGGTTTTTTCTGCCTATCATTTCAGCCATACTTGCGTGAGATTTTTTATTATCCTTAATAAGTTTCGTTAACGCTTCCTTGAATTTCATTTTCAAACACAACCTTTCTTCATTTGAACTAATATTAACACTTATAAATGTGTTTGTCAACACTTTTATGTGTGTTTTTTTATTTTTGGGGACATTTAGGTGACTAAGGTGTATATGGGTGCGGTCCCGGTTGACCCCCGCCCCCCCGGTTAAATGTTGCGGATCATTCAACGCTATATATATTATAATGTAATAAAATGTGTTTAAACTCTTGAATTAAAACATACCTCAAAAGACACACAAAAAAATGTGCAAAAAAGTATTGACACACACAAAAAAATGTGTATAATAAAGATAGACACACAAAAGTGTGTAAATAATTGAAAGGTGGGCATTAAATGAAAGGACAAAACACAATGAGCAACAAACAATTAAATAGCTTTTTAGAGTCTTTAAAAATCATTGTAGAGAATGCAACGGATAAAGAAAGCATTTTAAAAGCTATTGAACAGTTGCAAGAAAAACTAAAATAAAAAAGGTCTAACGGCTCACACTTTCAACAAAGCCGTTAGACACAACCAACAAGGGGCAAGGGTGGAAACACCCACCGAACCGCCTTTGCCCTATATTATATAACGGTGGGTTTAAAAAATCAATATGCAAATTTATATCAAATATAATGGAGGGTTTTAATTATGTTAAAAACAAATAGCAAAAAAGCAAAAGAAAATATACAACAATATATTATAGATCACTTTGAACCAGAGAGCCACACAGACGAAATAATCACGGGGTTTGAGAACGTGGCAAAATTCATTTTAAACACTTTCAGAGAAGAAAAATATAATTGTATTGAGGACTACAGATATTATAAAAACAATGAGCAAACGGCTTTTATAGATTGGTGTCAAGGTTTGCCGTCATTGTTAGACACTTGTTATTACTATAATAGATCGGCTGCCGATGATTTAGCCATTATATTAGAAGAAACAGAAGAAGAAAAAAGCCGTTACACAGAACAAGAGAGCGAAAGGCTTTTAACAATGTTAATTTACAGAGAATTAAAAAGGGGCGAAAAATAATGAAAATAAAAATTGCTGGTAAAGTAAATAATAGCGGGTGGCGTAAACAATTACTAATAGATACAGATAAAAAAAGTTTCGTTTATGGCTCTTTCTTGTTTCATTCAGCAGACATAAACGATCTGACAATAAAACAATTAAAAGAAACAATAGAAACACTTAAAAACAACGATTTTATAGAGATAGAATAAATGAGCAACGAAACAATTATATTATTCGCTTTTCGCTTGTTGTTGGTCGTTGTCGGTGCGTGGTGTATCCTAAACGAAAACGAACTAATTAAAATAGAGCGTAAAATATTTAGAACTATAAAAAGGATGGTAAAAAAATGATATATATATTTTTAGTTTTATTATTGCCTTTGATGGTGATATTGGCAGCTTGTAAATAAAATAATAACCGGGTTTGTCCCGGTTTTATTATGTAGATTTTTAAGAGGTGTAAAAAAGTGAAAAATATTTATAATAATATCGGCAGAATGTACACAGAGCAACACGAAATTAACACAGCTTTAAATATTGCGGACGCTCTATATTATGGCAGCAGTTGCAACTATAATTATTGTGATTGTGGTTGCACCGTTGAAAGGTTTAACCAAATAAAAAAACAAGTGTTTAACTTGATTTGTAGCGAGGTGTAAAAAATGAACTTGTACGCATTTAACACAGAAAACAAGCACAAACAAATTTTAATATTTACAAGTAAAACAGGGCTTTTAAGATGGGCAAGAGCCGCAACAAGTTTAAAAGATATTGAAATTTTAGCAAGAACGCAAAAATTGACGCAATCACAAAAACATTATAATTTGTTTGTAAAATAATAAAACAGATCACCCGGTAATATAACCGGGTGTTTTTATATTCTGATAGCCTATGTTTTCATAGGCTCTTTTTATTGCCCTTTAAACGCCATTTAAACGGCTTTTAGTATTTAGTAATGATAACATACCACTAAATCATTTAAACGGCTCTAAAAGGCATTTAAACGCATTTAAACGATATATTACGGTTTAACCATATCGACAGAAAAACGGAATTTTGCACCATCACCGCAATATATAGTGCGAATTTTGCACCCACTATATATGCGTTTTCTCATCAAAATTAGCCTATATGCGGAATTCGGGCAAATTAGTAAAATTTTTAGGCAGAAACATAAAAATATTACTCTTTTTTATGTAGCGTTTCGTCAAAATTTTTACTTTACACAAAAATAGACACCCTTTCGGATGTCTATATCGTTATATATGCACTTTTCTGTCAAATGTCGGTAGCAAAACTACTCCTCAATAACATCTGCATCAATATAATCTGCAATTTCTTCAACTGTTTTAGGAGTGCCTAAAAGAGTTTCGGAAGGTTCAAGCACAACTTTCTGTGTTTCCACATAATCATACTGTGATTTAAGAATAAACATAGCAGAAATATTATTTACTGCATTGACAAGTGCTGCCTGTTCAAGATTGTCTTTGATAGCATCTTTAATTTGGTCTAAATAAATACCTTCAGGGGTTTGCTTGTTAATGTTTCTGTAAAGTTGGTTATAAGAATAACCATACCAATTAGCCAACCTACGGAATGACGGCATAATGCCTTGTATCTGACAGAAAGTGAAATAATCTTTAGTAGAGCTTACAAGCTCGTCAATATCGTGAATATTAGTTCTTTTGCGGTCAAGGCTTTCAAACAAAAGCACATTAGATTTTTCTAATATAGCAGATATTTTTTGTGCTGATTCGGTTTTATTGGGGACGTTATAAAGACCACCTTTATCAGAATTACCTGTTGGCACAATGGATTTATCTTCTTTTCCCATAAAAATCACCTCTTAAATTAAAATTTAGCGTAAATCGTGCCACAGTACTAAACGTAAATATTGTTTAGTACTGCCATAAAGCCTTATGTATCAAGGGTTCAAGGCACTTGCAGTACTAAAGAACACCATTTTCAACTCGTTTATATATATTAAATTTCGCGTATAAAAACAGTTAAATTTTTCTTTACTACTATTTTATTATTTTTTAGTACTTTAGTACTATAAAGAGTAAAAAGTAAGTAATATCAAGGGTTTAGGGGCAGTACTAAAGGAGTACTAAAGGATTTTTGTTTAGTACTTTAGTACTGTCAAATTTCAGGCTCAACCCATCTCACGCTGTTTGAAACACCCTGTTTAATATCCTTACGGAAAATTTTAATGTGTTTACCGATTGAACGCAAAGCCGTTCTTGATGGGTCGGGTTTATACCCATTATCCACACACCAATGTTTATAAATCTCGTAAAGCTCTGCATACTTAACACGGCAATCGAGATTTAACTGACGAACAAAAGTTATAGTAGGATCAGAATCTTCTTTAAACTCGTTTAACACGGTTTGATGCTCATAGGTTTCTGTTAAGTAACCACATCTGCGAACCATAAGATAGCCATCAAGCACCCAATTGAATATCCCTGATAAATGCGAAATTTGAGCAAAAGTAGATTCAAGGGTTCTGTCAATCAAACGCTCATTTGGTTCTTTTGGCACTTCCACAAATTTAAGTGGAAATTCACAGAATGTAAATCTGCGAGTAACGGCATCCGACTTATCAGAGAATTTAGGATAGTTATTCAAGGACACTATGAGTTTTGTTCGTGGTTTAAAGTCAACGAATGGCTTACCCTTGTGACAAGCAGAAACCACATCACCTGCAATAACATTTTTTATGGTATCTTCGGCAGATGAGATATCGTTCTTAATTTCACCTGAAATATTAAGCATAGCCGTCTGCATATTGATAAGTTGGAATCTGTCACCGAGTTGGGACAGCTCAATATGAGTAAGATTTTTACGGCAGAAAACATTACCGAGAGCGTTAAAGTAAACAGACTTACCATTTGAACCCTCACCGACAAGAGCAGCGGCTTTCTGCAATCTGTTGTCCGGGAATAATATATACCCGGCAAATTCTTGTAAGAAAGATGCTCGTCTGCCGTCATAATCGGTAACAGAATCAATAAATTGTTGCCACTCAACAGATACTGCATTTGGTATATAAGGATAGTCAAGGCAGTAAGTGCAAAGGTCGGATTGCGAATGGCTACGGAAATTATAAAATGGCTCTGTTTCGGTGAGTTCAAGTGTACCGTTAATAAAGTTTACAACAGGGTTCATATTAAATAAACTGTCTGTTACAACGAGTGATTTGATGACCCTTGATATGGACGATAAACGAGGACCCGTTGAGTAGATGCCGAGAGCCTTTGAGATATAATTCTCAATCTGTGTATCGGATTTAGTTTCCCAATACTTGCCGTTGTATTCATAGAATGATAAGTTAGGGTTATACATTAATGTATGTTGTGATATTATTTCTTTTGCTATAATATCATCGGGTGGTGCTTTCTTACATTCCTTTTGGAGAGTTTTAATGAAATCGGCTGGTAATTCCGTGTTGAGCTTACCAAAGAATACATCCACTTGTGGAGCAGATAAGTAACGGCAAACCCTACGAGCAAACTTTTCAAATTCTTCAGGATCAATGATTTTATCTGCCAAAAACGCAACTCCATCAACGGCAGAATTTATAAGGTCGGCAAGAGAGTTGCCATCTGCATAGTAATCTGATACATCCTTATACTTATGTGGAAATGGCACAGTACCGATAAGGCACGGTATGCGATTTTCGGTCAAAATCTTTGCCATTTTCTCGGTGAATTTTTCACCTGCTTTTGTGTCAAGGTCATTGTCATAAACCAAGAACACTTGCTTGAAAGACTTTGCTATACCTAAAGCTGTTGGTAATTGGTCTTTAGAGAAAAATCCTGTAATAGCAGATATTACTGTGTAATTTTCTTGCTCAAATGAAAGAGCATCAAAAGCACCCTCTGCAATTATTAATAAATCACGGCTTGGGTTTCTGTCGAGCGTATGTAAACCCCATATTGTATGATCGTTGAAATCATCAATAGGCATTTTCATATATTTTCGGTCAGGGTATCTGCCACCGGGCATACTGCGAGTTGCATAATAACAGATGTAACCATTTTTCCAATAGGGGAATGATAATCTGCCATCGGTAGTTCTACCGAGCTTAACACGATTGATGGTTTCGTCTGTAATACCTCTATGGTGCAGATAGATTCTATCATCATTTGTTAAGTTTTGATGCCAATACTCAATTTGGTTACACAGATTTTGTGTGTAAGACACCCATTCTTGTGAATTATCTTGCGTGTTTTCTACACCTGTAAGACGAGCAAGTTCACGGATGGCAGAGCCTTTATCACCATCATATAATAGGTATGCAGCAAAATCTATAACATCACCCGATTGACCTGAACCAAAGTCCGTCCAATGATCATCAAAACACCAAAAGGATGTCTTATTTTTAGCACCTGTGCGGAATGGTGAAACACATCTGTCACCCGAATAGCGAATAGGGATGTTATTTCGTTGAGCAAATTCCACACAGGATATGCGAGATTTAATTTCGGATATGTCTACCATATTTAATAATCACCTCCCATTTCTTCCACGATGTTGTCAACCGCACCATCCACTATATAGCGTTGTTGAGTAAATAAAGTTACATCGCCCTTAAGCCACTCTTTTAACCTTTTCGCAAAATCTTTCGCACCATCTACATAACCCTTGTTATATTGGTTTCGGTCATACTGCAATGCTTTTATGAGTTCGTCTTTATTGACATTGATACCATATTCAGCAGTTACGGTTAAGATATTATTTGTAACATCGGTTTCCATTTGCTCTCTTGCTTTACTGACAAGTCTTTCTGTTATTGCTATCGGTGATTCATACATCTGTATCACCCTCCCATAAAAGAGCTTGACCGCATTTCTCACAGTAGTTAGGCAAACACTCAAGAAAACATCCACAAATAGGGCAGGTTACACATAATTCAAACTCCTCTTGATGTGGCTCTTTTGGTATCTGTTTACCTAAAGCACCTATTGCCATATGCAGAGCCTTTGAATATTCTGTGTGGTTATGTTGGGAACGAATAGGCGTATTTAGCAAAATTTTATATGCTTGTTTTTCGGTCATAACTGCTCACCCCCTAATAAGTTTTCGGTCTGCCCGATTTAATTTTCTTTGCCTCCGTAAGCACAGATGCAACCCTCGTTTTGTCGGTGCATTCCAAGAAATCTGTAACAACGGCACTTATCAAAGCAGACACGGATATATTTTCCGTATTGCAAATATCGGTCAAAATTTCAAAATCATCATTAGTTATTACTGTCTGTACTGTCATTAGCAATCACCTCAAATCTTACTTTATCAATAGAATCGGTATCGTAAACCCTAAATATAGTATTATCATTAATATAATGAACATCAATTTCTGTTGAGCGTAAGCCGTATGGTCTACAAGCTACAAATACAAACCTACACCAATTATCATAATCACCATACTGTGTACGAAATATGTCACCCGGTTTAATGGTTTCTGCCGTTTTAGTTATCGTTTTTGACATCAGGCTCACACCCCCAACACGGATACATTTCGTGGCATCTGCCATACTGACATTGCTTAACGAGTAAGCCTTTAAATTCAGGACAAATTAAAAGGACCTCATCACACATAGCCTGTACCACTTGCCTTGTTTCAAGCGATGCCTGATTGCAAAGTCTCTTGTTTGCAATTGTCATAAGTTCCTCTGCGTTCATATGCCATAACATAGTGACAGGTGCGTTCTGTGGAGCAGAGTTTCTGTCATAGTCTGCTTGTCTGTCATTTCTCTGTGACCTTACAAATGGTTGAGCGTGTATGTGTCTGCAAAGATGAACAGATACCCAATATGGTATTTCAAGTTTAAATACAAAATTAAGCACTCTTATTGGTGAATGTCTTGCCTCTAAAATATCGTGTTTCCATTTCTGTGTAGGCTCTGTAACAGCATTTTTACCAACTGTAACCAATGCACATTGTTTACATAACATCCAATCTTCTGCTGTTGGGTGTTTAATTAGTTCTATTTTCATCGTTATACCTCTCCTCCATATTTTTTTATCAACTTACCGTTAGCGAAGAGTTCTATTTCTTCTTTATCCGTGTCTGCTACCTCCCACGGTGTATTAACCATTTCAGGGTGTTTAACCCTCATTTCAATCGCCCACAGTAAATTCCAAGCAGATGCAAGTAAATGATCCTCGTCCGTATGACCTGCAAGATATTTTGCAAGATGTCTTGCAGCAGAATCACATAACGAGTTGGTCGGTATACCCTTATCAACATTATGCTCACCATACTTTTTAGCACCGTTCTCACAATGCTTTGAAATTTCCATTATCGCAGACCACGGCAGCAAATCCATTCTGCCTTTACCCTCTGCCATATCACGAACCGCACCTGTGTTAAATTCTCTGCGGTTGCCACTATCTTTAATCATTTTTATTGCTCCTTTCTCCGTAACTGCAATAATCGTTTTTATTCATCGGTGTTCTATCGGTTGGTGATATATGTTCACATATCACACAATCATCGTTGTACATACGCTTTTCAAAGCCTTCACGCTCTGTTGAATATACACACTTTCCACACCTAACCACAGGAACAACATCTGCGGTGGGCAAACCTTGAATATTCGACCTAATATCATAAGCGACACTATCTCCGCAATAATCGTGCGTTTCAAGACAATGCTCGTAATAACTTTGACAAATTGCTATTGCTTTTTCACGCTATATGTATTCAGCCATTGTCTGCACCTTCTTTCCATTTTCGGTTCAAATCATCCTTGTGTCTTCGTACAAGTGATTTTGCGTTTTTTAATGAGACCGCCGTGTAATCTAACCTGCTTCTAATAGCAGGCTCAACACAACCGCTATCGCTACCGTATGACCCAAAGTGTTGAACTATATCACCGCCATTTTCAAAGCGTATGTAAAAACCATCAAAAAGTGGTGATATTTCAGCGTGAATACCTATCTTTTTGCAATACTCGTACAACTCATTAATTTCTGTGTATTCAGTCATTTCCACCCCTCATTTCCTTTAGCTTCTGCTCGGCTTCGGCCTTGGTGTAGTGCCAATCTGTAGTAACAAATTTACACTCACCATTGTCGACACATAATTGGATTTTTTCGTTTATGGCATAAAAACCATAAACCGTACATTTTTCTACAATTTCTAAAATATAGTCGATGCAATATACCGTATCCCCCACCTTACAAGGTGGTCTTATCCAACCATCATCGAGAAGACGGTCGGCAACATCGACTAACATTTCATTGAAACTCCAATCTCCGTCTTTGTAAAGTTCCTTAAATCTTTTAGCCATAGACTCCGCAAGCCTATCTCTCATTTCATTCGCCATCAAATCACCTTCTTGCTTAAAATCACTACCGCCCAACTCTCGTTATTGCTGCTCTCGGTAAGTATTTGGTATATGTAATATTCATCATATTCGATGTCAAGAGTATTATTTAAAAAGTCCTCAAGGTCTTTGAAATGCACCCTTACCACCTTA
>JAZONH010000028.1:0-90883 GCA_045654405.1 Acutalibacteraceae bacterium | reverse complement strand
TTTTTGCCGTACAAATCGTGGTCTGATTTTTTTGAGATATAAATGCCACAATTTGTTTTCTTCTTCAGTGGGCTCCTTACGCATATTTCTTGCTCTATCCACTAAGATGTGAGTTATATCTGGATTTTTGTTTTTCATGTTCTTCTCTCTTAATGGTGGATGGAGGTAAGAGAACTACCCACCACCACTATCGCGGTCAACCTCTTGCGGTACCCAAAATTGTTTGCCCGTTGTTCACTTCGCACAATTTTGACCGCTACGCCAACTCACACTCCCTGCATCCGCCACAGGCGGCGGTCGTGTTCCTTGCCCTCCCTTTTTGCTTCGCAAAATGGGATGATAGGCTATCGCTATTTTGCAGATATGCTATTACACAACCCGACATAGGCCTTTGCCTTGTGGCAGGGGTAGGTGGGAACGCCGTCGAATTTGCCTGTTTCGGCGAATGTTACAGCGGCACAGATGTCGCAGAACTTACGGAGAGAGCAATCAGTGCACTTAGCAGGAAGAAAAATCTTTTCACGCTCGGCCCGGATATAGTGCCAGGCAGTAATGAAATCGTTAATATCTGTGGAAGGGGTAATCATCATACCGCAAGGGGTCATTTTACCGTCCCAGGTAACCCAGAAGACGGTGGAGCCTGCACGGCAATTGATTTTCTCACCGGTTTTATCCACACATATTTCGCCGAACTCCTCAGGGAAGACGCCCCTTCTTATATTCTTCAGATAATTTTTGAAATTTTCCGGACCAAAATGGTGCAACTGCCAATCGAAATGAGCCCTGGCAGCCTCCTCAGGAGAAAGCCTGACAGGCTCACAATCGCAGGAAGCACGAAGAGGAGGGAACATATAAGAAACGGGTTGGATGTGAACGCCGATGCTCTTAGCGAAGTCATAAGCCTGAAGCATCTCGTGTTTGTTATAGGGGTTAATAGAATAATTAAGCTTTATATTAACGCCTGCATTATTCAAAGCATTAATGGCGTAAATAACTTTATTAAAGGCACTCCTATTACCACAAAGGTTAGCGTAGGTATCCTCAGAGGTGCCATATAAGGTGATATTTAAGCGCTGAGGAGGATTCTCAGCAAAGAAGGAGACCATATGGTCATCAATAAGGGTAGCGTTGGTGTTAACGGAAACCAACAAGCCCATTTTGCGACATTCAAGATAAATCTCTTCAAAGTCGGGTCTTAATAGAGGCTCGCCGCCGGTAAGGAGTAAGAGAAGCATACCCTGGTCACGAGCCTGACGAGCAAGGTCAATCCACCAGGAAGCAGGTTTTTCACGTTCAATAGCCTCGCAGGAGTTAGGCGAACGATGGATATAACACATTTTGCAATCAAGTGTGCACCGTGGGGTCAGCTCAAAGGTTCCTGAAACAGGTGTCCCCTTTTCGGCACCCTTTGCAAAAAGACGGTTAATGAAAAAATCGTAGTTGTTCATAAAGAAATTCCTAATTCTTTGGCAAGCACATCTACCGCTCTTTGGTCGGGAGTGCATTGCAAACTATATACAGAGACCTTGGAAAGCAAATCTATAATTACGTCAACACATTGCTGTGTTTCGCCGGGGGCTACAAAATCAAGGTAAATATTGCCTAATAGATTCTGTATTGCGCTCACACCGGTGATGGGGGTTATTTTGTTTTCGGGAGCCTGACTTAAAACCACGATGGCCTTAAGGGGCATGGATTTGTTTTTGCAGATGCCACTTGTGCCGCAGAACGGAAGCCCGTGGGCATAAGCCCCTGACGCATCAACTGAAACACCCGCTTTGTCGCCGTTAATTACCTCGGCATCCATATATTGCTGCCAAAGACCGGCCTGTGTGCTTTTGCCCGTGCCGCAGGGTGCAGTAAATAATATTGCACCACCCTTTGTAGAAATATATGATGCGTGAAATAAAAGTATTTTGAAGGGTAAAAACAACTGACCAAGCGATACGGAATGCCACATATAACGAAAGTCTGACATAACAGCGTAGCTCTCGTTAGTAAAGTAAACGTCACTTTGCGAGGTGTCGGTTGTTCTGTAGCAAGAGAGTGCGCCCTCTGCCGTGCCCATGGGTGCGTGACGGTAAACCCTGTCACCATCCCAGGAAACTAAAGCACCTACGGAAGTTGTTCTGGTATTAGTGGGCGCGGCGGGTAATTTATCAGCCACGTGATAGGTGATTTTTATATCAGAATTGCACTCGTCAACGGCGAAAATACTGAAGTTTTCATGCTCGGTCAACGGTAGCGGTGACTCGATAGAAATTCTTTTGCCGCAAATAGCGTAATTCTGCTTCATTAGATACCTACCCACTATCCCATTATTAAGAGTATACTACACTATTTTTCAAAAAAAGTCAAGAAAATCAAGTACTTTTCCCTGCCCTATTTTGGTTTATTTTTGTAAAATTGTGTCGATTTTTTTCAGTACCACAACTTATAGTGTATTGAAATTTTAAACAAGTGTGTTATACTATAACTATCAAAGTTTTTTCGGAGTGTGTTAAGCTATGGATAACAAAAAATACTCTTTGAAGCCCGGCTACGTTTTGCGCGAAATCGCCGGCGAGCATATGGCTATACCCGTAACTGCAGAAAATTCAACAGATATTGTTGTGCTTAATCCCGTCAGCGCTATTTTGTGGGCGGAGCTCGAGGGCGGCAAAACCCTTGACCAGCTTACCGACAAAATCTGTGAAAGCTTTGACATTGACCGCAACGAGGCAAAGGCGGATATCACCGAATTTGTTGAGATGCTTATTGATAAGGGAATAGTGGAATAAAGACATAAAAATTGATTACCATAGGGGTCAGGCTTGCCTGACCCGTTTTTTTATACAACAAGCATACAGGACTCTCCACCGCTCCGTCTTGAGTTTATTACTTCCACGCTTAAAACTTTTATTTATAACTTTCAATGATGTTAAGTCCTCTTGCGGTGCCCAAAATTGTTTGCTCGTTGTTCACTTCGCACAATTTTGACCGCTACGCCAACTCACACTCCCTGCATCCGCCACTGGCGGCGGTCGTGTTCCTTGCCCCCTCTCTCCTTACGCAGAGAGGCTAGGCTTCGCGTTGCTTTTACTTTTTTATAATCAGAAGCTACGCTTCCTCGATACTTTTGCATTATAAAAAATCCCTCGGCACCAAATGGTACCGAGGGAATTTTTTGTGATTCTTATTTCTTTCTTGCTTCGATTTCTGCAACCATTTCTGCCTGACGTTTTTCTGTAATCTTGTAGAAGAACATAGGAACTGCACAAGCAAACATACTTACAACGCCGGAAAGCACTAAAACTGCCCAGAGCTTATCAGGGTCGCCAACCTCGTATGTTTTTGTGTTAATAGCTGCGATACTGAGTGACATAACGCCGATGAAGGCACCAACTGCCATACCGATTTTGTTGATAAGTGTCTGCATAGCGTAGCAGATACCCTCACCACGCTCACCTGTTTTCCACTCGAGGTAGTCAACGGTATCACCAATCATAGCGTATGTAATGATGTTGTTAACACCCTGGGGAATACCAAGGAGGATAAGACCGATTGCAGCAAATATAAGTGCGCCTGTGCCCTTATAACCCACAAAGTACATTGCAAGCATTACCACGCCACCGAAAAGGTGTACGATAATATATGACCATTTTTTGGTAAACTTTTTTGCCATCCAGGGAACGAGGAGTGATGCTACAAGACCACCGGGAACAACCAAAAGGGTTATTGTACTGTACATACCTTCGTTTTTAAGAATATACTTTGCGAAATAAAGACCGCCGGTATATGAGTAAACCATTCTTGCGCCGCCAAGGATACCTGAAAGCACGATAAGGAGAAGCTCTCTGTTTTTGAAAAGGAGCTTGATGTTATGGCTAAGGCTGGGCGGTGTATCGTTTGTTGTGAAATGCTCTTTGGTATTTTTGAAGCCATAGAAGAACATAGGAATTGCGGCAATAACAAGTACAACTGCGGCAATAAAATATGTCCATTTAAGAACGTCTGCATTAGCAGTCTCAAAGCCAAGCTTAACAGTACCGTTGAAGGTTGCAACGGCTTGGGCTTCAGTATAACCCTGTGAAATCATATTCTGTATGGCTTCGCCTTTTGCGGCAAGAATAGCCAAATAATCATTTTCTACAAGCACCTTACCCGCTTCGTCAAGCTCAGGCCCTACATATTTGTACTGTTTTGTAAGTGCGCCTGTAATTATAGGAAGGAAAACGGTAACTGCACCTGCACCAACGGTACAAGCCATACGTGCAACGGTAAGAATGTTGCTTCGTGTTTCTGTGTTGTTTGTCATACAGGTTGAAAGACCCCAATAAGGAACGTCTGCAACTGTGTAAACAACACTCCACACAACATAAACGATTGAAATGGCTGCAAAGATGCCGTTCACACCAAGCGCACCATTAATGCCTTCTGTTGCGTTTATATCAAACAACGGAATAAAGCAAAGAATCGTCATAATACCAATGGGGATAGCCATCCATTTAAGGTAGGGTCGGCATTTACCCCATTTTGTACGTGTTCTGTCAACAACCGAGCCCATAATGGGGTCATTGAAAGCATCAAAAATACGTGCAACAAGCATAAGAACAGCAACGGCTTTTGCACCTTCCAAGAAGCCTACTTTAACGCCATCCGCACCGAAAAGAAGCGCATCTGTCATAAAAACAGCGATGTATGAGCCTACAATTGTGCAAATAAAGTTCTGACCGATACCGGTAATACTGTATGCAATAGCCTCTTTGGGCTGCACGCCCTTACCGGGTGTGGTTCCGAACAAATTGTGCAGGAACATTCCCTTTTCTTTTTTCATTTTATTATCTCCTTTATTCTATAACCTCAACGGTTTTCATTACTATGGGTTCTACGGGGGTTGATCGCTCGCCGCCGAAGCTCATTCTGCGGTCGATTTTAAGGAAATCATCCACTGTTTCCATACCCTCGATTACTTTACCGAATGCCGCATACTGACCATCAAGGAAGGTGCAGTCACCGTAGCAGATAAAGAACTGACTGCTTGCGGAGTTGGGATTCTGTGAGCGCGCCATTGAAATAACGCCGCGTGTGTGTGAAAGGGTGTTCATAACGCCGTTCATTGCGAATTCACCCTTGATATTTTTGTCGCTTCCGCCACAGCCTGTGCCCTCGGGGTCGCCGCCCTGAGCCATAAAGTTATCAATAACTCTGTGGAAGGTAAGACCGTTGTAAAAGCCGTCGTTTACAAGATTTAAAAAG
Source organism: Acutalibacteraceae bacterium (assembly GCA_045654405.1). Lineage (GTDB taxonomy): Bacteria > Bacillota > Clostridia > Oscillospirales > Acutalibacteraceae > DTU089. Next base: position 85,645 of record JAZONH010000028.1, on the reverse strand, counting down.
TTTTCGCAGGTAATGGGTGCCTGCTCGGGGCAAAGCTCAATTACGAATGTGCCGCCATTTTCCATTGTAACCTTAACTTTTGACATATTATTTCACCGTAACCCTGTTCATAATGTAATTTTCTGTAGTATTTGCGGTTGTGGCAGTTTTCATTGTGAGGGTAGAATCCTCCTGAGGAGCCGCCATAATCTCTGTATAATAGGTGTAGCTATAGTCTGCAGAAAGCACGTCACCTGTTAAAACGTCAACCTTAAGGACTACCTTGCCGTTTTTGAACTGCACCTTATTAACTGTTGAGCCGTCGCTTTCATCAAGTGCGGGGATATTGAAAATCTTACCATAGGTAAGGTTCTGTCTTTTTGAAAAGCCACTTGAGCCTGTGGGATATTCATCACCGATATGTATAGTGTCGGGCAAGGTAATGGTGCAGATAATATCGCTACCAACAACCTGACAGGTTGCACCCTTGATATCCGCAACAGTAAGCTTGCTTGACCAACCAAGGTTATTAACGGGGAAGTATGAATAGTGGCTATTGGACGTTTTAGCAACTGTTTTGGTCTGTGTCTGGGGTAAATATGCCTCAGCTGCCTGAGTTTGCATTTCCTTAAGCTGGGCCTTCATACTGTCATCAAGCGCAAGGTTATAGGGGAAGGTGTTCATAACCTTAACGATTTTATCAACGTATTTATTAAACTCAAGGTTTGTAACGTTCATATCGTCGATGGGTGCGTTTGTGGTTGTAATTAAAATTGAGGGACACTGAACAGTCGATGTTTTTTCAAAGCCGGGACGAACTGTTTTAACGCTATTGAGCTTTTCGTTGAAAAGCGCAAGTGTTTCCTCGGCGTTCAAGACGGGAGCAATACCTGAAACCATTTTAAGTGCCTGCTGTGCATCAACAACCGATACACTACCATCAAAGTCAAGGTCGTATTTTTCGTCGTCAGCGTCTGCAGTTATGCCTGCCGCCGCTCTGAGAAACGCCGCCGCATCAAGTGTTGTGTAGGCACCATCACCGTTTGCATCAATACGCTGAATCTTGAGCATTGCTCTTTCTGCATCGGTAAGTGCTACATTTTCATCCGCCGCAGACGCAGATATTGCAAAAATTCCCAATATCATACTTATAGCAAGAAGTACGGATAAAATCTTTTTCATATAATCACCTTTCTTTAGTTCACTCGTTTATTTGAAGTTGAATGCGGCTTTTAAGAACATTAACGTCTGTTGGACAATCTGCTCGTCACTTTCCGGAGCCTGCTGACCGGTGTAGATAAAGAATCGTTCCTGATAATAGGGGCACACTGCCGAGAATTGAAGCATCATTAATATACTGTCAAGCAGAAAAGCAAAATACGCGGGATTTACATCCTTACGAACCTCCCCTGTTTCCTGAGCCATACTGATGGCGCGTGTGTAAATTGAAGCAGAAACCGCCTCGATTCGTTGGGAAAGCTCGTTTAAAAATTCAGTATTACCACCCGTTGTAAGCGAACAGTAAATCTTGATTATTTCGGGATGTCGGCGTGAATAAGCCACCAGCTCGCGTATGATTTTTTCCGCCTTGAGAAGTATATCCTCTTCGGATGATGCCATCTCCAGCAAAAACCTTTCCAGAGAAGATAACCCTTCCTGCACTACCGCAGTAAACAATGCCTCTTTGTTTTCAAAGTATTTGTAAACCGCACCAACGCTTATACCCGATTTCTTTGCAATCTGCTGAATCGAGGTGTTTTCGAAGCCGTTGTCGGCAAACTCCTGCCTTGCAACAGTGAGGATTCTGTTCTGTTTTTCAATCGGTAGTTTTTCGAACGCAGCCTTGTAAAGCTGAGTTTTGGAATCAGTCATTATACACCTCTTGAACATAATTCTCCATAATCACATTATATGATACCACTATCCTTCGAAAAAAGCAATAAAAACCCTTTCCAAAAATAGCAGGAGATTTTTGTTAAGTGTTTATAAATTTTATTCTAAATAGTTGTTGCCGTCAACCTTTAGCAGAATTATTTAAAAATTGTTTACTTTATATACATTTTTTCGACACTAATATCTATTAAATTGTTATTGAAATCCCACGCGCAATATTATATAATATAATTTGTATAACTGTATTTTGTCACAGGAGGTTTTTAAATGAACAAAACTCGTTTTACAACCAAGGTTCTGCTTTCGCTTCTTGTGGTTATGGTTGTTCTCGGCTCAGTTGCCATTGTTGCTAACGCCGCCGACGCTTTTGCCAACTATAACCTCAGCTACGGTGAAATTGTTCCCACCGACGCAAAGCTTGAAAAGCAGATTTTCACCTACAATCTTAATGGAGATTCGGATGACATTTATTTCATGCGAATAAGCAAGGGTAAAAAGGACGCTTATTTCGGCATCGAAATATATTCGGATAAAAACTATCAGACACAAATCAGAAGCTACTCAAAAAGCTATGATGAAAAGGCGGGCAACAAGCCCCTTAAGGTTACCTGGGATTTCAAAACAATCCCCAGCGGTGCCTACTACGGCAGATGCTACACCTATGTTGAAGTCAATGGCGAAAAGTCAATTGATACTTCATCACTCAAAACATTTGTTATCAACGTTGACCGTATCAGCAAAAAGACCGTTGAGCTTAAGTCAATCGCCAACTCTGTTTCAGGCGTTAAGGTTACTTGGACACCCTTTGCAACTGCTAACGAGTACTTTGTTTACAGAAAGGCTGCCGGTGAAAAATCCTGGACACGCATTGCAACCCTCGGTGCTAACGCAAAAACCTACACCGACAAAACTGCAAAAAGCGGCACAACGTATGCATACACCGTAAAATGCCGCGAAGGTAGCTTAACAAGCCTTTATAACAAAGCCGGTATTTCAATAAAATATATTGCCACACCTGTTATCTCCGTAAGCGGCACAGGCTCTGCAGGTAGTGCAAAAATCAGCTGGAAGGCTATCGGCGGTGCCGACGGCTACTACGTTTACCGTAAAGGCGGCACCTTAAGCGACTACAGCTGGGTGCGTGTTGCAACCATCAAAAACGGCAAAACCACCTCTTACACTGACAAAACCGCTACCAGCGCTGACTGGCAGTACACATACACCGTTAAGGCATATAGCGGCAGTACCATAAGCTCATACAATTCCACAGGTGTTGATTTTGATTACATCCCCGCCCCCACTCTTACAAAAATTACTCCCGCCGCAAGCGGTATGAAAATCGAGTGGAAATGCTCAAACACAAACGTAATCAAATATAACGTTTACCGCAAAAACGGTACAAGCTGGGAAAGCATCGGAACTACAACAGGTAAATCATTTATCGACAAAAACGTGGTTTCTGGAAAAACCTACACATACACAGTTAAAGCTTATTCAGACACAAATGCAGGTGCTTACAGCAACACAGGCATTACCTCAAAATTCCTTGAGCCTCCCAAGCTCGAGAAGCTCACATTCGATTCAAGCTATCGTTCAATTGTTAAATGGAACAAGGTTGCAGGTGCTACGGGTTACCGTGTATATCGCAAAATAAACAACGCCGATAGCTGGACTCACATCGCTACCGTTAATAGCGGCAGCACTGTAAAATACGCCGATAGCTGTCAGAAGGGCAGCGGCTACAGCTACTCCTACACAGTACGCGCATTTGACGCAAACGGCGTTTTCAGCAGCTACTACGCAGCAGGCACCACAGGCATCTGCCTCGGCAAGCCTAAATTCACCTCACAGCAGATTGTAACCGATGACGATTCACTTTGCATTGAAACAACGTGGGCGGCAATCAGAGGTGCTACAAACTACAACGTTTACAGAAGACTTCCCGGCGAGGCATGGACAGTGCTTGCAAAGGGTATAAGCGAAACCACATACCGTGACTACACCGTTGAATGCGGTATCACCTATGAATACGCCGTACGTTCATTCAACGACACAGGTGATAGCAGTACCTACAACACAAAATCTGCTATTGCAGTTTTAATCCCTGCACTTAACAGCGTAACCGTTACCGACGAGGGCACAGTGCTTGATTGGAATGCAATTGAAAATGCAGACCTTTACACAATTTATCGCCGCGCTAACGACTCCGACACATGGGAAATCATTGGCACAAGCGAAACAAACGCTTACACCGATACTTCCGAAGAAGGCAAAACAAACCTTTACTACTACACAGTTTCTGCTACATTCGATGAAACTGAGAGCCAGTACCGCGACGGACTTGCAAACTTCGTTGAAATCGAAATCACCGCACAGCTTATTGAGGCAACTGAAACTGACGTGGCATACATCGACGTTGACTTCGGATGCCCCGATGCAACCTCTGTTGAAATTTACAAATCAGTGAATGATGAAGAGCCCGTTTTACTTGAAGCAGTTTCAGGTGCATTCACAGACACAGGCATTGCAGAGGGTAACACCTACACCTACATCATCGTAGCTTATGGTGAAGGCAAGCTTCAGAACACTGCATCCGCTACCGTAAGATTCCCCTATCCCCCCATTGCAAGCACAACCGTTACACAGTTCAACGGCTACTACAATGACGGCCAGCCCTACGCCGAGCTCACATGGGATAGCGTTGAATTCGCAGAAGAATACGTAATTCTCAGAAAATATCAGAGCGAAACCGAATGGACTGAAATTGACACAGTTGTAGCTCAGGAGGGTGCGCTTGAACACGCCTACACAAATACTGATATTTTAGCAGACGTTTATTACGAGTACGCTATTAAGGCTGTTTCAAATGATTCTGAAAGAGGCTCAGCAATAAGCGAGAGCGTAACAGTTTATATCCCCGCACCCTTAGGCGCAGTTACAGGCCTTAAAATTGAAAATCCCGAAAAGCAGGATGACGGCACAATCAAGATTCGTGTTTCCTGGGAAGCAACTGACTTTGCAACCTCCTACGCACTTTATCGTAAAACCGCAGACGGCGACTTTGAGCTCTTCTACGTAAGCGGCGACGTATTAGAATATATTGACTATATCGACGCAAACGTTGAGTACACCTATAAGGTTGTAGCAAGCGCAGACGGCAGAGAGCCCGTAGAAAATGAAGAAACCTTCATTTTCGTTGATGAAACACCCGATATTCCTGACGTACCCGTTGACCCCGATACACCTGTTGACCCCGAGGAGCCCACTCCTGAGGAGCCCACTCCCGAGGAACCTACTCCTGAGGAGCCTACAGAGCCCGAAGCTCCCGCTCCCACATACATCACATTGGTAAACGGCGAGTTCTGGTTTGACGGCAGTGATATTATTGTTACAGAGCTTCTTGAATGCACAGACATTACATCAATCCTTGTTGCAGACGAGGGCTACGATATTGAAGTAGCAGAAGCTACCTTCTACGGCACAGGCACTCAGATTAACGTTGCAATGGATGGCGAGGTTGTTAAGACCTATTACCTTGTTGTTATGACAGACGTTAACGGTGACGGCGTTTGCGACGTGCTCGACTATCAGGATATCGTTAAATTTAACGGCGGCGAAATCGGATTCGACGAGCTTAACTCAATTGCAGCCGACTTAAACAATGACGGAGCGGTTGATGATTTTGATGCCGAAATCTTTGCAGAGCTTTTAAATAACGATTAATTAAAACAAAAACAATACACCCGATTATCAATACGATAATCGGGTGTATCTTTTTAACTTAAAATCAGTCGTTTTCTTCCTGAGCCTTTTTAACAAGCTCATCGGGAACGGCCTCGCCGTGCTTAACGAAGAGTATCAGAAGTATCGACAGAGCAAACATAATCGGGCTATAGTAGAACAACGACATATACGTGCCTGCCAGCATTCTTATAAAGCCGTAAACGATGGGTGAAGCAATCTGTGCCGAGAAGGTTGCGGTGTAATAATAGCCGGTGAAAGTACCAACCTTTTCAACACCACCAATATCAAGAACAAGGGGTAAGGTGTTAACGGTGATAAACATATTAGCCGCACCACCGAGGATAAGAACGGGGTAAATAAGAACTCTGAGGATTGCGGTAATATCTGCAACGGATTCAGAAATAGCTGCAAGTGCCTGTGAGTATGTGCCGTCTTCAGCAAGACCTAATTGCTCGCGAGCCACATCTACAACTGCGTCATAGGTTGACTTTGCATTTTCTGGAAGTGTGTAATTCTCAAAGTCTGCATAATATGCATAGTTTGCAATTGCACTAACGTCGCCCTTTTCTGCAACAACGGTCTTATAATCATAGTAACCATCAACGTCAAGTGCCTTTTTAATATCGTTTTCTTTCACGAAATAGTTAATAGCATCAATTGTTTCAAAGTACTTATCGAACTCAACGTATAACTTATAGTCGCTTACGTCCTTGCCTGCTTCAACAGCCGCCTTGTACTCGATATACTCATCTACGTTAATAACCTCTATCTCTACCTTTTCGGCCTTTTCGCCTGTAAGCTCTGCCTGTTCCTTGGCTTCGGCTTCAGCTATCTTTGTTCTATATGCGTTGTAATCGTTAACCTTTTCGCTTACTGTTGTATAAGCGTTGTTAACAGTTACGTACTTTGTAATAGAAAGGTTTTTGCTTGTAAGCATTACAACAAACACGCTGAAGAACACAATGAACGCCGCAAGGAATACGGAAAGACCTGCAAGAATAGTTTTCTTTCTGCCGAACTTCTTACCCATTTTACCGGCAGGAATAGCCGCTGCACCTGAGCAAACCGCAAAGATGAGCATAATTATTGTTGCCTCGGAGGTAAGCATATGGAGAATCTCCTGAGCAAACAATGAGAAGAAGGTTGTAATAGCGTTTGTACCGCAGAAGAGGAAGAACAACGTACCAAGCATGAAGAAAAGGCTCTTCTTTTCGCCCTTACTTAACTTGATAGCCTTAAGCTCGGCCTTTCTTGCCTTAGCTTCTTCCTTTGCCGCTTTTCTTTTTGCCTTCTGGTCGGCATACTGGTTAGCGGCACCCTTAACTCTGATGCTTGTATCCTGCTCCTTAACAAAGAAGAGAAGCACAAGCATACCGATTACCATAATAATTGAACCGATAATAAATACGTAGGGGAAGGAAAGTGTTTCATCGGCAGTTATCTGCTCCTTGGTGTAGCCTGAGAACAAGGTGCACAAAGCGATTGCCAACGTACCTGCAACCATACCAACTGCACTACCAACGCCGCCCATAAGGTTAATAACCGCGTTACCCTCGGAGCGAAGCTCAGGAGGTGTAAGGTCGGGCATAAGAGCAACAACGGGTGCTCGCCACAAGGACATTGAGAAAACAAACAAAATAACCGTCAGCATTGTAAGGGGAAGTCTTGCCTCGCCCTGCACGTTAAGCGCCACAATGGGAATAAGTGCAAACAAAACCGCAGAAATAGGTGCGCAAGTAACAATAAAGGGTCTGCGCTTACCTAATTTAGAGTGGCAGTTATCGGAAAGCTTACCGAAGGTGGGCTGGAAAATAACGCCGAAAATATTATCAAACGTCATTATAATACCGATAAATAAGGGAACAAGGGTAAAGCCTGCGCCCATTGCAATGTTTTCGCCCTGTGCCTCTGCAAGGTCACGAAGCAACGGCACTGCGTTACCAAGCTTCTGGCTGAGCTCGGTAATAAAGGCACTCTCGGTAAGAATCTTGTTGAGTATTTTTGTGATGTACGGGTCGTAGATTGCCCACGCAATGGATGATGCAAGGAAACCAAAACCCGTTAATATAGTTTTGGGGTAATTAAGCTTCTTTTTTTCAGGCAATTTTTTCTCCTCCTTAAACAGAAAACTTTACAAAATTTATTCTAACACACAAATATTAAAAATCAATTAAAATAAAGAGCCGTTCTTATTTTTTGGAACTTTCCATAAATAATACGGCTCTTTTTTGTTTATTTATTCAATTTACTGCTTGCTTCTGTAGCTTTCCGCTTCCCAGTTAACAATGAAATCGGTTAAATCCTCGCTCATGGGCAATGCGCCGCCAAAGGCTTTTGCATAAACCGCAATTTTCATTGCATCGTTGAAAAGAGCAACTGCAGTTTCGCTACCCTTTTGTGAGTAGTCAACGCCGTAAACGCCACAATCCTTAACAAGTATAACCTTGGGAAGGAAGCCGTTTTCTGCCTTGTATTTTTCAACAAGAGCTTTAACCTCGCCCACGTTTTCAACGTAAACGGGATAGGGCTTGCAATAAACCACCTGGTCGGGGTTAAAGGGAAGGTAAACCGCTTTAAGACTTTCCTTATCCTTAACAAATTCCAAAGAAAGAGTTGAGGGCTCAAAGGTAACAACGCTATCCTCACCAAAGGTCTCTGAAATTTCATTGAAAATAAGCTGTGCCTTATCGCCGTCGAATTCTCCAACGGATAAATCGGGCTCTTCGCTTATTTCGTTACAGATTTTTGCCATAACCGCAAAAAGCTTATCTCCGAGCCCCTCCACTGTATCGTCTGCCACAAAAACACCGTGATTTGCAAGAAGCACAGTATCTGCGTCCTTACCCATAGTATCCTTGTAATTTTTAAGGGTATCGAAGCAGGTTTTTGCAAGGGTATAGCCGGGTCTTATAGGGTCAATCCACAATACGTCGTCGCCAAAAAGCTCCTTAGCTCTTGCCTTGCCGTCCTTTGCACAGGTAACACCGTTAACAAGGCAGGGATGAAGGTGTAAAACGAAGCGCTGAGGGAACAGGCTGTGAAGGGTTGTTTCAACGCTGGGGCGTTTGCTTTCCTGGCCGGGAAGCTTTGCATCCATAAGGTCTTTAAGGGAAAGTGCCTCGCGCTCCTTATCGTTATCGGGATATGTTTTTGTAAAAATTTCGGCAATTTTAGTACGGCTCATAGCCACAAAGCCCTCGGCGGTAATATCACAAAGTCTTGTGCCTGAGCCCTTGATATACATTACGTCGCCGTCCTTTGCAGAGGTGTTACCCCCGCCTGCAAGCACAAGCTCCTCGTTACTGCCGTAAAAATTGGAAAAACCAACAAGCTCATCTATAATCATAATTAAATCCTCCTTTTTATATGTGGTCGGGATATCTTTCAATTGTTATTTTGCCGTCTGCAACGAGCATTTTTGCAATACGGGCGTTTCGTCTGTCACCGGGAAGACCGTCGGGCTCTGCGTTTCTTGCGTGGTAAACGCAATAATATTCACCGTCAACCTTGATCACACTGTTGTGACCAGTGCCCTCCTCCCAATCGTTGCTTCTTAAAAGGGGTGCGTAGGTTTTGTCATCGGGCATTTTCTTAAAATCAACCTTTCTGAGATCCTGCTCGGTTGTTTTAGCTGCGGCATAGCCAACAAAATAGGTTTCGTCCTCGTAACGTCCGCCACTGTACATAAGGTACTGCCACTCACCCTCCTGGAACCAGAATGCACCCTCAAGAGTATGCCAATGCTGCCCCTCTTTGTATCTGTTGCGGCAGAAAATCTCCTCATCAATTGAGGGAAGAAGCACAACCTTGGGCTCACCCTCAAGTGTGTAGGGGTCCTTCATTTTCTGAACTACAATATGTGTACCGATTCTTTCGCCCTCAAAGGTGTTGGGTGAATAGAAAAGGAAAAGACCCGCATCGGTTTTAACTATATGTGAATCAATACTGAAGGGGTGTGCAATCTGCGCCTTCAATTCAAAGGGGCCCATTGGGTTTTCGCTTTCGGCAACGTGCATAGCGCCATGGTGACCGCCCTGGTCGGGCTCGTCATCGTAAAGCTCGAAGGAAAAATAAATATAAAATTTACCGTCAAGATAAATAACTGAGGGAGCCCAGAAATTCTCTGTGCCCTCCTTGGTGAAAATCTGTCCCTCGAACTTCCAATCACCTAAAAGACTATCACAGGAATAGCCGTAAAGACCGTCGTCACCGGTGGTATATATATAGTATTTACCCTTATGCTCGATAATATAAGGGTCTGCCTGACCGATATAATTATCCTTGTCTATTTTTAAAAGCTGCATTAATATCGCCTCTTTCCTGAATTTCTGCCGTTTCTGCCCTTATTGCCTGTGTTGGCTCTGCCGCGGCTGTTTTCCTTTTGCTTTTTAGCCTGCTCCACCCTATCCTTATACGAGGGCTTAACAAGGCATTTTTTATCAAAGCCGATTAAATCCTCACGGTGGCACATTCTCAACGCCGTTCTTACAAGGTCTGCGTTTTTAGGGTCTGCACACTGAAGTAGTGCTCTTTGCATACGCTTTTCGTCAGCAGATTTGGGCACGTAAACCTTTTTCATTGTGAAGGGGTCAAGCTCCGTATAGAACATAACCGTGGAGGCGGTACCCGGTGTGGGGTAATAATCCTGCACCTGCTCGGGGTTATAGTGCCAACGCTTGATGTATTCCGCAAGCTTTACCGCATCCGACAACTTACTGCCCGGGTGACTTGACATAAGGTAGGGAACAAGGTATTGCTCCATACCAAAGCTTTTGGTAAGCTCAAAATATCTGTCCTTGAATTTTTCGTAAACCTTAAAATCAGGCTTACCCATAAGGCGCAAAACGTCGCCTGAGCAATGCTCGGGAGCAACCTTAAGCTGACCGCTTACGTGGTCCCTCACAAGCTTTTTGAAAAAAGCATTGCCCGATGGTGATTTATCCGCCATAAGATAATCAAATCTTATACCCGAGCGGATGAAAACCTTTTTGATTTTAGGTATCTTCTCAATTTCTGAAAGCAGCTTTATATATTCACTGTGGTCCGCCTTAAGATTTTTGCAGGGCTCGGGTGCAAGGCACTTTTTGTTGGGGCACACACCGCTTTTTATTTGCTTGTCGCAGGCGGGATACCTGAAGTTTGCCGTGGGACCGCCCACGTCGTTGATATAACCCTTAAAGCCCTTCATTTCGGTAAGGAGCTTAGCCTCCTCAACCACACTTTCAATGCTTCTTGAACGAACACTTCTGCCCTGATGGAAGGCAAGAGCGCAGAAATTACACCCGCCGAAGCAACCACGGTTGTGGGTTAGTGAAAACTGCACCTCGGCAATAGCGGGCACTCCCCCATCCTTTTCGTAGGAGGGATGGTACGTCCTCATATAGGGCAGTGCATAAACCTCGTCAAGCTCCTCCCTTTCAAGGGGTGGCATGGGTGGATTCTGCACAAGCATTTTATCGCCGTAATATTCCACAAGCGCCTTACCGTAGCAGCTATCCTGATTTTTATACTGCTCGGCAAATGCCTTGGCGTAATATTCCTTGTCGGTTTTTAATTTTTCAATATCCCATTCACCGGTGTAATCATAGTGGATTTTATCACCCTTATCACCAAGCCACACTGTACCGCGCACGTCACGAATTTTGTTAACAGGTACGCCCTTATCAAGAAGCTGGGCAATTTTACGTAAAATATTTTCACCCATACCGTAGGTGAGAATATCCGCACCCGAGGAAACTAAAAGGCTCTCTAAAACCTTGTCCTCCCAATAATCATAATGGGCAAAACGCCTTAAGGAAGCCTCAAGGCCGCCGATAATAATGGGTGAATCCGGGTACGCCTGACGAATGAGCTTGCAATAAACCTCGGTTGCGCGGTCGGGTCTTAAGCCGAATTTGCCGCCGGGTGAATAATAGTCGTAATTTCTTTTTCTTTTAGCGACGGAATAGTGAGCAACCATTGAGTCGATATTACCTGCAGAAACAAGGAACCCGAGACGGGGCTTGCCGAAGCGCATAAAATCCTTGCAGCTTTTAAAGTCGGGCTGAGCAAGGAAAGCAACATTAAAGCCCTGCGCCTCAAGGACACGGGTAATGATAGCCGCACCGAAGGAGGGATGGTCCACGTATGCATCACCGCAAACGTAAACAAAATCCACCTCTGCCCAACCTCTTGCTTCAACCTCCTGCATAGTTATGGGTAAAAAGCTTTCACCAATCATTATAAACTCACCTGTTGTTTATTTTCTCAATCAAATCGGGTATTTCTTCAACTGTTTCAACCTGTAATTCAGGCTTTTCTATTTCCTGGAAAATCCACGTGCCCGTGGTTTTAACCCAAACGGGTATCATACCCGCATTTCTTGACCCATCGACGTCATTAAGGGGATGGTCGCCGATATACATCATTTCCTCAGGCTTGAATCCCATTTTTTCTGCCATCATATGGAAGATACGCTTATCGGGCTTTTCGTAGGGGGTGTCACCGCTTACGATAATTTCATCAAATAAATCCGTAAGCTCGAGCATTCCTAATTTTTTATACTGAAGCTCTGCGGTGCCGTTTGTAATAAGCCCCACCTTACAGCCCATTTCCTTTAATTTTTTAAGCACCCCGATAGAATAATCGTACTTTACCGCAATGTGCCTGAAATGGCGCAAAACAATTTCGGTATATTCCTCAAAGGAGGGTATGGTTTTAAAAATACCCTTGCTCAGAAGGTGGTTATATATCCCCTGCCAGCCCTTATGAACAAAGTTCTTGTCACCATAGGTCAGCTCCTGAATAAAATACTCATCGGTAACACCATCGTTAAGGTCAAAGTGCTTTCTTAATTGGGGAACAAGAATACCTATGGTGGCATATCTGTCAAAAAGTGTGTGGTCCAAATCAAAAACCGCCGCTTTAACCACAAACATCACCCCATAATAATCCATTATATATTTAATTGTATCATATATAAATTTTCTTTTCAATAAAAAAGGGGGATTTGGGTTAAGAAAAAAACGCAAGAGAATTCCCCACCACCATTGGCAAGCCAATGGTTACCATCCCTTTTTGCTTCGCAAAATGGGATGGTAGGCTTCACATTACTTTTACTTAATTATAATCGGCGCTTTGCGCCCCGAAACTCCTCACTCCTAACTCCTAACTAAAAAATCCTCCCGTAAAGGGAGGATTTTTGTCTTAATATTTATCTTTAACTGTAAGACCTTTGGTGTTATATGCACTATTTGAAGTACCATAGTAGGCTTTAACTGTGTAAGTGTATGTTACACCCTTCTTTGCGGTTTTATCTGTAAAGTATACGCCTGTTGTTTTACCAAGATTCTGCCAGCTACCATTACCTGTTTTACGGTAAACGATGTAACCGGTAGCACCTGTTACCTTATTCCATTTTGTTGTAACGCCTGCCTTGGCACTTGTTACGCTCTTAAGAGTGGGTGTTGTAAGTCTTCTGATTGCAACACCGCTTGTGTTGTAAGCGCTTACATATGAGCCGTAATATGCCTTAACTGTGTACTTGTAGGTTGTACCTGCCTTAGCAGTTTTGTCGGTATAAGAAACAGTACCTGCACCCTTAACTGTTGCAACCTTTGTCCAACCACCAGTTGTTTTGCGATACACGTAATATCCGGTTGCACCTGCTGATTTTGTCCATTTAACGGTTACACCTGCATTTGCGTTGGTTGTTGTAACAGTGGGTCTTGCAAGGAAATATGTTTTAATACCGGTTTTATCATATCCACTTGCACCGGCTTCGTTAACTGCCTTTACAGTGTAAAGATAATATATTCCTGGCTTTGCGGTTTTATCTACGTAAGAGGCACTTGTGGTTTTACCGAGGTTTGTCCAACCACTCCACTTTTTAGTTTTTGCATCGTATGTCTTACGGTAAACAACATAGCTGTCTGCACCACTTACTGCACCCCAGGTTACCTGCACACCACTTGCTGTATTGGCAATCTTTGTAAGCTTGGGGGTTGCAGCTTTATTAATTGAAATAAAATTAATACCTGCATTTTTTGCATATATTTGTGCCTGACTTCCGTTATAGCCTTTAATTGAAAAACCATCGACCAACGCTACTTCGAAGTCATCTATCCAATAGTTTTCATCCAACTCAACGGATAAAATTTTGTATCCGAAAGCATATTCACCAATTGTTTTAACGCTTGCCGGTATTTCGACAGTTTCAAGCTTATCGCATCCACCGAAGCTTCCGTATCCGATATGTGTAATACCTTCACCAAGTGTAACGCTTTCAAGCCTGTGGCATTTTACAAAAGCCAGTTTTCCAATGGTTTTAACACTGTCTGCTATTTTAACTGATTTTAATTTCCCGTAGTTTGCAAAAGCCCAATCAGGCACCTGAGTTACACCTGATGGTATGGATAAGTCAACAATCTCTTTTCCGTTAACCTTCAGTATAAAATCATTTTTGGGGTAAGCCAAGGGACCCTCGATTCTGGTGTTGCACCATCTTGCAATATCTTTAATATTTATATCCTTAAGATTTTTGCAATCATTAAATGGTAAGCTACCAATCTTTTGAACGCTATATGGGATTGTAACTGAAGTAATTCTATTACAAGCCTCAAAAGCAAAGCCACCTATGGATGCTGTGCCGTCTTTAATTTTATAATCTCCACTTACAGATTTATCAACAGCAATAAGATTGTTTCCGAGATATAATGCACCCTTCTCCCAATTTTCGGCTTTGTTATAAAATCCCGTGTTATAAAAAGCATCATGCTCAATAATAATCCCGTCTGAGGATTTTAATGTAATATTGTTAAGGGTAGTACAACCTTCAAAAGCCTTGTTCCAGATTTTTTCAACGTTTTCACCGATAGTAACGCTTACAACCTTGGGAGAATATTCTGCATCCTGAACCCAGAACAAGCCTTCAGGAACAGCCTTTGCTTTATCGCCAAAAACAACATCAATTCCCTTGCCTTTTGTACCGGCATTATAAAAAGTCTCGCCATTAATCAAAGAGAAGTTATTGCTTGTTGAATTTATATACACTTTTTCGAGAGCAGTGCAGTTTTGAAAAGCCCTATCCATTAGAAACAACTTCGGTGACGCACCAATCGTTACCGTTTTCAGCGAGAAGCAATCTCTGAATGCAGAATCTTTAATAAACGTTACACTGTCGGGAATAGTAACTGAGGTCAAATCTTCACAATAAGCGAAAGCCTCTGCCCAAATCACTTTTGTTCCGGGTTTTATTGTATAGCTTCCTTTTAAATCATATTTGGCACAAATCAGATTTACGCCAAGATAAAGCACACCGTTTTCCCAGTTTTCATCGGATTCGAAGAAGAGTGAACCCATAAACGCCGCCATAGTTGCATTACTTAACTCCAACTCCTGATTACAAATTATCTTTTTAAGATATTTTGCGTCAGTAAAGGCGTTTTCGCCCAGCCAGATTACGCTTGACGGAATTGTATACTCGGAGTCTGCTTTAGCATGAGGATAGGAAATCAACTCTGTCATACTTTCGTTAAACAAAACACCATCAACAGATTTGTAGCCCTTAATACCTTTGTCAAGGTTAATTGCTGTTATTTTGTCATTGTATGCAAAGGCAAACTGACTTATATATTTTATTGGTTTACCGTTATACGTAGCAGGGACGTAAACCTCGCCCTCCACGTGGTCATAACACATTACCAACGTATAACCGGTACCCTCTCTATCACTCGGAATAAAGTAAAAATTATCCGCCGTTGCTGCAGAAGCAGTAATGGGCACACTTATAAAAATACCCATCACTATTACGAGTGATAAAACAAAACTCAAAGTTCTTTTCATAATTAAGCTCCCTTCTTTTCGCTTGCATTTTGTATCTATATCTTACAATATGGCAAACAAATATGCAATACGTAATCTTAAAAAACATTCAACAATTTTTCCTATCATTTTTTGTTAAAATAATACAAAAGTCCCTCAAAAGCACCCCACACAAACAAAATGCAGAACGCCCCTGCCTTTCGGCAGAGGTGTTCCGCTGTGGATGTGGGGTGTGAAAGAGAAAGATATGGCTTGTGTAACAGGGGGGCTGTTACACTATATATAAACTCCTTGCGGAGAATATACCGAAATAATTTGTAATGTATAATTAACATCAAGCAATAGTTGTTGTTCTATCGAACTGAAGAAAAACAGTAAGAGAACTACCCACCACCAAAAGCAGAGCTTTTGGTCCCCCTCCCTATGCTTACGCACAGGGATGATAAGGCTTCGCGTTGCAACTACTTAATCTATAATCGGCACGAAGTGCCCCGAAATTTTCATTCTGCATTTTGCATTTATTACACCGCTTGGGTCGTAACTGCGGTAACTGACGTTTCCTCGGGTTTTGATATTCTAATTACGTATTCAAAATACTCGTCGGTTTCGCTTTTGGCGGTGTCCGCCTCAATGCCTGCCTTACGTATAACGTCAACCGCATGGTTGAGTGTATTAATGAAAATACGCATATCCTTGTATGCTCTCATCTGAGGCTTGTTTCTGGTCTTTTTGCGACGTAAGACGTCGTTTATAAGCCGCTCAGACTCTGAAACCGTAAGGTGACGCTCGATTATAATATCAAGCACCCTGCCCCGTGTCGGGTTGTCGGGCAGGCAAAGCAGCGCTCTTGCGTGGCGCTCCGTAAGACCTGCGTAGGATATTTTATCCCGCATCTCCTCGGGTAATCTTAAAAGCCTCAGCTTATTTGAAAGGGTGGACTGAGCCTTGCCTAATTTTTTTGAAATCTCCTCCTGAGAAAGCCCGTATTCGGTCATAAGCCGTTCAATGGCTACCGCTTCCTCAAAAAAATCAAGATTCTGCCGTTGTACGTTTTCAATTATTGCAAACAACGCGGATTGCTCGTCCGAAACGTCCATAACTACACAGGGTAGCTTACTCATACCCACCATACGCGCCGCCCTTAGTCGGCGTTCACCCGAAATCAGCTCGTATTTTCCGTCGGACCTTTTGCGTACGTTTATGGGCTGCAGCATCCCGTTTGTGCGTACCGACACCGCAAGACCCTCAAGCTCGTTGTAATCGAATCTGACTCTTGGCTGATTGGGGTTTGGTAAAATGCTTTCGTGGGGCAAAAGCTGAATCTGGCAATTTGCTTTGTTTTTAGATGATGCTTTAATCATTGGATTTCCTTTCCGTTAATTGGTTTTAACTTCATCCACAAAGCCTGTCTTGTTTCCCTCTCTGTGACTACACTATAACACCCCGAAGCAAAAAAATAAAGCATTTTCGGTCGGGGTAAATCGACTGAAAATGCTTATATTCGGGAGATTTATAAGGGTTTTTTGGCGATTTGTGCCGATACCCTTGGGAACTTTGACGGAACGTGCGAAATCTTTTTAACGTTTATTATGGCTCTTTTGTCGCCACCGGGTAAAACGAACTCGTTTACGCCCTCGATTTTACCGCCGAGGGTCTTTAAGGAAGCCTTAGCACCGTCAATTTCATCCACGGCAGAGGCGCCCTTTAATGAAAGGAATGCACCGCCCACCTTAACAAAGGGAAGGGTGTACTCAAGCAGAACCCTGAGCTCTGCAACGGCTCTTGCAGTAGCGAAATCATATTTTTCACGGAATTCGGGCTTTTTACCCGCATCCTCCGCTCTCATATGCACTACCTGTGCGTTTTCCACACCCATATTCTGACGGATATCCTCAACCGCCTTAAGCTTTTTGCCCGTGGAATCAAGAAGTGTTACCTGCACGTCGGGATAAGCCGCCGCAATCACAAGACCGGGGAAGCCTGCGCCTGTGCCCACGTCAATAACCTTGTCGCCATCCTTAAGCTGTGCCGCTTTTGAAACCAACAGACAGTCGAGGAAATGCTTTATGGCAATACCCTCGTCGTCAGTAATGGCGGTAAGGTTTATTTTATCATTCCACTCCTTAAGAAGTCGGGCATATATATCAAGCTTTTTTTCAAGGTCGGGGCTTACGGTTAAGCCGTAAGCCTCGGCATTTTGTTTTAAAATTTCAATAACGGACATATTAACCTCTGTAAAGTCTGAGAATCTCTTTAATGGGACCCGTGTAGGTTTCTGCAAGGGGCGGAAGCGCCTTTTCGGTTTTAAGGAAATCTGTAAATATCATACCCTTATAATCGTTTGCCATCTGATATTTTGCGATGGTTTCGGTAAGCTCCTGCTTTTTATCCTTATTTTTAAGGTAATCAGCATCGCTGAGGGTAATTACGACCTCATCAGTGGGTGCAATTGAAACTGTAACACAGATAATGCCCTTGCAATTCTTTGTTTTTGCCTTCTGCTTTTTACCGTTGATTCTTACCTCGATATCCGCATCAACAATATCCTTAAAGTAAATATCGAATTTTCTCTTTTCGGGTACAACGCTTACGTCACCCTCACCGGGTGCAATGGTAAATGTAACTGTTGAGCCATCCTCCTTAACAATAAGGGGAGTTTTAAGGTATGCACCATCCATATATGAAAGTGACTCGCCGTCATCCTCATAAAGGGTAAAGGTGTTGTTGCCTCTGTAAACCCAAAGCTCCATTTCCTCGGGGTTGGAGCAATCGTTATCCCTTTCGTTTACGCTCATGGGGATGATTGCGCCTGCCTTAGCGAGTACGGGGATATTCTCAATATCACGATACATTTTTACAAACTGGTTACCGCTGTAAATTCTGCCTGTGAAAATATCGGTAAATCTGCCGTCGGGAATCCACACGCTTACGCCCGCCATATTGTTGTCGGTTGAGGTGTGCTCGGTGATGGGTGCTACAATAAGCTCTGTACCAAAGAAGAACTCGTTTTTGCACTCGTATGCACGCTTCTCCTCGGGGTATGCGTAGTACATGGGCTCACAGATTGCACGGCAATCGGTGTGAGTACGGTAGTTCATTGTGTAGATATAGGGAAGAAGCTTATGACGTAAGCGAAGGTTACGCTTTGCGATTCTTTCAATGGGGCCACAGTAGTTCCAGGGCTCCTTACCCATAAATTCGTTGTTGGTTGAGTGAAGTCGCATAATGGGACAGAAAACGCCAAGCTGTAACCAACGGATATAAAGCTCGTCGTCCTTTTTACCCATACAGTGACCGCCGATGTCGTGGCTCCACCAGGGATAACCGATGTTTGAAGCAGTTGCGGTAAAGCCGGGCTGGAATTCAAGGCTTGACCATGTCTGAGTAGTGTCACCACTGAAGCCCAGGGGGTAACGCTGGCTACCTGCACCGCAGAATCTTGAAAGGATAAGGGGTCTGTTGTTATTTTTAGCATTATCAAGGAAATGATAATGGTTAAGAGCCCATAAGGGGTCAAGACCGGGAGTTTTGGTCTTTGTGCCCTGCTGCCAGTCAATCCACCAGAAGTCAACGCCCATTTTCTCGAAGGGATGATGAAGAATCTTAAAGTAATGCTCGGTGAATTTTTTGTCGGTAATGTCGAATTCAACGGGCTGCTTCTTTGCAGGATTCTGACCCATTGCCTTACACATATCCTCATACTGGTCCTCAAACCAACGCACACCCATTGAGGGGTGAAGGTTAAAGGTAACCTTATAATTATCGTCCTTTAATTTCTTAAGGAAGCCTGCAGGGTCAGGGAACAAATCGGTATTGAAGGAGTAACCCGTCCAGCCCGTTGACCACACGTCGTAAACGTATTCCATAATATTTTTATGGCTTGTTACCTTGTGGCTGTCCTTACCGAATTTGGATTTAATGTCAACCCAGTGCCAGTCCATATCAACAGTGGCAACAGTAATGGGGATTTCCTCATCCTTGAATCTGTCCATAAGTGAAAGGTATTCATCCTGTGAATATGCCTTATAGCGGCTCCACCAGTTGGAAAGAGCATATCTGGGGATAAGGGGCACCTTACCTGTAAGCTTATATAAATCCTGAGTTGCACCGATGTAGTTGTTACCGTATGCAAAATAGTATTTATCGCTTCCCTTATATTTACGGGGAACAATAGTACCGTCCTGCTTAAGCACAAGTGTATCGCTATCGTCAAGAATTGCCACACCGTTTCTGGAAACCACACCGTCACCGAGTATGGGCAGACCCGCGGTAATATCAAGTGTACGGCAGGTACCCTTAAGGTTGCCTGCGGTATAGTTTGTAACAACTCTGCCGTCGCGAAGCTTAACGCGAAGCATTTTGTGCGCCTTGAATGAATAAAGGAAGTTAGCCTTTGTGGTTTTAATTTCGATAGAGTCGCTTGACTCGTTAACCTTGAACTCGGGCTTTTCAAAATCGCGGAACCACACGCTCTGAGTGGGCTCGTTGCAGAATTTGCCGTGACGCTGCACCTCAACTCGCACAAGGCAGGGTGTAAGAACTGTAATTCTTACGTCCTTACGCACTAACATATGTGTAGAATGAGCAACAGGTGAACAAGCGGGCTTGAATCTGTCGTAAAACTGTTCCATAGTATACTCCTTTGGGGTATGTTTTTTCATATTGTTTCTATTATATAATACATCTATATGCCCCCGAAGTCAATAAACTGATTAATTAAATATAACAAATATCCGCCAACAATTTGTGCATATTTACATTTGCCTTTGCGTTGACAAATCAACGGCTATTTGTTAGAATTATTATTTGTGAAAGGGTTGGTGTTATGGATTTTAACAAAAAAATCGGTTTTGACAACGATATGTACATCGCCAAGCAATCCGAGCAGATTATGAAGCGTGTTGCCGATTTCGGCGGCAGACTCTATCTTGAATTCGGCGGCAAGCTTTTTGACGACTATCACGCATCCCGCGTGCTTCCCGGTTTCAAGCCCGACAGTAAGCTTCAGTTACTTCTTAACCTTAAGGAGCACGCTGAGGTTGTTATTGTTATATCTGCAGGTGACATCGAAAATAACAAAATCCGTCGTGACCTTGGTATCCCCTACGACAGTGACGTGCTTCGTCTTATGGATGCCTTCGCAAGTGCCGAGCTTTACGTGGGTAGTGTTGTTATTACCCAGTTTGACGGCCAGCCCACCGCCCTTAAATTCAAAGAAAAGCTTGAAAATTTAGGCATAAAGGTATTTATGCACTATCCTATAGACGGCTACCCCTACAACGTTAAGAAAATAGTAAGCGACGAGGGCTTCGGTAAAAATGATTACATCGAAACCTCAAGACCCCTGGTTGTTATTACTGCCCCCGGCCCCGGTAGCGGTAAAATGGCAACCTGCCTTTCACAGCTTTACCACGAAAATGCACGGGGCGTAAAAGCGGGCTACGCAAAGTTTGAAACCTTCCCCATATGGAACCTTCCCCTTAAGCACCCCGTTAACCTTGCCTACGAGGCTGCAACGGCAGACCTTAACGACGTTAATATGATTGACCCCTATCACCTTGAGGCATACGGCGTTACAACCGTTAACTACAATCGTGACGTTGAGGTTTTCCCCGTGCTTAACGCAATGTTTGAAAAAATCGAGGGTGTCAGCCCCTACAAATCACCCACTGATATGGGCGTTAATATGGCGGGCTTCTGCATCAGTGACGATGCCGCCTGCTGTAAAGCATCCCACGAGGAAATCATCCGCCGTTACTTCAACACCCTTTGCGATAAAAAGATGGGTCACAAAAACGACGCGGCTATTGCAAAAATCGAAAGCCTTATGAACCAGGCGGGTATTTCCGTTGAAAGCGCACGCCCCACCGTAAAGGCAGCGCTTACCAAGAGCGAGGAAACAGGCAACAGACCCGCAGTGGCAATTGAGCTTCCCAACGGCAGTATGGTTACAGGCAAAACAAGCGACCTTTTAGGCTCTGCCTCTGCCGCTCTGCTTAACGCACTTAAGGTTGTTGCGGGAATCGATAGCGAGCAATTACTCATCCAGCGTGAGGTTATTGAGCCCATACAGTCACTTAAGACAAGCATTCTCGGCAACCACAACCCCCGTCTACACACCGACGAGGTGCTTATTGCCCTTACCATGAGTGCCGTAACCAACGAAAATGCAAAAAAAGCCTTTGATGCATTAACCTTATTAAAGGGCTGCGAGGCTCACGCAACTGTTATTCTTTCACAGGTTGACCTTGACACCTTCAGAAAGCTTGGTATCAACATCACCTGCGAGCCCCAGCATGAAAGCAAAAAGCTTTATCATAAATAATATTATCCCTACCGACAACAATTGTTTTCGGTAGGGACTTTTTTATTGTAAAAACAACTATATTATGCTATAATCCCCTTATCAGTTCAAGGAAACAGGTGCAATTCCTGTACGAGCCCGTCGCCGTGAGGCGCTCTAATGCATTTTTCTTGCCTCTATACCGCAAAAGAGGGACAAGCCATTGGATTATATCTGAGAAGGTGAAAAATGTGCGCCGAGTCGAAATACTTGGCTGATAAAATCATCTTTATAGCCGCGAGTGCCGGTGTGTGTTTACACGTAAGGATGAAATAATTTAACAGGAGAAATTTTATGAAAAAAATGACAAGCTTTAAAAAAATCTTGTCACTGCTCCTTTGCGTTGTGCTTATTGCGGTTGTAGCACTTTTTGCAACAGGTTGTGGTGCCGAGAAGCCCGAAACCCCCGAATCAACCGAGGCGGCTACCGTACTTACCGAAAAAGAGTTCACGTTTAAAGTAACCGACGTGGATGGTAACGAATCTGTTTTTGAAATCAAAACAGATAAGGCAACCGTTGGTGAGGCTCTTATGGATGAAGAGCTTATTCAGGGTGAAATGGGCGACTATGGACTTTACGTAAAAACTGTTAATGGTATTACCCTTGATTATGACACAGACGGTAAATACTGGGCATTCTACGTAAACGGCGAATACGCTTCAACAGGCGTTGACTCAACTGACATTACCGACGGCGCAGTTTATGAGTTCAAAGCGGAGTAAAGGGAAAACCACCGCAAAGGAAATTGCGATTTTCGGTATGCTGGGTGCGGTAATGTACGCATCCAAGGTAATTATGGAGGCAATACCAAACGTGCACCTTATTGGTCTTTTTGTTATTGCAATCACCATAGTTTACAGAAAAAAGGCTCTTTATCCCCTTTATATATTCGTTTTTTTAACGGGTTTGCTAAATGGATTCGGAATATGGTGGGTACCATATTTATATATATGGACCGTACTGTGGGGTATAACAATGCTGCTGCCGAAAAATATGTCGTCGGGCAAGGCAGTAATAGTGTATTCTGTTGTCTGCGCGGCTCACGGCTTTTTATACGGTATACTTTATGCACCCTTTCAGGCATTGGCATTCGGGCTCTCGTTTAAGGGTACCTTAGCATGGATAGCCTCAGGGCTACCCTTTGATGCCATACATGGTGTAAGCAACTTGTTTTTGGGAACACTCATTGTACCCTTAGCAAAGCTTTTACGCAAACTGTCAAAATAACTTTTGCAGGTGGAAACTATGAAAAAAATTGAAACACGCACAATAATTAAAATTACTCTTGCAGTGTTTGCGGTATATTTAGGCATACATTACTGGACGGATATTTCGGGAGTGTTCAATAAAATCATCGGTGCACTGACACCATTGGTATTGGGCATTGTCATAGCATACCCTCTTAATATCCTTATGAGCTTTTATGAGCGGCACTACTTCCCCCGTTCAAAGAAAAAAGCTATGGTAAAATCACGCACACCCGTATGCCTGCTATTAGCTCTCATAACCCTTGTTGCATTCGTGGCGGCAATTTTACTTTTAATTATTCCCCAGCTTATTTCATGTATCAAGCTACTCATTACACAGATACCCTCGTTTATCGAAACCTTCGTATTATTCCTTGAAGAGCATGAAATTGATTCATCAATAATTGTAGAAAAGCTTAGCTCCATTGACTGGCAGGCACGTATTACTCAATTGATTGAAAACATAATTTCAGGCTTCGGTGACATTTTTGACGTTGTAGTTTCAACAGTATCAACGGTTGTTTCAGGTGTTACGGCAGTTGTAATTGCAGTTATTTTTGCAATTTACCTGTTATTGAGCAAAAAGAAGCTCATTACTCAGGCTGATAAAATTATGACCCGCTTCCTTAAGCCCGTTATTTACGATAAAGTAATGCACGTAATCGAGGTGCTTGACGATAGCTTCCACAAATTTGTTGTAGGCCAGTGCACCGAGGCTGTAATACTGGGTGTTTTATGTACAATCGGTATGCTTATTCTCAGGCTTCCATATGCGCCCATGATTGGTGCGGTTATCGGCTTTTCTGCTCTTATCCCCGTTGTTGGTGCGTTTATAGGCGGTGCCGTTGGTGCATTCCTTATTCTTACCGAATCCCCTGCTAAAGCCCTTATCTTCCTTATATTCCTCGTTATTCTTCAACAAATCGAGGGTAACGTTATCTATCCCAAGGTTGTTGGCACCTCCATGGGTCTGCCCGCTATATGGGTGCTTGTGGCGGTTGTTGTGGGCGGCGGCGTATTCGGCATACCCGGTATGGTAATCGGCGTGCCCCTTACCGGCGCAATTTACAAGCTTATAAAAGAATATATGAGCACACCACCCAAAGCCCCAAAGGCTAAGAAAGAAAAATCCGAATAACAAAATCCCCTTGATAGTGTACGTACTATCAAGGGGATTAATTTATATATTACGACGCCAATGGAACAGGTATTGCTGTGCTATGCCCTGAGTACCGTTCATACACTCGGGCAAGCCATCAGGATAAAGCTCCTCTAAAATTCTTTTAACCCACACGTCAACAGGAAAGGCATCCACCCTACCGAAGCCGTAAAGAAGGGCACACTGAGCAACCTTTTCGCCCACACCCTTAATTTTAAGCAGCTCTGCCTTTGCTTCACCAAAGGGCAGACTCTTTATTTTCTCAATATCCACCTCACCGGAAGTGATTTTCTGAGCGGCATCTATTATGTACTTAGCCCTGAAGCCCGCCCTTAATGGTGCTAAATCCTCAACGGCAAGCGAAGCAAGCCTTTGGGGTGCGGGGAATGAATATGCACCGCCCACGTCGTCACCAAAGCATTCGCACAGTCTTTCGATAATACCCTTAATACGGGGAATATTGTTATTGGCAGAAATTATAAAGGAGCAGATTGCTTCCCACTCATCCTGCTTAAGAATTCTTATACCTGGGTAAGCCGCACAGGCAGTTTTGATATTTTCCTCGGTATATCCCGCAACAATATCCTTGTAATTTCTGTTCAAATCAAAATAACTGCACCAGACACCTTCAAATTCTTCGGGTGTAACGTTATAAAAGGTTATTACGTTACCATTCTGTGAGGCTCTGAGCCTTTTTGCAAAGGCAACCCCATCCCAGATACCATTTTCGTCCTGCTTCCACCTGAAGGCCTGACCACAGTCAAGGCAAAGGCCTAAATCAAGGTCGTCGCTTAAGGTTAAAACCAGGTTACCGTTATCGTAATTTTGCGTCATTTTTATCACCAAAACAACAATACCCTATTTTGTCGGAATAGTAAAGATTTTTTGTCAACCTATTTTTTGGCAAAAACAACTTTTTCTACGTTTTTAACAGTATTTTGGGTGAAATTATATGATTTTTTCCTTTGTTCGTTTTTACCAACGAACATTTATTTTTAGCCTTTTTCTTATTTTCCATTTTGTATAATTCAAAGAAATTATCAACAAATCGTATATTTTGAACAATAAGCATTTTTTGTCAATCAAATTATAGAAAATGTCGAAAACCCAAGTATATAGCCCGTCATAGGGGGTAGTTGTGGACATTTTGAACACTGTTTTGAACATTTTTGTGCAAAAATCTATTATACAAATTGTATATTTTTGGCATTGTCAATTTTTACAAATCCCGAAAAGCGCTAATTTTTAAAAAAGAAAATTTCAGAAAATCAATTGTCAAAATCACCAAAATTACACAAAATTTTTCTAAACCCCGAAATCATAGGAACTGAATAAAATTTTGCTTTTTTGTGCATCATAATTTACATAAAAAACTATCGGAATTTTACGCAGGAGGTAAAATTTTATGCTTAAAGGTGTAAACAAGCAGGTGCTTGAAATAGCCCAGACAGAAAACGGATTTTTTGAAAAGGCAATATTTTTTGTAAAGCCCGAATACACGGGGATGTCCGAGGGCAGACTTCGCGAAAGCGCACGCCGAGAAATGGAAAAAACCGGCAGGCCGCCCCTTTCGGGCTACAAGCGAGCAGACAAAACCAGGATTATTATGATTTTATGCGGATGCTTTGCCGCGGGAATTGTAACAGGGGTTATTTTTCGCTCAATATTTTAAAAGAGGTTTGCCTTTTGGGTGAGTATATGTTAAAATCAGCCTATAATAATTTCAGGAGAAGCTTATGCGCTACAACTATATTTTCTGGGATTTTAACGGCACGATTATCGATGACGTGGGCAATGCTCTTGCCTGCGTTAACGACCTTTTAACCCGTAAAAACCGCCCACACATAACCTTAAGTGAATATTACAATTACGTGGAAACACCCATCATCGGGTTTTATCGTCATATACTGCCCCCGGAGGAGCTTGACTTTGATGAAATATCCCGCTATTTTCACAGTGATTACGCCCGACATATGGACGAAACCCGACTTGCCCACGGAGCCTACGAGCTTCTGCACGCCTTAAAGGAAAAGGGTGTGCACCAATACGTTGTTACCGCAAACCAGCGGGATGAGGTTACCGACCTTTTGGTAAGGTTCGGCATTGCCGATTGCTTCGACGATGTGCTCGGCGCCGAAAACACCCTTGCAGAAAGTAAAATCAACCGTGCAAAATCGCTTTTTGATTCCTTGAGCATTGACCCAAATCTTGCACTTTTCGTGGGAGACACCCTTCACGACCTTGAGGTTGCCAACGCCTTAGGTATTGACTGTGTTTTAGTTGAATACGGTCACCAGGGCAAAAAGCTTCTGCGCGAGCACAACGCATTCAGCGTACCCTCCATAAATGACGTTGAAAAAATAATTTTCGACCACCGCGTTGTGGACTTTCATACTCATTCAACCTGCTCCGACGGCACAATGACACCAAGCGAGCTTGTTTTGTACGCCGAAAAAATGGGCTTAAGCGCCTTCGCCCTTACTGACCACGATAGCGTTGACGGTATAAAGGAGGCTATGGAGCAAGCTCAAAAATGCAATATCGAGTTCATTCCGGGCATAGAATTCTCTGCCGCCGAGGACACGGAAACCCACATTATCGGTTTATTTATCGACCCCGAAAACCCCGTGCTACTTAACACCATACGCAAGCTTAAGGATTCCCGACGCAGACGAATGGAGGATGTTTGCTACAAGCTTCAGAAGCTGGGCATGGACATCACCCATGAGGAAGCACTGGAAATTGCAGGAGGCAAATTCGTAGGCAGAGCCCACATCGCAAAGCTTATGGTTGAAAAGGGCTATTGCCAGACAATTCGCCAGTGCTTCGATAAATACATAGGCCTCGGCAAGCCTGCATACTCAGAAAAAAATGAATTAACCGCAGTTGAAGCGGTAAAATCTATTCGTGCCGCAGGTGGACTCGCCTTCCTTGCCCACCTTAATCAGACCGGCTATGATATAGAAAAAACCGAGGAGCTTCTGATTACATTAAAGGAAGCAGGGCTTAACGGAATTGAGGGCTATTACCCCGAGTACGATAAAAACCACGTCAGCTCCTACCGCGCATTGGCCGAAAAGCTTAGCCTTGCCCTGTCGGGTGGCTCGGATTTTCACGGCGCAATGAAGCCCCATATTGAAATTGCCGTAGGCTCAGGAAATTTAAAGATACCGTATTTTATATACGAAAACCTTAAAAATATACTTAAGGACGATTAAAAACCAAATATTTGTAAAAAATATATCCGTAAAGATAATCTTTTCGGGTATATTTTTTTCGGAGGTTTTTATGAATACCAATATTCGCTTACAAGCAAAATATCTTTTATCCAAAAACAATTTTCGGCTTTTCTCAATAAGCCTTACAAGCTTTTTTCTGCGTTGGGGTCGATTTATTCTTACCATTGTCGGTATATTTATTTTTCTTAAATCATCTCTGTTTCAAAGCCTCACCCAGCAATACGGCGTTAAAGAGGTTTCTCTTGTGTGCGTGTTAATTTACGGTTGGCTTTTCTTTTTAACCGCCCTGGTATCATCAGGCTTTAAAATGGGCGAGCAATTTATTTACTTCACCCGTGCACAAGGGTCAAGGGGCTCTTTACGACTGCTTTTCAAATACGCATCACCTAAAAAGGCGTTCAGAGCATTGCGATTTTACGCCACGGTTAATTTTTTCAAGGCTCTGTGGTTTATTTACTTCCTTATCCCCTGCGCTCTCTGCGTAATTTGCGATGCCTATATTTATAGCTATTTTCAGGTAGCCTCGGTGGTGCACCTTGTTATTGCCCTGAGCCTCAGCCTATTATTTTCAATATCCCTTGCTATGTGGCGGGCTTCCGTTGCAAGGTATTCCGCCGCCGCGTATTACTTTTGCCTTGATCCTGCAATGAAAGTACGTGACGCAATAAAAAAGAGCATCCGCTTCACTGACGGCTTTCTTACCGAAAGCGTGCTGCTGGAATACTCTTTATCCGGCTGGATATTAAGCTGTGTATATATTTTGCCGATTTTCTACGTTGTTCCCTATATAAAGCTTTGTAAATGTGTTTTTGTGACTGAAGCCTTAACTGAAAAATCCCGCACAAAAACTCCCGAGGCAATAACCTATTTATCAGGTCAGCATATAAATTAGCGCCATTATCAGAAGCTCGTCGGCTCCCTCCTCCGACAAAAGCAAAATTAAGGCTAAAAGCAATGCCTTATCCTCATCAAGCTTTAAATCGCCAAAGGCGGACTCCCCCGTGGATTCTGCTTTCGGCGGTTTTACCTTCGGCTTTTGCGGTGGCGATTCATCTGTGTGGGAGGAATTGGCGGCATAGGTCTTAAGATTTTCAAGGTAGTCCTTGGGCATACTTACTCTGCGGGGCTCCTGACGAGGAATTCCTGTATGTTCCTCGGGCGGCTTCGACTCATTTTCACTGAGCCCCACCGTCTGACGGGCGCGCCTTTGCATTTCCTCAACCCGTTTTATGGCGTCATTCTGCATTTTCATCATCTCGTTATATGTATAATCCGCCATTTACATTATCCCCCTTTCTCTTAAAAGGGGTAGCACTGACAAAAGTCTTACGAGCTTCATTGCCTCATCCGCCTTACCCTGACGCTCCTTTGACAAAAGGGGCTTAAGGGCGTTTATAAAATCCACCCTTTCGTCCTGCGAATTAAATGCACTTAATATGGGAGCCAACTGACTGAGCTGTGATAAATCGGGCATCCCCAACCCCGAAAGCCCTTGGGGAAATTGTGGCGCCTGCTCCTTCGCTTTTTTATCCTCGGTGCCTTCTGCCATACTGCCGAAGATTCCCGATGCCGCCTGCTTTATATTCTCAATATCCTGGGGTGACAAGGAATTAAGAATTGCATTTATATCAAAATCCCCCATTATTTTTGTCCTCCGAAGAATTTTTTGAATATCATTTTTGCCGCGTCACTATTTAAAACCGCCTTGGTTTTTTCGGGGTCCGAAAGCAAATCCCTTACCGCTCTTGCCTGAGAATCCGTAAGATTTTTATTTATAAAATCATCCACCTGCTCTTTACTGACGTCCGAAGTGCCGCTTGTCGAGGGCACTTTTTTTAAAAGCTCGTTCATATCGATTTTTGCATTTTCGTTTTTATCCATTGCAATCCCCACCCTTAATAGATATAATCTATACAATATATGTTTCGGGGCGGTGTTTATTCTTGAGATTGGTTGTGGTTTCTGACTCCCACGGTGCCTGGGGAAATTTATTTGAGGCAATTAACCGCGAGTCCTCTGCGGACGCAGTTTACTTTTTAGGCGACGGCTACAGAGAATACGAGGAGCTTTGCTGTGCGTATTCTGACAAAAAATTCTTTGTTGGTGTAAGGGGCAACTGCGACTTTTCCTGCGACTTACCCGAAAAGGACGTGCGCACCCTTGATAATGCTAAAATTTACGCCACCCACGGCTATGTTGAAAGGGTAAAGTACGGACTTTTTGACCTTGAGGAAATGGCAAAAAATGAGAATTGCACCCTTGTGCTTTTCGGTCACACCCATCAACCTACAAAGCAATACAAGGACGGAATTTACTACTTCAATCCCGGTAGTGTGCGGGAGGGCTTTTACGGAGTGGTGGATATTACCGAAAAAGGCATTATGTGTATTAATAAAAACCTTATTACTTATTGACACAATATGAAAAATTGCCTATAATTTCATTATTATAAAAGAAAGTAGTGATACTATGCCAGCAGAATTCAACAATGGCTCGCTCGGCTTATACCTTATAGCCGGCGCAATCATTCTTTTTGTTCTCGGCCAGTCACTGTTCTTCCTCATCAAAGCGTGGAAGCACGGTAGAAAAATCGGCATCGACAAAAAGAAGCTCGTAAACGCTGTTACTTCAAGTGCGTTATTTACAATTCCCTCTGCACTTTCAGTACTCGCAACAGTTATTGCCCTTGCCCCCGCATTGGGTCTTGTTATCCCCTGGGTTCGCCTTTCGGTTATCGGTAACCTTACATACGAAACCGTTGCGGCTACCAATGCAATTGAGGCCTTCGGCATCGAATCCGGCATCACTGAAAAAATCACAGACCCCGCAGCTTACGCAGGTATTGCTTGGGTTATGACAATCGGTATTTGCTTCTCACTTGTTATTCTTCCCTTTGTTGCAAAGCCCTTGCACAAAAAGTTCATGAAGCTCAACCAGAAATCAACTGATGCACCCGCAGAAGAAGAAACAACAGTAGCAGAAACCGCAAAGCCCAAAAAGAAGCGCGGCTTCGCAGGCTTTATTGACTACATTACCCCCGCACTTTTCATCGGTCTTATCGGCGCTTACGTTTCTAACTCAATCTTAGGCTCAGGTAAAGCGGACATTCCTATTGACGGTGCAGGTGTTCTTTCAATTTTAACACTCGTTACCTCAATCGCAGTTTCAGTTGTTCTTGAATTGGTTGCAAATAAATGCAAGCTCACATGGCTGGAGCCCTTCGTTATGCCCATCGGTATGATTGCAGGTATGGTTGTTGCAGTTCTCGCTTACAACTTCTTACCCGTTGTATTACCTCTCATCGGCGAAAAGCTTATTGAAATGGGCGACACCACAGCTCCCTTGGGCGAAAAGATAGCCGAGCTCAAGGATATTGCATTATATGAATGGAGGGGTTAAGCATGGCAAAGAAAACTAAAAAGCAAAAGTCATATTTTGACAGTGTCCATAGCTGGGGTAGAATTTCATCCATCTCCGCGTTCTTCGTTCTTTTGATGTTCCCCGTGGCAATCACCCTCTATCTTGGCGTTGTACCGGATAAAACGTTTTTGTCATACGTTTTAAACGGTTTACTTAAGGTTGCCCCCTTATACTGGGCATTGGCAGTTGTAGAGGTTATTTTCTACACACCCATGCTTGGTGCCGGCGGTACCTACCTTAGCTTCGTAACAGGTAACATTGTTAACCTTAAGCTCCCCTGCGCTATCAGTGCTATGGAAAACGCAAAGGTTAAGGCAACCTCAGAGGAAGGCGACGTTATCTCAACAATCGCTATTGCAACCTCTGCAATTGTTACAACCGCCGTCCTTGCAGTCGGCATAATCGCCTTCGCACCCTTCCTTGAAACCTTTACAAGCAGCCCCCTTCTTATGCCCGCATTCAAGCAGGTGCTTCCCGCACTTTTCGGTGCTCTCGGCGCAGGCTACTTTGTAAAGCATTGGAAGCTTTCATTCGCACCCATTCTCTTTATGCTTGCAATCCTCGTTTTCGTTCCCAATATCGGTGCTTCAACACTTCTTATCCCCGGTATCATCGCATCCGTGGTATTTGCATTCATCATGTACAGAATCGGCTTCCTTGACAAGAAAGCAAAATAAAATATAAAAAGATTCGACCGACTCGCTTGAGTCGGTCGATTTTTTATTATTTATTGCCTAAATATTTATCCGCTTTAAGAATCATTATCTGGGTTTTGGAATCCCTTATTTCGCCGTTCATTACCATTTCAACCGCTTTCTTAAGGGGAATTTTAACGGTGTTTATGAACTCGTCCTCGTCAAGGTGCTGCTCACCCTCCTGCAGATCTGTTGCAAGGTACATATAAATAACCTCGTCAATAAGGGCAGGGGTTGTGTAAAGCTCGCCCATAGGCACAACGTTTTTAGCACTAAGACCCGTTTCCTCAGACAATTCGCGAAGCGCCGCCTCAAGATGATCCTCACCCTTTTCGAGCTTACCTGCGGGAATTTCAAGGGTAACCTTATTAAAAGCGTATCTGAACTGATTTACAAATATAATATCGCCCTCGTCGGTGATGGGGATAACGCAAACCGCACCGGGGTGACGGATAACCTCTCTTACACCCTTGTTACCGTTGGGTAAAAGAATTTCATCCTTAAAAAGGTGTATTGCCACACCGTCAAATATTTCGGTTGATGATAATTTTGTTTCTTCTAATTTCATAATAAAAACCTCTTTTTTACTATTGCAATTATTATACTACAAATAATTTCTGTTGCAAGACAAGTTTCAGAATAGTATAATTTAAATGATATTCAGATACACTATCTGACTGAAGAGTGACAGTAAGTGAACTACCCACCACCACGCCTACGGCGCGGTCCCCCTCCCTTTTTGCTTCGCAAAATGGGATGATAGGCTTCGCATTACTTTTATTTAATTTACAATCGGCGCTTGCGCCCCGAAACTCCTCACTCCTAATTCCTCACTAATTTTGCATTAAATTACGTTTACAAGGAGATTAACTTAATGCTTATTTATATCATCCGCCACGGCGAAACCTACGGCAATTTAAATGGTGACGGCTTTACCGAAACCGACCTTACACCCAATGGTGAAAATCAGGCTTTTTGCCTTGGGGAAAGATTTAAAAATGAAAAAACAGATAAAATCTACGTCAGTCCCCTTATAAGGGCGGTAAAAACCGCAAAAGAAATTAAAAAACACCACACTGACGTGCCGGTTATTATAGACTGCGACCTTTTAGAAAAGGGCACGGACCCCGAATACTCGGGACTTCCCAACAACGAGCTTTTAGCAGTAATACCAGACGCCGAAATTCTGCCCCGAAGGGCTTTGGGCGTTGAGGATGACCACGTAGCACTGGCCAGAGCAAAGAGAGTTATCGAAAAAATCAAAGCCGAAAATCCCTTTGACTCAACAGTTGTGCTTGTAGCCCACGGCACCTTTAATTCATATCTGGTGCTTGCGGCGCTTGACTTCCCCTTTAAGGAGAATTTCAATTTTTCACACCTTAACACCGGTGTTACGTTAGTTAATTATTTAAAGGAAGACGGTATAATTAAAACCAAATTAAAATATCTTAACGACACAAGCCACCTTACTTAAGCATTTCCAGGTATGCCTCGTATTGCTCGGTGGTGGGCTTATAATCAGGATGCGAGCAGCAGGGCATATCGGGCTCCCTACCGTCGCTACGGGGTATTGGGGTAAGATAATCATTTTCATATTTCACGCAATCAGCTTCATTGCGAAAATCGGGTATATCGTAAGGTATACCCTTTTCTAATGCACTGCGGTGACTAAGAATTGCAACCGAAGAGCAGGTTGTGGCAAAATGCTCGTCAAAAACAGGTCTGCGATTTTCACGTATGCAATCAAAAAATTCCTTGATTACAAAGAAATCCCCGCCGCCGTGACCTGCTTTTTCAATCAAATCCGTATCCTTGCAACTCCATTTGGGCTCGTACAGATTTTCGTCCTCGTAGCCCTCAGGAGCTTCCCAATGGTTAAAGCGGAGCATAACCTTGTCGCCCATTCCCCTCAGGTTTTCAATCTGACCCCTGGTGCCGCACACACGGTATGAATTTTCGTGAGCGCCGAATGCGGCACAGCCCGTTACCCTGAAAACAGAGTTATCGTCATTAAGGCAGGTAATAATTGTTGCACGGTCACCAACCACAGAGCCCACGTGCTTGTACTCGTTAAAGGGCTCAAAAACGGGCATTGCAGACACCCTTACGGGGAATGAGCCCGTAATATACATAAGGGGCGCAAGAGAGTGAGTTATATAATATGAGCGGGGCAGAAAGTTACGCCAGTGCTTCGGCGAGGGACGCAAGGGCTTATGGTGCTCAACGTCATCCATATCAAAGGGATGGTTATATTCACCCTCGGCAAAAAGCACCTTACCAAGCACACCGCTTTTATAAACCTTGTGCATTTCCTGATTAAAAATCATAAAGGGGTAATTTTCTGCAAGCATATAAATACCCTTACTGTTTTTGGCAGCCCTTACAAGCTGAACACCCTCTGCCATAGTGCCGTTGCTGACACATTCAGAAAGCACGTTCAGGCCTTTTTCAAGGCAACGTATTGCAAATGGTGCGTGCTCGTGAAAGTAATTAGCTATAAACACCGCATCCATATCGTGATTGAGGAATTCCTCAAAATCCGTGTACATTGCGGGCTTTACTTCCATTTCTGCCGCAGCCTCTTCCATAGCATCCACCCTGTAATCACAAAGGGCAACAACCTGACCGTTATTGTTAGTGATATTATCAATAAACGTTCCGCCGCGACCTGTGCCGAAAATACCCACTTTTATAGTTTTCATAAAATCACCCGTTAATATCAATTGATTTCTTTAATTATATCACGAAAAATTACCAATTCAATTGTTTAATATGTAATAAGTTTATTGAACACTTTTGTGTTTTGTGATAACATAAAGGTATATATTTTAAAAAATGGAGTTCGTTATGAAAAACACCAACAAAACAGGCAACGCAAAGCTTATAAAACGCTTTCTGCCCTATTACAAGCCCCATTATAAAACCCTAATTCTTGACCTTTTCTGTGCCGCGTTAACAACCGTATGCGAATTGGTTTTACCAATGTTTGTGCGCCATATTACCGACACGGCAATTGATAATATTGCTATGCTTACGGTAAAGACCATTCTTACCATCGGCGCTATCTACATTGTTTTAAGAATAATAGACGCCCTTGCCAATTATTATATGGCATCGGTTGGTCATATAATGGGCACAAAGATGGAAACGGATATGCGACGTGATATGTTTGAGCATCTGCACAAGCTTTCATACTCGTATTTCGACGAAACAAAGGTGGGCACTATTATGTCCCGTTTTACAAGTGACCTTTTTGACGTTACCGAGTTTGCCCACCATTGCCCCGAGGAATTCTTCATAGCAGGCGTTAAGGTTGTGGTTTCGTTCGCAATACTTGTTAATATGAACGTTTACCTGACCCTTATAATGTTTGCGGTTATTCCCTTAATGGCGGTTTGCCTTAAGTACTTTAAAACCCGTATGAAAAACAGTATGCGTGAAAGCCGTGTTACCCTGGGTGAATTAAACGCACAGATTGAGGACAGTCTTCTGGGTGTAAGGGTTGTTAAATCCTTTGCCAATGAAAGCATTGAGGAAAATAAATTTAAATCAGGTAACGAAAGATTCCTCAGTATTAAATCCGTAATGTACAAATTCATGGGCTCATACACGTCGGTTAACCGAGTGTTTGAGGGCATAATGTATATCGTGGTTGCGGTTATCGGCGCATTGTTTTTGCTTAAGCAAAAAATCTCTGCTCCCGACTACGTGGCATATCTTATGTATGCGGCAATGCTCCTTACGGCAATAAGAAAGCTTGTTGACTTTGTTGAGCAATTCCAACGTGGTATGACGGGTATTGAACGCTTTGCAGATATTATGGACATTGACCCCGCTATCAAGGATAGCGAAGCGGCAGTCCCCCTTCAGGTTACCGAGGGCAAAATTGAATTTGACAACGTAACCTTTAAATATTCCGAAGAAACTGAGGAAATACTGAGCAGTATAAATATAAGCATCGGCAGTGGTGAAAGCTTTGCTCTTGTTGGCCCCTCGGGCGGTGGCAAAACTACAATCTGTAACCTCATCCCCCGCTTCTACGAAATCACAGGGGGTAGCATTAAAATCGACGGTATGGATATCCGCAACGTTACACTTAAATCCCTTCGTGAGAATATCGGCATAGTTCAACAGGACGTTTACCTTTTTTCGGGCACGGTAAGAGAAAATATTGAGTACGGCAAGCCCGGTGCTACGGATGAGGAAATCCGCGAGGCCGCCCGCCTTGCAGGTGCCGAGGAATTTATAGATAATCTTCCCGACGGCTTTAACACCTACGTTGGTGAGCGTGGCGTGAAACTTTCCGGCGGACAAAAGCAACGTATAAGCATTGCACGAGTATTCCTCAAAAACCCCAAGATACTTATTCTTGACGAGGCAACAAGTGCCTTGGATAACGAAAGTGAGTACCTTGTTCAACAATCGCTCGAACGTCTTTCCAAGGGCAGAACAACCCTGACTGTTGCCCACAGACTTACAACAATCAAAAATGCAGATAAAATACTTGTTGTTACCAAGGACGGCATTGCCGAAAGCGGCTCTCACGAGGAATTAACCGCACAAAACGGCATTTACGCCAATATGTACACAATGTATAGAATATAATGCGTAATTCGTAATTCATAATTCGTAATTAAAGGGGCAAAGCCGATTATAGATAAAGTAGTTGTAATGCGAAGCTTATCATCCCTGTTTCATCTTTGATGAAATAGGGAGGGGGACCGCGTAGCGGTGGTGGGTAGTTCTCTAACTGTTTTTCTTCAGTTCGATAGAACAACCACGGATTTCAATTAATTACGCATTAAGCATTACAAATTACGAATTTAAATATTTTTTCAGGAGAAACAAATATGAAAATTTACCCCACCCCGCACATTAATGCTACACCTTCGGATTTTGCCAAAACCGTGCTTATGCCAGGTGACCCGTTGCGTGCAAAATTTATTGCCGAAAGCTTTTTGGATAACGCAAAATTAGTTAACAACGTCCGCGGAATTCACGGCTACACAGGCACCTACAAGGGTACACCCGTTTCCGTTATGGCTTCTGGTATGGGTATGCCATCAATCGGCATTTACTCCTACGAGCTTTTTAACTTCTTTGAGGTGGATAATATTATCCGTGTAGGCTCCGCAGGGGGTATGAGCGAAAAAGTGCGTGTGCGTGACATAATAATTGCGCAGGGTGCCTGCACAGATTCAAATTACGCACGCACCTTTAATCTACCGGGCACCTTTGCCCCCATTGCAGACTTCAACCTGCTTAAAATAACCGTTGATAATGCAGAAAAAATGAAGTTGAATTACACCGTGGGTAACGTTCTTTCATCAGATATTTTCTACAATGATTTACAGAGCGTGCCCGAAACTGCTACACCCACCGCTTTATGGGGTAAAATGGGCGTTTTAGGTGTTGAAATGGAGGCCGCCGCCCTTTATATGAACGCGGCACGAGCAGGCAAAAATGCACTTGCTATACTTACGGTTTCAGACCATCTTTTAACAGGCGAAAGCCTTAGTGCCGAGGAAAGGCAGAACACGTTTACCGATATGATGAAGCTTTCACTTGAAACGGCGGTAAGCTTAAATGGATAAAATAAAAAGAGTTTTTCTTATAGTTTTAGATAGCTGTGGTATTGGCGCGGCACCCGACGCCCGAAGCTTCGGTGACGAGGGCTGCAGTACAATCCGCACAATATCGCAGTCCCCAAAATTTAATATCAGTACCCTGCCCGCACTGGGCTATACCCATATTGACGGTCTTTCCTTCCTTGGTGAGGGGGAGCTACGCTCAGTCGTTGCAAGACTTCAGGAAATTTCACAGGGCAAGGACACAACCATTGGTCATTGGGAAATTGCAGGGGTTGCTTCAGACAAGCCCTTACCCACCTTCCCCGACGGTTTCCCTGAGGATTTAATAACGGATTTTGAAAAAAGAACAGGGCGCAGGGTTATTTGCAACAAGGCATATTCGGGCACAGAGGTTATAAAGGACTACGGCAACGAGCACCTTGAAACAGGCGCGCTTATAGTCTATACCTCGGCGGACAGCGTTTTTCAGATTGCCGCCCACGAGGATATTGTGCCTACCGAGGAATTATATGAGCACTGCAGAATTGCCCGTGAAATGCTTGTTGGCGAATGGGGCATAGGCAGAGTTATCGCAAGACCCTTTGAGGGCGCATACCCCTTTAAAAGAACTGCAAACAGACACGATTTTTCACTTGAGCCCCCAGGGGAAACTCTCCTTGACCGACTTAAAGACAGTGGCTTCGACGTTATTGCCGTGGGTAAAATTAACGATATTTTTGCAGGTAAGGGTATTACCGAATACACCTACACCAAAAACAACGCCGATGGTATGGCAAAGACAACCGAATACCAGAACAAGGATTTTAACGGGCTTTGCTTTGTAAACCTTGTGGATTTTGATATGACCTACGGCCACAGAAACGATATTGACGGCTACGCAAATGCCTTCAGCGAATTTGATGAATGGCTCGGGTCATTCATTAAAAATATGAGGCCCGATGACGCCCTTATTATCACCGCCGACCACGGCTGTGACCCCGGCTTCAAGGGTACCGACCACACCCGTGAATACGTGCCATTTATACTTTACGGTGAAAAAATCAAGCCCTGCAATATGGGTACCGTAAGAGGCTTCAGCTACGTAGCACAATGGGTAGAAAATCTTCTTAACAGGTGATTTTATGACAGATAAAGAATTATTGGCTTTGGCAATAAAAGCAACTGAAGGCTCATATTCCCCCTACTCAAATTGCAAGGTAGGTGCGGCGCTTCTTTGTAAAAGCGGCAGAGCCTTTACAGGTGCAAATATCGAAAATGCCGCCTTCTCCCCCACAATATGCGCCGAAAGAGTGGCAATTTTTAAAGCTATAAGCGAGGGCGAAAGGGATTTCGCAAAAATTGCCGTTGTTGGTGGCAAAGACGGCGTTATTGAGGGTATGTTTGCACCCTGCGGTGTTTGCCGTCAGGTAATGCGTGAGTTTTGTGACGATGATTTTAAAATCATTTTAGGCAAAAGCGGGAATGATTATGACGAGGTAACCTTAAAGGACCTTTTACCCCTTTCATTTTCACCCGATAACGTGAGGTGATTTTATGAGAATGTATGACGTTATAAAGAAAAAGCGTGACGGCTTTGCCTTAACCAAGGAAGAAATAGCCTTTTTTATAAATGGCTACGTTGATGGCTCAATCCCCGATTATCAGGCATCCGCCCTTTGTATGGCAATATTTTACAAGGGCATGACCGAGGAGGAAACTGCAAGCCTCACTATGGCTATGGCAGAATCGGGCGATACCGTTGACCTTTCACAGTTCGGCACGCTTACTGCAGACAAGCACAGCACAGGCGGCGTAGGTGATAAAACAACCCTTATTGTGGCACCAATTTGCGCGTCCCTTGGCCTTGTTATGGCTAAAATGAGCGGTCGCGGTCTTGGTCACACAGGCGGCACAATTGATAAATTAGAGTCCATCAAGGGCTTTAACACCGCCCTTTCCCCCGAGGAATTTTTTAATCAGGTTGAAAAAATCGGCATTGCTGTTGTTGGGCAGACGGGTAATTTAACCCCTGCGGATAAAAAATTGTATGCACTCCGTGACGTAACCGCAACGGTTGACAGTATGCCCCTTATAGCATCAAGCATCATGTCCAAAAAGCTTGCGGCAGGATCTCAAAACATAGTGCTCGACGTAAAATACGGCTCGGGTGCATTTATGAAAACCCCCGAGGATGCAGAGGCACTCGCCAAGGAAATGGTTAAAATCGGAAACGCCTGCGGCAGAAACACAAGCGCCCTTATTACCAATATGAGCAGACCATTGGGCAACAATATCGGCAACGCTCTTGAGGTGCAGGAAGCCCTTGAGATTTTAAACGGCAACGGTCCCGAGGATTTAAGGGAGGTCTGCCTTTCCCTTGCTACGCAGCTTGTGTCCGTTACCAAGGGCATAAGCGACACCGAGGCTCGCAAGCTCACCGAGGATGCACTTTACAGTAAAAGGGCTTTGGCTAAATTCAAAGAGTGGATAGTGGCTCAGGGCTCCGTAACCCCCGACCCCGTATTCAAAAAGGCAGATTATTCATACGAAATAACCGCCCCCTGCGACGGCTACATTTTAAATGCCGACGCAGAAAAAATTGGTATTGCGGCAGTTGTTTTAGGCGCGGGACGTGAAAAAAAGGAGGATACCATTGATATGAGCGCAGGCATCATCCTTAAGAAAAAAACAGGTGACAAAATAAACAAGGGGGACGTTATTGCACGCCTTTACTCCTGCAACAAAAATTCATTCGCAAGTGCAGAGAATAAATTTTTAGATGCCCTTGAGTTTTCAGACACCGAGCCACAAAACGAGCCGTTGATTTATAAGGTTGTGAAATAAAAAAAGAGGAAGCTTAGCGTGGGTGTCCAGAGGACACTCACGCAGTTTTATTCGCCATACGGCGAGTTTTATTGCTTCGCAGTGATATTGTGCTTTGCACAGTGTTATTGTCCTTCGGACAGTTTTTTGCGAATAAAATAACACTGAAGCCGTAAAGCTTCAATACCACTATTGCCGCAAGGCAATAATATCACTCTGCCGTAAGGCAGAATATCACTGAACCGTCCGTAAAAAAAGCGCACTTACTCACCACCAAAGGTGCAAGTGCTAAAAATGAGAGGTAATACGGATGTTCAGTCCGCATTACCTCTTTTTATGTCCTTAGTAAACCAACTTATTAGCTTCCTCTTTTTGTTATCTTTCATCCGTTAATCCTACAATG
Source organism: Acutalibacteraceae bacterium (assembly GCA_045654405.1). Taxonomy (GTDB): domain Bacteria; phylum Bacillota; class Clostridia; order Oscillospirales; family Acutalibacteraceae; genus DTU089. Next base: position 45,328 of record JAZONH010000028.1, on the reverse strand, counting down.
TAATCAACGCTTGTGTTATATAATTTAGCAAGCTTCACAGCAAACTCAAGGGGTAGCTGTCGCTCACCTCGTTCATATTTTGAATATAAGGATTGGTCGCACAAAAGGTATTCTGCAACAAATTTCTGAGTGTAGTCGCTATCCTCTCGCAAATCTCTGATTCTTAATTTCATTTTTATCACCAATGCAAATATACAACAGGACACTTTGTCCTATTGACTTTTTGGACTATATGTCCTAAAATATCCGTGAGGTGATAGTTTTGGACTACAAAGAGATGTATTTTGATTTGTTTCGTGCTACTGAAAAAGCCATAAACATTCTCATAGAAGCTCAACAAAAATGTGAGGAAAAATATATTTCCTCCTCTGAAATAATTGAATTATTCCCCAACGAGAACAATAGTTAACGTAAAACAAGTGTAAGGAATGGATATATCCGTCCCGAAAAGTAAAACAAAAACAATTTAAGGTGGTCCCCCTTCCTCCCGCAAGCGGCAGGAAGGTTAGGCTTCGCGTTACTTTTACTGAAGAATAACCGTAAGAGAACTACCCACCACCAAAAGCAGAGCTTTTGGTCCCAGCCCTCTTGCGGTGCCCAAAATTGTTTGCTCGTTATTCACTTCGCACAATTTTGACCGCTACGCCAACTCACACTCCTTGTATCCGCCACAGGCGGCAGTCGTGTTCCTTGCCCCCTATTTGCTAACGCAAACAGGGATGATAGGCTTCGCGTTGCTTTTACTTAATTATTCAATTCATCATTCATTAAAAACGTAAGGCCAAGTCTCACACGGGACTTGACCTTATTTTTTATATTCCTAACAATTTCTCGGCGTTCAGGTGGTATATTTTCTCTTTATCCTCGGTGGAAATGTCCAGGCTTTCAATAAGCCGTATATCCCACGACGGTGCGTGCCACGGACAGTCGGAGCCGAATAAAATATAATCCGCACCCTTTTTGTCGAAAATACGCTGAGCCCTGTCCTTGGGCATTGTGCCGTAGCCAAAGGCTGTGTCAAAATACACGGGGACGTCGCAAAGATATTTAAGCACGTCCTCGCCCATATTTGCACTGCCCCAATGGGCACAAATCATTGGCGAATCAATCCAAGAAGCCGCTTTTCTTAAGCGCTCGGGTGTCGCGTGATACGGTGCAGGATATCCAAAATCCTCACCTGCGTGAAAAAGCACAATAAGCCCCAATTGAGATATTTTTTTGTAAAGGGGCTTCATTTTTTCGTCGTCAACAAAAAATTGCTGATATTCGGGGTGAAGCTTTATACCCTTTAAGCCCATTTGACGTATTCTTTCAAGCTCCTCAAACGCATTCTCTGCATGGGGATAAACCGAGCCGAAGGGTATTATTTCGTCGCATTCCTGTAAGGCGATAAAATCATTTACCGCTCTCTGCTGTTTTTCGTTGGTTGCAATTGCAAGGGCAACGCATTTATCAATGCCGTCCGTCCTCATTATTTTTTTAAGCCCGTCAACGGTGCCGTCGGTCTGGGGAATAAGCCCACCCGATGCATAGCTTAATTTATTGATTGCCATCTCTGCTATTTTGTCGGGAAAGGCGTGGGTATGAAAATCTATAATCATTAAAAAGCTTCCTAACGTGGTATGGAATAATTATAATAATATTCTTCTTAAATTATCGCCCAATATACCTTTTTTGGCTTCCTCTGTTATAGGAAGATTTTTTATGCGCTCAATTGCCGCCTTGGTTTCTGCTACACCCTTATAGGGGAAGTCAAGACCGAAAATGCTTCTTTCGTGACCCGTCTGGTGAATAAGTGTGCAAAGCTGGTCGTCGGTAAGTGACCATGCCCCTGCACGCTCGTTACCCATAGCGTCGGTTTCCATAGCAATGCTCGTCCACCCTGCAAAGGTATTCTGAATCTCGTTACGTGAGTAGTTATTCATTATAAGAAGAGCTTCTTTAAAGAAGGAGTAGCCGCCCATATGCTCCATACTGAAGCGAAGCTTGGGGAAATTATAGGCTACCTCGTCAAAAAGGAGCATCTGATAATCGGCTATTCTGTGCCAATGAAGACCCGTGTGGAAGGAAATAAAGAGTCCCTCCTCCTGAGCCTGCTCGTAAACCTCAAAAAGCTCCTTGCCCGCAATGTTTACCTCTTGTGCGGCAGGGTGAATTTTAATACCCTTAAGACCTAAGTCCTTAATTTTCTTTACCTGCTCCTTAAGGTCGGCGCGGTCAAAGTCAACAGTACCGAAGCCCACAAGATTGGGCTCTTTTTTAAGTGCATTTGCCGTCCACTCGCAGGGATTCTGACCCGTTGTGTGGGCGTACATATCCATTTGGTGCCAGAATGGTGAAAAGCATACTGCCCCCTCAATTTCGCATTCATCAAGCAAAGCCTTAAGGCAGTCTATATCACCATTGGGCTTTGTGTTATGCGGAAAAAGGTGCGCATGGTTTGCAAAAATTCTGTAATCAGACACTTAAATCACCCTCAATATCCCATTCATCATCCTCGGGAAGCTCTGCGTAATAGTCCCAAAGGCGTTCCTCCTGAGCCGCAGTAAGGGGCTCGGCGGGAACCTCGTTTATAACCTCGCATTTTCTCATTCTGCTCCAAAGAGAGGGAGTTATACGGATTGTATAACCGCAGCCCGATGGACAAAGCCACTCGGTCATGGGCATTTCGGGTACGCCGAATGCCGCAAGAAGTGACATTATCACACCGCCGTGGGTTATAATAGCGGCACTCTGAGTGCCTGTTTTAATAAGTCCGTCAACGGTTTTCATAAAGCAGTCGCACACGCGGGTTGCAAACTCGCTATTGCTTTCGCCGTTAAGGGGCTTAGCATCCTCGCCCCCTGCAAGCCAGTCGCTGAATTCCTCGTATTTCTTTAATTCATCGGCTGTATGACCTTCAAACTCACCGAAATCACACTCGTCAAAGCCCCTCATTTCAATGGGAGTTTTATCGGGATAAAGTATTGCGGCGGTCTGTATGCAACGCTTAAGAGTGCTTGTAAAAACAACGTCGGGGTAGGGATAATCATAATCCTTCTTCATTTGCTCAAGCTGCTCCATACCCTCCTTGCAAAGGTCCTCGTCGGTGTGGCCGATGTAGCGACCCTCAAGATTACCCTGGGTAAGGGCATGTCTTATTAAATGAACTGTATAAGTTTTCATTGCATTCTCCTGAAAGATAGTGTAATATATTATACAATATGTATAATATGAGGTGTTAATTTATGGCAACGTATTCAGAACGACTTGTTGAGCTCAGAACCGAAAAGGGCATAAGTCAGAAGGTAGCCGCCCTTGAATTAGGTGTTTCGCAGGCCCTTTTATCTCATTACGAAAAGGGAATCCGCGAATTCAATATGGATTTTTTATGTAAGGTTGCCGATTATTACGGTGTTACCACGGACTATATTCTTGGCAGAACACAGAGCCGTACGGGTCTTGACTCAAACACTCTCGAGGACCGTGATGAGGACTCGATTTTTAACACACGTTCAATTTATCGTGCGGCGATTATGACCCACGAAAGAATGAATGCAGGCTCCGCTCAGGCGGGTGAGCACGCAGATATTCTGTATGCCATTACGTTATACCGTATTCTTTTTGCCGCCGCACAAAAGGGCTACATACCCAAGCGATGGTTTTCAATATCACCCAAGTATGCCCAATATGCCGCCCTTGCAGTAACCGAATCCTTTTTGGGTGATTTCCCCGAAAAGACCGTTAACGCAAGACGATACGGCGGCCCCGAACCGAAAAGCATCGAGGCCGTCATTAAAGGTATTGAAAATATTATAAGAAAATCCGGCGGAAATCTTTAAGTCTTAGCCCTTAAGAACTTCCTTGTACATTCTGATGTAATCGTTAGCGGATTTGCCCCAGCTGTTGTCGCTATCCATAGCGCGTTTAACAAGCACCTGCCAGCCCTCTTTATCCTGGTAGCCTTCAACTGCACGTCTTATAGCGTGAAGCATATCGTGTGCGTTATAGCTTGAGAATACGAAGCCGTTGCCTTCACCGTCGCCACTGTCGCGAACGGAGTCACGAAGACCGCCTGTTTCACGTACAATCGGAATTGTACCGTAGCGAAGCGCCACCATCTGTGAAAGACCGCAGGGCTCACTCTTTGAGGGCATAAGGAACAGGTCGCTACCTGCGTAAATCTTACGTGCAAGGTCGGGAATAAAGCCTAAGCACAAGCCAACCTGCTCGGGATAACGAGCCGCAAGACCGCGGAAGAATTCCTCGTACTGATAGTCACCCGAGCCCAGAACAACCAACTGAATATCCGTTGTTGCAAGAAGCTCGTCAAGAATTGCCTTGCAAAGGTCAAGACCCTTATGTGAAACAAGTCTTGTAACCATACCCATAACGGGAGTATCACTCTTCTCCGGAAGCCCTAAAAGCTTCTGGAGTTCTGTTTTATTTGCGTATTTACCGCGGATATTTTCAGAATTGTAATTTTTGAAAACGTCCTTGTCGGTTTCGGGGTCGTAGTTAATAACGTCTATACCGTTAAGAATACCCCTGAGCTTATAGCTACGCTCCTTAAGAATTGTATCAAGGCCGTGTGAATACCAGGGGTCAAGAATTTCCTTAGCGTAGGAGGGGCTAACGGTTGTAACTGCGTTAGCACACTCAATAGCACCCTTCATAAGGTTAACTGTACCGTCATATTCAAGAAGATTCTTGTGAGCGTGATTAATACCAACAACGTTATCAAGAAGCTCCTCACCATAAACACCCTGATACTGAATGTTATGGATTGTGAAAACGGTCTTGATATTTTCGTAGCCGGGCTTATTTGCATACATTGTGCTGTAATAAACGGGTGTCAGAGCAGTCTGCCAGTCGTTACAGTGGATAATATCGGGCTTGAAGCCGATATGGGGAATAATCTCAAGAATTGCTCTTGAGAAGAACGCAAAGCGCTCCGCATCATCATAGAAGCCGTAAAGGGCATCCCTCTTGAAGTAATACTGATTATCGAGAAGATAATAGATTACTCCCCCTGCTCTTGCTTCAAATATTCCGCAATACTGTCTGCGCCATGCAACGGGTACGGAAATATTTGTAATAAATTTCATTGAGTCCTTAAGCTCTTGCTTAATATTATCGTAAAGGGGCATTACCACACGGGCACCAATAAGTCTTTTTCTGAGTGCCTGAGGCAATGAGCCTGCAACGTCACCAAGACCACCGCTTGCTATAAAGGGTAACGCTTCACTTGCGGCATATAAAACCTTCATTTTGCTTCTCCTCTCTTAGATAACGATTTCCTTGCCTACAAACAAGGGGTAGCTCTTATCACCTGAAAGAACCTTTTTAGGAGTAATAACTGTGTTTTTATCCATAATTACACAGTTAAGCTTTACATCCTCGCCAACGAATGCATCCTGCATAAGGATTGAGTTTTCAACAACTGCACCCTTTGCAACTCTTGCGCCACGGAAGATGATGCTGTTTTTAACTGTGCCTTCAATCTGACAACCGTCGGCAACAAGTGAATTCTTAACCTCGGATGCAATACCGTAAACTACGGGCATATCGTTACGCACCTTTGTGTAAACGGGTGTTTCATCGTTGAAAAGTGCCTTTCTGTTTGCCTTTTCAAGAAGCTTCATATTAGCCTCGAAGTATGTGTTCATACTGTCGATTGTGCAGCTCCACTCGGGGATCTTGTAGCCGTAGATATTGAGTGTTGCAACGTTTTTCTGAAGAATATCCTTTGCAAAGCTTGTGTAAGCGTAGCTTTGAGCATCGCCGATAAGTCTTTCAAGAAGAGCCTTTCTGATAAGGATAATGTTTGCAGAATAATTTACGTCAGAAGCGGTTTTAAGGTCAATACCGATATCGGTAACCTTTGCATCCTCGTTAACCTCAAGCACTGCAACGTTAGTAAGCTTGGGAAGTGTGCCTGTGCAATAAGCAATTGTAATATCTGCATTTTTCTTTGAATGGAAGTCAAAAAGCTTTGACAAGTCTGTATTGCAAACAAGGTTTGAATCCATAAGAAGAACGTATTCCTGCTTTGAATGAGAAATATATTCCATTATGCTGCTTAAGGAATCAATTTTGTTGCTTACGTCACCAACTGTGGGTGTGAATGAGGGAAGCATTGTAAGACCGTCAACCTTTCTTGAAAGGTCCCAGGGTCTGCCACTGCCTACGTGGTCCATAAGTGAACGGAAGTTACTGTTTGCAATTACGCCAACCTTTGTAATTCCGCAGTTAACCATATTTGAAAGGGGGAAGTCTATAAGACGGTATCTGCCCCCGAAGGGCACTGAACCCATTGTACGTCTTGCTGTAAGTGCACCAAGGCTTGAATCATAGGAATTTGAATAAACAATTCCGAGTACGTTTTTCGGCATCATACTGTTTCGCCCTCCTTAACATCTTCTGAAATCATTGACTGAGCTTTAACTCTTGCGTTTTTGCCCACTGTTACACCGGCACCAACCACGCTGACACCCCAATTTTCAAGGTTGTCACATTTTTCGGGGTTTTCACCAACTACCGCGCCCTCTTCAATAACTGCATTTTCTGCAACCATTGCGTACTGAACAACGGCACCCTTTTTAATAACTGCGCCGGGCATAATGATTGAATAATCAACAAATGCGCCCTCTTCAACGGTAACGTCTGAGAAAAGGATTGAATAGTCGATTTTACCTTCGATTTCACAGCCTGCGGAGGCAATTGAATTTTCAATTTTCGCGGTATCTGAAACGTACTGGGGAGCAGTTGCGTTGCCTCTGTTATATATTTTCCATGAGGGGTCGCTCAAATCGATGTTTGCCTTGGGGTTAAGAAGGTCAAGGTTAGCCTCCCAGAGTGAGTCGATTGTACCAACGTCCTTCCAATAGCCCTCGAAGCCGTATGCATAAAGTCTTTCCCCTGCTTCGTGCATTGCGGGAATAACGTTTTTACCAAAGTCGTTTGATGAAGCGGGATCGTTTTCGTCGTCAATAAGGTACTGACGAAGCTTTGACCAGGTGAACATATAAACGCCCATCGAAGCCTTGTTGCTCTTGGGATTCTTGGGCTTTTCCTCGAATGCGGTGATTCTGCCCTCATCGTCGGTAAACATAAGGCCGAAGCGTGATGCCTCCTCCCACGGAACCTCCAACATAGCGATTGTGCAAGCCGCATCCTTTTCCTTATGATACTGAAGCATCTTTGCGTAATCCATCTTATAGATATGGTCACCTGAAAGAATTGCTACGTATTCGGGGTTGTATCTGTCAATAAAGTGAATATTCTGATAAATGGCGTTGGCTGTGCCCTTATACCATTCTGTACCCTCAATCTGCTGATAGGGTGAAAGGATATGAACACCGCCGTTAGCGCGGTCAAGGTCCCAGGGACCGCCGTTGCCGAGATACTCGTTAAGCTCAAGGGGCTGGTACTGTGTAAGAACACCAACGGTATAAATACCTGAGTTTACACAGTTTGAAAGGGGGAAGTCAATAATTCTGTACTTACCACCGTAGGGTACGGCAGGTTTCGCAATGTTTTTTGTAAGAACGCCAAGTCTTGAGCCTTGACCGCCCGCAAGAAGCATTGCAATACATTCTGTCTTTTTTGCCATTGTTGTCACGTTCCTTTCGATTTATGTGAAATTATTTATTATCTGCTTGTTTTGCTTTCTTTTGCTTAAGGTATATCGTACTCATAGGGGGAAGCTTAACCTCTATGTAGTTATCGTAGCCGTGCATTGCACCCGACTTAAGACGATAGCTCTTTTTGATTTTTTCACCCGTACCGCCGTACTTTATATCGTCAGAGTTGAAAGCCACCTCGTAACCATCCGCCATGGGAACACCGATTTTATAATCCTCCCTTAAGACGGGTGTGAAGTTACATATTGCGATGATTTTTTCGTTATTTTCATCACTTCTTACGAAGGCGATTACTGAGTTTACGTTGTCATCGCTGACTATCCAGTTGAAGCCCTCCCAGCTATAATCTATCTGCCACATGGGGGCATTCTTTTTATAAAATTTATTGAGTGATGCGGTGTAGCCCTGAAGCATACGGTGCATATCGTAATCAAGAAGCAACCAGTCAAGACCTTTTTTGTAATCCCACTCGATAAACTGACCGAACTCAGAGCCCATAAACAAAAGCTTTTTGCCCGGATGTGCGTACATATAGCCCAAAAACGCCCTGACGCCCGCAAACTTGTCGTTATATTCACCGGGCATTTTATTTATAAGCGAGCACTTACCGTGAACCACCTCGTCGTGGGATATGGGTAAAACAAAGTTCTCGCTGAAGGCATAGAAGAATGAGAAGGTAATTAAATCGTGATTATATTTTCTGAAAATACCGTCAAGTGAAAAATACTTGAGTATGTCGTTCATCCAACCCATATTCCACTTGAAGTTATAGCCCAAACCACCCATAAACACGGGCTTCGAAACCATGGGCCATGAGGTGCTTTCCTCTGCAAGCATCATAACGTCCCCGTGCTCTCTGAACACCGTTTCGTTAAGAAGCTTCATAAACGCTACCGCTTCAAGGTTTTCGTTGCCTCCCTTTTCGTTGGGCACCCATTGACCGTGCTCTCTGCCGTAATCAAGGTAGAGCATAGAAGCAACCGCATCAACCCTTAAGCCGTCAACGTGGTATTCGTCAAACCAGAAGCAGGCGTTGGAAATAAGGAAGCTTTGCACCTCGTTCCTGCCGTAATCAAAAATCTTGGTGCCCCACTGAAGGTGCTCGCCCTTTTTGATATCCGCATATTCATAGCAGGCTTCACCGTCGAAGTTAGCAAGGCCGTGGGCATCCTTGGGGAAGTGGGCGGGTACCCAGTCCACAATAATTCCCAGACCCGCTCTGTGGCACTCGTCAACAAAGAATTTGAAGTCGTCGGGTGTGCCGTAGCGTGAGGTGGGGGCAAAATAACCTGTAACCTGATATCCCCACGAGCCGTCAAAGGGATGCTCCGCAACGGGCATTACCTCAATGTGGGTGTAGCCCATATCCTTAGCGTATTTTACAAGCTGAGCCGCCATATCACGGTAGCTGAGGGTATTGCCATCCTCATAAATCCGCCAGGAGCCAAGGTGCACCTCGTAAATATTTACGGGGGATTTATAAACCGATGTTTCCTTACGCCTTTTCAACCACGCTTTATCACGCCATTTGTAATTACTGTTGAAAATTTTTGAAGCAGTGCCGGGACGGGTCTCCGCATGGAAGGCGTAAGGGTCCGCCTTATAAAGCTTCTGACCGTCGGAGGTGTAAATCAGGAATTTGTAAGCATCAAAATCCTTAACGTTGTCAACGTAAGCCTCCCAAACACCTGCGTCGTTTAATTTACCCATTGGTGAAAATTCTTCATTCCAGCCGTTAAAGTCACCAACCACGTATATTGCCGCCGCATGGGGTGCCCACACTCTGAACACGTACTTATCCCCGCTAACCCTATGGGCGCCTAAAAATTCCTGCGCCTTAAAGTTGCGCCCCTGATGAAAAACGTACAGAGGAAACTCGGAATAGCTTGCATTCTCGGCTTTCTTTTCCATTCTGCCACCACCCTCAAAAGTTTATGATATATCAATATAATAATAACAAATTTGTTTTTTCATTTCAAGGGTTTTTGATATATTTTGTTCAAAGGTGGTATAAAATTTAAGGCAAATCATTGGCTATTTTGTACAAAGAAATTGACGAAAAATGACTTAACAATCCCTTCTTGCCCTTCATTTGCAATTTCGGGACCTGTGTTACTGTCAGAATGCATAATTATTTTATACCTATAAATATAAAAAATATAGCTTATTTTTCTTTTTTATAAAAATAAATCCCGAAAAGGTGTTATCATATAAAGCATTAAATTAAACGTTTAACTATTTTCGGAGGGGAGCAAAAAATGGAGCTTAATCACTTGGTGCGCGAGTTGATTTCCATATCGGTTATACACCGTTACCGCATAACCCAATCCGCCTCAAGCGTGGGTCTGTATTTTGGTCAGCCTATGATTCTTGACTACGTGTCGGAGCACGATGCATGCACTCAAAAGGAGCTTGCGGAGGCTATGCACATTTCGGCGGCAAGTATAGCCATAACAATAAAACGCATCGAAAAGGCGGGGCTTATTGTCCGCACACCCGACGAAGCCGATTCACGTAAAAATCACCTTAGCGTTACGGAAAAGGGTCGGGAGGCTTTAACGGAATTCAAAAAAATATGCCAATCCACGGACGAGGCAATGTTCAGGGACTTTACCCCCGAGGAAAGAGAAACGCTCCACAACCTTCTGGTGCGTTTACACCAAAACCTTGATTCCGAAAGGCTTACCAAGGAAGAAATCAGAAAAACTTTAAACAAGGAGGCTTTTGACAATGATTAAAAATCTTTTGCGTTACGCAAAAAAATACAGGGGCTACGCCATTATGTCCCCTGTGGCAATTGTCTTTGAAGTTCTTATTGAGGTTACAATTCCTCTTTTGATGTCGGTTATTATTGACTGCGGTATCAGTGGTCAGTCCTTAGCCGAAAAGGAAAGCTTCATAGCAGAAATACTTATAAAAATGGGCTTTGACCGTTATCAGGGCACCGACCTTATTATTGCTCTCGGTGCACTTATGCTGGGTATTTCACTTATATCCCTTGCATGCGGTGCAAGTGCCGCCTACTTTGCTTCAAAGGCAGGTATGGGCTTCGGTGCAGAGTTAAGAAAGGGCCTTTTCAATAAAATCCAGGACTTTTCATTCTCAAACGTTGATAAATTTTCAACGGGCTCACTTGTTACAAGAATGACCACCGACATCAATATGGTGCAGATGGCATTTATGATGGGCTTGCGTATGCTCATACGCTCACCCCTTATGTTTGGTATGGCTATTTATATGGCGTTCACCATTAATCAGAAGCTGTCCCTTGTTTTCCTTGCCATTGCGCCCGTTATGTTTGGCCTTATTCTTATTATCGGCTCCATGGCACACAAGCGCTTCACTAAGATGTTCAAAAAATACGACAACCTTAATAATTCCATTCAGGAAAATCTTATTGCCGCACGTGTTGTTAAGGCATTCGTACGTGCAAAGCACGAAAAGGATAAATTCCGCGTTTCCAACGACGAGCTTAAGGATGCATCAATCTTTGCCGAAAAGCTTATCATCCTTAACAACCCCATTATGGCGGCATCCATTTACAGCTGTATAATCCTTGTATTATGGATTGGTGCGGGGCTCATACTTAAGGGCAATATGTACGTGGGTGACCTTATGAGCTTTATCACCTACATTCAGCAGATATTTATGTCCCTTATGATTATCTCGATGATATTCGTACTGTCCGTTATGGCAAAAACCTCAATGACCCGTATCAACGAGGTTTTAACCGAAAAATCACACATCACCGACGAAGAGGGCGATGAAAACGCATCCGTTAAGGACGGTGCAATTGAATTCAGAAACGTTTGCTTCAAATACAGCGAGCAGGCAGAAAACAACGTGCTTAAGGATATTAACCTTACCATTAAATCCGGTGAAACAATTGGTATTCTGGGTGGTACAGGTAGCGCTAAAACATCACTTGTACAGCTTATCCCCCGTCTTTACGACGTAACCGAGGGGGACGTGTTCGTAGGTGGCAGAAGCGTTAAGGATTATAAGCTCAACACCCTTCGTAATGCGGTCTCAATGGTGCTTCAGACCAACCTTCTTTTCACAGGCACAATTGAAGAAAATCTTCGTTGGGGTGACGAAAGCGCAACCCTTGATGAAATCAGAGCTGCGGCAAAAATCGCTCAGGCAGACGACTTTATAATGAGCTTCCCCGACGGCTACAAAACAGACCTTGGTCAGGGCGGCGTAAACGTTTCGGGCGGTCAGAAGCAACGTCTTTGTATTGCCCGTGCAATACTTAAAAAGCCCAAGGTGCTCATTCTTGACGACTCAACCAGCGCAGTTGACACCGCAACGGACGGCAAAATCCGCGAGGGCATGAAGAATCTGTTGCCCGACACCACAAAAATCATAATCGCACAGCGTATTAACTCAATACAGTTTGCCGACAAAATTATTGTGCTTGACGACGGTAAAATAAACGATATCGGCACCCACGACGAGCTTATTGAGCGAAACGAAATTTACAAAGAGGTTTTCCTTTCACAGCAGGAAAGCAAAATGGAACAATAAGAAAGGAGTGTAACAATGGCTAAGAAACCTAATGGTGCCCAACCGGGCCCCGGCGGAAAAATGAAGTTTGAAAAACCGAAGAATCCCCTTAAAACCATCGGCAGATTACTGTCATACGTTGCAAAAAGCAAGGGCTTGCTTGTAGTTGTTATATTCCTTGTTTTGTTCTCTGCTTTTGCAAATATTGCGGGTACTTATTTCCTTACCCCCATCATCAACGAAATTGCAAAGCTTGTTGAAACAGGCTCAACCGACTTAAGTCAGGTTGTAAAATACCTTGCCATTCTTGCCCTGCTTTACACCGCAGGTGCGGCGGCACAATACCTTCACGCACGTCTAATGCTCAACGTTTCACAAAAGACACTTAATCTTTTAAGACGTGACCTTTTTGACCATCTGCAGGATTTACCCATCAAATATTTTGATACCCACACCCACGGCGAATTAATGAGCCGCTTCACAAACGACGTTGACACCGTGCGCGAGGCAATCAGTCAGGGCCTTATTCAGGTAATTTCATCGGGTGTTACGGCAATCGGTATTTTCCTTATGATGCTTTACATCAGCCCCTCACTCACCTGCCTTATCATCGCAATGCTCTTTATTATGCTTATGATAATAAAGTTCATCGGTGGCAGAAGCTCAAAATACTTCCGCAAGCAGCAGATGGCTGTTGGCGGTGTTAACGGCTACATTGAGGAGCTTATTGAGGGACTTAAGGTAGTTAAGGTTTTCTGCCGTGAGGATAAAACCAAGGAATCCTTCGTTGAAATTAATGAAAACTACCGTGTAGCCGCCACAAAGGCGCACACATTCGCAAGCATTCTTATGCCCATTATGGGTAACATTTCATACATCAACTTCGCACTTTCCGCCGCATTCGGTGCATTCATCATCCTTAACCTTGGTGATTATCAGCAGGGCTTTACAGGCCTTCTGTTGGGTGGTGTAAACGGTGCATTAACAATCGGCTCACTTGCATCCTTCCTTCAGTACACACGTCAGTTCTCAAACCCCATTACACAGGTTTCACAGCAGATGAACAGCGTGCTTGCGGCTCTTGCAGGTGCTGAAAGAATCTTTGACGTAATTGACACAAAGCCCGAAGAGGACGAGGGCTACGTTACGTTGGTTTATGCAAACGTTGACGAAGATGGCAACATCACCGAGGCAGAGGAAAGAACCGGCACATGGGCTTGGAAGCATCCCCATTCTGCCGACGGAAGCATTACCTACACACTGCTTAAGGGCGACGTTCGCTTCCACGACGTTACCTTCTCATACGACGGCAAAAAGACCGTTCTCAAAAACGTTTCTCTTTACGCAAAGCCCGGTCAGAAAATTGCCTTTGTTGGCTCAACCGGTGCAGGTAAAACCACAATCACAAACCTTATCAACAGATTCTATGACGTTCAAGAGGGTAAAATTACCTACGACGGCATAAACATAAAGAAAATCAAAAAGGACGATTTGCGTCGTTCACTTGCAATGGTTTTACAGGATACACACCTTTTCACAGGCACTGTTGAGGAAAACATCCGTTACGGTAAGCTTGACGCAACCCACGAGGATATTGTTAAGGCGGCTAAAATTGCCAACGCTCATAGCTTTATTTCCCGACTTCCCGAGGGCTACAACACAATGCTCAAGGGTGACGGTAGCAACCTTTCTCAAGGTCAGCGACAGCTTCTTGCCATTGCCCGTGCCGCAGTTGCCGACCCGCCCGTGCTTATACTTGACGAGGCAACAAGCTCCATCGATACCCGTACCGAGCGACTTATTGAAAAGGGTATGGATACACTTATGGAGGGCAAAACAGTTTTCGTAATCGCTCACAGACTTTCAACCGTGCGTAACTCAAACGCCATTATGGTGCTTGAAAAAGGCGAAATTATTGAAAAGGGCGACCACGACACCCTTATTGAGCAGCAGGGCAAATACTATAAATTATATACCGGTCAGTTTGAATTAACCTGATGATAAAAGCCACCACGGAATTTTCCGAGGTGGTTTTTTATATATCAAAATTCACCTCTCGCAATACGCGCACACCGTTTTCGCAGAAAACGAAGCATCCGCAGATTCACTGTCATTCCTATTATCAGTGTCAGTATCATTATCAGTATCATTATCATTATCAGTATCATTATCGGCATAAATCGCATCCATTTTTATGCGTTCGCATTCATCTGCATTCCTTTGCCCCAATAACCGTAAGGTACGGATATATCCGTCCCGAAAAGTAAAAGCAATCAGTGGCTTTAGCGGTACGCATATATGCGTACCCTACGGTCGTACTATCGAACTGAAGGGAAGTAGCAAGAGAACTACCCACCACCAAAAGCAGAGCTTTTGGTCCCAGCCCTCTTGCGGTGCCCAAAATTGTTTGCTCGTTATTCACTTCGCACAATTTTGACCACTACGCGTTTCCGCCACGAAACTGCGCATATCGTTTTTTCGTTTCACTCAAAAAGCTCATAGCTCCGTTGTGGCTCCAATCCCCTTAAAAGCTAACGCTTTTCGGGGACCCCGTATTCTCCCTACATCGCCCACAGGGCGCGGTCGTGTTCCTTGCCCCCTTCCTCCCGCAAGCGGCAGGAAGGTTAGGCTTCGCGTTACTTTTACTGAAGAATAACCGTAAGAGAACTACCCACCACCACGCCTACGGCGCGGTCCCCCTCCCTTTTTGCTTCGCAAAATGGGATGATAGGCTTCGCATTACTTTTACTTTGTTTATAATCGGAAGCGTAGCTTCCCCTCAACTCCTCACTCCTCACTCCTCACTCCTAACTAAAAAAACCTCCCCTAAGGGAGGTCTTTTAGTCTTATTTGTTGTACTCAAAAACTGTGTTATATGTGCCGCTTTCGAATTCGTATTCCTCATCGTCGAGGTAAAGGGTTGCGTGTGAGCCTGCGGGGATTGTGAAGGAAAATTTGCACTCATTGCCGTTACCTGTGTATTCCCATGATGAAATAATTTCACCGTTTTCTGTAAGAATACGGGCCTTAGCGTAGCCAAGCTCCTTAATGGGAAGGGGTCTGAAAACAATGTGCTTATATGCGGGCTCGTTAAAATCACTGTCGATACCTGCAACGGTTGTATAGAGCCAATCGCCAACAGAGCCGTATGCGTAGTGGTTAAATGAGTTCATTTCAGGTGTTGCAAAGGTGCCGTCAACCTTCATACCGTCCCAACGCTCCCACATTGTGGTTGCGCCCCTTGTTACGGGGAAGAGCCATGAGGGGAAGGTTTCTTTAAGAAGTAATTTATAAGCAATATCGCTTCTGCCGAGCTTTGTTAAGGTGTGTAAAAGATAGGGTGTACCAACGAAGCCTGTTTTAAGGTGTCCGCAATCCTCAATATCCTTAATAAGCTTTGCACCCTCACGGTTAATATCGTCGGTGATGTCAAAGTAAACTGCAAGCACGTTTGCGGTCTGTGTTTCATGCTCGGGCTTGCCTGTGTTAAGGTATTTTTTGCGATAAGCCTTGATTGATAAATCGTAAAGCTCCTCAAAATAGCTCATATCCTCGCCGATAACCTTACCCATTTCAATAAACAGACGGTTTGAGTATATAAGATATGCCGAGCCGATAAGGTCGTTGTCCGTCATACCGCCAGTTGCCTCGTCACCTGCGTCAAGTGAAAGCCAGTCACCGAAATGGAAGTTATGAGCATCAAAAAGACCTCTCTCACTTCCCTTGGACTCCATAAAGAGAATCCACTTTTTCATAGATTCAAACTGGTCCTTAATAATTTCAACGTCACCAAAGGTTCTGTAAACCCAATAAGGTACGATTACCGCAACGTCCGCCCAGGCAGATGAGCCGTAGGAATCCCAACCCATATCGGGTACGATGTGGGGCACACCGCCGTCCTCGTGCTGGTCGGCAGCAACGTCGTGCATCCATTTTTTGAAGAATTTAAGTGTACGGTAGTTAATGGACGCAGTACGTGCAAACACCTGTGCGTCACCTGTCCATCCAAGGCGCTCGTCACGCTGATTACAGTCGGTGGGAACGTCAAGGAAGTTGCCGCGCTGACCCCATACGATATTTTCGTAAAGCTGCTGAACAAGCTCGTGACCGCAGGCAAAATAGCCCGTACGCTTCATATCCGAGAAAACAACTATTGCAGTAAAGTCATCGGGGTTGATTGCATTTTCATCAAAGCCCTCAAGCTTAACGTAGCGGAAGCCCTGATATGTAAAATGGGGCTTATAGGTGTGCTCGTTGCCGTCGGAGATAACCTTGATTTCCACCTTTGCACTACGCATATTATCCATATAGAAGTTGCCGTCCCTGTCAAGGACCTCGGCATGGTAAAGCCTGTATTCCTGACCCTTTTTAGCGGGTACCTTCCACTCAACGTATCCGGTTAAATTCTGACCGAAGTCAAGCACAAGCTCGCCCTTGGGGGTTTTTATAACCTCAACCACGCCAAGACGTGCCATTTCACGTACCTCCTCACCCTCCTGAGGGATAAGGATTTTTGTATCAATGTCCCTGAGCTCCTTTACAGGGAATTTTTCGTCCGTATTTACGTTAAAATCAACGGTTTCGCCGTTATAAACGTGTGAATAAAGTATATTGCTTTTGGTGCATTCCCAGGTTTTATCGGTAGGAATAAGCTCCTCGGTGCCGTCCTCATATTCTATATGAAGCGCCGCAATAAGCGCCTCTTCCTTCGATGTTATGCTCTCGTAATGCTCGTGACCGTTGCCGTGATAGCGTCTGCCGTTACCCAGAGCAATATCAAGGGTGTTACACTCCTCCATTAAAGCGGTAACATCATACTGCTGGTACTGAATACGCTTGCCGTAAACCGTCCAGCCGGGGGCAAAAATAAATTTACCAACCCTTGAGCCGTTAAGGTATGCCTCGTAATAGCCGAGGGCGGAGCAGTAAAGAGTTGCCTTAAGAATGGGCTTGTCAAGCCATATCACCTTGTTAAAAACAGGACGGATGTCGCCGAAATCCGCGTCCTGTCTGATAAAAAATGCATCTTTGATGGTTTTCATATTCCTTCTCCTTTCAGAGTTGACATATATTTTCAAAATATATATAATTACTATATCTTACTTACGATTCATTTTCAATACTTTTCGGAGGCAATGATGAAAAATCTTTCCGATATCAACGTTATAAAATCCGTTATGGCTCGCCACGGCGTTACCTTCAATAAGGGTCTGGGTCAGAATTTCCTTGTTGACCCCGCGGTCTGCCCCGCTATGGCAGAGGCGGCAGGGCTTGACGAAAACACCTGTGCTATCGAAATCGGTCCCGGTGTGGGCGTGCTTACGGCAGAGCTTGCAAAAAGGGCGGGCAAGGTGCTCAGCTTTGAGGTTGACGACCGTCTTTTACCCGTGTTGGACGAAACACTTGCCGAGTTTGACAACGTTGAAATTATAAATCAGGACGTTATGAAGGCGGACCTTAAGGGTATAATTGAGGAAAAATGCAAGGGTATGGATATTGCTGTATGTGCAAACCTCCCCTATTACATCACCTCCCCCATTATTATGCTTCTGTTAGAAAGCCGTCTGCCCCTTAAATCAATTACCGTTATGGTGCAGAAGGAGGCCGCCGACAGGCTTTGTGCCGAGGTTGGCAGTCGCGACGGCGGTGCAGTTACCGTTGCGGTTAACTACTACTCAGAAAGCGAAAAGCTTTTCTTCGTGCCCCGTGATTCCTTCTTACCCCCACCCAAGGTAAATAGCGAGGTTATTCAGCTTACCGTGCGTAAAAATCCCCCCGTTGAGGTTAAAAACGAAGCCAACTTCTTTAAGCTGGTTAAGGCGGCGTTTTCACAAAGGCGCAAAACTGCCGAAAACTCCATAAGCTCGGGTACGGGCATTAAAAAGGATGTAATTGCCGAGGCTCTTTTGCAGGCAGGGCTTGAAAAAACCGTCCGTGCCGAAAAAATGACAATGGAGGATTTTGCAAGACTTTCAGATATACTCTTTGAATAAAAAATCCCTTGAGAAGTATCTTCTCAAGGGATTTTTTATTGGAATGATTCAATTAAAAGCTCAAGCACCAGGGCATCTGACGAGTTGATTTTGCCATCGTTGTTAAAGTCCAGCATCGCCTTTTCCTCAACGGTAAGGCGAGGATTTTGTGAAAGCCTGTTAAAGGCAAGCAGGTCAAGCACGTCCACTGCGTAATCACCGTTAAGGTCGCCGCGCACACCCTCAAAAACCGAGTAATCCTGTTCCAGAGCAAGATTGACGAGCTGTGCGTAATCCTGCACGTCCACCACGCTATCCGCCGTAAATTCCGTACTCTTTATTTCTATTTCTCCAAGGCTCTCGTTACCGCTTACGTACTCCTCGCAAAGCATTACGTCAAGCACGTCGCACACACTGTCACCATTAACGTCACCCATTACGCAAAGGTAAAATTCACCTTCACTGTCACCATTTTCAAGAGTGATTGAGGTGCCCGTGCCCCAATACTCAAGAAGCTTGTGTGATGCCTCAACACTGTATTGACAGTTACCCGAAAAAAGAGTGTTATCGTCCGTTACAAGATAATCTGCAGTGTAAAAAACAGGCTTTTTTAAATCCACGGTTACGCCCTCAGAATAAGAAAAATACTTGCCGTTAACTAATTTCGCACTGCTTTCCGGGGCACTGCCCACGGGCGAAATAACCGTACTTTCTGGTGAAAATACGCCCTTTTCCACCCTTAAAACGTTGCGTCCAAAAACAACAAAGGGGTTTTCCGTCCCTTTGTCGGTAACTAAGGCACGCACCGTAAGACCATTGATGATTTCTGGAATAAACAAAATTTTATCATCCGATTTTATTTCGGTAATGGTTACGGTTTCGCCCGTCAAAAATTCAAATTTATCCGAAGCAGCCCCATTATCCTCAGTAACGCTTACAGGTGTTTTTTTATAAATATCGTTTTCCTCATCGTTGTCATCGGTTACGTATTCCTTCACGTAAACCTTAATATCATCGGCACTCTTGCGGATGGTTTCTGGGTGAATTATAAATTCACAAGCCGCCACGCGACCATTCTTGGAAGCACCGCTATAAGAAATAAACGCACCTGCGCAGCCTGTTTTATCTGCAAGGCTACCGAAAACCCACGCACCTGAAAAATTCTCGACTGTTTCACCATCGGAAGCTTCACTTGTGCTTGCATACCCCTCGCTGAGTGAATAAAGGGTGACGTCGTACTCAATAACTGTAATAAACGACACCAATTTACGTGGGCTCTGAGCATAAACCGTTACGTGAAAATCGCCGCTTTCGGTTTCAATAATTTCGGCACTTACGGGGATATTATCTTTAGCAAATACAGTGACACTCACACTGCAAAAAAGCATAATAACCGCAAGAAAAATTGCAATTTTCTTCATAATATCCCACCTTTTCTTAAAATTTAAAAAAGGTGTGTCAATTAAAGATTCAGCTTTTAAATCCCTGATTGACACACCCTGATATTCGGTAAAACTGTAAGCCGGGTTCTGTCGTTTAAGGCAATCATCTATCTACACCCTGCGTTGCCACAAGGTTCTAGCCACCCTTCGGGGCTGCGAAAAAAATCGCTGTCCGGCTGACTCCCCTGTCGGTGTTGCATCGGGTAGGGTTTACATGGCCGTGATGTCTCCACCACGCCGGTGAGCTCTTACCTCGCCTTTCCACCCTTACCGAAAAAATCGGCGGTATATCTCTGTTGCACTTTCCCTAAGGTTACCCTCGGCGGCCGTTAGCCGTTACCCTGCCGTATGATGCCCGGACTTTCCTCGTCTGTTTAAGTAAATTAAACATCCGCAACTGCCCATTTTACCGAATGATTTATTTTACAACATATTGAAAATTAAGTCAAGATTATAAATTTCCTTATATTAAGTATATTATTACAAAAAATTTACTTAAAAAGTATTGATACTTTTTGATTTTTCTGCAATAATAAGATGTCAAATTATTGATTTTTAAATTGGAGTTTTATGATATGAATTACGATTGTAATAAACTTGCCGAGCTCCTGTTCCCCCACATTACGGGTACAGTCGCCCAGCTTGAAGAAAAATACCCCGAGAGAGGTCTTCCCGAGGGTGCAAGGGTTACACGTTTTGCCCCCAGCCCCACCGGCTACCTTCACATCGGTGGTCTTTTCGGCGCCCTTGTTGACGTGCTTACCGCTAAGGCTACAAAGGGTGTTTCTTACCTTCGAATTGAGGACACCGACAAAAAGCGCGAAATCGACGACGGTGTTTCTGCAATAATCAACGGCTTTGAATCCTTCGGAATTGATTTTGACGAGGGTGTTACAGGCTTCAACGAGGAAAAGGGCGCATACGGTCCCTATACCCAGAGCCAGCGTGCCGAGATTTACCAGACGGTTGCTAAGGAATTAGTTCAGAAGGGTCTTGCATACCCCTGCTTCTGTACCGCAGAGGAGCTTTCCGCAATCCGTGAGGAGCAGGAAAAGGGCGACGCACTTATCTGGGGCTACTTCGGCAAATGGGCAAAATGCCGCGACCTTTCATTTGAAGAAATCGAAGCAAATATCAAGGCAGGCAAGCCCTACGTTCTTCGCTTCCGTTCACCCGGCCAGGAGGACAAGCGCATTTTCTTTGACGATATTATCCGCGGCAAAATTGAAATGCCCGAAAACATTATCGACGAGGTTCTTTTAAAATCCGACGGTATTCCCACATACCACTTCGCTCACGCTTGCGACGATCATTTTATGAGAACAACCCATATTATCCGTGGTGAGGAATGGATTTCATCCGTACCCAAGCACATCGCTCTCTTTAAAGCCTGCGGTTTTAAAGTGCCCAAATATGCACACACTCCCCAGGTTATGAAAATCGACGAGGAGGACGGCACAAAGCGCAAGCTTTCAAAGCGTAAGGACCCCGAGGCAGCAGTAAGCTACTTTGTTGAGCAGGGCTTCCCCAAGGAGAGCCTTATTGAGTACCTTCTCACTCTTCTTAACTCAAACTTCGAGGATTGGCGCAGAGCAAACCCCAAGGAGGATGCCTTTGCCTTCCCCTTCAACCTTAAAAAGATGAGCCCCAGCGGTTGCCTTTTCGACCTTGTTAAGCTTAACGACGTAAGCAAAAACGTGGTTTCCGTTATGAGCGCCGACACTGTTTATAATTACATAGCTCAGTGGGCTCAGAAATACGACGAGGAATTCTACAACGAATTCACCAGGGACCCTGAGTTTTCACGCAATATGGTTAACATTGACCGTGAAAGCCCCAAGCCCCGTAAGGATATTGCTAAATGGAGCGAGGTAAAGGAATACTTTGCATATATGTTTGATGCATTCTTCACCCCCGACTTCGACCTTCCCGAAAACATTTCAAAAGAGGATGCTAAGGCAATCCTTGAAAAATATCTTGAGGTTTACGACGAGGCCGACGACAAGGATGCCTGGTTCTCTAAAATCAAGGATATGTGCGAGCCCCTTGGCTTCACACCCAACGTTAAGGAATTTAAGAAAAACCCCGAAGCCTTCAAGGGTCACGTAGGTGACGTTTCAACAGTTATCCGCCTTGCGGTTACAGGCAGAAAGAACACACCCGACCTTTGTTCAATTATGAAGCTTCTGGGCAAGGATAAAATCACTTCACGAATCAACGAGATTGTAAAATCTCTTTAAGGAGTTTACTTATGGAAGAAATCAAAACAGAAAACATATCCAACTTCATCCACGATATTATTGATGAAGAATTACGCGAGGGTGTAAACACCAAGGTGCAGACCCGTTTCCCTCCCGAGCCCAACGGTTACCTTCACATCGGTCACGCAAAGGCTATCTGCATTGACTTTACAACCGCTATGAAATACGGCGGCGTTTGTAACCTCCGTCTTGACGATACAAACCCCGCAAAGGAAGATATTGAATACGTTGAATCCATTAAGGAGGATATTGAATGGCTTGGCTTCAAGTGGGACAAATGCCTTTACGCTTCAAGCTACTTTGACTTCCTTTACGAATGCGCAATCAAGCTTATAAAGGACGGCAAGGCTTACGTTGACGACCTTACCGCTGAGCAGATGCGCGAATACCGCGGCACACTTACAGAGCCCGGTAAAAACAGCCCCTACCGTGACAGAAGCGTTGAGGAAAACCTTGACCTTTTCAAGCGTATGACAGACGGTGAATTCCCCGACGGCGCAAGGGTTTTACGTGCAAAAATAGATATGGCATCACCCAATATGAATATGCGTGACCCCGCCATTTACAGAATTATGCACACAAGCCACCACCAGACCGGCGACAAATGGTGCGTTTACCCCATCTACGATTTTGCGCACCCCCTTTCAGACGCACGCGAGGGTGTAACCTACTCACTCTGCTCACTTGAATTTGAAAACCACAGACCCCTTTACAATTGGTTTATTGAGCAGATAGGCTTCGAGGAGCCCCCCAGACAGATTGAGTTTGCAAGACTCAACCTTAACTACTGCATCACAAGTAAAAGAAGAAACATCCGCCTTGTTACCGACAACCTTGTTAGCGGCTGGGATGACCCCCGTATGGCTACAATCTGCGGTATGAGAAGACGCGGCTACCCTGCAAAGGCACTTCGCACCTTCATTGAAAAGGTTGGTGTTTCAAAGGCATACAGCGTTGTTGACTACGGTCTTCTTGAGGCTTGCGTAAGAGATGAGCTTAACGCCAACGCTCCCAGAGCAATGGCAGTTCTTGACCCCATCAAGGTTGTTATTGACAACTACCCCGAGGGTCAGACCGAGGGAATCACCGTTGAGGTTCATCCCGACAAGCCAGAGCTCGGCACAAAGACAATCACCTTCGGCAAGGAAATTTACGTTGAGCGCAACGACTTTATGGCAGAGCCCGTTAAGAAATACTTCAGACTCTTCCCCGGCAACGAGGTTCGTCTTAAGGGTGCATACTTCATCACCTGTAATTCTTACGAAACCGACGACGAGGGCAACGTAACAGTTCTTCACTGCACCTACGACCCCGAAACAAAGGGCGGTAACGCTCCCGACGGCAGAAAGGTTAAGGGTACTATCCATTGGGCAGGCCCCAACGCCTTCAAGGCAGAGGTAAGACTTTACGACAGACTCTTCAACGTTGAAGACCCTGCCGGTGTTCCCGATGATGAATTTGTTGACGCAATTAACCCCGAGTCATTGGTAGTCCTTAAGGAATGCCTTATTGAAGAAAGCATCAAGGATGCAAAGGCACTTGACTCCTTCCAGTTTATGAGAAACGGTTATTTCTGCGTTGATAAGGATTCAACCCCCGAGAACCCCATCTTCAACCGCACAGTTCAGCTTAATTCCTCCTGGAAGAAATAATATAAAGGAGATTAATTATGAAATACGTATATAAAACAGTGGCTGCAATTATCGCGCTTGCCGTAATCGCTGTTATTATTTGCACACCCATTATTTCCGTTACTCTTGAGTCGCTTATTCCCGCGGCGTTGGTAGTTATCGGCTCCTTAACTAAAAACCCTCAGGCTACCGAAATTCTTGAGGAGTACGGCGGCAGTATGCCCTCCACCATTGGTGAGGATATTTCTATTATGAACATAATAAATCCCACCGAAAACTCAATTGCTTCAATCATCAGCAGCTTCAGCTCCGATGAGGCATCCTCAACCGCTATGGATGCTCTTCAGCCCGCTATCCCCGCTGTTATCGGCTTTATAGTTATTGTTGTGCTCGTTGCAGTTGTTGCAATTGCAACTGCAGTTACTGCCTTTGCTTGCAAAAACAACCGCGTACCCATTTACCTCAGCATAGTTGGTTGCGGTCTTAACGTTATGATGTTTAAAACCTTCGGCGACGTAGCATTGCCCTTTGTTAGTGGTGAAATCACCCTTTCAAGCCTTGTAGGCTCTGATTGGATGGTGCTTCTCGGTGAAATCACAGGCATCTCACTCCCCTCAACAATGTGGCTTATCAGCGTATTATTCGTTTGCGTTATTATATGGACTATTCTTTACAATGCAACCCTTCCCGCTGACGAAAAGCTTAAAAGAAAACAGATATTGGGAGAGCTTGAGGTATGATTTACGACAAGGTTGAAAATATGAGCCTTTACTTTGACAGGCTTCCCGGCTTTGAAAAGGTAGAGAGCGAGTTCAAAAAATTTATCGCCAACCCCTTTAAGGAAGGCAGAATTGACATTGACGGCGACAATATGTGGTGCAACGTTGCATCATACACCGTTGACCCTGCAAACCCCCTTAAGTACGAGGCTCACAAGGAATACGCCGACGTTCAGGTTATGGTTGACGGCGAGGAAATCTTTGGTTGGGCAAACACTAAGGAATGCAATATAACCGAGGATTTTAAAGAAGGCTGCGATATTGCATTTATGGATGCACCCAGCGGTCAGTTCTTTGAATTAAGAAAAGGCTATTTCGCCGTTTTCTTCCCCGAGGATGCCCACGCACCCTGCAGAAAAAGCGAAAATGCTGACTTCGCCCACAAGCTTGTTTTTAAAGTTAAGTTATAAAACTCAAACCCCGACACACTGTGTCGGGGTTATCTTTTTAATAAGGCAATGAAACCACAATATTAAATTCCTGATTTTCGTATTTTATAAGCATATCGCCCTTGTGCTTATCAACCGTTCTTTTAATACTCTTAAGACCTAAGCCGTGATTTTTTCCGTCTTTTTTAGTAGAAATATATGTGCCGGCTCTTCGCTTAGGCTCTTCAAATGCTGAGTTTTTGACCGAAATGATAATTTCATTATTACAGTCGTGAATCTTAATGTAAATGTATCTATCCTTGGGAGCCGGGATTTTAATACAGGCTTCTATGGCATTGTCCAATGCGTTACCGATAATTGTGCATATATCCATCGCAGGAATAATATTGCTTTCCAACGGGGTAACATCAAACTGTGTGGTTATTGCATTTTTCTGGGCATATAGTAATTTTTCATTAAGCACCGCATCAACCGCACTGTTACGGCTCATGGAAATGTACGTTGCCTCCTCAACCGCATCGGTCATTTTTTCAAGATACTCTAAAAGCTCATCAGTTGTTCCCTTTTCCGCTATACCCTTAAGGCAAAGAATATGATTTTTTAAATCGTGGCGTAGCTCACGGGTGTGATTGTAGCTTTCCTCAATACGCTTGTAGGATTGCTTTTCAAGGCGCATCTGTGTGCTGAGAATATCCGCATTCCTTTGCATCTCCAACTGATTATGAAGCTTGGAGAATAGCATAAACACAAGAAGATTTATAAAAACAAGGCCTATTGTTGATACTATAATGTATGTATATATTTCCTCACCCGGTTTTACCAAATCAAAATAATATTGGTATACCGTAAGAGCACCCAAGGTGGTAACCGGCACCGTCATAAGCAAAAGCCAATATCTTAATGGAACCGATTTATTCTTGGATTTTGTAAAAAGACCCAAAAGAACTATAAACGCCAGCATAAAAAGGTTGGGTAATTCTATTGACAGAATACGGTAGAAGAAGCTCTTTTCATCAATAACGGGAAGCTGATTGATGAAAAATGAAAATGCAAAATACGAAAGCAATTTAGACAGTGCAACGAAAAGAGAATAAACTATGCAAAAAAGTGCTTTTAACCTCTTCTGACCGTCATAAATAACCAACGCAATTACAAAAATCATAAGCATCTGCACGGCGGTTTTTATATTACCGCTCTGCCCTGTTTCCTGAAGCGCAAGAAGCACCCCTGCACTTACAATGAATGCTATAATCTTCGGTAATTTACTTTTGTAGCGTTCATCAAAAAACGCATTCATTAACAGAAACGCAAAAAGTATATCAACCGTTGACGAAAAAAGCCTTATGAGATAAAACAACGTTGTTTCAATAACCTGCAACATATCAATCACCTTTTAGACCACAAATATGCTTCTCTTACGGCATTTGCCCTGCTTTTGCTCACGGGAAGCACGTCACCCGAAGTAAGCTGAGCCTCCTCCTTGGTTAATGATTTGATTTTAGCCGCATTAACAAGAAAGCTCTGGTGAACACGCAGAAAATCCTTTTGACCCAAATCCTTTTCTATTTCATCCAGCTTGCCGTAAAATGAAATTTCCTCGTTTTTGGTATGCACCTTTATAAGCCTGAGCTTGCTTTCAAAATACAATATCTCATCAAGGGATATCTTCTTGGCAAAAGAGGACGTTTCAATAGTATAAAAATCCGTTGTCTGTTTTTTTAGTTCACCTAAACATTCGTCAAAAATATGGTCGAATGCATTTTCAAGATCGGTTTTCAGAATATACCTGAAGGCCTTTGCCTCGTAGCCCGAAAAAACGTACTCGGCAGAGGACGTAACAAAAACAATAAGGGAATCAACACCCTCATCACGAAGACCCTTGGCACAATCCACACCGTTTATGGTCTTCATTTTTATATCAAGGAAAATTATATCGAAGGTTGCGGGGTTCTGCTTACAGCATTCAAGAAGCTCGCTACCGTCAGAAAATACGCTTATTCGTGCGTCTATATCGTATCCGGCAAGGCACTTGCGAGTTCTTTTTTCTAAATAATCACAGATATTCTTTTCGTCATCACAAATTGCAATACTGAGCATTTCCCCACCTCCTATATGCTTATAATTTTATATTACTACAATAATTTGTATTTTTCAATCTGATAATATTAAAATCCCGACATTGTAAAGGTGTACATCATATATGAACCCAATATTGACAACACTATCGCCAAAAGCACTAAAGGATTAAAAAATTGACGGAGATTTGATGTTTTGATCGCTTTAACTATGCAAATTATTATGAGGGCAAGTGTTATGGTAACGGGTAAGATTATTACCATTGCAGATAGCAGCAACACATATCCACTCCAGAAAAACGCCATAATCACAACTTCAAAAAAGCCTGACGCTACGTCATATATTATCGGCACCGAGCTTATTGCATCCATTGCCACACCCACAAGGTTAAAAAGCATAATAACCAAAATAAATGTGCCGTAAAAGCATATTACAGGAATTGCTATGCTTCTTGCAGGGTTTGGGAGTCTCCAACGGGATAACTTTTCTTTATGCTCATCATTATCCCTGTAAAGCTGATATGCCACAACAGAAACCACAAGACACAAAAGCAAAATCATTAACACATCAAATTCGGGCATAATGCTGTATTCATCAGTCCAACCTTCGTAATTAACAGTATACGTGATCTTTTCGGTTACTGCATTTGCATAGCTTCCGAACGGTATCCCGATGCTTTTAGCAAACGAAAATAGCCTTCGAAACGTTGTTCCCATTGTTGTGTCAACCCAATAATAGAAAATAGCTGAAACAAGTGAAATTATATTTATTGTAAACGCAGGGTAATAAACAAATTTCAAACCATTTGACTTTGAAGCCACGGCTATAAAGGTCATACCTGCCGTGAGCATTATGGGGAATATTACAAGAACAATTTTTGATAACAGATTTTCAACCGGTAATTGTTCCCAGGTTGCTATACTTGTCATTAACATACCCACGGCTAAAACAAGAAATCCTGCAAACACACCTATAAGTATCTGTAATATTTTATATTTCTTCAATGTCTTCATAAAATCAACTCCTTTTAAATCATAAAATAAATTATCCATCCTAAGGGATAAAAAATTGTAAGCAAAATGTTTATAATTACCAACGGATGCAAAAATACCTTTGGATTTTTATCTTTAATTGCAATTACGATGCACCATATAACCGTTATCAGATGCCAGGCACCTGACAAAATTGCTGCTAGCCAACTGATGATACCCATTAAATAAGCTAAAACGTCATAAATATAATAGTAAATATTTCCATCAAGCTCCCAGAAAATCGATGTAAGTATAATCAGCAAAATGCTTGCGCCGTAAAATGCCAATGTTGATATACCAAATATTTTATAATTATCAAAACAGGTGAATTGTTTTTTCATATTTCCATCCCCTCTCTGTGATTTCATAATAGCAAACGGACTTTATTTTATGCGGGATTTGTAATTTTTGTACCGTTTATTGTAATTTTTGGGTTAAAATAAGTATTTAATTGCAAATATGACTCAGCTGTGATAAAATGACATTAGAAACTTTTCGGAGGATAAATATATGAAAAAATTTATGGATAAGGATTTTCTCCTTTCTACCGAAACCGCTAAAAAGCTCTATGCCGCTTGCGAAAACACCCCCATTTTTGACTGGCACTGCCACCTTCAGCCCAAGGAAATTTATGAAAATAAAGAACCTTCCGATATTGCCTATTTATGGCTTGCGGGCGACCATTATAAATGGAGGGGTATGCGTTCCTGCGGTATAAGTGAAGAATATATTACAGGTGACAAAACTCCTTATGAGAAATTCAAGGCATGGGCAAGCGCTATGCCCAATCTTATAGGTAATCCGCTTTATCATTGGACTCATCTTGAATTACAGAGATATTTTGATATTTACGAGCCCCTTTCCCCTGCAACCTGTGACGAAATATGGGAAAAGGCAAATGCCAAAATCAAAGCAGGTGGTTTTACACCCCGTGAGCTTATTGAAAAGAGTAATGTAGCTTATGTCTGCACAACGGATGACGCTGCGGATACTCTCGAATACCACAAGCTTTTAGCAGAAGATAAGTCCTTCAAATGCAAGGTGCTTCCCGCTTTCCGTCCCGACAAGGCTCTCGGCATCGAGCTTCCCGGTTACAACGAATGGGTTATTGCTCTTGAAAACGTAATGGGTAAAAAGGTTGAAAGCTTTACGGAGCTTAAAGAAGCAATGCTTTCAAGAATTGAGTTTTTCAAGGAAATGGGCTGCCGTGCCTCCGACCATGCATTTACCTATGTTCCTTACAACAGGGCAAGTGAAGACGAGCTTAACGAAATTTACAAAAAACGTCTTTCAGGTGCAGAGCTTACCACCGCAGAGGTTGATAAATACAAAACCGAGCTTATGCTCTTCCTTGCAGGTGAATATGACCGCCTCGGCTGGGGTATGGAAATCCACATCGGCGCAATGCGCAACAACAACGGACAGATGTTCAAAAAGTTAGGACCTGACACAGGCTTTGACTCCGTTGCAGATTATGAAATAGCCATTAATCTTTCAAGACTTCTTGATGCAATGCTTTGCGAAAAGGGTCTTCCTAAAACCATCCTTTTCACCCTTAACCCCAAGGACAACTATGTTCTCGGCACAATGCTCGGTAACTTCCAGAGTGACGAGGCTGAGTCTAAAATTCAGTTCGGCTCTGCTTGGTGGTTCAACGACAACTACGACGGCATGCGCACACAGATGCAGACACTTATGAACTTAGGTGTTATTTCAAAATTCGTTGGTATGATTACCGACTCAAGAAGCTTCCTTTCATATCCCCGCCACGAATATTTCCGCAGAATACTTTGCGAGCTTCTGGGCGACCTTGTGGAAGAGGGCAAATACCCCGAGGATATTGAATTCTTAAGTAAGGTTGTAGAGGATATCTCCTACAACAACGCTGTAAAATACTTCGGCGTATAAGCATACATATATAAAATATAAAAGCAGGACTACGGATTTAGGGAGTGTAAATTAGGGATTTAATAGCCTTAAATCATTAACTTTGGCGCATAGCATTGTTAAAATGAGAGGGAACCCGTCAGGGTGCCCTCTCATTTATGTCTTGCTCTGCATCCAAATTTAAAAGATTCAAGGTGCTATGCAGTTTAAATTTAAATAGTTTTCGTTCAGACGAAATGACAAATGCACCGTAAGGCTGGCGCCTACGGTGCATTTTCATAAAGTATTAACGGAAATTATTAAATTTAAACCTAATAAATCCCTAAATTACGCTCCCTTTGCTTTATTCACGTATAATGTAGTTATTCCACGCTCGCCAAATCAGCATATACATTATATATTTAACCACAAAACTTACACCACGCCTATTCTGCGACACCATACATTTTTTGTTTTTTTCGGAAAAATACGGCGTTTTTTCAACCTTGAATTTTACCTCTTATCTTTTTGTCGAATTCCCTTGACAACCGTCGAAAAATCCTTTATTTTAAAACTTATAATTACCATTTGAGAGGATATATTATGACCAAAAAATGTCCCGGTTGCGGAAAAGATTTGCCGGAAGAATCCAATTTTTGTCTGAGTTGCTTTTATTCGTTTGACCAACCCGACATACCCCAAAAGAAAAAAGCCGGTATCGTATTGCTCACAAAACCCAACAAGGGAATGATAAAGCGCTCCGTAACCATTGCAGCTTCTTTAGTCGTGTTTCTGCTTGTTATGGGCATTTGCATTATCGCATTAAAAAACACAAACACCTCTGATCCTGTTTTGCAAAGCCCGGAAACTACGATTGTAACCGAAACTCAAACCATTGCACTTACTCAGGAAAACGGTGAGGGTGTCACCAACGAAAGTGGTGAACAGGTTTTCGGTATAATTGAGGTTACAAAAGCCGTAACGCTTGCCCCCGAAACCACCGAGAAGAAAGGGTTTTTGGACAAAATATTCAATTCTAACACAAAGAAGGAAACCACCAAAAACAGCAATACATCTGATGCCAAAGCTCCGGAAACCACAGAAAAAAAGGGCTTCTTTGACCAGATTGTAGATTCTGTTTTCGGCGACAAAGACGAACCCACAAGCGGGATGACCACCACCGAAGAATATGCAACAACACCCGTCACAACAGCTCCCGCCACAACTAAACCCAACACAACCGAAAAGGTTACGCAATCCGACGCAACAACCTTAGGAACCACCGCGGTTACAACAACCCAAAGCGGAAGCTACTATTTTGAATATGAAGACCTGTATCCCACCAACCCTTCGGCTTCAGCGGGCAGAATCAAGCTGATAAAATACGTGGGCAACGCAAGCGTGGTAACCATTCCCTGCACTGTTGACGGAAAAAAGGTAGCCGCAATATATACCGATTGCTTTATCAATGACTCTAAAATCAAAGAAATACATTTTGATGATAGCAACACCACGACCGTCAGTTTATATAGCCACACCTTCAATAACCTGTCTTCTTTATCAAAGATTGTTACTAACAACAAGGGAGTTCACATGGATGGCGACTTCGCCTATAAATGTCCTATTACATACATCGGCAAAAACGGATCCACCGACAATAAATTAATCGACGGCGCTTATTACAAGGGCTCCACGTTTTATTGGTTTACCGATCACCCATCCTACACAACCCTTACGTTCCCTGATTGGTGTACAAAAATCGATAATAGCAGCAATCTTGGCGAGGTAACAAACCTTAAGGTAATAAATATACACAAAAACGTTTCGAACATACAAATCTCACCTTGGGATTACGGCAATGGTTTGCAGGAAATCAACGTAGAGGATGGCCATCCTTCAGTATTTTCTCGTGACGGCGTAATGTTCTACAAAAACATTCCTTCAAATAGCATATATGATTGCATTTACCCGTATAGCAAAACAGATAAGGTATTCAAATTACCCGAGAACTGTTATTTAAGCACGGGTACAGGCTCAAGCTTTACCACAAACCCGTACTTGGAAGAGTTATGGCTGCCCAATGATGCTTATTTAAAATCACCAGATTCAAAATATATGTATAACACCTGTTACCCCAACCTTAAAAAGATATACATCAATCCCGACCACACACAATACGACAAAATTGCAAAAACATTCAATGGCGAATTGATTGTAAAAGACTTTTAATATATTTACTTAAGGAGATACAAAGTGAAATACAAACGAACCGAAGAGCTGTTTGAACTTTTAAACAAAAACAATATAAGCTACGACAAATATCTTGCAGAAAACCAGGATAGCTTCGTTTGCAACGATTTAAAGGAATACTGGGCAGAGGTAATTGATAAAAGCGGAATGTCAAAGGTTGACATCATAAACAAGGCTGATATTGCCTATACTTATTTCTACAGTGTAATCGGTGGCAACAACTATCCGTCCCGAGATACAATCATCAAAATTTTTATAGCAATGAAATTATCTCTTGATGATTGTCAATATGCTTTAAAGCTGTATAACTGGGCTCCGCTTTATCCCAAGATAAAACGTGATAGCATTATAATTTATGCGTTAAACCACAAATTCATTTTGTACAACCTTGAAGAAATGCTCGAAGACCATAATGAAAAGGGATTTAAAAACCGATGAACACATACGAAAACTTTATACTTGAAACCATTTCCAATGAGTTTGATTCGGTATGTGTATTCAAAAATTGTGAATATTCGCACATTGAGCTTTTCAGGAACATAAATAACGCTAAAAAGCTTGTGCTTATAAAATCACAAAACAGAAATGACCATATATTCAGACGTTTGAGAGGTTATTCACACCCCAACCTCCCTACTATATATGACGTTTGCTCATGCGACGGGTACTTATTGGTTTTAGAAAGCTTTGTTGAGGGTAATCCCCTTTCAGATATACTTAAGGACACAGCCATAACAACAAAGCAAGCAAAAAAATACACCCTGCAAATATGCGAGGCATTAAAATTCTTACACGCAAAACAAATAATTCATCGCGATATAAAACCTGAAAATATAGTCATAACTCCCGATGATAATGCGGTGCTTATTGACCTGCAGGCGGCACGACTTGTAACCGACACAGAAACAACAGACACCATAAACCTTGGCACCGTTGGCTACGCCGCGCCAGAGCAATTCGGCTTACATCAATCAATCCCCCCAACTGACGTTTATGCCGTTGGCGTTTTACTTAACCAGCTCACGGTTAATTGCCATCCAATCATCAAAACACCCGGTGGTAAATTAGGAAAAATAATCAAGAAATGCACCGAAACCGGAATTTACAACCGATACCAGACTGTGGAAAAGCTGATTTCTGATCTTAAAAGGATTTAGCTACATTTAATTTATATAAAGGAGAAATATTATGTCAAAGCTTGCGGACAGACTCCAGGCACAGTTGTCACCACCAGAAAAATCCTTCGAGGATTTTTGGAAGGAATATGGTCTCATTATCAAAGACAAAAAGCCCGAAGCCTTCTGGAAAAAGGCCTTTGAAAAAACCGCACTTTCCAAAAACACAATAATAAGTAAAGCGGATATCAGCTACACATATTTTTACGACATATTAAAAGGGAAAAAACACCCCTCACGGGATGTTCTGATTAAAATATGTATTGCTATGGAGCTACCCCTTAAAACCTGCCAGAAGGCTCTGGACGTGTATGATTGGGCACCATTAAATGCCACAATACACAGGGATTGCATACTTATGTACGCTATAATCCACAACCTGACCCTCGAACAAACGCAGGATTTATTAGAAACACATAAGCAGAAGGAATTATGGTGAAAAATCATAATAAGAAACCGGTTATCACATGATAACCGGTTTTTCTTATTTTATTAAATTAACCTGTACTTTGGTTTTTGTAAAGTTTATCTTGTCTGATATTACTTTCACTTTTCCGCCAAATCTACCATCGGCTTCCCACACGTCGTTGAATCTTTCGTTGGTTTTATTTTCCCATTTTTTGCAAACCTCATTTACCTCTCTAGCATAGCCGTTTATGCTTGCAGAAACCAAACCAACACACAATTTTCCAAACCAACTCATGCCACTGTAATTATTCCAGTCAGATGCCTCAGGCAAGGGTTGTCTTTTGAAGGAGTTTATAGATTCAATGATAGTGTTATAGCATTCCTGTGAATAATCGTAAATTACAATTTTGGCCTTACTCTTATCCTTTTTCACATCATCCAGCTCACCATATGCTTCTTCTATTTTTCTCCAAACCTGTTGTATCTGAGCCCCATTCTTACCGCCGGCCCACTTCAATATGGTTTCTATTATCCAATCCCGTTTACCATCAGTAAGATTTTTGTATATAAACTCAATCAAAGCACTTATATTGATAAAATGGTCAGCAACACCAAGAGCAACCAAAAGCGCATCTGAAAGGCCAAGAGACTCCAGCATTGCAACTACTTCAAGCTGGGATATATCAAATACCTCCATGTACTTGATAAGGTATGCCATAAACAATGCTAATGCATCCTGGTTGGTCATTAAATATTCAATAATCTGTTCTTTAGACCAGCCCTCACTTCTCACGCCAGCAAGCAATTGAGATAAAAAGTCAATCATCAGCTTTTTCTCTTCGTCTGAAGCATTATTCATAAAGAATGCAACAAAATCCTGCAATATAGCCAAATCGCTCTTGTTTCCGGTTATATTCAACTTGGGGTCACCATTTGAATTTACCACAACTACCCAATTTCCGTTTTCATCCTTATAGTACTCGAAGAACGCATTAGGGCTATGGTTTTCAAGTATAGTACCTACGTCCTTACCACCGTCAACATAGATCTGCTGTGAGCCGGGAACAGGGAAAAGTAAGATGTTTACGAAATCGGCAGACAAGGAATAATTTTTTATTCTATTGGCACGCTCTTGCACGAGATGTCCATATTTATCATAGAATTCTTGTGAAAAACCCTGTCCATCCATTGAAACACATCTTTTTATTTTCCCTTCAGGAGCGCAAATTGTAACGTACTGAGCCTTATTACCACCCTTGGAGTGACCGGTTACAATTATATCATCATATTCCAAGCTATTAATATAATCTAACGCTGCTTTCTGACACTCGGTATCACTTCTATTCAAGCCCTCAACGTTATCTATCCATTCTGCACCATCCTTTGTACCCACAAACGCCACTATGGGTTGACCATCGGAAGCCACAAAGCATAAAGCACCTACGTCCTTGTTGTAATCCGCAATTTCCAGATTGTATATATTAGCGTTTGACTTCATATGTCTGATCATTGCAGCCCACTCGGAACCGCTGATTTCACCATTATAAGTTTTGTTTCCTTGCTTATCCAACTGCGCCAACATCTCATCACTGAACTGATTAAGATATTCTGCCATCGTTGCACATTTATCAACAGATTTAAATGGTTTAACACTAGGATCAAAAGAAGATCCCTTTATCGCATTACCACCGGTAAGATAAGTAAGGTTTTCAACCATCATTATATCCTGATCGCTAAAGCTCATAAAACTCACCTACCCATCCTTAAAAATCAGTTCTGAAAACAACGTCAACGCCGGCGTTAACTTTTATGTTTTCGTAGTTTTC
Organism: Acutalibacteraceae bacterium; assembly: GCA_045654405.1. Taxonomy (GTDB): domain Bacteria; phylum Bacillota; class Clostridia; order Oscillospirales; family Acutalibacteraceae; genus DTU089. The sequence goes on along the minus strand of JAZONH010000028.1, from coordinate 10,088 downwards.
TATTGTTGTATCATCAAAGTCATCGGGTTCAACAACATATGTTTCAACCGTACCATATAAGCCATATTGCTTAGCCCATGAAATAAAGTCGTTGCTGTATTTTTCTGCATCCTCCTGAGTTGCGGGGGTTTCCAATACAATTGTAAAAAATGCACAGGTATCACCAAGGGTTTCTAATGAAACGTCCGTTATATCTTCAGTTTCGGTATCGCAAGCACTAACGAAAGCCTTAGCGTTTGCTTTCCAGTTCTGCATAACATACAAGGTTAATTCGCTTTCAATCTCTGCAGCTACATAAACCTGAACATAATCGTCCTCGAGCGCACCATCCTTATTAACATAAAGAGTTGTAGTTTTGTATATATTCATATCCTCTGAATATGCAATAAGATGCTCATCCTCTAAAACTCCTGCATCCACATATCCCGCGTACTTAAAGGATTTATTATATTTATCGTCAAGATACTGCAACAAAAGCTCTATACGCATAATGGTTTTTTGCTGATGGGAATCCAACTCGTCTACCTGAGTCGGTAATCCAACAGCTTCGCATATTTCTACCTGACGCTGATTTAACTCCAACATACTTTCTTCCTCTACTTTCTGTTCAAACGCCGATTCTGTTTTTTCTGTGTCGGCTGGGGTTTTACCACAACCTGCACAACTCAAAACCAGAATCATTATTAATGTAAATATAGAAATCTTTTTCATAACATTATATTTTAGGCTTATTAACAACTTCCAAAGCTGCGCCGATAGCGTTATCCATTACATTGAACTCATCACCAACATTTTTGATGGCTTCGTTTGCCAGGCTCATAGCCACAGAAACATCCAAAAACAATGCATTGAGATTGGTTATCATCTTGTTGGTTTCTTCTGCAAAGCTGCCCTTAGAATTTGACAACTGAGACTGTATTGTGCTTGCGCTAACCTTCTGCGCTATTTTTTTGCCTTTTGCATATTCGGCATCTATATGTAATTTCTTTATAATTATCTCTACCATAAAACTACACCTCTTATGATATTCTGTTCAAGAGATTTTCCACGTTAACCATACCATTCTGTACAAAATCCCAAAAATCGCCTTTGTCTAAATTTGCAATTGTTTCGTTGTTCTGGGTCACCGTCGTTGAAATTTGTTCCTGAATTGCAATAATATCATCCCGACAGTCCTTTAAATGCAACGCTATGCCGCTCAGCTTTGCATTAATCAGATCATCCTTGATTGCTAACGTCTGCAATCTTTGCAGCATCCAATTATACTCTCTTATAGCCGCTATAACCTCTTCTGTTTTTGTATTCACTTCGTTTATAACCGTTTTTATTTCGCCCTGATTTGAAATCACGTTATTACTCATTTCTTAGCTTCCTCCTCAAGTCGTTCTTTCTCTTTTCTATAATCGTCCCTGAGATTCGAGATTTTTCTTTCATAATCGCCGTTCTTTGTCTCCAGGTTACTGATTTTATTTCGGATCCTTCTCAACTCATCCGATATTTTGTCTAACAAAAAGCCATAGCCTTTGCTGAGCAATTTCTCACCAGTTTGGCTCAAACCAGTTTTGGTGCGAATATAATACCTTTTTGCATGAGAGTTGTTATTTGTAAATTTTTTTACTGCCTCCAAGGCCTTAAGCTTGTTTCGGTTGCCCTCGGCAAAGTTTTGCTGGGATACCTGAACCTTTCCCTTAAAAGCCACCAATTGATTGTAATCGTTTTCGAGCTCTTTAATTTCGATTTTATTTTCTTGAATTTCTCCTTGGTAATAACCAATCCTGGAGTTAATCGTACTTAAACTTGCCACAAAATGCGCCCCTTTCTCCCGAAACACAATACTTCACTGTGATACTTATTACCATAATATTATCCCACAAAACCTCTCCACGGTTAATACTCTGCCAGCGTACTGGGTATATTTCGGCAGAATTAACAAAGCAAGCACGGATTAATATTGCACAAAGACGAAAAAACAACAAGTCTGCTTTTCGGCAGGCTTGTTGTTTCCGTTTTATTAAAGTATATTTTTCCTTATTGTATTTTTCTGAATTCTTACGAAGCAGGCCAGCTTTGAGCCTGAACGTCGCCAATCCATTCATTCACTTCAACCTGTTTATCAGGATCAAAATCGTGTATATCTCTATAAGTGTAGAGAATTACTTGTTCAAGGTCTTTTAATTGATTATACAGATTTTCCAATTGTTTATGATTATCCGATTCACCGGAAGCAATTTTCTCAAACAATTCTCTATAGTTTTTTTCGATTGCTTCTTTCACTTGTTTTAAAATATATATTTTAAAATAACCTTTTGCTGCACCCGTTAATCCGGTAGCATCAATCAATCCGGAAATCAAGCCCGAAGCCTTCTCATCTTTTAACAGCTTCTCTATAAGCGCTACTCTGCCACCATCAGTTTTTTCGCTTATTTGGTCAATAAAAAATTGTACTGTCTTGTTGATTTCTTCTTCTTTTCCTTTGATTGCTTTTCCGATTTCCGATGTGCCTATTGATTCACCATCAATGCCAATTTCTTTATATATTTTTGAAGAATGTTCCTTGAAAACATTCAGATTGCTTGAATCCTGAACAAAATTCTCAATCTTGAATTTACGGGCTTCGGGGTCAAGCTCCAGTTTAGCTGCCGAAACCTCGCCATTTCGCTTATAAGTTTCTTCCAAAGCATATGTTATTGAACAACCATATTCTTTATTACCCTGATAATAACTGAACGCCTCGTTTAAGCGTGTCAATAAAAGCACACCATTTTCTGCAACCAACTTAGGCGAACTCTCAAGCCTGTTTGAATATCTGGCGTCCTCAGTCCTCGCCTGTCTGAAAATCTTTTTAATAGTTTTGCCAAAATAGTTATATGCATCACACATAATGCTCTGAGTATCAACAAGCTGTTTCAAAAGCCTACCTATACTGGAATTCAAAAACCAACGGCCCAAAACACCCTTAATGTCATAATTTAATTCATCCGCATTAACATCATTTGCAAGCTTCACCAGCTTTTCTTCCGTACGCTTAGTAAAATCTCTTTTAACCTGCTGATTAATTTTTTTATTGACGCCTAATGCCACATATTTAGCAAATCTTTTATCACGCTGGTATTCTTCGTTTTCAGACAACGCTTCATCTACAAGCCCGACAACCTCTTTCGCATCATCCTGCAAGTTAGAACTATTATCCTTTATATTCTCGCTCATTTGCCTTTATACTCCTTGGATATTTTTTGGTCCTGGTTCTGCATTTGCTCTTTTGCATTTTTCAGAACCATCAGAACATTATCTAACAATATACCAATTTGTCTTGATCTTTCATCAGTAAGCTTTGCTATGTCAGCTAAGCTATCCAACACATCGCCTTTCGACAACCCTGTGTACAGATAGTTCCACTCGTATGATACGCCTTTTTTAAAAGGGAGCTCATCTTTTAGTGTTTTTATTTCGGCGATAGCATCGTTCAAATAAGAAAAATCATATTTAATTTCATTAACAGCCATTATCTCACGCTCCTACATCGCCATACAACTTCAAGTCAATTTCATCAATACGAGCTAAAAATTCAAGTATAGTTGCATTTACCGCATCACCTTGTCCGCGGGTTGTTTCGTAAATGTTTTGAATTTCTTCCTTCAATATCACTATGCTGTAATGGGCATCGCCCTTAGCGACACCATGCTCCGCAACATTGGATAATATTGCAACCAATCTTTTTAATATCGCATCTTCTTTTCGCCAATAATCCTGTACTTTACATGCCAAAACGTCATAATCAACATCACACACAAATAAATCTTCTGCCATTATAAAAACAACCCTTTCTTTACATCGTTTCGTTAAGCAGCCGCTTTAATCTTGTTAATTCTTTTTCATATCGTAATTTAGAATCGTTCAAATCGTCAAGCTTTTGATACGATGCCGTAACGACACGCTTTTGCTCGCGATATGCTTCATCCATCTTTGCGGTAGCCTTTCGTTTACTTGAAGCGTTTTGTTGCTTACGGGATTCTACCCACGTTTTTACAAATCTTAATTCCGACAAGCCTTCAAGAGATTCGTTTGTTCTATCAAAAATCCTGTAGTTTTCCATTGTTTTGTCAAGACTGCGTTTTAACTTATCCAATTTATATTCATTTTCTTCGACAACATCTTTTTGCTTTCTGATCTGAGAGTTTACATTGGATAACCTTTTTTCAACTCTTCTGATTTCAATTTGTATCTGTTCTTTATTCATAATGTAATACCAATCTCCTAAAACTGCATTTACACATACCAACAACTACAATTATTACACATTTAGTTTAATTTGTTAATACCATACCACAGAACACTTTTCTTTTCAAACTAAAAATACCGGAGAACACTATTCTCCGGTATCTTTTTTAAATATTATTCATTTACAACCCAGTTGTCGGGGTCGCCGCGCACAATATCGGGGTGGGCAACAAGATAATCGTTAATTGTATCAACCATATTTTCGTCGTCTACATCGCTATAGCCCCTGAAAACAACCTTATTGATTTTATCGGCATTGAAGTAAACCATCTGGTCACCAATAAGACCTTCGGGGTATGCTACGCCGCCGTAGTCAAAAAAGAAATCCTTATCGCCGTTGCGAACGTTAATTGCTCGTGAAATAATAAGTGCCTTCTGCACACCATTTTTAAGTAAAACAATACTTCCGAGAGGTAAATAATCAATCATAATTTTTATCCTTCCTGCTTAATCGCAATAAATATTTAATAACTCGAAAAATTCATCTACACTGCGGGCAATCTTTAATGGTTTATTTTCATAACCAGTCGCCCAATAATACACCCCGCATGTATTTATATCCCAATAATACAACTCACCGGCAACATCCTCTGCAAAGGGTACCAGATGTTGGGGATTATATTTTTTAGTTCTATGTATATCCAATAAAAATTCAACGTTTTCTGAACAATATTTCAAAGGCAATATAGCTTCAACACTGAAAGCTTCTCTATACATCACTATTGTAGCTTCCTTTAATTCGCTTACGTTGTGATTTAAATAGAAACTGCGTAAAGCCTTTGGAAAACTAATGCCATACTTTTTTTCCACATCATTAATATAATCCTCGGAAACGTTTTTATCGGGATTTTCTCTTTTTATAAACTCAAACATACGGTACACCTCCTTTTATACAGGCATTTCTGCTTCTGCTTTTGTCGCAAAATCAAAATTATCAAAGAACTTTCCCAGATCTATCTTACTTGAGAAAACAGAACCGGTAGGAATAGCCGCGTAGCAACTACTAATAAAATCGGCATTAGTTTCTTCGAAACTCTCGATACTTTGAATAGTATCATCCACACCGCCAGCGGCAGTATTTAAACCACCGGATATATTCCAATCCTCATAACCGATTATGCTATGTTTCTTAGCATAATCGCCCTTATTTCCGCTCACGACATAATATTGTCCTGCGCCGCCTGCATGAGGCTTTGTAATATCATGTGCTTCGATAGTTATAAACTGCATGGTTAACTCCTCTGTAGCAGTATTATAATCGTCGCAATGATGCCATACGTGCGTTTTACCTTCGCCTGTACGCATTGATTTAAAATCAATATCATATCCTTGCTCTTTTAGAATTTTCTCGGCTTGCCTGTAATCCTTTTGATGATTACCGGTAGCCTTAATTTTAACCTCTGCCACGTCACCTGCATCATTAAGCTTGAGTATTGCGTCGGAATCCTTGAAGTCGGGACCATTGTTGGCTCCTGTTTTAACATTCTTGATTCCTGCCTTCTCTGCATCTCCCACGGGATCGTGCTTATTATTGAAATCCTGTGCGAATTTGTCTGCACCTTTTTGTTTTATAATATCATCTGCAGCGCCGCCTATACCACCGGTTGCCGCATCTGTCACTATTGACTTGATATCGAAAATCTGGTCTATACCTGCATCTCCGCCGGTAAGGGCATCAATTGTTTCCTCGGCAGTACGGGTCGCAATTCCCGTACCAACCTCTGATAACGAACCGATTACGGCTGATGTACCAATTCGTTGAAGCGAATTGGTGGATTGTAAGCCTTTTTTGAAAACAGCTGAACTTAAGCTGTCTGAGATTTTACCACCGATACAAGCACCCAAGGCACCGGAAACGAAGCCTTTAGCGCCTTCGCGCACAGTATCCTTAGCTATTTTACCCCAGTCATACTCGCTATGATCGTAGCCGTGCTCGATATACTCATCCGCCATACCGTGCAGGCTTGTGGAAACAATTGCCGAGCCGGCAGAAACCGCACCTGCAATAAGAGGTGCACCTGCACCGCCCGTTGCAACCGTAATAGCAATGGAGCCCACAATGCAAACTGCAGTAACCACCCATTTGAAAACCTTAGCTTTTCTTTCACGCTCTGCACGTTCTTCTTCAAGAATTGCAACGCGCTCTTTTTGATTTTCAATTTCGGTTTCAATAAGCTCCATTTTGGATTGCTGCTCTTTGTCAACCTCCATATACGCCGCGTACAGCTTCTGGAAGCTTTCGGAGCCCGCTAAATCATAAATATCGAAGCTCTTTTTGTAGCTTCTGCCCTTACCCTGACATTCTCTAATAAATGAGGTAAGGGTCTTTATCAGCTCACCCGTATTAACAAAGTCATTTTTATGATGCTTGTTTTCAAGTGATTTGATATCCGAATCCAAATCATCAATAAACTTTTCGATGCCCTGGTGAGAGTAATACACGTCACCTACATCCTTGTAGCCGAGATAGTAAATATCCCTGATACCAAACATTATCTCTGCAAGAGCATCATCAACTCTGACTGCCCTGTTTTTCTTGTTGGTAACGTCGGACAATATATCTTCAAGCTCATTCTCTTTTATAACAACGTGAGTAGCCTTATCTATATTAGAAAAATAATCACGTTTATATAAAAAGCAGTTTTTCTGATGTGCTGACAATAATTGTCCTAACAAGCCCTGAATCATACCATGCACAGATTCAAAATATGTCTTTATGTTATCGGAACCCTCGCCGGACATATTTTTGGTTGTTTTAATGGTATCAAGAGCTTTTGCAATGGAGTCCAACTCGGTTCCCCAGTTATTAATCTGGTTCGACAAGGTCGTGTCAAAGCTATCCAAAGCATCAAAATCTACTTTATATCCCATAACTTACCTCTTTAACATCATCTGTTTCCTGATGCTATTTTTTCATCCATCACATGAACATCGTTAATCATTTTTTTCATATCGTCAGCGTCCTTTTTTACAAGATCCGCATACAATCTGAGTAATGTTCTGATATCTTTCTGCTGCTGTATATATTTCATACTCGTTTTAAGAGTCTTAACGTCGCTTTTATCAACATCCACACTGTCGGTTGCCAGTTCCTTGCCCTTGTTTTTGAGGGTAGTTACCTCACCTGACAAACCGGGAGAAATCTTAAACTCTGCCATATAAATACTTCCTTTAATTAAAGAAATTTTCTATTTTGGTGCCTAAACTATTGATTTTTGAACCAAGCTGGCCAAGCAACCCGTACTCTTCCATACGCTCGTTCTGTAGTCGTGTTATTTCGTTATTGATAGAGTCAAGCACGTAGTCAAGAGTATTTTTATAATAGTCGTCATTAAAATCCGTGGCAACATCGCCCTTGATTTTAAAGCTATCGTAATTTTTACCCTTCCATTCGTACTTCTTTTTATAGATTTTTTTATCCTCTTTATTTATTGTATTGAAGGTTCTTTTTTGTTCTGCTACGCGCTCTTTTGCGCTTTTCAGCCGTCTGATTAAATAATCGTAGTTTTCAATACGATCAGAACAGGCGTTGTATTGACTTCTGGCATTTCTCCTTTGTCTTACAAGTCTGTTATACTCATTCACATCTTTTTCTGCCACAAGTAGCCCCTCCCTTTTACAAAATTCGCCCGACAACCAACGTTGTCGGGCGATAACCAACCGCCAAATTAAGCCTTGAACTGGTTAGCAATGCTTGTGTCTGTTTCTTCAACGATTTTAGCTGTTGAATCAAGAGCTGTTGCAATTTCATAGATGAGCTGCTCTGCTTTCTGGAAGCCGGGCTTAAGCTCCTGGTAACGTGCTGCGTAGGATTCGCTTGCTGCGCCTTCCCATTCAGCCTGAAGCTGCTGAAGTAAGCTGTCTAACTGGCTGATAACGCCGTTAACTGCTTCGCCCTGTCTGCGATACTGATTTGCCTTTTCTCTCATCTGATCAGGAGTAATTCTGATTTGACCTGCCATAATTTTTCCCTCCGAAAAAATCTCTCGCTTTGCGAGTTTTATTTTTTAAACCGACCTGTTCGGTTCAGCATCTACATTATTGCACATATTTTTACTGTTTTGAATACTCTGTCGGCGTACTATGTGTTTTTTAGCAAAAGCAACAATTCTCACCATGGGTGTTTTCTACAACTTGACGAAAAAAGTACTGTTTTTGCCCAAAAACAAACTGCTTTTCACCCCAAAACCTAATGTTTATGGCGTAAAAAAGCAGCTTTTCGTTTAAAAATTATTTCCAATAATCTACGTTATGGGGAAGATTTATATTTTTTGCCTTGAAAACGGGGGTTTTACCTTGCTTTCGTTGCTTGTCGTAGTCCTTAAGGGCTCTGAATGCGTATTTACCCAGAATCAGTATTACGGGCATATTGATTATTGTCATACCGCCCATTGTAATATCCGCTATGTTCCACAAAAGGTCTGCGCTTAAGCCTGCACCCACAAAAATAACCAACGACGCAATTATGTAATACACTCGCATAAAAGCCTTGCCCGGGATTTTACCGCGAATAAATATTATACACTTGTCAACGTAGTAAAGGTTACCAAGAAGGGTTGTAAACGCAAATAAAATCATTGCCACGGTAATGAATATGGGACCGAATCTGCCCAGAGTTTCGCTGAGTGCCATCTGAACGTAGGGCGCACCCTTAATGCTTTCGGAGGGCGCAACACCCGAGCACATACACATAAATGCGGTTGCGCTACAAACAAGCACAGTGTCAATAAACACCGATAGCACCTGAACAAGACCCTGCTTTGCAGGGTGACTTACCTCGGCAGATGCTGATGCATTGGGAGCTGAGCCAACGCCTGCCTCGTTACTGAACAGACCACGCTTTATACCGTACATTACGCAGGAGCCGCTGAAGCCGCCGAAGATTGCCTCGAAATCAAAAGCCTCGGTAAAAATTGTTTTGAAAACGTCGGGCAAAAGCTTAACGTTAAGCACAACGATAATAACCGCCACAAGAATGTAGGCAATGCCCATAAAGGGAACAAGGAAGCTTGTAACCTTAATAACTCGTGAGCCGCCACCCATTAAGCAGTAGCCCACAATAACCGCAAGCACAAGACCGATTATCCAGGGTGTAATTTCCTCATTATAAAAGCCGTAGCCTGAAAAGGTTGACTGCAGGTTATACGACGCCAGCATATTGAAGCCGAAGCCGTATGTTAATATAAGGAAAATGGAAAAAATGATTGCCAAAGGACGGTTCTTTAATACTGTTTGTATGTAGTATGCGGGACCGCCGTAGCTACCGTCTGGACCCTTCTTTTTATAAATCTGTGCAAGGGTGCTTTCAACAAAGGCAGATGCGCTGCCGATAATGGCAATGAGCCACATCCAGAAAACAGAGCCGAAGCCACCAACACAAAGGGCGGTGGAAACACCGATAATATTACCCGTGCCCACACGTGACGCAGTAGAAACCATAAGCGCCTGAAAGGACGAAACGCTCTTGCCGTCCTTCGGCTTTTCGGTCACACAACGGATCTGCTCCTTTAATAATCTGAACTGTACAAATCTTGTGCGGATGGTAAAATAAACACCACCGACAACAAGTAAAATAACTAAAACATAGCTATACAACGCATCGTTTATTGACGAGGTTGCATTCTCTAAAAACTCTAACATATTCTCTGACTCACCGTGTAGGGTGAAAGGAATTATCCGAACCGTGTTTTCTACAGGCGGATTTCCGTTCATCCTGCGTTAAAATACTCGCCAATCCGTCAGGATTAGCTGCGTTTTTGCCTTGTCTGACCAAAAATCCGTACTGTAGAAAATCTTTGACCTGAAAGATA
>JAZONH010000027.1:0-10381 GCA_045654405.1 Acutalibacteraceae bacterium | reverse complement strand
ATGTAATCAATACGAAGGATTTCATAATACACCTTTAGTGATGCCATACGCCTACGGCAATTACATACACGCTAAAGCGTGATTACATATCAATTCTTCGAATTGAATAACAAGCGAAGCTTGTTTGGTGGGTAGTTCTCTAACTATTTTTCTTCGGTTGGATAGAACAATAAACCCCCGTAGGGTTTAACACAAAATGCATAATTATCAGAACAATACAGATTTGTAAACTAATTGAATGGTGTTGTTGAAATGTACATTTCCTCTACTTCAATTTGTGCTTGTTTCAACATTTCAGTTGCTTTTATGTTTTCTATAAGCGGTAATGCATCTGTGATAGTGTTAAACAATTTACTGTACATTTTCCAAATTAATTCTTTTTCTGTCATAAAATCACCTTATAATAAAAAATGCGCCAACCGAAGCTGACGCATAAAAAACGCAAACTCCCGTTGTCGCGAAACAAAACTTAACAGTTGAAGAGTCCTTATGGCGTTCACCTGAATGAGTTGCGTTTTTATCAAAGTCATAGATAAACGCAATCATAGGAATATAATACCCACTTATACAGAGGGTATTCTTCAACATTTATTAAGTTTTGTTTCGCACAAATAATTTAACACATATTCTTTTTTAAATCAATAGTTTTTTAATTAAATAAAAACCGATACTTATCTATAAAGATAAATATCGGTTTGAATTTTATTTGTAATTTAACGACACACATAGATACATTATCTATTGTTCTCCCCTGCTGAAGACTAACCGCAAGAGAACTACCCACCACCGCTCCGACGAAACATATTGTAATTTTAAGTTTCAGTCACGCATCAAGATAGAGTGTAAAAACATCTTTACACAAGGCGGTCCCCCTCCCTTTTTGCTACGCAAAATGGGATGATAGGCTTCGCGTTTTTTCAGCTTTATTTATAACTAACTTCTTTAGTTATTTCCTTTAAAAACTCAAGGGTTTTGTTCATACACGCAACGGCGGGCTTGTTGCCCGTGCCGAAATTCAGGTGGAAGCAATGATTGTTGTGGATGCCCTTTACGTGGTATGAGTCAAAATAGGGCACACATTTCTGAAGCTTTTCTGCCATGGGCTCACCCTGGTTCTGACAGACAAGGTCGTCATCCGCCCAACAAATGAAGGTGGGGCACCATTTATCGTTAATAAACTTAGAGGGTGAAAGATAATCGTAGTATTTAAACTCGCTGATATTGGAAAAATCCTTTTTAAGGTCAAAGTTCAACACCATTTTTGCAGTCTGGGGTATAACGCCCATAAGCGAGGAGCCCTGAAGGAGCACCTCAAGGTCGTAGATGCCGCACATAAGCATAAGACCGTTAACGTTGATTTTAATTTCCTCGCACTCAACCGCCTTACGAAGCTCATCGTCAAACTTAAGCGCCGCTATATACGAGCACAAAAACGCACCAGAGCTATCACCCGTAAGGATGATTTTATTTTCGTCAATATTGTACTTGTCAAAAAGCTTTTGGGCAGAGTTCACCCCTGCGGCACAGCAATAAAACATTTCGGGACATGCCATAACCGGGGGCATTTCGTAGTTGATATTGTAAACAAAATAGCCCTCATTAGCGTAAAATTCGCAGATGCTTACCCTGCACTTTTTATCGCCCATTATAAATCCGCCGCCGTGGAAATAGATAATAAGCGGGTGCTTTTTGCCATCCTTTAAAATTTCGGGCTTGTAGTATAAATCCGCCTTTTGTCTGGGCAAATCACCGTAGGGAATATCCCTTACGGATACTACGTCCTTGTATTTCTTGACGTTCTGCATAGGATAGCAGATACCGTCAACCGCTTTAAACACCATCTGTGCCTTATTCATATATATATCCCCTCTATATACAAATTTTTCCTTTATTTCATTTTATTACACATAATAGAAAAATACAAGTAATTTTACTTTTATTTTTCTACGGTGAGCCTTTCAATATCACGCTTTAATTTTAAAATAATCCGCTTTTCAAGTCGTGAAATATAGCTCTGGGATATGCCCAGAATATCCGCTACCTCCTTTTGGGTATGCTCCCTTTTACCGTCAAGGCCGAAGCGCATATTCATTATAAGCCTTTCCCTGTCGGTTAAATCCTGCATACAGACGTGCAAAATACGTTTTTCATCCTCCTGCTCAACGTTGTCGTTAATTTCAAGGCCGTCGCTGCCTAAAACGTCCGAAAGCAGAAGCTCGTTGCCGTCCCAATCCACGTTAAGGGGCTCATCAAGGGAGATATCGAGCCGTTGCTGATTGATTTTACGAAGATACATCAGGATTTCGTTTTCAATGCACCGTGAGGCATAGGTTGCAAGCTTTATATTTTTATCCGCCTTAAAGGTGTTCACCGCTTTAATAAGCCCTATGGTGCCGATTGAAATCAAATCCTCAATATTGACCCCCGAGCTTTCAAACTTCTTTGCTATGTAAACCACAAGGCGCAGGTTGTGCTCAACCAGTTTATCACGTGAGCTTGTGTCACCCTGCTGAAGTTGGTCAATAATCGCCTGCTCCTCCTCTTTTGAAAGGGGCGGCGGCAGAGTCTGAGGACTGTTTATATAATAAACACTACCCCGCGAAAGACCCGAAAGCTTTAGCTTAAGTCTATTTATTAATTCCAGAATACTTAACCTTTTCATTTATCTCCTTCCACTCCCCATTGAAAATTGTTTTATGTAAAATAAGGTTATACTCCCCGCCCGAAAGCCTTTGATTACTAAGCGCAAGGCACACCCGCGGAGACTGTGATTTTTTATTACCCGATTTCACCGTAACCGCTTGGGGTAGCACCGCAGGCAAAAAGCCGTCACCACCCACAGTCTGACAGGGCACAAGGTGAATTTTACCCATAAGGGATTGGGGTATATTATCATATTCGCCCGATTTAAGAATTTTAAGCTCCTCGTAGGTGAAAAGAGGTGCCACCGCCGAAAGCTCGGCAATAATAACCGGGCGTTGTGATATGCCGTAGCTAAGATTATTGCCCGTATCGCAAAAGCCCCGAAGGGTCACCTGTGCATCACGAAAGGCAACCTGAACGTCATAAATTTTATTTTTTACCGAGTACCGTGTAAGCAAAAAATTCACCACCAGAAATGCACCGTAAATAAGAAGCACCGACCCCACAAGGTAGGTAATGCTCATATCAAAATAAACCGTGCCGTTAATATACATAATATTCTGCGGGTTAAAGGTAATTTCCAGGGCATACATAATTCCGCCAAACAAAAAGCTGACACCAAAAAACCACAAAAGTGCTTTAACGAAACCCCTTACACTATGGGGTGTAAAGCCCACGGCGGTAATAATCGCCGCCACAAGCAATTTGTAGCCAACAGATAATACCAGGGGCATATCCTCGTAAAAAATTATCATTGACGAAAGCCCACCCACAAGGGATGCCGCACCCACCAACCATTTATTAGTGGGCAATCTGCAAATAAGCCTTGTGGAAATAATCAGAAAATACGTAATAATTACGTTAACGCCCACCAACACGTCTGCGTAAACTACCAACGCACCACCCCCTGCTGATAACATTATAGTTTCTGACTCTTAAAACATTTGTCGCTAACAGTCGCACAAAAAAATATTGGTTGACATACGGCATAAATAAATTTAAAATTAGAGGTGGTGATATAAATGAAGTTTTATAAAAATGCAAAGGTAGTTTTCCCCGATTCAATACGCGACTGCGTTGTTGTAACTGACGGCGGTAAGATTATCGATATAACAGACCACTTTGAAGGAACTCCCGAAAGCACCGTCACAGACTGTAAAGGCTTATACCTTGCCCCCGGCTTTGTTGACGTTCACGTTCACGGCGGTGGCAACAAAAGTGCTATGAGCGAAAATCCCGACGATATCATTGCAATGGCAGAGGCTCACCTTAAATACGGCACTACCTCCATTGTGCCCACAACCCTTGCCGCACCTGTTGAGCAATTAAAAAGGGTTGTAAATTCAATAAAGGCTGCATCCGAAAAAAGCACGAAAGCAAATATTCTTGGTGTGCACCTTGAGGGTCCCTATATTTCAATGCAATACAAGGGTGCTCAAAGCCCCGAAAATATACTTAACCCCAACCTTAACCCGCCCGACGAGCTTTTTGAAACGTGGGATAAAATACTTATGATGGGTGCCGCACCCGAGTGCGAGGGCGTGTTGGAATTGGGCGACAAGCTCAGAAACCGCGGTATAGTGCCCTCGGTTGCTCACTCTGCCGCAAGCTTTGAGCAGGTTGAAGATGCCGTAAAGCACGGCTTCAGCGACGTTACCCATATTTACAACGCTTGCTCATCCTGCTTTAAAACAGGGCTTTTCAGAAACGCAGGGGTGGTTGAAGCGGGTCTTTATATGAACGCTCTTACGGTGCAGACCATTGCGGACCTTCGTCACCTGCCCCAGGGCTTACTTAAGCTTATATACAAATGCAAGGGCGACGACGGTATGTACCTTATAACTGACGGACTTGAATTTGCCGCAAGCGACATAAAGGAAAACACCGTTTACACTCAGGAAAACGGCGTTGACGTTATTTATGAGGACAGAGTTATGAAGCTTGCAGACCGCTCTGCCTTAGCGGGCAGTGCCGCAACCCTTTCAGACTGCGTAAGGAATATGTATAAGTGTATAGGTGTTCCCCTTTACAGTGCCGTTAAGATGGCATCACTCACCCCTGCCACGGTTGTGGGCTATGGTGACACAAAGGGTAAAATCCAAAAGGGCTACGACGCAGACCTTATTATGTTTGATGAGGAAATTAACGTTGTTAATTCAAAATTATAATCGGCTTTGCCCCAATAATTCCTAATTCCTAATTCCTCATTCCTAATTGAAACAAAAAACACCCGACCGTGTGGTCAGGTGTTTTTTTATTTGTATGCATTTTTAAGCTCTGCTCGTGTGCCTGAGCCTACAAGACCATCAACGGTCAGACCCTTATCACCTTGGAACTTTTTAACTGCGCTAAGGGTTGTTGGGCCGAAATCACCGTCAATATCAGATGATTTTATATAGCCCAGCTTGTACAGATACCACTGCACCCATTTAACCGAATCCCCCTTGTCCCCCTGCCTTACAGTGGCGGTGGGCTCTGAATATGGGCAATTTTCCTTTTGCTCAATGGGGGCTGCAGTTACGTAATCGGAATGAACGTAGCCCGTGTAGCTTACGCCGTCAAGGGTAAAGGTAACCTTGTACCATTCGCCGCTTGTGCCGATAATATAAAGCTTGAAGCCGTCCTCGACCTGTGCAACAACTGAGCCGTCAGTGCTTGGCTTGTTGCGTACGTTAAGCCAGTCGCTTACGTTAACCGTTCCTATCTGAGTGGGTGCGGTACCGCTTGTTTTCACCTCAAGCACTGATGAATACGCCGACCACGCAACCATACTTGTGGTTTTAAAGTATGCGCGGATTTTATACTTATAGGTTGTACCTGCCAGAAGATTCTTGTCGGTAAGCTGGGTTGCGGTGGTTGTTGACCCTACGTTTTTATAGCTGCCCGATGCCACGTCGTATCGGTAAACGTAATAGCCCGTAGCGTTTTTCACGGCACTCCATTTTATAGTGGCACTACTTTCACTTACAGAGCCCTTAGTGGGTGTTGCGGGTGTTGCAGGTGCGCACGCGCCGTAGAAATCCTCGCTGTATTTTGTGTAAACGTAGTTACCCGTTGCGTCCTTTTTATATGCTCTTACGCGGTAGGTTTCGGTTTCACCCGAGGTAAGGGTAGAATCCGTATAGGTTGCGGACGAGGTATTGGTAAGCTTAACAAATTTATCGGCAGTGGCATCGTATTTGAATACCTGGTAGCCCAACGCACCCTCAACCTCGGTCCAGGTAAGGGTTACGGATTTGGTAGTGGTAAGGTTACTGGAAACCACGGGGCTATAGCCTGTAAACCGCTGGGACTCAAACAAATCGCCATATGGCATATTCTTGAAAACGGGTATCTGGAAAACCTTTTTGGTGCCTAAAATACCGCAATCATTATACGCCTCGTAGGTGTGCTCGGACTCAAACACCGCCGCCCTTACGTTTGCCATATACTCATTATAATGCAGATTGCCCGAGGCGGGGTTAACGTTAAACTTCTGCAAATAGCCCGTAGGCTGATAGGTTGAGAAGGATGCGTAAATATACTTTGCACCGTAATAAATGGACTGATATGGCGTTGACCACGGTCTGCCGTAGGATGTGGAAACTGACACGCCCGATGCGGCAACGTAGCCGTTATATTTTGTGCCGCCCACAGTTGCAGACACACGGTAGAAGCTACCGCTTTTAGAGATATAGTAAAGAGATACGTCCGTGGGCACGGTGCACACAACCGCCGAGGATGTATCCGCAGATTTATACATAGTTACAGAGGACTTGGTTTTCATATAGCCGTTAGCCCATCTGAGGCCATCCCCCGCACCCGTATTAGCGGCAATATTGTAGTAGTTATAAATACCATTATAGGGTGACTCCTTACCGCTTGAGCCTGCGGCATCGGTGGATTTTACGGAGCCAACCTCCTGAACAATTTTAGAAGCAAGGTAGTATGCGCTTACGCCGCTATCCTGAGCCGCCTTTAAAATCGCCTCGGAATATTTAATCTTTTTACCGTCAAGGGTAAAGGTTTTGGTGTTACCCAAGCCGTCATAATAGGTAATATAGCTATCGTGCATCCAGGTTTCCTTAAGTATGGACTCAATAACCTCGGTATTCTGAGCCTTATCATAAACGTTATACTCAAACTGGAAAATATGCTTTTCATTCAACCAGTTACGGGGGTCAAGATACCTTTCAACCGCCGTCTGTGATGCGCTTACCCACGTACCGCTTTCCTGCAAAACACCATCACAGGAGCTACAATCGCACTTGTAGGCGGCTATAACTGATTTTTCAATCAACTGTTTATTGTGGGGTGTGCGCTCGCCCTTAACTGCCGCCGCCCAATCAAGGTTGGTTATAAAGGGCTCAAACTCCCACTGAGGGTGCTTTCTGTAAAGGGCAAGCAAATCCTCAACATAGGATTTGGGGAAGCCCTTATCAAGAAGAATCTGGGTGTATTCCGCATCGGTATAGTTACCGATTGACTCGTACAAAGCATCCCTTGCATCGTTAACGGAAATTATACCGTCACCATTCATATCCGCAAGATTCTTCTGCGCTACCGTGGGGGTTATATGCCCCGAAGCTATGGAAAGAATGGTGCGGGCATCGACGGTTGTTATTCTGCCGTCACCGTCAAGGTCGCCCTTAAGCGCCGCTGATGAATAAACCACCAACGCTGAACAAAAAGATATGCATAAAACTAAAGATATAATTATATGTGGGTATCTTTTCATAACACTCTCCTGAATTTATGGGTCAGGCTTCGTCGCCACACCCTTCTGAAAAATAGTCGTCCTCCATAGTGTCAAGACCGAAGCAATCAGTTTTATAAATCTTGCGGGAGGTCACCATTTTGCGGACAATTGCTATTTTCTCATTCTGCTCAACAAGTGCCTTGGCGTTGTAGTGCTTTAAAATCATGGCAAACATAATAATATCCGCCATAAAGTGCACAAGGCACAGAATATTAAGAATAAGACCATTTTGGAAAAACTGAGCAAGACCCTCACCAAAATAATTGAAGCCGTACTTAGTAATAGCGTGATTAAAAATCTTAAAGCCATTATATGCAACACCGCTTGCAAGGGCTACCGCCTCAAAGCCCACAAGCTTTTTGTTTATGCCATCCCTGAAAATGCACCAAAGGGCAACCACCGTAAGCAAAAAGCCGTAGGATGACACGTTGTTGAAAACCCCAAGACCAAGTCTGCTGAGTGCACCAACCACAGTATCCGCCGAGGTGCTTAAAAGCGCACCCTCCACAGGGGTCTTTATAAAGCGGATAAAGAAGGCAGAAAGAAGAAGCACCTTAAGAAAAGCAGTTACCCTTTTGTGCTTCAACTGACGGGCGTGCTTATAGGCAATACCCTCGCCGTTAAAGGCAAGAAAGCCAAGCACCAGCATACCATAAAAGCAGATATCGGTAAGCTTTGCTACCACGTTGGTAAGAGCACCCGCGTACATTGACACAAAGGAAAGCAAATTAACCGAAAACAAAAATGCACTGCAAATCATCAACAGCTTAGCACTGTTTGAAAGATAGTCGGACCTGGTCATTTGCTCACCTCCACAAGACAACATTACACTACTTTATGCCATTATATTAACATAAAGCAAGGCTTTTTTCAACAAAATCCCCTCAGATTTTACATTCTTGTTACAAAAACACATTTTGTTACATTACAAAAAACGCCACAGACAAAAAAACACCCTGAGCCATAAGGCTCAAGGTGTTAAGCTTAATTATAAGTCGCGTTTCGAACTACCAACGCTGAGCTGTTCCTTTGCAAGCTTTTCAATATCTTCTTTATTACCGGACATAGCAAGCTTTGATGCTTCCTCACGTCTTGCAAGAAGCTCTACGTACATACGCTCACGCTTTTCACCGCTAAGGTCGTAGAAGAGGATGGGGATGATACCTAAAAGACCTGTAACGGTGGGGATGATGGTAGCCATTGCAAAAAGACCGAACTTGGTGTCGTCTGTCTGTGCAGCGCCGCTTGTGTAAGAAGAAATATCGTAACCGATAAGCTTCTTAAGCTGCAATGCCAGAGCACCGTTGGCAATACTTGCCAGCTTCTTGGTCAGCTCTCGGGCAACCGAGGTCATAGCCTCCGTTCGGTAGCCGTTCTTCCATTCGCAATAGTCCATGGATTCGTTGTACATTTCGCTGGGGATAACTCGACGAACACCCCAGAATATCATATAAATGGCTTCCTTTAGCGCCATTATTACAAACATCGGTATAACCTTTTTGTAAATACCGTTATGCTTACCGCCTATCATACCGAGAAGGAATACGGGGATGTCAAGAAGTGACTGGCTCTTTGTACCGAGAAGGTAGAGGGCCTTTGTTGAAAATCTTCTTCTGAACCACGGTACCCATGAGAATGAGAAGGGGTTGATGATAGCACCGGGAATACCTGCAACCAAGGTCATTGAAGCGAAGTTAAGAACGTCTATGTAATAGTCGTTGATGCTACCGCCGACACTGAAGTTTGAAAGGGTTTCGGAAAGGGTCAACAGCAAGATGGGCTTGTTGTTGATAACCGACTTAAGACCCTGCAGAACACTTGGTGTTTCAACGGACTGCATAACACGCTCACGAGCCATAACGCAGAAGATAAGTGATGCAACACCACTTACGATAGCGGTAAAGTTACCCATGAACATAAAGGTTGAAGTGTATGAAAGGTTGATAACCTTATTACCGATAAGGTCAAGCAAAATTGTAAGAATCTGCTGAGGAAGCTTTTCACCCAAAAGACCTGAGAAGAACTCTGCCAAGGTGATTAGTCGCGTACGGTCAACAGGGTGTGGCGTAATGGTAGCCAGCATACCTGTTTTTGAAATAGCACGGAACGTACCCGCACCCTCACGGACAATGGCAAGTATGAAATAGGTCAGGAACTTTGAGGTATCACGTGCGCCCTTGCCCTTAAAGAACATGGGAAGCAACCAGTAGAAGCAGGTACCGAGTGTACCGGGAATACCCAGTGCAACAAGGTAGGGCTTAAATTTACCCCAACGTGTACGGGTTTTTTCAACAATAGCCGCTGTGAAGATGTCATTAACAACGTCCCAGAAGCCATTGAAAACGTTAACAAATGTTTGTAAGTCCAAGTCAATCTGGAGAATGTTTGTAACGAAACGCTGACTGAATGAGTCGATATTGAAGCTCTGGCACATATCGTAAACAACGTACCAAACTGTTTCCTTCATACCAACGTATCGACGGTTTTCGTAAACGTATTCTCTGGAGGCAGCGTCAACCGACTGAGTGCCTACATTTTCCTGGACATCTATATTTTCTGTTGCCAAAAAATACACCCCCAAGGTCATTAATATAAGAAGTATATCATATAAAATACAGGTTTTCAAGACCCAAAAGGTTTTTTGCTCATCAAGAATATAACCTTGTGCATTTTCACAAATCGGCACTTCGGTTATTGTGTAAAATTACCATAACACAATCGGCTCTTGCGCCCCTTAACGCCTAACCAAAAAAATGTTGCGGTACGCATAGATGCGTACCCTACGGTTGTACTATCGGACTGAAGAATAACAGTAAGAGAACTACTTATTATACCCTTCGGGTACGATATACCTACGGTGCGATATATCTGACGATGCGATATATACTTCGTATGCGATATGTTTCGCTTTGCGAAACGCGAATATAATCGGCACGAAGTGCCCCGATAATTACGCATTACGCATTACGAATTACGAATTATAATTCGGCGTTAGCCCCT
>JAZONH010000026.1:0-3614 GCA_045654405.1 Acutalibacteraceae bacterium | reverse complement strand
AATCATAACCACCAGTTGAACTGGTGGTTTGCACAGGCCCTATAAGGGCCGCCTACTGGCTTGCCGACTAAAAGTCGGCACAGAGGTTTGACATCGCATTACCATTTCAAGCAGCCGCTCTCGTGCGGCTGTTTATTTTTGCTTACTTATTCTTGTTACCCGTAAACGGGTCGATGTATTCTTTAAGCGACATCTGATCACTCGCAAAATCTTCTTCTAATTGATTCTTTATATAATTTTCTATCACTTTCTTGTTTCGACCGACCGTATCCACGTAGTATCCTCTACACCAAAAATGTCGGTTTCCGTACTTGTATTTTAAATTTGCATGTCGGTCGAAAATCATTAGTGTACTTTTACCCTTGAGATATCCCATAAATTGTGCTACACTTAAGTAAGGTGGTATCGACACCAAAAGGTGTATGTGATCTTTACAGGCTTCTGCCTCTATGATTTCTACTCCCTTTTGTTCGCACAATTTTCTTATTATCTCTCCGATATCTTTTTTCAGTTTTCCATATATCTCTTTTCTTCTGTATTTTGGTGCAAATACTATATGGTACTGACATCTGTACGTTGAATGTGATAATGTTTTTATCTCGTTGTTACCATCTTTTTTGAACATGTTTTTAACCTCCAGTATTTTAGTAATGCGGCTGCCAAACCATTTCTATTATACTTGGAGGTTAATTTCTTCTCTACTGCTTTTTGTGGCTTGCTATTGCTCGCCACGTTTTATTTTTACTAAAGCTTTTTTATTCCCCCGGTAGAACCGGGGGTTTTGTCTTTGCTAAAGACCAAAAAAATGATAGCAGACACGTTTTTTGTGTCTACTATCATTATACTATTTCATTGTTTTTTCAATCTCCGTTTTTTCATACAAATTATAAAATTATGGGTTGGTTTGTGAATACACGCATCCGCAATAGTTTTGTCTGTAAAGGTTATAGGTTTTACTTAATTCTATTGAGCGTTTATACCCTTCTTTTTTCTTGAAATCTGACGGCAACCATTCAACACCGTATTCATTTGCTAAACTGTAACCGATTTCATTGATTTTTTCCGCATTTTTAAGTGGGCTTATTGTAAGAGTTGTAGTGAAATAGTCAAAGTTGTTTATTCTGGCTTCCTGTACTGTTTTTTCAAGTCTTAAACGATAGCATTTAAAGCATCTTTCACCACATTCACGACAATCCTCAAGTCCCTTTGCCATTTCATAAAATCTTTCGCTCTCAAAGTCGCAATCAAGCATTCTGACAGGATATTTTGTTTCCATTTCACTGATCAAACGCTTCTGCTCTGCCTTACGTTTTTCATATTCAGCTTCAGGATAAATATTAGGGTTATAATAAAGCACCGTAATATAAAAATACTGTGAAAGATATTCAATACAATAGCTACTGCAAGGTGCACAGCATGAATGAAGAAGAAGTGACGGCACTTCATCCACTAAACTTCCGATGATTTTATCAAGTTGTTTTTGGTAATTGATTTTTTGCATAATATCACCATTTAAAGAAAACGGGCGATTCGTAAATCGCCCCTGAAATTATTCTTCGTTTCGTTTGAAAAATCTGCGTTCTTCCGTTTCCTCTTCCTTTTTTTCTTCAGGAAGAATTTCAACCTTAACCTTGCCGATTCTTCGTTCCTCAACATTAAGAACGGTAAATTTCACGTTTTCGAACTGCACTTCGTTCATTTCGCCATCCTGCGGCAGGAAGCCGAGAACGCTGATAATGTATCCGCCGATGGTGTCATAATCACCCTCAGGGAATATCTTTCCTGTACATTCCTCAACCTCTTCAATATCAGTAATACCGTCAACCTCAAAGGTTGTATCATTGATAATTGAAATTTCCTCATCCTCCTGGTCATATTCGTCCTGAATATTACCAACAATAGATTCAAGAAGGTCTTCAAGAGTTACAATACCTGCTGTTCCGCCATATTCGTCAACAACGACCGCCATCTGAACTCGTTTTTCTGTCATTTCAGTAAAAAGCTCACCACAACGCTTTGTTTCAGGAACATAATATGCAGGTCGCATCATATCCTTAACAGTCATTTTTGCAGGAAGACTTGTTCCCACATATTTAAGAAAGTCTTTGATATACACGATACCGATAATGTTGTCAGGGTCTTCCTTGAAAACAGGAATTCGTGAGAAACCGTTTTCGATTGAAAGGCTGACTGCCTCACTCAACGGCTCTTCTTCGTCAACGCACACCATATCAGTACGATGAGTCATAATATCAGCAACATCAATATCATCAAATTCAAAGATGTTGTTAATCATTTCAATCTGAGTATCCTCGATAACACCCTTTTCACCGCCGACGTCAACCATCATACGGATTTCCTCTTCCGTAACAACCTCTTCGTCAGCATGAGGGTCGATACCCATAAGTCTTAACACACCGTTTGTTGAAAGTGCAAGGAATTTAACAACCGGTCTTGTAATTTTAGCAACAAAAACGAGAATCGGTGCTGCCATAAACGCCATTTTTTCAGGCTTGCTCATTGCAATTTTCTTTGGTACAAGCTCACCCAACACAAGTGAAAAATATGACATAATAAGTGTAATTACAACAGTTGAAAAACCGCTGATAATTCCAATCGGAATTACATCAACAACAGGTGTTTTTCCGATTGCGCCTGCAAGCATTTCCGCAAATGACTGTGCAGCAGTAGCAGAAGTCAAGAATCCTGCCAATGTAACACCAATCTGAATTGTTGACAAAAATGAGCTTGTGTTTTCAGTAAGCTTTTTAATCTGCTTTGCTTTTTTGTTACCCTGCTCAGCCATTTTATCAATTTTGTTGTCGTTAAGGGTAACAATTGCCATTTCTGACATTGAAAAGAATGCATTGACAAAAATCAACGCAAAAAGAGTTACTATTTTTAAAATAATACTCCCTGGGTCTGTGTCCATTCGACATAACCGTCCTTATGAAAAATATAGAGATATTTATAAAATATCAGTATGTATTTTATAACAAAATATGTATTTCGTCAAGTAGAGAAGAATCAGGTGTGAAACAAAAGCGTAAAACGTAATTTCAGTCCGCAGTATTACAAGCATAAAAAGCAGTCTTTCATTTTTCCGTTTTCATCATCCCCTTCTTTCTGCAAAACCTGAAATTACAAGAAATACGGATGATTTTTTGTAAAACTGTATGATTTTTTAGAGGTAAATCTATTTACTTTTTGCGACAAAAGTGTTATGATTTATAATGTATGAATGGGCATATATCAATGTATTATGCTTATATACCTATTTAATATCTAATTCCATTAAGGAGGAAATACAAAATGGCAGAAAACAAGACACCCATAGTTAGACAAAAGAAAACTATGGACGGTAATACTGCTGCTGCTCACGTATCTTATGCGTTCACAGAAGTAGCCGGTATTTACCCAATCACTCCATCTTCACCTATGGCTGACTACGTTGACCAGTGGTCTGCACAGGGTAGAAAGAACATTTTCGGTACACAGGTTCGTGTTGCTGAAATGCAGTCAGAAGCAGGTGCAGCAGGTACTGTTCACGGTTCTCTTGCAGCAGGTGCTCTCACAACAACTTATACAGCTTCTCAGGGTCTTCTTCTTATGAT
>JAZONH010000025.1:0-5750 GCA_045654405.1 Acutalibacteraceae bacterium | reverse complement strand
TGCAACCTGCTCCGGTGTCATACTTCCGGCGGCGTTAATGTCCTTGCCGCACACTTCGCATTTGGGCAGAACGCTTGACGGCGCAACGGGGATAACGGAACGAATACGCAACGCATCCCACACATCGCCAAACGCTTTGACCTTTGCAACATAAATTGTTACCCGTTTGCCCTTCAGCTTTTCGGTGTCGGTGGTTTTGTAAAGCTTTGCAACGGTCTTTTTGTTTGTTACGTTCCACACCATCGGCGGTACGCCCTTTTCTGCCCAATGGCATACGGTGCATACCTCTGATTGCCCGTTTGCATTCAGTTTTTCATCAACGATTTTTTCAATCGTTAATGTGATTTCACGGTTGGGCTGGTCATCCAAATCCCAACTTCCGAGATACCCCGGAGCTTGTCCCATTTTCATAATGTTTGCCATTTTGTGTAATCTCCTTTTATATTTGTTTAATTATTCAGATAATCTTCCGTATGCTTTCTAAAATGCTTATCAAGGCAGTTTTCGCAAATTATTTCATCGCCAAAGTCAATAAGCGAATCTTCCTCAATCTTCTTTCCGCAGTAATCGCAGTTTGGCAGCCTTTCCCGTTCCGCTTCCATATAAGCATCGTAACGGTCATAGTCAGCGCACGGATCGTCACTATAAAAACGTGGCATAATTTACACCGCCTTTTTGTAATATTACGGCTGGTTCTTTTTCAGCTCTGAATCTTGAATGTAAAGTGCTGTAATTTATTCCGGTAATTTCTGCCCAGTCTTTAAGCGTGTGCGTTTCGCCGTTGTAAGTGATTCGGCGGTTTGTCCTTTTGTTGTTCTGCTGTTCTTGTATGGAAACCCATCTGCAATTATCGGGTTCATAATTTCCGTTTACGTTTATGCGGTCAATGGTAAGGTTATCTGCATATCCGTTTGCCATTGCCCAATCATAAAAGGTTTGAAAATCGTTTCGCCATTCGGCGCATATCGTTATTCCTCTGCCGCCGTAATTCTCAAAATCTCTTGCTTTGGGGTTTGTGCATCTTGCTTTCATCTGAAGCCAAGTGTTGTAAATTCTTGTCTTCTTTTTTCCGTGTGTGCGTAGGCGTAAAGCGGAAGCTTCTTTTTTAAAGCAACCGCAACTTTGCGTATGCCCGTCTAAAAGGTGTGCGCCCAACACAACAACTTCTTTTCCGCATTCACATTTACAAAGCCACATTGATTTTTTATGTTTGTTTGTGTATGCAAAATCAACAACGGTCAATTTGCCAAATGTGCGCCCTTTTATGTCTAACCGCTTTTTGAGTTCGCCCATTACTTTTCACCGCCTTTTCGGGGCTGATAATACCGTGCCCATCCGTACAGCCAAAGCCAGCCCAACGATAAAGCAAGGGCTATAATCGGCAGCACCGAAGCCGATTCAAGCATTGTCAGCGATACGATAAACGCCACAACAGCCGCTTTCGTTATAAGGTTGATAATCAGTTTTGCTTTTTTCATTGTTTACAGCTCCGTTTCGTCAAGCTCTGCAATGAGGGTTTCGAGGCTTTCAAGCGTTGCACCTTCCTCTGCAAGTTGCTTTCCTCTTTTTTCAAGGCTTCGCAAATTGTAAAGATGCAGGCGGCGTTTATATTTCAGCCTAATTTCTTTCTGCGCTAACTTTACATACTGCGAATTGTTAAGCCTTTTAATCTCTGCTTCAACCTGCGCATCGGTCAATTTTTCGTGTTTCATTTTTCTGTGTACTCCTTCTTTTCAAAGCGCAATGTTACTTTGCATTCGTGCTGATCTGATAAAATTTCGCTTAAAAGCTTTTCAATGCGCTGTTTTAAGTCTGTCGGGTAGTTCATATGTATTGTCCCTTCGTTTATGCTTGGTGCTTGTCACGCACCACACTTTGCAAAAAAAATAGCTTCCTTTTCTCGCAAATTTGTAACGCCCAGTTCGTCGCACAAAATGTCAATATGCGAAGACTTGAATTCCGCTTTGTTTATCACGCAATTTCGAAAACCCGCACAGGAAAGCCCGCATTTTTTCGCAAGATATGTTTTTTTCTTGCCGCTTTGCTTGACCTTTTCTTCAAATAACGCTGTATTGGTCATAATTTCACCTCGCTTTCGGTGCATCACACGCACCATTCGAATTTCATTATACTCACGTTTTGCAAAATGTCAATACTTTTTTTGAAAAATGTAAACATATGTATTGATTTTTACGCACCGAATGATTATAATAGGGGCAAAAGGCGGTGTCTTATATGAAAATAGGGGAAAAAATAAAGCAGCGCAGAACCGAATTGGAATGGTCGCAACGTGACCTTGCTGCAAAAATGGGATATAACCACTCGACAATAACAAGAATCGAAAACGGTAAAATAGATATCCCGCAGTCAAGAATTGCGCAATTTGCGGAAGTGCTGGGGGTAAGCATTGCTTATCTTATGGATTGGGAAGAAGTTAAAAAGAAAAACGATATCCAAACAGATATCGTTGTGAGAATGAGGGCAGACGAAAAGTTTTCATCTTTGGTTGCCAAGTTGGATCGACTTAACCCCGAGCAGCTTGCAAGTGTTACGCAGGTTGTGGATGCGTTTCTTTCAATGAAGGGCTAACACTCTTTTGAAGGAGCTGAAAAATGAAGTCGAGTAAGTCTTCATCTGCAAGAGGTAAAAGCTTGTTAATTTCGTTGATGTACTCATTTTTCATAGCGGGGGTCAATCCTTTCACAAAATAATAATGGGAACGTAGGTTCTGGCACAATTTTATTATTTTTTTAAAAAAGTGTCAACGCTTAATTTCGATTTCGAGATATGCAAATTTGAAACACAAAATATCAAAAAATTTAAAAGCATCAAAAACAATGTAAAATTTTATCAAAAATAATGTAAAGGAATCAAATATGGAATACGTTGTAGATAAAGCAAAAGATTATATACTCGCACTCAAGGAAGCAGGCAGGTTTTCTTTTGAAGATATAGCAAATTTGAGCGGTATACCGCTGCCCACAGTAAGAAATATTTGTTCCGGCAAAACACCGGATGCACGGTTCGGCACGGTTGCAAAAATTGTAATATCAATGGGCGGCGATCTTAACGAGCTTATCGGCTATGAAAAGAAAAAAGAAATTGAAGTAAACAGCACCGTTTCACTTAAAGAAACATACGAAATGCGAATTTCCGATTTGATTAAATCGTATGAAACGAGAATTGAAGATATAAAGGCACTTTGCGAAATGAGAATTGCAGATGTGCAAAAATGCTGTGAGATCAGAATTTCAGATATGAAGCGAAATTTTGAAGAAAGAATCAGCGAACAAAAGCAGATGCTTTCAAAGGGCGATTATTGATATATAGAAAGGTTTTTAAAAGTAACGTTATGGCTAAATGTGTATTATGCGGAAAAACAGGTTTATTCTTAAAAACAAATGTCGAAGGAATGTGCCCAAAATGCCAAGCGCAAACGCTAAATGATTTGCGGGCGGCATTAAGCCCGGAACAAAAACAAGCGGCTTTTCTTGAAGAAAAAATAAAACAACTTGCCGAACAGATTAAGAGCTGGGAAAATAGCATCGACCGCAAAAAACAACAGTATCAAGCCTTGGAAGATGAAATTCAAAAAACCACAAACCAAAAGAAACAGCTTTTTGCTTCATTGGATGCAGAGCTGCAAAGGAAAAAGACCGAGATTATCGAAACTGACGAAACAGCGTTGCTTCAGTCATTTGGTTTTTACAAACCACGCTATGATTTTGTAAATTCCGAAGCGTATAAAAATCGTTTGGATGCTATCCGTGCAAAACAAAAAGCGTTGATAAAAGAAAATGCAGCGACAACAGGCTATACAAATTGGACGGTAGACGGAAGTGCTTCAAAAGGAAAAACAATGATTTCCAATATGCAAAAATTGCTTCTCCGTGCTTTTAACAGCGAATGCGATGAAATAATTGATAGGGTCAAGTATAGCAATTTTGAAGCATCAATAAAGCGTATTCAGAGTTCTAAAGATGCCATTTCAAAACTCGGCGCAATGATGGGAATTACTATAACAGACAAATATTATAATTCTAAAATTGAAGAACTTACCCTTGCTTTTGAATATCAACAAATGAAGCAGAAAGAAAAGGAAGAACAACGAGAACTTAAAGCGCAAATGCGGGAGGAAGCACGGCTGCAAAAAGAGCTTGAAGCAGAACGCAAGTTTATAGAAAAAGAACAGAATCACTATTTGAATGCTCTTGAAAAAATCAAAAATCAGCTTTCGGAACAACCCGAAAACCAAGAGCTTTTGGCACGAAAAACCGAACTTGAAATCCAGTTAAGCAAAACCGCAAAGTCACTAAAGGATATTGATTACAGGGAAGCAAACAAACGAGCCGGTTATGTGTATGTCATTTCAAATATTGGCGCATTCGGCGAAAACGTTTATAAAATAGGTATGACAAGACGATTAGACCCGCAAGAGCGAATTGACGAATTAGGCGATGCATCTGTGCCATTCGATTTTGATGTACACGCAATGATATTTTCTGACGATGCCCCTCGTTTGGAAAACGCTCTGCACCACGCTTTCGAGCATAGAAGGCTAAACAAGGTTAATACAAGACGGGAATTTTTCAATGTTACGCTCGAAGAAATTAAAACGGTAGTAAGACAGAATTACGATAAAACAGCAGAATTTGTTGACCTGCCCGAAGCCGAGCAATATCGTGTGTCGCAAAAGATGTAATTTCGTAACATAACAAAACACCTTGAAAGGGGTGATGCCGTAAAAAAATTCCGGCAAGGCAGCAGGATCAGACAACAGAAAAGGGGCGAAGCGAATGACAATATTGCGTGTGGGGCTGTACGAAAGGGTCAGCACCGAAGAGCAGGCAATACACGGGTATTCAATACAAACGCAGGTTGATAACCTTGTGGAGTATTGCGAAAAGAACAAAATGAAGATTGTTGACCATTACACGGACGAAGGTATCAGCGGTGCAAAGCCGCCATTAAAAAGACCTGCCCTGCATCGGCTGCTTGAAGATGTAAAAGCGGGTAAAATTGATATGATACTATTTACCAAGCTTGATAGGTGGTTTCGTTCAGTACCGGAATATTTCAAGGTGCAAGAAATCCTTGAAGCGCATCGTGTAGAATGGAAAGCAATACACGAAGATTACGATACAACCACAGCAAACGGCAGAATGGCAATAACAATATTCCTTGCTATTGCACAGAACGAACGGGAAAAGACGGCAGAGCGTGTTAAAGTGGTTCTTGCCAACAAGCGCAAAAACAAGGTGGCGTGCTTCGGCGGCAAAATACCGCCAATGGGTTTCAAAAAGGAAAAAGACGAAAACGGAGTAAGGCGGTTAGTCAAAGACCCGGAAACACGGCAAATGACAGACGACTTTTGGCGCATTCTCGTAAAGTATAATAATATCAACAAGGCAATTCGGTATATGGATAAAACATACGGTATTGCCAAATCGCAAAAGACTTGGTACAGGCTTATAAAATCACCATTCTATTGCGGTATGTATGACGGCGTAGAAGATTATTGCGAACCTTATGTAAGCAAAGAAGATTGGCTTATGATACAAGACACGGCACGAACAAGGGTACGCAAGACAAAAAGCAACCGTGTGTATTTGTTCAGCGGTATGATGCGCTGTTCAAAATGCGGCAATCTCCTTTGTGGCGATGCAAGCAAAAAAGTATATAGCGGCGTGCCAAGGGAATACCTTTCATACCGTTGCAGATTCCGAAGCACAACTTGCCGCAAAGCTCCG
>JAZONH010000024.1:0-46464 GCA_045654405.1 Acutalibacteraceae bacterium | reverse complement strand
GTCAGGGTAAGGCAGAAATATCAATGTGTCTGCCTTTCCTTAAGGATAAGGCAGAGAGCTTCTCTGATACTATTGTTAACAGCTCACCTAACGGACTTATTGTTCTTAATGAAAATCTTGAGGTTCAGCAGATTAATAAAGCCGCAAGAGAAATTATGAATATTCGTTACGCGTCCGATATCCTTGGTGATTATGTTATCAGAGTTCTTGATCCTACAGTCTTTGAAACAGTATTGAAGACAGGTAGGGGAGTAAATAACCAGAGAGTATATCTCGCTGAATATAAGAGATATGTTGAGCAGACTGTTGTTCATGACAGAGAGTCACATCTTCTTATAGGAATTATGAGAGACGTAACTGCAGAGGAAGAGCAGAAAGAAAGAAAAGAGGCTATTAGCCGTCAGACTATAGAGGTGGCCGATAAGGTTGTTGATAAGCAGATGCGAATCGTTCAGGAAATCGCTTCTCTGTTAGGTGAAACCGCAGCAGAAACGAAGATCGCACTTGCGAAATTAAAGGAGTCGATTTCTGATGAATAATTTATGTGCAGATATCGGTTACAAAAGTATAAACCACTATGGTGAACAGCTTTGCGGAGACCATATAGACATAGTTGAGCCCGACGAGGAATCGACGGTTGTCGTTCTCTCCGATGGTTTGGGCAGTGGTGTAAAGGCAAGCATTCTCTCAACCCTTACTTCTAAAATCATCTCTACGATGCTTGCGGAAGGTCTTTCTCTCGAAGAGTGTGTTGAGACTATTGCCGCAACCCTTCCTGTTTGCTCGGTGCGTGGCGTTGCTTATTCCACGTTTACAATTATCCATCTTAAAAATAATGAAACCGCAGAGCTTATTCAGTATGATAACCCCCATACAATAATCATCAGAGATGATAAAAGCTGGGATTATCCGAAAACTGAGATGAATATCGGTGGCAAAAAGATTTTTAAATCCGTTATTCAGCTTCAGGAAAATGATATATTTATCGCTATGAGCGATGGTTGTCCTCATGCGGGTATTGGTACTGCGTATAATTTCGGATGGAAACGCGATGATATCGCAAGCTTTATGGAAGCTCTCGCTCCCGTAGGCTATACCGCTAAAAATTTGTCCACAATGCTGATTGATGAGTGTGACAAGCTTTACGGACATAAGCCCGGAGACGATGCAACCGCTTGCGTTGTGAAGATACGTAAAAGAGTGCCTATGAATATGCTTTTTGGACCTCCCTTCAACAGAGATGATGCAGACAGAATGATGAGTCTCTTCTTCTCAAAGGAAGGCAAGCATATTATTTGTGGTGGTACAACCTCAACAATCGCTTCTAAGTTTTTAAGAAAACCCTTGAAGCCTTCCCTTAACTTCGAGAATAGTGACGTGCCGCCTATTGCAGAAATAGAGGGTGTCGATCTTGTTACGGAGGGTGTTATTACAGTTAACAAGGTTGTTGAGTACGCTAAGGATTACTTAGGCGAAAATGAGCACTACGAACATTGGAGTTTTAAAAAGGACGGCGCTTCACTCATAAGCCGTTTGCTTTTCGAGGAAGCAACAGATATAAACTTCTACGTGGGTAGGGCCATTAACCCCGCTCATCAGAATCCTGATCTTCCGATTAACTTCAATATTAAAATGAACCTTGTAGAAGAGTTATCCAAATCATTGAAGCAAATGGGCAAACGAATTAAGGTGAGTTATTTTTAATTATGAGTAATATAAGAAAATTTGATACAAAAGTACAATATCTTAAATACAAGGTTTTAAGAGAGGTTGCAAGAGAAGCATGGAATGACACCCTTCTTGAAAATCTCATTGATATACCTAAAAAAATAGTTCCCGGTAAAACCTCAACAATGAGATGTTGCGTTTATAAAGAACGCGCAATTCTTTCAGAACGTGTGAAAATCGCTATGGGCGGTGACCCTGAAAACCATAATGTTATTCAGGTTATCGATATTGCTTGTGATGAATGTCCTGCGGCAGGTTATGAAGTAACAGATTCCTGCAGAGGTTGCCTTGCTCACCGTTGCGAGGATGTTTGTAAGCGTGGTGCAATTTCATTTGACCATAATCATGTTGCTCATATTGATAAATCAAAATGTGTTGAATGCGGTCAGTGTGCAAAGGTTTGTCCTTATTCTGCAATTGTTAACCGCAAAAGACCTTGTCAGATTGCCTGCAAGGTGAAGGCAATTTCAATTAATGAGGATAACGCTGCATCCATTGATAACGATAAATGTACCGCTTGCGGTGCTTGTGTTTATCAATGTCCCTTCGGTGCGATTTCTGATAAGTCATATATCCTTAACGTGGTTGACCTTATTAAGAAAAGCGAACAAGGCAGAAACTACAAGCTTTATGCAGTTGTTGCTCCCTCGATATCAAGCCAGTTTTCTTATGCAAAATTAGGTCAGGTTATAACAGGACTTAAAAAGATGGGATTCCACACTGTTGTTGAAGCAGCTTTAGGTGCAGATATGGTTGCTATGAAAGAATCTAAGGAATTAACTGAAAAAGGCTTCCTTACAAGCTCTTGTTGTCCTGCATTTGTTTCTTACATAAAATCTGCATTTCCTGATTTAGTTCCTTTTATTTCTCACAACTGTTCACCAATGGTTGAAATTTCAAAGTATATAAAAGAAACTGACGAAAATGCCAAAACAATTTTCATCGGACCTTGTACTGCTAAAAAAGCAGAAGCTCAGCTTGAAAGTGCAAAGCCCTATGTTGATGCAGTTTTAACCTTTGAAGAACTTCAGGCACTCTTTGACAGCCGTGATATTGATATCACCACTCTCGAAGAAGATGTGCTTGACAATGCCTCATATTTCGGCAGAATTTTCGCTCGTAGCGGTGGTCTTACTGATGCTGTAACTCAGGCAATTAAAGAGCAAAATATAACAGATTTTGAGTTTAATCCCGTTTCTTGTGATGGTATTGAAGAATGTAGAATTGCACTTCTTAAGAAAAGTAAGAATGCACTTCAGGCAAACTTTATTGAGGGTATGGTATGTGTCGGCGGATGTATCGGCGGTGCAGGTTGCCTTACTCACGGTGAAAAAAATAAAGCAGAGGTTGATAAATACGGACGAGAAGCTTTTGAAAAAACTATCTCCGATGCAATTTCTGTTTTGAAATAAATTTCAATCCTTCATTCAAAAAGGTACTCTCCCTCGGCGAGGGCGGGTTGCGAAGCAAATCACGACGAAGTCGTGTATGTAATCCGTCGCCAGACGGAATGTAATCATAATGAAATTATGTATGGAATCAATACGAAGGATTTTAAATGCACCTGCGGTGATGACATACACCTACGGAGATTACATACACGCTAAAGCGTGATAACATATCAATACTTCGTATTGAATAAAAAGAGCCTCGCTTAAGCGAAGCTCTTTTTGGTGCGGGTGACAGGACTTGAACCTGCACGGGGGTGCCACCAGAACCTAAATCTGGCGCGTCTGCCAATTCCGCCACACCCGCATATTTTATTGTGTCACTCAACAACGTAGTTGAGTAAAAAGCTTTATGGGAAGGACTCTTGCGGTACCCAAAATCGTTGGTCGCTCCTGCTCGTCGCTAACGAATTTGACCGCTGCGCCATTTCGCACTTCCTTCATCGCCCACAGGGCGCGGTCGTGCAAAATGCTACCAATTCCGCCACACCCGCGTATTAAGTGAATAATGAATTGGTGGGATTTGCTTCCGTTTTCAAATTACCGCATCATTTTATCATATTGTTTTGCAGAAATCAATATGAAGGACAACAATATGTTCTTGTTGCAAAGGAAAATATAAATTGATATAATGTTTATAATGTTTTTTAAAGATGGTGATTTTATGGATAAGATTATGAAGGAAGTTTGTGAGCTTGTTAAGGAATGCGGCAAGGTGATTCTTGGTGCGGACCGAGAAAAAATGGCAATTGATACCAAGTCGGGTATTGCCGACCTGGTTACGGAGTATGATACTAAGGTACAGTCCTTGTTAGAAGCCGGGCTTAAATCAATTTTGCCCGAGGCTAAGTTTATCGGTGAGGAGGGCTCACGTGATAAGCTGAGTGATGAAGGCTATGCATTTATTGTTGACCCCATTGACGGCACAACTAATTTCATTAAGGATTTTCACGTCAGTGCTATTTCCGTTGCCTTGTTAAAGGGTCGCGAGGTTGTGGCGGGTGTTGTTTACAATCCCTATCTTGACGAGGCGTTTTATGCCATAAAGGATCAGGGTGCATATTGTAACGATAAAAAAATCAGTGTTTCAAGTCAGCCCCTGAGTAACGGACTTGTGCTTTTCGGTTCTGCGCCTTATGATAAGGATCTTTTCCCGAAAACTATGGAAATACTGACCGAGTATTTTTATAAGGCACTGGATATAAGACGATGCGGCTCGGCGGCTCTTGATTTATGCAGCGTTGCCTGTGGCAGGGCAGAGCTTTACTTTGAGCTTGTGGTTTCACCCTGGGATTTTGCGGCAGGTAAGCTTATTGTAGAAGAGGCGGGCGGTGTAGTAACAACTCTGGATGGAGCGCCCTTATCATTTGACGGCAAAACATCAATTTTAGCAAAAAACAACGTTATATAAAAAATCAGTCACTCGGGAATTCACCTGAGTGACTGTTAATTTTATTTGGAAAGCTCCTGAGCCAGTGCATCAAGCTGAGCGCGGCTTGCATCAGTCAACGCGGATTTTATTGTTACGTTATTTTCTGCATAGGTAATATCCTTGCTTTTTTCAAGCATTTTTTTCATAACGTTTGTGGCAGTGGGAGCCCAACTGCCGTTTTCAATAAATGCAATTGTTCTGTTGCGGTAGCCCCTTTCGGTGAGAGCGTCAATAAACGTACGCATAAAGGGAAAAATATCCGAATTATAAGTAGTTGTGGCGAGCACTATTTTGCCGTAGCGGAAGGCATCCTCAACCGCCTCTGCCATATCGCACCTTGCAAGGTCGTTTACCGTAACCTTGGGGCAACCGTTTTTCTTAAGGCCTTCTGCAAGGTATTCAACCGCCCTTTTGGTGTTGCCATAAATAGAAGTGTAGGCAATCACAACTCCCTCGCTTTCAACACCATAGGATGACCAGGTGTTGTAAAGGTCAAGGTAATAGCCAAGGTTTTCAGTAAGAATGGGACCGTGTAAGGGACAGATTTTTTCAATATCAAGTGTGGCGGCTTTTTTAAGAAGCGCCTGTGTCTGTACGCCGTATTTACCCACAATGCCGATATAATAGCGTCTTGCCTCGCATGCCCAGTCCTCGTCCGCGTCAAGGGCGCCAAATTTACCGAAGCCGTCGGCAGAGAAAAGGATTTTATCCTTACTGTCGTAGGTTACAATAACCTCGGGCCAATGCACCATGGGTGCAGTGTAGAAGGTGAGTGTGCGTGAGCCTAAATCAAGGGTATCACCCTCGGCTACTACGATTCGGCGGTCTGCATAATCCGTGCCGAAAAACTGATTCATCATCTGAAAAGCTATTTTAGATGATACAACCGTTGCCTCGGGATATTTTTTTAAGAAGTTATCAATATTTGCCGAGTGGTCGGGCTCCATGTGCTGAATAACAAGATAGTCGGGCCTTCTACCATTAAGTGCGTTTTCAAGATTACCAAGCCATTCCTCGGTAAAATTTATGTCCACCGTATCCATAACCGTAATTTTTTCGTCAATTATTACGTATGAATTATACGCCATACCATTGGGGACGATGTACTGACCCTCAAACAAATCAATATTTCTATCGTTAACACCAATGTAATAAACAGATTCTGTGATATTCATTTTTACAACTCCGTAATATAGTTTTTACATAACGATTATATCATTTGTTTTTGCACTCTGCAAGATTATTTTTAGGGGTTGATATTATTACAAGCGGGTGTTAAAATTAGGAAAAATAACCTATGGAGAGCAATTATGACTGACAAAGAAAAAATCCATTCGGGAAAAATATATTACCCCAGCGGTGACGAAATTATGAGCGAGCAGCTGGGCTACGTTGATAAGCTTTATGATTTTAACGCTACAAGACCCACTGAGCTTGACAAAAGAGAGGCTCTGTTAAAGGAAATGTTTGCGGAAATCGGTGAGGGCTGCTACATTGAGCCGCCCTTCCACGCCAATTGGGGTGGTCATCACGTGCATTTCGGCAACAACGTTTACGCAAACTTTAACCTTACAATGGTTGACGATACCCATATTTACGTGGGGGACTGCACAATGTTTGGTCCAAACGTTACTGTGGCAACTGCAGGTCACCCCATTGACCCGGAGCTTCGTGCAAAGGCATATCAGTATAATATGCCGGTTCACATCGGCAAAAACTGTTGGCTCGGTGCGGGTGTAATCGTGCTTCCCGGTGTTACAATCGGCGATAATACGGTAATCGGCGCAGGCAGCGTTGTTACAAAGGATATACCCGCAAACGTTGTGGCGGTTGGTAACCCCTGCAGGGTTTTAAGAGAAATAAACGACCGTGATAAGGAATATTATTTCAAGGACAGAAAAATTGATTATAGCGAGCTATAAAAAAGATGTCAGGCAATTGCCTGACATTTTTTAATTATTTGTAGAAGCTGTAAAGCTTAGCGGTATCGGTGTTGGTGTTATCAACGTACCACTGACCGTCGGCCTTTACTACGAGTATTTTTTGCTCAGGTATTACTACCTGGTCCTCTGCCGTAATCTCAAGGGTAATTGCCTTTACCTCTTTAATATCATCAAGCTCTATTTTGTAGGTTTTAAAGGTAGCCTCGTCTGCGTGCTCCTTGTATTCGTCAAGGGCAATATCCTTGGTGCCGGTTACGCTATAGGTGAATACACAGTTTTCGCCGTATTTGGTTTCGTAGGTGCCAAGGGTCTTTTCACTTAACTGAACGTTGGAGTTTTCGTCAATAACGTCCTCTGTGCCCACAAGCTCGTCACCGTATGAGCTTACGTTTGCTTCAAGGACTGTGAACATTATTTCGTCGGTCATATACTTATCGCCGAAAACCTCCTCACGCACCTCAAGAAGCTTTGCAAAATACCTTGTGAAGAAGGTGTTGTAGCTGTCCCATCCCTTAAGCTCAGTTATAAGCTGAACGTAGAAGGGATACATTCTGTCAATAACCTCACCTGCAAGGGCACCGTTATCGTTTTTGGTTTTTTCACCCATATAATTTTCGCTGTTAAGACCCTTGAGTGAATCTGTATCCATACCCGCCTGATAGTTGCTTTCGGCATAAATAAGGGGGTACATATAATATTCGCGGATGTAGTCGCCGTATTTGTAATTTTTGCTTACAAGTGTATTTTTGTATGCGTTGTAGCCGTCACCGCGGTTTACGATTGTTTCGGTGTAGGCGATTGCAATTTTTTCGGGGTCAAAGCCGTTGTATTTGTTTTTGAAGGTGATTGAGCATACACCCACAAGGAATGCTAACACAAGGAGGAATGCGACAACGGCGTAGATTTTTGTATTAAATTCATTTTTTACTTTTGCCATAATATCGCCTCCTTAATTTTCATTCGCTTTTGCGGCACGGCGCTCTGCCAGCTCTTTTGTAATGCGGTCCTTTTTCTCGCCCACCATATCGTAGAAGAAAATGGGTACTGCCTGTAAAACAACGAAGATAGCGGGAATGATTGTGTAAATCATAAGGATTCGGCTGAGTGTATCGTCGGTCTGTGAGGCATAAGCAACGTTAGCATCGGTTGAAACTGCGTACTGTGACCATGTGTAAAGGAGCCAGGGACCGAGCGCCTTTGTGAATGCAGACGCAATTTTTGAGAAAAGACCGTAGCCTGCGTATGCAAGACCCTCCTGACGCTTACCTGTTTTATACTCGATTTCGTCAACGCAGTCGGCAATCATAATGTTGGGTGTAACGTTGGTGTTACCGTGCTGAAGACCACAGAAGAAGTTGAGAATAAGGAAGGGGATAATAAGTGCATCGCCGAATTCGATTGCTTTTGAAACAACGAAAAGGATTGTAAGTGAGGATGCACCGTAAATGCAGAAAAGGATGAAGGTCTTTTTGGTTGAAAACTTTTTAAGAACAAAGTTCACAAGAAGTGTACCCACTGCGGTACCGATACCCATGGGTAGCAAAAGACCAAGCTTTAAGTCCTTTGAGCCTAAAAGGTAAATTGCTATGTAAAGCGAAACGGTGCCGTAAACACCCCTGCCGAAGCCGAAAAGCTTGGTAAGTGAAACCATAAGAAGGTTTTTGTGGGTGAAAACAACCTTTACCGCATCCTTAAGTGAAACCTTTTCCTGAGTGAAGGGTACGCGCTCCTTGTTATTTGAGAAGAAAATCATAACAAAAAGGATAAGACCAAGGGCACAAACTGCGGTTGAGAATAAAAGGTCAAGACCCTGAGCCTCGGCATTTTTGAACTGCTGCTCACCGAGGAATGCCTTCATAATTGCGCCCACAACGATAATAACAACCATACCGCCGGACTGACCTACTGAGCGTAAAAATGATGCAATTGAAATAGCGGTTGAGCGCTCTGAGGGGTTGGGGGAAGAAAGAGAGCCGAAGCAGTTTGCAGGGCTTTCAACGGCACAGCATAATGCAGTGTAGAGCGAATAAATAACAAACATCCACACAATCGCAAGGGTCTGATTTTCTGTATTGGGGGCAACGAAAACCAAAAGGGAAACAAGTGCTAAGGGGATTGCGCCAAAGCCTACCCAAGGCTTAACCTTACCGAATTTTGTACGGGTGTTATCCACGAGGTAACCTATAACAAGCTCGCACACCGCGCCGATAATACCTGCGGCAAGGAAAACCCATGAAATGGCGTTTGCCATTGTGGTACTGTCGAAGCCCTTACCCTTAAAGGCAAAGTCCGCAAAGAAGGTTGCGGTGTAGTCGGGCATCCAGCCTGTCAGAAGCGCAACGCCGAAAAGACCAATACCGAACGTTACGATTTCTGACTTTTTCATATATTTTTTCATCGAATTGTCAGACATAATAGCCTCCTTGAAATTAATGGGGTTATTATAACACGAAAAAAATGGTTTTACAATAAAGTTTACAATTTACAATACCTATGCTATAATTATAAAAAACAATTTGCGAGGTACATTATGAAATTGATGATAGCATCCGACATTCACGGCTCATTAAAATACTGCCGTCAGTTGGTTGAAAAATACAATGAGGAAAACTGCGATAAGCTTATTCTTTTAGGTGACGTGCTTTATCACGGCCCCCGTAACGATTTGCCCGATGAATACAACCCCAAGGGTGTTATAGCACTTCTTAACGGTATGAGTGACGAAATTCTTTGTGTGCGTGGTAACTGCGAGGCAGAGGTTGACGATATGGTGCTTGATTTTAACGTGCTTGCAGAGTATGCAATGCTCTACCACGGCGAAAGAATGATTTTCTTAACCCACGGTCATAAGTTTAATCCCCAGAATCCACCCAAGCTTAAAAAGGGTGATATACTCTTTAACGGTCACACCCACGTAAGTAAAATTGAGGAGTATGAGGGCTTTACCTATTGTAACCCCGGCTCAGTTTCAATCCCTAAAGAAAACACACCCAGAGGGTATATGATTATTGATGATACTGCAATAATTCATAAGACACTCGAGGGGGAAGTAGTGGCGGAGCACTGTCTTTAATGCAAATGCAAAATTATTCATCATTCATTACAAAAATCCTCTCGTTTTTTTAAACGAGAGGATTTTTGTATGCCATTTCCATTGTTGTTGATAGTGCCACTGCATCGTCGATGCTGTAGGGGATTGTGCCGTCATTTTCAATAGCGTCAACCCATACGTCAATGGGCTTAGGTAAGTCCTTGGGCACGTTGGGGAAAATCCAGCCGTTACCTACGTTGTAGCAAACCTTGTTAAGGAAGCCACCTGCAAGGATTGTGCCCTTGTCGCCCACAATCTCCAACTCAAAGGGATTGTTAGGTGCAACGAAGCCTGTTTCGCTGACGCCGATAGCGCCGTTTTTGTAGGTGAGTATTGTTACGGCATTGTCTTCGACGGTTTTTACACGTACGTTTGTGAATGCAGAGCTTGCCTTTTCGGGCTCGCCCAACAACCAGTTGAGAATGTACATTGAGTGTGCACCAAGGTCCATCATAGCACCGCCACCGCAGGTTTTGGGGTCGTAGAAGGTTTCGGGAAGCCACCCTGCAAGGGTGCCGTTGTGGGCGTTACGCATACGGCAGTAGTTAACCTCGCCCACAAGACCCGAATCAACTGCATCCTTCATCCACAAAAAGTCACCCTTTGCGCGCCAGGGGAATGAAATGCAGAATTTAACGTTGTTTTCCTTAACTGCCTTTGCAACGTCAAGGGCATCTGCCTCGGTGAAGCAAAGCACCTTTTCGGTGAAAATATGCTTTTTGGCTTCTGCGGCTTTTTTAATTATATCGTGGTGCAAATCCGTTGAGGTGCAGACCATAATTGCATCAACGTCCGCTCTTTTTAAAAGCTCGTCGTAATCTGCAACAAATTCACAGTTGAATTTCTCTGCCCATTCTTTACCCTTAATGGTATCGTTATCCCAAAGAGCGGTTATTCTGCAAAGGGGATTGGCCTCAAGCTCCCTTGCATATCCGTGAAAATGCACGTGCCACGTGCCGACCAATGCTACATTAATCATAATCTTTACCTCTTATTGAAGCTTAATTTCCTGACATACATTACCTGTAAGTGTAGTGCTTACGCTATCGGGCTGGTGACCGCCTGCGTAAAGGATGATTTCACCATCGGGATTAACTCTGCTGCCGTCCTCAAGGACTGCCTTAATCCAATACGTATCAATATCCATTGTAACGGTTGCCTCTGCACCTGCATCAAGTTCGGTGGTTTTAACTGCGCAAAGCTGATAATGGGGTGTATAGGTGCGGCTGTCCTTGTAGGAAGCGTAAATCTGTGAAATTTCCTTTGCCTTCATTGAGCCGGTGTTTTTAACCTTAAGACTAACTGTAATAACGTCGTCGGTTTTGTTAACGACCTTGAAATCTGAATAATCGAAGCTTGTATATGAAAGACCGAAGCCGAAGGGGAAAAGTGCGTCGCCGTCAATGTAACGGTAGGTTCTGCCCTTCATGCTGTAATCCTCAAAATCGGGGATATCGTGGTTGCCGTTGTAAATTGTAACGGGCAATTTGCCGCTGGGTGAAAATTCACCTGCAATAAGTCTTGCGGCGGCAAGACCACCCAATGAGCCGGGGTACCATGCGTGAATAATCGCTTTGGCGTGATTTCGTACCTTTTCACCAACGTCAATGGAGCTACCGCACATAAGCACAACGATAACGTTTTCACAGGCATCACAAACTGCATCTGCAAGCTTCTGCTGAGTTTTGGGAAGGAAAAGGGTTCTTTTATCACCACAAGCGGTGTAATCGTCGTCAAAGCCTGTGTCCTCGCCTTCAACGGAGCAATCAAGACCAAGCGCAAGAATGGTGATGTCAGCTTCTGCGGCTGCGGCAATACCGTCGCTTAAGAGGTT
Source organism: Acutalibacteraceae bacterium (assembly GCA_045654405.1). GTDB lineage: Bacteria > Bacillota > Clostridia > Oscillospirales > Acutalibacteraceae > DTU089. The sequence continues at coordinate 34,988 of JAZONH010000024.1, read as the reverse complement.
GTTGAAGCCACTCCAATGGTTAAGCTCCTCGAAGCAGTAGTTACATCCCTTTTCAACGCTGATGTCGGCATTTTTGAATACCTCGCGCACACCGTCCGCCATGGGATAATATTTTGAAGCGTAAGCGTTGTAGTTACCCTCGAGAGCGGTCACTGAAAGTGAGTTGGGACCAACAATTGCAATTCGCTTGTCGGTATTTTTGTCAAGGGGAAGGTAGTTGTCCTTATTTTGAAGGAGCACAAGGCACTGCTCTGCGGCAGTCATATTAAGCTCCCTGTGCTCCTTGCAATCGAGCTTTGAGTAGGGGATATCGGTGTAGGGTCTTACCTCCTCGAATTCGCCTAAAAGGAAGCGGACCATATAAAGTCTTTCGGCTGCTGCGGTGATATCCTCTTCTGTAACAAGGTCCTCTTCATAAGCATCAATAAGTGCATCGTAGGTTTCGCCACAGTTAAGGTCGCAGGTGTTTTTGAGTGAAACGGCTGCTGCCTCCGCCTTTGTTTCGGTGAATTTGTGCCAGGTGTAAATATTCTTTAATGCGCCGCAGTCTGAAACATAATAGCCGTCGAAGCCCCAACGCTTTCTGAGAATGTCTGAAACTAAGTATGTGTGTGCACAGCAGGGCTCGTCGTTTGTACGGTTGTATGCACCCATAACGCCGATAACTTTACCATCCTTAACGGTCTTTTCGAATGCGGGAAGGTAGGTTTCAAAAAGGTCGTGCTGATTTGTAATAGCATTAAAGCTATGACGGGTCTTTTCGGGGCCTGAGTGTACTGCATAGTGCTTTGAGCAGGCACCACCCTTTAAAAATTCGCCGTCGCCCTGAATACCCTTAACAAAGGAGGTACCGAGCATAGCGGTAAGGAAGGGATCCTCGCCGAAGGTTTCCTGACCGCGTCCCCAACGGGGATCACGGAAGATATTGATGTTGGGTGCCCAGTAGGTAATACCCTTGAAAATATCATAGTCGTTATATTCAACGTGCTTGTTATATTTGATTCGTCCCTCGGTGGAAATTACGTCACCGATTTTCTGAATGAGCTGGGGGTCGAAGGTTGCCGCCATAGCTATTGTATGGGGGAAAACGGTTGCAGTTCCGCTACGTGCAACACCGTGTGCACCCTCGTTCCACCAGTTGTAAGCCTTAATGCCAAGGCGTTCAATGGCAGGGGAATTATATAAAAGCTGAGAAATTTTTTCCTCAGGTGTCATTTTGGCAACAAGATCTTTTGCTTTTTGCATAGCTTCATTTTTGGTCATTTGTAAAACTCCTTTAACCATAATGTATATAGTATTAAATATAAACTAAACACTGATAGTAGTCAAGGAAGATTGACTTGTGAAAAGTGATAATCTTTTGAGGCTTTTTATGTGTAAAAAAACAACAAGCCGCAGTCTTGCGGCTTGTTGTTTTGGCTTTATGAAACTTTATATAAAAAATCTGAGGTTGTGCCCGGCGATTAATATGGGCGAACACAATGCTCGGATTTGTTTTAGGGTTAAGAAGCAGGTTTACTGCATCTCCTTGAGAATACCGTTAAGCTCTATTATTCTCATAAGCTTCTTGAAAGAGAAGCCCTTTTCTTCTTCAATCTTTCTGATAAGACTGAGTCTGAGTTCGTTGTAGTCTACCATTGTTGTGGACTCCTTTCGTTTAATTTGTGAGTTTATTATAACAGATTTTTTGGAAAAGTCAAGACATAGTGCACAAATGAATGCAGGTAAAGTTGTGCAATATGCATAACAAATTGTACCCGGAAACTGTTTGGGTGTTACACAAAATGGTCTTTAAGACGAAAAATTAATTGTGCAAACTATACAAATAAAACCGTGTAGTTTGCAACATTGTGACGAAAGAGTTAAGTTGTTAACATTTTGGTCAAAAAAAGTTTGTGAAAATTTTTTTATAAAAAATCACCCTGAATTTTTCGTATTCAGGGTGAAAATCTTATTTTTCCTCGTGGTATTCCTGCTCGGTGTTAACGTCCCATATACGTGATTTGCTTAATGAATTATCCTTTATGCAGTTTACTGCTTCAATGGCTGTAAGCATTGAATGATCCATATTGTTGTAGCGGTGCATACCGTTTCTGCCGATGCAATAAAGGTTGTTTATGCCGTCAAGATATTCGCGCACCTTGTGGAAATCGTTATAGGTGCCGAAGTAGGCAGGATATGCCTTTTTAACCTTTAATCTTATGGTGTCAAGCACGTCGCCTTTGTCAATGATGCCGATTTTTTGGAGCTCATCCAATGCAAAATCGGTGAATTCCTTGTCGGTCATATTCCAGTATTCGTCGCCCTCGTTACAGAAATATTCAAGACCCACCCAAACGGTGCTTTCGGGGTCCTTTAGCATATAGGGTGACCAGTTGTTGAATATCTGAAGTCGTCCTAATTTAACGTCCCTTTCCTGAATGTAAATCCAACAGTCGGGTACTATATTGCCAAGGGTTTTGTGCCTGGTTTTATTTTTTAAAAGAAGCTTGTTGACCAGTACGCCAACAGTCATGAAATCACGGTAGGGAAGGTTAAGGGCAACGTCTCTTACGGTGTTGGGAACCTCCTTGCCCATGCCATCCACAAGGTCCTTTACGGGCATTGTGGAAATATAATAATCTGCCTTGTATTCCACAAAACCATCGGGGGTGTCAACGCCGATTGAGCTTATTGCTTTACCCTCAAGGGTAATAGTTTTTACACGGTTATTGCAAAGTATTTTACCGCCCATTTTCTCGATTTCATCTGCAAGGGCTTCCCATAATTGACCCGGCCCCTTTTTGGGATAGTAAAATTGCTCTATAAGTGAGGTTTCAGTTTCATTTTTGCCCTTGAAGGGCTTTGTTAATACGTTTATTACCGCCTTTGTGAGGGATAGCCCCTTAACTCGCTGGGCGCCCCAATCTGCGGCAATGTGCTTAGGGCTTATGCCCCATAATTTTTCGGTATAATCCTCAAAAAACATTTCGTAAAGAGGTCTGCCGAAGCGGTTTATATAGAAGTTTTCTAAAGAGTCCTCTTCTTTTTTTGTAACGCAGGATTTCAGGTATCCCATACCCGCCTTAAGGGTGCGCGGAAGCCCCATATTTATGAAGGTTTCGGGCTTTAAGGATATGGGATAATCAAAGAATTTTCTTAAATAATAAATTCTTGAAACACGGTTTCTTAAAAGTAAAACCCTTTCGTCACTTTCGGGGTCGGGGCCCGAGGGGTTAAGCTCCTTTTCGGTGCCTGTTTTCAAATCGTCAAAGGTGGGCGCACCCTGTAAGGGCATTAGCTCCTGCCAGATTTGGTTTACCTTATCGTTTTTTGAAAAGAATCTGTGACCGCCTATATCCATACGGTTGCCGTTATGCTCTGCCGTGCGTGAAATACCGCCTATATATTCACTTTCTTCAAGAATAAGGGGGCGAATATCGGTGGTCTTCAAAAGCTCGTATGCCGCAGTAAGTCCTGCGGGACCTGCACCGATAATTATGGCAGTTTTTGGGGACATAAGCTCACTCCTTTGCGATTTTATAAAAGCTCTCTGTAAAAAAGCCCGTTGGTTTTCAAACCGGAAATAGTTGAATTGGTTAGGTATGCTTCATATGCTTTGGCGCATTGCTCGGCAGATTCTATGGTGAAGTAAAAAACACCAAAATCCACGGAGCTGATTTTTTTGTCACCTATATAAAGGGGGACACTGTTGTGTAAAACAGAATATTGCTTGTTGCGGCAAAGAAGAGGGAAGCTTATTCCCTTACGGTCTGTAAGACGGGTTTTACCGTTACAGCTACCGCACCCCGATGCACCCTTCTGGGGGCATGCGCGCAAAAGCATAAGGGGAAGGTGACCGTATACGTATATGCCGCGGGGCAGGTCACCGCCGAGATTTTTAATAAATTTTTCCGTAACCTCAAAGGAAATTACCGCATCCTTAAGACCCTGAGCCTTGTAATTTTGTAGGGCAAGGGTGTTGGTTACGTTAAGCCCGTGGGCACCGTGAACGGTAAAGCCCGCATTTTTAAGAAGGGGAATGCCGCCGATATTACCCGTCGAGCCGTGGGTGATGCCCATTGCCTTGAGAGTCTTAAGCTTTTCGGCGATTTTATCTTCGTTGTCGGGGTAAATAAGCTCGGGTAATTCTGCTATTATTCTGTGTGAAATTTTAGAAGCTTCGCTCTCGTTTTTTAGTATTTCATCAATTGGCAGAATTATGAATTCTGTGTTGTCAAAAATTTCCGAATATTGCCCGAAGCTTTCTAATCTCACCCTTGTAGTCATCCTCTGTAAAGGGTGATAGGGCAGGGAGCTTTCAGGTTTTGTTTCGTTAATTTTACGGTTGCTTTCGGTAATAAGCTGTTCTAATTTTTCTATGCCGTTCCTACGGAGTGCATTGAGGGAAGACGCGGAAAGTGTAAGTGAATCCTCGTTAGAAAACTCAATGCTTTCGGCATAGAATGAGGTGTTGCCGAGCTTGCTTAAGTTTCTTTCGGCAATTTCCTTGGGAAGTGGGGCGTTGCGTGGAGTTTCGGGCACGTCGCCCACAACCGAAGCGGCCTTGCCCTCTGAAAACAAATCAAGTCGGGCGGGCTGTTCCTTAGTAAGGGTAAGGGTCAGATTTACACCCAGGGGGCGTATGTCGTCCTTGTATAAATTTTCAAGATTTTTTAACACACTCTGTGCCGAGGTAACGTCATCCTTGACTCTGTAGCCGAACATTGAAGCGTTGCGCTGAGCCTTAAGATAGCCGTCGGTGAAGCCGCTTCGTGAAAATACGCTACGGAGCATCTCCTTTTCGTAGGGCTCGTTGTTCAAGGCTTTTTTCAGGCTCGAAACCGCGGCGGCTACGTATTCGGGACGCTTCATTCTGCCCTCAATTTTAAAGGAGTCAACACCTATTTCTGCAAGAGATTTTATATCGTCAAGATAGGACATATCCTTAAGGGATAAAGCGTATTCTCTGCCGCAGGTGTTCTGCCAATTAAGGCGGCACCCTTGGGCGCAAAGACCACGGTTACCGCTTCTTTCGCCAAGCATTGCAGACAAATAACAGTTGCCCGAGGTGCTCATGCAATGGGCACCGTGGACGAAAACCTCAAGCTCTGCAGTAACGCTTTCGCGGATTTTTTTGATTTCATCAAAGGATAATTCGCGGGCAAGAACGATTCGTGAAAATCCCAAATTCTGCAGGTGTAATGCACCGCTTACGTTGTGCACCGCCATCTGGGTTGATGCGTGCAAGGGGAGCTGAGGACAGACGTCCTTTACCGCCTTAACCGTTGCAAAATCCTGTACGATTACCGCATCTGCACCGCTTTCGGCAATGGCTCTTACCGTTTCGTAAAGCTCGGGAAGCTCCTTGTCAAAAACAAGGGTGTTAAGGGTAACGAAAACCTTTACTCTGCGAAGGTGGCAGTACCTTACCGCTTCGTTTAAATCCTCCTGGGTAAAGTTTTTTGCGTTACGCCTTGCGTTGAAATTACCTGCGCCAAGGTACACTGCGTCTGCACCGCATATAACCGCCGCACGTAATTGCTCGTATGCCCCTGCAGGGGCAAGAATCTCAAAATTTTTCATTTATCAGATGTTGGTTATAATCTTTTGTTTTTCTGTTCGTACTCTTAAGATATCGCCCTTTTTTATATCCTTGTCGCAATCAAGCACAAGGATTTCCTGGGGGTGGCAGGCGGTTTCGCATTCCTCGCCCTTTTCGTTTGTGATTTTTGTGCAGGTGAAGGAATTGCCGAAGCTTTCGGGTGAAAGTACCTCGATATTGTCGCCTAATTTGAAGAAGTTGCGCTGTTGGATTTTTAATTTGCCGTCAACGCAGTCCTCAAGGGCAACACCTGCAAAGGTGCAATCCCAATGGTAAAGACCGTCGTTTTTGTGGTCGTGCACAAGGTTGCCGAAGTAGAAGCCGCTGTTGTAGGGACGGTGGCTTATAGCGTTAAGCTCATCCTCAAGAAGCTCCATAGGTGCACTTTTGTCAATGGCACGTCTATATGCGTTTACAACGTGTGAAACGTAGTATTCGGTTTTCATTCGCCCCTCGATTTTAAAGGAGTCAACACCTGCCGCCTGCAATTTATCAAGGAATGAAATTGCCTTCATATCGTGGGATGAAAGAAGGGCGGAATGGTCGTCGTATTCCTCAATCTTAAGGTATTCGTTGGGGCGGTTTCTTTCAACAAGGTAATATTCCCATCGGCAGGGCTGAGTACATTCGCCTCTGTTTCCGCTTCTGCCGTTCATATATGATGAAATGAGACATCTGCCCGAATATGCCATACACATTGCGCCGTGCACAAATGCCTCTATTTCAAGCTCGTCGGGGATTTTTGCGTGCATTTCGGCAATTTCGTCAATGGTCATTTCACGGGCAACAACAATTCTTGAAGCACCTAATTCATAGTAAGCCATTGCTGAGGAATAGTTGCAGCAGTTTGCCTGTGTGCTGATGTGCACCTCAAGGCGGGGCTCTGCCTGCTTGATTGCTCTTAAAGCACCTAAATCTGCAACAATAACTGCGTCAACACCAAGGGCGTAAAGATTTTTTGCGTATGCCTTAAGGGGCTCAATTTCACTGTTTTTGGTAAAGCTGTTTACGGTTACGTAAAGCTTTTTGCCAAGTGAGTGAAGGTATTTTGCGGCAGTGTCAATTTCTTCCTCGGAAAAGGCGGATTTTTCCGCACGAAGCTGAAGAAGTGGGCCGCCGATATATACTGCATCCGCACCGAAGCGTGCGGCGGAAATAAGGCAGTTCATATCCCCGGCAGGGGCTAACAATTCAGGTTTTTTCATTGCATTTACCTCGCAAATATATTTCAACATAATATAATACACTAAATCTCGGTAAAAAACAAGGCACAAACAACCAAAAATGGATAATAATATACATTATAATGTCTTGATTTTTAATATTGTACTGTGATATAATAAACTGATTTTTTAAACCAAAACACTCTCAGAGTGCGGTAAATTTAAGGAGATGTTTTTTGATGAAGTACGATGTTGCTGTAATCGGCGCAGGCGTTGTGGGCTCGCTTATCACAAGAGAGCTTTCAAGATACAACGTTAAAATTGCGCTTCTTGAAAGATGCAACGATTGTGCAATGGGTGCAACAAAAGCCAACAGTGCCATTGTTCACGCAGGCTTCGACGCAGTACCCGGTACACTTAAAGCAGAATTAAACGTGCGCGGCGTAGAGCTTATGAAGGATTTCTGCCGCGAGCTTAACGTTCCTTTAAAGAATAACGGTGCCCTTGTAGTGGCTTTCTCAGAGGGTGAGATACCCCACCTTCAGAAGCTTCTTGAGCGTGGTGTTGCAAATGGTGTACCCGGACTTCGTATAATCGACAGAGCAGAACTTAAGGAGATTGAACCCAATATCGGCGATACTGCCGTTGCGGCTCTCGTGGCTCCCACGTCCTCAATCGTTTGTCCCTACGAGCTTACTATTGCAGGTGTTGAAAACGCAGTTACAAACGGCGCAGAGTTCATAAGAAACTGCGAGGTTAAAAATATTGAGTATTGCAACGACGAGTTTGTTCTAGATACAACACTGGGCGAAATCAAGGCAACCTACGTTATCAACGCGGCAGGCGTTCACTCTGGTAAGATAGCAAAGCTTATCGGTGACGATTCAATCGAAATTGTTGTGCGCCACGGTGATTATTATCTTCTTGATAAATCCCAGGGTAGCCTTGCTAATTACACTATTTTCCAGTGCCCCACAGAAATGGGTAAGGGCGTGCTTGTTTCCCCCACGGTTGACGGCAACCTTATTGTTGGCCCCTCTGCTAACGATATTGACGATGGTGACGACGTTGCCACAACTCCCGAGGGTCTCAGCGGTATTTACACAGCCGCAATTAAGAGCGTGCCTGCAGTTTCATTAAGAAACGCAATCACCTCATTCAGTGGTAACAGAGCCCACCCCGTAACCGATGATTTCATTATCGGCTCGTCAAAGGCTAACAAAAACTTCATTAATGCGGCGGGTATTGAGTCACCCGGTCTTTCATCATCACCCGCAATTGCTCAGATGATTGTTGATGTTATGAACGACCTTACAGGCGGTATGGAAAAGAAGGCGGATTTCAATCCCATTCGTCCCGAGCCCGTGCGCTTCCGTCACCTCAGCACCGAGGAAAGAGCGGAGCTTATAAGCAAAAACAAGGCCTACGGCAGAATCATCTGCCGTTGTGAAACAATCACAGAGGGTGAAATTTTAGACGCTATTCACGCACCTGCTGGTGCTCGTGACGTTGACGGCGTCAAGAGAAGAACAAGAGCCGGTATGGGCAGATGCCAAGGTGGCTTCTGCGGCAGCAAGGTTGTAGAAATTCTTGCTCGCGAGTTAGGCGTGCCCATGAATGAAATCACAAAATTCGGCGGCGAATCAAAAATTATGTACGACAGAACAAAATAAGGAGGTAGGACTTATGTTGAATTATGATTTGGTTGTAGTCGGCGGTGGTCCTGCCGGTATGGCTGCAGCGTTAAAGGCTAAAGAAGAGGGCGTTGAAAAAATCGTCATTCTCGAAAGAGCCGAAACACTTGGTGGTATTCTTGAGCAGTGTATTCACACGGGCTTCGGTCTTCACTATTTCGGCGAGGAGCTTTCTGGTCCCGAGTACGCAGGCAGATTTATAGAGCTTGTTGAGAAAACCGATATCGACGTTTTCACAGACACAATGGTTCTTAATATTTCAGATTCAAACGTGGTTACCGCGGTGAATAATAACGAAGGTCTTATGCAGTTTCAGGCAATAGCGGTTGTGCTCGCTATGGGTTGCCGTGAAAGACCCCGTGGTGCACTTTCCATTGCAGGCTCAAGACCCGCGGGTATTATGACCGCAGGTACTGCACAGAAATACGTTAATATCGACGGCTATATGCCTGGTAAAAAGGTTGTTATTCTCGGCTCCGGTGATATCGGTCTTATTATGGCACGTCGAATGACACTTGAGGGCGCAGAGGTTAAGGTCGTTTGTGAGCTTATGCCTTACTCGGGCGGTCTTACAAGAAATATCGTTCAGTGTCTTGACGATTTCGGCATTCCTCTCAGACTCAGTTGTACGGTTGTTAAAACCCACGGTAAGGGCAGACTTGAAGGCGTTACAATCGCAAGGGTTGACGAAAGATTGCAGCCCATCCCCGGTACAGAGGAGTATATTGAGTGCGATACGCTTCTTCTTTCCGTTGGTCTTATTCCCGAAAACGAGCTTTCCAAGGACGTGGGCGTTGAGCTTGATATGGTTACAAGCGGCCCCGTTGTTGACGAATACAGAGAAACACTTAAGCCCGGCATTTTTGCTTGCGGTAACGTTTTACAGGTGCATGATCTTGTTGACTACGTAACCGAGGAAAGTCAGATTGCAGGTAAGGGTGCGGCAGATTATATTTTCGGTAAGAAAAAGGGCGGCACATTCATTAACACCAAGGGTATTGACGGTGTTCGCTACATCGTTCCCCAGAGAGTTAACATCGAGGGTGACGAAAACCTTAAGCTTTACTTCCGCGTAGGTCAGGTTTATATGGGTGCTAAGGTTGTTGTTGAGTGCGATGGCGAGGTGCTTTCATCAAGAAAGAAGGTTAAGCTTGCCCCCGGCGAAATGGAAAACGTGGTTATCACCGCCGAAATGCTTAAGAAAATGAACGAAAACAGCGAAATTACAGTTCGCATTGAGCAATAAGGAGTGGGAGAAATGAAAAAAAGTCTTATTTGTGTATCCTGCCCTTTGGGATGCCCTATTGAAGTTGAAATTGAAAACGGACAGGTTGTTGCAGTTACAGGTAACACCTGCAAGCGCGGTGATGCTTACGCTCGCGCAGAAATCACCAACCCCGTAAGAAGCCTTACTACAAGCGTTAAGGTTGAAAATGGCGTTCACCCCGTTGTTCCCGTTAAATCATCAGGTCCCGTGCCCAAGGATAAAATGTTTGATTGTATGAAGGCTATAAACGAAGCCACAATCAAAGCTCCCGTTAAAATCGGTGACGTGGTTATTGAAAACATACTTGGCCTTGGCGTCGATATTATTGCAACCAATTTTGACGCAGGTATCTGAAAACAATAAAGTTCGAAAGGATTTTCTATGAAACCCTATGAAATAGCTGCAGAGGTTAAGCCCTCTGCAAGACAAGTTGAATGGCAGAAAACCGAGTTTTACGGTTTTATAAATTTCGGTCTTCCTACCGTTGTAAACAGAGAATGGACGGATGGTAACGTTAATCCTGCTAACTTCTGTCCCGAGGAATTTAATGCAGAGGAATGGGTTAAATTCTTTAAGGATGCAGGCTTTAAGGGTATGGTGCTTAACGTTAAGCATCACGACGGCTTCTGTCTCTGGTATTCCGATTACACAGACTATTCTGTTGAAAGCTCCGTTAACTGGGAGGTTGAAACAAGGGATATTGTGGCAATGTTAAGCGAGGAATGTAAAAACCAGGGACTCAAATTCGGCATTGCTATATCACCCCTTGACCGTCACGAGAAATTGTACGGTATGGGCGAAAAGTATAACGAGTACTTCAAGGCTCTTCTTCGCGAGGTGCTTACAAAGTACGGAGATATTTTCTACGTTCGTTTTGATGGTGCCGCAGAGCCCGATAAGGCAGGTAACGTACAGGAATACGACTGGCAGGGCTACTATGACGTTGTAAGAGAATGTCAGCCCGGTGCAGTTATTGCTATGGTTGGCCCCGACGTGCGTTGGTACGGTAACGAATGGGGTGTTATTCGTGAAAATGAGTGGAGCGTTGTGCCTGAAAGACATAGCATTTACCACGCATTCCAGCGTAGCAAGCAGGAAAAGAAAACACGCTTCTTCCAGAAGGAAGATAAATTCGAAAGAGATTTAGGCTCACGAAAGGCAATCAAAAAGGAAAGCGAGTTTATATGGTATCCTTGTGAGGTATGTATCTCAATGCGCGACAGATGGTACTACCACAAGGATGACGAATATACCGCTAAAACTAAGGATAAGCTTCAGAAAATATATCTTGATTCAGTTGGTAACAACTGCGCTCTTATGGTCGGCGTACCGCCTATGAAAAACGGTAAATTCTCAGAAATGGATTTACAGATTCTGAAGGCATTTGGTATTGACCTCAGAAGAGCATATACATACAAGGTTTCCCAGATTGGTGAAATTACCGCTTCAAGCACCCTTTCACCCGAGTATGATGTGGCAAACCTTTTCTCAGAGGATGAAAATAAAACCTGGCGTCCTGCGGCAGACGATATGGAGCCGGAGCTTATTATCACCCTTTCACAAAAGGATATGTTTGACAAGGTAGTTATGATGGAAAACATTGTTAACGGCCAGCACGTTGAAGGCTACGAATTGTATATTGACGACGGTTCAGGTAAATTTAAAAAGGTAGGCTCAGGCGGCGTTGTGGGCTACAAGAGAATACTTAAAATTAACCCTGTTGAAGTTAAACGTATCAAAATCAAAATTACCTCATACAGGGGTAACCTTGAAATGCAATCGGTTGTAATGTATTAATATGAAAAAAATTGCAATCTATGGTGGGTCGTTTGACCCTCCTCACGAAGGTCATAAGCTGCTTGCGTGTAACCTTGCAAACAGCTGTGGAGCCGAAAGGGTGCTTATAATACCCACGGCAATGTCACCGTTTAAAAACACCTCGGGGGCGGATTCGTCCCAAAGGCTTGAAATGTGTAAGCTCGCATTCAGTGACCCTCTTTTTGAGGTCAGTGATATTGAGATAAATCGCGGGGGCAAAAGCTATACTGTTGACACGGTCAATGCGGTAAAGGCCCTTTATCCCCAAAGTGAATTGTATCTTTTTATGGGTGACGATATGTTTTTGTCATTCAATAGATGGTACAAATACGAGGATATTATCAATATGTGCACTATTGTGGCGGCTTGCAGGACCGAAGCACTTTCGGAGCTTGATAATATGAAGGTGTTCGCACAAGAGGTGCTACACATAGGTGAGCATAAGGTGATTTTTTGCGAGAGTGTGCCTGTTGAAATAAGCTCAACGACCATTCGTGAAAATGTTAAAAACAATTGTTTTGATTATATTGACGGCGCAGTTGCCGAATATATAAAAGCAGAGGGGTTGTATTTATGAATAATGAGCAGTTTAAAGCGGTTTTGCAGAAAAGATTGAGTGAGAAAAGGTACATACACTCATTAAACGTTGCGGATTCGGCTAAAGAGCTTGCGATTATTTACGGCTGCGACCCTGAAAAAGCTTACACCGTAGGTCTTATTCACGATTGCTGTAAGGATGAGCCTGCAGGGCTTCAGCTTTCGTATATGCTGGAAAATAAGGTGGAGCTTTCAGAATATGAGATCGACGTTGCCAAGCTTTATCACGCCATAAGCGGCAGTGTTTTTGCCCGTAATGAGTTTGGTATTACGGATGAGGATATGCTTAACGCTATCAGATACCACACAACCGGCAGAAAGGGTATGTCATTACTTGAAAAAGTGGTGTTCATTGCAGATTTCATAAGTGCTGAGCGTGATTATAACGGTGTTGATATAATGCGCGAAAAGGCAAAGCACAGTCTTGATGAGGCTATTGTTGAAGGGCTCGGCTTTACTATTAAGGATCTTATAACCAGAAATATGGTTGTACATCCTGACACGGTGCTGGCCTTTAACGATGCTATATTTAACTTGCAGAAAACAAATCAGGAGAGTGAAAAATGATTCCCGATACAGTGAAAAAAATCGTTAAGGCCCTTGATGATAAAAAGGGTAACGATATTAAGGTTATTAAAATTGACGAGCTTACAATTGTTGCGGATTATTTTGTGCTTGTAACAGGTAACTCCAATACTCACATAAGAGCCCTTGCAGACGAGGTTGAATATCAGCTTGAGGAAGCAGGACTCAGACCCGACCATGTTGAGGGCAGAGCAACAGGCTGGGTTGTTATGGAATATGAGGGTGTTGTTGCCCACATCTTTACAGAGGAAGCAAGAAACTACTACAATCTTGAAAGACTTTGGGAAGATGCAACAAAAATTGACGTTAGCGATATTTTAGATTGATAAAGTAAAATTTACCATTCTCAGAAAGGGTATGATATATAATGAAATACGATTTTTCAGCCGTTGAACAGAAATGGCAGAAAATATGGGAGGATGAAGGCGTTTTCCACGCTCAGGATAATTCCGACAAGCCCAAATTCTATGGCCTTGTTGAGTTCCCTTATCCCAGTGGTGCAGGTATGCACGTTGGTCACATTAAGGCTTATTCAGGTCTTGAGGTTATTTCCCGCAAAAGAAGAATGCAAGGCTATAACGTTCTTTTCCCCATCGGCTTTGACGCTTACGGTCTTCCTACAGAAAACTACGCTATAAAAACAGGTATCCATCCCCGTAAGGTTACGGATATGAATATCGAAAAATTCTCATCACAGCTTAAAAAGGTCGGCTTCTCATTCGACTGGACAAGAGTTGTGGACACTACCGAGGAAAGCTACTACAAATGGACGCAGTGGATTTTCCTTAAAATGTTTGAAAACGGTCTTGTTTTCCGTGATAAGACACTTGTTAACTACTGCCCCTCATGTAAGGTTGTTCTTTCCAACGAGGACTCACAGGGCGGTAAGTGCGATATCTGCCACAGCGACATTGTGCAGAAATCAAAGGACGTTTGGTATCTTCGTATTACCGAATATGCCGACAAGCTTCTTCAGGGTCTTGATAAGGTGGATTATCTTCCCAACATCAAGCTCCAGCAGGTTAACTGGATTGGTAAATCAACAGGTGCCTTCGTTAATTTCGAGATTGACGGCACAGATGAGAAAATGAAGATTTACACAACCCGTCCCGATACACTTTTCGGCGTTACCTTTATGGTTATGGCACCCGAGCATCCTCTTATTGACAAGTATGCTGACAAAATCGGCAATATGGCAGATATTGAGGCTTACAGAGCAGAGTGTGCTAAGAAAACTGAGTTTGAAAGAACTCAGCTTGTAAAGGACAAAACAGGTGTACGTATCGAGGGCTTTGAGGCTATTAACCCCGTTAACGGCAAAAAAATCCCCATTTACATATCCGACTACGTTATGATGGGCTACGGCACAGGTGCTATTATGGCGGTGCCTGCACACGACCAGCGTGACTACGAATTTGCTAAAAAATTCGGTATTGATATTATTGAGGTTATCAAGGGTGGCGACATCAACGTTGAAGCATATACCGGTGACGGTGAAATGGTTAACTCCGATTTCCTTAATGGTATGTATAAAAAAGCGGCTTCAATAGAAAAGATGATTGCAAAGCTTGAGGAAAAGGGTATCGGCGAAAAGGGCGTTCAGTATAAGATGAAGGACTGGGCATTCAACCGCCAGAGATATTGGGGCGAGCCCATTCCCGTTGTTCATTGTGAAAAGTGCGGTATTGTTCCCGTTCCTTATGAGGAGCTTCCCTTAAGACTTCCTGAGGTTGATAACTTCCAGCCCGGTTCAGACGGTGAAAGCCCCCTTGCAAAAATTGACAGCTACGTTAATTGCTCTTGTCCCAAGTGCGGCGCACCTGCAAAGCGTGAAACTGACACAATGCCTCAGTGGGCAGGCTCATCATGGTACTTCCTTCGTTATATCGACCCCCACAATACAGAAGCTTTTGCCGATATGGATAAGCTTAAATACTGGGGTCCCATTGACTGGTACAACGGTGGTATGGAGCACGTTACACGTCACCTTATTTACTCACGCTTCTGGCATAAATTCCTTTATGACATCGGCGAGGTTCCCTTCGACGAGCCCTACTCAAAGAGAACTGCTCAGGGTCTTATTCTTGGTCCCGACGGCGAAAAAATGAGTAAGTCAAAGGGCAACGTTGTTGATCCCAATGAGGTTGTTGACGTTCTCGGCGCGGACGTTCTTCGTACATACGTGCTCTTTATGGGTGACTACGAAAAGGCAGCACCCTGGAGCGAAAGCAGTGTTAAGGGCTGTAAGCGCTTTGTTGACAGAATTTGGAATCTTCTTGAAATTGCCAAGGATGGCGAGGAGTACTCAAAAGAGCTTGAAACCTCATTCCACAAAACAATTAAAAAGGTTTCCGAGGATATTGAAAATATGAAGTTCAACACCGCTATTGCGGCGCTTATGACACTTCTTAACGAAATCTATGAGGTTGGCTCAATTACTAAGGGCGAGCTTAAGACCTTTGTTAAGCTTCTTGATCCTTTTGCACCCCACGTTGCAGAGGAAATCTGGGCTCAGCTCGGCGGCGAGGGCTTGCTTGCAGTAGCTCAGTGGCCTGAATTTGACGAAGCAAAAACAGTTGATGCTACAATCGAGGTTCCCGTTCAGATCTGTGGTAAGCTCAGAGCAACAATTACTATTGCTAAGGATTCAACCGCCGATGAAGCAATTGCTGCTGCTAAAGCGGATGCAAAGGTTGTTGAGTTCCTTGAGGGTAAAAACATCATCAAGGAAATCTACGTTCCCGGCAAAATCATTAACATCGTTGCGAAATAAGATGAAAAATCCTCCCGATTTCGGGAGGATTTTTTAGTTAGGAATGAGGAATTAGGAGTGAGGAGTTTCGGGGCGCAAGCGCCGAATTATAGATAAAGTAGTTGCATCGCGAAGCCTTATCATCCCATTTTTGCGAAGCAAAAAAGGGAGGGGGACACCGCCGTAGGCGGGGTGGTGGGTAGTTCTGTTTTGGTTATTCGCCAGTTGAATAGGAAAATCAATCACCGTAGGGTTTAGGCTTGCCTAAACCGCTAAATTAACGATAAACCAAACGGGCTGGGCAAGCCGCAGCCCCTACGGTAGGTATATGAACCACAGTATGTAATCCGTTGTAAAACGGAATGTAATCATAATGAAATTATGAATGTAATCAATACGAAGGATTTCATTAATACACCTTTAGTGATGCCATACGCCTATGGCAATTACATACACGCTAAAGCGTGATTACATATCAATTCTTCGAATTGAATAACAAGCGAAGCTTGTTTGGTGGGTAGTTCTATTTTGGTTATTCTCCAGTTGAATAGAACAATCAATCACCGTAGGGACTAGGCTTGCCTGGTCCGTTTGATTTTCTCTTGGCTTAAAGGTTCATACTATGTGAACATAACCTCTATGGTAGTTGTTTTTTCTTCATCAACCCTTTTGCACAAAATGTTACTTAACTTTTTGTTGATTAATGCTATGTGGTTATGATTGAATATACCATTAATATGTGATACCATATATTTGTAATATTATATTTAAATGGGTGATATTTGTATGAAAAAGATTTTGAAGAGCGGCTTATCTCTTGTTCTTGCTATTACTATCATCTTCAGCTCTGCAATAGTAGGGTTTAGTGAAATTGATTTTGGCAGCCTTTTTGCGGTGAAAACACAGGCTGCAAGTACAAGTGACTTAACGTTTTCTTTAAGTAGCGACGGTACCTATTATTTTGTTACAGGTTGCAATACATCTGCAAGCGGAAGCTTGACCATTCCGTCAACCTATAACGGCAAACCCGTTGCAAGAATACGTAGTTTTGCATTTCAAAATTGCACAAGCCTTACATCAATAACAATACCCGATAGCGTTATACGTATTGGCGATTCGGCATTCTATAATTGCTCGGGACTTACAACAGTAACAATACCCGATAGTGTTACAACTATCGGTAGTTATGCATTTCAAAGTTGCACAAGCCTTACGGCAATAACAATACCCGATAGTGTTACAACTATCGGTACTTATTCATTCGCTAGGTGTACAAGCCTTACGACAATAACAATACCTGATAGGGTTGCAAGTATTCCTGAAGGTGCATTCTGTAATTGCAGTAAGCTTATAAGTATAACCATACGTAATGGTGTTAAAACTATCGGTGATTATGCTTTCGGTAGTTGCACAAGCCTTACGACAATAACAATACCTGACAACGTTACAAGTATAGGAGTAAGTGCATTTAAGGATTGCAGTAAGCTTACAAGTGTAACAATCCCCGATAGCGTTACAAGTATTGGCGACTCGGTATTCTATAATTGCTCGGGACTTACAACAATAACAATACCCGATAGTGTTACAAGTATTGGTGAAGCTGTATTCAAGGGTTGCACAAGCCTTGAAAGCATCACATTGCCCTTTGTTGGTTCATCAAGAACTGCTAACAACACTTATTCTGCTGTTTTTGGTTATATTTTCGGGTATACCGAAACAACCTCCTCAAGCTATACTGGTCCAACATATCAGTATTGTTTTAACGATTACTACTATTATTATTACTATATACCTTCAAGCCTCAAAACTGTAATTATAACTGACGCAACACGGATACCTTGCAACGCATTTTATAATTGCAAAAATCTTACAAAAATATGCATACAGAATAAGGTTACAAATATCGCTGATCACGCGTTTTATAATTGCAAAAATCTTACAAAAATATATGTACCGAATAAGGTTACAAGTATCGCTAATTACGCATTTTATAATTGCAGTAATCTTCAGAATGTATATTATGGCGGTAACGCAAACCAAAAAAGCAATATTAATATCGGTTCCTATAATAATAGTTTGACTAATTCTACCTGGTATTACGATAAATGTATTACATTTGGAGATCATACCTACACAAACGATTGTGATGTTACCTGTAACGTATGTGAACAAGTGCGTACCATTACTCATACTTACGATAATGCCTGCGATACACAGTGTAATGTGTGTTCCGAAACACGTACAACTACCCATGTTTACGATAATAACTGCGACACACAGTGTAATGTGTGTTCCGAAACACGTACAACTACCCACGTTTACGATAATGCTTGCGATAGTGTATGTAACGTATGTGGTAATACGCGAACAGTAGGAAAGCATAAGGTTATGGTTACCAGCAATATTTCTGTGAGTAACGCAACATCTTATCCGTTTTCTTTGGGTAGTAATGGGGTTTATAGTTCAACAAATAAAGCAAATAGTTCATCTTCAACCTTTACAATTACTGCTTTGGAAGATTGCGTTCTTAAAATTGACTATTATACATCAACTGAGTCAAATTATGATTATCTAAAAATAAATCATAACTCCACCAATATTGTTTCTGTGTCCGGCTCAACCTCGTGGAAAACAAAATCTATTGAGTTGTCCGAAGGTGATAAGGTGTATATTACCTATAGTAAGGATGGTTCTCAAGCATCAGGTTCGGATACTGTTTATTTTAAGTTTGCGACAACCTCATTTGATTTGGTTGATTTTGATTCCGTTGAATCAACATGCGATGAAACAATTTACTGTGATATATGTGGTGAGATTGCTAAAAATTCCTTTAATCACACTTATTCCACGGCTTATCATACCACGTGTAATGTTTGTGGCAAAGCCAGAAGTTTAAGCTCTTCCACAGCAACATATGGCGTTTTTACCTATCGAATTGACCCTGATGAAAATGGGGGAGCAATTACAATTACTGACGTTGATACAACTGCTACGGGTAAGGTAACTGTTCCGACTAAAATAGATAATATTTCTGTTATACACATTGGTTCTAATGCCTTCCAAGATTGCACAAGCATTACGTCAGTAACAATACCCGATAGCATTACAAGCATAGGTAACTATGCCTTTTCTGGTTGTGAAAGCCTTACATCAATAACAATACCTAATAGTGTTACAAGTATCAGTAGTTATGCATTTGAGAACTGTATAAGCCTTACATCAATAACCATACCCGATAGCATTACAAGCATAGGTAACTATGCCTTTTCTGGTTGTGAAAGCCTTACATCAATAACAATACCTAATAGTGTTACAAGTATTGGTGAAGCTGCATTCAGGGGTTGCACAAGCCTTGAAAGCATCACATTGCCCTTTGTGGGTTCTTCTCGAACAGCAAGTGACACATACGACGCTGTGTTTGGTTATATCTTCGGCTACTCTTCCTCGAGTAATAGCGGTACTACCTGCCAGTATTATAGTTCTTCTTCCAGGTATTATTACTATATACCCTCAAGTCTTAAAACTGTAATTATAACTGATGCAACACAGATACCTTATGGAGCATTCTATAATTGTGCAAACCTTACGTCAATAACAATACCCAATAGTGTTACAGCTATCAGTAGTTATGCATTTTATAATTGTTCAGCTCTTTCGACGGTGTATTATGATGGAAATATAAATCAAAAAAATAATATTTCTATCGGTTCCAACAATAGTTGTTTAACCAATGCTATATGGCATATTAAATGTACCACATCGGATAAGCATACTTATTCCACCGATTTTGATAATAAATGTAACGTTTGTGAATATGTCAGAGTAGTTGAGTCTGTAACCAAAACATACGGCGTTTTTACCTACTGTATTAACCCCGATGAAAATAGGGGCGCAATCACAATTACAGATGTTAGCGAAACGGCAATGGGTGCGATTTCCGTTCCTTCTGAAATTGGCGGATATAAGGTGGTATGCATTGGCTCTAATGCCTTTGAAAATTGCACAAGCCTCACATCGATAACCATACCCAATACAGTTAAGAGTATTGAGTCATACGCGTTCTATGGTTGCTCAAGGCTTACAAGTCTTACAATACCCGACAGTGTTGAAGCAATGGGTAATTATATGCTTTCCGGTTGCACAGGTTTGTTGGAATTAAAGCTCCCGTTCATAGATAGAAGATTTTCATATTTGTTTGGTGAAAACCAATATGAAATCAGTAATGATTATGTTCCCCGTTCATTGAAGCAGATAACAATCAGTTCCGGCGATATTGCTGGCAGTTCATTCAGTGGATGTAATAATATTTCTGTTATAACCTTAGGTGATAAAGTTACATCCATCGGTGATAGTGCTTTCTATGCGTGTAACAGTATCACAAAGGTTACAATCGGTAACGCAGTGAAAACAATAGGCGCATCTGCTTTCCAGGATTGCGTGAGCCTTACTCAGGTTACCATTGGTAAATCTGTAGAAACTATTGGTACAGCTGCTTTTAAAAACTGTAAGAGCTTATTGAAGGTGTCTATTCCAAACAGTACAACCAAAATTAAAGACAGTGCATTTGAAAACTGCTATAATTTAGCTACTTTGACTTTGGGTTCAAAGGTTGATCAGATTGGTAATTATTCCTTCCGCAATTGTTGGAGACTTACTGGGGTTGCCATACCAGACAGCACAACTTTAATTGGCTCCGGTGCATTCCAGGATTGTTCAAGTCTTAAAAAAGTTACTTTTGGTAAAAACGTGACAACTATATTTGATTACGCTTTCGAAGGATGCTATGAATTGGAAAATATTATTCTTCCGAGTAGCGCTACTTCTATTGGTGAGTATGCATTCAGTAATTGTTCATCTTTGAAACGTGCTACAATCAGAGGCCGAACAAATCATATTAATAATGGTACCTTTGAAGGTTGCTCAAGCCTCGTGACTGTTGCCTTCCCCAAAAACGTAACAACAATCGCATACAATGCATTTAATTGTTGCTACAGTCTGAAGGAGGTTTGGTATGAAGGCTCCAAAGCAGATAAAAACCAAATACTCGTTGCAGCAGGTAATAGTTATATTCAGGATGCGAATTGGTATTATTCATCCTTTGATACAGTGACACATAAATACTCGACTGTATGCGATGAAGAATGTGATATTTGCGGAGAAACCCGTGTTGTAAATAACCACGAGTCTGATACGGGTACAGTAACAGAGAACGCTACTTATACTACAACAGGTATAATGGTTTATAAATGTACCATATGTGGTGAAGTTCTTAAAACTACGGTAATTCCTCAGCTTAAACCTGCAACACCTAAGCTTACAAAGGTTGTAAATACTGCAAGTGGTGCGCAGGTAACGTGGGGTGCAGTTGAAGGTGCGGACGACTACATTGTTTACCGCAAAACATACAATGCCAAAACAAAAGCATGGAGTGGTTGGTCAAAAATTGCAGACGGAGTAACAAACACAAGCTATGTTGATAAAACTGCAAAGTCGGGTATTTATTATATTTACACCGTAAAGGGTAATAATGAAGCAGGCTATGGCGGACATAGCTCAGGAATTAAAACCTACTTCCTTGCAAGACCCACTGTTACAACAGTCAACGCAAATGCAGGTGTAACGGTTAAGTGGACAAAAGCTGCAGGTGCAACCGGATATTACGTATATCGTAAAACCACCGGTGGCTGGACAAAGGTTGCAACCATTAAGGGTTCAGGTACAGTTTCTTATACCGATAAAACCGCTAAGGCAGGTACCACCTACAAGTATACTGTTAAAGCATACTACGGCTCATATGTAAGCGCTTACAACACAAGTGGTATTGCTATCAGAAGACTTACAACACCCACACTCAAGAGTGTAACAAGTGCCAAGGCAGGCGTTACAACAAATTGGAACAAGGTAACGGGTGCCAGCGGCTACATCGTTTACCGCAAAACAGGTAACGGCGGTTGGGTTAAGCTTGCAACAGTTTCAGGTAACAGTAAAATTACTTACCTCGACAAAACTGCTAAGAAGGGTAAAACTTACACCTACACCGTGAGAGCCTACTACGGTACATCAACTAGCTATTACAATACAAAAGGTCTTGCGGTAAAAGACAAATATTAAGAAAAATCCTCCCGATTAGGGAGTGTAAATTAGGGATTTAATAGCCTTAAATCATTAACTTTGGCGCATAGCATTGTTAAAAAGAGAGGGAACCCGTCAGGGTGCCCTCTCTTTTATGTCGCGCTCTGCATCCAAATTTAAAAGATTTAAGGTGCTGTGCAGTTTAAATTTAAATAGTTTTCGTTCAGACGAAATGACAAATGCACCGTAAGGCTGGCGCCTACGGTGCATTTTCATAATGTATTAACGGAAAATATTAAATTTAAACCTGATAATCCCTAATTTACGCTCCCTTTTGGATGAGCGGTTTGCTTTATCATTATCTTAAATTGTACTGCTTTTTGATTTCGTTTGTGAAAGCATACATCTGCTCTAATTCTTTTCTGCGGCTACCAAACAAATCCTCGGGGCTTCTTGTTCTGGTCATAACACCAATATCAACACCATCAAGGCTCATATAATATTTTGCGCTTACGGGGTAGCACTGGCACTCAGTAAGTGAGAAGAAGCCAACCATATTCTCAAGAAATTCAGCTTTTTCGTCGTCCCCTTCCTTAATAGCTTCAATCAACTGTGAATAAAGCTCGGGATGGAAGTTAGCCATAACACCCGAGTAACCCTCGCAGCCCATACGGATGCTTTCAGCAATTGTGGCACCGTTAGCGTTAAAAATCATAATGTCGCTACCCTTGATAGCGTCGAGCTTAGCCTGAATTTTGTTAAGGTCACAGCAGGTGTCCTTAATGAACATATATCTGCCCGATTCAGCCATTTTCTTCATAACGTAGGGTGTAAGCTCACGCTTGTAGGGATAGGGGCACTCATAAACACCAAGGGGAATATCGGGAAGTGCATTAGCTACGTATTCCATATTTTTAAGAAGCACGTCGTCATCCTCGTCAGCCTTGGCAAAGCGGTTTGAAATAAAAACGTAGGCGTCAATGCCCGTTTCAATAAATGCCTTAGCCTCGGCAATCTGCACGTCAAGGTCGTCGGAGGTATGACCCGATGCTACAATATCCATTCCCTCGGGCTTGTTAGCCATAATGAATTTGATAAGCTCAAGCCTTTCCTCAAAGCTTAAGTAAAAAATCTCACTGCTCTGGCAAATAGCAAAAATACCGTCAGTGCCCTTTGCGGCATACCAATCAAGTATCTGCTTAACGCCGTTAAAGTCGATTTTATTGTCATCTGTAAAGGGTGTTACCATTGTAGGGTAAACGCCCGATTTAATTTTTTTCATTAAGAATCACCTCTTTTCACATTCTATCACACTTAAAATTAAAAATAAATAGACTTTTTTATAGTTTTTGTATATAATGAAAGAAATTGAGAGGAGTTTTAAAATGGCTATAAGAAAATATGAACCCAAGGACTACGACCAGATAGTAAACATCTGCCTTGATACCTACGATAAGGAAGAGCAGCAGACTCCCATAAACCAATATATTAAGCAGATGTTCTGCCGTTATTATATTGAAAAGGAGCCCGAGAATTGCTTTGTTGTAACAGACGAGAACGACGTTGCACAGGGCTATGTTTACGGTGCTTCGGATTATGATACCTACCATAGCAATATGACCGAGTACCTTGAGTTGATTGCTGAAATCAGAGGTGGTATGTATATTTCGGATGCACACATAGAAATGTACGACCACGAAATTTATAAAAACGAGTTCCCTGCTCACTTACATATTGATATTTTCGGTGAATACCGCAGTAAGGGCTACGGCTCAAAAATGATTGAAGCCTTCTGTAACAATCTTAAGGACAAGGGCATCAAGGGTGTTATGCTCATTGTTGGCGATGAAAACACAGGTGCACAGAGATTTTACGAGCGCAACGGCTTCAAATTACTTCACAAGAAGAAAACAGGCTACGCCTACGGTAAATATTTAACGGAGGAAAAGTAATGGACATCATTACGGCTACCCTGCTGATTTTTGCACTTTTAATAAGCGTTTCCTACGCATGGGGTATGCGCGGCACCACCATCGGCGGTGAAAAGGGCGCAATGCTACCCGGTGCAATGATAGGTCTGATGATAGCGTTTTTCAGTAAAATTTTAATAGCCCAGGAGCATTTTTATATCTTCGGAGCACTTGGTGCAGTTTCAATGTATTTGGGCGGTGCTATGACCTATGGCGAAACCCTCGGACTTTCTATGAATCAGAAGCCTGCCGAGAATATGAAAAAAGGCTTAGTTGCTTTATTTGTTAAGGGCTTTTTATGGTTCGGTCTGTTTGGTGCAATCTTCACCACGGGTATCAATGCAGTTTGCAATATCTACACTCTGCCCGAGCTTCTGATTTTATTTGCACTTACACCTGCGGCGGCGGTTGGCGGCTACTTTTTATTCAACAAGCCCCTTAAACCTAAGGAAAATAAATTCCCCAAAATTTACTTTTCAAAAACCCGTCAGGAAAGCTGGGGTGCCCTCCTTGGCGCATTCTTAGTGCTTTTTGTGTTTGCTATAATCAAGCTCAATATTATAACCATAATTTTCAGCCTTAGCTGTGCACTTTTCGGAGCAGTTGGTTGGGTTGTGGGTCAGGGAATGCAAATATTCTCAATACACTATGCCGCAGAATCCAAGTCTGCCCTTTTACGTAAATTATCCCACAAAAACGGTGTTGACTCCTGGAAAATTATGGAATGCGTGTTAGGTGCATTTGGCGGTATTGGTGCAGGTGTAGGCTTCCTTTTAAGCTACAATAGCTTTGAGCTTACCCTTTTCGGTCTTGAAAAGAACGGTGGTCTGTTGCCCTATAGCAGAACACTTGTTATTGTATTGTTCATACTTTGGGTTATGCTTGTCGTAGCGGATATGGTGCACTACTTTGTAAAGCCGCCCATCACCAAAAAGGAGCTTAAGCGTCAGCTGAAGCGCGGCACTATTACTCAGGAGCAATACGCAGTCAAGCGCCTCAAGGCGGTTACGGCAGTGCCCCGCGGGTACGGTATTTATTTTGATATAACCGAAAAGCTTGAGCCCGTTTTGTATTGCGCCATCCCCTTTATTCTAATTACCCTCGGCTCAAGGGAAGCGGCACTTATTTGCTCATTCTTCCTTGTTTTATTCGTAATTCTTCAGGAGGTCGGTCTCGAAAAAACGCTCACAAAACGCTTTGACATCCCCTTCAAAATCGTACTCGGAGTGATTTCGGTTGCGATATTCGTCATTCAGGTGATTTGGGGCTTCAATTTCGGCATCAAGGGCACAATTCTTATGTACACCCTTGGCTACGAGGCAATAACGCTATTGTGGTTGCTTATTAAATACGTTCGTAAATTTAAAATAGAAATGAAGCTTAACCCTCAAATTACAAGCAAAAAGGAACGTTTGGGGCTATTTTTCAAAAAGAATAAAACCCTTGTTACAGTCCACGGTTACTTTTTAATTTGCTCGGTATTAACAATACTTTTAACCTTATAATTCTTTCCCCCGATTATGGTCGGGGGAATTTTTTTATAAAATATATTGACAAAACAGAATTTTGGTTGTATGCTTGTATTAACACAGTAACACAAAGGAGGGATATTTTGGCTTGGAAATTCACTTCTGACAGACCCGTTTACCTTCAGATTACCGACCGCGTTATTAAATCCGTTCTTTCGGGCGAATACAAGCCCGGTGAGCAGATACCCAGCGTAAGGCAGTTGGCATTGGAGGCGGCTGTCAATCCAAACACCGTACAGCATGCCTTTGCAGAGCTTGAAAGCGAGGGTATTGTTGTATCAAGAGGTACTCTCGGCAGATTCGTTACCGAGGACAACGCTATTATCGAGAGTAGCCGTAAAACGTTCGCTGAAAAAATCGTTAAAGACTTTGTAATTAACATCAATGACCTGTCCATAACCAAAGCGCAAGCCATTGAGATGATTGAGGAGGTATTCAAATGAATGTTCTTGAATGCGTGAACATCAATAAATCCTACCACAAGAACAAGCCTGTGTTAGAAAACCTTAACATTTCCATTCCACAGGGCAGAATCGTTGGTCTTTTAGGCCCCAATGGCTGCGGTAAATCCACACTTATTAAGATGATTGCGGGTATTCTTCAGCCCAACAGTGGTGAAATCTTGGTTGACGGCAACCCCATAGGCGAAAAAAGCTGTGCCCTTATTTCATACCTTCCTGAAAGAACGTATTTCAGTAACTCTATGAAGGTTAAGGATATCATCACCTATTTTGCAGATTTCTATGCCGATTTTGACAAGGAACGTGCAAGTGTATTGCTCCGTGACCTTGGCATCGACGTTAACGCAAGGCTTAAAACCCTTTCAAAGGGCACAAAGGAAAAGGTGCAGTTAATACTTGTAATGTCACGTAACGCTAAGCTTTATTTGCTTGACGAGCCCATTGCAGGCGTTGACCCTGCCGCACGCGAGTACATCTTAAGCACAATTGTCAGCAACTACAACCCCGAGGCATCCATTGTTATCACAACCCACCTTATCACCGACGTTGAGCAGGTGCTTGATGATTTCATCTTTATGGGCTACGGCGGTCAGATTAAAATGGCGGGCAACGCAGAAGAAGCCCGTAACGAAACAGGCAAATCCCTTGACGAGCTGTTTAAGGAGGTATTCAGATGCTGAAGAAACTGATAAAATATGATTTTAAATCCGTATTTAAGCTTTGGTGGATTGCCGCAGCTTCAACAGTTGCATTATCCGTCATTGGCGGTTTAATAGCAAGTTTCTTTGCTGCCGACGAATTTACAGAAAAGGTAATTCCTATACCGATATTGATTGTGGCAGTCATTATTCTCACAATAGTATTCATAGGCTTTGGTGCATTTGGTATTTTTACGGATATTTTAGTTTACGTAAGGTACTATAAAAACCTCTTCACCGACGAAGGATACCTGACCTTTACACTCCCCGCTAAAAGAAAAACAATCCTCAACTCCAAAATATTGTTATCATTCGTTTTCGGTAGTCTTACAGGGCTTGTGCTCACTATCAACACGGTGAATATTCTACTTATTTCCTGCGGTAAATATATTTTCACAAAAGAAATTCTCGAGGAAATCAAATATGTAATCAAAGAGATTCTGGCTTACGAATACAGCTATTATTTTGCAATTTACTTAATAGAATTCATTGTAATCGGAGCTTTACTGTTACTCACTTCATACCTTTTTACATTTGGTTGTATAACAGTGGCATCCGTAATTGCAAAGAAAGCTAAAATCCTTGTTGCAGTCGGCATTTATTACGGCGCGGTTTCCATTCTTTCGTCAATACTTTCCCTTTTCTACCTGTTTGGAATATCAAGCCTTTACGAGGTGTTCTGGGCACTTGACCAAAGTGACGTCTTTATCTGTGTAGCTCTATTGTTAGTAATAGTGGCATTGGTTTTGTGCGCGACGTGCTGCCTGCTTTATTACCTGTTACACTGGTGCTTACACAAGAAGCTTAATCTTGCATAAGGAGGTCAATAAAATGAAGAAATTTACGTATATTATAATTACTGCTTTAATTCTTTCCCTTACAATGGGTATTGCTTCCTTTGCTGCCGAAAAACCTGTAATAACCTTCACTGAAGATTTCAAAACCATGTATTTTAATGATTATGAATATTATCAGATGGATTTAACAGGCTTTGAAAGCAATGTCTCCTTTACTTACGATGAATATTATTCCGAGATTTACGAGTACGACCCAGAGCTTGGTCAGGACGTGCTTGTTAGCGTAGAAAACGAGTATTACAACGAGGAAAACCCGGCGTTTGCAAACTACAAGCTGAGCGAAGCCCAAAAGAAAACCGTATCCACCATTGATATTTATGGTGATGAAATAATTGCATTAGTTGACGTTCATTTCAAGGATGGCGGTAAGTACTCTCTCACATTGCTCCGCGAGGATTATGTTGATGATTACAACTCACTTAAATCTAACGAAAGCAATCAATATAAAATAGAATACTCCTGGCCCGAAGATAACTACGTCAATGCAACCAAAAACCAGTTATTGACCGGCAAAACCAAGGAAATCGACCCATTAGAATATTTATACGATTACGAGTATGTTTACATTAACAGTGAGGATGGTATGCTCACCTATACACCCGGTCTGCTTTGGATTCTTGACGACACCTACTATTACGTTAGCTACGAAGAAAACAAAATCACAAATGAAGATGATTTATTTATGATGGATAAAGTAATTCTTCACGAAATCACTGATGAAACAGTTGTGGAAGCGCTTAAAGTAGCCGAAGATAAATATTACGCGGATGATTACGGCTATCTTTACGACGATGACCTTGCACATGAAATTTCTTACGTAGTTCTTGTTACAATTTTCGGCGTTATTCCCGGATTTATATGCCTGATTACATTCGTGTTTGCATTCATCAAAAAGAAAACATACCGTAAGCTTTTATTCGCAACATCCGCATTCTTACTTCTTGAGATAATTGTATTTGCAATATTTATGGTTACAACAAACTTTAAATAATTTGTTTAAAAGATAACCCCAAGGCAAAAGCTTTGGGGTTGTTTTTATGTTTTTACCAATGAACGGACGAAATTTTTGTTAAGTATTTAAACCTCTTTTCATTTACTTTTTATATAGTTTTAGTATAATTTAATATATAAATATTAAAGGAGGATGCGGTTTTTCCGTAATTTAATATGAGTGATATAATTTTCAAGGCAGGTGCCTCGCGGCAGATTATCACACCGAGCGTTGGTACCTTTTTATACGGATACAGACCCGATTTGGCAAGTGACGGCATTCACGATGATTTATCCTTAACTGCCCTTGCCCTTAGTCAGAATAATGAAACGGTAATTTTAATGACTGTTGAGGTCGGTGATATTCAGACTGCACTTTGCGATGACACACGCAAAAAAATTGCCGATCATTGCAATATTCCTTTTGAAAATATCGTTATTTCATCAACTCACACCCACTCCGCACCCAATTTATCGGGTGTTGTAGGATGGGGCGACCTGAATATGGATTATTATGATAATATATTTATTCCTGCCGCCCTCAAAGCATCTATGGATTCAATTAACGGACTTGCACCCGCCGAAATTGCCGTAGGTGTTACAAAAAGCCTTGTGGGTATTAACCGCCGTCAACAGTACCCAAACGGTGAAATCGGACTTGGTCAGAATCCTCACGGTTGCTTTGACCCAAATATGACGGTTGTTGCAATCCGCAATAAGAACACCAAAGACGGTATATTGAATTTAATTCATTACGGTTGTCACGGCACCTCAGCAGGGCTTACCACACAAATAACACGCGACTGGTCAGGAATTATGATTGACCGCCTTGAAAAAGAAACCAACACCCTTACCGCCTTCTGGAACGGTGCTATCGGTGACGTGGGCCCCCGTCTTACAAACGGCGAAACAACGGGCAATATCACCTATACCGAGGAATTGGGCGGTCTTGCGGCTACAGATGCCTTAAGAGCCTATAAAAATAATAGTGGCTACCACACGGGTGAGTTTAAAATATTCCGTGATACGGTGCATCTGCCTTACAAAAAAATGCCCACATTAACTGAGGTTGAGGAAAAGCTAAGTGCTTATAACGAACCCGAAGGCCTTATTAATATTGACAGACTCAAATACGAGCATTACAAGGAAGCCTACGACTTTTTAGTTGACGGCTCAGGTGAAATCGAAACCGAATTCACCTTTCAACAGACAATTATTTCATTGGGTGACGTGGTATTTATACCCTTCCCCTTTGAAATGTTCTCGGAAATCGTAATGCGGTTAAGAGAATATTCTCCCTACACCTACACCATTTGTCTGTCGTGCACAAACGGTTATAACGTGTATCTGCCGTCCGAGGACCAATTATGCCGTGGGGGTTACGAGGTTGGTTGCTTTATGTACGGTCACCTTTTCCCCTTGGCAGACAATACCGACCAGAATATAATTTCTGAAAACCTTAGAATTATCAACGAAAACAAGTGAGGAATATATAATGTACAGAATCGGACAAGAAGAAATTGATGCAGTAGCCCGTGCCATAAACACCAAGGATTTTTTCAAAATCAACGGTAGTGGCTGTGAGGTTTTGAATTTTGAAAACGAATTAAAGGAGCATATTGGCTCAGACCATGCACTTCTGATGTCCTCAGGCTTTGGTGCACTTACTTCGGCACTTATAGGACTTGGCATCGGCCCCGGTGATGAGGTAATCGTACCGGGTTACACCTATATTGCAACCGCACTTGCAGTTACTGCAGTTGGCGCAATACCCGTTATTGCCGATATTGATGAAACCCTCACCATTGACCCCGTCCAGGTTGAAAAGCAAATCAGCAAGAACACCAAGGCAGTTATGCCCGTGCACATTATGGGCTTCCCCTGTAATATGGGTGAGCTTAAAAGGATTTCAGAAAAATACAATATTGCTATTGTTGAGGATGCCTGCCAGTCAATGGGTGGTAAATTCAACGGCGAATACCTTGGCACAATCGGTGATGCGGGTGCATTCAGCTATAATTACTATAAAATTATGACCTCCGGCGAGGGCGGTGCTCTTGTAACCAATAGTAAGCAGATTTTTGAAAGAGCGCTTATTTACCACGATTCAAGTGCCGTTGCATTCTTCGGCTCTCAGCTCGACGGTATCACTGAGCCGATTTTCGGCGGAACTGAGTTCAGAGTTTCTGATATCACAGGTGCGATTCTCCGCGAGCAGTTAAAGAAGCTCCCCGCCATTATCGAGGATTTACACAAAAACAAATTCGCGCTCATTGAAGCACTTAACAATAATGCTATTATTGCACCCTCACACGATGCCGAGGGCGATTGCGCCACAACACTTGCATTACGCTTCGATACTAAAGAGGCTTGCGAGTCCTTCGCTAAAAAATGTGAGAAAAACGGCGTTTCAATCATCGTACCCATTAACACGGGCAAGCACATTTACACCAACTGGACTCAGATTATGGAAAAACGCGGTGCCCTCCACCCTGCTATGGATCCCTTTAAAATGAAGGAAAACCAGGGTCTTCAGATGGATTACAGCTTGGATATGTGCCCCAAGACCCTTGATTTACTTGCAAGAACAACCTATATCAACGTTAATCCCGACTGGACCGAGAACGAGGTTATGGCAGTTTCTAAGAAAATCAACAACGCTTTGGCATAATTATGAACGAGTTAAGTAAATTATTTTTTACCGTTAAAAACGGTGACACCATCACCCTCGAAGGTGGCAAGACCTACCACGTTTATCAGGATAGCGCCCTCACCCTTGAGGGCTACTTCATTTCCAACACCGCAAAGCGTGATGAAAACCCCACAGGAATGCGTTATACAGCCATTTTCCTTAAAGATAAGAAAGATATCACCATTGACGGTAACGGGGCTAAAATGGTCATTCACGGTAAAATGACGCCATTTATTTTCGACCATTGCGAAAACATAGTTATAAAGGACCTTGAAATCGACTATGCCCGACCCACAATGAGTGAATTCACGGTTATTGAGGGTAAGGACAGCGAATATGTGATTAAAATTAATAAGGAATGTCTGTTTGAGGTTGAGGATAACACCCTTTATTGGCTGGGCGAAAGCGATAAAAACGGCACACCCTATTGGCGTGACACAAACTCGGGCGTCAAGCGTTATATAAAGCTTTATAACCCCGATACTAAATTAAGCTATGACTTTAACCGCGACGACCTGACGTTCGAAAAAATTGAGCAGTTAGACGAAACAACCCTTAAGGTTTCCCTCAAAAGCAAAAGCATAAATATCCCCGTTGGCTCTGTTTTTCAGTCACGCACCATCACTCGCGACCAGACGGGCGGCTTAATTGAAAGGTGTAAAAACGTCAGGCTCGAAAACCTGCGTGTTAAATTCATGCACGGTCTTGGTATTGTGTCACAATATAGCGAAAGCGTAAGCTTTTTAAACTGCGACCTTACACCCGCCAATGGCAGAACAATCACAAGCACCGCCGATTTCTTTCAATTTTCGGGGTGTAAGGGTGATATAGTTGTTGACGGTTGCGTTGCCTGGGGTGCCCACGACGATTACATTAACGTTCACGGCACACACCTTAGAATTATTAAGGCGGATTACACCAACAATAAAATCCTCGTTCGCTTTATGCACCCCGAAAGCTGGGGCTTTCAGGCATTTGACAAGGGCGACGTTATTGATTTTATTAAATGGGATACTCTCATACCCTACCACACCTTGAAGGTCTTTGATTTTAAAAAGCTCAATGACACTGATATTGAATTAATAGTTAACGGCAAATTACCCGAAATTGAAATTAATAAGGACGTGGTTGAAAACGCAACCTACACCCCTGATTTATACGTACGCAACTGCCGATTCTCGCAGAATGCCGCAAGGGGTGTTTTGTGCACAACACGTGGTAAGGTTGTTATAGAAAACAATGTATTCGAAAACATTTGGGGGCCTGCACTTCTGATTGAGGATGACTGCAACTTCTGGTTTGAGTCGGGCTACACAACGGACGTTATTTTCAGGGGTAACACCGTTATAAACTGCGAATACCACGGCACCTGGGAAAATTCGCCCGTAATACGCTATTCACCCAAGGTATTGCGCGAAAATGTTGACACCTTTGTCCACGGCAAATTAACCGTTGAAAATAACACCTTTAAAAGCTCACCCACCAACAAGCACGTTTTCCTACTTCAGCATTTGAGTGAAGCGGTAATAAAAAACAATAAGCTTGATGCGGAGCTTCAGATTGACCAAGTAAACGTTGGCAAAATCACCACAAAATAAAAATACACACATACTCACCCAAAAAGTATGTGTGTATTTTTTATTTATTTAATAAATAATAGTATCTCAAATAAAGTATTCTGAAAACACATTCCTTCTGAATAGGAGCCTGCTTATTTTTATTCAGACCACTCATATTAGCCTGAGAGGTTAAATGAGCATAACACTTAAACAACGCCTCATCCGTAGCTTTATCAATTACAGCCAAATCAGTAATCGTGTTCTTAATTATATTGCGATCCTCGGGTGTCATATTATCGGCTCTTAAATTACCCTTAAGCAATTCACAGCCCTTGTCATAAAAAATTTTTTCCAGACGCCTTATTTTTAAATCAAGCTCGGCATTCTTACCAACGGGTGGAACCATATGTAATTGCTGACATTTATCATAACCGTTAATTTCTCTATTAAGGCTGTAATAATTAGGATGACAAGCGGTTCTCAAAACTAACGCGATACCAACAAAGCCGGCAAACATAAAAAACACTGTCAGATAAAGTGCGCCCATTAATACGGTAATAATGAAGCCCGGAAATCCTATAACTAACAAAATTATTCCGAGTGCAAGTTTGCGTGCCTTTTCTTTTTTTAACTTAATAAACTCTTTTTTGATATCCAAGGGCAATCACATCTCCTTAGTTATAATTTCCGTCACGTCTGAAACAATATCATCCGCAAGAGCTTTGATAGAGTCAACCGCGTTTGCCATAGCATATGATCGAAATTCCGCAATCATATGGGTGTCGTTAATATTGTCACCAACGGCAATTACGTCGTCGTATGTACCGCCAACAACCTTAAGCAGTGCGTAAATCCCCTGAGCCTTGTTAACACCCTTGGGCACAATATCAATGCAAATGCCGTTCTGCAAGGGCGTAAGAATACGGGAATATTTCTCATTGATTTTTTCAACAATTCCCGTCGCCTTTTCCTCAGATTCAAGGTAGGTGCTAATCTGATTAAAATAGTCAACCTCAGGAAGCTCTGTAAGAAGTATCCCCTTTTCATCATCCGCCGTATCATTTCTGAGCCTTATCGGGTTATCCTTATCAATATTCGCCATAGGACAACCCCAGTTGAACAAATCCTCAATCAGTGGGCGGGCATATTTACCGTTGCAACGCTCCTCAAAAAGAATATTTTCATTATAATCGTAAATAAGTGCGCCGTTATTACAAATTAAAAAGTCATATTCAAATGGGTGCTCCGTAACACATTCCTTTAACGACGGGTAGCCCCTGCCACTGATTATACCGAATAGATTACCTGCCCTGCGCCATTGGGACAGAGCAGATTTTTTATATTCAGTTATACCGTTTTTGTTAAAGGTACCGTCGTAGTCGCTCGCAATAATCTTCATAATTAAAGAATATCGTTAAAGAGGGAGAAGTTGGATTTATCCGCCTTAAGCTCCCCTGCCTGAATCTTCTTGATAATTTCAACGATTCTGTCGTTAATGGGTGTTGCAACGCCGTATTTCTTACCAAAATCACATACAACGCCGTTAATTGCGTCAACCTCGCAGGGCTTGCCCTTCTTAATATCCTGAAGCATTGAGGGCTCAATATCTCTGTGCTTTTTCATAGCAATGGGAAGAAGCAAGCAGCCAAATGCACGTTTGATTGCATTCTTGTAATAGAAAAGACCAACGATGTTTTTGCCCTGAACCGGTGCAAACTCAACGCCCGATGCGTGACCAACGTCAATACATTCCTTCATACAGCGTATAGCAACCTTCTGACCTGCCTTATCCTCGGATACGTCACCGAATACACCGCCAACCACTGTGCCGAGACCTGAGAAGGTAGCGTTGATAAGGAGCTTTGACCAACGCGCACCCATAAGGTTTTCTTCCTCGTGTACGGGGCACATAAGCTCAAGCAAATCCTTAACCATTTTGAACTGTGCGTCGGTGATGCCATCCATTTTACCCATATGGAATGAAAGGCTGTCCTTATCACTTGTAAGCTCGCAAACGCCGGGCTCAATAAGTGCTGCGCCCCATTCAACCGCACAACCCATTGTGTGGTCAGCACCGATGATTTCTGCAATACCGGGCTCGGGAATACCGTTCTGAAGTGTAACGATTACACCGTCA
The DNA here is from genome assembly GCA_045654405.1 of Acutalibacteraceae bacterium. Taxonomy (GTDB): domain Bacteria; phylum Bacillota; class Clostridia; order Oscillospirales; family Acutalibacteraceae; genus DTU089. The sequence continues at coordinate 563 of JAZONH010000024.1, read as the reverse complement.
TCTGAAAGGTAATCCTTAAGGAAGGTAACAACGTCCTTGTTAAATAACTGCTTTGTAAGAAGCACAATAACGTCATATTTTCCCTCCATCATATCGGGGGTGATTGCCTTAACAGGCACTGTCATTTCAACAGTACCGATAATTTTAGCACCCTTTTCATTTAATAAATCAACGTGCGCCTTGTTACGGTTAATAAGGTCAACCTGACCACCGTTTTTAGTAATAAACGCACCAAGCACAGTGCCGAGAGAGCCCGCACCGTAAATAGCATATCTGCCCATAAAAATACCTCGCTTCTTATAAAACATTTGTCAATATTTTAACACAGCGTTGCCTATATATCAACACTTTTATAAAAAGAAACATCTAATAAAAAGTTATAAACAAAAGTCCCGAGAATCAACCCGGGACTTGTCATTACATTAGGGTGAAATGAGTTATCCGAACCTGCCTGAAAGCTAATCTTTTCAAGGCTTTTCGGCGTTTCGGTCTTGAAAGGCGCCAGCCTATCTTCGCCCTCAACACCAAAAATCCAATAAAAATCTTTATCTTTCAGGTCAAAG
>JAZONH010000023.1:0-120116 GCA_045654405.1 Acutalibacteraceae bacterium | reverse complement strand
TGCAGTTTAAATTTAAATAGTTTTCGTTCAGACGAAATGACAAATGCACCGTAAGGCTGGCGCCTACGGTGCATTTTCATAATGTATTAACGGAAAATATTAAATTTAAACCTGATAAATCCCTAATTTACGCTCCCTTTTCGGGAGGTTTTTTAGTTAGGTATGAGGAGTTAGGAGTGAGGAGTTTCGGGGCGCAAGCGCCGAATTATAAGTTGCAAGTGGCAAGTTAATGGGTGCTTCGTGCCGATTGTGATTTGTAATTGTTAGTGTGCAGTCAATTATATTCTTATTGACAAACCTACCGCATTATGTTAAATTTTACAAGGCTTATTTTTATGTGGATGAGGTGATAACGTGACCAAGGATATGACTACGGGCAGTCCTATGAAAAATATAATAAAATTCTGCTTGCCCCTTATGCTGGGTAACCTTTTTCAGCAGCTTTACAATATGGCAGATACTATTATAGTTGGTAGGTGCGTCGGTAAGGAGGCTCTTTCTGCAGTGGGCTCGGTGGGCTCCCTGAACTTCCTTATTATAGGCTCGGTAATCGGTCTTTGTGCAGGCTTTGCAATACCCGTTGCCCAACGCTTTGGCGCACAGGATATACAGGGCCTTAAAAAATACGTTGCTAACATTATCTACACCTCAGCGGTATTGGGCGTTGTTATCACTGTTGGTGCAGTGTGCTTTGCAAAGCCGCTTCTTAATATACTTAACACTCCCGAAGAAATTTACGATGATGCATATAATTATATTGTAATAATATTTGCAGGTATCGGCGCTACAATGTTCTATAACCTGCTTGCAAGCATAGTGCGCTCCTTGGGTGACAGTAAAACGCCCCTTTATTTCTTGTTATTCTCCTCGGTTTTGAACGTGGGTCTTGACCTTCTTCTTATTGAAGTGTTCAATATGGGTGTGCGTGGTGCATCGGTTGCTACGGTTATTTCACAGCTTGTATCGGGTGTTTTGTGCTTGATTTATATAAAGCGTAGCTTCCCCATTCTTCATTTAACCAGGGAGACCTCCAAGCCCGATTTCAAATACGTTTTATCACTTTTGAAAAACGGCTTGCCCATGGCGTTGCAGTTTTCCATTACCGCTATCGGCTCGGTAATGCTTCAGTCCTGTGTTAACAGTCTTGGCCCCGATATTATTGCCGCAATGACTATCGGCACTAAAACCCAGCTTATGATTGTTTTACCTGCTGAAACCATTGGTCTTACCATGGCAACCTACTGCGGTCAGAATATGGGGGCACGAAAGCTTGACAGAATTAAAAAGGGTATCAGCAGGGGCTTTATTCTTGCTGCAGCTTATTCTGCTATCGGCTTCTGTGTTGCAAGATTTTTGGGTCCATATCTTTCGCTCCTTTTCATTGAGGGGGCCGAGGTTGGTGTTATAAGCCTTGCTCAACAGTATATTGATGCGGGTAGCTATTTCTATCTGATTTTATCGGTGCTTTTCCTGTTGCGTAATGCTATACAGGGGCTTGGTTATAGCTTTACTGCTATGACGACGGGCATTTTTGAGCTTTTCGCACGAGGCATCGGCGGTTACGTTTTTGTAAAACAGTTCGGATATGATGCGGCGTGCTTCGTAAACCCCGGTGCATGGGTTGTTGCAGTTTTGTTCTTATTCCCCGCGTTCTTCGTGGTGCTTTACAAGGTAAGCAAAAAGATGAAAATAGAATGATTTTTATGAACAAAGAGGCACGTCCTCTTTGTTTTTTTATGCCTTGATTTATTGCGGGGCTTGTGGTAAGATTAAATTAGAAAAATATGAATTTTTACGGTGATAAAAATGAGAATTAACGAAAATTACGTGTTAAAAACCGTTGCGGGCACACCCGTTGTTGTGCCTGTGGGCGATGCGGTTAAAAACATCAAGGGTATGATTACCCTCAACGGTGCCGCAGAGCTTATCTGGAAGGCTCTTGAGCAGGACAAAAGCTTTGAGGAAATCCTTGCTGTTTTGTGCAAGGAATACGATGCTCCCGAGGACGTGCTCAAGGCAGACCTTAGCGCATTTCTTGAAAAATTAGAAAAATACAATATATTGGAAAAATAATATGAAACAGATTTCTTTGGCTACCTTGCTTCCGTTTATTGATGAGGCATTCCAAAAGGACACCACCTTCAGAATTCCCATCACAGGCACCAGTATGAATCCCTTATTGGTTGAGGGCAGGGATTACGTGCTCATTAAAAAGCCCCACTTCCCCCTTGAAGTGGGCGATATACCCCTTTACCGCCGTGATTCGGGCACCTTTGTTTTACACAGGGTGGTGGCTAAAAAGGATGACGGCTATATTATGTGCGGCGATAATCAGTTTTTGTTAGAAAAAAATATTACCGATAAGCATATTATAGGTGTTGTGTGCAGTATTTGTCGCGACGGTAAATTGTTTGACGTTGACGATGCCGAGTATGTTAAGTATAAAAATAAGTACGTAAAAAATGTGAAAACTCGTTACCCCATTAGGCGGTTGAGATACAGACTTTACAGGTTGAAAAATGGAAAATAAAGATACGCAGATTAAAAACGATATACTTGCCACGGGCGAGCTGATAATTAATGCGATTAAAGGTCAGCTTAAGGGCGAGAAATATGCTTTTCCCGACGATACGGACTTTGCTAAGGTTCAAAAGCTTGCGGAAAGGCATAAGGTAGTGCCCCTTATTGCCCCATCGGTTATTGATAGCGATGTTGCATCTGATGAAATTAAGGCTAAGTTTAAAAAAGAGCTTTTCAGATGTGCGGCCCGTCACGCAGCTCAGGAAAAGGAAGCCGAGGAATTATCGGAAATATTTGCACAAAACGAAATAAAGCACTGCTTCCTTAAGGGCACAAAGGTCTCGCGCTTTTATGATAATCCTGATATGCGCTTTATGCTTGATATGGATGTGCTTATTGAGCCTCAGAAATGTCAGCAGGCGGCGGATATTCTCGTTGAACGCGGTTATATATACGATAACTACGAGGATGAAAAGGATGCGGGGTACGTTAAAAAGCCTTTTTTGAATTTTGAACTTCACAAGGAATTAAAATACGATTACGACAAGGGCTACGATTACTATAAGGGCGCCCTTGAAAGAATGGTAGTGGGCGAGAACGGTTATGCAATGAATATGACCGACGAGGATTTTTACGTTTACATTATTTCCCACTCTGCTCACCATTTTGAATCTGCAGGTACGGGCATTAAAAGCATTGTTGACCACTATTACCTCAGTGAAAAATTAAAGCCTGTGTGCAATAGTAAAATTCTTGCACAATCCCTTGAGACAACGGGGCTTACTAAATTTTCGCAGTGTATGGATAATTTGTGCGAATATTGGTTTTGCGACGGCGTAGGGGATGATGGGGTTAAAGAGGTTGCCGATTACATAATGCTAAGCGGTGTTTTTGGTAATCAGACCAACTACTATCTCAGCGGTGTTATCAAGGGCGATTACAGTGACAAAAAATCATCCTATTTTTTATCACGACTTTTTTTGCCATACAAGCTTATGAAGAAGCGTTACCCAATACTTAAAAAACTGCCGTTTTTACTTCCCGTTTTTTGGATTGTCAGAATTCTTAGTGCCTTGAAGGATAAGGATAAATATGCTAAAGAGGCAAGCGAAATAAGCTCGGTTGAGGATTCTGCGACGGAGCGTCAGGCGGAATTTCTGAAGCGCAATGGCTTATAAAAATTTATAAAAACTATTGTAGTTGACTTTTATTTATGGTATTATAAGGTATATATGATATAAAAAGGAGAATACACATGGCATACGAAGAAAAAAGAACCCATGATGAGGATATCGGCATAGCTCCTATTCTTAAAATTATCCGCCAGATTCTCAGCAAATGGTGGCTTATTGTTATTTTTATTGCACTTTTCAGTGCCAGCGGTTTTGGTATTGCAAAAGCAACTTATACAGAGCAGTATTCCTCAAAGCTTATGTTATCAGTTTCAAATAAGGATAAGGATATTGTTGGCACAGGTGCAGGCCAGACAAGTGCAAGTGATGCTCAGGCATCTGCCGTTATCGCTAATACCCTTAAGCAGCTTATGCAGAATGGTGACGGCTTCATTACCTCAGTTCAGAACGAGGTTGAGGCAAAGACCGGCGAAAAGTATGAAAAGGATGCACTTCGCGGTATGATGAGCGTTGAGCACGTTGCAGACTCCTTGATTGTTAACATCAGAGTTACTTCAACCGACAGAGAGCTTGCTTATATCGTTGCTACTGCTATCGAAAGCGCTTACCACACAATCGTTAACGACGAAAATTTCCCCACAGCACACGTTTCAGTTGTTGACAGTGCTACAGAAGCAAAGCTTGTAAGTGACTCATCCAAGGTGCTTTACACTGCAGCAGGCTTCATTATCGGTGCAGCACTTGCGATAATCATTATTCTTGTTACTGCAAAAATTCAGAATAAATTGCTTTCAACTGAAGATATTAAGAATAACTTCAGCAATATCGATATTATTGCAACAGTTTCCGATATCAAGGGCAAGAAAAAGAGTGACCGCACACGTCTTCTTATTACTGACAGAAACGTTGGTTTGCCATTCATCGAAACCTTCAAGCTTATCAGAACTAAGTTTGAAAACGCAAAATTGAAAAAGGGTTATTCAGTGTTTGCTGTTACAAGCTCAACCGAAAGCGAAGGTAAAACAACCTGTTCAACAAACATTGCACTTTCACTTGCTAAAAGCGGCAAGTCAGTTCTTCTTATTGATGCCGACCTCAGAAAGCCCGCAGTTTGTAAAACATTGGGCATTAGCATCGATGGTGAAAAGGGTATCTACGACATCGTAAATGGTGTTAAAACATTTGAAGAATCAGTTAAATACATTGAGAAATACAACCTTTACCTTCTTGTTTCTTCTGCAGCGGTTGCAGACCCCTCTGAAACACTTGCTTCAGACCTTACTGCTCAGATTATTGCAGAGGCTAAAAAGAATTTCGATTACGTTATTGTTGACTGTCCTCCCGCAGGCGTTGTTGCTGACGCAGCTATTGTTGCAAACTACGTTGATTCAATGGTATTCGTTGCGGCAGAAGAAAGAGTTGCTATTCCTCAGATAGAGTATGCTCTTAGTGACATCTCAACAACTAAGGCAGATATTTTGGGTTGCATTTACAACCGTGCAGGTACAGGTACTCTTAAGGTTGCTACTGAAAAGGCAGGCGGCTACTTCTCAAACCGTTACGGCGGATATTATGGCTCATCCTACTACTACGGCAGCAGACATCACAAAAAGAGAAAATAAATAAAACACAACCCTGTTTACCGATGGTGAACAGGGTTTTTTAGAGGGAATTATGGATTTTTACGAAAACAAAGTTGAAGCAGAGCGTGCGGTATTGATTTCGGTTGATACGGGCGAGTTTGACGTGGATTCATCCCTGGCAGAGCTTACGGAGCTTGCAAAAACTGCAGGTGCAGAGGTTGTTTGTCAGATGACACAGAAGCGTGAGGCACCGGAGCCGGGCACATATCTGGGTAAGGGTAAGCTTGAAGAGCTTTCGGAGTTTTGCGAAAACGAAAAGCCCGACCTTGTTATTGTGGACGGCGAGCTGTCACCGGCACAGCAAAAGAATATTGAACGAGTAACGGACGTGCGTGTTATTGACCGTACAACACTTATTCTTGATATTTTCGCAGGTCGTGCTCTTTCCGGTGAGGGTAAGCTGCAGGTTGAGCTTGCTCAGTTAAAATATGCATTACCCCGACTTGGGGGTAAGGGTGCATCTATGTCCCGACTTGGTGGTGGTATCGGCACAAGGGGTCCGGGTGAAACAAAGCTTGAAACTGACCGTCGTCACATAAGACGCAGAATTTCTGCCCTGACCGAGGACTTGAAGGCTCTTGATGAAAGACGTACACGCCACAGAGAAAGACGAAAAAAGGACGGTGTAATTACCGTTGCTCTTGTGGGATATACGAATGCCGGTAAATCCACAATTATGAATACCCTTACGGATGCAGGGGTGCTTGCAGAAAACAAGCTTTTCGCAACCCTTGACCCTACTGCAAGAGCTTTGACACTGCCCGACGGCAGCAGCGTTTTGCTTATTGATACCGTTGGATTTATCAGAAGACTTCCCCATAAGCTTGTTGAGGCGTTTAAATCAACCCTTGACGAGGCAGTGGATGCAAACGTTATTCTTAACGTGTGCGATGCATCAAGTGACGAGTGCAGTGAGCATTATAGGGTTACAAACGAGCTTCTTGAGGAGCTTGGCTGTGCCGATAAGCCCATTATTACAGTCCTTAATAAATGTGATTTAACCAATGATATCTCCATCCCTCTTGTAGGTGACGTGGTAAGGGTTTCGGCAAAAACAGGCGAGGGACTTGAGCAGCTGCTTAAAAAAATTGCCGCCGCACTTCCTCCCACACGAAAAAGAGTAAAAATTCTTTTGCCCTTTGCAATGGGTGCCGCAGGTGCAGAGTTAAGGAAAACAGGGGTAGTTCATTCGGAGGAATACACCGCCGACGGACTTTTGCTCGATATTACCGCTGATATATTTATCCTTGAAAAATATGAGGAATATATAATATAAAAGAAAATCCCAAGACCATTTCGGGTCTTGGGATTGCTTTTATCTTACGCTGAAAAGTAATTCGCCGTATGAGGGGTAGCACCATTTGTCTGAGGGACAGAGTGTTTCTGCAGTGTCAACGGCATCTCTCAATTCTTCCATTACAGGAAGGATTCTTATTTTGTAGAACATTGCGGCAGCATCGCTTTCCTCGATTGCTTTTACCTCCTTTGAAAGCTCCTCAAGTGCGTTTACTGACTCAAAGGCTTTTTTAGAAAGGTCTGAAAGCTCCTTGGTAACTGCTTCCTCGTAAGAGGTGTCGATGCAATCGCCAACTGCTCTTTTTGCAATGATTGTATCTGCAAGCTCGTGAATCTGACGGCTTACACAGGGAAGGATGTCCTTCTTGGTCATATCAATCATTGTAAGAACCTCAATATTAAGGTACTTGCAATATTTTTCGTTTTTGATTTCATAGTGTGCCTTGATTTCTGCCTCGCTGTAAACGCCGTGCTTTGTGTAAAGGTCAACGTTCTTCTGGTGAAGCATATAGGGAAGACAGTCGGGGGTTGTGCGAAGGTTAAGAAGGCCTCTTTTTTCAGCTTCCTTTACCCATGCATCGTCGTAGCCGTTGCCGTTGAATATGATTCGCTTGTGCTCCTTGATAACTCGTTTAATGAGTGCCTCAATTGCAGAATCAAAGTCATTTGCATTTTCAAGCTCGTCGGCAAACTGTGAAAGCACCTCGGCTACTGCAGTGTTAAGGGTTGTGTTGGGGCCTGCAACGGATGCAGATGAGCCCAACATACGGAACTCGAATTTGTTACCTGTGAATGCGAATGGAGAAGTTCTGTTTCTGTCGGTTGTGTCCTTGGGGAAACGGGGAAGAACGTGAACGCCAACCTTAAGCACTTCTTTTTTCTTTGAGCCGTAGTCCTCGTCGTTTTCGATTGCTTCAAGCACCTCTGTAAGCTCCTCGCCAAGGAACATTGAAACAACCGCAGGGGGTGCCTCCTGAGCGCCAAGACGGTGGTCGTTACCTGCGGATGCAATTGAAATACGAAGTAAATCCTGATAATCGTCAACTGCTTTGATTACTGCACAAAGGAATAAAAGGAACTGTGCGTTTTCTGCGGGTGTTTCACCGGGCTCAAGAAGGTTTGCGCCTGTGTTGGTGGAAATTGACCAGTTGTTATGCTTACCGCTACCGTTAACCCCTGCAAAGGGCTTTTCGTGAAGAAGGCAAACCATACCATGTTTTTTAGCAATCTTCTGCATTGCTTCCATGGTAATCTGGTTGTGGTCGGTAGCAATATTAGTTGTTGCGAAAATGGGGGCAAGCTCGTGCTGTGCGGGTGCCGCCTCGTTATGCTCGGTTTTTGCAAGAACGCCAAGCTTCCATAATTCTTCGTCAAGGTCTGCCATGAAAGCCTGAACACGGGGCTTGATTGCGCCGTAGTAATGGTCGTCAAGCTCCTGACCCTTGGGGGGCTTTGCGCCGAAAAGAGTTCTGCCTGTATAAACAAGGTCCTTTCTTCTGTTGAATGCAGATTTGTCAACAAGGAAGTATTCCTGCTCGGGGCCAACGGTTGTTTTTACTGAAACAACCTCGGTGTTGCCGAATAATCTTAAAATACGAAGAGTCTGCTTGTTGATTGCCTCCATTGAACGAAGAAGGGGAGTCTTTTTATCAAGAGCGTCGCCGCCATAAGAACAGAATGCGGTGGGGATACAAAGAACGCCATCCTTAATAAATGCAAATGAGGTGGGGTCCCAAGCGGTGTAGCCACGGGCTTCGAATGTTGCACGAAGACCGCCTGAGGGGAAGGACGAAGCATCGGACTCACCCTTAACAAGCTCCTTGCCTGAGAATTCCATTATAATGCCGCCCTCTTTAGTGGGGGTGATAAAGCTATCGTGCTTTTCGGCAGTGATGCCTGTAAGAGGCTGGAACCAGTGTGTGTAGTGTGTTGCACCCTTTTCTATAGCCCAGTCCTTCATAGCATTGGCGATAACGTTAGCAACGTCAATGTCAAGTCTGTGGCCTGTTTCGAGAGTGCGTGCAAGCTCCTTGAAGGTTTCTTCAGGAAGGCGTTCCTTCATTACCTTCTCGGAAAAAACGTCACAGCCGAAATAATCAGTAATAGTCATAAATTAATCAATCCTTTTATTCTGAATTGGGTTATTTTATAATCTCACCCAGAAATCCTGCGGCAATGCCCAGTGCGGCAGATATGACAATCAGGATAATGGGGTGTATTTTTTTCTTAAAGATTAAGAGTATTCCTATTGCGGCAATAACAAGCGAAACCACAATACTGTATGGGTCGAGACTTGCAAGAGCAAAGCCGTCAGGGAAGAAAACCGTTGAGCCGATGTTGAGCACTGCGGCGGCTATAAGACCAATAACAGTGGGTCTTAAACCATTCATACAGCCCTTTACAAGCTTGCTTTCCTGGAATTTTTTGTAAACCCTTGCAACAATGAGTATAACTATAAACGAGGGAAGCACAACGCCGAGTGTTGCAACGGCGGCACCTAAAAATCCACCGGGGAGATTAAGTAATTCCCTGCCACGCTCCATACCGACGTAGGTTGCAATGTTAATAGCAAAGGGACCCGGTGTGCTTTCACTTACTGCGATGAAGTTAACTATTGCTTCCTCTGAAAGCCATTGGTTTTTGATAACCGCATCCTGTATAAGGGGGAGCATTGCGTAACCGCCGCCGAAGGTGAAAAGGCCGATTCTGAAAAAGGTTAAGAAAAGCTCGAGGAATTCAAGAAAAATACTCATATTTCCTTACCTCGCTTTCTCATAACCATTGAATAAATAAGACCTGCGAGAGCACAAGCAATAATTATAAAAATAACGTTGATTTCGGTAAATGCGGAAATTACCAACGCCGCACCCATAAGGATGTAACCGAAAAGACTTTTGGGGCATTTTTTGTACATTGACACAAGTGCCTTTATGAGAAGAGCAAGCACACCTGCACGGATGCCCATAAATGCGTATTTTACCGCTCTGTAGTCGCTGAATTCCTTAAGCACAAGGGAGATAAGCGAGATGATTGCAAATGAGGGGAGTACCACGCCGAAGGTAGCGCAGAAGGCACCGAGAAAGCCCGCAACCTTGTAACCCACAAATGTAGCGGAATTTATGGCAATGGGACCGGGAGTGCTTTCGGCAATGGCGAAAATATCAAGTATTTCTTCGCCCTTGAGCCATTTGCGTTTGTCACAGATTTCTTTTTCGATGACGGGAATCATAGCGTAGCCGCCACCAAAGGTGAAGGCACCAATTTTTAAGAAAGTAACAAACAAAATCAAGGCGTTTTTAATTTTGCTTTTCAAAAAAATCCTTCTTTCGGACTATACAATAAATAATAATATTAATATAGGTTAGATTATAAGAATAAATTTGTTTTTTGTCAATGTACAATAATAGAGTATTACGCGCGTAACTATCGACATTTTTTGTTACTTATGGTATAATTAATAAGTATTTAGAGCTAGGATGGTGCTTTATGAGTTTTGAGCAAGCAAAGATTCGCGTTGAGGAGCTGACCCGTGTCCTTAACGACTGTATTGAAAAATATTATATGGGCAATGAAAGTGACGTTTCGGACTATGATTATGATATGATGATGCGCGAGCTTTCGTCACTTGAGGAGCAGTATCCCGAGCTTCTTTTTGCTGCCTCGCCCACACACAGGGTAGGTGGCAGAAGCGACAACACCTTTGAGGAGGTTGTTCATACCGTGCGTATGGAAAGCCTGCAGGATGCCTTCTCTGATGAGGAATTATACGCCTTTGACTCAAGGGTTAAAAAGGCATTTCCTGAGGCACAGTACGTGGTTGAGCCTAAAATTGACGGTCTTTCATGCTCCTTGGAGTACCGCAACGGCGTGCTTGTAAGAGCATCCACCCGTGGCGACGGTAACGTGGGCGAGGACGTAACCGCCAACGTTAAAACAATACGCTCAGTACCCCTTAAGCTTAAAACGGAAGTCCCCTTTATTGAAGTAAGGGGTGAGGTGTATATGTCACATGCATCCTTTGACGAGCTTGTAGCAATACAGGAGCTTAACGAGGAAAAGACATTTAAAAATCCCCGTAACGCCGCATCCGGCTCATTAAGGCAAAAAAATCCGAAAATCACCGCTTCAAGAAAGCTTGATATATTTATATTCAACATTCAGCAAATGGAGGGGGGCAGGGAGCTTACAAATCACTACGAATCCTTGCAGTACCTTAAGGAATTAGGCTTTAATGTTATTGACGGCTACGCCCTTTGCGACACTATGGATGAGTGTATTGAAAAAATCAAGGGCATAGGCGATAACCGTGGTAGCCTTAGCTTTGATATTGACGGTGCGGTTATTAAAACCAACGATTTTGCAATGCGTGAGGAATTGGGTAGTACCGCTAAATTCCCCAAATGGGCGGTTGCATTCAAGTATCCCCCTGAGGAAAAGTCCACTAAGCTTTTAGATATTGATATTCAGGTTGGCAGAACAGGTGTCCTTACACCTACCGCAGTTTTCGAGCCGGTAATCCTTGCGGGCACCACTGTTTCAAGGGCAACCCTTCACAATGCTGACTTTATTGCAGAAAAAAATATCGCAATCGGTGACACAATTATCGTCCGTAAGGCGGGGGACATTATCCCCGAGGTTCTTGCGGTTGCAGAGCATAATAGCGAAAATTCTGAGTACACGTATCCAGATAAATGTCCTGCCTGCGGTAGTGACGTTGTGCGCGAGGAGGGTGAGGCGGCAATACGCTGTGTCAATCCCCATTGTCCCGCTCAGCTTCTCAGAAAATTAATACATTTCTGTTCCCGTGACGCTATGGATATTGAGGGTCTCGGCTCAGCAGTGCTTGAACAGCTTGTGAACGAGGGTCTTATAGGCGGTGCTTCGGATATTTATAAGCTTAATCCTATGGATTTGGTGTCTCTTGAAAGAATGGGCGAAAAGAGCACCTTTAATCTGCTTGACGCGATAGAAAAATCAAAGAGCAACGACCTGTATAAATTGATTTTTGCCCTTGGTATTCACCATATCGGTCTTAAGGCGGCGAAGCTTCTTGCTAACCATTTTGATACGATGGATAATATCCTTAACGCAACTAAGGAGGAAATCACTGCAATCGAGGGCATAGGTGAGATTATGGCGGATACTCTTGTCAGAACTCTTGCACTTCCTGAAAGCCGTGCGCTTATTGATGAACTTAAAACCCTCGGACTTAATATGAAAAATCTTACTGAAAAGGCGGATGCACGCTTTGAGGGTATGACCTTTGTTCTTACAGGTACTCTTACCAAATACGGCAGACGTGAGGCGCAGGAGATTATAGAAAAATTCGGCGGCAAGGCATCGGGCTCAGTTTCTAAAAAAACAAGCATAGTTTTAGCGGGCGAGGATGCGGGCAGCAAGCTTCGTAAGGCCACAGAATTAGGGGTAAAGGTCATAAACGAAGAAGAATTTGAACAAATGATAAAATAAAGCTTCGAATTTTTATGCATTACTCCAATGGAAATTAGCGGCGGTTTGATATAAAATATATTTATATCTCAGTCAAAAGGAGAGTCAATATGCCTACAACAAACATAATGAAAATCAAAACAAAGCGAAATAACCTTTACCTTCGTGTGGCAAAGGGTCATTTTGCAACAAGCTATACACACAGCAACTACTATATTGACGTGGCTGCGCAGAAATCCCGTTACTCCGAGGCTAAGGCAGTAGCTCAGGAGCTTTGCTCAGCATATAATTACAGCACCACAATCGTTGACACAATTATCTGTCTTGACGGTATGGAGGTTGTAGGTACATGCCTTGCGGCAGAACTTACTAAAAACTCATTTGCCAATATTAACGCTCACCAGACAATTTACGTGGTTACACCCGAAATCAGCGGCTCACAGATGTTCTTCAGAGATAATATCGTGCCCATGATAAAGGGTAAGCACGTGCTTGTGCTTGCAGTTTCAGTAGCTTCGGGCGCTACTGCTCAGTCTGCAATCGAGGCTGTGCGCTACTACGGCGGCGAGGTTGTGGGTGTTGCTTCAATTTTCGCAACTGCAAAGGAATGTGCAGGATACGAGGTTAACTCGGTATTCAATCCCAACGACCTTGACGGCTACTTCAGCGTGCCCTCTCACGAGTGTCCTCTTTGTAAGGAAAAGAAGAAAATTGATGCTCTTATAAACTGCCACGGCTTCTCAAAGCTTTAACCAGAATTTTTATTGTAGTCACTGTGCTTCGGCACAGTGATTTTTTTATGTATTTTTTTGCAAATAATATTGATGAATTGATTTTTTTGTGATAACATCGTACTTGTGGTTAAGTGTATAAAAATAAAAAATATTGACGGATGAAGTGTCAAAAAAGGAGAATGTTTATGGAAATGTTCAAAATGGTAATTGGCTTGTGTGCAGGTCTTGTATTCTTCCTGTTTGGTATGAGCACAATGTCATCAGGGCTCGAAAAAGCCGCAGGCTCAAAACTCGAAATAATTTTAAAGAAAATGACTGATAAACCGATTATTGGCGTTTTGATGGGTCTTATTATAACGGCGGTTATTCAGTCATCATCTGCAACAACAGTTATCCTTGTAGGTCTTGTAAACTCAGGGTTGATGAGCTTCAAGAGCACCATTGCCGTTTTGTTCGGTGCTAATATCGGTACGACAGTTACTTCATGGTTGCTTTCATTGGCGGGATTGGAAAGCTCGTCTTTTATAGTTCAGATTTTTAAACCTCAGATTTTCTCACCTTTATTTGCTATTATAGGCACCGCCTTTATGATGATGGCAAAAAGCGATAAGAAAAAGAATCTGGGTGCAATATTCGTTGGCTTTACCGTGCTTATTTACGGTATGGATATTATGTCCGGTGCGGTTGAAAGTCTTGCGGATAAGCCTTGGTTTGGGGACTTGCTTCTTAAATTTAACAACCCCATTTTGGGTGTTCTTGTGGGTGCGGTGCTTACGGCGGTAATTCAGTCGTCATCTGCTTCCGTTGGTATTTTACAGGCTCTTTCGCTTACGGGTGCCATCACCTACAATATGGCAGTACCCATTATCGTTGGTCAGAATATCGGTACTTGTATAACCGGCATTATTTCAAGCATCGGTGCGGGTGCAAAGGCAAAACGTGTTGCACTTTCACAGCTTCTTATCAATGTATTCGGTTGCATTATTTTGTTGCCTATTTATCTCATTGTAACAACTTTTGTGGATTTAGGTACGGATGTATTGAATGTTAATCCTGTGTCCATTGCGGTTATTCACACAGTGTTCAACCTTGTTACCGTATTTGTGCTTATGCCATTCATTAAAGTTATTGCAAAAATCTGCGAAAAGGTTATTCGTGAAAAGAGCGGCGAGAAAAGTGCAGATACCGTTGGCAACGTGGTATATCTTGACGAAAGACTTCTTAACTCACCCTCAATTGCAGTTATGGAGTGCGACAGCTACACAGTTAAAATGGCTCTTCTTGCCAAGGAAACTGTTCTTGAATCATTAAAGCTTGTTAAGGGATATAACAAGGACTCTGCTAAAATTGTTTACGATAATGAGAAAGTTCTTGATATGTACGAGGATAATCTGGGAAGCTATCTTGTAAGAATGTCAGAGCAGTCACTTTCAAATAACGATGCAAGAACTGTTGCAAGAATGCTTCACACAATCGGCGACTTTGAACGACTTGGTGACCACGCAAAGGGCCTTGAAAAGGTTGCGGCAGAAATAAATGAAAAGAAAATAAAGTTCTCAGACAGTGCCAATAAGGAAATCGGCGTGCTTATAGATGCTATTGGTGAAATTATTATTACAACCACACGTGTTTATGAGAAAAATGATTATGAGTTAGCTGCAAGGGTTGAGCCTCTTGAACAGGTTATTGACCGCATTACTGCGGAAATCAAGACGCACCACATTAAGCGTTTGCAGAGCGGCGACTGCACAATTGAGCTTGGCTTTGTGCTTTCGGACCTTCTTAACAACTGTAAGAGAATATCCGACCACTGCTCAAATATAGCCGTTGCGGTTATTGAAGCACACAACGACTCCTTTGATGCTCATAACTATCTTAACAGCGTTAAGTACAGCAGTGAGGAGTTCAAGGATGTTTTTGAGGAATACAAGAGAAAGTACGACTTACATGCATAAGGATAATTTAAATATTCTTTTTGAAGATGACAACATAACCGTTTGCGAAAAGCCTCGCGGTATTTTAAGTGAGGACGCAATGGATGGTGAAAAGGGGATTATCGGGCTTCTGAGTGACAGAGCAGGTAAACCCCTGCATCTTTTACACCGACTTGACAGAAACGTAGGCGGTGTAATGGTGTTTGCCAATAATAAAAAGAGTGCGGGCATTCTTTCAAAGGATATTGCCGATGGCAGGTTTTTCAAGGAATACCTTGCGGTAGTTGACGGTATTCCAGAAAAGGAAAGCGGAGTTTATAAGGACTTGTTGTTTAAGGATTCAAAAAAGAACCGTTCATACGTTGTTAACCGTGTGCGCAAGGGCGTTAAGGAAGCTTCTCTTGAGTACCGTGTTTTAGGAAAAAATAATGAAAAAGCCCTTGTGCGTGTTCTTTTGCACACGGGCAGAACCCACCAGATAAGGGTTCAGTTTTCCTCGCGCAAAACACCTCTTTCGGGTGATATCAAATACGGCAGTCGGGACAGAACAACGGGTGATATTGCACTTCACTCCTGTTGTATTAGCTTTTATCACCCCGTTACAAAGGAAAAACTGTGCTTTGAGTCCCTTCCCAATAAGGTTGAATATCCGTGGGATTTATTTGGAGATGTTTTAAATGCCTGAAATATTAATTAAATTCAGTGGCGTGCTTGTTAATACACTTACGGTGCTCATCGGTAGCGGCATAGGTCTTTTGTTGAAAAAACAGATGCCCGAAAAGCTTACTAACGGTGTTATGTGTGCTATTGGTCTTTGCACACTTGCAATCGGTATAACCGGTGTTATCAAGGGCGAAAACCAGCTTGTAATGATAATTTCAATGGTGCTTGGTACCCTTGTAGGTACGATCATTGATATTGACGGTAAGCTTACTAAAATAGGCGATAAATTACAGAATAGCCGAAAAAAGAAGAAGGGCAACGGTGGCGACACCGCAACCTTCAGTCAGGGCTTCGTTACCGCATCGCTTCTGTTTTGTGTGGGGGCTATGACAATTGTGGGCTCAATGAATGCGGGAATCTCAGGCGACAATCAGATGATTTACACAAAGGCACTTCTTGACCTTGTGTCCTCCTCAATGTTAGCCGCTTCTCTTGGTATAGGCGTTCTGTTTTCTGCAGGCTTCGTGTTTGTTTTTCAGGGCTTGCTTGTGGCACTTGCAATGCTTCTTGGCTCATTCTTGAGCGATTTTGCCGTTCAGGAGCTTATATGCGCAGGTTCAGTAATGATTGTTGCATTGGGTCTTAATCTTCTTAAGGTAACTAAAATTAAGGTTGCAAACCTCTTGCCCGGCCTTGTGTTTGTGCCCTTTGTTTGTATGATTTTTGATTTAATTTCTAAGGGGTGAATTTTATGATTATCCGAAAGCTTACTAAAGATGATCTCGAGCAGTTTTCCGAGGTGTCGGCAAGTGCATACGTTTATGATGCCGCCGAAACAACCTTTGAGGAGGATGTGGACAATTTCGGTGTGTTTATAGATGAGGGCAAAACCCTTATTTCACAGCTTGAATGCGGCCATAAAAGGAATTTTTACTGTGGCAAGGCAATCGGATGTGCTGCAATCGGCGGTGTTGCCGCTAAGCCCGAATACCGTCGTATGGGTAGCGTGCGCGCTATGTTTAATACAGTGTTTGAGCACGCAATTAATCAGGGGGACGTTGTAAGTATTTTATATCCCTTTTCAATTGAGTATTACAGAAAATTCGGCTATGAAAATATTTTGAGATGCATCAGTGCTCAGTGTGCCTTCAAAACCTTTGAGAATATTGAAAGGTTCAACGAGGTTACCCTTGCACGTGAGGAGCATAAGGATGTAGTCAAGGATATTTACACACATATTGCAAAAATGCGTAATATGATGTTTACCCGTGAAAATTACGAGAATTTCTGCTTTACGCCCTACAATAGTTGTAAATATACATACTTCGTAAATCGTGATGACGCTAAGGGCTACGTAACCTTTACTCTTAACAGGGCACAGCGTACGGTTAACGTTTCGGAGCTTTTGTTTGATAACAAAACTGCGCTCCTTAACCTTCTCGGCTTCATCAAAATTTACGACGGCAATTACGACACTGTTAATTTTGATAAGCTGGCGGTTACTTCACCTGTTTTTGAGGTTATTAAGGACGAAAACAGACTTGTGAAGCGTAGCTACAATTACGAGGGTCAGGCAAGAATACTTGACGTGGAAAAAATTCTTGAGCTTACCGATTATCCCGTTTCCGAGGGTAGCTTCTCAATTAAAATAACCGACAAGCAGATTGAGAAAAATAACGGAATTTTCACCGTTAAATATAAGGACGGAAAATGCACCGTTGAAAAGGATGCTACTGCAGAATATGACGTTGCAATGGATATCCCCGCCGCAACAAGATTGATACTGGGCAGAGAGGGTCTGAGCCTTGAGGAAATCTCATATATTGCCAACGTGGAAATTAAAACCGACTGCGAGGACTTTTTAAGAGCATTCCCCAGAAGGACAACTATATTTTACGACGGCTTTTAATGATACCAACTTCTTGTGTTTTTGCACAAGAAGTTGTTTTTTGTTTTGTAAAAACTATATAATAAACAGAACTTTTGCCCGATGAACAAAAAAATCTTGCTAAGTCATTTTCGGGATGTTAGTATATACTGGTATTAGAGTGATGTTATTATCCCAAATTAATTTTAGGAGAATGAATTATGGTAAAAGTTCTTAAATTCGGCGGCAGTTCACTTGCAGATGCAGAACAGTTTAAAAAGGTTGCCGCAATTATCAAGGCACAGCCCGAACGCAGATACGTAGTAGCATCTGCTCCCGGTAAAAGATATTCTGACGATATCAAGGTTACCGATATGCTTTACGATTGCTACAAGCTTGTTAAAAAGAATCAGCCCATCGATGAAGCATTCAAGCTTATCGAGGACCGTTACAACGGCATCATCAAGGAATTAGGCATTAAGCTCTGGCTTCAGCCCGAATTCGACAGAATTAAAAACGCAATCGTTCACCACGCAGGCCGTGACTACATTGCAAGCCGTGGCGAGTACCTTAACTCAATCGTTCTTGCAAACTACATCGGCTATGATTTTATCGATGCTGAGGACGGTATCTTCTTTAAAGAGAACGGCACACTTGACACCGAAAAGACAAACGACGAGCTTTCAGCGATTCTTGAAAAGCACGAGCATGCAGTTATCCCCGGCTTCTACGGTGTAATGCCCAACGGCACAATCAAAACCTTCTCACGTGGCGGTAGCGACATTACAGGCTCAATCGTTGCAAGAGCAATCAAGGCAGATATTTACGAAAACTGGACAGACGTTTCAGGTATGCTTATGGCTGACCCAAGATGCGTTGAAAACCCCGCAGTTATTCCCGTAATCACATACAGCGAGCTTCGTGAGCTTTCATACATGGGCGCAACAGTTATGCACGAGGATGCGATTTTCCCCGTTCGTGAAATGGGTATCCCGATTAACATCAGAAACACAAATGCTCCCGAGGATGACGGCACAATGATTGTTGCTTCAGTTGAAAGCAATAAGGTCGACACCGTTATTACAGGTATCGCAGGTAAGAAGGGCTTCTCTGTTATCGCTATCGAAAAGGATATGATGAACTCCGAGGTTGGCTTCGGCAGAAATGTTCTTGAAATTCTTGAAAACTACAACCTTTGCTTCGAGCACCTTCCCTCAGGCATCGATACAATGTCAGTTGTTGTTAACGACAACGACTTCCTTCCCAACAAGGATGCTATTGTAAACGAAATCAAGAGAAGAACAAAGGCAGACAACGTTACTGTTAACGGTGGTATAGCTCTTGTTGCGGTTGTTGGTAGAGGTATGGCAGGCTCAAAGGGTACTGCAAGCCGTATCTTCAAGGCAATTGCAGAAAACGATATCAACATCAAGATGATTGACCAGGGCTCAAGTGAGCTTAACATCATCGTTGGTATTTCTGAGGATGATTACATCAAAACTCTTGATGCAATCTATCGTGAATTTGTTAAGTAATTGAATATTACATAAAGTTTAAGCAAAAAGAAACACACGGACTTAGTCCGTGTGTTTCTTTTTATGTAAGAATTAATCTTCCTCGGCAAGTCTGATAAGAAGCTCTGCAAAAAGACTGTTTGCCCATGCAAACCAAGGTCTTGTGAAAATAGTATCGTCATCCTTATCGAAGGATTCGTGCATAAGGAAGGTGCCTGCGTGTGTGGTTGCAAGCATATTGAGGCATTCGTTGATTTCCTCTTTCGAAGATGAGGTGAGAGCCTGCATTGTTAATGCAATGTGCCATATTTTGTTTGTGCCTGTGTGGGGACTGCCTACACCCTTGGCAACCTTGCCTTCGAAAAACCAGGGGTTGCTCATAGAAAGAATAAAATTACGGGTGTTCTGATAAATTTCGTTATCCTTTGAGCAATAGCCTAAGTAGGGGGCGGCTAAAAGGCTGGGGGAGTTAGCGTCATCCATAAGGATAATATCGCCCTTGCCGTCAACCTCATATGCATAAATTTTGCCGTATTTGGGGTGCTCGTATATAGCGTGCTCCTTAATGCCCTCGTCAATATCAAAGGCAAGTGAGCGGCATTCACTTTCTAATTTATTATCCTCATAACCTACGTTTGCAAGCTCTGCCGCCTTTTTGAGTGCGCAGACAGCCATCATATTGGCGGGTACGAGGTAACCGTAAACGCAACGGTCGTCAGAGGGGCGGAAGCCCGACCACGTCATACCCGTATATGCCACCTCGTTGCCCTTGCCGTCGTTTGGCAGGGTATCAGTCTGGGGACAATTCTGACGATTGAAGAAGTAGCTTGAGCTTTGGAAATGGTCCTGCTCTCTTTTGAAAACCTCGATTATTTTGTACATCATTTCACGGAATTTCTCCGTGAAAATGGAGTCGTCTGCAGTTTCGGTGTAATATTTGTGGGCAAGATAAATGGGTGCACAAAGGGAGTCAACCTCGTATTTTCGCTCCCATATCATACCGTGATAAAAATCGGTTTCATCCTGGTCTGCGTGTGAATTAGGCACTGCATTAAATGCGTTTGCGTAGGGGTCAAGGCACACGAATTCTACCTGACGGGCAATAACGCTGCGTATAATCTCCTTAAGATATTCGTCCTCGTTGGCGTAGCGTATGTAGTGGGTAAGCTGAGCAGTGCTGTCGCGAAGCCACATTGCGGGAATATCGCCGGTAATAACAAAATACCCGCCGTCATCCAGCTTTGTAACGGTTGTTTCGATAGTGTTCAAAAAACAACCCTTAAAAAACGGCGCAAGGTCAGGGTAATTGAGGTTAAGCTTTTGTGTAATTTCATCGGCCTTCTGTAAAAGAATATCGGGTGTTTCCATAATCTTCTCCCAAGAACTGAGTAAAGCATATGCTTTACCGTGTTTTTTTACAGTATAGCACTACCCAAAAGGTAAAACAATGGTAAAAGTGCAAGGGTTTTAGGCTTTAAATTTGGCAAACCTACCGAAAATTAGCAGTATTTTGAAAAATTTTAATATTGTTAATGATTTATCAGAGTTTTTGATATATAATATCTTTGAAATAGGGCAAGGCCCCAAAAACAAGGAGGTTGTTTGCTATGGCAAACCGTATAGTATTAAACACAATTTCATATCACGGCAAGGGTGCAATCGAAAATATTGTTCCCGAGCTTCAGAGCCGCGGCTTCAAAAAGGCTTTCGTTTGCTCCGACCCCGACCTTATTAAATTCGGCGTAAGTGCAAAGGTTACAGACCTTTTGGATGCAGCAGCATTCCCTTATACAATTTTCAGCGAAATCAAGGCTAACCCCACAATCGAAAACGTGCTTGCAGGTGTTGAGGCATTTAAGGCAAGCGGTGCAGACAGCATCGTTGCTATCGGTGGCGGCTCCGCAATGGACACTGCAAAGGCAATCGGTATCATTATCGAAAACCCCGAGTATGCAGACGTAAGAAGCCTTGAGGGTGTTGCTCCCACAAAGAATCACGCAGTGTTCACAATCGCAGTTCCCACAACTGCAGGTACTGCTGCTGAGGTTACAATCAACTACGTTATTACTGACGTTGAGAAAAAGCGTAAATTCGTTTGCGTTGACGTTCACGATATTCCCGAGGTTGCAGTCGTTGACCCCGATATGACCGCAACAATGCCCAAGGGCCTTACCGCCGCAACAGGTATGGATGCTCTTACACATGCTATTGAAGGCTACATCACCAAGGGTGCCTGGGAAATGACAGATATGTTCCACCTTAAGGCAATCGAGCTTATTGCAAAGCATCTTCCCGGTGCTTGCGAAAACACACCCGAGGGCAGAGAGGGTATGGCTCTTGCACAGTATATTGCAGGTCAGGGCTTCTCAAACGTTGGTCTTGGTATCGTTCACAGTATGGCTCACGGTCTTGGCGCTCTTTATGACACACCCCACGGTGTTGCAAACGCAATCCTCCTTCCCTCAATTATGGAATACAACGCACCCTGCACAGGTGAAAAATACCGCGACATTGCAAAGGCAATGGGCGTTGAGGGCGTAGATGCTATGTCACTTGAGGATGCAAGAAAGGCAGCAGTTGATGCAGTTGCCGCACTTTCTGCTAAGGTTGGCATCCCCGCAGACCTTAAGGAAATCCTTAAGGATGAGGACGTTCAGTTCCTTTCTGAAAGCGCATTCGCAGATGCTTGCCGTCCCGGTAATCCCCGTGATACAAGCGTTGAAGAAATCGCAGAGCTCTACAGAGCCCTTCTTTGATAATAAGAAGCTCCTTGCAACGGCAAGGGGCTTTTTAAATTGGTTGCGAGGAATCAGGAATGATGCGTTAAGGGGCTTGCACCGATTGTATTGTTGACATAATCTGAATTTAATGTTAAATTAAATTTATGAAAGAAAAAGCTATAAAATTAATCAAAAAATATTGGTTACCCGTTGTGGTAATAATTTTAATAATGCCGTTTTACTTTATGTGGGGCTGTCCCTTCCGCTTATTAGGGGGCTTCAGCTGCTTTGGGTGCGGTATGAGCCGCGCCTTCGAGGCGCTTTTGCATTTTGATTTTGTAACTGCGTTCAATATGCATCCGCTTATTTACATAATGCCCGTTGCGGTGATATTGTTTTTAGTAAGGGGCAAATTACCCCAAAAACTAAAGGATGCCTTGATAATTGTCTTCTGCCTGTCCTTTGCAGGGATTTATTTTTACAGATTGTTTTCGGGCAGTGACATAGTTTTTATTGACCTTAAAAGCGGTCTTATATACCAATGCATTGAACACGTAATAAATTTAATTAACTAACCAAAAAGGAGAACTCATCCGAGTTCTCCTTTTCGTTACCATTTGGGGTAATTATTTGTTGCCTTCTTCGTAAGCCTGAATCATCTTTTTAACCATCTGGCCACCGATTGAACCTGCCTGACGAGATGTGAGGTCGCCGTTATAACCCTGCTTAAGGTCAACGCCTACCTCCTGAGCAGCCTCCATCTTAACCTGGTTAAGAATCTGCTTTGCACTTGCCTTTGAATCTGCGGGCATAGAACTGCTTTTTGCCATTTTCATTACACTCCTTCACAAAGTTTGTTTTGCGTTTGCAAAGTTATTATTTGATGAGTGCAAGAAAATATTAATAAATTCAGGTAGCAAATAATGGTGATTATTTTTTAGTTTTTGAAATCAGAGTCAATACCCTTAAAAGGGGCTTTCTTATTATGAAGGTGCTCATCCAGCAGAATGCGTACGTCCTCATTATAAGTGAGCTGATTTTGTGAGCTTTGCCCTTGCGGGTTATTTTAACCGCCTTGCCAATGATGCAGTCCTTATGGAAGGTGCCGTCACGGAAGGTGTTGCGGTCGCCGGTTGTTTCGAAATTCGCTTCTGAAACACGTGTTACTCTGTGCAAAAGATATTTTGAGGGAAGTGCTTCAAATAATATAATATCCCCCTTTTTAACGGCTTCATCATTGTATGCGGTCAGGGTGATTTTATCGCGCCCGTGCTTTAAAAGGGGCCACATACTGTTGCCGCTGACGGTGAATTCAACGTCCAACCCCTCGTTCAGCATTTCGTTTATTGCAGGGCAAAAAACGTCGCTGGGAAGGTATTTAACCTCTTTCGGAGAAATCATAACACATCCTCCAATGCCTTATAAAGGGCATCTACCGCACCCTTATTTGGTAGGCATTCAAGCCTGAATACGGGAATATCCTTTATAATATTATCACAAAGCTCAACTGCCTTTTCGGTTTTTTTCATATCCCAGGCAGGGTAGTGAATCAGGGGCTGTAGCTTGCAAAAGGCATCGTACTCACTTAAGGGGGTTGCCTTGTTATAATCTGCTCTTTCAAGCACAACTATGGCGGCAATTTCAACACTGCGGTTTATCTGCTCACCGCTTGTGCCGCTCCAGGGAATACCGAAGCCCGTCCACACACCGTTTTTATTGTAGCAGCAGGCATTGTCTCCATTTATAATAAGCGCATTCTTTTCGTCACGCCAAAGCCTTGCGTGGGTTGTTTTGCCTGTTTCGGAGGGGGCGGTAATTATAATGCCCTTGCCGTTATGTTCCATTAAAACTCCGTGGAATGTAAGCACGGAGTTATCAAGCATTGAGTGAACAACCATCCTGCTTAAATACTCAAAGGCTGCCTGACCGTTGGTGTGGGTATCATCCTCTAAAAGTGTAATTTTTTTGTCAGCGTCCTCGTAAAAGGCCAGTGCCGTTTCAGAATTGCTCTTTCTGATGAGCCTGTGAATGATGCCTGCATCTGTTTTTAAAACCTCGCGAGTGTAAAAGCCGCTTTTCTGAGCGCTGACAAGCGAGGCGTTTTTTGTATCTACAGAAGCTTTATTAAAATCAATTACTGTGAATTGGTCCGGAGCTGGATTTAATCCGAATGGCTCCAATTTCCATTGCCAGGTGGCAAAGGGCTTTTTATCATAAAAATCCCGCAGCAAAAATACCGCGGGACCGCATCCGATATAAATATCCATATTAACTCCAATCTGAGTCAGGCTGTCTCTCAAAGGGTGAACCCTTGAAGGGCTGGGCTTTGCTACCGCCGCCCTTTGCAATGGCATCACGAACAAATTGCTCGCTGGCGGACGTAGCGCCGTCGTGGTAACCCACAATGGTTATAATAGCACCCGTACAACCACCCGTCGTTTCATAAATGGCGATTTCGGCATATCCTGCACCGGGAACGTCGCAATACATAGATTTACCTAAATGACCGGTTGCGTACGCCCAGCATATATCTGCTACTGCATCCTCAGCCTGAGTAGCAACAAATTTCATTTTTGGCTTTTCATAGCTCATGCGACATCCTCCTTTCAGCAAAGATACGAATTCATAGCTTCAGAATCTGCACAAGCGTACTCGGGACAACCCGAAAGGCTACCGGTTTCAGCATACCTTAAAGCGTAACAGCTTTGGCAGATCTCATTATTTCTACATTTTAAACATTTTTCATTAACATCAGGTAGCTTGACAGCATAGGGGAATTGCTCCCACGCTTTTTTCAACCCAAGCTCCTTAACGTCGGTGTGAAAAGCACCTAACACCTGGCATGCCTGCAGCCTGCCGTCCCAGGTTATTGCAAAATCCGACATACCGCCGTTGCAGCCGAAAAGGGAATACCTTTTATCAGCAGACGAACCGCAATCCGCACATTTTTTAATATTCTCACGACGGATACGGATATTTTTTTCATCGAAGGAATCACCGATTCGTTCTCTTAATATATCTATGCTACGCTGTAGTGAAAGCTTAACGTTATCCTCGGGTGAAAGTCTGCAGGCTTCAACATCCGTGCAAGCACCACGTACACTTTTCATAACCATTCGGGTACGTATAACCGAATATTTTTCGCCGAAATTATCTCTGACGAGATTATCGATTGCTCTTGAATCATCAAAATTATCCTTGATAATTGTTGTTCTGAATTCAATAACCGAGGGAAGAGTGCAAAGGCTTTTACTACCCTCAAGCATTCTTTCAAAGGCACTCTCATTACCGCATACCTTAAGGTAGGTTTCGGGGGTTGCACCGTAAATTGAAATACCGATTTTATGGGGCGGATATTTTTTGAAAAGCTCCATAATTTCGGGGGTAACAAGGGTTGCATTGGTGTAAAGGGTGATAAGGAAGCCCTGACGATATATGCTTTCGTAAATTTCGCAAAAATCCTTGCGAAGCAGGGGCTCGCCACCGGTAATTAAAATGCCGCCCACGCCCATTTCAGCCGCCTGTGAAGCAATATTTGACCATTGCCGAGCAGTAAGCTCGGTTTTTATTATCTGAGCATTTTCGTCGTCGCTATGCCTGAAAAGACACATTTTGCATTTCAGATTACAGCGGACGGTAAGCTCAAAGGTAGCATTTATAGGTTGACGCTCGGGAAGCGCGATTGATGTAGCCATATCACACCTCTAAGAGCATTTTGCGCTCTTTTAATAATGCTAAAAACTCCTCGCTGTCTGCCTTGGCAGTAGCCTCGTCAATATCGAATTTTTCGGCGAGTGCTACGGAAATGCCGTGGATATCCATAGGTGATTTCAATAAATCCCATATGAATGCAGCGGCAGGATTAAGCTCTATAAAGCCGTTGAAATCCGCAACGTTTTCAGCAACGGGGATTAAAATGTCGTTGCCACCCACCTTGCGGCGGATGTAGTTGGGTTTTGTCTGATATTTGGTGTTTTCGAAAAAGTCCATATCATAACAACTCCTTACAACCACACATACTGCCACTCATACATATTAATTTTAACACTGTGATAAAATTTTGTCAATGAAAATAGTTAGGGTGATTATGTTTTTTATATTAAAAAGATTTATACCTAATAAAAAGCACGGAAATATTAACTGTAGATATTGAAAAAGAGTCTGGGGTTGTAGTAAAATATTAAATTAGATAAGTGTAAATCACGGAAGAAACGGAGTGGTGGATGTGAACGAGCAATTCAGGAATTTGCTTATTCTGTTGGGCAATGCTGTAAACAAGTCCGATGCTCCTCTTACAGAGCCTGTGGATTGGGGGCAGATTCTTTCAAGTGCTCGTTTTCATAAGGTGCTGCCGATTATTCTTGAGGAAGCACCCCAATACCCTGGATGTGTGAAATATCCTACATATAACGAGTATCTTTCGCAGGCGACTCTTTCAACCGTTGAACAGGCTCAGAAAACAGCATTATTTTTGGAGCTTTATAAAGCCTTTATCGCTGAGGGTGTGCGCCCCGTTGTGCTTAAGGGTATTGTATGCCGCTTGCTTTACGGAGAGCTATGTGACCATCGCTCATCCGGTGATGAGGATATACTCATAAGCTTTGCCGACTATGAAAAAGTAAATAAAGTTTTAACCGATGCAGGCTATAAGGCGGATTTTGCAAATATTACTATCGAACAAGCTGCCACGTTCCGTGAGGTGCTATATACCAACCCCGATTGTCCGTTACGCATTGAGCTGCATTTTAATGCCATAGGTCACGAGAATGACTGGCTTAGCAGTATGAATGATTTGTTCAGAATCGAAAAGCTTAAATGTTGTAAATTTTTAATTGACGGTATTGAAATCACAACACTTAACCATACAGAGCATTTCTTGTTTTTGATATGCCACGCCCTTAAGCACTTTGCCTTTTGTGGACTTGGTATCAGGCAGATTCTGGATATTCTGATGTATGCAAGAACTTACGGAGATGAGCTTGATAAGACTTATATAACCTCAAGGCTTAAAGAGTTTGATGCTTTAGGCATCTGCTCCGACTTTTTCCATTTGGGAAATCAGTATATTGGTTTCAATTTTGAGCTTGAAGCTGAGCCGATATGTGTTGAGGAGCTTATTGACGATATCGCCGAAAGTGGAATTTACGGCAATAAATCAAGTGCAAGGCGGACCTCGTCGCAGCTTGTAACGTCTGCCATGAGCAATCGTGGCAAGAAGCAGAGTAGGGCGAAGCTTTTAATGGATACGGTTTTTGTTGACCGCAGAAGGCTTGTTAACAATTACCCCGAGCTTGAAAACAAGCCACATCTTGTAGTGAAGGCTCAATATAAGAGAGCACTTAAATATCTGAAGCTTAAAAAAGAAAGCAGCTCAGGACTTACTAAGAGTGGTATTGAGCTGAGCAAAAAAAGAATAGAGCTTTTTAAAAAGTACGAATTATTATAAATTTGAGGTACATATATGAGATACGTAAGATTAGTTGTTTGCATTTTATTTGCACTGTCCGTTGTCTTTTTCGGGTACGTTAAATATAACGAAAGTAAGCAGGTTGATAATACCATGCCCCGAATCAGCGGACCCGAGGGAGAACTGGAGATATCCTGTAGCTATACCGAGGCGGATTTGCTTAACGGTCTTTCTGCTTATGATGAAAAGGACGGTGACCTTACGGGTGAAATAATGGTGGATAGCGTTGTGCCTTCCCTTGATAAGGGCAAATGTACCGTAAATTACGTGGTTTTTGACTCTGCCAACCATCCCGCCACCTTCTCAAGAGACGTTATTTTTACCGACTATCGCTCGCCGAGAATTTACGTTTCCAAGCCCTTGGTTTTTCAGAAGAATGCTAACGAAAACGTTTTTGGTTACATAGGTGCAACTGACGTTATCGACGGCGACATCAGCTCCCTTTTAAGAATGAATACAAATACCAATATGCTTGAAGCAGGGGATTACGTGCTGAACGTTGAGGCATCAAACACACTTGGCGACCATACCAAAATCGAGTTGCCCGTCCACATAGTGGAAGGCGTGGATTTAAGATTAAATATTAACCTTAAGGAATGTATGGTTTACCTTAACGTAAACGATGCTTTTAACCCCGAAGAATATGTTGAGTCCGTTATGAATGCCGACGGCACAAGCTATCCGACGGATTCAGTTGCTATAGAGTCAAGCGTTAATACTGCTGAGCCGGGTGTGTACGAGGTTATATACACCGCACAGGAAAGCAATACCATTAAGGGCTATACAGCACTTATTGTGGTTGTTGAATAAGGGGTGAGATAATGAATTTTTCTATTCGTGATATTGATTTCAGAAGTCAGCTGATGGATCTGATTAAAAACGGCATATTCATTATCCTTGCCGCGGTTTCAGGCTTCCTTGCGGTTTCCGGCTTTTATATTGCTACATACGAGCCCGAGTACACCTCTACAGCCACGCTTTACGTTACAACTAAAAACGATGGAGCCTCAACCCTTTCGTCACTTTATCTTACAAAGGAAATGGCGGGTAGCTTTACCGAGGTTTTTGAAAGTGCCGCTATGAAAAAGGAGATTGCACAGGATCTGGGTGTTGAGTCAATCAATGGTAAGATTTCCGTTGATTTTATTTCCGAAACAAACCTTATCACCCTTAAGGTGGTGTCGGATACCCCTAAAAATGCATATCTGATAATAAATTCTGCAATAACGCAGTACGTTGACGTTTCGGATTATCTTTACACAAATGCCAATTTGTCAGTGTTCAAAAATCCTACTATTCCCCAAAGTCCCTCTAATTCGTTGAGTTATAAGCTTAAGGGAGCATTGGCGGGCTTTGTTTTGGCGGCAATGGTTGCGGCGGCTATTTCGGTATTTTCATTCTTCCGTCCTACCATAAAAAATACACATTCTGCCAGAAAAAGCCTTGACGGTAAAATTGTGGGTACAATACCCTATACCCGAAAGCACAGGCTTGTTATTTCTAACCTTCTCAGAAAAAACAGAAGGAAGCATACCCTTCTGATTACCTCGTTTGAACTCGGCATGCCTTTCATAGAGGCAACCAAGCGAGTTACCACAATTATGCGTCACGCAATGCAGCGCAATGGCGATAAGGTGTTGGTAGTTACCGGTGTAACGGAAAATGAAGGTAAATCAACCTTTGCTGCTAATATGGCACTTTCTATAACCCAAAAGGACTATAAGGTGCTTATTATAGACGGTGATTTAAGGAAGCCTGCTTTACATAAGATTTTCAATCACGAGGGAGCAAGGGGCTATTCCTTTGCCGATATTGTTAAGGGCAAAACGGATTTCAGTAAGATTCCGGTTAAAATAACGGATAATCTGTATTGTGTACATCAATTCAGAGCAGTTGCAGATTCTTCATCAAGAATTTCTCATCCAAGAGTGGAAAAATTTATGGAATATGCCCGTGAGAATTTT
The DNA here is from genome assembly GCA_045654405.1 of Acutalibacteraceae bacterium. Lineage (GTDB taxonomy): Bacteria > Bacillota > Clostridia > Oscillospirales > Acutalibacteraceae > DTU089. Next base: position 91,213 of record JAZONH010000023.1, on the reverse strand, counting down.
GATTTTATTGTTATAGATACCTCACCGGTATGCTTCACCTCCGACTTTGAGGGCTTTTTGAAGCACGGCGATGCCGCTTGTGTTGTTGTTCGTCAGGATAGAGCATCGGTGGGTGCTATTAATGACGTGGCAGACGTTGTTAATGCTCATAAAAAGCATTTTGCAGGCTTTGTTCTTAATTTCTTCAAGCCGGACCTTTACACTCTTAACAATTACGCCTATCGCCATAGGAATGGTAGATACGGCTACTACGCTCACAAAAAAACGGAGGTGAGAAAAGATGAAAGAGACGATGATTAAAAAAGAATATGAGCAGGAGCCATACGTTAAATTTTTTATGGCTTCCCATAACTTTTTTAAGTATTTGTCAAAGCTGTGGTGGTTGGTTGTTGTTTCAATGCTTACGTGCAGTATTATGTCCTACCTTTACACCATGGTTACCTTCAGCCCCGTTTACCGCTCTGAGGCCACATTCATGGTTACTACCAATAATCCCGATGAGCTGGATGGAAGCGGCTACACCTTTTCTTACGACTCGGGCTCTGCCGAGCAGTTGAGTCTTACCTTTCCCCATATAATCAGCAGTGAGATTTTTAAGGATGCCTTAAAAAAGGAACTTGGCACCAGCTCAGTCAACGGCTCAATTTCTGCAAACGTTATACCCAAATCAAACGTTATTACTATGTCTGTTACAAGCTCTGACCCTTATGATGCGCAAAAGGTGCTGGATGCGGCTATAAAAATTTGTCCCGACGTGGCAAGGTTTGTGATCGGTGAAACCCAGTTTACCTTCATTGACCATCCCACATTGCCAACAAAGCCTTATAATGAGCCTGAAACGCAAAAAAACGTATTTATAGGCTGCGCAATGGGTGCCCTTCTGGTGATGGTACCGCTGATGATTTTTTCTGTTTTCAGAAGTACACTTCACAAAGAAAATGAATTGGAGAATATTATAAGCATTGCACATCTGTCAACATTGGTTGAGTACAAAAGAAAGGTGCGCGGCAGGGCAAGCAGTAATTCACCACAGATAATTACATCACACGATGACTCATTCCTGACGGAAAAGTTTGAAGCATTGAGAATGCGTGTGGCTAAAGAATTGACCAAGGAGCAAAAGGTGCTTATGATAACAAGTACCTTGCCCCACGAGGGTAAATCCCTGGTTTCATTGAATCTTGCGTATTATTTTGCAAAGCACGGTAAAAGGGTGCTGCTTATTGACGGTGACCTCAGAAAGCAGAGCCTTTGGGAGGCCGTAAGTGACGAGGCTTGTAAGCATGCTAAGCTCACAAGCGAGGATTTCCCAGAGGAGTTTACATTCCTCAACCCATCAAGCTGTAAGCCTGTTGCGGTTACATTTGATGACAATGATATATCCTTTGATTTCTTGGGTAGCAAAACCCCCGAAAATCTCGTTTCGGGATTGCTTTCGCTGAAGCTTAGTAAAATAGTTGAAAGATTGAAAAAAGATTACGATTACGTGCTGATAGACACTCCGCCAACATCGGGCTTTGAGGACGTTTTCCTTATAAACGATTACAGCGATGCTGCGCTTTACGTGGTAAAATATGACTATGCGTACAAATCAAAGGTGGTTGAGGCACTGTCCGTGCTTAAGGAAGCCAATGCCCACATTATAGGATACGTATTCAACGGTATTGCCGCAACCTCTGACCATTACAGTAAGCATGGTTACGATAAATACGGTAAATATGGCCGATATGGCTACGGAAAATATAGCTATAGCAGAAATACTTACGGCTATGAGGAGGAAGAACAGCGCGATGAACAATCGGGTGATTAAGATTTTCTTTAACGTTCTGGGTGTTACAGCCTCTGTTTTGCTGGCGGCTTTTTTGGTGTTTGTTTATGTGCTTCCGCAGGATTATGGCCCTGTTATTGAAGAACAGTCACCCTCTGAGGCACAGGGGGATATCAGTTTTATGAGTGATGAAATCGTGTTTGACGGCACGGGTATTCTTGACCTTATGGCTGGTGTGTATGCCGATGACGGTAACGGCAACGACATAACGAGTGAGGTAACGGCAGTCATTACCGCCGAGGGTACAACAAGCCGTAAAATCGTCAGCTATTCTTGTATTGATGCCAACGGCAATACCCTGAGTGCTAAAAGAGTGCTTATTATGGAGGGATACGTTGGTCCGTCAATAGTAATAAATTCACCCTTAAGCCTTGATGCTGAGAATCTCGGCAGTCTGATTTCATACCTTCAGTCAGAAAATCTGTTGGTGGCATATGACGGCTTCGGTAAAAATATAACTGCGGACGTTTCGTATCAAAGAGAGAAAATAGCCGATGAAAATTATAAATTTACCTTCCGTGTTACAAATGGCTACGGCGACGAAAAAACCGTGTCGGTAAATGGAACAATAATCGGTGACGTTAACGACCCTGATTTTGAATTGTATTCCGATTCAGTTACGGTAAAAGCAGATTCGGTTTTCGAGCCTCTTAAATACGTTGTGTCACAGACTCCGAGCGTGGGCAGAATAGTTGCCGATAACTCGGTTGATACAACCGTGCCGGGTGAATACAGAGTTACTTATACCGCGTATTCGACCGATAATACGGCAAGGACCACGAAAATTATGAACGTAACCGTTAAATAATGCTTGTTGCAGATATTTCTTTGGTTTTTGTGGCAAACTAAATATTATTAACCAAACAGCAAAAGGTGATTTTATGAACAAAACTATGCAGAAAAAGTACGCCCGTCTTATTGCAAGGGTGGGCGCTAACATAAAAAAGGGTCAGCCTGTCAGAATTTATTGCGAGGCTGACCAGCACGAGTTTATTACAATACTTGTTGCCGAGTGCTATAAGGCAGGTGCTTCAAGAGTAGAGGTTGACTGGGCTTTTCAGGCGGTTACAAAGCTTAATTACAAGCACAGAACTCTTAAATCCTTAAGCGAGGTTCCTGCATGGCAGGAGGAACGCCTTAAATTAATGGTTGAGGAGGTTCCCTGCCGTATTTATATTGAAAGCGAGGACCCCTATGGTCTTGCAGGTGTCAACCGTGAAAAAATGCAGAAATCACAGATGGCACGTTATAAAATTACTAAAAAATACAGCGACGCACTTGAAAATAAGGACCAATGGTGTATTGCGGCGGTGCCCTCCTACGCATGGGCTAAAAGGGTATTCCCCAACGAAACCAAAACCAAGGCGTATAACATGCTTTGGGACGCCATTCTTCAGACGGTTTACGTTACCAAGGATAACGACCCCCAGGAGGCGTGGAAAAGCCACAACGCAGACCTTAAAAAGCGTACTGCATACCTTAACGATAAAAAGTTCGACTACCTTCATTACAAAAGTGCAAACGGCACCGATTTCAAGGCATGGCTCATTCCCGAAAGCCATTGGTGCGGCGGCGGTGAAACTACTCTCAGCGGTAATTTCTTTAATCCCAACCTGCCCACTGAGGAGGTATTCATTTCACCTAAAAAGGGTTATGCAGAGGGCAAGGTTGTTTCAACAAAGCCCCTTTCATGGCAGAGCCAGATTATTGACGAATTCTATATAACCTTCAAGGACGGCAAGGCCGTTGAATGGGATGCTAAGGTTGGCAAGGATTTGCTTGATAAAATGCTTACAATGGACGAGGGCGCAAAATACCTTGGTGAGCTTGCACTCATTCCCCACGATAGCCCCATTGCAAATACAGGCATACTTTTCTACAACACACTTTTTGATGAAAATGCAAGCTGTCACGTGGCTCTCGGCAGGGGCTTCTGCGATACTGTTGACGGCTTTGAGAATAAGAGCCTTGAGGAATGCCAGGCACTTGGGGTTAACGACAGTATGATTCATGTTGACTTTATGATAGGTGCACCCGACCTTGAAATTACAGGCTACAAGGATGGCGTAGCATACCCCATATTCAAAAACGGAAACTGGGCATTTTAATTCGTAATGCGTAATTCATAATTCGTAATTAAAGGGGCAAAGCCGATTATAATGCTGACGCAGTCCCAAAATTATTCATTATTCATTTTTCACTATTCATTATTCACTAAATTTACGGAGGAAATTTATTATGGCAATGGGATATCCCAGAAAATGGAAAACAGACAGATTTAAACGTGAAGCACCCGCACCCCTTAAATTTGGTGCGGACGGCAAATTCAAAATACTTCATATTACGGATATCCATTGCGTACAGCCCGTGATGGATGATGACGAAAACCGTGCAATTCCCGAAAGCAGATATAAGGAAACAATAAACGTTATTGAAAGCCTTGTTGATAAAACAAATCCCGATATGGTTGTTTTCGGCGGCGATAACGTAAGCGGCTATTGGGAGGAATTCACATACGATTACATTAAGCAGACCATTGAGGATATTATCGAGCCTATAAAAAAACGTAATATTCCCTTGGGTGTTGTTTTCGGTAACCACGATGGTGAAATCGGCTTCCACACAGAATTTCAGATGATGATGTATATGGAATACAACAACTGTCGTTCATGCCTTAATGATGCGGACGTTTACGGTTGCGGTAACTGTTGCATTACCATAAAGGATAGCAAGGGCGAAAAGGATGCCTTTGCACTGTGGCTTATGGACTCCAATGATTACGAAACCAATTCTGAGGGCGGTAATTCCTACGACCATGTTCACGATTGTCAGATTAACTGGTATGAATCACGCGCCGAGGAATTAAAGAAGGCAAACGGCGGTGTGCCGGTGCCTGCAATCCTTTTTCAGCACATACCCGTTCAGCAGGAGCTTGACGGCTACAAGGAGGTAACCGCCCGGGATGAATATACCTTTGAGCGTGACGGCAATTACCATGTCTTAGGGAACGAAATTCTTGAGGGTAGGGTACGTGAGGTTCCCTGTCCGCCCAATATGGAGAAATCTTACAGAAATCAGCTTGAATCGTGGCAGAAAACAGGCGACGTATTTGCCGCATTCTTCGGTCACGACCACATTAACGATTTTCGTATGAACGTTGGGGGTATCGACCTTTATCAGACCATCGGTGCAGGCTACTTTACATACGGCAAGGAGCGCGGCGGCAGACTTATTGTCCTTGACGAAAGCAACCCACGTACTCTTTATACCGAAACAATTGAAATTCCCCGTATTACCGATACGGAAATATAATAAGAAAGCAGGGGGATGCCCCCTGCTTTTTTTGTTACGGGTTTGTTAATTGACGTTAACGCTATTGCATTTTAGAAATTAATATTGTATAATAAAATATCAAAATAGGGGAGTGCATACTTCAGAAAGGTGGTTATATGAGCAAAAAAATCAAGATTATAGCGGCAGTTGTTCTTGTTAGTGTTATTGCAGTTTTAAGTGTAATGCCTATGGGCGCTATTGAGATTGTCCGTTGCTACGGCGATATTGATAATGATGCCTACGTTACCACCATTGATGCGCGTATTGCACTTATGGTAAGCGCGGGTATTTATGATACCGAGCTTTTCGGCCTTGATTACGAGGCGGCGGATATCGACGGCAACGGCGATGTTGAAACTGTTGATGCACGTCTTATACTTCGCACCGCCGCAGGGCAGATTCCCAAAAAATATATGGAGGCTTACACCTTTGACGAGAAGCCCGATGAATTTACCGATAGGGTAAACGATTATCGCTTTGAGCAGGACCGTAAGTCCATAAGACTTGAAATGTCACCGGAGCTTTGCGAGGCGGCAAGGGTTGCGGCTCAGGAATACGCGACCAAAACAGGAACCGCCCTTCTTCGTGAGGATGGCTCTTATTACTTCAAAATTCTTGAAGAAATGGATATTGAGTGTACCAAGGCGGATAAAATGATTACTACCGCATCCTTCGGCAATGCTCAGGCGGCAGAGAATCTTTTTAACGACCCCCAAAGTGAAAAGGCGCTTCTTAACGATGATTTCAGAAAAATCGGTGTTGGCGCTTATTCATCGGACGGACGTAACTTCTATTGGTGCGTTATTGTTACAGATTAAATACGAAAACACTCTGAGAAAGGACGATGCAAAATGAGTGATTATAGAATAGAAACTAAGTGTGTGCAGGGCGGCTATACACCCGGTAACGGTGAGCCCCGTCAGATTCCCATAGTACAGAGCACAACCTTTAAATATGCAACAAGTGAGGATATGGGCAAGCTTTTTGACCTTGAAGCAAGCGGTTATTTCTATACTCGTCTTCAAAATCCCACTAACGACTACGTAGCCGCAAAAATTGCAGAGCTTGAGGGCGGCACAGCCGCAATGCTTACCTCATCAGGTCAGGCGGCATCCTTCTACGCAATTTTCAACATCGCTTCCTGCGGTGACCACGTTGTATCCTCAGCAACTATTTACGGTGGTACATATAACCTTTTTGCAGTTACAATGAAAAGAATGGGTATTGAATTTACCTTCGTTTCACCCGACTGCACTGAGGAAGAGCTTAACGCCGCATTCAGACCCAACACAAAGGCAGTTTTCGGCGAAACTATTGCAAACCCCGCACTTACCGTGCTTGATATTGAAAAGTTTGCAAAGGCCGCTCACGACCACGGTGTGCCCCTTATTATTGACAATACTTTTGCAACTCCCTACGGTTGTCGTCCCTTTGAGTGGGGTGCAGATATTATCACCCATTCAACAACCAAGTATATGGATGGTCACGGTGCCGCAGTTGGCGGATGCATTGTTGACAGCGGTAAATTCGACTGGATGGCTCATGCGGATAAATTCCCCGGACTTTGTACTCCTGACGATAGCTACCACGGTATTACCTATGCCGAAAAATTCGGTAAAGAGGGCGCATTTATTACAAAGGCTACCGCTCAGCTTATGCGTGACTTCGGCTCAATTCAGTCACCTCAGAATGCTTTCTACCTTAATCTTGGCCTTGAAAGCCTTCACGTTCGTATGAAGAGACATTGCGAAAACGGTCTTGCAGTAGCCAAATTCCTTCAGTCCAGTGATAAAATTGACTGGGTTACCTACGCTGACCTTCCCGGTGATAAATATCATGAGTTAGCTAAGAAATATCTTCCCAACGGCACATGCGGCGTTGTAAGCTTCGGCGTTAAGGGTGGCAGAAAGGCCGCCGAGGAATTTATGAAAAAGCTTAAGCTCATCGCTATTGAGACCCACGTTGCTGATGCAAGAAGCTGCTGCTTACATCCTGCAAACGCAACTCACCGCCAGATGAACGACGAGGAGCTTGCAGCTTGCGGTATCACAAATAACCTTGTCAGACTTTCGTGCGGTCTTGAAAATGCAGAGGACCTGATAGCCGATCTTAAGCAGGCACTCGGCGAATAATTAATTTGAATGCGTAATTCGTAATGCATAATGCGTAATTATAGGGACCTGCGGTCGGCATTATAATCGGCGAAGCCCCTTTAATTACGAATTGCGAATTCCCCATTATGAATTTTAAAAGATTGGAGGTATAAGGATATGCCGATAAAGGTTCCAAACGAATTACCCGCAGTTAAAACACTTGCGGATGAAAATATATTTGTTATGACGGATAACCGTGCCATAACACAGGATATACGACCCCTTAAGATTTTGGTGCTTAACCTTATGCCGAAAAAGACCGAAACCGAAACTCAGCTTTCACGTCTTTTGGGTAACTCGCCGTTACAGGTTGAGCTTGAGCTTATACATACTAAATCCCACGTGCCCAAGCACACCCCCAAGGAGTATCTGTTAGCCTTTTATAAGACCTTTGACGATGTTAAGCACAAAAAGTTTGACGGACTTATAATTACAGGTGCACCCGTTGAAAAGATGGAGTTTGAAGAAGTAACCTATTGGAATGAGCTTTGCGAAATAATGGAGTGGAGCAAAACCAACGTTACAAGCACCTTCCACATTTGCTGGGGCGCTCAGGCAGGTCTTTATTACCATTACGGTATCAGGAAATACCCCATGGAGGAAAAGCTTTCGGGTGTGTACAGTCACACTGCGGATTATAAAAGGTCAATCCTTTTAAGAGGCTTTGACGATAGCTTTATGGTGCCCCATTCACGTTACACCACCGTTAAGCGTGAGGATATTGAGGCAGTGCCCGAGCTTAAGATTCTTGCATCATCCGAGGAGGCGGGCGTTTACATTGTAAGCACCGAAAACGGCAAGCAGATTTTTGTTACCGGTCACTCAGAGTATGATTCAGATACTCTTAAAAACGAATATCTCAGGGATAAGGACGGGGGACTTAAAATCAAAATGCCCAAAAACTACTTCCCCGATAACGATATTACAAAGGCACCCCGTAACACCTGGCGTTCACATGCAAATCTTTTGTATTCCAACTGGCTTAACTACTTTGTTTACCAGACAACGCCGTACGATATTGAAGAAATTAAATAAAAATGCGAAGAAGCCGAAAATCTCTTAAGATTTTCGGCTTCTTTTTTTAACCCAATTCTGTGACAAGCATACTATGGTAATGTGACAATAAGCACGTTGCCGTATGGTGTTGGGAAAGTAGCGTGAGCTTTTAAAACAGCTTTTCTGATTTGTGCATAAATAAAGCCGCATAGGATGACCTATGCGGTTGCTTTATTAAAGGTTGTTAAGCACGTTAAGCACAATGTCGGAGAATGCGGTGATGTCGGTTTTAACTGAGTTAGTGTAATCCTCAACACCTACGTCGTCGGCACTGTCAGAAATTTTTCTGATGCTTACAAAGGGCACGTTCAAAAGGTAGCACACTGCACCAAGGGCTCCGCTTTCCATATCGAAGGCATTGATTGAGAAAATCTCCTTGTATTTGTTACCAAGTGCCTTATCCGTAAGGAAGAAGTCGCCTGTGCCAAGGTTACCGTGCTTGAAGCCCTCAACACTACAAGCCGCCTTGTAAAGGGCGTTATCGCATTTATAAACGTATTCGTCCTGACCGGGCTTCTGACCGGGAAGTCTGCCGATTGGTGTAAGGTCAAAGTCACACTCAACGCATGAGTCGGAAACGATTATATCACCCTTGAATACGCCTGAAACTGCACCGCTCCAGCCTGTATTGATTACACCGTCATACTCGCCGCTCTTTAACGCAAGCGCTGCGCCGAGAGCTGCGTTAACCTTTCCTATACCGAAGCACACGGCGGTGCACTGATGATTGTTATAGGTAAAGTCAAATGCGGGCATATGGTCTATTTTATACTCTTTTTCAACAATATCGCCAAGGCTTGCCTTGCAGGGGTTGAACTCGTCAATGTCGGCAATTAAAATAAGATATTTCATAATTTTACTCCTTAGCTATTCAATGCTTCCTTAAGCGCTTTTGCCAACTGGTCGGGGCAGGAGGTGCTTTTGAATCCGCAACGGATGCCTGAAAGAGTTGCAATAACTTCATCGGCGGCTTTGCCCTCTGCAAGTGCGGATATGCCCTTAAGGTTGCCGTTACAACCGCCGTCAAAGCTGATGTTTTTAACGATGCCGTCCTCTAAATCAAAGGTGATGTTTCTTGCACAGGTGCCCTGTGTTCTGTAATTAAACTTCATTTTTATTTTCCTCGCTTTCTTTTGCCTCGGTTAATAAATCGAGAGCTTCCTTTAATGCTTCAAGGGGTGTTTGCCCCATTGCTTTTTTTACTGTTATATAAGGCTTTGGCCCAGTTGAAACAAGTATTCTGCCACGCATTGCCTTAACAAGCACTGCAACACGCGACATATCAACCTTTTCAACGTACAATAAAAGACTGTTGTTATTCTGGCCTATTTCGTATATACCCAAGTTCGCGGCGGTGTTTCTGAGCAGTGCTACGGTAACAAGACCCTCAACACCTGCAGGGGGCTCGCCGAAACGGTCAATAAGCTCATCAAGAACGTCCGATGCGTCCTCGTTGCTTCGGATATCCGCTATACGCTTATATATAGCCAGTCTTTGGGGCAGGCTTTCAATATATTCCTCAGGGATGTGGGCATCAATGCGTATATCAATAAGGCATTCCTTGGCATTGGTTTTGGGTGCTTCACCCTTTTCCTCGCTTACGGCTTCCGAAAGAAGCTTCATATACATATCGTAGCCCACAGCCTCCATATGACCGTGCTGCTCTGCACCAAGCAGGTTACCTGCACCGCGGATTTCAAGGTCGCGCATTGCAATTTTGAAGCCCGAGCCAAACTCGGTGTATTCGCGTATTGCGGTAAGTCGCTTTGTGGCAATCTCGGTAAGCTCACGGTTGCGGTTAAAGGTAAGGTAGGCAAAGCCGCGCCTTGCAGAGCGTCCCACTCGTCCGCGAATCTGATGAAGCTGAGCAAGACCAAGGTGGTTGGCGTTGTCGATAATAAGGGTATTTGCATTTGGCACGTCAACACCAGTTTCAATAATCGTGGTGCATACAAGTATATCAATGTTGCCCTCTAACAAATCACGCCAGATGTTTGAAAGCTCATCCTCGTTCATTTTACCGTGGGCAATGCCTATGCTGGCATCGGGTAAAAATTCGCGGATTTTTGCGGCGGTGCGTTCTATGGTTTCAACCTTGTTGTGCAGGTAATAAACCTGACCTCCACGACGAAGCTCCTTCTCCATAGCCTCTGCAAGGATGCCCCAATCGTGCTCAAGCACGTACGTCTGCACGGGGAAGCGGTCCTGTGGTGCCTCCTCGATAACGGACATATCACGAATGCCCGACATAGCCATATTCATGGTGCGGGGAATGGGGGTAGCAGAAAGGGTAAGGCAGTCAACCTGGGGATAAAGCTCCTTGAGCTTTTCCTTCTGGCCAACACCGAAGCGTTGCTCCTCGTCAACAATTATCAGACCCAAATCCTTGAATTGAATATCCTTGGAGATAAGGCGGTGGGTCCCCACTATAATGTCAATAGAACCACGCTTAAGAGCCTTGATTATGCGGGTCTGCTCCTTGGCGGTGCGGAAGCGGGAAAGCATTTCTGCCTCAATTGGGAAGCCGTCAAAACGGCGGGTTATGGTGTTGTAGTGCTGAAGTGCAAGAATTGTGGTGGGTACTAAAATAGCACATTGCTTGCCGTCGGCAATACACTTGAAGGCGGCACGCAGGGCAACCTCGGTTTTGCCGAAGCCAACGTCACCGCACAAAAGCCTATCCATGGGATGTGGCTTTTCCATATCCCTTTTTATTTCGTTAATTGAGCGTAGCTGGTCGTCGGTTTCTTCATATTCGAATCTGCGCTCAAAGTCATTCTGCATATCAATATCGGGTGAGAATGAGTAGCCCGGTGCCTTCAGACGGCGGGAATAAAGGGCAATAAGCTCCTTTGCCATGCTCTTGGCAGAGGTTTTGACCCTTGCCTTTAATTTTTCCCAATCCTTGCCCCCGAGCCTTGAAAGCTTAAGGGTTTTGGTATCATCCTTGGGTCCGATATATTTTGAAACAAGGTCAAGCTGAGTTACGGGCACGTAAAGGGCGTCGCCTTTCTGATAGCGTATCATTATAAAGTCCTTGGTAACGCCCGAAACCTCAAGCTTTTTTATACCCTCAAAAATACCTATGCCGTGCACTGCGTGTACTACGTAGTCACCCTTGGATAATTCCTCAAGGCTTTGCACTGCGTCGGCGGCCTTATAATTCTTGCGGCGCTTTGTTGACTGTGGCTTACCGCCCTTGCCGTAGGTAATAAGCATAATTTTTTCGTTAGGGTATCTGAAGCCGCCCGAAATACCACCCGACAACACGCACACAATATTTTTGGGGAATTGTGCAGGGGGAACGGGGAAGTGCATGGCGCGTATATTCTCGGATTCCAGAGCCTCCGCAAGGGATGCGGCGGCTTTGTCGGTGCCTGCGGTAACGATGCATATTTCACCGCGGGAAAGTGCAGGGCGCAGGTCATCCATAAGCACCTCAAGTGAGCCGTTCCATACGGGTGTTTGCTGTACGTTGAATGCAGTAAGGGTTTTTACGGGCGTATCAAACGTACCTCTTGGGAAGGTATCTATATAAAAAGCCTTCTGCCTTTCGTATATGAGTAAAAGCTCCGGGAAGGTGAGGGAGAATTTATCGAGGCCTTTTGGTAAAACTCCGTTTTCAAACTGAGCCTTTATTTCCTGATTAAGAAGCTTAAGGGTGTTTTCTGCCTTATCCTTTACAGAGCCGCTTTCGCAAACGAAAAGCATATCGTTTTTGCAATAATCAAAAATTGAAGCGGGGCTTTCGTAGGCAAGGTTAAGGTATTTATCAACAGAGGAAAGAGTAACGCGGGAATCAATAAGCTCAATATCCTTTGAAAGCACTTCCTTTGCCTTGCGTGAGCCCTTACCCGAAAGAGCTTCGGCAAAGAGCCTGATTTTTTCTTTTAAAGCTTCATCACTGTCAAATAAAATTTCGGTGGCGGGTGTGATTTCGCAATAGTCCAAAGATTCGCTTCGTCTTTGGGTTGATGGGTCAAAAAGTGAAATCGTATCCACGTCGTCGCCCCATAATTCAATTCGCACGGGCTCGGTTGAGTCGGGCGGGAAAAAGTCGATAATACCGCCGCGGTGGGCAAACTGACCGGGACCCTCAACAGTGTCGGCACGCTTGAAGCCTGCGGAGGAGAGGATGCCTATAAGCTTATCCGAGGAAATTTCAGTTGAATAGTCAATTTTAAAGGTTCGTTTTGTTAATTCCTCGGGGGGGATGGTGAGCTGCAGTGCGCTTTCGACAGAGCAGACAACCATACAATAATTGTCGTTTAAAATATTACAAAGGGTGTTAAGACGAATCTGCTCGTATTCGCGGGATTGACCCTGAGAGGTGTTGAAGGAATAATCACGGGCAGGGTAAAAATAAGCCTTTTTACCAATACCGCAGAATTCGTTAACGTCTGCAGTGAATTTTCTTGCAGAGGCCTCGTCGGGCATAACCACAACAGCCCTGCGAGAAAGGTCCTCGCAGAGTGAGTGAATAAGATGAGCCTTAGGGGCGGCGGGCAGACCCGTAACCCCCGACGGTGCAAGACCTGTTTGCACGTATCTGAGCACATCTTTATATTGAGCACAGTCTTTTAAGAGCTTTGAATAACAGGACATAAAAAACCTCAGCTATTGTATCGTGACATTGCTCCGTCAATATCGCCCTTTACGATATATTCAAGAGCCTCGCAAGCATAAGCCATAGCATCACGCATATGGGGAAAGTCGCTTTTGGGGAAATTACTGAGCACCCAATCGGCTAAATCATACTCGGGATGGGGCTTCTTACCCACGCCCAATTTGATGCGTGGGAAGTTTTCACTGCCGAGGTGGGCAATGATGCTTTTGATACCGTTATGACCGCCTGCGCTACCCTTGCGCTTTATGCGGAGCTTACCGGGCTCAAGTGAAATATCGTCAAAGATTACAATGATATTTTCTGGTGGAATTTTATAAAATTTAGCGCATTCGCCTACGGCGGCACCGCTATTGTTCATCATGGTCTGGGGCTTCATAACAAGCACCTTTTTGCCTGCAATTTTGGTGTCACCGATAAGTGCGTGAAATTTTAATTTTTTAGTGGTAAAGCCCAGCTCATCCTCTAATTTTGTTATACAAAGAAAGCCCGCGTTGTGTCGGGTGGTTTCATACTTTGAACCGGGGTTACCGAGACCTACTACAAGGTAGTCGTAAGTGGATGATGTGTTTGAGTTTTTGAATTTATTAAAAATAGCCATATTATTTTACGTGTTGTCTTTTGTAGGGCTTTTTTACGTTAACCCAGTCTTCCTTTACTGTTTGTCTTGTTCGTGCAACTGCAAGAGCATTGTCGGGTACGTCCTCGGTAATTGTTGAGCCTGCGGCGGTGAAAGCATTTTCACCCACGGTTACGGGTGCTACAAGATTTGTGTTACAGCCGATGAAGGCGCCGTCCTTAACCACTGTGCGTGATTTGTTTCTGCCGTCGTAGTTTACGGTAACGCAACCGCAACCGAAGTTAACGTCCTTACCAACGTCCGAGTCACCAACGTAAAGAAGGTGGGGAAGCTTACTGCCCTTATCAACGTTTGAGTTTTTAACCTCAACGAAGTTGCCGATGTGAACGTTGTCTGCAATGTTGCAGTTGGGCCTTACGTGAACAAAGGGGCCCGCACTTACGCCGTTGCCGATGGTTGATGAATAAACCTGGGTATTGTTAAGGGTTGTGTTATTGCCAATGGTTGAATCAACAATGTATGAGTTTGGGCCGATAACGCTGTCGGAACCGATTTTTACATCGCCCAATAATACGGTGTTGGGCATAATAACCGTACCCGCCTTGATTTCAACGGAGGGCTCGATAATTATACCGTCGGGGCAGGGTATCTGCACGCCATCGGTCACAAGCTTTTCGATTATTGCGATTCTTTCGGAATTGTTAATCATAAATATTCTCCTTTTTATTTTTAAGGGAAATCTTATTTATTAATTTAAAGAACAGAAACATTATTACTGTACCCAATATTATACCGCCTGAATCCACGGTTAAATCAATAACCTGAAATGAACGGTCGGGGACAAAGTACTGATGGATTTCGTCGCTCAGAGCGTATGTAAAAGAAAGAACGGTGCTTATAACGGGTGCACGCTTTACGCCGAAAGAGTGAACTGCATTATACATAAGCAAGCCGAGTAACGCGTATTCTGCAAAGTGAGCAATGGTACGTATAAATTCATGGATGAAATCGCGCATGAATTCATTTATCTGGGCATTTTTAAAAAATAATGATAAAAATTCCATCAGACCGCCGCTTGTTTCGGCGGATTCTTCGCCGCTTTGAGATGAAAGATAGAATATGACTACCATAACAGCCAGTACGGCGACGATTGATAAAATTCTGTATATTTTACTTCCTGTGATTTTCATTCTTCGACCAATACTCCGGAATAGAAATATAATGCATTGCCGCCGTCTGCTACGTACATGCCCTCGATACTTTCACCAAGGTAAAGGCTTGCGCCTGAGTAGAATAAGGGGATGAACACAGCGTTTTGAGAAACTGTTTTTTCGATTGCCATAAAGTCCTTGGCTACATCCTCGGCATTAGCATGGGGCTTTTTAAGCTTATCTGAAATAGCCGAGTCTGTGTAGTAGCAGGGGAAGCCTGAAAGTGCCTTTACCACGCTTGTGGCAGTGTGCATTTCAGGTGTTATGGGAAGAATGGCAAGGTCATAATTACTGTCGGTTGCCATTTCCGCTAATTCATCCACCTCAAAGGTATCAAGCTCAACGGTCAGTTTTTCAGCGAAAAGCTTCTGCCAGTTTTTGGTAATGGATTCGGCGGTTTTTTCAAGCTCTACGGGTACACTGAATCTTATTGTAAGTGTATCGGTGCCGAGTCTTTCAAGTATTGCATCAAGCTTTGCTGCAGGGTCCTTATCTGCTGCGGGGGCACTTAAGGTATTGGGCTCAAAGGATGCGTACACGTCGTGATGCACACCGTAAATACCGGGGATAATTGTTTCGGCTTTGCTTAATGCAAAGTCGGGTAAGGTGATTTTGTCGTAATTTATAGTGCTTGCAAGAAGCATTCTGATATCTGAAGCAGAGCCCTTTTCGGATTCGCAGTTAAAGGCAACACCCCATACGGACGAGGGGGAGGTTGAAACTGCGCTTGAATCTGCAATAATCTCGGTGTCGGGAGTTAAAACCAAATCATAGTTACCTTCGTTGAATCTTGAAATAAGGGTATCTGCCTTGCCTGTGGAATAAAGGGTGATGGTTTTGTTGCCTATCTGAATATTACTGCTGTAATCGGGATTTCTTTCAAGGATGGTCTGGGCAGCAGTGTGCTCCTTGACGTAGTAGGGGCCGTTATAAAGGGTTGTTGTGGGTGTTGAGCCGAAGATTGAATCAAGGGCTTCACAAAAATCCTTGTTGCAGGGGTAAATGGGCAAGGCTGCCAGCTTGTAAAGGAAATCTGTATCAATTTTACTGAGGGTGATTTCAAGGGTGAAATCGTCAACTGCCTTTAAGCCTGCAACGGCGTCCTTGGTGCCATCCTGGAATTCGGATGCACCCTTTATGGCGAGAAGCTCAGTTTCACTATTAAGGATATAACGCTGAATGCCGTATATGTAATCGTGGGCGGTGATGCGTGCATCAAAATCGGTTAAGCCCGAGCTTTCCATAAGTGTTGCGGCACCCTCGGAAATAAACCATACTGCATCGGGATTAAGCTTGAAGGTGTATTTGCGGGCGGATTTGTCGGCGGTGTAGCCTGTGGCACCCGCCAAATCAATTTTACCCTCGTTGTCGAAGCGTAAAAGACCCTCGAAGCAGTTGGATGCAACGATTTTTTCGCTACTGTTGTCGGCAAATAAGGGGTCAAGGACTACAACCGAGTCAAGCACACCAATTGTGAATTTTGTGTTGTTGCCGCTGAAGGTGCATGCACCAAGGGATAAAACCAAGGCACAGATAACTAATAAGCTGATAAATTTTTTCATATCTTTCCCTCCAAGCTTACTTTTTGTAAGCCTTACAAATATCCTTCAGATTGCACACGTCGCATTTTGGTCTGCGTGCTATACACACCGCCCTGCCGTGAAGCACGATTCTGTGGCAAAAATCGTTGCTTTCCTCGGGGGGCAGGATTTTTTTGAGCTGTAATTCAACCTGCTTCGGGTCCTTTGAGGTGGTAAGACCCAGAAGATTAGTGATTCGTATAACGTGGGTGTCCGCAACCACCGCGGGTTTTTTATAAACGTCGCCCACAATAAGGTTGGCGGTTTTGCGACCAACACCGGGAAGCTTTGTAAGCTCCTCAATAGTGTCGGGCAATATGCCGTTGTAGGTATCGCGGACCGCCCTTGCCATACCCACCAGATCCTTTGCCTTGGCACGGTAAAAGCCGCAGGAGTGAATAAGAGCCTCCACATCCGTAATATCCGCCTCGGCAAGCTCGTTTTCCGTAGGGTATTTTTCAAATAAATCGGGGGTTACAAGGTTAACCCGTGCATCGGTGCACTGTGCCGAAAGGCGGGTTGCAACGATAAGCTGAAATGGGGTATCGGCATTGAGCTGACACAATGCATCAGGATAGTCGATTTTAAGCAAATCGCATATTTTTGCCGCCCGTTCTTTTTTAGTCATACTACTACCTCAATTAATATTACTATATTAAAGCATATATACTATAAATATAGCACTTTATTGATTGTTTTTCAACGGGATAGAAAAATTTTTAGGTGAAAGAGCAAACGAGGATAAGGTTGTGTTCGAAATTCTTTATAAAACAGTAACTCGGTTTTTGTGCATTGCTACAAAATTGCAAAAAAACATTAAAAATCCAGACAAGCTTTAAAAAATGTGTCATTATTATATAAAGAGAATCTCATTCGTTATGGCATAACGAATATTTTTAAAAAATTTTAAAAAAGGTGAGACTTTTGCCGATTTCATTCGTTTAATAAGTGTAGGGGGTAAATGCTGATGATGACGAAGACACAACAATTAAAAGCCAAGCATAATACCAATGGTCATAACAGAAAGGAGAAAAATAAATGAAAAAGATGATTAAAAATTTATTGCCGATAATACTTATAATTACAATTCTTTCAATATCTATTTTTCCTGTAAATGCAGTTAAAAAAACTGATGAAGAAAATGTTGTTGAAAGTGATATATCGACCTACTTCCACGAGGGAAGCGGAACGTTGATTGTATCCGGTACGGGCGAGGTCAGAGATTTGTATCCCCGCGAAACCGAGGAAGCCTATTGCGATACAGTTGTTGAGGTTGATGCAACTGTAAAGCACCTTGTAATTGACGAGGGAATAATCTCAATATCAAATGCCTTTAACGATTTGCATAATTTGCAGGATGTTCTGTTCCCTGAAACACTTGTAAAAATGGAAGGATGCTTTAATGATTGCGATAAATTAAAAAGTGTTGACTTCCCGTCATCCTTGGATGTTATAGGCTCCGCTTGCTTTAATGATTGTGATGGTATAACTGACTTGCATTTGATGAATAATTATTCTATCGATATAAATTACAAGAAAGCGGAAAACGTAAGTTTTAACAGTCTTGATTCTCTTAGCTTTTTGTACATACCACGGGGTGCGAATGTTAACGGAGCGTTTTCTGATTGCGCCAAGTTGCGTACAGTGTATTTTGAGAATGCTAGTTGGGGCGGAATAGGCGCACATTGGGACGATCCGGAGGATTTGCCCTGTTTTGAGAATTGTTCTGATGATGCGATTATTTATACCGAGAAAATGAGCACTTTCAATGATATAGCTTTTATACCGGATGATGAAACATATCCTGATAAAGGCTATGATACAATGTTTAAATATCAGGTATCTAGTTTTGAAGATGTCCCTGAAGTTGTTTTTTTAGAACCTCTTCCTGATGAAGTTGAAATAAGTAATGGAATTAATGGTGTGGATCTTTCTTGGGAGTGTAGGGGTATTAATACTACGTATAGTATATTGTGTGATTACAAGGATGGTTATGGAATCACACTCGCAGATTCAATAGGAACCACAAGAACAGGCAAATTTACAGATACCAAAGCCAAAAGCGGTGTGGAATATGTATATCAAATTGAAACTTTCGGACGCGGAACGGATTATGTAAGTATTATGTACTTATCCCGCCCTGTATTAAAGAGTGTTGTGTCATCAAGCTCCAAAACCGCAACGGTTAAGTGGAATAAGGTAGAGGGAGCCAAGGGCTACTATGTTTACCGTTCCGCAACGGGCGAGGCAGGAACCTGGACACGTATTGCAAATATTAAGTCCGGCGACACAACGTCGTACACTGCAACAGGGTTGAAAAAGGGCAGTGACTACTACTTCTGTGTGAAGGCGTATTCGGGTACAACCGCAAGTGCAAGCTCTGCCAAAAAGGTGGTAACCGTGGGCGAGCCCGTTATATCGGCAACCACTTCAGGTAACGATAAAATTACCGTTAAGTGGAACAAAATTTCAGACGTTAAGTATTACAGAGTATATATGAAGAATAAGGGCGTTCCCTCATATACAACCGTTGCTACAATTAAAGACCCTGCAACCGTTTCGTACAGCAAGGTGTGGAAATTTGATTCACAGAATACCGCTTGCGTACGAGTAAGAGCCTTCTACAAGGACGGAACACATCAGATAAGCGACCCCATTGAGGTTGGAAGATAACTCTTTTGGAAATTCACTTCTTTAATTGGTAGTTGAACAGAAAGGAGAAACACAATGAAAAAGATGATTAAAAAGTTATTGCCGATAATACTTATAATTACAATTCTTTCAATATCCATTTTTCCTGTAAATGCAGTTAAAAAAACTGATGAAGAAAATGTTGTTGAAAGTAATATAGAAACTTTTTTTCATGAAAACAGCGGAACATTGATTGTATCCGGTACGGGCGAGGTCAGAGATTTATATCCTCGAGAAACTAAGGAAGTATATTGTGATACAGTTGTCGATGTTGATGCAACTGTAAAGCACCTTGTAATTGACGAGGGAATAACCTCAATATCAAATGCCTTTAACGATTTGCATAATTTACAGGATGTTCTGTTCCCTGAAACACTTGTAAAAATGGAAGGCTGCTTTAATGATTGCGATAAATTAAAAAGTGTTGACTTCCCGTCATCTTTGCGAACTATCGGTTCTGCCTGTTTCAATGATTGCGACGGGATAGAAGAGTTGCATTTAAATGATGATTTGGAAGAGATAAACTATGAGGATTTTACGAATGTAAGTTTTTATGATCTTGATTCACTTCGCTTTTTAGAACTTCCTGGTGTTGGTATAAATGGTGCTTTTTCGGAATGTTCTAATTTGAAAACCGTTTATCATGCGGATCCGCTTTGGTTCGGCGGTATTGGCTTTTCGGATGATCCATATGTTCCGTGTTTTATGAATTGTGCGGACGATATTACAATTTATGCACCAAAGAGCCGAATGGATTATTTCTTTCCCGAAGGCGAAACGGATGACGATTGGAGCGATAATTCATATGATACTTTTTGGGCGTATCATTTAGACGTGCCCGGTGGACCGAATATTGTTAATTTGGATATATTGCCGAGCGAAGTAAAGATGAGTAATGGCGTTAATGGTATTGAGCTTTCCTGGGATTGTTTGAGGAGGGGTGTAACCTATACTGTGAAACGTAATTATTATGGAGAAGTTGGTGCCACCCGTACCGGTAAATTTGTAGATACCGGTTTGAAGAGCGGCAAAGAATATTCTTACAGCATCTACTGTGGGATGTTTAAAATTACAACGGAAACACTCCTCTACCTCGCCCGTCCCGAATTAAAGAGCGTTGTGTCATCAAGCTCCAAAACTGCAACGGTAAAATGGAATAAGGTAGAGGGAGCCAAGGGCTACTACGTTTACCGTTCCGCAACGGGCGAGGCAGGAACCTGGACACGTATTGCAAACATTAAGTCCGGCGACACCACGTCATACACTGCAACAGGGTTGAAAAAGGGCAGTGACTACTACTTCTGTGTGAAGGCGTATTCGGGTACAACCGCAAGTGCAAGCTCTGCCAAAAAGGTGGTAACCGTGGGCGAGCCCGTTATATCGGCAAGCGTTTCAGGTAACGATAAAATTACCGTTAAGTGGAACAAAATTTCAGACGTTAAGTATTACAGAGTATATATGAAGAACAAGGGCGTTCCCTCATATACAACCGTTGCTACAATTAAAGACCCCGCAACTGTTTCATACAGCAAGGTGTGGAAATTTGATTCGCAGAATACGGCATGTGTAAGAGTAAGAGCGTTCTACAAGGATGGAACACATCAGATAAGCGACCCCATTGAGGTTATGAGATAATACAAAAACCCCCGAAAGGATTTCCTTTCGGGGGTTTTATATTAACCGATAAACTTGAATGTAAGAATCTTCTTGCCTGTGATTTCAAATTCGGCGAAGCCGTTTTCGTCAATTGTAAGGGGAGTGATGTCTTTTTCCTCAAGTGTTACAAGCTTAACCTCTTTCCAGGGCTTGCCTGTGTATTCGGGAAGCTCGAATTCAGCCTTCTGTCTTTCAACGGGGGACTGAGCCTTTGCAATAGGAGCAATACCACCATTAAGACGGATAGCGTTTTTGATTGCCTTGTCGGAGGGGTTGAAAAGTCTTACAACGTAGCCCTCGCCGTCCTCGCTGAGCTTAACAGCGCTAACGTTAAGGTTTTCATCCTTAAGCTCAAGGAATGAATGTGTAAGAGGATTCTTACCGTGACCTGTGGGAGCAATCTGACCTGCAGTAAGGTAGAGATTGAATCTCTCGCTTTCCTGCCATACGTTGCCCTCTTCCCAGTTGCCCTTATGGGGCATAAATGCGTAGCGGAAGGTGTTCTTGCCGATGCACTGTGAGCCCTTATCCCAATCGCTGTAGTTCTGCATATCCTTAGTAACGCAGATACGAAGGGGATATGCACGGATAAGTGAAAGGTAAACTGTGCCGTCCTCGTCATCGTCTGCCTCGTATGCCTTAAGACCTGTGTTAAGAAGTGCTGCACCATTAACACCATCTGAAACGCTTACGAAGGAGTTCATGGGATGCTCAGTCATGGGGGGCTCATCGTAAAGTGAATAGTCGGGCTTAGCAAGGGGACGGCTTACAACGTCGAACTGACCCTGTGCATCTGCATACTCTGCCTTGATGCCTGTGGGGAATGCAACCTGTAAGTAGTGGTCCTCGCAGCGGTTGTTGATTGTTGTTTCAACCTCAACGTATTTTGAGCCCTTGCGAAGTGTAACAAGACTTTCGATATCATTGGGAAGCTTATGCTCGCTTCTTGATTTTTCGTCGAATGCGCGTTTCTCGGGAAGCTCCCAACGCATTGTGATTCTGAAGGTTGTTTCAAATTCACCGTGACGAAGAAGTGTAACGTTTGCCTGCTCGCCGAGTGTTGTGAAGGTTTCGTCACATTCGGGTGCAAAGTGCTGCCAGGGGTTACCGATTTCGCCGCTATCCTTGAAGTAGCCGAGGTTTTTGAATTCCTTGCCGGTTTCCTTATCGATAACGTTGAAGGTACCGTTGTGGTTGAAGCTAACCTTGAGATATTCGTTTTCCATAACGTTTGTTGTTTTAACAAGTGTTACGGGTGTTGTAGCACGAACGTTGTAGAGGGGACGAACCTTGTAGGTTTTGTAGCCCATTGCGGGAACGTCGTAAACCTGAGCGGCAACGTAATACTGCTGAGTATGAAGAACGTTTGCAGTATCGTTGGGGTTCTGGATAATCTGAGCGTTTTCCTTGTTGGTGGAGATAACCTGATACTTGATAACGTTGTCATCCTCGTCAACGATTTCAAAGCTGTCAGCCTTCCACTCTGCGGGGATTTCAAGTCTTAAATTAACTGTTTCAGTTCTCTTGAAGGGTGCGGGGTTGAATACTACAACTGCTGCATCATCACGGCTGAAGGATTTAAGATTGATGTCGCCTGCAATATCCATAAATGCACGCTCAAATACGCACATTGAAAGCTCACGAGCCTGACGGTATCTTGACATAACGTCCTCGTAAACAACGTCACGTCCGCAAGCACCGATGCTGTCGTGGCCATGGTTCTGAAGAAGATAGTTATATGAAAGGTCAATGAAGTTACGTGAATAGGGAGCACCTGAAAGAGCGGCAAAGATTGCCATGGGCTCTGCGTAATTGATAAGACGACGCTCGGTGTCGAAGTTTTCCTGCTTGATGTATGTTCTTGCAGAAAGAATCCAGCCGCAAAGCTCACTTACGCTACCCTTTGTGTAGGGGTCACGCATTTCGCCCTTAAGCACGGGTGAATCCTCCTTGAAGTTGTCGATGATGCCCTGCTCCATCTCTTTAAGCGTGCTGTGGAAAACCTCAGCCTCGGGAAGTGCATCGTTAAGGTCCTTAACAAGCTCAACCTCACGCACGTCGGGGCATGATGAGTCATGACCGATTGACCAGAAGCGGTGATTTGTTGTCCAGTCGTTGTCCTGCTCCTTCATAGCCTGCTCGGCACGAGCCTTAACGTTTTCCTTATGGTACTCGTAGAAGGGATGGGTGTACTGATAGTCAAGCTTCCAATCTCTGTCGATAAGCTTGAATACACCGTTGTTATCATTCCAGAGCATATCACGGTTGTTTTCGTCGGTCTGGTTAAAGTAAACGGGACGCTGAACAACGTACCAGATATTGTAACGGGGACGTTTAGCAAGACGTGATGCGTAAATACGAGTTCCGTCGGGGCTTTCCCAGTAGAATTCTGACTTGGGAGCCTTGTATTCGTTGATACCACGGTAGAATGATGCAAAGTGAATATCAAAACCGTCATAAATCTGAGGAAGCTGAGAAATCTGACCCCAGCCGAAGGGTGAATAGCCCGTTTTGCTGATGCCGCCCATTTCCTTACCGATTTTATGACCTAAAAGAAGGTTACGGATAAGCGCTTCACTACCAACTGTGAATTCGTCGGGAAGACAGAACCAGGGACCAACGGCAATTCTGCCTTCTTTTATGTACTTCTGAAGCTTTTCCTTCTTTTCGGGGTAAACCTCAAGATAGTCCTGAATGGGCATTGTCTGTGAGTCAAGGTGGAAGTGCTTGTAATCGGGATTTTTATCAAGAATGTCAAGAAGCATATCAAGCATATAGCCTAACATGTACTGTGTTCTGCGAGCAGAAAAACGCCATTCTCTGTCCCAATGGGTGTTTGATATAAAATGACATTGGATTTTATCTTTGTTTTCCATAAAATCACTCCTTAGCCTTTAATTATTTTCATAATTTCTTCAAAGTTCTGGCAGAAATGCGAGCAAACGGCTTTGGTACCGCTTGATTCAATGTTCCCGCCTGCAATACCGATTGTGGTGTAGCCTGCAAGTCTTACTGAGCAAGCGCCAGCGCCACTGTCCTCGATGCCTACAATACGGTTTCTGTCAGCAAATGCTTCACCGAGACCAACAATTGAGGTTTCGCTGTAAAGCCAGGGATGGGGCTTGGGTGAAAGCTCACCGAGGGTACCCACACTGCCCTTTCTTAAGGGGAAGCCTGCAGAAATAATTGCATCGTAGAAATCCTTGGGGTCGCCCATGCCGAGGGTCTTGAATGCAGAAAGAATTTCGGGCCATGCCTTTTCGTAAAGACCTGAGGTAACAAGACCGATTTTAATGCCCATATCCTTTAACTCGTAAAGGAAATCCTTAACGCCCTCTGTGGGGGTGAAGGCACCGTCCTTGCCTCTGCCTGCCATAATTTCTTCCATTTCTCTGTGGGTGTGCTCGAAGTAGAAATTACGTGCCTTTTCGAGGGATTCGCCGGGGCAGTATTTATCGATACAGTACTGAAGGTGCTCGGAAACAGAGTGACCTGAAACGAAGGGAATGTCTGCCTCCTCAAGCTGGAATTTAGGATTGCCGAGCATGCTTGCAGTTGTCATTTCGATAATCCAGATCCAGAAATCCTCACTGCGTACTGTTGTGCCGTCAAGGTCCATAAGCACCGCGTTAAGGGGATACTCGGTTTTTACGGGGTAAACAGGGTAATAAACAGGGTATGCAATTGCAGATTTTACACAAGCGAGAGTATGTGTGCCGAAGGACACAAACTCAACCTTCTGGTCGCCTGTTGCAACTACGAATTCAACGCCGTTTTTACCTGCTACAAATTTGCCGTCCTCGGTTGCGGGAAGAAGGTGGAAGCCACTGTCCACACCAACCTCGCCCAAGTCGGGGATGTAGAGTGTTTTGTCAAGTAACATATTGAAAATCCTTTCCGATATACAGAATTAACCTTATATTATCATAAAGAAATTTATAAGTAAAGCGATTTTGTATATTAAAATTGACTGTATTCACTTTATATGATATAAATTATTTAGGCAGGTGATTTTATGGGCGAGAAAATTAAAAAGGCAATCGGTGTTCAGGGGGATTTTAAAACCTCTATTTTACCGATGATAAACTATAGCTACGCCAATATGTATATGGGTGGTGCAGGGTACATCATCAGTATGTACTTCACAATATTTCTGACGGACGTTGTTAACCTTTCCCTGAATCAGGCGGGTATAATAGTTATGATAGCCACCATATGGGATGCGTTTACAGACCCCGTTATGGGTATAATCACCGACCGCACCCGTTCAAAAACGGGTAAGCACAGACGCTATCTGCTTCTTGGCATACCTCTTATGGTTGTTTCATACACTCTTTTGTGGAATTCCTTCGGACTTAACGGTCAGCAGAATCCTACAATGGCGATGATTTATTTCATAATTGTGTATATGCTTTATAAAACCGCATACACGGTTGTCGGTGTGCCACATACCGCTATGCTTCCCGAGCTTGCACCCGAGTATAATCTAAGAACACAGTATAACTCGGTGGGATATCTTTTCAATTCTGCAGGTATGGTACCCGCATTCCTTATAGTTATGGTAATACTCAAGCTTTTCGGCTCGGATGATAACCTGACCTCAGGGTCAAAGGCACCCTTCCTTACCTTTGGTATCGTGCTTTCGCTTTTCTTTGGATTTGCAATTTTCCTTACTTATAGCAAAACCCGCGAGAAAAGCTCCCTGGATAACAAGCTTGAGCCCCTTGATTTAAAATATTTAATCAGAGAGTACGTGCTGGTGTTTAAAAATAAATCCTTCAGGCAGTATTTCTTTATGAGCCTTGCGTATCAGTTTTCCGTAGGCTTTTACAGCAACTCAAAGGTTTACTACATAAAATATCTTGCAAATCAGTACAGCAACTACGGGCTTTTCAATGCGGTTTCGGGTGTTGCCGAGGCGGGTGCTTTCCCGTTGAATTATGCCCTTACAATGAAATACGGCAAGAAAAAATGCGGTAATATTGTAACACCCCTTATGGTGGCGGGTCTTGCAATCGGTCTTATAATGCAGACCTATGAATCCTCGTCGCCACTGGGCTTTATATGGATTATACTTATGTTCGTAAGTATGGTGCTTTATAACTTCGGTATGTCGGGTCTGGGCTTTGTTTCTACTAACATTTTCCCCGACCTTACAGACGTGGATGAGCTGATAACCGGCAGACGTCGCGAGGGTGTTATTGCTACCTTCAGCACCCTTATCAAAAAGAGCATAAGCGGTGTTATGGCGGCGCTTGTTGGCTTCACTCTGCAGGGCTTCGGGCTTGTTACGGGTGACACGGTTTCTAATTACGAAAAGGCTACGGGCGAGCTTTTTGCACAGAGTGACTCTGCAATATGGGGCGTGCGTATCTGCGTTGCGGTTATACCCATTGTGGCGTCGATTATATCCTTGCTTTTATTGAAGAAGTTTAAAATGACCAAGGAAGACCACACCATGATTCGTGCCGCGGTTGCTACAAAACACAAATACGGCATAGTTACACTTACGGATGAGCAGAAAAAGCGCTTTGAAATGATTTCGGGTCAAAAACTGGAAAAAACCTGGCTCGGTCAGGCTATAAGTGAGGAAATACATCCCCTTGAAACTGATGAAAACGGAAACTATACCATTTTTGATGAAGTGTAAAAAAGGAGTTGAGTGTAAATGACCATTGATATAACCAAAAAATATCCCGATGCACCCGAAAAGGGCTTTAAGACGTGGCTTAAAAGCTTTCTTTTTTACCTTGTGCAATGGACCTGGGGCTTGCCCGTTAACCTTGTGGGCGGCATAGGCTTTTTAATCTGTACCAAAATAAAGGGCAGACGCTATCAACGCTTCGGTTACTCTTATATTGTTTATCTACCGTGGAATGCAGGTGGTCTGTCGTTAGGCTTGTTCATATTTATGAAGGACCAGCACAAAAATAAAAAATGGACCTATAACACACGTATTCACGAATACGGTCACACCTGGCAGTGCCTGCTTCTTGGCCCTCTTTATTACGTCGTTATTGCTATTCCATCGATGATATGGTGTAATTGCTTTGCAAAATACCGCGAGAAAAACAACGTTTCTTACTACAAGGTTTATTGCGAAAGCTGGGCAAATGCCTGGGGACAGAAGGCAACGAAAATGATAATGGATATATAAAAAGCACCGCCAATTGGCGGTGCTTTTTAGTTAAGGATTTCCGATTATATATGCTTCGCATTGCAATAATTTTTTACAATCGGCTTTGCCCCGATAATTATGAATTACGCATTACGAATTATGAATTAGCTTCTGCTCGTCTTTCAGCAAGCTCTCTTTCAACCTGTGCTCTCTTTTCGGGAGAGTATTTTATGAAAAGCAAGGGGATGATGTAAAGTAAGCTTGCGATTGCGGGTGTGAGCATAAATAAGGGCCAAATCCAAGTGTCGAAAGCGGATGTCTGTGCACCGATAAGCACCAACGTGGAGTCGTCAACCGCTTTATATCCCAAAAGTGAAAGTGATAAGGTTGTAAGACCGCCCGT
Organism: Acutalibacteraceae bacterium; assembly: GCA_045654405.1. Classification (GTDB taxonomy): domain Bacteria; phylum Bacillota; class Clostridia; order Oscillospirales; family Acutalibacteraceae; genus DTU089. The sequence goes on along the minus strand of JAZONH010000023.1, from coordinate 63,980 downwards.
AATACCGCTTGAAACCTTGGTGAAGAACGTCTGCATAGAGAATGTAACACCCTCCATACGTTTGCCGGTCTTCCACTCCATATAATCAATACTGTCGCAGAATACGGATGTTTGCGCAATGCTTACTGCACCCATGGGGATACTTCCTATTGCAAGAATAGCCATACCTATCAAAAGGTTTGCACCTTCGAAGCCGATAGCGAAAGCAGCAACTTTAGTTGCAATATTGCACACCTGCGCAAATATAAGTACGTTTACGTGACCCCTGCATAGTTTTTTGAGCTTGTCGGCAAAAATCATACCAATAAACTGGGGACCGACGGTTATTGCCCAATAGATAGTTGTGATTCCCAAAGCGCCTATAATACTGTTTGCGCCGAGAAAATCTGTGGGGAGCTTATATTTAAAGAAATAGGTTGCCAGGTTTCCGCCAAATCCCAATGCTCCAAATAAGTTGGAAAGAGTCACGAGCATAAGCATTTTGTTTTGGAATAAAAGCGAGAAGCTCTCGGACAAGGATTTTTGCTTCTGCTTGGGCGGAACTATTACGCGCTCCTGAGCTTTGTATGCTCTTATACTGAGCATTGCACCACCCATGCCGAAGATAACCGCAAAAACAAGGGTAACAGTAGCCATTTTACTCTTTGTGGCATTGGCTACCATTTCTATTACCATAGGAATAATGGCGCTGAATACACCGAATACGCAAGAGCCGATTGTACGAGCCCATTTGACAAAGCTATCGCGTTCTTCACCATTGGGTGAAACTGAGGCGGTAATACCCCACAAGGCTACATCCTGTAAGGTATAGGTGATATCCCAACCGATGTACATAATTATGAAGTACGCCACACGTAACCACAGTAAATCTTCCTTAGTAGAGAAAACCAGGAAAACGAGTACCGTGAAAATACCGACCGGAAGGGGAGTGTAACGTAAAAACGGACGTAATTTTTCGCCGTTTTTAAAGGTGTGTTTGTCAATAAACGAACCTATAATGGGGTCATTCACACCGTCCCATACCTTCATTACAATGAGAAGTACGGTTACAACTGCCGCCGGGAACATGGCGATATCCGTCATAAAGTAGGTGAAGAAACCTGCACCCACAAGGGAGTAAACCATATTCTGTCCCGAAAGACCTGCGTAAAAATTGATTTTTTCTTTTTTGCTGATATAATTCAAAATTATCACCAAGTTTCTGTTTGATAGGCTTATTATACAGTATGTAGTGGAGTGAAATCAACAAAAATTTAGTTCATAATTCACAATATGCAAGGTGTAATTTTCGGGGTTTTGCCTCCTATAATTCACTTGCAATTTACAATATATGGTGTTATACTTATTTGGAAATAAAATCGAGAGTTATGTCTTGGTTTAAGAAAGGACGATGGCTTTGGCAGAAATTAAAAATATGGATGCAGTAGCGGCTCTTGACGCTATGGATGCCCATGTTGATGATTGGCGTGATGCCGTTAAGGGCAAGCAGAGAGGTATCTTCTCATTTGACGACGTTGCGGCACTCAAAATCAAAAACCTTAAAAAGAGAATTTACACCGACATCGAATCCATTCCCGCATGGAAAATGAAGGAATGCATTTATAAAGGTGTTAACGATTATGAATTCCTTTACGACGAATGGAAGGAGCTTAACGTTGGTGACCGTTGGGGTAACAACGGCTGGAGCGCTTTCTTCAAAAATTCATTCGATATGCCCGAAAGATTCAAGGGCAAAAGAGTAACACTTAACGTTTACTTCGGCGGCGACTCACTTCTTACACTTAACGGTGAGCCCTATCAGGGTCTCGACCCCTTCAGAAACACTGTTCTTCTTACAGAATGTGCTAAGGGTGACGAGCACTACGACGTTGACATTGAGTCCTACTACGTATGGCACTCAAACGAGTCAACAGTTAAAACTCTTTCCTGCTCATTCATCGGCGTTGTTGATCCTGAAATTGAAGAAATTTACTGGGACTTCAAGGCTATTTTCAACGCGCTCTTTATGCCTGTTCTTGATACGGGTCTTGCAGAGCTTATCCGTGCATCACTTAAAGAGGCATTCTCATACGTAAACTTTGACCTTGACGGCGAGGATTTCAAGGCAGGTCTTCGTCAGGCTCAGAAGATTCTTAAGGACAAGGTTTACAACAACGACTCTTACAAATCAGAGGGTAACATTGCACTTGTAGGTAACTCTCACCTTGATATCGTATTCATGTGGGCTTATAAGGAGTACGTTCGTAAGCTCGGCAGAACTCATGCTACTATGCTTCGTCTTATGGAGCAGTATGATGACTTTATTTTCTCACAGAGCACTGCACCTACATACATCGAAATGGCAAAAATGTACCCCGCTCTTTACGAGCAAGTTAAGAAGCGTATTGCAGAGGGCAGATGGGAATACATCGGCGCAATGTGGGTTGAGCCCGACTGTAACCTTGTTTCAGGTGAATCCTTTGTTCGTCAGCTTCTTCACGGTGTTCGCTTTGCTGAAAAGAACTTCGGCATCACACCCAAGACCTGTTGGGTACCCGATGTATTCGGTAACGGCTATGCAATGCCCCAGATTCTTAAGAAGGCAGGCGTTGAATATTTCGTAACTCATAAGATGGGTATCTGGAACGATACTAACCCCTGGCAGTACAATACCTTCTGGTGGGAAGGTCCCGACGGCTCAAAGGTATTCTCAATCGTTCCCCCCACACACTTCATCGGCACAGTTGAGGCAGACTCACTTAAGGTTAACTGGAAGAAGTACACAGACAAGGAAACCATCGGTGAATCAATGTACTGCTACGGCTGGGGTGACGGTGGCGGCGGGGTTGACACCGAAATGCTCGAGTACGTAAAGCGTTATAAGAACTTCCCCGGTCTTCCCAAGACCCAGACAAGCAAGATTGAGGATTCACTTGCTCGTATGAAGGCTAACGCTACTGAGGATAACATCCCCACTTGGAAGGATGAGCTTTACCTTGAGGAGCACCGCGGTGTTCACACAACAAAGGCTCTTCTTAAAAAGCTTAACAGATACTCTGAAAACCTTTATCGTCAGGCTGAAATGTTCGCAAGCATTGCTATGCAGTACGGCTACGAATATCCCCTCGAAAAGCTCAACGAGGGTTGGCAGGCTATCCTTACTAACCAGTTCCACGACTCACTTCCCGGCTCACATATTACCGAAGTATTCGGTGACCTTTGTGCTATCTACGATGATATTATCGCAATCGGTGAAGCGGTACGTGACGAGGCACTCAACGTTATCGCAGGTAATGTGAACGGTGCAGAAAAATACGGTAAGCCCTTCGCACTTTTCAACTCTCTCGGTGTTAACGCAACTCAGAAGGTTGAGCTTCCCTACAAGGACGTTGAAATTTACGATGCAGAGGGTAACAAGCTTGCTACCCAGGCTTATACAAAGCTCGACGGCACAAAGGTGCTTGTATTCGTAGCAAAGGACCTTCCTGCAGTTGGCTACAAGGTATTCTATGCTAAGGAGGGTGCAGTTTCCGAGGCTAAGGCGCTTGAGGGTAACGTTATTGAAAACGCTAACTTCAAGGTTGAGCTTGACGAAAGCGCAGAGCTTGTATCAATCTTCGATAAGAAGAATGATCGCGAGGTTCTTTCAGGCAAGGGTAACGTATTCCGTCTTTATGAAGACCTTCCCGGTAAATATGACGCTTGGGATATTGTTGCATCCTACGTTGACCGTCAGTTTGATACTGAAGCAGGTAAGGTAACTGGTGTTGCAGCAGGTGACGTATTTACAGTTGTTTCCTTCGAAAAGGTTATCAACAAATCACTTGTTAAGCAGAATATCATTATCTACAACGAGCTTGACAGAATCGACTTTGATACATTCATCAACTGGAATGAACAGGAAAAGCTTCTTAAGGTTGGCTTTGACGTTGACGTTAAGGCTCAGAAGTTCACTCGTGATATTGCTTACGCTACAATCGAAAGCTCCAACTACCGTCATAACCCCTATGACAAGGCTAAATTTGAGGTTTCTGCTCATAACTTCATCGATATGAGTGAGGATAACTACGGTGTATCAATCCTTAACGATTGCAAGTATGGTTACGAGGTTGACAAGCAGAGAATGATTATCACTCTCCTTAAGGCTCCTATGAACCCCGACCCCAAATCAGACCGTGGCGACCACTACTTCACATATTCTATCTATCCTCATGCAGGTAACTGGAAGAATGCTGAAACTCTTGTAAGAGGTCTTGAAATCAACAACCCCGCAGTTGCAGTTGAAATCAACGGCGCCGCAAATGGTGACGATGCAAAATCATTCATCAGTGTTGATGGAAAGAACGTTACTCTTGAAGCAGTTAAGAAGTGCGAGGATGAGGATGCTTATATCGTTCGTTTCGTTGAAAAGGCAGGTAGCCGCACAAAGGTTTCTGCAAAGCTCTTTGCTGAAATCGATTGTGTAGCAGAATGCGACCTTCTTGAAAGAAACGACGTTGCAGTTGATATTGCTGAGGGCGATACTCTTAGCTTCGAAATTAACCCCTTCGAAATCAAGTGCTACAAAATTAAAATGAAATAATTAAAATCAAATTATCCGCCGTGGGTTTCCCGTGGCGGATAATTATTTTTATTTGTATATTGAAAATGAGGAAGGGTGTGTTATAATTGTTTTATTAAATAAAAGGAGTTGAGGTGCAATGAAAAAATACATAAGTCTCATTTTGGCAGTTGCGTTATTATTGTGCGTTGCATTGTCCACTCCCGTTGTTGCTACTGTTATAAATATTGAGGACGTGGGTAGCTACACCTGTGAGGTCGGCTCTATGTTTGTTTTCAAGGCTCCCCGATCGGGTACTTACGCAATTACCTCTTACCACAACAACGCCCCGATTTTAACAATAAAAAATGACGACGGCACTGAATCCGAGCTTAACAATTTCAGTAATGACGGCGAAATTTGTGATTTTATCTTCCTTGAAGCAGGCGAGGGTGTCCGTTGTGAAATAGGTACTGATGCTAACGACGAAAAAGTTAATTTTTCAATTCAGTTTGTGGCAGATGCTTTTACAGACGTTGAATATCGGGCGCAGAGTAACACCTGTTATTCCTTCACTGCAGATCACGACGACTATTATAATATCCGCTCGTTTGAGGGCGCAGACCCCTACGTTGAAATTCTTTTACCCAACGGCACTCGTCAGGCGTATGATGATGAAAATGCCTTGGATTTTTCGGGTGAATTGTATCTTAGAAAGGGCGAATCAATATTCTTTGCACTTAAGGATTACGAGGACGCGGAGATTAATTTTGAAATTTTCTGCGATTGCTCGGGCTATGACGACTTGAAAATTGAGTCAGGCAACACCTATACTATACCCGACGGCACTCAGTTTTTATTTACCGCACCACTTGAGGGTATATACACCCTCGAGTCTGTGGGCGAGAGTGACCCGACCTTAGAATTTGTGCAGAAGGGTAAGCTGGGATACTTTTACGACGATGTAAATTCAACCAATTTGAATTTCAGGGCTACCGTTTACCTTGAAAAGGGTGAGGGGATACCTTGTGTCATAAGCGAAAAGAATGGCGGAAACGTTGATTTTTTCGTTGCTTATGGCGGCAAGTGTGAGCATAAAGCTACCCAATGGACTGTGCATAAGGATGCTACGGCAGATGCTAAGGGAATAAAGACCAGAGTGTGCAAGGAATGCTCATTCGTGTCGGAGTATAAGGAAATAACTCAGTTGAGACCCGAGACCCCCGTCACCTCGGCGGTAAATACCGTTGATGGTATGTATATTTCATGGAACAGAATTGAGGGTGCGGTCAGATACGTGGTTTACCGCAAAGCAGTAGGCACGGATAATCTGGTTACCGTTGCTTCCACAACCTCTACCGAGTATCTGGATAAGGGTGTTGTAAATAGTACTTTGTATCACTATACAGTAAGGGCGTTTAATTCTGTGGGCGGCTACAGCGTTTATGATTCGGGCAGAATTGCCAAAATAAAGTGCGTGTCAACCCCTTCACTTACAAAAATCAGTAATGCCACCGCAGGTGTGCGTGTTGATTGGGCTAAGGTGGCGGGTGCTACGGGCTACCGTGTTTACAGACGTGCGGATGGCGAAGGCTACTGGACTTACCTCGGCATTACAAAGGACGTTAAATATATTGATGCTTCCGTAAAGGCCCGTAATGGTGAGAAATATACGTACACTGTACGTGCGGTTAATGGTGTTGACAGCGGCTTCGATGGTGTGGGACTATCTATGATACGGCTTTCAGACCCCGTGATGAAAAGTGCCGTCAGTGCAAAGGATGGTATTACCGTTAAGTGGGGCGCTGTAAAAGGCTCTACGGGTTATTACGTTTACCGTAAAACGGCAGGCTCAGGTTGGGTTAAGCTTGCAACCGTCAAGGGTGTAAACAACGTGACTTATGTTGATAAAACTGCCCAAAAGGGTGTTACCTATACCTATACCGCAAAGGCTGTTAACAGCAAAATGCTCAGCGCATATTCCTCAACTATTAATTGCAAAGATAAATATTAATGCTTTGTTTTTATAACTCCTGCACAAATTTATGTGCGGGAGTTTGTTTTTTTTAAAATACTATTGAAATATTGAAATTTTGTGTGTATAATGAAAAAGAATAAAAATGGGTTGTAGTCTATACTTATGCCCAAAATCCATATAATTACGGAGGTAGTTATGAAGATGACAGCAAAAAAAGCTCTCGCAGTATTACTTGCAGTTATGGTGCTTGTTGGTTGCATCGGTGTTGGTGCATCTGCCGAGGGTTCAACAGGTTTCGAAACAATTCGTATCACTTGTACAATGAACGGTGATGCTCAGTCACAGCGTGGCTTCACATGGTTCACAGAGAAAAAGTGTGATTCTGCAGTTCAGGTTGTTACTGAAGCAGATTACAATGCATCAGGCTTTGCAAACGCTATCACCATTGAAGGCTCAGTTTCTTCATGGGAAGGCTACTATTGCCACAAGGTTGTTGCAAGTGGTCTTGAAGCAGGCACAACTTATAAGTATCGCGTAGGTAGCTACGACAGAGGTCTTTGGAGCGACGTTGGTACATTCGTTACTGACGATGGCGACAAGAGCTTCTCTTTCATCGCTATTGCAGACGTTCAGGCAAGTAGCCTTGAAAACTTCCAGCAGGCAGCTCTCGTTATGGATGCAGCTATGGAGCTCAACGGTGATGCTGAATTCGTTGTAAACCTTGGTGACTTCGTTAACGATTGCACAAACGATGAGTGGAACTGGTACGGCGAGGCATTCAACGATGCTAACACAAACCTTACACTCGTTCCCGTTGCAGGTAACCACGAGGGTAACATTACTGACAAACTTAACGTTGGTTGGTTCGACACAATGTTCAACCTTGATGCAGGCGACGGCGCAGGCAACGGCGTTAACGGTACATATTATTCGTTCGATTACGGCGATACTCACTTCACCGTTCTTAACTCAAACGATATGTATCCCATGACTGCTGCTCAGAGAAACTGGATATACAACGACATCACAGCATCTGATGCACAGTGGAAGGTTCTCTTACTCCACAGAGCTGCTTACTCAGCAGGTAAGAACATTCTCAAGCCCGATACTCTTGCTATGAGAGAAACAATCATCGAAATCGTTGATGAAACAGGCGTTGATATGGTTCTTTCCGGTCACGACCATATGTACTTCAGAACTCAGCAGGTTGCAGGCGACGCAGTTTGCGAGGATACTCTTTACATCACAGAAAGACACAATGGTCAGGATGTTACGTTCGCAGTTAACCCCGAAGGCGCTGTTTATGCTCTTCCCTCAACTGCAGGTACTAAGAGATATGGCGTAAACGATGGTGTTACAAGCTCCATTATGGACGCTGCTGACGTTTACTTCACCACAAGAAGCGAAAAGGATGAAGATGGCGTTGAAACCAATCCCTATGCAGGCGGTTGCTTTGCTAACATCGAGGTTGACGGCGACTACCTCGTTTACAGAGCATACGTTGTTAACGACGATACTCAGGAAGTAACATTGGTTGACGAATATGCTATCAAGAAGACTGTTAAGGATGAAGCAGGCGATGCAACAAACCTTCCCACAGACATCTTCGGCACAATCGATGGCTCAGTTGCTAACTTCTTCACAGAGATCTTCGGTCTTATCATCAAGTACCTCACAGTTGTTCTTCCCGAAGCATTAGCTGGCTTATTCAGCTGATTTAAATAACTGAATTATCAAGGCACACTTCATAACGAAGTGTGCCTTTTCTTTTGTGGGTTTTCCCTAAATAAAGGCGGTTATTTTTGGCGTTTTTGAAGTGGGGTTTATTGCGCTTTTCTATTGAAAATACCCTCAAATATAATATAATGGTATTATAAAAATTATTGCTTGTTTCAGGCAAGGAGGTTCATTTTCATGAATGATAAAGTTTTAAAAATCGGTATCATCGGTTGCGGCGGTATCGCAAACGGCAAGCATATGCCCGCTCTTTCAAAGGTTGACGACGTTGAAATGGTTGCATTCTGCGACATTGTTGTTGAGCGCGCTCAGGAGGCTGCAAAAAAATTCGGTACACCCGATGCCAAGGTTTACGAGGACTATAAAGAGCTACTTAGGGACGAAAGCATCGACATTGTTCACGTTTGCACACCTAACCGTTCACATAGCTTTATTACAATTGATTCACTTGAGGCAGGTAAGCACGTAATGTGTGAAAAGCCCATGGCAAAAAACTATGAGGATGCCAAGGCAATGTGTGAGGCTGCAAAAAGAACAGGCAAAAAGCTTTCTATCGGTTATCAGAACCGTCAGACTGACGAAAACCTTTACGTTAAGCAGTGTGCAGAAAACGGCGAGTTTGGTGAAATTTACTACGGTAAGGCTCTTGCTATCCGTCGTCGTGCAGTTCCTACGTGGGGTGTTTTCCTTAACGAATACGAGCAGGGAGGCGGTCCCCTTATTGATATCGGTACCCACGCTCTTGATATGACTCTTTGGGTAATGGATAACTACGAGCCCGAAATGGTTGTTGGTCAGACCTTCAGAAAGCTTGCAGACCAAACCGAGCAGGGTAATGACTGGGGCCCCTGGGATCCTGCAAAGTTCACAGTTGAGGATTCTGCATTCGGCTTCATTAAAATGAAAAACGGCGCAGTTATCAACCTTGAATCAAGCTGGGCGCTTAACATTGCCGAGCCTAACGAGGCATGCTATATGATTTGCGGTGACAAGGGCGGCGCAGATACCCTTAACGGTGAAGCTCGTCTTAACTACATTAAAAATCAGCGTCAGTGCATCGAAAAGCCCAACCTTGACGCAGGCGGTGCAGCTTTCTTTGAAGGACAGAAGAGCGGCTCACCCGCAGAGGTTGAAGCATCAAGATGGATTCACGCAATCCGTACAGATACAGACCCCGTTGTTCTTCCTGAGCAGGCATTGGTTGTTACAAGAATACTTGAAGCAATTTATGAATCTGCTAAAACAGGCAAGCCCGTTTACTTTGACTAAAATTCACATAGCGCAGCTTTTCACTCGGGCAGTATCTTATAGCTTTGCTCGGGCAAGGGTGCTATGAATTGCTTATTAAAATAGCTTATAAGGAGAAATACATATGAAATTTGCAGTACAGTTATATTCTGTTCGTGACCATATTAAAGACGGTAACGATATGCTTGAAATCCTCGGCAAGGTTAAGGAAATCGGCTTTGACGGTGTTGAATTTGCAGGCTATTTCGGCCTTGATGCAGACGTTCTTCGTAAAAGATGCGAGGAATTAGGTCTTGAGGTTGTTGGATCACACCTCGGTATTAATGATTACCTTCCCGAAAATCTTGAAAAAACCATTGCTTACGGTAAGGCACTGGGTGCAAAATACCTCGGTGTAGGCGGTGCGCCCCACAGCACTTACGAAGAAGCTAAAAACACAGGCGACGTTCTCAGTGCCGCAGGTGTTGTAGCCCGCGAAAACGGAATGGATACCTACTACCACAACCATACAGAGGAATTTGCTGATCTCAAGGACGGCAAAAATGCTATGGATATTATTTCTGCCGACGGTTGTAAGCTTGAGGTTGACACATACTGGAGCTTCTGTGCAGGTATCGACAACGTAGAGTATCTTAAGGCTAATCAGGATAAAATCGTTCTTATTCACATCAAGGACGGTGTTGACAGAAAGCCCATGGCTTTAGGCGAGGGCGAAAACGACCTTGCAAAGGTTGTTGAGGGTGTTAAGGCAATCGGTCTTGAGTGGGTAATTCTTGAAAACGACGACCCGGTACCCACAGGTCTTGAGGATATTACAAGAAGCTACAAATGGCTTGCAGAAAACTTTTAATGTAAGGTAAGAGGTTTATTATGAAACTTGGTGTATTAACAAATTTGCTTGGCTCAGTTTCCCTTGAGGAAGCATTAAAATATTTTTCATCACTTGGTCTTGAGATGGTTGAAATCGGTTGCGGCGGCTTCCCCGGTAAGGCTCACGCTGACCCCGACGTATTGCTTAATGATGAAAAGGCGCTTGGGGATTTTAAGGCACTTCTTAAAAAATATAACGTTGAAATCAGTGCTCTCAGCTGCCACGGTAACCCCGTGCACCCCAACAAGGAAATTGCAAAAAGCTTTGACGAGGATATGCGTAAGGCAGTCCTTCTTGCAGAAAAATTGGGCGTTCATCAGATTAACACCTTCTCAGGCTGTCCCGGTGACTGCGAGGATTCAAAATATCCCAACTGGGTAACCTGCCCCTGGCCCAACGATTTCGGCGAAATTCTTGAATATCAGTGGAATGACGTGCTTATTCCCTATTGGAAAGAGTTTGTTAAATTCAGCACCGCTCACGGTGTAGATAAAATTGCCCTTGAGCTTCACCCCGGCTTCTGCGTTTACAACACTGAAAGCCTTCTTAAGCTCCGTGCCGCAGTTGGTAAGGAAATCGGTGCAAACCTTGACCTTTCACACCTTATCTGGCAGGGTATGGACCCCGTTGCGGTTATCCGTGCATTGGGTAAAGAGGGTGCAATTTTCCACTTCCACGCAAAGGATACAAAGATTGACGCGCTTAACACAGGCGTAAACGGTGTTCTCGACGTTAAATCCTACGCGGATGAAATTAACCGCTCTTGGATTTTCCGCTCCGTGGGCTTCGGTAACAGTGAGTCCTACTGGCGTGACGTTATCAGCAACCTCCGTATGGTCGGCTACGATTACGCTGTTTCTATCGAGCACGAGGATTCACTTATGAGTCAGAATGAAGGCCTTGAAAAAGCCGTTGCCCTCCTTAAAAAATGCATAATTAAGGAAGGTCTTACAGACGCCTGGTGGATTTAAGGTTTATTGCACGCGCTGATTTAATTAGGGATGAGAAATTAGGAATTAGGAGTTTCGGGACCTGCGGTCGGCAATTTGTATTATTCGAGAGAATAAGTAACTGACAATGAAGATGCATTGCGGTTAAATTTAAATTCTTATTAGTTTTAATTTGGTAAAACCAAACATTTAATTTTTATTAATTAAACAAAATACTTGCATTTTTTGCGTATAGATGTTAAAATAGAAAAAAATGTAGTATTGAAAGGATGCTTTTAGAGATGAAAAAAGTTTTATCCGTGCTTTTATGCGTATGTCTTATGTTCGGCTTAGTTGCAACCTTTGCTTCTGCAGCTGCAATCCCTACAATTGACGCTGAAATTCCCGTTAAGGTTAGAATTTGCCCCGGCGCAACTATCGAATCCAAGGTTGATGCCCCCGCAGTCAGCGGTAACATCTACTCAGAGGGTTGGGAAATCAAGGTTGTTGGTGGCGACTGGATTCCCTACGACGGTGAAGCACTTGACAACAGCGACAACGGCGCATACATCAGATATTTTGCTGCTAACGCAGTAGGCGGTTACGCTTACTCAAACGAAGCACTTGTTGTTATCGACCACAACCCCATCGGCGATTACAAATACAGCGGTACAGACCACTGGCGTGATTGCGCAGACTGCGACGGTCAGGCAAGCAAGGGCGCTCATACAACACTTGGTGCAGACGCTACTCAGGCAGACAACGTATGTAAGGTTTGCGGTCAGAGAAGAACTGCTCAGTACAACGGTCTTCTTGCTTTCTGGGAGTGGCTTATGGCACTTATCACTTCACTTATCGGTTAATTAATACTGAGTTAAAAGGAGTCTTCGGACTCCTTTTTTTATTTGCTTTTTACCCGTATATTTCTTGACAAAGAGTGTAAGTTAGGGTATATTAAAATGTAGGCTTTGAGTAAAAGTCTTAAATTTATTAATAATAAGGAGTGTGACAGTACGATGGATTCAGGCAGTAGCGGACATGGGCGAAGTAGCATATTTTATCAGAACGGCGACACTGAAGTTCCGTTGCGACAGTACTGTTGCGCGGATATAAATATTTGATTTTTAAATATTCATTTTTATAAATGTATATTATCAGGTGTGTCGCTGGATCATGGGCAATTGCCCTTGGTTCGGTTTTTTGTTTACATTCCCTCGTTACCTTGATTCTGAGTAAAAGCGGTGCGTACCCGGTTGCATCGCAAAAACAAAGGAGGAACGGATAATGACAAAAGAGGTTTTTGAAAGGCTTTTAAACGAAAAGCAATATAAAGCTATCAAAAGCATTTTTGACACAATGAACCCGGTTGATATAGCTGTTCTGCTTCCCGAGTTCGAAGAAAAGGAAATGGTTTTGCTTTTCCGTCTTATTCCTAAAGAGAGTGCGGCAATGGTATTCACATACCTTGAAACAGAGCAGAACGAAATTCTTATAGAAGCCTTTACGGATCGCGAGTTAAAAAGCATTATGGACGATATGTTCATCGATGATACCGTAGATATTATTGAAGAAATGCCTGCAAACGTGGTTGAGCGTATGCTTTCTGCGGCAGGCGACAAAAGACAGGCTATCAACGTTATTCTTAATTACCCTGAGGATAGCGCGGGTAGCATTATGACCCTTGAGTACATCAGCTTATTCCCCACAATGACAATAGGCGATGCGCTTAAGAAAATTAAATCCAAGGGTGAATATTCGGTAACGGTTAACACCTGTTACGTTATAGAAAAGCACAGGCTTTTAGGTACCATAAGCGCTATGGATTTGCTTACCTGCGACGATGACGAGCTTGTTGCAGACGTTATGGAGGATAACCCCATAACCGTTACAACCTCTGCCGATAAGGAGGAGGTTGCTCAGCTGTTCAACAAATACGACGTGCTTACAATCCCCGTGCTTGATAAAGAGCAGTGCATGGTTGGTATTGTTACCGTTGATGACGCTATCGACGTTATTCAGGAAGAGGCTGAAGAGGACTTCCAGAAAATGGCGGCTATTGCCCCCACTGACAAGCCCTATCTTAAAACCTCTGTATGGGATTTGTGGAAGGTACGTATTCCGTGGCTTTTACTTCTTATGCTTTCGGCTACCTTTACGGGTATTATAATTTCATCATTTGAAAGCGCCCTTGAGAGAATTGTTATTCTTACAGCATATATCCCCATGCTTATGGGTACCGGCGGTAACTCCGGTAGCCAGGCATCAGTTACCGTTATCCGTGGTCTTTCTCTTGGCGAGGTTGAGGTTAAAGACGTGCTCCGCGTTTTGTGGAAGGAAATACGCGTTTCTCTTCTTTGTGGTATTTCACTTGCGGTAGCTTGTTTTGTAAAAATGATACTGATTGATCAAATGCTTCTTAATAACAATGAGGTCACCATTACAGTATCGCTTGTTGTAGCGCTTACGCTTTGCGCTACGGTTATCTGTGCTAAAATCATCGGCTGCGTATTGCCGATTCTTGCTAAGATATTAAAGCTTGACCCTGCGGTTATGGCAAGCCCCTTTATCACAACAATCGTTGACGCAGTTTCACTTTTGGTTTATTTTGGCGTAGCAATGGCTATGATTCCCGACTTAAAATAGGAGAAAACGTATGCAATTAAGATTTAAAAACGGAAAGTTCAGAATATTGCAGGTCAGTGACGCTCAGGATTTGCAGAACGTGCGCCACACTATGATGCGTATGCTCAACAAGGCATACGACGACCTTAAGCCCGACCTTATTGTGCTTACAGGCGATAATATTCTTGGTAACCACCTTTACGACTGCGAATTGTGGACACCCCTTTTCGTTAAGGATAAGCCCAGCGAAATGAAGGCTATGGGTGTTGCTATTGACAAGCTTATTTCACCCATTGAGGAAAGAAAGATTCCCTTTGCCATGATTTACGGTAATCATGATGACCGTAACCGTATGACAAAGGATGAGCAGGCAGACTTTTACAGACAGTACAGCTGTAACGTAGGTCTTGACGGTACCGAAAGCGGGGACTGTGACACATACAACGTGCCCATTTACTCTGCAGACGGTAAAAACATTAAATTCAATTTATGGATGCTTGACACTGCATGGCACGACAAGGAGCAGGATAAATGCTTCGAGTACGTTAAGCCCGAGGCAGTTGAATGGTATAAGAAAACAAGCGCACAGCTTAAAGAGGCAAACGGCGGGATACCCGTTCCGTCCCTTATGTTCCAGCATATTCCCATGCTTGAAACACTTGAGCTTATTGAGGAATGTGACCCTGCCGACAAGGGCGCAGTAAGAGGCCCCGATAACAAATACTTTAAGCTTAAACCAGAATGCGAGGGTCACCTTGGTGAATATGTTTCTGCCGTAAGTCAGAAAACCGGCCAGATGGAGGCTATGAAGGAATGCGGAGATATTAAGGCGGTTGTTTTTGGTCACGACCATCAGAACTGCTTTACTGGTGTGGTTGACGGTATCAACTTTGTTCAGACTCCCTGCGCATCATTCCGCTGCTACGGTAACTTCTGCCGTGGTGTCAGAGTATTTGACATTGACGAGGCAACGGGTAACTACGAAACCTTTAACCTTACATACAACGATATTGTCGGCAAATCCTTGTGGAACGACCTTTGCTATATATGGGATGCAGACGATATGGTTAAAAAGAAAATAGCCCTTATTGCGGGTACACTTGGTGGTGCACTTGCAATCGGTGCAGGTGTGGCTTTAGGCTTATTATTGGGTAAATGAGGTGCTTTAAATGTATAAGTGCAACGTAATATCACACAGAGGTGCTAACATGGTGGCACCCCAAAACACAATTGTGGCGTTCAGAAAATCAATCGAGGTAGGCTGCGACGGCTTTGAAACCGATATACACCTTACAAAGGATGGTATCCCCGTTATCTGCCATAACTTCACCATTGACGAAACCTCAACGGGTAAGGGTGCAGTTAAGGATATGACCCTTGAAGAGCTTCGTGCCTTCGATTTCGGTAAATATAAGGGCGATGAATTCACCGGCGAAAAAATACCCACTCTTGACGAGTTCCTTGAGCTCAGTAAGTCAATGGGCGATGATATGAAGGTTCTTGACATTGAGCTTAAAAGCGAGCATTTTGGCGAGGCAGGCACCGAGCTTGCAGAAAAGACAATTGCCGCAGTCAAGAATCACGGTCTTTTTGATCAGCTTCTTATTTCAAGCTTTGACCCCGCATTACTTGTGGTTTGTAAAAAGATTGATAAGAACTGCAAAACGGGTATCCTTTACAGCCCCAACAGTACGATGGGCTTCAAGATAGGCTTACACCCCGTAAGCTTTGCCAAGGAAATAGGCGCAGATGCCCTTCATCCCTTCTATATGTATGTGAACAAGGGTTACGTTAAAAGAGCCCACAACGCAGGCTTACAGGTGAATCCCTGGACTGTAAACAACGAGAAGACAGTTAAGAAGCTTCTTAAATTCGGCGTTGACGGTATTATTACCGATAACCCCGGACTTGTGAATATGCTGCTTACAGAAAAATAAAATGAAAGCATAAAAAAATCGGAGTTCGTAGGGGTTGTGTTCTAAATGACACAACCCCAGTTTTATTCGCCTTGAGGCGAGTTGTATTGCTTCGCAGTTATATTTGGGCTTCGCCCAAGTGTTATTGCCTTCGGCAGTTTTTGGCGAATAAAATACCACTGAAACCGAAAGGTTTCAATAAAACTATTGCAAAGCAATAATATCACTCCGACGAAGTCGGAATAAAACTTGAAAAACAATTCATTTTTATATATAATATTTTGAGGTGATAACTTTGGCGGATAGTATTTTAAGGGACAAAGCGAAAGAGTTTGCAAAAAAGATTGTTTTTCTTTGTCGTGATATGAAATCAAATCATAAAGAATCGGTTTTGATAAATCAATTACTTCGTTCTTCTACCTCAATAGGTGCGAATTTGCACGAAGCACAATACGCTCAAAGCACAAACGATTTTATTTCTAAATTTGAAATAGCACAAAAAGAATGTTATGAAACAGAATATTGGTTAGAGCTTCTTTTTGAGACGGGGTGTATGTCAGAAGAAGACTACAAAACATTTCAAAATGAATGTGGTGCAATCCGCAGAATGTTGATTTCATCTTTAAAAACAATTAAATCAAAGTAATAATTATGCCTGAGATTTTTCATAAAGTCTCAGGCTTTTTTTATAAGGTTTTAGGTTCTCCCAAAGATAGGAAAATTTGATATACATTTTCCCTGTTTGTTACGGTATAAGACAAAATTAAACGGATGTGCAGAATTTCTACACATCCGTTTTTTGTTTGTAGTTTGTTTATTTACCTAAGATTTCACTGAAGCCTGCGCCACCGAAATACTTGAAGAGAAGATTACCGAGAATCTGAAGGATGTCCTTAAGAAGGTAGCTGAAATCAAGGTATGCGCCGTTTTCCTTTTCAGGCTGGGGTGCATCATAATCGCCGCCGTTTTCAACAACCCAATCAACGCGGTCCTTAATTGCATAGAATCTAACCTTAGCTGCTTCAACCTCGTAGGTGTCGATAACTGTGTTATCAAGCATTGCTTCAACCTGAGCAATAGCCTCTGCAAGCTCTGCCTTATCTTCATTGTTAAGCAGGCTTGTATCAAAATCTCTGTAGTTGTCAACGTCCTTAGCAAGGCTCTTAACCTTTCTTGCGTTGTTGAACTGAGGGAATACGTCGGGGTATGAATGAACGCTTGTGAAGTTGGAGTCCATAAGAATTGCGGAAGCCAATTTCATAAATACGTCGTTGGAAGCTGAGCTTTCGTGTGACTGATTAAGGAAGTAGAAGGTTGTTTCAGGAAGAAGACCTGTGCAAGGATCAATAAGGTTATTGGGGTCCTTGTGGTTGTGGTTTTCGGGATCAGTACAGTTTGAGTATGCTGATACGTAATCTGCAGGAAGCTTAACGCCGTTACCTACTGCATAAGCACCCATTGATGTTGAATCAACCTGAATGATGCCGTCTGCAGGGATATTCCATGAGTCAACAATGTGTACGAGGGGCTTGTTGTAGTCAACAAGGTCGAATACCTGAACGCCGTCCTCAATAGCCTTAAGGATGTTAGCGTCGGAATTAAGCTGAGCGTTGTAGAACCAGTCGGTCTGCTCTCTGATCTGCTCCATACCCTCTGCCATAAGGTAGTTTTCACGGGCACCGGGGTAGTTAGCAGTGGGGCAAAGTCCCCAGAGTGCTGTTGAATAGCCTGCATATTCGCTGATGAATTTTTCAAACACAACGTCAAGAATTGTGTGTAAATCAGCGTTGGGCATAATACGTAAGATGATGTTAACAGCGTAGCTTAACATATTGTCCTCGCCAAGAAGTGCGGGAAGCATTTCGCAGTAAATCTCGTTATCCTCATCAATAAGACCAAATTCAAGGATTTCACCAACAAGTGTTGAACCGTCAAGGGCAGGAACTGCGAATACCATTTTGTTGATATCCTCAGCAAGTGAGCGACCCTTTTCGTTGTAGATTTCCATAAGAGCGTTAGCAACTGAACCGCCCTGGCTGATGGGTACGATGTTAACCTTATCGTAGCCTGAGTCTTCCTTAACAAACTGAATGTAGTTGTAAAGTCTGTTGGCGATATCGATCATATTGTCGAGTGATGCGTATGAGAAGATGTAAAGCTTGTCAGCGCCTGCATGCTCGATGTAATATTCCATGGGGAAGTGCTCAAGAACAGTGTTCTGATCAGATTCGGAAAGCTGATCGAATGAAGCATTGTACTGAGTAGCACGGATATCGTTTACGAAGTGACCTGTTTCGTCAAGCTTCTGCTTGCCGAGAAGGGTTTCACAAAGAACGTCTGCAACAGCGTTAGCTGCCATCTGGTCCTTATCCTCCTGATTAATAAGAAGCTCTGCAATGGGAACGAGTGCTTCGGTAACAGCTGCGCCTACGATTTCGGCTGTAGTGTCCATAAAGAAGGGCATTTCGTAAGGCTCGCCGTCTGCATTGAGGGCAACCTCGCCATTTTCGTAATATTTGGTTTCGCTCTGGAACAAGCCGGGAACGATAATTGTGGGAAGCACGTCTTCATCTACGGGAACGTAGGGGGTGTGGCCGCCCCAATCAATAGCGTTAACACTTACGCTAAGTGCGCTTGTAAGCATTACAACAGCAAGGAGCAATGCTAACAATTTCTTGGTTTTTTTCATAAAAACAATCCTTTCGAAAAAGATTTAGTTTAGACACCATAAATTATATCACAATTGTGCCAAATTTGTAAACAATTTATGTATAATAATATAAACAAAAAGTTAACAAGTTTTTTGGTCAAAAATGCAAGTTATCCCTTGACGAACGACCTTTTAAATGCTATACTCTTACAGTAGTTTACCGAAGGTAACGTCGTTGCGCAAGCAATTCCTTTGCCGCAGACAACTTCATTACGCAGTATTTCATTGCGTAGCACATATTATGGGGGCGTAGCTCAGCTGGGAGAGCAAGTCAACAGGTAAACACCCCCATGAAACCAAAACACAATAATATACACGGGGCATTAGCTCAGCTGGGATGAGTGCTTGACTGGCAGTCAAGAGGTCAGGGGTTCGATCCCCCTATGCTCCACCATAATAACTGACCGACACTAAATTGTGTCGGTCAGTTTCTATATTATCACAATCCCTTTGTTTATTTCGTTGTTTTAAGATATGAAGCAATACTCTAAGAATGCTTTACTTTTTAAATAAAAAATCAAGAAACTCATTTATATCATCACAATTTTTTGATCAACATTTAAAATTTGTAATAAGTTTTAATCATAGATGTACATATTGTGATAATCTTGACATTTGTTATAGAACTTAATGAGTATTTTTGTTTAAAAAGTCGAATTTAGAACAAATTTTAATTTTTGGTGAAGTTTTTCTCCTTTTTTGTCATATATAGTTAAGGAGGTTTGTTAAGTTAAAAATTTGAATTAAGTTTTAATAAGTCAATGCCTTTTTTACATTGGTAAAATTGATTTAAAAACTTCACCACATGTAACACTTGTTTATACAAAAAAATTCAAATAAAAAATAATAACATTAATTAATAAAATGATACGCTTATATTATTAGAGGACAAGGATGATATGTTATGATTGATTATACTTATAAACCCAAAACATTTGCTAATACAGCAATCATTGGATATAGTTATTTTGAAATGCTCTACGATTTATTGAATTATGCAATCCCCATAACCCCAGAAACCATAATAGGATTATCTATATTTGCCGAAGCAGTCGTTTTACATGAAGAATTAGTTCCAAATAATATAACATTAAGTATACAAAATCAAAGCGAGGCGGATTTTTTACAGCCGTTTGTAGATAAAGAGGTGCTGTATTACGAAAGAATGACTGACATGTTTTTTCCTTTACCGGAGAGTGCTGCTGAATGCTTACATAAAGAAATGCTTGATTTTATACCTGGTACCTCTATGTCGTCAGAGTTTTTATTTCGTACCAAAGAAAAGGGAAGTATTGAGGAACAACTTAATGTTATACAATTTGGATATACAAAAAAGAACTTCGAGGCAATAGCCAAGTACAATTCAAAATGGCATGAACTAGTCAATCAAGTTGGTATTCCCGAAATACATGGTGTATATGATGCGCTTTGGGGTAATATTAGTTATAATTTTGATGAATTAAGTAGTACTATAAACAATCCTATCCCCAAAGACTTGTTGCGAATAATTGATGAAAAACGCTTTTCTTATACAAATAAAATCCGACGATATATTGGAAACAGTTACGTTTCTTTACCTTCAATAATATCAATAGTGTTAGATCGTTCAAAATTC
Source organism: Acutalibacteraceae bacterium (assembly GCA_045654405.1). GTDB lineage: Bacteria > Bacillota > Clostridia > Oscillospirales > Acutalibacteraceae > DTU089. Next base: position 43,835 of record JAZONH010000023.1, on the reverse strand, counting down.
CCCGAAGATATACCTAATCAAATTTTATTATTAAGAGAAGAGGTAGCAAATTTCCGTAATCAGTGTACAAAATACGAGTATGAACTGAGATGCGAAGATAATTTTTTAAAGCAATGTGAAATAGTCGATGAAGTGTCGAATGCATATAACTCTTTTGATTTTGATGGAAAAGTAAGCAAAAAGAGAAGGATTTTAAAAGAGTGTGCAGATATAGTTTCTGTTTCACCTACTACCTTAGCTAGTAACATTATAAAGAAAAGTATAAACGAAACAGAAGATTTTTCATTAAAACTGAAAATACCAGGGTACTATGATTTATATAGAAAGTCTTTTGATGTTAAAGACAATTTGAGAACATTAAAGAGATTGTTTGGTAGTGCTATTGATGAAAAATTTATTATGGGATTAAATAAATTAACATAACACTCCCACAACGTACTGAAGCCAATTTCAAATATAAAAAGCGATTATGTACCAATAAAACTCTTTGATTGCTAATATATTTCTTAAACGCAAAGATATATGCAAATATGAAAATACCGACACTTGTGTATTAAAGTGTCGGTATTTTTATATTAAAAACTTTAATCAGTTTAGCGACCTATTAACAGGTTTTCACGAACAGGTATGTTATAACATCTTTCAAAGACATTTATTGATGAATTTCATTCTCTTTTATGAAAAATGTCTTTAATCCTATTTTTATAACCATTTCATTTATGTTAAGGTTTTCCTACAGAACATCGTTTTCTAATAACATAAAAGCAAAACTCGCACTTGCATATGAACCATAACTGTGAAAAGAATCATCTTTATCCTTATCAGCTAAATCAGAAACCGCTTTTATTGAAACGAATTGAACATCTTGTCCGGAATTTTGACATGCAAAATATACGCCATAAGTTTCCATATCAATTCCAAGCAGTTTCCTGTACTGAGGCTCTATTATTTTTTCTATAAAACTCTCATTTGATATAACTGCAGAACCCGTTGCAATAGGTCCAATTTTAACAGTGGAAATTTTATTATCGTGATATAACTTATTCCAGTTAGTATAAATGTCAATAATATTGTCAGTATTACGAATGATGTTGCTTCTTAGTTTCGTATCTATGTTAATTTGATTTGGCAAAGCAGAAAAAGTTATATTATCGTCTTCATCACATTTTACTTTCCCAGAACCATAATCCCAAGATTTGTCTGCTACAATTATATCTCCTAAATCAACCTCACCTTTTTTTCCACCACAAATGCCAACCATTATTACAGATTCAGGTTCAAATAATGATAATATTTTTGTAGTAACATGTGATGCAGCAGACATTCCCATTTCCGGTAACTTAACACGCAACAAATCTTTCTTAGTGTTATTTTTATCAAAATAGGTTGTACGAGAATATATAAGTGGGTCGTTTTCCTGGGTATAATCAGTCCATGTAACCGGTAGCCTCTCCAAGGCAGTATATTCATCATCTACTGTAGTTATAATTGTTCCATGCACTTTTTTCGAATTAATAGAAGTATAGTTTTGTGAAAGATTTGATATGTATTTAACTTTAGAAATGAATTTCTTTTTCCATTCCTCGTTATCTTTATTCCATATGGTTAAAGATAGAAAGTTCTGATCAAATTTTTCTTTTACCTCATCATAACTTTCCTTATTTGATGTAATTCCTAATAAACAGAGAGGTCGAATTATTGAATTCGAAAAAACTATCTCATTTATTATTTCCACACCAGCGGACGTAGATAGACCAGTTGTACGCATGTTGTCTGGTAAAACAATGTCTACTAAAACAAGATCATATTGGGTTTTAGTTAAATTCCTTATTGCATCATCTTTGGTTATACTATATACACTTTCACACTCTATATTGTATTCTTCCAACCAACTTGAAATTTGCTGTGCTCTTTCTATGTTGTCATCAATAAAAAGTATTCTTATCATATTTAATCTCCTATAAAATGAATTTTTCTAATTCTTTTTTCCATGAATCGTCAAGGTAGTAAATTATACCTTTATAATTTGGGTATTTATTTTCACAAGTTTCATTGATTTCTTGGAAAGTCATTTCGCCAATACCTTCCCCAAAACTAGCATATTGTGTAACAATCACCACATCAAATGTATATTTTTTTCGTTTCGCTTCATCCAAAAACAACAAACCTCCATACGGTTGGAAATTTTCAGCTTCGTTGTTATCAAATGTAGGTAAACTCATATCAAGAACAATTAGATCAAACTTGGTTTTCGCTACTTCAGAAAGAGCGGAATTTAAGGACTCTCTCTTGGTTATATCTACATTATTATTGATAGATTTTATAAAACTTATGATTTGCGTGCTTTTCAAAACATCATCTTCAACCACTAATATTGTCTTGTTCAATAGCTATTACGCCTCTTTCTGTCATTGTTATTTGCACTTTATATAAAGAATCCGTACACGATACTACAAAGTCAAGACCTATTCCTAATATATTAAATAATATGTCTAAAACTTTAATTTGTCCCATACCACCTTCTCTATGGGTATCTACATTTTTATATTCTTTCATTTTGTATATGGTATTAATTTTTTCAACTGATTTATCAACTCTGTTTTTATCAGCATTTATAGAATAATTATTTTGAAGTGTTAAACAAACTTTATCTAAAGTGCTTTTTTCTAATGTTAGGGATATGTTCAAGTCTTCCAAATTATCATGTTTGGAGTGGATAATAGCATTAGAAAAAAGTATTTGTAGAACATCATAAAGATATACAAAAGTTTCACCCGTAAAATCACTTGTTACATTGTTAATGATTTCAAAATTTATTTTACCGAAATCATCAAATTGTTGTTGTAAAGTTTTATTTAACACGGATATCAATTCATCAAAAGAAAAATTACCCATTGGTTCTGATTCAGTTAAGTAGAACCAGTTTTTTATTTCATCTATTCTATTTTGAATATCAGTTTGACAACTAACTATTTTATCGTTAATTTTAGAAAGACCGTTATTACTAACACAATATGGTTTTATATCAGAAGAAAAACGCTCTAACAAACATAGAATATCATTTTTTAACTTTTCTAAGGTAATATTTCTAATTTCAGCAAGATAATTGTTAGTTTTTCGTACTATGCAATTTTCGATAATGTCTATAAAATCTATTACAGTCAATTGATGATGCGATTTTAATATTGAAATAGATATGATAGCAATATCTTCAATAGTTATATTATAGTCAAAAATAGCTCCATTTATGAAGTTTTCAATATAGACCTTGAATTTTGTATTCGTTAACTCAAGAATTAGATCATTTAGTTCTGCATTGAAATTTTTAACAATACTAGTTACATCTTCGGAAATCCATCCTTTTGAAAACATAGGCTTAAAGAAATTATTATCAGTGTTCGATAAATTGTTTTGAACAAAAACCTTATTAATTGTGTTTTGAAAAGTTCCATGTCTTACACGAGTACTTAAAAATGTATCTAAGCCTTTAATACCAAAACAAAATTCACTCGAATACTTTTTAAACATATTTTCTAAAATAACTTCCCTAGAATTTGCATAAAAATGCCATTTTACATATTGGTTGGAAGTCGCTACTACAGAATCATATCCTACAATCTCAGATGCATTCGGTCTAGTTGCATAATATTTTTTTTGTAACTCTGTAAACTCATCGAATAATTTTTCCCTTATATAAGAATAATCTATACTGAGTTTCGAACTATCTATTGTAGCTTTTAGTTTACGTGCTTCTTGCTCTTTAACGATGTTAGATATCTCATTGCTGTACAAGTTTTTATTTTGTTTATCATTTTCAAGCAAAAATTTACATATTTCTATTCTATGATTTTCAACATCCACACTATTATTGAAAGCTAAATAAAGAGTAGACATATTTTTTATGCTACACAATTCTCGTAAAAAGTAAAACATAATATCCTTGTCTAATTTGTGAGAGATTATTTCTAAAGGTTTCATTATTCTATTTTCATCGAGAAAATTTTTAAAAGTAGTAGTTCGAAAATCCTTCAACTGTTCAACTAAAAAGCAAAAAATCACTACACCAATTGTATTTTGTTCATGTATAGTAATATTATCGTAAACAAATGAATATAATTGAGAAGGCTCGTATCTATAAACAAGACCTTGATATTTTGAAACAGATTTACAGAATATTTCAAGGGCGTATTTAAAATCCTTTTTTTCTAATGCTTGGTAATAGAGTATATACAACAGTGATATTGTTTGCAATCTATTTGTAGTGTTTGAAAACTCATGAACAATATCAGTATAATCAAAATTATTTTCTTGATAATATATCAATGATTCAAAAAATAAAGGTGTTACTCTATGTTCAGCAAATTCTTTATACAAAAACAAATCATCAATGCAATAAGATTTTGCAATAATACTATTACGATTTGGTTTTTCTCCTTTTAAATTTGCAACAAAACAAGCAATTGGATTTGAAATGTCAAACCACTTTAATATTCTAGCGTAATTGTTTAACTTTTGGATACCATTTCTAAAAGAAAAATCACTTTTACAAAGTAGCAGTTCACTGATTAATAGTATAATTTTATCAATCATACTATTCTCGTTCAAGAATTCAAGTTCTGTGTTTTCACATAAAGCAAGTGCTACGCTATAAATATTTATTTTAGCTAAAGAACAATCGTTAAGTGTTTTTATGTAGTTACTTTTATTTGTAAGGATATATTCGAAATCTTGTTGTAAAAAATGTTTTAATAATAAATTGCATTTATCAGTACAACTTATGGGGGCTTTTGTTGATAAAGTTATCAAAGTGGTTAATTCATCATCAATAATACTTGTAGATAGTGTTTGAAGAACATTTTTTATGGATTTATTGTCTTGGTTAGATATTTCAATGCAATGAGCAACAAATTTGATTGCAAGATACGAATCGATAATGGAATAAGCATTACAATGTTCCAATATTGCTATAAAATCTTTTTCTGTGTATGAACCAGTAGATGTATATAGATATTTAAAACAACTAGCAAATGACTCTGATTTAAGCGTACTCATAATATGCTTTATGTTTTTTTGGTATACACCAGTATCGCACGCCTCACTAGTGAATTGTGCAAACAAATATGCATATGCTTTTTTATTATCCTCTATACTCAAATTATTTATATACTCTTCAATATCATAATTTTTAAGATTTGCAATCAACATTCTGTTTTTTAAAGACCAATAAGAAAAACAAATGGTTTGTTCAATCTCTGCCAAAGTGTTTTCTGCTGCATCATAATCACCAGATAAAACATAAAAATCGAAAGACTGTTTATGCTTCAAAAAATTAGCAATGTCATCTTTAAAATAATTTTGAATATTTACACACCAATGCATCAATTTTATTAAATTAGTTGATGTACCAGTTGCTTTATATATCAATGTATCGTTATAACTTTTTGGAAAAAAAGAATCACGAGAAATAGGATATGAATTATTCATTAAAAAATTTAATAAACTTAAAAGTTCCTCGTCACTATGGGTGTTAATACACATTTTCAAATTGTTGAAAAAATTACCAGTTCTCTTAAGTATATTAATTCTTGCAATTGTACTTTTTTTATTCATATAAATTGCACCTTCGCTTTTCATGTGTTTTCAAAAACACGCAAACTTTTATTAGATAAGAGTTTAATTGTTTCAGATGGGTTAATAGGCTTGATCATCTTCTCTATAACCCTCAATACTCTTAATCCACGCCTCTTTTTCTTCAGGAGTTAATTCTCCTAGAGGTTTACGCAATATCTTTGCCGCTTTAGATGCATAAAACAGCAATTCTATATTTTCTTTATGTAATGGGTTTTCGCTCATTCGCATCCAAGTTGCTTTTTTCAAAATAAAAGCAGTAAATGAAAATACAAGTTTTTTAAACATCTTAAATGCACCTCCATATATATATGACTAAAATTTCAAAATACTTCACAAAATTTTTCAAAAATATTTAAAATCGTGAAAATCGACAAAAAACGACACCGTGTTTCGTACATTTACGACAACACGATGTTTTTTTGTATATATACCCATATGAAAGGAGTTGGTGATAAATATGAATCGCCCATAAAACCAAACAATAAAAAAGGAGTTGATTTTAATGAATACAAGTAAAAAGCATCCGAAATTAATCGGCATGTCCCATCATGACGAAAGGGAACTAAACTCTATTGAGGAAGTTGCTAAATATATTTGCGAAAAAGGTGTTTCAAGCGATGTAACAATTACATACGAAGACGGAACTCCATTCTTGAATACATTCGGAATATATATTGATAAAATTTCCGATATGGACTACCGTTCAGAATTATTAAAAGTCCTTATTCCTATGCAGAAAGCATTGGACGGCACAGAGGATTTTGGAGATCCCGATGACTCTGAAGATATGGGAATCAATATGTAAAAGAGGTGAATTTTGTGAGCTCATTTGAGAATATGTCACGATATGCAGAACGAATGCAGAATCAGTATCCCGAAGGTACTCGCCTTTTATTGAACAGCATGAATGATCCTTACGCTCCTGTTCCACCCGGTACAAGAGGTACAGTTGACTTTGTAGATGATGCTGGGCAAATTCATATGAAATGGGATAACGGTAGAACACTTGCAATCGTTCCCAGTGAAGACGATTTCAGAAAGCTCACCGATGAAGAATTGGCAGAAGAATCTGAAATCGAAGAAGAATCAGAAAATTTTGAACAAACAATGTAAAAAGAGGTGTATAAAAACTAAATAATCAGAATGGTCGGATGCCGTATGGCAATCCGATTTTTTGATATGTTTGCAGGTATTGGTGGTTTTCGTACAGGATTAACTAAAATAGGAGGTTTTGAGTGTGTCGGTCATTGTGAAATTGATAAATACGCTAATGCAGCGTATTGTGCGATGTATAAAACCGGGGGTGAGCAATATTATGAAGATGCGCGAGAAATCGACCCCCAAAATCTCCCCAACTTTGACCTGCTCTGTGCAGGATTTCCTTGCCAAGCTTTCAGCATTGCCGGAAAGCGAATGGGATTCAGTGATACAAGAGGAACTCTCTTCTTCGATGTTGCCCGAATCCTTGAAGTTAAAAAACCTGCATTTGTATTCTTGGAAAACGTTCAAGGTTTGTTATCGCATGACTCAGGCGAAACACTTAAAACTATCTACTCCGTGCTTGTTGAAATGGGGTATAATCTCGAATGGTGTGTGCTTAACAGCAAATATTTCGGAGTCCCCCAACAAAGACGGCGGTTGTATATTATCGGATATCTTGATGGACGATGTACCGGACAAATATTTCCTGTCGAATGCTGCAATGGAGCGAATCTTAAAGAAATCATCCCCGGCAGTCAAGGACAGAGAGTCTATGACATAACAGGTGTTTCGTGTACATTGTGTGCAGGTGGCGGTGGTATGGGTGGAAAAACAGGATTGTACTTTATTGATATGAATAGTGATCCTATTATCACTCCCCAAGCACGATGCATAACTGCACGACAAGATTCAGGTGTAAGCAATCGCAAAGGAGAACACTCAGGTGTGTTGGTAGAAGATGCTCCGAGAGCAATATTGACACCCGACAGAGAAAAGGTTCGTCAGCAAGGCAGACGGATGAAAGAACCGAATGAGGAAATGTTCACAATAACTGCTCAAGACAGACATGGCATTTACCATAAGGGCAGAATCCGTAAGCTGATGCCCATTGAGTGCTGGCGATTACAAGGATTTGAAGATAAACAATTTAATAAAGTTGTCGCATCCGGCATTAAGGATGGACAGTTATATAAGATGGCTGGTAACTCTGTGAGTGTACCGGTCATTTCTGCTATCGGCAGAAAAATCAAAGAAGTTAATGAAAAATATCAAATTGTAAAGGAGTGATAGTATGCCGAACCATGTTACTAATCGTATCAAGTTTTCGGGAGATTCCAAAAGAATCAGAGCGATTATGGAAGCAATAAAACACGATGAAATGGGTCTTGGCTCTGTAGATTTCAATAAGGTGATTCCTATGCCTGAATCATTGAATATTACAGCAGGTTCAATAACAGATAAAGGTCTTAAAGCCTACAAAGATTTTGTGTCAATTCTTCTCTTTGATGGTGCAAACAAGGGTATTGACCTTCTTAATATCCCCGAAGAAAAAGAAAAAATATTCTTGAAACATAGAACTGACATTTCGGAAGAAGAATGGAACGCAGGTCGTCAGGCTTTTCGTAACATTCAGCAGTACGCTTTTCCTACATGGTATGAATGGAGTATCAACAATTGGGGTACAAAATGGAATGCCTACGACTGTATTGAAATTGAAGATGCAGCAGAAGCACGGAATGAACTCTGTTTTAATACTGCTTGGTCCGCTCCACACCCTATTCTGTCAAAACTTGCACAGATGTATCCCGATGTTGAAATTGAACACGAATGGGCAGACGAGGACTTCGGTCATAATCTTGGTAGAGTAAAGTACAAGGGTGATACAATTCTTGAAGAATATATGCCCGAAACAACGAAAGAAGCCTATGAGTTTGCCTTAAAGGTTCACGGATATGAAGATATGGAAACCGTAGGTCTTTCGCTTAACTCAACAGAAACTGACTATATTCCTATTTGGCATGAGGAATTATCTGCTGTTCAGTTTCAGGATAAGGTCTTTTTGTTTACTGAAAGCAGAAAGACTGCAGCTGATGTTCCTAAAGGCTTCTACTGTTATGAATGCAGAACAAGTGATGACCAAAGCTTCTTGGCAACTCTTGAACCAAAGGTAAAAGTAAACTTCGGTGGTACTCTCATAACAGATGAACCTATTGATTTTGGTGAAAAAGGTTATATAGACCTTAAAGAAGAACCAATTTTATTCCCCGATATTGACGAGGTATCTTTTGAAAGGTTTATGAACGATAAGGCAGAAATTGAACAGGAAATGGTAGGTGCAGAAAGTTGTCAGTTACGTCAGTAAATACAGAAGAACTTCGTAGCATGTCCAGTACCGAAGGTATTGTGTTGCAGGGCTGTGGTGGTGAACTGAAAGAATGGATTGACGGCATCAACGGATTGTTTAAAAGGAGTGGAATTCTCCTTGAAGACAGCGAATTCAAAGAAGATGACTGTTATACATTTAAAAACGGTGATCTTACTTGTTTGTTGTTTCCCTTTAGTGATGACATAAGCATTGATTTAGGGAAAATGGCAATGTGGCGTTTGCAGACACATCAGGACCTCGGTGGGACTTGGTTTTCTGACTATGTAGATAATCGTCTCGGTGGTTTCATTAATAAGAATGATTCTGTCGAAGAAAAAGTCAAACCCGATTGTGCTTTGATTGGAGAAAATGGCAATATTTTCAATCTTATGGGTATTGCATCAAGAACTTTAAAAGAACATGGTATGGCTGATGAAGCTAAAGAAATGTGCGAACGAGTACGAGAATCGAGCAACTATTATGAAGCTCTCGGTGTAATTGGTGAATATGTCAATATCACCTCCTCCGAAGACATGACCGAAGATGAAAGCGAGGGAATTGCATTACAATGAGTGAAATCCTTGCATTTATCATAGGTGCTATGTTAAGCAGTATAGTAACTACCATAGCGATGTGTTGCGTTTTTATAAACAAAAAGAATTACTATGAAGAAAAAATCATAGAACTTCAAAAATCAAATAAGCAAGAGTAAGACGGTATTTATCACAAAATGATGAATACCGTCTTTTTTTATGCCCAAAAGTGAGGTGATTCAATGAAAACCCCTGTATCAAGGGTTGGTAACAAAAGTTCAATACTCAACATTCTCTATGCTGTATTTCCTTTACAGTACGGCAGATTTGTTGATGTGTTCGGTGGTTCAGGTAGCGTCCTTCTGGGGAAAGAGCAGGTTGACTCCTTCGAGGTTTACAATGACTATGACAGGAATTTGGTAAACCTTTTCCATTGCATGAAGGAACGAACTATGGCAACAATTCGTGAAATCGGCTTTTGCAATCTTAACTCACGTGAGGATTTTAACTCTGTTAAAAAGTTCTTTGAGTTTGAAGAATTCAAAGATGATTTTTACAGAGAAGAATTACTGTTGACAGAACTGATGTTTCCACCACCCGAAGCAAATGAACTTAATGAAATAAGAACTCGTATTACTAAAGACTATGATGTCCGTAGAGCAGCAATGTTTCTCAAACTCTTACGATACAGTTATTCAAGCGGCTGTAAGTCTTTTGCATCACAGCCATTTGATATACGAAAGTTGTTTGAGCTTATAAAACAACTTGAAAACAGAATGGCAAATGTAGTGGTTGAAAACCAGGACTTTGAAACGCTTATAAAGCACTACGACAGACAAGATACTTTTTTCTATGCTGATCCTCCATATTTTTCTACTGAAGATATGTATGCTGTAGGCTTTAACTGGAATGATCATGTGCGCTTAAAGGACACACTCTCAAAAATACAAGGTAAGTTTTTGCTTTCATATAACGATTGTCCCGAGATAAGGGAACTGTACAAAGGCTTTTCTATGCTTGATTTTTCTCGTACACATTCTATGGCACAAAGGTACGAAGCCGGAAAAGAATTTAAAGAGTTGCTTATATCAAACTATGACTTGTATGAAAGAGAACGCAGTAAACCACAACAGCTAACTTTATTTAGTTGTTGTGATGACAAGTATGATTATGAAAAAGTATTAAAGGAGTGTATTGTCCAATGCAGAATTCAGAGTTAAATCAAGATAGTATTTTTCTTTCTATACCTCTTGAAGATTTTGAGAGTTTAAATATTTCAGTAGAGAGAGTCTGTTCGGTTCGTTCTGGTATGGGAACATTACATATTAAAATAACAAACAACGAAAGCGAGGTTGAAAACTGATGGCAAAAATATATCGTGTGCTCGGTAAAAAAGGAAGAATTACTATTCCTTTTGAATTGAGGCAGTCTGTTGGTTTTAAATACAACGATATTTTATCATTTACTGAATCTGAGGACGGAAGTTCAATAATTGTTAAAAGAGAAAAAGTTTGCGATAACTGTAAGCTAACTGATTCATCTCAAATAGATGAAATGACTTTATTTGATTTTCTGAATGAGCTTCCCATTGAACAGCAAAAGGCTGCACTTGTCCATCTTTCAGTTAAATGGGCAATGGAACAGGCAGGTGTTAATCTTGAAAAGTAATATCTTTCAAATTAATAATGAACGAGATGCCGCTGATATCAAGTTTATGAACTTTGACAGAACGGCACAAACTTAGAAATCAGAAAAAATAAAGCCTAAAATAATATTCGTCAAAACACATTGACAAAAGCATTAAAGATGCTTGAACAAAAATACACAAAAGGTGGTAGCAATGGATAAATATGTTCCTCTGTATCTCTTTTCTTTAAAAGAAGCCAAAGAATATGAAGAAGTCGACAAATGGAGAAAGAGTCATAGTGCCAACTGTGATTGTGCAAGAACCATTGAACGCGCAATACGAGATAACTATAAAAACAATGTTCTTGAAAAGTGCATCAACGATATTGTAAAAGCCTATGGACTTGACAGAGTTAATTGGGTTTTGGCAAACACCATACAGCAGAATAAAACGGATGGTCGTTTTTCAGAAGACAACAAGAAATGGGCAAAAGATATCTGGATTCCGAGAGAAGAACATTGTTGGCAGTTTGTAGTTGAATCACATCCTGGTCTGGTAGATTTGCTTATCAATCAAGCAAGAGATTATTACAAGAATTTAGGTCTCTTCGATTCAAGTCATTGTACTGATGAAGGCGATTATACAGACAAAGTATTGGTGATTAAGCCAAGCACACTTAAGGATGAATACAAAACAGCAGATTTTCAGTTGTTCTTTGCGACAAGTGGTTTTGGTTGTGATCCTAATGCCATAGGTGCACAGGTTAATGGATATTTTTTGAAAGACGATGAGTTTACACACTTCAGAAGACAAAATTTCTTTGGTGTTTTGGACGAAAAATATCTTCCCGAATGGGCAAAGGAAAAACTTTCCGAATACAGGTTACAAGAAAACAATGATGTAGGAATGGGAGGTTTACAGCAATGAAAATAAAGATATTCCAAATCAATAATGAACGAGATGCACATGACGTTAAGTTTATGAACCTTGACAGAACTGCACGAATTCAAAAAACAGAAAAAATAGATCCACAAATATATGATGAGGTTTTCAATGGTGATATTGAAGCGAAAACACTTGAAGATGTTTTCACTCGTTTTAACACAGAATCTCATCCACTTCACAGAGGGCACTCTCTTTCCGTTTCGGACATCGTCCAGACAGATGAGGGTGCCTTTTTTTGTGACTCTGTAGGTTTCCAAAAGGTCGATTTTGATGCAACCCTTACGCAGAAACCCGACAACTTAATGACTATCGTCTATGTTGAGCCAAACCGTCCTCCGTTTGTTTCCAAAGTGGCACACACACTTGAAGCTGAACAGAGAGCTGTAGGTGGATACATAGAGCCGATATATCTGGAAGATGACAATGTCTGTCTTATCGGCAACGAAGAATCAAAACTTATGGGTATGGCAGGTAATCGTAGACTTGGTGAAAGCACCATTATTGCCGGACCCTTCTTTGTTGTTGGTTTAACAGAAGATGACTTCCGTTCACTTACAGACGAGGAGGTGATGACATATATGGAAAGGTTCAAAGAACCCGAACAGATTTCTCAGGCAGAAGTCGAGTCGGATATGGGATTCACAATTATAAGTTTCAGTTAATTGAAAGGTATGGAAAATTTATGGCACAGAAAAAACAGGCACTTGTAAGTGCAAAAATTGATCGTATGGTAAATCAGGAAGATAGCAAAATCAAAGCATATGCCAGTGCCAATATTGCAGGCGCATTTGCTATTCACGGTCTTAAGGTAATCGACTCCTCTAAAGGTCTTTTTGTTCAGATGCCTCAGAGCGTTTATACCAAAGACGGAGAGAAGAAGTATAGCGATATCTTCCATGCTATTACAGCAGAAGCAAGGAACGAAATTAATGATACCGTTCTTAAATCATACGAAGAAAGACTTCACATGGATGAAGCCGAATCAATGAGTGAGCAGCCTGACGAAGATGTCGAGGCTGCTTTTTCACAATCAATGTAATAAAAAACAAAGAAAGTTTGAGGTAATTAAATATGTTTAAAAAAATCAAAGATAAAGTAATGTCCATCAAAGCAAAATCAGTCGAGGTTATCGAAACCAAAACAGCAGAAACCTATGTTGATACAGGTGTTAAGGTTCTCATCGCAGTTGTAATCGGTGCGCTCCTTCTCACTCTTCTCTATGCTCTTTTTGAAGACACCATTATGCCTTCAGTTGTAACAAAGGTTCAGGGTCTTTTTAATTACGCAGGTTAATCCAAATCAAATAAGAAAGTAGAGGTAATAAATTATGTTTAAGAAAATCAAAGATAAAGTAATGTCCATCAAAGCAAAGGCTGTTGAGGTTATCGAAACAAAAACAGCAGAAACCTATGTTGATACAGGTGTCAAGGTTCTCATCGCAGTTGTAATCGGTGCACTCCTTCTCACTCTTCTCTATGCTCTTTTTGAAGATACGATCATGCCTTCTGTTGTAGGCAAGGTCTCAGAGCTTTTTAATTACGGTTCATAATGAGGTGTATTGATGCTCAAGAAATTAATCAACAAGGTATGCGCCACTAAGGACAAAGTGGTTGCAATCATCAAAGAAAAAAGTGCCGAAACTTATGTAGATACAGGCGTTAAAGTCCTCATCGCTGTAGTTATCGGTGCTTTAATTTTAACCCTTTGCTATTCCCTTATCGAGGATGAAATTATGAATCCTCTTATTGAAGCCTTCGGTGAGGCATTTGAAAATATCTAAACAAGGAGAAAAAATATGTTTAAAAAAATTAAAGATAAGGTTGTGTCCTTAAAATCAAAAGCAGTCAAGGTTATTGAAACCAAGAAAGCAGAAACCTATGTTGATACAGGCGTGAAAGTTCTTATCGCAGTTGTAGTAGGTGCTCTTCTTCTCACACTCCTTTATGCCCTTTTTGAGGATACCATTATGCCTTCTGTTGTAACAAAGGTTCAGAGTCTCTTTAACTATGCCGGTTAAGTGATACATATTCGGTGGGAGTTTTAATACTCCCACCAATTTATTGAAAGGAGAATCTTATGAATTTAATTGTTGGTCCGATTATGCCGAAAGTTATTGATGTAACAGTTGAAACACTTTTGAAGATATTTGGTGTATCGGTTATTCTTGTCGCAGTTGTATTGGCAACTGTATTGATTGCGAAATATGCCCTTAAAAGATGGGGTGGCGAAAAGGTGAAAACCATAGCAGGTTTTGTAGGCATCGGACTCGGAGTAACAGTAGCTTTGCTTTGTTTTTTTGGATGTACCACTATGGCGGTGCGTGGCATTTTGTTCAGCTTAATTCTCCTTTTAGCATCTTTTAGTGATATTAAATCAAGAGAATGTGATGACTGGCTCCATGTGATGATTGTTATAGTGGCATTCATAGGCTTTGAATTATCCAGTATACCAAGCATGTTGCTATCTGCTTTCGTTATTTCCTTGCTGATGATATTAAGCATCTTCATAGGAAAAGGAAGAATTGGTGGTGCAGATATAAAGTTCTGTATCGCAAGTTCATTGGTGCTTGGTTTAAAAGGCAGCGTTATAGGTCTTACCTTGGGTTTGGTACTCGCAATTTTTATGAACATTAAAAGAAACAAAAAAGAGGGTTTCCCTCTCGTTCCATATCTTGCCACAGGATTTATGGTGGCATATTTCATTTAACAGGAGGTTATTTATAAATGAAAAACAGAACAATTATAGGTATCATCTGCATGGCGCTTGCTGTTGTAATGACCTTCGTAGTTGCTCCTATTGTTACGAATATTACAAGCGACACAACAAAGATAGTACGACTTACACAGGATGTGAAACAGGGTTCACCCATTACAGAAGATGTAGTTGAGGTTGTTAAGGTTGATAAAGATTCAATCCCTTCAGGTGCTATTGAAGATAAATCAGATGTCGTAGGTAAATATGCTGCATCAAATCTCTATACAGGTGACTTCTTCACAAAGGATAAGCTCACCAAAGATGGTAATACTGCTGAAGATGTATTCGCAACACTTGATGGTAAACATGTAGCAATCAGCGTAACAGTAGACAGTCTTGCGGCAGGTGTATCAGGTAAGCTCCAGAACGGAGATATCGTAACATTCCTTATTGTCAATAACGACACAAATAAAGCAGTAACTCCTCCCGAATTTAAATATATGAAGGTAATCACCACAACTACATCGGGTGGTATTGATAAAGATGCAGTAATTAAAAATGATGACGGTAGTTATGAACTCCCAAGCACAATTACGGTTCTTGCAAATACACAGCAGGCAAAGTTACTTGCAGAATATGAAGGTAATGCAGAAATTCATGCGGCACTTGTATACAGAGGTGATAAATCAACTGCCGAAAAGTTCCTGTCAACACAGAACAACTACTTTAAGAATAAAACAGAAACAACAACCGAAGGTGGTGCTGTAAATGAGTAAAGTTATTGCAGTTTGTGGCTCACCCGATAGTGGTAAAAGTTCCATTGCCATTAAGGTTGCACAGACCTTATATAACAAAGGAAAGAAAAGAGTCCTTTACTTTTCACCCGATTTGATGGTGCCTTGTATGGGTTACATCTTCCCTCATTGTAAGGAAAGTGATTTGTATTCAATCGGTAAGGTTCTTGATAAAACGGATGTGTATCGTGAAGATGTCCTTCGTAGCATTGTAACAACAAAGAATATGCCTAACTTCGGTTATTTAGGTTACAAGGCAAACGAAAACAAATACACATATGCAAGACCGACAGAAGACAAAATCAGTCAGTTGTTTATGAATATGAGAGAACTTGCTGACTACATAGTTATTGACTGTGTGAGCGATAGAAGTGACCTCATATCTTCCCTTGCCAAAGCAGAAGCTGATGTCATTATTCAGGTTGTAACTCCGACACTTAAATGCATGTCATACTATGCAGCTAACGGTGACCAGTTTATTGCATTTGCAGATAAAGTGGTAAAGGTAATCAACATAAAAGACAACGATATCTATCTCCCTGTAGGTGAAGTTAAAGAACACTTCAAGGATGTTGAAATCAAAATCCCTTACAGTCACTCCCTTAAACAGCAGTCTATTACGGGAACTTTATCGGAACATATCACCGATAAGGTGTTCTGCGATAGCATTTCGAGGTTAGCAAAGGTGGTGAGCTGATGAGCCAAATAATTGGTTTTTTCCCACTTCTTAATAGTGTACAGAAATATATCTCTGAAAACTATGCAGCTTCACTATCAGACAAAGATAAATATGGTCAGTTGAGAACCTACATTGATAAATACTTGTATGACCACGATTATATGGTCGAAGGAATGAGCTTCAAACAACTGTCAGACAAGCTCTATTGTGAAATGGCTGAATACTCCATCTTAACAAAGTATTTAGGACGTGAGGATATTGAAGAAATTAATATCAACGGTTGGGATGATATTGCCATAACATATACCGATGGTCACATTGAAAAGACTACGGAATATTTTTATTCACCCCAACATGCTATTGATATTGTTAAAAGGCTTCTTCACCATTCGGGTATGATTATTGATAATGCAACTCCTATGGCTCAAGGTCATTTGCCCGGTAACACACGAATCACAGCTCTTAAAGAACCTATTGTTGATGATGACAGAGGTATCAGCGTATCAATCCGACTTTTGCACCCTTCAAGAGTTACAAAGGATGAAATCGTAAAAGGTAATAATGCAACACAGAAGATGATTGACTTCTTGTGCATGTGCCTTCGCTATGGTGTTTCTTTCGTTGTAGCAGGTGCAACCAGTTCAGGTAAAACAACTCTCCTTAATGCATTGCTTTCAACAATTCCCGATAATAAGCGAATATTCAGTATTGAATCAGGTTCTCGTGAATTATCCCTTGTTCGCAAGAACGATGATGGTGTTATAACCAACAATGTAGTACATACATTGTCAAGACCTTCTGATAACGAAGCTTACGATATCACACAGGAAGATTTGGTTGTAGCATCCCTGCGATTCAATCCCGACATTGTAGTTGTCGGAGAAATGCGAGATACTGAAGCCTATTCTGCTGTTGAAGCATCCCTTACAGGTCATACTGTTGTATCAACTATCCATGCCTCTGCTGCCGATGCAGCTCATATGCGTTTAGCACTCCTTTGTCAAAAGCGTTTCCCTATAAACTTTAAGACATCGCTGATGCAGGCTGGTCAGGCATTTCCTCTCGTTGTTTACGCTCATAAGTTGGAAGACAATTCCCGAAAGATTATGGATATATCTGAATGTGTAATCACTCCTTCAGGCGAAAGAGAGTATCGCACATTGTTCAGATACAATATCACAAGCAACACTATGCAGGGTGATAACTATATAATCGAAGGTCATTTTGAACAACCCGAAATAATGAGTGATAATCTTAAACACAAGTTGATGCAGTTTGGTGTGCCTCAAAGTGAGCTGAAAAAGTTCTTGCAGAAAGGAGCTGATTATGTATGATTGTTTTTTCAATCATATCCTGCGTGTGCGTTATAGTGGCAATTGCCTGTTTCCTTGATCTTACCCCCGAAAGAGTAACGGATGATTTAATTCGCATCATCACTCCTCACGATACCCTTCGTGAGAAAGCAAGGGCTATAAGAGGAAACAAAAAAAGACATGGTGTCTATACTAAGCTTATGGAAATGAAAACTGCATTAGCAGTAACAGGTAAATCTAAAAACTTCGTAATCGTTTGTTTTTCTTCCGTTATCCTGTTTGCTGTTGGTGCATTCGTTTCTGTCCTTATTGATAACCTTTTCTTGCTCCCGGCTCTCTCAATATCACTTGCATTAGTACCTTTTGTGTACAGTGCAAATACTCTTGCGATATATGAAAAAACAACAAAGGAAGAATTGGAAACAACTCTTTCAATTATCACAACATCATATATCCGTAATGATGATATTGTGTCGTCAGTAAGAGAGAATATCCAGTATATAAAGCCACCTATAAAAGATGTTTTCAAAGCCTTTGAAACAGAAGCAACTCTCGTTTCGTCAAATATAAAACATGCTTTATATAACTTAAAGGATAAGATTGATGATGAGATTTTCCGTGAGTGGTGCGACACCTTAATTCAATGTCAGGATGACCGAACACTAAAAGATACCTTGCTCCCCATTGTTGCAAAGCTTACCGATGTTCGTATAATAAACAGCGAACTTAAAACAATGCTTTCGGCTGCAAAGAATGAGTATTGGGTAATGGTGTTATTGGTTGTCGGCAACATACCCTTGTTATATATGCTTAACAAAGACTGGTTTAACACTCTGATGTATGAAACATCAGGAAAAGCCGTATTAGGTATATGTGGCGTGGTAATTTTAATAACAGCTTTGTTCATGATGAAATTTACAAAGCCAATAGAATACAAGCGATGAGGAGGTTGAATATATGATACAAGCAATTGTCGGAATCCTTTGTGGATTAGGTCTCTTTTATATCCTTGTTGATTTGTATGCAATCCCTTATTACAAAACATCAAAGGCTGTTGAATCAATCTCGAAACAACAGAAAGAAAAAACATCGGGTCTTGACGTGTGGCTGAAAGGTGTTGCAGGTTTCTTTGCAAAGCATATGCGACTCAATGAGTTCAAAAAGGCTCAACTCCAGAACGATTTGAACACAGCACAGATGAATATCTCTCCCGAAATGTTCAAAGCAAATGCGATTGTAAAGTCTCTCATCATAGCTTCATTTGCAATACCCGTGTTGTTCATACTCCCATTATTAAGTCCCATAATCCTTGTGTTAGCCATAGCGTTATATAACAATGAGGTGCGTTCAGTTTCAAAAAGAATAAAGGCAAAAAGAAGAAAAATTGAATACGAGCTTCCAAGACTTGTCTTTACAATTGAGAAAACCTTGAAGCATAACCGAGATGTGTTATATATGCTTGAAAGCTACATGGAAAGTGCCGGACCCGAAATAAAGCACGAATTAGAAATAACCGTAGCTGATATGAGGTCAGGTAACTATGAAGCAGCGATTACAAGGCTTGAATCCCGTGTAGGCTCATCAATGATGAGTGACGTGTGCCGAGGTCTTATAGGCATACTTCGTGGTGACGATACAGAAATGTATTGGGCATCCTTATCAATCAAGTTCAATGACATTCAAAGACAACAGTTAAGACTTGAAGCACAGAAAGTACCGAGAAAGGTAAAGAGATTGTCAATGTGCCTTCTCTTATGCTTTATGCTTATTTATGTTGTGGTAATCTTCTCACAGATTATGTCATCTGTGGGCGTTCTCTTCACATAAGGGGGTGTCGGTGTGTTTAAGTTAAATAAACGTGGCGAAGGCTACATCGACATCTGTGTCGGTGTAGTTGTTTTTGTAATGGTATTGGTGCTTTCGCTCAATCTGTTCAGCTTCATAACCTTAAAGGTGGAAATGGATCAGATAGCCGAGGAGCTTATAAAATCGGCAACCTACACAGGAGAATTCGGTGACGAGTTTTGGGAACGTGATTCGGATTTACTTGGTGAGTATTATGACTATGATATCGAATACGGCGCTGATGAGTGGTTCAACACATCACTTGAACGAGTGCAACTCGGTGATAAAATGTGGATAACTATCTCAAAGGATACCTATGTACAGGGCTTGGGAGTCTTCAAAATCCCGGTTACTGTAACAGTTACAAGGTCAGGTCTTTCCGAAAAGTATTGGAAGTAGGTGGAATAATGAAAAACAAACGTGGCGATGGATACATCGGAACATGTGTTATGATTTTAATCCTATGTATGATACTTTCAATTTTCATTGAATTCGTTGCAACAGTAAATGTGATACGCATATCAGAAAGAAATGCCCGAATTGTACTGGATAGTTTCGTAATGGAAAACTCAATCGAAATATATGATTCAATAAAAACTGGCACAGATTTTACAGAGGTTGTTGATGTTGAACAATATATTTCTAAATATTGTGAATATAATTCGCTGGACTTTAATGGAAATATGTTGTATTGTTGTGGTGACGATGGCGAAGAACTGTATCGGCAGACAATACCGACAGTTCAACTCATAGAGGAAAACAGACTTAAAATAATTGCTGAATACACGATAACGGTTCCTCTGTACTTCGCAGGTCAACAAATAACTGAAGTGACTGTACCAATAACAGTAACTTCAAAATTCAATCCGAAATTTTAATCAGGAGGCTGATAACATGAAAAACAAAAAGGTACTTATCGGTACAATCGTAGGCATCGTGGTGGTAGCTGTAATAATTGTGGCTGTAATCGGTCTCGGCAAAGACGAGAACAATACAGAACCCACAACAGAAATCACAACCGAAGAAGCAGTAATCGAAATCCCTACTGACATAGAGGATGATACAACAGAGCCTGAAACCTTGGTGGAAGATAACGATATGCTGAAAATCGAAGATGTCGACACAGTAACCGAAAAGCCAAACACAAACGAAAATACGGTTAAGGTGGATAAACCCGTAGAAGAAAATGAAGACAGAAACGAGAATGGTCAAGGAATTGTAATTAATGGTGATGATGCTGATACAAGCATCTACTCATGTGGCAAGAGTAGTCACCATTGCGAAAGCAAAGAAACCCATGACTTTATCGTAAGTCTCGAAAACAAAGGCTGTCAACACTGTGGTTCACACTCATGCAAGAGCTTCTATACCACAGATGAATGGGGAAATGCATGTTACGATGAAACAAAATGTCCACAGTACGATGTAAAAAAAGATGCCTTGAAATACTGCCAAGATTGTGGAAAGCCTGTAGGAAAAGGTGATAACGGAACTTGTGTACACTTCACAGTAGATACAAAATGTCCCGACTGCAACGAACCAGTAAAAGCAAGGACTTGCCACTCACATTAAAAAAAACAAACTTAAAGACCTGCTTCGGCAGGTCTTTTTTATTGACAGAAAGGTGTTGATTAATATAAAACGAGTAATTTCAATAATACTTGCCATAATCACAGTTATAAGTGTACTACCCACATCGGCATTTGCTCTCTCTTGGGATGGTAGTTCTGTCACAGGTAATAATGCCGCAGGTAGTGCGAGCGATCCTGGTTATGCCATAAGAACAAGTGGTGACAACTGTATCGGTTATCGTTTTAGTTGTGTTAACTCAAGTGGCTCTATGAAGGTCACAAAGGTAATCGACGTTTACAGAAACACAGGATATGGTAAGCTCGGTTATTCAGACGGATATAAATTCTCGACCAAATATAATAAGAAACAGTTGATTTCTCGCAAGGGAAACACTTTTTCAACATCAGCTAATACAACTAACTGTTACAAAGAGGAGTACATACCATTTACAACTGCTCTACCTGCTCCATCAGGAATGGGTACATGGCAGACCTATACAGGAAATATCAATCAGATACTTTCACGTTTAGGTGTCGGTAGCGTGAGTAATCTTGACTATGGTGATAAAGTTATTGTGGAGCCTATTTACGATCTTTGCTTAAAATCAACTTACCATTCGGTTACCGTAACAGAATATGCGGTGTATGGTAGATATTTGCTTGGCGGTTCAAGTACGGGTGGTTCTTCCGCAACTTCAAATACATGGGGATACATCTCCAAATTCACCAACTTAAATTATCCAAATGCCTTATACACCCCCAATGGTCAGGGTTTATGGACTGCAGCTACTTCACTATCATCAAGAGCAACTTTTGATACCATAATTGATAATGGTTATGGTGCAGGTATTGCATATACCGAAACAACCAACAAAACTTACAAAATCAAGTTTAATGGTAATGGTTCGACAAATGGTTCAATGAGTGACCTTTCGATGGTCTACGGTACTGCGAAAAACCTTACTGCTAATGCTTTCACGAAAACAGGTAATAAATTTAAAAACTGGAATAGACAATCAGATGGTTCAGGAACCTCATATTCCAACAGACAGTCAGTAAACAACTTGACTTCAACCAATGGTGCAACTGTTAATCTTTATGCCCAGTGGACACCGAATACATTGAAAGTTTATTACGATGCCAACGGTGGTAGAATTGCATCATCCGACACATACAAACTCAATTCTGAAGGTCATGTGTATAAGAAAGCTGATAATGAGCAGTATTATCAGACATGGACATATAACAGTAAAAAGGCCGATGGATTGGTAAATGTCGGTACATTCGGAATTGCAAGAACAGGATATATCTTTAATGGTTGGTGGTGTACAACTGCCGATGGTGTTGGTCAGATTTTTAACCAAAACAATGGTGATATAAAACCGACAGATATCAATCCCGACATTGCAAACGGAGACTGTTCAAGAAGAATGTATGCTCAATGGAATCCTATAAGGTATACTATTGCATTTAACGGTAACGGTCATACAGGTGGTTCTACTACTGCTATGATATGTACTTACGATGTTGCAAGTAATCTTACTGCAAATGGATTCACAAAAACGGGCTATCACTTTTTAGGATGGAATACAAAAGCTGACGGAACAGGCACAACCTATACAAACAGACAGTCAGTATTGAATCTCTCATCTACTCACGGTGCAACAATTACACTCTATGCCCAGTGGGAAACAAATGCATATTCCATAGGCTTTGATGGTAACGGACACACAGGTGGTAGTACATCAGGTATGACAATGAAGTTCGATGAGAGCAAGGCCCTTACTGCAAACGGCTATACAAGAACAGGTTACACATTTAAGAACTGGAATACAAAAGCAAACGGAACAGGTACATCATATTCAAACAGACAGACTGTAAGAAACCTTACCTCTACAAATGGTGGAACTGTAACTCTTTATGCCCAGTGGAATCCTATAACATACAAAATTGTTTTTAACGGAAACGGTCACACAGGTGGTTCAACTTCTGAAATGGCAATGACATACGATGTTGCAGCCAAGCTAACAGAAAATGGCTTTAGAAAAACTGGTTATGTATTCACTGGTTGGAACACAGAACCCGATGGATCAGGAACAAGATATACCAATCGTCAGTCAGTTATTAATTTAAGTTCATCAGAAGGTGCTGTAATCAATCTCTATGCACAATGGCGTCCGATAACATACACAATCAGATTTAACGGTAACGGTGCTACAAGAGGTACAATGGCAGCTATGGAAATGGTATATAACCAGGCCAAGAATCTTACTCCAAATGGTTTCACTCGACCAAGTTACAACTTCCTCGGATGGAACACAAGGGCTGACGGAACAGGTACATCATATGCTGATAAACAGTCAGTAAGAAACCTTACAACAGAAGATGGTGCAACAGTTTATCTCTATGCACAGTGGGAATACAATCCTGCACTTGATGTAAGAATGGTACATGTATACGAAGGTAAAAAAGGCAATACGGACTTTAACTACGGTTTTTCTGATGGTGAAACCTTTAATGATTACACATACAAAAAGGGTTATCCGTCAATGAATGATACGGTATGGTTTAATGTTCAGTTCCCTTATGAAGCAGAAGATATCCGTGTAAGACAGTATGTAAGAACAGGATCTGAAGAATGGCAGACACGAATTGTTACATTGAGTAACAGTGATGCAAGTACATCTCTTTTCCCTGTCCAGTTTATAGGTGCAAATAAAACAATTAATGCAAGTAAAGATAGCTTTGTAATTGAAGCGAAAATGGACTGGGTAGATGCAAATGGTACAGTAAGAAAAACAGGTGCAATCCGTAGATTCTATGTTCCTGTTGAACCTACTGTCCATAGACATCGTGTAACTGCTTATGGTTATGATGGTTCAGTTGTGGCAACTGCTGGTGATACAACAAGTGGTAAAATCTATGCAGGTCAGCGTATAAAATTCTCTTACCATTATAAAATGGATAATACATGGACTGCACTTGAAAACTTAAAAGGTACAATGAATTATTTGAACGGTTCTGCTTGGACTAAAGTTCCTGTTGGAGAACCCGATGTATCACAGAGTGTGCATATGAATAAGAATAACCCTGTAACAGCCAATAGCAGACTTGATAAATACACTATCCCTCTTACAACAAAGTTGCGTGTTAAATTAGAGTCTGCATGGGCAAAGGATACAGTACACACAGCAGAAACAGATAACATTGATATCCCTGTTATAAAAGCTGACGTTGCATTAGCAGAAATCATCCTTATAGATGCAGATACAAATGCAGTTCTTGATCCGAATAACCTTGAAGTATCACAGAAAGTCACAGTACAGTATGTGTACAAAAACAATACGGATACAAAGATTTTTGTTGAAGGCTTTAAGGATGACAAGTCACAAATTCCCGGTGTATTCGCTATACCTGCAAAATCACAGGCAAGAGTAAATGCATATACCTTCAAAGTTGCAAATACCCGTAGCTTTAATATCTGGGGTGGTGTATATCTCGAAGGTATGGGCAGAGGAAACACAAAATATGAATCCAACGGTAATAACAATGAAAAGACTTTAGTATGCAAGGTTAATCATCCGTTATCGTTAATTCCTATTGCTCCCAATGCTCCATACAGAGAAGGTACAGATATAATTACAAGTTATTGGCTCAACAACAGATGTGATATCAACTACACACCAAATAGCAATATCACTCTTGAATTTAATATATACAAAGGACAGACTCTTGTTGATTCCATAAGTATATATGAAGCAATAGTACCTGCCGAAAACAAAAACTTAATATACTTCAAGTGGACAGTTCCCGAAGGTCTTAATGGTGCGAATATCTCAATTCATGCCGAAGTGGTTGATGCTAGATTGTCATATAACAAGATGATAACATCATATGAAACCACACCTTACAACATATCTGCTACACCCGATACTGACTTTGAAAAGAAAGCTCCTCGTGGCTTCTCTATCCCTTCAAAGTTAGAAACAAAAACAGGTGCAGCATCATGGTGGGAATGGAAATATGAGAACGGTGCATATACGAAGGTTGACTATGCTATCGGTATTTCAAACAACAATGCTATCTTGACTCCTACTGCCGATTCAACAGCAGAGAAAAATGGTAGTGTATGGACAATGAAATCAGGTTATGGTCTTACAATGGCTCTCAATAATAATATGAGTGCTGTTACAGGCTATACTCGTCCCGATGATACTGCATATACAACTGCACAGTATTGCAAGGCTCTCCTGCCCGAATATAAGTATTCAACAACTGAAAATGAATATAGAACACTCGGTAAAGATGGCTTGAAATGGGTATTCAGAACCAATGGCTCATATGGTAATGTTCACTTTACACCTATATGGTATCCCGATGGCAAATACACTATCGGTATAGTTCAGAGCGATTGCTGGACACCTGCAGGTATGATTACAAGAAATGCAAACACCAACTCAATTGAGATATCTGAATCTGCATATGATGATTGGTATGTAGGTCGCAGATAAGAGGTGGAACAATGCTTAAAAAGGTTTATATCTGTTCTCCTCTTGGTGGTAACATTGCTGTAAACCTTGAAAAAGCAAAACTGTACGCTAAATATGCACTTAAGTGTGGTACTGCTCCGGTAGTGCCACACTTTTATGCACTCTGTCTTAATGATGACGATCCAAGAGAAAGAGAACTTGGTGTTACGGCAGGGTTAAGCCTTTTATGGTTTTGCGATGAATTATGGGTTTTTGGTGATGAAATCACAAGAGGTATGCAATCAGAAATTCGCTTCTGCGAGAATCTGAAAATTCCGATAAAGTATATCAAAGAAAACAAAATATTTAATAAGTTAGGAGATGTTAATGATGAAAAATAACATTAAAAAAATTCTTCTTTGCATTGCAGTAGTAACTGTAATTCTCTCTGTATTTACAGTCACAGCTTTTGCGGCTGGTGACGTTGCAGGTGCAATCGAAGGTACATGGACTGCAGCACAGGGTCAGATTAAAGACGTTGTAAACAATGTTGTGTTTCCTGCTGTCGATTTAATCCTTGCTGTTCTCTTCTTTGTTAAGCTCGGTACAGCCTACTTTGACTACAGAAAGCATGGTCAGTTTGAATTTACAGCTCCTGCAATTCTTTTTGCATGTTTACTCTTTACACTTACTGCACCTCTTTATATCTGGACAATTCTTTCATAAGGAGAAGAATATGGATTTTTATGAAAAAGAAATGCGAACCTTATTTGGAGATAACACAGTTATGTCAGACCTCAAGTTTACAGGCAAAACTATGCTCGGAAGACTTGACGAAAACAAGCTGTGTAAACTCCAGTTTGTAACAACAGGAACAGCAGGCAAATATACTGCAATTCAGTCAACCATAATCAATTCTGATGATGGTGTAATTGATAAACAGCTTTTCAAATTTTCTGATATAATCGGTTATTTCTGTAGTTCACTTTCAGATAAAATTGAACCCTATATGTGGGATTATAATAAACCGGAGTGGTACACAAAAGTATCTCAGTCAGAAAAAGCTAAAATTGCAGATACTGTCCTTGAATATGTTGAGATGTTTCAGGACCAAAGCTATGCGATGGGTATGCAATTTAAATAAGACTACAAGTTTTGAATTCCCATTTTATTGTACTGACTGTGGTTTTTTAGTACTATTTTTCCATAATAAATATTTGTGGAGTTTAATATGGGAAATACTTGTTGTTTTACAGGTCACAGACCACAGAATTTACCATTTGGTTTTAATGAGGAAGAAGATGCATGCAAAAAATTAAAAGCATTACTGCTTAATTCAATTGTTTTGCTTATCACTAAATACAATGTTGACAATTTTATTTCAGGAATGGCATTAGGTGTAGACATGTATGCTGCTGAAATTGTATTGGAATTGAAGAAAACTTATCCACACATTAAATTAGAAGCAGCTATTCCTTTTGAAGAACAATCCGTAAAGTGGTCAGAACCTTTTAGAGATAGATATTATGATATTTTAGCCAAATGTGATAAAGAATCTATGTTACAGTACCACTACACTTCAGATTGTATGCAAAAAAGGAATAAATATATGGTTGACAATTCCGATTATATAATTGCAGTTTGGGGTGGAAAACCAAGTGGAACAGGAAACACAGTAAAATATGCAAAACAGAAAAACAAAAAAATCTTAATAATAAATCCATCGGATTTATGAGAGCAAGACGAGGTCTTCTCGTCTTGCTCTTTTTTTGACAGGAGGTGCAGCCTTTGTTTGATTGGGTGACGGACATAGTCGAAGCTATAGGTGGTACTGTTTCCGAAACAGTTGCATCAATGGGTGAAGCTATTGCAGAATCAATATTCGGAGCATTTCTCCAATGGATATATGAAATAGTATTCGGTGCAATAGCAGACTTTTTCACATACATCACTTCAATGGGCGCTGAATTATTTGATTTGGATTGGGTGAAAGCCGTAATCCTTCTTTTTACAACTTTCGGATGGGCATTGTTCATAGCCGGAGTTATAGTAGCCGTATTCGATACGGCAATTGAATATCAAAATGGTAGGGCTAACATCAAAAGCACGGCGATCAATATTTTAAAAGGGTTCTTTGCTTGTTCATTAATTGGTGTTGTCCCAGTTGAGTTATATAAATTATGTATCACTTTACAAAACACTTTTGCACACGATTTAGCTTCGCTCGCAGGTGCAAATGCGGCTCGTGATATTGGGCAGTTGTGTTCAGATGTAATGAAAATATACTTCGATATGAAGACAGGTTCATTACATGTAAGTTTGTTTAGCTTACTTGCTCTTATTGCCTTTGCATACTGCGTAGTTAAAGTGTTCTTCCAAAACATTAAACGAGGAGGAATATTGCTCATTCAAATGACTGTCGGTGCTTTATATATGTTCTCTGTACCAAGAGGATATACCGATGGTTTTAATCAATGGATGAAACAGATTGCTGCGTTATGTTTAACTGCATTTATGCAGACAACTTTGCTGTATCTTGGTTTAATGACATTCAAAACAAGTATGTTATTAGGTCTCGGTATTATGTTAACAGCTAATGAAGTTCCACGAATTGCACAACAGTTCGGTCTCGATAGTTCAGTAAGAGTTAATATGATGAGTGTGTTCCATGCATCAACTACTGCTGTAAATTTGGGTCGAACAATTGTAAAAGCGTTTAAATAATTTGGAGGTGTAAAATGAAAACATATATTTATCCACAGAACTTAAAAGCTACGGCGAATATATGGCTTTGGGGATTGAAAGAATTCTGCATTTTAGGTATCGCTGGTCTCATATCTATAGTTTTCTTGGTGCGATTTACATTCGTAATTCCATTTGCCTTAACATTATGCTATGGCTTTCTTACAATAAGAATTGACGATATAACAATTCTTGATTTTATAAAATACGCAGGTAGATACCTTTTATCTACCCAGCAATACTTTGAATGGAGGTAACAGCCGATGAAATTAAAAAGAAAAGATGTATCGGTTCAGGAACTTTTGGGAATAAAGAGTTTTACAAAGTATGGGCTTTCCACTAAAAATGGAGAGCTTTTATTTTTTAACATTACTCCCACAAATATATCAGTTCTTTCAAAAGCAAGTATTGAAACAAAGATATATCACTTAATGATGGTTTTATCGTCAGTTCCCGATATTGAAATTGTGTGTGCCGATGCAAGTGAATGCTTTGATGAGAACAAAAGATATCTGCAAGAAAGAAAACTTGCAGAGGAATCAAACAAGGTCAGAAGAATTATCGAAAAGGACATTGTGTTCCTTGATAAAATCCAAACTGAAATGGCAACAGCTCGTCAGTTTATGTTAATCGGCAGATGTAAAAATGCAAAACCCGAACAGGTGTTTACTGTGCTTAATAACATAGAAAAAGTAATTTCTGAACAGGGATTCGAGGTTCAGAGAATGGGCAAGGATGATATAAAAAGATTTATTGCCCTTTACTTTGATTCATCATTTAACGGTGAAAGATTTCCCGATGTTGATGGTCAGCAACATTTCGATTTAAGTGATGGTTTTTCAGGTTTTGACAGAGAGGAGTTTTTTAATGAAAAGAAATAAGAAAGAAGTAATATTAACAGAGGAACAGAAAGAAGAAATTCGCACCAAGGATTTCTTTGACTGTGTCTGCCCAAGTACAATAAAGTTTCTTTCCGACCACTATATTGTTGGTGACAGTTTCCGTTGTGTATGGGCGATAAGAGAATATCCTCCAACAACAGAAGAACAGGCTATTCTCGCTCAACTTGCAGACAGAAATGGTGTAACCCTTCGCATATATCATCGTTTGGTTGATCATACAGAACAGCGTAAAATTATTCAGAATGCAACAAGAAGAAACACTCTCAAAAGCACAGGTAATGATGTTAATGAAACTGTTGAAGCTGAAGGTAACTTACAGGATGTGGTTGACCTTCTCGCAAATATGAGAAAAAACAAGGAAGTCCTCCTTCATTGTGCCGTGTATATTGAACTTAAAGCAAAAAGCTATGAAGCACTCAAAGAACTTCAGAGTGACATATCAATGGAACTTACCCGTTCAAAAATTATCGTTGACCGTCTTACATTAAGGCAGAAAGAAGGATTTTTGTCGGTAATGCCTATGGGTTCAAATATGTTCGGTACACAGTTTGAAAGAGTATTGCCTGTCTCAAGTGTTGCTAATCTCTATCCATTTAACTTCTCAGGTAAAACCGATCCTCACGGAATATATATCGGACGAGATAAATACGGTACAAATATCCTTGTTGACTTCGACCACAGAGCTGAAGACAAAACTAATGCCAATGCCCTTATTCTCGGTAACTCAGGTCAGGGTAAAAGTTTCCTTATGAAACTTATGCTCACCAATATTCGTGAATCAGGAAAAAGAATTGTATGTCTTGACCCCGAATCTGAATATGAGGAGTTGACCGAAACTCTTGGTGGTTGCTATATTGACCTTATGTCCGGTGAATACATCATCAACATACTTGAACCGAAGGAATGGTCTGATAACGAAAACGATTATAGCAAGGAAGATCCCGAAGCGTTCAGACGAGTAACAAGACTCAGTCAGCACATTGCTTTCTTGAAAGACTTCTTCAGAAGCTATAAAGATTTCACGGATGCACAGATTGATACTCTTGAAATTCTCCTCGGAAAGCTTTACGGTAACTTTGGTATTACCGATACAACCGATTTCTCAAGACTCAAAGCAACTGACTATCCCATTATGACTGACTTGTACAATCTCTGCGATGCTGAATTCAAGGCATATAACAAAGAAGAAAAAAATCTTTATACAGAAGAAATACTTCAGGAAATCTGTCTTGGTATCAACTCAATGTGCGTAGGTGCTGAATCAAAATATTTTAATGGTTACACCAACATTACAGATGATGCCTTCTTGTGCTTCGGTGTTAAAGGTTTGCTTGATACCAACAAGCGATTAAAGGATGCTATGTTGTTTAACATCCTCTCATACATGAGCAATCAGCTTTTAGGTGTGGGTAATACAGTTGCATCAATTGATGAGCTTTACCTCTTCTTAACCAATATGACTGCTATTGAATATATCCGAAATGCAATGAAACGAGTTCGTAAAAAGGACTCTGCTATTATCATTGCGAGTCAGAATATTGAGGATTTCTTAATTCCTACAATCCGTGAATTTACAAAACCGATGTTCAGTATTCCTACTCACCAATTCTTGTTCAACCCTGGTAGTATCAATCCCAAAGAATATATGGAAGCTCTCCAGATAGAGCCGAGCGAATTTGAATTGATTAAGTATCCTGAACGTGGTACTTGCCTATATAGATGTGGTAACGAAAGATACCTTCTCCAAGTTATTGCACCTGAATACAAAACAAAACTCTTCGGTAAATCAGGTGGTAGATAATGAGTGCTACCGTTGCCGCCGCTTTGAAAAAAATAGCGGTATCTATACTTACAAACCCGAAAATACTAAAAAAAGTATTGTGCATTGTTCTCGTTCTTGTTATAGCGCTTGCAACTCCACTACTCGCTGTTTATGCAGCTCTTACTGGCAAAGTAGAAATTGATATTGATGGAATTGCAGAGAACTATGTGGAGAATTTAGATGATGCACAGGTTCGAGAATTACAAAAAATGAATGACACAATGTTGGCTGTTGAATCTGCATTAAACGATGCAGAACTCGGCAGTCATTATCGAGAAGCTCAGGTGCTGTATGCACTTGGGCTTTTTGATTTTTCAGACAATGAAAACTTTGCAAGTGACCTGGCAAGTTGCTTTAAAGATGACTTGTCTGATGCCGAACTGGTTGAGCTTGTTAACACAAAATTCGGTAGTGAAATAGATGCCGAAGAATACTCTACCGTAGTTAAAGATATTCGCAGTACCTACATTGACTCATCAGGATTTACCAATAACGGATACAAAAATAACATCGATCTTTGCATATGGGCTGAAGAAGCAGTTGCAAATGGTTGGGGTTATGTATACGGAACATACGGAACAGTCCTCACACAAAAAATTCTCGACATAAAGGCAAAACAATATCCCGATGAGGTTGGTGGGAAATATGACTTCATCAAAAGTAATTGGCTTGGTGGTAGAACAGCCGATTGTGTAGGTCTCATAAAAGGATACAGTTGGCTTGATGAAGCAACAGGTCAAATCAATTACGGAACGAATGGTATGCCCGACATTGGTGCTGACGGAATGTACTCTGCAGCTACAGAGAAAGGCACAATAGATACCATTCCCGAAATACCCGGAGTAGCAGTTTGGCACAACGGTCACATCGGTATATATATCGGTGATGGTTATGTAATCCAAGCAGCTAACACAAAAAAAGGTGTTATAAAAACACCCTTGTCATATAACAGTTGGACTCATTGGTTGAAGATTCCATACATCACATACATCGAAGAAGAAACAACCAGTGAGCCGACAACAGAAATTTTATAGAAAGAGGTTGATAATATGAGTACACGAAGTTTAATTGCAATGCAAATCGGTGCTGATAAATACAGAACGATTTATTGCCATAGTGATGGCTATCTTTCACATAACGGTGCCTTGCTTATAGACCACTATGATACACCCGAAAAAGTAAAAGAACTTATCGATATAGGTGGTATTTCATGCCTTGCTCCGAATCTTAATCCCGATCCTTCGAAACCTCATGGCTTTGAGTATTCAACAAGGCAAGACGGTGTGGTTGTTGCATACGGCAGAGATCGTGGCGAAAAAGGTATGGAAGCTAAAGAGTATACGTTCAATGAGCTTGACGATCCCAACTCATGGGCAGATTACATCTATGTTTATACCGAAGAAAATCGTTGGAAATTCTTTAGGCACGGTTATTCACAGGAAGGTTTAAAAGAAATTGAACCTGTTCTTAAATTCCAGTATGAGCAGTTTGGTGTTGAAAGACCTGAAGGTTATTATGGCTTCATTACCCAAGAAATAATCGATGAACTTGATAAAGAAGGTATGATTACACACCTTGATTCATCACCTAATATGGAGGTGCTTTAATATGTTTTTACAAACAGCATTTAACAGAAATGAGCAACAGGCAATGACAGAATATTGTTCTGTAGAGAAAGTTGTTGAACTGGCAGAAAATGAATTTAATCTTCTCAAAAACAACACGATGGAAAGCATGAGCTTCATTGCTGAACATGCAGAAATGATGCATAAAGATGAAACAGGCATTAGCAGATGTGTTCTGTTCCTCCATCAGAATCACGATGAAGGTATTATTGTAAATTCTGAAGGTACAAGTTTTGCTAAAAACTTTTCATATCTTCCTAAAGCAAGAACTTTGTTACTTGCCGATGAGTCCTTCACCTTGCAACAGTTTATGAAGTCTATGTTAAACATCCGAAATGATATCGTTGCCAAAGCAATTGATGATCAGGATGAAGGTGTGTTCAGAATCGATTTGGATGAGATACACAAATTCTATAAACCTAAAATTCTGTCTCCTACGCTTCTTCATGAGATGCTCTGTGACAGAATTGAATTTGCAACAGTAGAATTTGATGATGACAAATTCATTATGAGGTTGTCAGAAGAATATGCAATGTATGAAGAAGATGTTCCTTACCGAGGTTTAACTAAAGAAGAAATTGATGTTATGGTTGCCAAACATATACTGTGGCTCTATGA
This sequence comes from Acutalibacteraceae bacterium, assembly GCA_045654405.1. GTDB lineage: Bacteria > Bacillota > Clostridia > Oscillospirales > Acutalibacteraceae > DTU089. Next base: position 10,679 of record JAZONH010000023.1, on the reverse strand, counting down.
CGAACCCGGTGGTGAACAGGCTGACTTTTCAGGTTGCTATATATCCAATTATGATTTTTCATACAGGTCATTGAATAGTGCAATTATGAATAATGCTAAGTTCGTTAATTGCAATTTCACAAGTACAGAATTGTGTTTTGCTAATGCAGAATACTCCAAGTTCGTCGAGTGCAGTTTAATACGAATGACAGGCGAAGAAATGAATTGTAAGGGTGCAAAATTTAAAGGATGCAATCTCTTTTCAGTAATGATGACTCACTCGAATTTCACTGATGCATTGTTCTCACGATGCGTTGTCGGTAGTGCCTCTATGATTAATTCTTGTATTGAAAACACAAAGTGGAATCATACATCTTATGAGGATGTAAGCTTCGGTAATTACAGTGAAGATGAGCAGGAATGGTTGGATGATGACGAGTCAATTCAGATAATGCAAATGTGAGGTGTTGCATATGAAAAAGGTTTCAGTAAGCATTGAATATGATGAAACTAAAATGAAGGCTTTAAAATACTTTCTCGAACAAAAAGGTAATAAAAGTGTTTCAGAAAAATTAGTCGAAACATTAGATTCATTATATAAAAAGAATGTACCGTTAAATGTCAGAGATTACATTGAATCAAGTTCGGATAATTCTAATTCAAACACAGGTAACAAATGATACTTATATGCTGTTTATTGCCGTTTGTTAGCCCAAAATTGACGAGTTGTACAAAAAATGGTTAAAGTACCCGAATACACAATAAAAGGCCGATAAAAACGGACGTTTAGGCTCTTGTGTATAACGAGTTATTTCGTCCGATTTTTATTGCAGGAATAAGCACAGGGGTTGCAAAAGCATCCCTGTGCGATTACAGCAGACGGCGATGCCGACTGCATAAAGGGTTTCAAGGCTTTCAAAAAGTGGGCTCCTATATCTTGCGATTTTCCTCCAATTATGAGAATTAGCCGATAAATCCCATCGTTTCAAGGATTTCATAAGGACTCCTATAAATTCTAAGAAGGAAGTGATGCTTATGGCAGTTGATCCAAACAAAAAGAAATTTCATTTATGGGCATATCCCGATGTGCTAAATAAAGTAAAAGAAATGTATCAAGATGATGGTTGCAAAAGTCAATCAGAGTTTATTGAGAAAGCAATAAGATTTTATTGCGGATATCTTTCGACACAAAATACTGATGAATATCTACCAGAGCTAATAGATAATTCAATCAAAAGCAGAATGCAAAATTTGGAAGATAAAATGTGTAATCAATTCTTTAAAAACACTGTAGAGTTATCAATGTTACTCCATGTCTTTTCTGCTTTGAACAACATATCAGAAGCTCAATTAGATGACCTTCGTGCTACTTGTGTCAAAGAGGTGCGCTCTCTAAATGGTTCAATTTCTTTTAAAAATGCATTAAGATATCAAAGACATAGGTAAATTATATGGCAAGATTTGTCTTGAAATGGAGATATTTTAAATCATCTCCTAAAAGAAATTCTCAATATCTAAAGTACATTGCAACTCGAGATGGAGTAGAAAAGTGTGATGAAAGTTGGAGATATCAGCCTGCAACAATTGAGCAGCAAAGAATCATTTCTAGTTTAATAAAGGACTTTCCGGATGCAATATCTACACCAATATATGAGGATTATTTATCAAACAAAACGAAAGGATTAGCCAGTGAATTCATTGATGATACACTGGAAGAATACTTTGATTTAATAGATAAAAAAGAAAACTATATTGGGTATATTGCAAAGCGACCGCGAGTTGAAAAGCAAGGAACACATGGTTTATTTTCACTTCATGATGAAGAAATAAACCTTGAAAGTGTTGCAAAAGATATTGCTAATCACGATGGTTTAGTCTTCACTACAATAATGGCTTTGAAACGAAATGATGCAGAAGCCTTAGACTATGCTCGTTCAATAAGATGGAAAGAATTATTAAAAAGAAACACAATTGCTATAGCAAAATCTATGAACATTCCTCCCTCAGATTTAAGATGGTATGCAGCATTTCATAATGAAACATATCATCCACACATACATTTGGTTGCTTATTCTGTAGGTAGAGAACCATACATAACTGAGAAACGTTTAGATGATCTTAAAAGAACTTTTGCAAAAGATATTTTTTCTTCTGAGATGCACAATATATATGTTGAACAAACAGACAGACGAAATGAATTGCGAAAAGAAGCTAAAAACAAGATTGAAGAAGTGGTTTCTTTAATAAATGAAGGTCACTATTCTAATCCCATTGTCGCAGACTTATTAAAACAATTAGCAAGCGAATTAGATAATTATTCAGGAAGAATGATGTATGGTTATCTTCCTAAAAAAGCGAAAAATCTAATTGATGGCATAGTTGATGAGATGGCATCAGATGAGAAAATAAAAGAACTATATGAGCTTTGGTATGAAAAAAGGGAAATAATAGTTAAAATCTATCGTGAAGAAATGCCACCTCGTGTACCATTATCTTCGAACAAAGAATTTAAAAGTATTCGAAATGCAGTTCTGCAAGAAGCACTTAGACTCAAAGACATATCTGAATATCCTTTTACAGATGAAAATGTAGAGAAGATATATTTACCCGAAAAAGCTAAAGTCCCAGCTATTCCTGCTTCATTTCAACCATCTAAAAAGTATCATTGGAAAACTGATATAGCACTTTCTTCTGCAAGATTATTTGCAAGGTTAACTCAAGCAATACAAGATAATTTCGAAGAAGATAATCAGACTGATCAGCAAGTTGACAAAAAGGTGCTTAAAAGGATTCAAGAAAAGAAACATGCACAGGGATTAAAAATGTAAGTTTTATTTTAGTTTGTATATTTGAAACTAGTGTGTGCATAGTATATAATAGTGATAACTAAAAAACATTAAGGTTTATCACTCATACATTATTGACACTATACTACTTTTGTGGTACAATAATGATGCAAAAGGGATACGCAGTATCCGAAATGCATTGGCTTGGGTGTAAACTCTGGGGCCATCGCAGGCGGGGAGTATATTCCTCGCCATTTTTTATTTATAAAAGGATGTTTATCTTGAAGGAACTAAGTATATTTATTGATGAGTCAGGCGATTTTGGAGATGCGGTAAATCAATCTCCTTTTTATATTGTGACACTTGTCTTTCACAATCAAGCTGACGACATCACTAACAATATAACGCGACTGAAGTCTTGGCTTGCTGAATGTGACATACAGGATGAGTACGTACATACACACCCAATCATTCGAAAAGAATCCCCGTATAACAATTTGAATATTGATGAGCGTCGAAGAATTTTAAATAAAATGTTGCGTTTTACTATCAGTTGTCCGATAAGATACTTCAATATTATTGTTAACAAACGAGAATGCAAAGATCGACATGCTTTATCGGCAAGTATATCTAAACAACTGTCGAGATTCATAGAAGATAACCAAGAATACTTCTTTTCGTTTGACAGGATTGTTGTATATTATGACAATGGTCAAAATGAATTGAGTTATATTCTTAATGTGATTATGCACGCTAAATTAACAGCTGTTGAGTTTAAAAATGCCTCTCCGAAGCAGTATCAGTTGTTACAATCTGCTGATTTTATTTGTTCAATAGAGTTGCTCAAACAAAAAAGAGAAGCCAATTTACTCACAAAATCTGAAACTAATTTTTTCTACAAACCACAAGAATTGCATAAAAATTATATTAAGTCTGTAGAGAAAAAGAAATTCATAAAAAAATAAGAATTTTTCTATTAAACAGGTTGACTGAATTTACAGTCAATCTGTTATTTTTTTGAGAAAGAAGGTTCTACAATGTCAAATTATATTCGATTTTCTCCAGAACAAAAAGACAGAGCGTATCATATGGATATTGCAGAACTCTTGCGTAAACAAGGAGCTAAACTAAGCCGATGCGGAAAAGAATATATATGGGAAAGCCCAACTGGAAAGGTATCTATTAGAAATAATGTTTGGTATCACCATTACGAGCAAGAAGGTGGTAATGTTGTTAGTTTTCTTCAAAAGTTTTTTAATAAAACATACAGTGAAGCAATGGAGTATTTGCTTAATGAAAATGGTACTATTATATCGTATTCTTCACCTGTTCAAATACGAACCCAAGAATTAATAATACCTAAAACAAATTCTAATATGAGAAGATTGTATGAATATCTAATGAAAGACAGAGGAATTAGTCGAGAAATAATTACTGCGTTTGTTCATGCTAAAATGCTTCGAGAATCAGCAGATTATCATAATGTATTGTTTATCGGACATGATTCCGATGGTGTTCCAAGACATATTCACAAACGAGGAACAGCTAAAGAAAGTGCATATAAAAGAAATGTTGCAGGTAGTGATAATAAATTTAGTTTCCACTGGCATGGGACAGGAAAAGACATTTATTTATTTGAAGCGCCAATAGATATGCTTTCATTTATATCAATGCATCCTATTGAATGGAGAAACAACAGCTATGCAGCTGCATGCTCTGTTGCAGATAATGTTTTGTTTCAATGTCTTGAAGATAACAAACATATTGAACAAGTTTATATTTGTTTCGATAATGACAATGCCGGTCAAACAGCCGCACAAAGACTTTCGGATAAACTATTTATAAAAGGTATTAAATCAAAAATCCTCATTCCAACATTAAAAGATTGGAATGAGGATTTAATATTTTATAAACAGGAGGTAGATAAAAAGTGGACGGTCCAAATATCTTAATTTTTGTGGGTGTCGTAATGTTTGCTCTGATAGGTGGAATTACAATTGTTTCTCATATATACAATCTTAACAGCATCAAAAGTAAAACTGTTGGAGATGGTCAGCACGGTACGGCAAGATTTTTATCTAAACTTGAGCAAAAGAAAGTGTATAAGCATGTTCCGTTTACTCCGGACTTATGGAGAAAAAACAAAAATAAAAATGAATTACCACAGGGAGTTATTGTTGGATGCAGGACAATAGGTGGTCAAGATTATGCAATGGTTGATACTTCAGATGTACATACGATGATGATAGGCGCAGCCGGATGTGGTAAAACAGCATATTGGTTATATCCAAACCTTGAGTATGCTTGCGCATCAGGAATGTCATTTTTAACTACTGATACAAAGGGGGATTTGTATAGAAATTACGGTAACATTGCAAAAGGATATTATGGTTATGATGTTGCTATAATAGATCTTCGAAATCCAACAAAATCGGATGGTAACAATTTGCTTCATCTTGTTAACAAATATATGGATTTATACAAGAATGAACCAAGCAACTTAACATACAAAGCTAAAGCCGAAAAATATGCTAAGATCATTGGTAAGACGATTATATTTAGTGAAGGCGATGCGGCTTCATTTGGACAAAATGCATTTTTCTATGATGCAGCAGAAGGCTTGCTTACCTCGTCAATCCTATTGGTTGCTGAATTTGCTCCACCCGAACAACGTCATATAGTTTCGGTATATAAACTTATTCAAGAGTTACTTGCTCCTGCGCCTAATATGGGTAAAGGTAAAACCCAATTTCATAAAATCATGGAAAAGCTTCCACCCGAACATAAAACCAAATGGTTTGCAGGTGCCGCACTTAACACAAGTGACCAGGCTATGCAGTCGGTTATGTCAACAGCGATGTCTCGTCTTAATGCGTTTCTGGATTCAGAACTTGAACAAATACTCTGTTTCGATACTGCAATTGATGCTGAAAAGTTTTGCTCTAAAAAGAGTGCAATCTTTATTGTATTACCCGAAGAAAATCCAACAACATACTTTATGGTATCCCTTCTTTTGCAACAGTTATATCGTGAAGTACTTATGGTTGCAGATGAACAAGGTGGTGCATTAAAAGACAGAGTTATGTTTTATATGGATGAGTTCGGTACTCTTCCTGCAATTAGTTCAGCAGAAATGATGTATTCTGCATCTCGTTCAAGACGTCTGTCATTAGTAAGTATTATTCAGTCGTTTCAACAACTTGAAAAGAACTATGGCAGAGAAGGTGCTGCTATTATTCAGGATAACTGTCAGATAACTATTGCTGGTGGTTTTGCTCCTACTTCTGAAACAGCAGATATAATATCTAAATCGCTTGGTTCAAGAACTGTAATGTCCGGTTCAGTATCAAGAAGTAAAAACGATCCATCTCAAAGTCTTCAAATGATAGAAAGACCATTGATGACTGCTGATGAGCTTAAATCGATGGATAAGGGTAATTTTATCGTTATGAAAACAGGTACGCATCCCTTTATATCTAAACTGAAACTGTTCTTTAAATGGGGAATAAAGTTTGATACAGACCCATATATACCTAAAGATAAAGGTTCAAGAACTGTTAAATATACAAGTCGAAAGATTATTGAAGAGGCGATAAACGAGCTGTATCCATCCGAAGAAAAGATAAATGACAGGGAAGAAAAAATCCCTGCAAACAAACCTTTTAGCTCATCAGGTCAAGCATTAACTGAATATGAAGTTGAAGCAATACCTGAAGATGTTATGCAAGAACAGTCCGAATATATGGCTGTGCAAAAAGCACAACACACAGTCTTAAGAACTGAAAAAGGAGATATCAACAATGGATAACTATAGAAGAAAAGTCTATGAAGTTGAGTTATCTTCACGTGCTAAGTTAGTATATTTATACCTTGTAGACAGAGCTGATAAAGAAAACAAGTGTTTTCCAGGCATTAAAACCATCGCAAGGCATCTGTCCATTTCGGAAAGTACAGTTCGTAGAGCATTAACCGATTTAGAAAAAGAAAAGTTAATTCGTAAAGAAATACGGAAACGAGGTAACGGCTCTTTTTCAAGCAACACATATTATTTGTTGTAAAAAATTATTTAACAACTAACAAGGGACTACTGCGCCTATACGGTGACAGTAGTCCCTTTCATGGTGGATGGGCTAATAAGTATACAGTGAAGAAGATAATAACAGAAAATGAATACACAAATCTTATTTATGCTTCTAATATATAAATATATTTTAATGAGGGGATAAGACCTTGCTGAAAATAATTGTATTTAAATTATGTAGAAAAAATATTGTTTTTGACTTTTTTTAAAACTTCACTTCTATTCTCTGCGATAGTTTCATAAAAAGCATCATTGAAAATTTCGTTATTGTGCACCATGGAAATAAATGTACTTTTTATCTTATTGTAGAGCGTTTCCATTTCATCACTATTATTTCTTTTAAAATCTGAATAACATCTACTAATATATGATATAATCGTATTCAATGTTATTTTTGAATACCAATAATTGTTCACTTTCTTGAAATTAGATTGACAATTAAATGAATCATAAGCTTTTTGCAGTTTTCCATAAAAGAACATTACTTTCCCAGAGTGATTTTTTATGTAAGTGTTGGAAAATTCAATATTCATATTAGTTTGTGTTGCCAAAACAACAATTAAAATTCGTTGCATTAAAACTTGAATATTAACATCAATATCAAAATTATCGAAATCCAAGTATTTGAATTCCGATTCGAATACTGAAATGTAATCCAAAACAGAAAGCGATAATGTATATACCATAACCATATCTGCATAACATTCGGAAAACAACAATGTAAGATCATCTAATATATTATTTAAAGAGAAAGAATTTGAATTGGTTCCATTAATCAACTGGGTTCTTCGTTCATACACTTGTTTATATATTTCGTGCTTTTGGACTATTTGCATTTCAGGATAACAAGCAAAGTAGGTTTCCATTAACTTACCAATATTCTCTGGAACATACAAATAGTCTAAAAACAAACGATAGACTACAGCCTTTAAATGTTTTAAATAATCGAGATTGCAATTTAAACGTTCTAAGCCTATTTTAACCCATTGATAAATAAGAGAAAATGTTTCCATTTCCGCAATTCCCATATTTAAAGCAACTTCAAAAGAGACGCATTGCAAGAAACACTGTTTTCTATATTCTCTATTCCTTAATTTATCAGTCAGCAAATGCGATGCTTCGTGTAAAATAGAAGTCATAATCTGAAAAGGATTACTTATTGCTGTATATGGAAGTTCTATATATAAAATACTGTCCTTTGGCGGGTTATCATCAGGAAGAATAGGTAATGTTTTAAATCTTCTACATAATTTAGGGATTGTTAAACATGCAAAATTGTCATTTTCTTTAGGTAAATCAGGGTAACAATCAATTCTCATCAAATATGTAGAAATAAGATTAGAATATGCCGTATAATATTCTATCATAGATAAACTAAAATTATATGTTTTAGGAAGAAAGTCTATTTTTTCTGAATAGAGTGGTTCTGCTTCGAATATTTCTTCGGTTAATTGTTTCCAAGCTCTTACATACAAAAGAATTGACTCATTATATTCGAACAGGCTTTTCTCGCTATCACAACTTAATTGAAGCCAATTACTTAATAAAGATACACTATCAATAAGTAAATAACATATATTTTGTTGTGTTGGATTTTGACTCATGATTGTTATCATATTTACAAGTTCACTTAATGGCTTTTTCCAACTAAGGTTATAGTTTTGAATGCTGTTTTGAAATTTTTCAAGAATTTTCATGCATAAGTTAGTAAGAGCGTAGTCATTTTTGTTTTTATAAGCTATTTTATCACAAGGCTTACAAATACTAACATTTATATCCTTAGCAAAAAGATATAAACTATTTGTATGATCATAATAATCATACAAAAGTTTTATTAGATCATATGTTGTAAATTTATTTGAATTTAAAATTGTATAATTCCCATTGGAATTTAAACAAATATGATTAAAAATCATATTAGGAGATTCTGAGGCCCACAATTTTATTTCGTTTTTGCGCAAACCAGAAATTGTTATTTGTGTGTTAAAAATGTTGTCTTTTTTTAATTCATTCATACATGATGCTGGGATTAGGTTGGATGATGTATATTTTATATTATAAGTTATAGATATATTATTGACCCAATTAGCATTTTGTAAATAGTTTGCAAAAGACATAGATATATCTAAATTATCTGTTTTTAGTACAACAACAAAGTCGCAAAGATCAATAGAACGATAAGTTAAATAATCAAATAACATATTAGTTTTAAACTCTTTTTTTATTAATTTTTCTACATCGCTTGTAGTCAGTTTAGGATTATTAGTAAAAACTAAGAAAACAGAAAGAAAAAGACTATTGTTTTTTATCCAAAAATTAGAAATTCTTTTTTCGTCATTTTTCTTGTATATTTTCCTTATGATATACATTGGATGAAAAATAACTGAGCCGTTTGTATATGTAGAAAGGTCATAAGTATCTTTTTCAATAGCTTGGGGTATAAATAAACTTGAATTTTGTTGTTCAAGTTTATATTGATACATAAAATTGAATTGTTGCAAAGAAATATAGGAATCTAACTCTTTGTTTTTGATTATTTCATTCGACCAATCAACAATTTTTTTATTGAAATTAGGGGAAAGTTTGCAAAATAGTATATTTCTTAAATCATAATTCATAAGTTTCGATTCCTTTTTTATAAACAATAATATTTTAATAAGTCATTAATAAAGTCATTGTGACAATTGTTGCCTGATGGAAATTTGTTCATTTCTTCAAAATATAAATAATCAAAAATTTCTTTATGAACGCATAGATTTTGTGTTATGAGCAGTTGAAGCTTTTTAATTTTGTTGTCTGTTATACTTTTATTAATATCACCATCGCTTTCAGTAGAAAATAATGACTTTAATTTTAACGACATAGCAAAAATTTCATGCTGATATTCTCTATATTCCGCTGAAGAAACAGGTGTATTTTTTTGTATTTTACAAATATTTTTATAACAAATTGCTGTAGCATACAAAATGAATAAACATATTTTGTTATTGGATTCCACTGATGTAATATTATTAATGGTTTCAAATGCATTTTCCATAGGTGATTTTAAAGATAAGTATGCAACTGTTGAAATTTGTAAATCTTCTATAAATATATTTTTTTGTTTTTCATCTAAATTAGATTCATTAATTATTGAACACATCTCACAAAAAAACTCACAAAAATTACTCTTTAAAAAAACTTGTGGTTTTTTTTCGGTTTCAAAAGCATTTTCTAATACATGAAATAAGAAAAAACTGTTTTCAAATTTATCTACATTAACATAGTACTCATATATACTCAAAATGGGAGAAGTAAGAACTAGCCAGTTTTCTAATTCTCCAGATATAATACAAGTACTTGTATGTTTTGATAAATTAAAAATTTCGGTTAATAAGAGCTTTTGTTTATCGTTTAATCTTTTTGTTTTTTGGGTGTGTAAATTCGAAATGATTTTACTTTTTGTGGCTTGATTCTGTAAAAATTGCAATCTTTTATCGTATTTCACAAAAAATTTTATGTTTAAATCCACGAATTTTTTCACCTGTTTTTGAGCGTTGGTGTTAGTAGCAAAATAACATAGTAATATGTGTGTTTGGAATATTATTCCATAAATCAATATACTTACTTCAGAAAGAGCCAAAAAAAGTTTATTAGAACTAGATGCGTATAATAGTAATAACGAAGCAAATAAACATAATAAAAAAACTTTTGTAGTTTTTTTCCCGAATTTTAAAACTATAAAATGCTCAGTTAATATACTAAAAGTCTTCTTCCCAAAAAACAATGTGAAACTAGATAAAATGATACTAATAGAACTTATTGAAGTGCATTTGGATATAAAAAGGTCTGAC
>JAZONH010000022.1:0-8770 GCA_045654405.1 Acutalibacteraceae bacterium | reverse complement strand
CTTTATAAGTGAAGGCAAAATCAATGCCAAAACAGCAAGGCTTGCAGCTGCAACCAAAGCACCAACAGCAAGGGCAGTAACACCCGCCGCAATAACGGTTATTGCAACGCCAACGGCGGCAAGACCAACAGCGATGACGGCAAGACCGACACCAAGAACGGTACAGCCTGCACCGGCAACGCCTGCGGCAACACCAAATACAAGCATAGCTGCACTTAATGCAAGTATTCCTTCTGCACCCGCTTTACCGTGTTCTGCCAACGTGGGCAATACAAGGGAGATCAGAGCCAACGCTGCCGCAGCTATCAAGCAACCCGCTGCCAAAAGCAGTATGCCGGATGCAAGAATAGTAACCGCAACGCCAACCGCAGCCAAGCCAACACCAAGCACGGCACATCCCGCACCTGCTACAAGCGCACCTGCACCGAATGCAATTAAACCAAGGCATAAAATCGCCAAAGCTTCCGTTGCTCCGCTGCTATGCTGCACTATCAAAGGCAACGCATTGGCAACCAAAGCCATTGCCGATGCAACCAACATTGCGCTGACAGCGATTGCAAGCATTCCTGTTGCCAACATAACAACTGCTGCCGCTATTACGGTAAGGCTGACCGCCATAATTGCAAGACCCGTGCCAAGAATTGTGGCGGCTGCACCCGCAGCCGAAGCACCAACAGCGAATACAAGCATTGAACCCGCCAAAGCGGTGATTGCGCCTGCTCCTTCAAGCCCGTATTGGCAAATCTTCGGTAATACAGCGGAAACAATAGCCAAAGCCGCCGCTGCAATAACCGTGCTGACACCGATTGCCAAAATAACCGCAGCCAAAATAAGCAAGCCGGTTGAAGCACTTGCCGCCGCAGCTCCAAGGGCAACCGCCCCGACTGCAAGCAATGCAATTACTACAACCATAGCGATCATAACGCCGATTGCGCCCCAGCCTGCATCTGCCAGCTGAATTGCCGAATATGCAAGAAGCGCAAAGCCTGCACCAACCATAAGGATTGCTGCGCCGACTGACAGCATCGCAAGCGCCATTTTGCCTAATTGCGCCGGTGAAGCTTCCATTGTTTTCATCAAAACAAGCATACCGATTGACAAAGCCGCAAGAGCTATAACCAAGCCAGCCATAACACCGATTGCAAGACCGCCCGCATTTGATAAGGCAATAGCGGATTGTGCAAGCAGGGCAAAGCCCGCCGCTATCATCAAAACGCCAACGCCGATCATCATAAATGCTTTTGCGCCTGCAACCATTTGTGTTGCGCTTGTAGCCGCAGCTTCGCCCGAAGCCTTTGTGCCGCCTGCGACACCGAAAAGCTTACCGGCAAGACTGCTTATACCGCTTGAAACCATTGAACCGATTGCGGATGCAAAAGCCGACATACCGGGCACAGCAGTATATACAACTGAAAGCCCCTTGAAAGCTATAACAAGACCCGCAACCCACGGAAGTGCCTTGCCTATGGTTTCGCCGTGCTTTTCCACAAAGTCAGCAACGGTCTTTATACCGCCTGCCACGGTTTCCATTGCAGAAGAAAAGCTTTCAACATCTGTTGCATCGCCAAGCGCACCGGAAAAGCCGGTTAAGCCGTTTTTAACAGCGTTGAAAGCTTCAAGTATCTCTGTGCCTGTACCGTCAAAAGCGGAAACAAGCGCATCCCAATACTGCTTTGCTTTGTCAAGAGCTGCCGCAACCTTATCTGCGACAACGCCCGCATCTATACCGCCAAGCGCATCAGAAAGCTTGCCCACAGCACTTATACCCGCCTGCGAAAGAACATCCCAAGCGGGGGTAAGCTTATTCGCAATGGATTCTTTCAAGCCGTCCATTGCCTGCCCAACGGTTTTATATTCCGTTGCAAGCTTTGTAAAGCTTTTGCTTGTGCCAACTTTCTGTATTGCATCGAAAAAGTCTTCCGTTGCAACTTCGCCTTTCTGCACCGCTTTGACAAGATCGCCCGTTGTCATTCCCATTTCTTTTGCAACAGCTGCAAGACCTGCGGGGGTCTGTTCAAGCATAAGCTTGAAGTCTTGCCACGCAACCGTTGGCTTTGCTGCCATCTGTGTTGCCTGCGTGGAAAGTGTCTTCATTGCCTGCTGCGGATTTTCGGCAGCGGCAGCAAGACCGCCGAAGCCCTTTACAAGTGCGGTGGTATTTTTCGTTCCCACCGCTTCAAGCTGTGCAAAGGTGGTTGCCATATCGGAAGAGCTGTATACGGTCTGTTCGGCAAACTCCTGTAATTCCTTTTTAATGCCTGCAATCTCTTTGTCGCTCTTGCCCAGCATTTGCAAATTGGAAGTGAAGTTTTTCCAAGATGCGTTTGACGAATCAATTTCGCTTATAAGCTCCCGTGCAGAATTTGTTATAGCACTAAAGGCTTGCTGTCCAACACCTTGCAGAATACCAAAAGCAAAGCCGCTTTTGATTTTGCTTGCAAGGCTTTCTGTTGTGTTCAGCGCATTTTTGAGAGTAGAGGAAAAGCCGTTATCTGTTGCGGATAATACCGCTCTGACAGAATAATTTTCAGCCATTGTTTCACTCTCCTTTTTTCAAAAACTTGCCTATACCGGAAAATCTGCTTTTCTTATTTTTCTTTGAAACTTTTTCAACTTCTTTTTCGTAATCATAGAATTTCTTGAATTTACTATAAACGGGCTTTGATTTGTTCTTGCCCGCTTTTTTCTCTGCTTTTACAGAGAAATTCAAGAATGCCTGCAAGTGGTTTCTATAATCAAGATCAACTTGCTTCAACCGTACAGCTTCCATAAGTAACCGATATTCGGGTATTGTCAGCCGGTCAACTTCCGCAAAGCTTTTGAAATCCAAAAAGCGAAAACAGTTTAAAGCAATTTCCCGGTAAGTGTCTTCAAAATCGGTTATGCTTTCGCTGCTTTCGCTCTCTCCGCTTCGACTGCTGTTATCAGAGCTTCGGTCACTTTCTTTGTAGCATTCGCACTCTTTAAAAAACCCAGCACATCCTCAAACAGCGCATCAATATCCGTGTTTTCGTCCTCGATATACGCATCAAGGGCAGCACGGGTAATGCGGGGCTTTTGGTCTTTATTGGCGGTGTCAAGCACATCAACAAGCGTTTCAAGGTCGCCGTCAATAATTCCGGCAACGGTATACTGCAAGCCGATGTTCTGCTTTCCGTCCTTTACGCCGTCAATAGGCTTTGACAGCTTTTTGTTGACCTCTCGCAAAAATCCCATACCAAAATGAAATTGGTAAACTTCGTTGTTAATAGTCAGTTCAAACATAACCTTTACACTCCTTTTTGATTAAAGAAAGGGCGAATTAAATCGCCCTTTTATGCTCCTGTTGCCTGTGTGTCGGTAAATACGTAAGCTGCAATTTCCTGCTGCTCTACGGACACGGTAACATCGCCCTTTACGCCGCTGCCGTTGATTGCGAATGTCAAAGAGCATTCAACATAATCTTCGGCGGTGGAAGTCTTTTCAAGCTCTGTAATATAGCCCTGGAAATATGCGCCTGCAAACTTGTTTTCGCCGTCTGCAACGGGTTCTTCAAGGTTTGCTTCCCATATTTCAATAATTTCGTCATCGTCCATAGCAGTTTCCAGCTTGTCGATCATTTCATCGCCCTTTGCAAGAAGGCAAGTGGCGGTAATTTCAACTTCGGAAGTGCCGGGGGTGCGAATTGCGCCATCCTTTGTTGCGGTGGTATCGGAATCCTTGGATTTGGTTCTGCCGTTTTCGGTAGTAAATGCAAGGGTAACTCCGGCTTTGGTTGCTGCTTCGCTCAAAAGACGGAACAGATAAACCAGCTTTTTGCCCTGTACTGCTTCGGCGAAAAGCTGAAGGTTAATTTTTCTCATTTTATTACCTCCTATGAAAATAAAAACTCTGCTTCAATAACTCCGTGAAGCAGAGGGGTTTTTGTGGTATTGTCGGGTATAATTCTTTGGTTTACATTGCGGATAAGCCAAGCATAATGCTTTGTGTGTCTGATCTGCCTGCAAACCGTTTTGACATCAAGCAGCATTTTGGAAACCGTACCACGGTTTTTGGGCGTATCACTCCAAATGTGAATTGTGGGGAATACGCTGCCCGTGATTGCGTTTTTGTGTTCCTTGTCTATCTGCTGAAAATCACCAAGATATACAAACGGGTATGGTGTGTCTTTTGGGGGCATAAAACCGTCATAAACGGCATATCCCTTTGCTTCTATATCCAACTTCAACCGAGTAAATAACTCTTGCTGTGGGTCAATATATGCGTTCATAAGCCTATCACCTCACCAACTTTTGCATATCTCTTTTAAACTCTTCTTTTTGTTCGTTGAAAGCGGGACGGACAAAAGGCTGTGCATCCATAAACCGAGTACCATACTCCAAATAGGGGCTGTATTCGGTTGTCGGTGCAACTTCGGCAGTCAAGCCGTCATCCTTGATTTCAAGCCCGATGCTGCGTTTTGTTGTGCCGGTCTGATAACCACGGGTAAAGTCTGCTTTGCCCTGCATTCTTGTTTGCAACGCTGCACCGTGTTTCCGCACAACTTTCTTTACATCATCCATTGTTACATTGGATTTCAAAGCCTTTTGCAGTTCGTTCAAGCCCTCAACCTTGATATTTGCCATTTATCACACCTCGCTGACAACAAAAATGTGCTTTGTTCGCAGCTCTCTTGACATATCCACACGATAAACGGTGTTTCCTATGCGGATTCTGTCAAAAGGTTTGCTGTAATGGCTTTGCAAACGTATGGTTTTGCTTCCTTTCTTCAGCTCACCGTATACAAGCTGCAATGTTTCCGTGCCGGTATCGGTAACGGAAGCATAACGCAGCGTTTCTGCGGTGGTTATATCGTCATAATTGCCGCTTTCTGCGTTATATTCGCTTTCGGTAAGCCGGAAGTAAACGGGCGTGTCAAATCTCAAAGAAACCTCACCCGCCCCCGTGCGCTCTCTTTCTGCGATTCAAGGAACGCTTGTATTTCGTCTGTAAAGCCGTTAAAATCGCTGTCGATAAACGAAAAGCTTTCACCCTCTACGGTATGACTTGACATACCTTCAGAGCCGATGCGGTTAAAGCGGATAATCGCCACTTCAATTATGATGTGATCCATCGTTTCGGGCGGTTCAATGCCGCCAAGAAGTAACTTTAAGCGGGAAGTAACGCCCGCAATTATAAGCTTTAACATTGCATCCTGTGTTGTGTCTTCCAGTTCAACGCCAAGCAGCGTTTTTATATCGTTCAGCATAACGCTACCCCCTTACTTTTCGGCGGTCTTTTTTGCCCTCTTTGCGGTGGTCTTTTTGGGTGCTTCCGCTTCGGGCGCATCCTCTACAAGCTGTATAAGCGGCACGCCTTGCTTGTTATCGCTGCTTGCCAACTGTGCCAGCCTTCCTTCCGTAACAGTAACCCCCGAACGTGGGAAAATATCTCCCACGTTGTAGGGGTAATCGTTATCGTGCAGGTCTGTAAAGTACTTAATGACTTTATACATCATTAAGCACCGGTTACAGTAACCTTAACAACAGCTTTCTTGTTGTCGGGAAGGATATATTCGCCTGCTTTGCCCGCACCCTGCAAAGCTACGCCGTCAAAGTCTTCGGATTCAATGGTTCTTGCGGTGTTAATACCGGTGAACGCCTTGCCCACGCCTGCAACGTAAGTGTAGCAGCATACGCCATCCGCAAACATAGAAGAAGGAATCTTTTCGATTGCGAAATCCTTGAATCTTGCAACACCGTTGTTGTCGATGTTAGCGGAAGAACCCTTTGCGGAAGTCATCAAAGGATGGTCAACGATTGCGTTGTAAAGGTCGGGAGAAACCTTTGCTTTGAGTTCGCCCACAACTTCAAGGTCGGTGTAATACTTGGAAAGCTTGTTGAACAGAGCAAGCACGCTTTCTGCGGTATAGCCTGCAAGGGGTTCAGAATGTCCGGCAGCTTCAGCGATAAATGCGCTGTGCTTTGCGTTGAAAAGCTGGGTTTTTGCTCTTGCCTGCAATTCAAGGCGATCTGCAACAGCTGCGTTGTAATCGTTGTTTACGGTGTGGCGGTCAATACCTTCGTGGAAATTCCAGCCCCAAGAGTAATTAACGGGGGTGTTGGTATACACGATTTCTTTGCGCTCACCAAAACGGTTGGAGTTGGAAGTGCCAGTACCGAATGCGGTGTTTGCATCCTTGTTGTAACCAGTACCGATTACAACGGGAATGTCGGAAGTCTTAACGTAAAAAGCGGTTTCGTTTTCACGCACGCCGTCAAGAGCTTCGATGCTGCCGCCGAAGAAGTCAGCAAAGTAAGAATGCTTGCCGAATACTACCTGCAAAAGCTTCTTGAATTCAAGCTGATAGCTTCTTGCGGGAAGATCGTTGTTGTTGCCCTCTGCAAAGAGCTGAAGGTCAATAAGAGTCTTTTTCATTGTTTTTCACCTCATAAATATTTTTTAATACGTTTGTCGATTTCAGAAACGGGAGCTGCAACGCTGCCTGTACCGGCTTTGGGTGTTTCGCCCCTTAATCGTTCCTTAACTCCGGCTTCAACCGCTTCTTTATAAAGCTTTGTAAAGCCGTCTATTGCGTTTTTTGTTTGCTCTGCATCAGTTGTAACCAAAACGGACAAAATCTCGTCAGAAGCGTTTATACCGCTATCGGACAGCATTTTGCGTGCAGTCTTTGTCATTTCGGATAAAGTGTCTTTGCGTTTAAGCTCGTCAAGTTCCTTTTGCGTTTCTGCGTGGGCTTCACGCTCTTTGTTAAGCTCGTATTCGGCTTTTTCCTGGGCGTTCATTTCGGCAAGCTTCTTTGCTTCGCTGATTTCCTTTTCTTTGTTCTTCTGCCATTCGGCAAACTTCTGATTTAATTTGCGGTCAAAATCTTCATCGGTGTACTTTGCAGCCGCTTTTGTTTTCCCGTCCGGCTTTTCTTCACTTATAACCTTCGCATCGGTTTCCGTGGGTTTCGTTTCGGTCTGTTCAGCCGATGTTGCCGCATCTTCCGCAAATATTTGCAGATCAAACATTCTTTTTTTCATTTTTTAATTCCTCCGATTTTTTGAAACTATCGCATTGTTTTCCGTAGCTTTTACCGTGTTCCACGCCTGCACCGTTTTTCTCCATAGCTTTTAAGGTGTTCAATGCTTGCACCGTACATTTTCGGGGTAGGTGTTGGCAATCATTTCAACGCCAACAAAAAAGGAATTCACCAAGAGCTGCGCCTGCTCTGATAAATTCCCGTGCTTTATATCAACCGTTCCCGGCTGTATAACGTATTCAATTTTGTCTTCCGTCAATTCCTCGATGGAAGCAACAAGCGTTTGCGCCAGCGTTGATATTCCGGCGCAAACAATGTCTTGCCCTGCTTTGGCATATCCGGCGTGTCCCGTAATGGTTATGCCGTCTGATCTTCGGGTAATGGTTGTCATTTGTCTTTCTCCATATCGGTGTTCGCATTTTAAGTGCAAAAGCCAAGAACGATTCCGGCTTCGCGTGCGGCTGAGGTTGAAGAGTCAGAACCAGTTGTTTCCACCGTTCTAAAGTTCGTGCCACCAGTTTGCACAGCAGAACGCAACCACCACGATGATTTCGAACCACTTGCATTATATTTCCTTCGGACAGTGAAGCTTGTAAAGAAATCGGTATAATCAACACCAGAGGTTTCGTAACTGGTGCTATTTGAACTATTACCAAAAACTTCACGGTAGGACGGAATCCACACGGTATCTTCACACGTTAACGTAGACTTGGTAGTGTAATCATAATAAGTCTTATTGACTGGAACAATAATATTTTTTATTTCTGTAGGAATGGTAGTATAAAAATCGCCACGAAGCCAACTGCGCCCTGCGGATGCCGCCCAACCATTATATACAGACATACTACTGTTCATCTTTGTGGTCGTGATAACTCTTTTTGAAATCCAAGTAATGGTTGCTTTAGAACCATTCGTTTTCGTGTCAGCATTTAATGCCACAACTTCCATCACAACGGATGTCCCATCAGTTAAATTGAAGGACTTCCAGTTACCCAACGAATAACAATCTGCATACAAACCAGCGGAAATATCTGCCCACGGGTCAAGAATTTCACCGGCAGCGGAAACGTGGCTATTCGCACTCCACAGCACATTACCGCTTGCGTCTGTTATCTGCGTAACAACGCCTTCGGGTATGGTTAAGCCTTGTAAGGTAGAAAAATCTATACTCATCCTACATACACCACCTTTGTTACGGTACTGCCGTCTTCAAGGGTGAAAGTCCAAGTTTCGGCGGAAAGGGTTGGAACGGTAGGTATATCACTAATTAAAGCAATTTCGCTGTTGTTCGCCCACAGCTTTTCACCGCTGGAATAGACGGTGCAACTTGTATGCTGTGTTACAGCTCCTTTAGTGCTGTAAGTTAATCTTTTCCACGGGGTCTGATACATACGTGCATACTGACCCATCAAACAATAGAAATCAACAATCTTATTTGTGGTATCAACCAGCCAAAATATATCGCCGTATTGTCTGTTTGCTCCATCATAAGTGCCGGTTGCTGCGCCGTAATACTTGAAGTTGTCGACTTCCACAGAACCAAGATAGCTGACCCTTATTATTGCATCTTGCAAGAAAGCATAAGAAGAACCGTTGCCGTGACCCGAAACAATACTGATCTTGGCTGCGATTCCGTTTTCCGAATCACAAGTAGAGTAATTAAAAGATGCAAACCTTACGGGTTTTGGGTTTCCACCCGTACCGTTGTATATTTCAAGCGTAAAATCATTGGCTTTTTTGTTCAGATCGAAGTCGGATCGTAGC
>JAZONH010000021.1:0-47110 GCA_045654405.1 Acutalibacteraceae bacterium | reverse complement strand
CGTCGCAAGCCATCTCAATGACCTCGATAACATTGGG
Source organism: Acutalibacteraceae bacterium (assembly GCA_045654405.1). Taxonomy (GTDB): domain Bacteria; phylum Bacillota; class Clostridia; order Oscillospirales; family Acutalibacteraceae; genus DTU089. Next base: position 47,073 of record JAZONH010000021.1, on the reverse strand, counting down.
GTTGTTTTTGTCACCGCCCATAGCGAGCTTCACGCGCTCACCGAGAATTGCACGTTCCTTATAAACACAGCAACGCATCGTGGGCTCATTGCCGGGAACGAGCTTCCCGGGGATATCCATCAGATTATCGAGAAGCTTATCCTCCCACGCAAGACGGGCGACCTCGCGCAGGACCTTATATTTCAGGTACTGTACCTTTGTATCAAATTTTCGCAATTTAAACCTCCTCAGAAGTAGCTTACCTTAATGGGCTTACCCATTTTACGGAGGCAAAGCGAAAGCTCTTCAACAAGATTCATTTTAATATTGAAGTTTATGGGAAGGTCCGGATTCTGATGAGCAGGGTTGATTGCTCTGCCTACATAGAAATTTATATCTGTTGCCTCTTCAAAAAGCAACCGGCTTATTAACGAAGCACCGTCCTTTTTGAAATTCCAATGCTCATAGTGTTTGTTTTCACCGAGATAATCTTGTGCATACTCTACAACTTTGTTGACTGTGATAACGCCTTCTGTAACGAGGTCAACGCCTTCAATTTCTGCAATAGGCGGAATATCACTGCTTTCAAAATTAATAGATGGTTTCAAAGGTTTTCTTAAGAATTTGGATGCAATAGATGATGTTGTACCACCACATATAATATGCTTGCCTTCCTTTGAGAAGAAAAGGCTCATCATTCTGTCTGCATCATCTCTGTTTGAGGGCGGTCCGAATAGCATATTCATAGGAACTCTCTTACGGATTTTTACAACACAAGCGGTTGCATCGTCACCGGGCTTATGACCATAAAGCTTATCACATTCATCAATGAGCATTGTGGATAAATTCTTTGCGGTATAGCCAACTGGAGCAAGAGTTTCAAGAAAGCTTGCAATATCTTCACGCTTCCAACCAAAGTTATATGCAGTACCTATACCTGCGTGAGGGCAACCGTCACTCATAGCAATAAAAATATCGTTTTCCTGAAGCTGAATGACGGATTTAAAAATCTTTTTTCCGCCGATGTTCATTTCAGTTTTAGGATAATCCCAGGTTTTTTCATTTCTTATTATTATGGTGTGAGGGTTATCGTACTGAATAAGCTCTGCAGTTTCATTGTTTTTTAAATGAATAATGGTGAATGTGGAATAAGCAACGCCACGCACAGAGCAAACAGGAAGTGTAGCAGCAATAGTTTCAACGCATTCCTCAAGAGAAAGACCTTCTGCAAGCATTGTGGAAATAATTTTTGAAGTAAGGGTTGAAAGAATACTTGCTTTAACACCGCTGCCAAGACCATCTGAAAGAACAACAACAGTTGAATTATCATCGGGCTCAACTATATCAATATGGTCTCCGCAAAGTTGTTCTCCGTAATGGTTTATACTTTTGTAACCGATATCTGCACATAAATCATTCATCAGAAATCGACTCCTTTAATTTTGCAAGTGCGATTTTAGTTTCAGCGGCAGTTTCACCAAGAAGCGAAGCAATCTCCTGTACGATTCGCATTTGCTTATCAACAACTTTATCGGCAACCTCAATTGTCTGGCGGCTGATATTTTCTTTTCTTTCTCTTTGTTCCTCTTCGGCAGTAACATCTCTCATAATGCCGATAAGAAGATGTGAATCTCTGTCATAAACAACAGTTTGTTCAACATATCTCTTATATTCTGCAAGGTAAACCCTCTGGTCGCTTACACCTCTGCCTGTTTTAAGAACCGTTTCAAAAACAGTGGGATCAAGGATGCGGATAACGTAGTCACCAAGGATATCTGAAGCATAACGGATGTTCATAATTTCCCTTGCAGCTTTATTAATTTGCTGAACCTCTAAATTTTCGTTAAGAACAATAAGCCCATTAGGTGTATTGTTAACGATTGTATCAGAAAAGCTTTCTGCCTTTTCCTTAAGGAAAGGAAGACACATTGAAATCTCCGCTTTTCCCTGACAAATAGCCGCCGCTTTTTCACGGCAAGTATTGTAACCGCAAGAACCGCAGTTAAGCTCATGAGCTGGTTTGAATTTACCCATTTGACGAAGAACGGCATTAATTTCTATTTCAGATGGTTGAGGGTATCTGTGTTCAATATATTCAAACTGCTTTTTGAGTTCCATTGCTTTGGGTTGAGAAACCTCAAAATCCTTTTTACCTGCATAATTTGCTATAGTAAGGTAATCAGTAATGGTTTCTGTGTGGTGGTATTTTTCCATAACAGGACCACCCATGCAGCTACCTACACAAGCTGACATTTCAATAAAGCATTTATGAACCTTTCCGCCTTCAATATCCTTGAGTGCTGCTATACAGTTTTCAACACCATCGAGTGCAATATATGTATAGTCAGGTGAATCCTGAGCCATTGTTTTAAGCACACCGCCTGTTGTAGGAAAGAAACGCGCACGGCTGAAATCATCGTTATCTTTTTCAACTTCAAGCTCTATATTTTCACTTTTGAGCCAGTTCGTAAGTTCTTCAAATGTAAGGACTGCATCAACAATACCTTCGTAATGCTCAGCTTCGTCTTTTTTTGAAACGCAAGGTCCGATGAAAACTGTTTTTGCATCAGGATAGCGTTTCTTTATATCCATACAGTGAGCCTGCATGGGTGAAACAACATCTGCAAGATACTCTAATTCTGCAGGGAAATGCTTCTGTATAAGTAAGTTTATAGAATGGCAACAAGAAGTTATAATAATATCTCTATCATCCTCTTTGAGCATTCTCTCATATTCGTTTTTAACAATTGTTGCACCGATAGCGGTTTCTTCAACATCATAAAAGCCCAACTTTTTGAGAGCTTTTCTCATTGAATTTATTCCAACGCCATCGTAGTTTGCAACAAACGAGGGAGCAAGGCTCACTATAACCTTTTCCCTTGCCTGTAAAAATACTTTTACTTTTTCGGTTTCATCAACAATTTCTTTTGCATTCTGAGGGCAAACAACAAAACATTGACCGCAGAGAATACACTCATTTCCGATAATATGAGCCTGGTTTCCCGAAAAGCGAATCGCCTTAACGGGACAATGGCGAATACACTTGTAGCAGTTTTTACAGTTAGATTTTTTTAATGTTAAACAATTAGGCATTTCCCGTTACACCCTTTCAATTTTCGTTAAAACGTTTTCCTTGAAAAATTCTTTGAAATTTTCTCTTGTAATACCAGTGTGAATATCATCATCTACCTGAACAGTTACGCCCACACGATTACACTTGCCGATACAAAAGCTACCGGCAAGTGTTATTTCGTTTTCTAAATGATTTTCTTCAACGGCTTTCTGAAAGAGTTCAACTATTTCCGCAGAACCTTTCAAGTGACATGAACTGCCAACACAAACCTGAATTATCATTTTATACTTTTCCTTTTACATTATCGTTGAAAAACTCTTCAACTGTTTCGGGTGTTACTGAGAAGAAAGCGTCGTCAACAGTTACGCAAACTCCCTGCTGACATTTACCCATACAAAATGTGCCGCCTAATTCTACTTTATCACCTAAATTATTTTCTTTAATAAGGTACTGAAGCTGTTCAACAACCTGACGAGAACCTTTAATATGGCAGGAACTACCGATACAAACTGTAACTTTCATTTCTTTAACTCCTTATCTGATTATTCGTAATCAACAACATTTACCCATGAAAGAAGGAATTCTCTTTCTTTTTCGTTGCCTTTAACTGACTGTGATGCAGCTACGATGGGCATCCATTTCTGAACATACTGCTTTGCAGTGTTGCTCTTTTTACAGAACAAGTCAAGATACTTCTTAGCACCTTCAATATCACCGTTAAGCCAGAAAAGGAGATATGTTCTTGCAGCATCTGCTGAAGCATTACCCTGAGTAGCATGTGACCAGTCAAGAATATATGCTGTGCCGTCTTCGGTAATAATTATGTTTGAGGGGTTAAAGTCACCGTGGCAAACCTTATTGTGCTTGGGCATACCTTCAAGTCTTGTGTGAAGGTCATAGCGTGTTGTAGCATCAAGCTCTGAAGCACCGATTTTGCGGTTCATTTTATCTTTGAGTTTGTTAAGGAGAGGGCAAACCTTTGAATGAACCTGGAGCTGAAGATCAACAAGTAATTCGATATATTCATCTTTCTTCTCAGCGTCCTCATCCATAAGCTGCTGAAGTGTTTTGCCTTTAATGAATTCAGAAACGATAGCCCACTTACCTTCAACCATTGTTACTTCTACAATTTTTGGAATGTTAAGGCCTGTTTCTTCAATTCTTGCCTGATTCAATGCTTCGTTAAGAACATCTGCTTTTGAATAATCTGAATCAAAAACCTTAACGCATTTATCACCGTCACGGTAAATAGTTTTATTATTTCTTACTGCAATAACTCTATCAAGTTTCATTTTTGTTTCTCCCTTCTCTTACGCTTTCTTACCTTTTGTGTAAGGTGTTTTAACTGCGTTTGCAGCCATACCTGTTGAAACATCTGCTGCAGTGGGTTTTTCTTTTTCCACGAAATGCTTGCCATAGTAAGCATTGAGATACATTTCTTTAAGCTCGCTCATAAGAGGATAACGGGGGTTAGCACCTGTGCACTGGTCATCGAATGCCTGTTCAACCATTTCGTCAAGGTTATCAAGGAATACTTTTTCATCAATGCCGTAATCCTTGATTGTTTCTTTTATGCCAACTGTTGCTTTAAGGTCGTTGATAGCCTTGATAAGGTTTTCAAGCTTTTCTGTGTCTGTGCTACCGCCAAGACCAAGATAGTCAGCGATTTCTGCGTAACGAGCAAGAGTGTGGGGATGGTCATACTGTGAGAAGGTACCCATCTTTACGGGAGCCTCGCAAGCGTTGAAGCGGATAACCTCTTCAATCATAAGTGCGTTAGCTACACCGTGGGGAAGGTGGTGGAATGCACCAAGCTTATGTGCCATTGAGTGGCAGATACCGAGGAATGCGTTAGCGAATGCCATACCTGCGATAGTTGCGGCATTAGCCATTTTTTCTCTTGCTTCAACGTCTGTCTGACCGTTTTCGTAAGCACGGGGAAGATATTTGAAGATATTTTTAAGAGCCTGAAGCGCAAGACCGTCTGTATAGTCGGTTGCGAGCATTGCAACGTATGCTTCAACTGCGTGAGTTACAGCGTCAATACCTGATGCAGCTGTAAGGCCCTTAGGTGCTGACATATGGAAGTCAGTATCAATAATTGCCATATTGGGAAGAAGCTCGTAGTCTGCAAGAGGATACTTAACACCTGTATCCTGGTCTGTGATAACTGCGAAGGGTGTAACCTCGGAGCCTGTACCTGCAGATGTGGGAACTGCAATGAAGTATGCCTTCTCACCCATTTTGGGGAAGGTGTAAACTCTCTTACGGATATCGATGAAGCGCATTGCCATATCCATAAAGTCTGCTTCGGGGTGCTCGTAAAGAACCCACATAATCTTTGCAGCGTCCATTGCAGAGCCGCCACCGAGAGCAATAATTGTGTCGGGCTTGAATGCCGCCATCTGTGCTGCACCGCTCTTTGCATTAGCAAGAGTGGGGTCGGGCTGAACGTCAAAGAATGTTGTATGTGCAATACCCATTTCGTCAAGCTTGTCTGTAATGGGCTTTGTATAACCGTTTTCATAAAGGAAGGTATCTGTTACGATAAATGCTTTCTTAGCGCCGCGAACTGTACGAAGCTCATCAAGAGCAACAGGAAGACAACCTTTCTTAATATAAACCTTTTCGGGTGCACGGAACCAAAGCATATTTTCCCTTCTTTCTGCAACTGTTTTGATATTTAAAAGGTGCTTAACACCAACGTTATCGGAAACTGAGTTACCGCCCCATGAGCCGCAACCAAGTGTAAGTGAGGGTGCAAGCTTGAAGTTGTAAAGGTCACCGATACCACCGTGTGATGAGGGTGTGTTAACAAGAATACGGCAGGTTTTCATTCTTGCTGCAAATTCATTAATCTTTTCAGTTTCAGTTACTTCGTTAAGGTATACAGAAGAAGTGTGACCGTAACCACCGTCTGCAACGAGCTGTTCTGCTTTATCAAGAGCATCTGAGAAAGATGTTGCCTTATACATTGCAAGAACAGGAGAAAGCTTTTCGTGAGCAAATTCCTCGCTGATATCAACGCTTTCAACTTCACCGATAAGGATTTTTGTTCCTTCGGGAACTGTTACACCTGAGAGCTCTGCAATCTTTGCGGCAGGCTGACCAACGATTTTAGCATTAAGAGCACCGTTGATGATGATTGTCTTTCTTACCTTTTCGGTTTCTGCTTCACTGAGGAAGTAGCAACCGCGACTTGCAAACTCTGTTTTAACTGCATCATAAATATTTTCAAGAACGATAACTGACTGCTCAGAAGCGCAAATCATACCGTTGTCAAATGTTTTTGAATGGATGATTGAGTTAACTGCAAGAAGAATATCTGCAGAGTCATCGATAATAGCAGGTGTGTTACCTGCACCAACACCGAGAGCAGGCTTACCGCTGGAGTAAGCAGCCTTAACCATACCGGGACCACCTGTTGCAAGAATGATATCTGCTTCTTTCATTACTGTATTTGTCATTTCAAGTGAAGGAACGTCAATCCAGTCGATGATGCCTTCGGGAGCACCTGCGGCAACAGCAGCCTCAAGCACAAGCTTTGCAGCGGCGATTGTGCAGTTCTTTGCTCTGGGGTGGGGAGAGATAATAATTGCATTTCTTGTTTTAAGTGCAAGAAGACATTTAAAAATAGCAGTAGAGGTGGGGTTGGTTGTAGGAATAACTGCAGCAACAACAGCGATAGGTTCTGCAATCTTCTTTGTGCCGAATGCCTTATCCTCTTCAATAATACCGCAGGTCTTTGTTTCCTTGTATGCATTGTAGATATATTCTGAAGCGTAGTTATTTTTAATAACCTTATCTTCTACAATACCCATACCTGTTTCTTCAACAGCCATTTTAGCAAGAGGAATTCTTGCTTTGTTTGCAGCAGATGCAGCAGCAAGGAAAATTTTATCTACCTGCTCCTGAGTATAAGTAGCAAACTTTTTCTGCGCCTCTCTTGTGCGTTCAATAGCTTCCTGAAGCTTTTCAACGCAATCAACAATTTCGTAGTTCATGTCCATTATATCCTCCTAATAATAATTACATTGTTGGGATGGGCTTTGTTCACACTTCGCCCCCGTTAACTTTGTTATTATTTTAACAACCTTTGTAGGATTATGGAATTCTTAATACAGATAAGCAGTGTTATCAAAAATGATAACACCAAAACAATATGAAAAAACCGACTTGAGAACATACTCAAATCGGTTTAAATTTGTTCGATACAATATTTATTTTTTCAAATGTTTTCTTTTTGATTCACACAGGGCGGTAATAAACTGACGGTCAAGCTTTGTAAGCTTATATCCATTTTTATAGATCAGAATATCTTTGTATACTTTTTTATTATCTCCACATTTCTTCTGGACCAGATTATATCTTTTGAGAAGAGCCTCAGGCGCAGAAGACACCCACATAAACGTTTCTGGATTTATTGAAAGCAAATCAAACTGACTGGCTCTTTCGAAAATATAAATTCTGCGATTTATGTTATCTGAAAGCTCTTCCTTAACAACCTTTGAAAGAGGCATTGAGGGAACATAAGGGTCTGCATGAGCAATTTCGATATATCTCTTTAAATCATCAAGGGTAATATTTTCTTTTTCAGCGAGAGGATTATCTGCACTCATCAAAAGAGAATAAGTAAATTCCGTTACCAACTCATACTGAAAACCTTTTTCTTCAAGCATAGATTTAAAATATCTGTCATAGTTTTCGGCATAGCGGATTATACCTAATTTATAATCATGCTCAAGCATATTGCGAATAGTTCGCTGAGAGTTGGTTTCTTTATAGAATATTTCCGCCGTATCACCGGTCAGTGATTTTCAAAATTCTGCAAAGGCTTCGGATATATAACAAGCTCTGGGAACAGAAATGGAAAACTCCTGTTTTTTAGCTGTGCCTTTTTTATAGAAAGCCTCAACCTGCTCAATCTGACCGAGAATTCTTTTGGCAAAGTTTATGAACTGTTCTCCGTCAGGAGTAAGCTCCATCCCTTTGGTGGTTCGTTCAAAAATAGATATACCAAGGTCTGCTTCAAGCTCTTTAATTGAGCGGCTTATGTTTGGCGTTGCAATAAGCAAAGTTTCAGATGCTTTACCCAAAGAACCAAGCCTTGCAACTTCAACAGCATATTTCATATGTAATAAATTCAACCACATCACCACCAGTATTTTTCTTGATTATATCACTAAGCTTTTTAAAAAGCAATAATTACAAAGTGCAACTACTCTTATTCTTTGTATTATGCAGTAAAAAATTTGCCCTGTAGTTTTTACCAAATACGCAGGATAGTAAGCAAGATAATAAGCAAGTTAGCTTGTCAAAATATAATCGCCAACACTTCTCTTAACAATCGCATTTTTCTATACTATTATGCAAATAGTTGGAAAACCTGAAAAACCGAAAAGCTGAGAACCCTTGATTCTACTGGGTTTACGGCGTGTCATCCAGGTCCTGTTACCCGCACCAAAAAAGAGCTTCGCTTAATTATTCAATACGAAGTATTGATATGTTATCACGCTTTAGCGTGTATGTAATCTCCGTAGGTGTATGTCATCTCACCGCAGGTGCATTTAACATCCTTCGTATTGATTCCATACATAATTTCATTATGATTACATTCCGTCTGGCGACGGATTACATACACGACTTCGTCGTGATTTGCTTCGCAACCTGCCCTCGCCGAAGGCGAACATAATCGGGTGTTCGCAAGATTGCTTTTTATTTTATAATATAGTATTGACTAATGATTTAACAAGTGTTACACTACGCCTTGTGCCTTGTTTTTAAAGGCACAAATTTTAATGTTACGAGGACTTATATGGGAGACATCATAAACGCTTTAAATGAAACTCTTAGCTTCGCATATGATAATATTCTTAGCATACTTATGATGATTCTGCTTATTGCCGCAGGTCTGTTTTTGTCAATCAAAACGCGCTTTCTTCAATTCAGACGTTTTGGTTACATTCTCAAAAACACAATAGGTCAGCTTTTCAATAAAAATCTTTATCGTCAGGACAGGTCGAGCGTCAGCCCCTTCCAGGCGGTTACCACCGCCCTTGCGGGCACAATAGGCACCGGTAGCATTGCCGGTGTTTCCACTGCATTGGTGCTCGGTGGTCCCGGTGCAGTTTTCTGGATGTGGATAAGTGCTTTGTTTGGTATGGTAACTAAGTACTCCGAAATTGTTCTTGCCATTAAATTCAGAGAAAAAAATGAGCAGGGAGCCTACGTTGGCGGTCCTATGTACTACATCAAAAACGGTCTCGGTAAAAAATGGCTTGCAGGTGCATTTGCCGCATTCGCAATGATTGCCTGCATCGGTACTGGTAACGCCACTCAGTCAAACTCAATTTCAGGCGTTCTTGATATGAATTTCAACGTTACCCCCTGGATAACCGGCGCGGTGCTTACCGTTATCGTTGGTGTGGTAATTATCGGCGGCGTTAAAAGAATCGCCTCGGTAAATGAAAAACTAGTGCCCGTGATGGCTATTTTCTTTATTTTCGCATCTGTTACTGCATTAATTTTCAACGCAGACAAAATCCCCACCGCATTCTCACTTATTTTCAAAGAGGCATTTAATTTCAAATCTGCCTTCGGCGGTGTAGCGGGATACGGCATACTTTCCGCAATGCGTTACGGTGTGGGACGCGGCGTTTTCTCAAACGAAGCAGGTCTTGGCAGTGCCCCCATTGCCCACTCTGCATCAAGCGCAAAAGACCCTGTCAAGCAGGGTATGTGGGGTATATTTGAGGTATTTATTACAACCATCATAATCTGCACAATGTCTGCAGTGGTAATTCTTACGTCGGGAATTTATCTTGATGCATACAACGCTCTTAAGGAACCTGCGGTAAGTGGTGCCGCGCTCAGCAGTGCCGCATTCGACGAGGCAATCCCCTACGTCGGCGGCTTCGGCATCGCCATTTCAACGGTTTTCTTTTCTTTGTCAACAATACTTGGTTGGGCATATTACGGCGAATCCTGCGTGGGCTATCTTTTCAAAAAGCGCGCAAAAACCGCAATTACTATTTACCGCATAATCTACGTTGTTTTTGTATTTGTGGGTGCGGTTGCCGAAATCAACACCGTCTGGCTTGTTGCCGATTGCTTTAACGCACTTATGGCTTTACCTAACCTTATTGCTCTTATTGCTCTTTCGGGGCTTGTGGTTAAGCTTACGCGTGAGCATTTCACTAAAAAATCATAAAATCAAAAGGAAGCTTCAGCTTAGCCTGAAGCTTCCTTTTTTATCTTGTTTTTCAAAATTCTGTGTGCTAAAATAATTTTATAAAATCAGCCTTAAGAGGTGTGCTATGAAAAAGTTTGTGCAAGTAGGATGCGGAATCCGCGGCATTGAGGGATATGCCGAGCCGATTTTAAAGGAATTTAAGGACCATATTCAGCTTTGCGGGGTTTACGATATCAACCATAAGCGCGCCGCCCTTGTAAGCGAATTCGGCAGTGTTGAGGTGCCCGTTTACAACGATTTTGACGAGATGCTCGGGACTGTTAAGCCCGATACCGTCATTGTAACCACCAAGGACAGTATGCACGATTTTTACGTTATAAAGGCTCTGGAGGCGGGTTGTGACGTTATTGTTGAAAAGCCCCTTACAACCACCTTTGAAAAGGCAAACGCCATAAAGCTTGCGGAAGAAAAATCGGGCAAAACCGTTACGGTTGTTTTTAACCTGCGCTATCTTCCCATTTTTGCAAAGCTTAAGGAATTATTCCAAAAGAACGTTATCGGTGACGTGCTCAGCGTTCATTATGAATGGCTTTTAGATACGGAGCACGGCGGCGACTACTTCAGGCGCTGGCACCGTGTAAGAGAAAATTCAGGCTCACTGCTTGTGCACAAATCGACCCATCATTTTGATTTGGTAAACTGGTTTTTAGATGATGACCCAATTGCGGTAAACGCCTTCGGCACAAGACGATTTTACGGCCCCGTGCGTGAAAAACGCTCTGAACGTTGCCTTACCTGCCAATATAAGGACACCTGCGAATATTACCTTGACATTAACCAATATCCCATGGACAAGCTTTACCTTGCCTGCGAGGACGTGGACGGCTACCACCGTGATAGCTGTATTTTTTCAGAGGAAATTGATATTGAGGACACCGTAAGCCTTAACGTGCTTTATAAAAAGGGCACTGTTATGAGCTACTCGCTTACTACCCATTCACCCTATGAGGGTATGCGAATTGTTTTCAACGGCACCGAGGGCAGGCTCGAATTCACTAAAATGGACAGACGCTACACCCACCTTGGTAAGGAAACGGACAACGTAATAACCATTTATAACCGTAACGGCGAAAAAATTGATATGAAGGAGCCGCAGGACGGCCCAGGCGGTCATGGCGGCGCAGACGAAAAAATAAGGGATAATCTGTTCATAGGTTGCGAAAGTGACCCCTTGGGACAAATGGCAGATGTGCGTGCAGGTATGATGTCCATCGGCATCGGTATGGCGGCAAACGTTTCTATGAAGGAAAACCGCAGGGTATATCTCAGCGAATTTTATAAAGATCTTTAATTAAATAAAACATCGCAGGCTGAATGCCTACGATGTTTTTGTTTTATACCGTAATGGTGTTATCCATAGTGATGCTTGCCTTTTCAACCTTCTGACCGAATGCGGTCATATTATCCATACAAATCTCTACCCTGTAGCTCCAGGTGCCGCTTACTATTTTACCCTCTGCACCGATTTCAACCTTCACAGTGGGGTTTGTGTAATAAATCTTTGTATCCTGTTCAGAAAGCTCAAGGGGAAGCCCCATATCAGTAAGGCTCTTAACAACTGTGTCAATATCACCCACGGCGGTAATTGCATGTCCTACGCTACCGCTGTTTGCATCCTCCTTAGGACCGGAGGTCTGCTCAACCATTGTCATTTCAATAACGGTATTGCTACCATTTTTATATGCCTTAGCACTACTTACATCCCCTACAACAAGATTTTCGAAGCCCCCTGTAATACCGTCGTTTACAGTGTTATTGCTTTCAATGAATTTTGAAATTATGGGCTTAACAACCGACATTGCCTTATCATACTGACCGTTATTAACGTCTATATCAACAAGGGTGATTTGCATATTGGATTTTACACCTGCAGTAGATTTTGCCGCAGCGGATTTATACTCCTCAACTATCCTCTCAGTTGACCAGGATGTGGGGTCATCCGTAGGCTCTGTAACGGGTGCATTAGTGGTTACGGGCTTACTGAGCTCAGGATTCGCAAATTGCGAGGACTGAGGAACGTAATATTCCGTTGTTACGTCATATATTCCGTTTTCTGTAGCAATAACGCTCTGAGCAACTGTCGCCTCGGGTATAACGCTCGTTGTGGCTTGCTCGGTTGTATCGACCTTACCCAATTTGCAAGCGGACAACAAGAGTATTGCAGACACAACCACCACCGGCAACAGCAATCTCTTTCCATCCATACAAAACACTCCGAATTTATTTTTCCTTATAGCAATTATATTCCCCCGTGGGAAATATGTCAACGATTAAAACAAGTGCATTTGATGTAATCGGTTATTGAACAATATATTTTTCTGTGATATACTTAAAATGTAAAAATATTGTCTTTAAAACAGGTGGATAATTATGTCAACAACCCTTTGGTATGATGAATTTATAAATGACTGGATGTGGGCGTTACCCCTTGGTAACGGTCGCGTTGGTGCTATGCTTTACGGCAACCCCGACTGCGAGCAGATTGAAATAAACGAGGAATCCCTTTGGAGCGGCAAACAGATTAAGGAAAAATACCACGCTTCACCCGAAGCCCTTGCCGAAATCCGAAAATTACTTCACGAGGAAAAATTAAAGGAAGCGGCACAGCTGGCTCGTGAAACCTTTTTATCCGACCCACCTGTGGTGCGCTCATACGAAAGCTTCGGCGAAATTTTTGTTGAATACCTCGACAAATCGCCCTACACAAATTACCGCAAGGAGCTTGATTTAAGTCAGGCTGTTGCAAGGGTTACCTGGACTAAAAGCAAAACAAATTATAAAAGCGAGTGCTTTATAAGCGAGGATTTTGACGGCTTCGTTTATAAGGCCGAGGCCGAGGGCAAGCCCTTTTCATGTAAGGTAAGCATCGCGAGAAAGCAAGATGCCTATAGCGCATGCATTGAAAACGATACAATTATTATGAACGGCAGAATCACCTATGCTACCCACCCTCACTACGGCGAGGGCGGCGAGGGTATGTGCTTTGGCGCTAAGCTTCGTGTTAAAACCGACGGCGAGCTTGCCGCAGACCATAGCACAATCACCGTAATTGATGCTACGTATATTATCATTTACTCCGCTTTTGAAACCAACTACAACGTAGAAAAATTCGACGTTGACGAGGCTATTGATTATAAAGCTGAATTAAGTAAAACAATCGAAAAGCTCAGTAATGCAGATTACGCTGAAATTAAAGGTAAGCACGTAGCCGACCATCAGAAATGGTTTGGTAACGTGGAGCTTATTCTCCCCGAAACCGAGTTCAGCGCACTTCCCACCAACCAAAGAATCAAGGAGCTTCGTTGGGACGAATACGACCCCGACCTGTTCGCGCTTTATTATAACTTCGGACGATATTTACTTATAGAAAGCTCGGGCAAGAATGCCCGCCTTCCCGCAAACCTGCAGGGTATATGGTGCCACGATTTCAATCCCCCCTGGGGCAGCGACTTCCACACCAACATCAATTTACAAATGAACTACTGGCCCGCAGAAAATGCCAACCTTTCAAAAACCACTGCACCCTTCGTGCATTTTATGAAAATGGTAAGCGGCTTTGGTGCAGAAACTGCAAAGGAGCTTTTCGGTGCCCGTGGTTGGGTTATTAACCACACCACAGACCCCTTCGGCAGAACGGGTGTGCACGACAGTGTTGATTGCGGCTTTTTCCCTATGGCAGGCCCCTGGCTTTGCCTTAACCTGTGGGAGCATTACGAATACACAAGCTCCAAGGAATATCTTGAGGAGATTTATCCCATTTTAAAAGGCTCCTGTCAGTTTGTTCAGGATTATTTAACCGAAAACGAAAAGGGTCAGCTCATTACGTCCCCCTCCAACTCACCCGAAAACGAGTTCTATTATATCGACGCTAATGGCGAAAAGCAGGAAAGCATGTTCACCGAGGGTGCAACAATCGACTATCAGATTATTTATGCCCTTTTCACGCGCACCATCCACGCCTGCAAGACTCTCGCCATTGACGAGGACTTCTCAAAAACATTGGACGAGGTTTTAGCTAAATTACCGCCCATGGAAATAAGCGAGCGCTATGGCACAATTCGTGAATGGATTAAGGATTACGAGGAAACCGAGCCCGGTCACAGACACATTTCACACCTTTTCGGTCTTTTCCCCGCTGACCAGATTAACGAGGGAGACCCCGAAATTTACGAGGCGGCAAAGCGCACTATCGCAAGACGAATTGAAAACGGCGGCGGCTCAACAGGATGGTCAAGAGCATGGACAATATGCTTCTACACACGTCTTAAGGATGCCGAAAATTCACTGAGTCACCTTAAATATCTTCTCAAAAAATGCACCGCATACAATCTTTTTGACATTCATCCCCCCTTCCAGATTGACGGTAACTTCGGCGGTGTAGCAGGCATTACCGAAATGCTTATACAGAGCCATCTCGGCACACCCGATAACAGAATTGTTGAGCTTTTACCCGCTTTACCCGATGAATGGCACACCGGCTCAATCAGCGGTGTCAAGGCAAGGGGCAACCTGACCTTTGACATAGCATGGGAAAAATGTGTGTTTACAAAGGCTATCGTAAACTCTGAGAGAAACACTGTTTTAAGAATTAAATTAAACGAAAAAACCACTAACCTTAAGGCAGACAAGCCCTTCACCATAGAAGACGGATGCCTTGTTGCAGAAATCACTGCAGGAGAAAGCATTACACTTACAAACTGATTTTCGGAGGTCATTTATGACTGAACTCAGGAATTTAATTTCCGCAATATTTGAAAATGAAATAAAAAAAGCGGTTATCAGTAAGCCCGCTTCCAAGGAAAATGAATATAAAAAAATTACCATAAGCCGAATGCCCAAATTTTTTCAGATTGCAAAGCACACCGAAAAGCAGGTTTTTCACGAAAACGTGCAGTTTGACGACGTAGCAACCAGAGCTTGCAAGCTTATGGGTACGGACTTTTTGCAGTTCAACGCCTGGGGCGGCGACAAGGAATACTATATTACCGTTAAAAACGGCAAATTTATATTTAAAACCCGTGGCAATGCTAACGCAACACCCGTTGCACCCGTTGAGCACAACCGCAAAAAGCAATATATTCTGCAGGAGGGCAAGGTTATTGAGCCCCTTGTGGATATGGGTATTTTCACAAAGGACGGCAAGGTTGTGAACGCTATGTATGACAAATACAAGCAGATTAACCGCCTTATTGAAATTATCGATGATTCTGTTAAACAGCACGACTACAAAAAGCTTAATATTATTGACTTCGGTTGCGGTAAATCATACCTTACGTTTATAGTTTACTACTATTTAACCGAAATCAAGGGCATCGACGCAACAATAATCGGTCTTGACCTCAAAAAGGACGTTATTGAAAAATGCAACAAAGCGGCGCAGAAATACGGCTACAAAAACCTGCACTTTGAGCTTGGTGACATCAACGGCTACAAATGTCCCTTTGACGTGGATATGGTTATAACCCTTCACGCTTGCGACACCGCAACGGATTACGCACTTTACAATGCAATAAACTGGGGCGCAAAAATGATTTTCTCTGTCCCTTGTTGCCAACACGAATTAAACAGTCAGATTAAAACGGAAAATCTTTCGATTTTGACCCGTTATGGTATTATTCAGGAACGCTTCTCGGCACTTCTTACAGATTCGATTCGTGGTAATCTGCTTGAATATTGCGGTTACAAAACCCAGCTGCTTGAATTCATCGACTTTGACCACACCCCCAAGAATATACTTATTCGCGCAGTGTTAAAAAACACAAACCCCAAGTCGGCTAAAGAAAAAGCCCTTGCAGAGGTTAAAAATGCAATGGACGAATTCAACGTTGAGCCTACGTTGTACAAATTACTTTCCGAAAGGATTTAATTATGAAAGATAAAACATCTTTAGTATTTACAGGTGACATCGGCTTTGACCGTTATATGTATGAAAAATGGGACGACGAAAGTCTTTTGTCAGATGAAATACTGAGCTTTTTGCATAGTGCCGACCACGTTATCCCCAACGTAGAGGGACCCGTGGCAAATGCGGAGCAAAACACAACCCAAAGCGGTGTGCAACAGCTTTTGCATACCATTGATCCCCGTGCCGTAAAGGTATTGAACAAAATGAAAGCGGATATTTGGAACATCTGCAACAATCATATTATGGATGCAGGTGCCTACGGTATTGAAAGCACGCTTAAAATTGCCGCCGAAAACGGTGTTAAAACCATCGGCGCAGGAATGAATATTGATGAAGCAAGACAACCCGTTATCATCGACGAGGCAGGTGGTATCGGTATGTTTGGTGTTGGCTATCAGCGTGCCTGTCGCAAGGCGGACGTTGACAAGCCCGGTTGCTACTCATGGAGCGACCTTGATGCTATACAAAAGACCATTGATGATATTAAATCAAAGTGCCGTTGGTGCATTGTTGTAGCCCACGCAGGTGAGGAATTCACCCCACTTCCCTCACCCTATACAAGGGAAAGATATCATAAATACCTTGAAATGGGTGCGGATATTGTTGTTGGTCACCATCCTCACGTACCCATGAACTACGAAACCGTAGGTGATAAAATAATCTTCTATTCCCTTGGTAACTTTATATTTGACACCGACTACCAACGCTCACAGCACAAGACCGAATACGGTATAATCGTTAAGCTCAATTTCACAGAAAATGAATTCAGCTTTGAGCCAATGGGTCTTAAAATAATCCGCGGTGACGAGCGTATAGTAAAGCACGATTTACCCGAAATTTTCCAGGACGTGCAGGAGGAGGAATTTAATTTACTGTCTCCCCTTTCAGCTAAAATGCACGTTGAAGCCACCAAAAGACAGATGGCATATCTGAAGCCCGACGAATTCAAAAACGCAACCCCCGAAAAATGGGATGCTCATTTTAAAGAGGAATTAAGAACGGGCAGAGTCCCCGGGGAAACCCTCGACTTTTTCATCCTTTGCCCCTTAGCAAAAAAGGCAGACGAAGGCAAATGGAAGGAAAGCAAGCTGGAGGATATTAAGAAATATATTTTAGAGCAGATGTAAAAAAATCACCTTTGTCCGTGGGGACAAAGGTGATTTTTTATTCAACCATATTTTTAATTTTTTCGGGTACTGTCAGATTTTTGAACCCATAGAAATTAACTGCATTTTCACCAAGGAACTTCTTTTTGTTTTCCTCGCTGATTTTATCGGTTTTCAAAACAAAGTCAAAGCTCATTTTGTATGTAATTGCAGTCATTGTACGGGGGTAATCGCTACCCCACATAAGCTTGTTGAGGCCTACTAATTCCGCCGCCTTGTTTATGGCATCAACACCCGAGGGATATGGGTAAAACTCCTCGTTAAAAAGCCAGGTAATGCCACCGCTTTCAACGTAAACGTTTTTGTTTTTTGCAAGCTCAATCTGACTTAGCCAATTCTCCCTTGTAACCATACCGAAGTGACCGATTGCAATTCTGAGGTCGGGGAACATATCAATAATTTCCTGCATCGCGTCGGTCTGCTCGTTGCCGTCCGCAAGGTCAATTGAAATAAATTTACCCGTTTCATTTGCAAGCTTAAAGGGTGCAAGGTGATTAAGTAAATTGGGGTCTGCAAGGCGACCCGCGCAGATTTTAATGCCGTCAAAATCCGATATATCGCCCATTTCTCTTTCCTCGTAAAGGGCGCAGATTTTAATGCGGTCGGGGTAACGCTTTTTACATTCCCTAAGGTATTCATCCTGATTACCGTCAATGTATTCCTGAGTAATAACGGCACCCGAAACCCCTGCATAATCAAGGTTTGCAATAAAACGCTCAATATTATTTTCGCCGTCGGTCATATATGCGGGCATCATCTGCCTTACCTCACCGCCGAAGTCACTTTTACCGCCGCCGATATCGTAAACGGGCCTACCGTTCACCATACCCGCCTGCTTTTTCCACAAATGGGCGTGTGCATCAATAATCATACAAATCACTTATCCTATTTTAATAAGAATTTTTGCCAAAGTACCATCGTTTTTGGTCAGTGCCTCAAAGGCATCGGTAGCGTTTTCCATATCGTAAATGCCGCTTACCATTTTCATAACGTCTGCCTTTTTGTTTGCCACAAGCTCAATATTATTAATGAAATCTGCATTAAGGGCATTACGGCTGCCGTGGATATTCAATTCCTTTTTAAGAATTATCGAATGAACGAAGCTTGTTTCTCTTTTACCGTTACCGATAAGTATAATGTTAGCGGCAAAGGCAGCACAATCGATACAGTTAAGGAAGGTTTCGGGGGCACCGCATGCTTCAATACAAACGTCAAAGCCCCTACCCTCGGTAAATTCCTTTGTAAATTCCTCAAGGGACTGATTCTTGGTGTTAACAACCGCATCTGCACCGTATTCGGTAGCAAGGGCAAGTCTGTTATCAAGAATATCTGCAACAACTATCTTCTTGCATTTCTGCTTTGCCGCAAGAAGGGCAAAAAGACCAATGGGACCCGCACCCACAACAAGCACGGTATCGGTTTCTTTAATAGTCGCTCTTGAAACTGCGTGCTGTGAAATTGAAAAGGGCTCGATTAATGCAAGCTCCTGGGCACTAAGACCCATACCGGGGAAAATTCTTTCAACAGGCATTGCAATATATTCGCAGAATGCACCGTCACGCTGAACACCCATAGTCTGGTTATCTGTACAACAGTTTACAAAGCCCCTTTCGCAGGAGTAGCACTCACCGCAGTTAAAATAGGGGTTGCAGGTTACAATATCACCCACCTTAAGACCCTTGTCATTTTCGGGTACCGTTATAATTTCTGCCGAAAACTCGTGACCGGGTATTCTGGGGTATGTGGTAAAGGGCTGGTTACCCGTGTATGAAGCCACGTCAGCACCGCAGATACCAACGCATTTAACCTTTAAAAGTGCCTCATTTTCCTTTACCTCGGGCATAGGAATGTCCTTTATTTCAATTTTATTGGGTGTATCAATAACTATTGCCTTCATTTTATTCGTCCCTTTCTATATAGCGCTCATCCCATATAACGCCTGTTTTAAGGGGTGCACCCTTACAATAAATTTTGTTTTCGTAGGCGTAGAGGGGGTCTTTTATAAATTCGTCCTTATCAATAAGCTCAACAACCTCGTCGTAGCGGCTATCGACAAGTACATCGATTGCCTTTTCCATATGTGCCTGTCTGAAATTGATTGATGCAAAAATCAGGTGGTTTTCAAAACCGAAGGGCATTGTATCGTAAGTAACCTTGGGTCCTAATGAAAAGCTATTATATATACCGTTACAGCCCAACACCTTATGCTCGAATGCCACACGGTGCTCGATATTTGTGCCGCTTGTGCCGATGAACATACTTGCTCTTGAGCCAAGCTTCTCCATAATAGCCTTGGCGGTTTCCTCCTCGGTTAATCCTGCGGTGCAAAGGTAATCCGCCTTTGCTATTTCCTTTGAAAATACTACCTTTTTTGAAGCCTCGTCGCTTCTGCCCACAAGGAGAATTTCTGCCTCGGGGTAATGGCGTCTTATCTGGTCCGCCATAAACAGACCCGTCATACCAAGACCGAAAATAACGGTTTTGTTGAAGATGTTTTTCTTAGCGTAGGCTCTTGCCTCCTGCTCGGAGCATTTGTGCTTTGCCATTTCAACCCTGAATTTATGTGCCTCGCCCAAATCCTCCATTCTTTCAAGCTGGAAAATAGCACAGGCATAGGGGTCCGCAAAGGAAAGCCTTTTGGCTACGGAAAGAGGTAATTTTTTAAGACTCTCGTACTTTTCGGGAAGGTGTAAAAGCATTTCGGGATTAAAGTAGTTTTTGTCGCAGAAAAGACCGTCCGCACCGTCACAGCCGTATTCAAAATAGGTTTCATCCTCGGTGTAGCGTGTGGGGTCGTAGCTGTCACCACCACGGATAAGCACGATTGCAAAGCGATTTTCTGAGGGCACCCACACAACGCCCTCGTGACCGTTTATAAGGCGGCTTTCGCCCTCGGGAAATTTCTTTGAAAGCTTGCCGTCACGACCCATTTTCATAAGCTCGTAATCGGTGCCGCAAAAGCCCTGAAAAACGGGGTAAGCCTCAACACCCTCTAACAATGCCTCGCCCTTAAGACGCTGACGCTTGGGGTTAATTAAATTAATTTCGCCATACTTAACGGGCAAATCCTTGTCATTCTGAAAATATGTACCATACGTTTTCATATTAACCTTCTCCACAAAAGAAATATATGTGTTAAGTATAACTTGAATTGTGCCAAAGTGCAATAATTATATTGCCTTTTTTACATTGTTAGTGCTATAATATAAAACAATAAAAAATCCCAGCAAAAAGGAGTACGTTATGAAAAAATCAACCCTTCTTTTCGGTGAATTTACTCAGTACGACAGGAAATTCATTACCGCCGAAAATGGTATCGAGCCCGAAAAAGTTACATCCGTAGCATTCGAGGGCGAAACCCTTTACATAGCACAGAATGATTCTCTTATTGAGTATGCCGATGGCAAAATCAAAAAAACAACACTCAAGGCTTCAAAGCTTTTCAACGTAAACGGCAAGCTTTATGCCGCTTCAGGCAACAATCTTGTTGAAATCAAAAAGGGTAAGGCTAAAAAAATTGCAGAGCTCGACTCACCCGTTGTAAGCATCTCAGTTGCTCTCGACGAGTCCTTCTGGCTTATTACAGAAAACTATCTTTACCTTCTCAAGGACGGCAAGTTTGAGGAAATTGTTGACCTTCCCGAAGCAACAGTCTGCCTTGCGGCACACGACAACAAGGCAAAATATGCCGAAACCGTTTACGTTGGCTCAACTGTAGAGGGTCTTATGTCCATCAAGGGCAAGCGCCGTCACTGGGCAGAGCTTCTCCCCAACGTTACAGGCGTATCAAGCAAGAAAATCAACTGCCTTGCAATTGACGGTCTTGGTCATTTATGGGTTGGTACCGATAACGGTCTTAACATCTACGACGGCAAAAATTACTGGTTCAACGGCAACGATTTTTACTCAGTACCCACAGGCGTATTTAACGATATGTGCTTCTGTGCCGACGGCAAAAAATATTTTGCAACAAACACCGGTATCATCACCCTTATTGAGGGTAAAATTTCTTACTATTCATATGGCGCATGGCTTATGCACCCCACAGTAACAAGCATCACTGTTTCTGAAAACGGCACTATTGCCGCTGTTACACCCAGAGGCATCAGCGTTATTAACCCCCTCACCATGACTCTTGAGCAGAAGGCTAACCATTACGATGAGTACGCTGTGAAATATTACACACGTAACGAAGGCTATCAGGTTGACAGAAAGCTTAAGAAGTATGGTGATATGGAGTCGGGCTGGCTCCCCAACTCCGATAACGACGGCCTTTTCACAGGTCTTTACTGTGCAAGCCAGTGCTTCCGCTACAAGGTAACCGGCGACAAAAAGGCAAAGGAAAATGCAAAGCGTGCAGTTGAAGCAATGATTAAGCTTACCGAGGTTACAGGCAAGCCCGGCTTCACCGCAAGAGCTACAAGATACTCTACCGAGGAAAACTTCGGTGACGGCAACCGTGAAGAATGGCATGCATGCGAGGGTAACCCCGATTGCGAATGGCTCGGCGAAACCTCCAGCGATGAAATGACAGGTCACTACTTCGCATACGGTATCTATTACGACCTTGTTGCAGATAAAAAGGAAAAAGAAAAAATCGCACAGGTTGTAAAAACCATTACCGACCACATTATCGATAATAACTTCCACCTTTGCGACGTTGACGGTGTACCCACAACATGGGCAAACTGGGAGCCCGAGCTTCTTAACAACGACGACCGTTGGTATTACGAGCGTGGCACAAACTCACTTGAAATGCTTTCATTCCTTAAAACCACATACCACGTTACAGGAGATGAAAAGTACAACAAGGTTTACGATATGCTTATTAAGGACCACCACTACGCAATGAACTGCATTCAGTACAAATGCGAGGACGGTCACGTAGCACATATCGATGACCAGCTTGACTTTACAAACATTTATAACCTTATTACTTATGCGGACAATAATGCCCATAAGGAAATCTTCAAAATGGGTCTTACCCACCATTGGGCATACGAAAGAGTTGAGCGCTCACCCTTCTTCAACATTGTTTACGGCTCACTTACACACAACAAGTGCGACGTTGAGGAGGCAGCAAAATCACTTTCCGAAATGAACCTTGATTTCATCAGATGGCCCGTATTCAACAGCTACAGAAAGGACATCGTATGGGATACCGAGCAGGAAGCAGAGGGTATTCCCCCACAGTTAAAGTATCCTGTTGAATATTCATCACGTGCCCTTGTTAACTACGACGGCAACCAGTTTATCTGTGACTCGGGCGCCGAGGAATTTGTTAACATCAACAGCAAAGAGGTTAACCGTACCTCAACCCTTCCCGGCACAGGCGCAGATGCTAAAGGCACTATTATGCCTTACGTATTCCTCCTTCCCTACTGGATGGGCAGATACCACGGCCTTTTAGGTGATTAATTTCAAACAAAAAACTGTCAACTCCTGGGAGTTGACAGTTTTTATTTTTCATCTGAACAAATCCAAATCCACGTTATCGGCAACCATTCTGCCGCCCTTTTTGTTAGGATGGATATAGTCCTTACCAAGATACTCTTTTTTTGTACAATTGGGCTTTTCGGGATTCACCACAAGGCTTGCCTGGTCGTAAACCCCGTGAAAAAGATGCTTGTTTTCCATAAGCATTTCATTGAATTCCTTAACCATCTGCTCCTTTTCGGGGCGCGAGTCTATCGCCTCACCGAAATTAAGGATATTGAACACAATAAGCTTCTTACCCTCTTTTTTCAATTTTTCGTTAAACTCAATTACTCCGTCAAAGAATTGCTGTACCGTGGGCTTTTCGCTCTTAGGTGCGGCAATGGTGTTGTATTGTAAAAAATCGTTGGTACCCAGGGCTAAAATAACGTATTCGCAATCGGGATAATTAAGAATATCCCTTTTCATACGGTTAAGACCGCCCACACCAAAAAGACCCTTGCAGAAAAATCTTTCACTATAATCCAGAAGCAATCTGTTACCCATTATGGATTTATTAACAACCGAATATCTGCCCGGAAACTCCTTATAAATTCTTTCGGAAAACATATTTGTCCAATAGCCCTGCTGACTTATAGAGTCACCGAAAACAATAATCGAGGAGGCTCCCTCATCATTCAGAAGCTTAACACTCTGAAACAGTGGTATGGGCTTGTGAAAATACATTTTAAGCACCTTTGAGGCAAATTCCCTTACACCGTCACGGATTCTGCGCTGATTTTCAACCTTGGATGTGCGGGTCACGTCACCCTTAACGGTTAAAAGCTCAACGTTATCAATAAGGTTACCGCTTCTGAGCGCACCCTTTTTCACAAAAATGCTTATACAGTAAAACTCGCCTGTTTTTATGCTTATATCAACGGTATCGGTTTCAATAACCTGACCCGTTTTTATTGTAAATTCATTACTTCCATTAAGGGTTACGGGTATATAATCCCCCTGGAAATCACCCTTTTCATTGCATTTAGCAACTGTAACCGAACCTATTTCAACGTCATTTTTTGCACACTCGTTGGAAAGCTCCATTTTTATTTTCTTGCCTGAAACCGCACTTTTTACAATCATTCTGTAGGTTTTTTCACATGCAGGATAATAAAAAAATGAAAAAGCCGAGTGAGCCTGACCCCAGGCCTGTATCCATCTTTCACTCATAGCAACACCCCTTTTCAATTAATTTTATCATAGCACATATTTTTATTTTATTCAATAAATTTACATTCTCAGATTTGTGTGCTAAAATGCTCTTATAAGGTGCGTGATTTTATGAAAAAAATAGGCAGACAGGTATTTTTCATCCCTGCCGAGGGTAACAACACCCGCAACGGTGAGGGCTCGTTTATACGTCTTAAAAACGGCAATATTTTATTCGGCTACACTGAGTTTATTGACGATAATCGTGAGGACGAGGCCAACGCGGTTATCTCCGCATTCACATCCACTGACGAGGGCGAAAGCTGGAGTAACAAGCGTGTATTATTCCAAAAATCAGAGAACGCGGTTAATATAATGTCTCTCTCCTTCTTGCGTATGGAAAATGGCGACTTAGGCGCATTTTATATTGAAAAAAACGCCGACGGAACGGATGATATTTTGTTCACCCGATCCTCTGACGAGGGTCTTTCTTGGAGCACCCCCGCAAGCTGTACCGATTGCTTAAACCAACCCGACTACTACATTTTAAATAACGACAGAGTTATAAGACTTCTTAACGGAAGAATACTTTTACCCTTAGCGGTGCACACCATTCATAATACCGACGTTGAGTTTTCAGCAGGGGTTGTTTTGTTCGTGTGCTCCGACGATGACGGAAAAACCTGGAAACCGACGGGCACAAGATTAAATTGCCCCTTCCCCAATAACCCGTTAGGATTTCAGGAGCCAGGGCTTTTCCAGATGGACGACGGCACGCTGTGGCTTTACATCCGCACAGGGCTCGGCTTTCAATTCCAGGCATTTTCAACCGACAACGGCGAAAGCTGGTCAGACCCTGAGCCCAACACCTTTTTCTCATCCCCCTCATCACCGATGCTTGTTAAGAAATTTAAGGATTTAACCCTCGCAGTGTTCAACCCCGTACCCGAGCACGTTTTACGCGAGGACGACGAGGAATTCTGGGGACGCACCCCCTACACCTTAGCAATCAGTAACGACAACGGCAAAAGCTTTTTACGAGAGAATTTATTTTTCATAGAGGATGACCTTAACAACGGCTACTGCTACCCCGCAATAATTACGGGCGATGATTATTGCCTTATAGCATACTACCACAGCAACAACACCGATTGTTGCCTTAACAGTACCAAAATCATTAAAATTACCTATGATGAGTTGAAGCAATAAGCTCCTGATTATATTGACGATAACCAAAAGTTGATTTATAATAATTATATATATTCATAAAGCTTAAGGAGTTAAGAATATGGCTATAGTTAAATGTGCAGGTTGTGGTGCATTGATTGAAATACCCAACAATAAGAACTTCATTTTCTGTTCGGAATGCGGCACAAAATGCCAGGCAGACGCCGCACCCATAGGCAGTGCCCTTTTAAAACGCGGCTATCTGGCACTTGAAGATGCTGAATGGACAAATGCCAAAAACTTTTTCGAGCAATCACTTAACGAAAATCCCGAGTGCGCCGATGCTTATTTAGGGAAACTTCTGGCAGATTTAAAGCTCAAGGCTAAGGAGGATTTAAAAAATTGCGCGAAGCCCTTTGACGGCAACAACAATTACTCAAAAATCATCCGTTTCGCATCGGATGATTTAAAAGCGGAAATTGAGGGCTATATTGAATTCATTAACACTCGAAACTCTTCCGACGCTACAGAAAATGAATACCTCGCCGCTTCCAAAATAGCTAACACCTCCAAAAGCAGCCATAAGCTTCACGAAGCAAGAAAAAGATTGATTGCCTTAGGCGATTATAAGGATGCCCCACAGTTAGCAGATAAATGTGCCGAAAAATACGTTGCAATAAGCAGCAAAAGCGAAAAGACAGAAAGCATAGTCCTTAAGATTATTTCCGTTTTATCAACTGCAGTTGCACTTTTAATCATTATTGCAATAGTTATACCCTCACTCATTATCCCTACATTTAAATACAACAACGCTATCAACCTTATTGAAAAGGAACAATATGCCGAAGGCATTAAAATTTTAAGTGAGCTGAAATATTTCAAGGATAGCCAAGCTATCATATCAGACAATATTCTTCACCTTATTAAGGGTAACACAATCGCCGCAGATTATAACCACACCTTTGCGGTAAACGAGGACGGAACCGTCTCAGTAACCGGCTACCGTGAGGAAATCGGCTACTACCACAAAAGCTATAAAAGCCACTACTGTGACAACTGTTCCGTGGAATCTTGGGAAGACATTGTTGCAATTTCTGTGGGTGAAAACGTTACCGCAGGCTTAAAATCTGACGGTACGGTTGTAACCACAAATTCAGACATCAGTATATCTCAGGACAAAATTATTCAAATAGCTGCAGGCGATGACCACGTTGTGGCATTAATGGCAGACGGTACCGTAACATACGACCACGCCGAATGGAAAGCCCACTACGTAAGTGAGTGGACGGACATTGTTTGCGTTGCCGCAGGCGCAAATCACACAGTTGGCTTAAAATCAGACGGCACTGTTGTTGCTACGGGCGATAAAGATAACGGTCAATGTAACGTCGAAAGCTGGAAGGATATAGTTACCATTGCCGCATACGGTAACGTTACCGTGGGAATAAAGGCGGATGGCACCATTGTTACAACACAGTCCAAGTCAGATATTTCAGACTGGCAGGATATTGTAGCAATCGCAAATGGCAATGGCTTTACGGTAGGATTAAAATCCAACGGCACACTTGTGACCACAAGCACTAAATACACCCACGAAATTTCAAAATTACGTGACGTTGTATCAATCGCCGCAGGCAACGACCATATAGTAGCCTTAAAATCAAACGGCAAACTCGTTGCCATTGGTGATAATGAATATAACCAGTGCAACGTAGATACGTGGGAAAGCATCAGAATTCCTCAATAACATCGGACTCCGCGCTAACGAGGTTTAACTCCGTATAGCGCGGAGCTTTTTACCACTTAAATAACACTTGACTTTACTGAAATTTTTTATATAATATATTTGTATATTTTTTGTGGCAATGACGCAAGATGATTTTCGGGTGCAGCATCCAGAGAGAAAGCGGTTGGTGCGAGCTTTCTGTTGTCCGTAAATTTGCTACTTGCAGAGCCTTGTCGGAAACGGCACGTTTTCAGGCGTTAACTGATGCTATGAGTGGTGCGTTTGCACAATTCGGGTGGTACCGCGGTTTTTCCGTCCCGTATTGTTGAAACGCGCTTTTTTATTTTATTGAACGGAGTGAATTAAAAATGGAATGGACAGGCCTTAACGAATTAAGAGAAAAGTACCTTAAGTTTTTTGAAAGCAAGGACCATTTAAGGCTCCCCAGCTTTCCCCTTGTACCTCAGGGTGATAAGAGTATCCTTCTTATCAACGCAGGTATGACACCTATGAAAAAATATTTCACCGGTGAGGAAACTCCCCCCAGAAAGCGAGTTACAACCTGCCAGAAGTGTATTCGTACACCCGACATCGAGCGTGTTGGTATAACTGCTCGTCACGGCACTTACTTTGAAATGCTCGGCAACTTCTCCTTCGGCGATTACTTCAAAAAAGAGGTTATTCCGTGGGCATGGGAATTCTGCACCCAGGTTATGGAAATGGATCCCGATAAAATCTACTGCAGCGTTTATCTTGAGGATGACGAGGCCTACGACATCTGGACAAAGGACGTTGGCGTAAAGCCCGACCATATGGTACGCTTCGGCAAGGAGGATAACTTCTGGGAGCATGGCCAGGGTCCTTGCGGTCCTTGCTCAGAGCTTTACTATGACCGTGGTGAAAAATACGGCTGTGGTAGCCCCGACTGTAAGGTTGGTTGCGAATGCGACAGATACGTTGAATTCTGGAACCTTGTTTTCACACAGTTTGAAAACGATGGTAAAAACAATTACACACCCCTTGCTAACCCCAACATCGACACAGGTATGGGTCTAGAAAGACTTGCTTGTATCGCTCAGGACGTTAACAACATCTTCGAGGTTGATACCGTTCAGAACATTATGAAGCACATTATGGAAATTGCAGGTGTTAAATACCACGAAAACGAAAAGAGCGATATTTCACTTCGTGTTATCACCGACCATATCCGTTCAACAAGCTTTATGATTGGTGACGGTGTTATCCCCTCAAACGTTGGCAGAGGCTACGTTCTTCGCCGTCTTCTCAGACGTGCCGCACGTCACGGCAGACTTTTAGGTATCGACAGACCCTTCCTTGCAGAGGTTTGCGAAACCGTTATTAAAGAAAATGAAAATGCTTACCCCGTACTTCGTGAAAAGCAGGATTATATCATCAAGGTTATCTCAATGGAAGAAAACAGCTTCTACAAAACCATTGACAGTGGTCTTGAGCTTCTTAACGATATGATTAAAAAGACCGAGGGCACAGTTCTTTCAGGCGCGGATGCATTCAAGCTTCAGGACACCTACGGCTTCCCCATCGACTTAACCCGCGAAATCGCCGAAGAAAACGGTATGACAGTTAACAACGAGGAATTTGAAAAACACCTTGCAGATGCTAAGGCCTTGGCAAAATCCTCAAGAAAGGTTGCAGGCACAGAGGGCTGGAAGGGCTCCGACATTTCCTTCAAGGAATGCGATGCAACTGTATTCACAGGCTACGCAGTAACTGAGCAGAGTGCAAAGGTGCTCGCTATTGCCGCAAACGGCGAAAAGGTTGACTTTATCGATGCTGATACCGATGCAATTGTTGTTCTTTCTGACTCAGCCTTCTACGCAGAAAGCGGCGGTCAGGTTGGCGACACAGGTGTTATCTCCGTTAACGGCAACGTTTTCACAGTTACTAACACGACCAAAACTGCCGAGGGCGTTATTCTTCACCACGGCACACTTACCGAGGGTGAATCCTTAAGCGTTGGTGACGAGGTAACCGCAAGTGTTGATGCTGTACGTCGTCAGGCTATCATGAGAAACCATACTGCCGCTCACCTTCTTCAGGCGGCACTTCGTGAGGCACTTGGCACACACGTTGAGCAGGCAGGTCAGCTTGTAAACGAAAATGCTGTACGCTTCGTCTTCTCACACTTCTCAGCACTTTCAGGAGACGAAATCACAAAAATCGAAAGCAGAGTTAACGAAATAATTCTTTCTGCCGCCGAGGTTGTTACCGAGGAAATGAGTATTGACGATGCTAAGAAAAAGGGCGCTATGGCTCTTTTCGGTGAAAAATACGGCGACACAGTACGCGTTGTTTCCGCAGGCGACTTCTCAACCGAGCTTTGCGGTGGTACACACGTTAAAAACACCGGTAATATCGGTCTTTTCCGCATCGTTTCTGAATCATCAGTTGCCGCTGGTGTAAGAAGAATCGAGGGCGTAACGGGCTTTGGTGTTATTAACTACCTTAACAACCGTGAGGAGCTTATTCACAAAGCAGCTACTGCTATGAAGCTCGGCAACGTTAACGAGCTCAGTAATAAAGCGGCGGCTCTTACTCAGGAGCTTAAGGCTAAGGAAAAGGAGCTTGAAGAGCTTAAGGCAGAAATTGCAAAGCAAAAAGCAGGCAGTCTTTTTGATAACTGCAAGGAAATCGGTAGCGTGAAGCTCATTACTGCTTCCTTAGGTGAAGCTGATGCAGGCGCATTACGCTCAATGCTTGACTCCTCCAAGGATAAGGGAGACAACATAGTTGTTATCCTTGCGGCTGAGCAGAGCGCAAAGGGTACCTGCTCATTCGCTTGCTACTGCGGTAAGGACGCTATTGCAAGCGGTGCACACGCAGGTAACATCGTTCGCGAAATCGCACAGATTGCAGGCGGCTCAGGCGGTGGTAAGCCCGACTCAGCTATGGCAGGCGGTAAGGATATTTCAAAAATCGCTGAAGCCCTCGAAAAAGCAGAAGAAATTGTAAAATCAAAGCTTAAATAAAACAAAAAGAAACGCTTGATGTTCAATGAACATCAAGCGTTTAATGTTTATACGCCAATTGTAATAATCTCGAATGGCTTATATTCAATTATATCTGTTTCGCCCTCAACATCTTCAAGCATATTGAGGAGTTTTACTTTTTGGGGTAATTTTATCTGTCCGCGTTTGCCATCCTGCTCCGAAAGCCTTATAACAGTCATTGTACCGTCCTCACTTTGTTTTATCGCTTGTAAGTACAAAGGCTCAAATGTGGGCAAGTTCCACTGACAGTCCGCTTTTACAATGGGTGTATTGTATTGATGAGCAAGACGGTTTATGTCAGCCGTTACCGCGTCACCTTCGTGGGGAACAATCATATAACAGAAAGAGTGTTCACCTATATCCGAAGTAACGTCGGGACGCTCCGTAGCACGAAGGAGTGAAAGGCTCATTGAGTTTTCGAGGAAACCAACGCCGTATTTCCCGTCATTCACGAGGGCAATGCCGCCGCCCGATTCTGACATATCGCACCATTTATGGTGGCAGGTTTCGAATCTTGCCTGTTGCCAGGTTGTGTTGCGGTGGGTTTCCCTCTCTATAAACCCTGCAGAAGTGTCGCAAAGAGCTTTTCTTGTTAAAATGTTGCAATCGAACTCCATTTTTGCAAGCTTGTGCTTTTCGTTCCAGTTCACATTACTTTCTACTTCAATTCCCCTGCTTCTTCTGAAAAATCTGATTTTCATTTCCCAATTTGATTTTTCCGTACCGAGCATTACTACAAATGTTACGCTTTCACCATCGCTTTCACAAACAGACACAGGAGCTTTTACTTCCACATCTATCTGCTTTTCGCGGTAATTGGGCAGGATATCCCACGCATCGTAGTTACCGGGGCAATCCACGTAGAGTTTAAGCTTGTTAAACTCACCCTTCACCCATTCTCTTGAAAGCTCTTTATCGTAAAGTGATGCTATTGAGCCATCTGTATTTAACTTCGCAATATAGAAAGGGGTTTCAATTGTGTTGCCATTAATATTAAACCATTCACCCTTAAAATCCGTCTTACGAAGATTTGCAGATGTCAGGGCTTTCATACTGGGAATAATCCAATTTCCCTTTTCACCATAGCGTGTTGCAGTACCATTTTTATTTTTAACGAAAGTCAAAGCATTACGGGTAAAGTTAAGGGTGTTAAAATATCTACTACCCGTACCGATAATTTGGTCGAGTGCCTTTTCAACCTGGGCATAATCCCTCATAGCATCCTCGTAAACGGGGTGAATGTGGGAGCCGGGTAAAATATCGTGGAACTGATTTATAAGGAACTTTTTATAAAGATCGGTTATTTCTTCTTTTTTATCTTCGCCCCTCATAACGCATAGCATTTCCGCAGCTCTGAGCTTGTTTTCAATTCTACGGTTTGCACGTTTCATAAGGCTTTTGGTTGTAAAGGTGCCTCGGTGCATTTCAAGGTAAAGCTCTCCGTCCCAAACCTGAAGATTTTTATTATCCTTAAGATTCTTTTCAAGAAATTCTGCACCGCTTGTGTGGGTGCATTTGGGCAATATGGAAAGCTTCTCAAAGCGATTCATTAGCTCAATCATTTCTTCCGTACAGCCTGAACCACCATCGCCGTAACCGAACATATTAAGGGTCTGTCCGCCGCTGTCCTTATCAATATATGCTTCCCAGTTTTCCTGAATCTGACTTGGCATATTCCATGTTATAAAGTGTGTGGGCGGAACACATGCATAAACGTCGCTACCGTCAATACCCCTCCATATAAAATTGTTATGGGGGAATCTGTTGGTGTCGTTCCAGGTTGACATTTTATTTGAAACAAAATAATCAACACCGCTTTTTTTGAGAATCTGGGGTAAAATCCAACTATTACCGAAAACATCGGGAAGCCAGGCATTATTCACCCTTTTGCCGAACATTCTCTCGTAGGTTTTCTGACCATAAAGGCATTGTCTTATAAGGCTCTCTGCGTTAGGTACATTACAGTCAGGCTCAACGTACATAGCGCCAACGGGCTCAAACTGACCATTTTTAACCTTTTCTTTTAACTCTTCGAAAACTTCGGGATAATATTTTTCAAGAGTTTCGTAAGTATAGGGTTGAGTGTGGGCATACTTGAAATTGGGGTACTTGTCCATAAGACGAAGCTGAATAAGAATTGTTCTTAAATTCTTTTGAACCGAGTGTATTCTTCGCCAATAGTACGCAATATCAAGGTGGGAATGAGCCACAAGTGCTACATCACCCGTACCCTTGTATGTATCATTACTGAAAATTACATCCTCAATATATTTCTTCGCTTCATTAACGCCCGTAAGCTCATCGTTGTCAAAATCAATGCAATTCATGGCGTTATTAAGCTCTTTGTTAAGGAAATTTCTGTAATCCTCATTAAAAAGGTCGCTCTTTGCAATATCTAAAAGAAGTTCAAAGTCATAAACGAGGCTTTGCACATCGTCATTTATAGTGCAGATATATGCACCCTCAAAAATCTGACGACATCCACGCACCGAAAGGCTCTCGGGGTTACGCTCGTCATCAGGTTTACTGCGGTTATAACCCATCATTTCAAAATGCAGGGTGTCATTCACATTAACGTAGGGCGACAAAAGCATTCTTTCGCGGTTGGGGTCAACGCCACCTACGTATTTTCCGTTTACCTTAACGCAGATTTCCGCCGCAGTTTTAAGTGAAAACCACAGTTCCTTTCCCTTTAACTCCTCGGGGATATTAACATCCGCTTTTATAAACGCGGTGCCGTCGGGTGTGAAATACATATCGCCCTTTTTAAGGGGTCGATAATCATCCGAATAATATTCAAACTGCATTTCGTCCGTCTGACGAGCATCCCTTATTTCGAGATTTTCAATTTCCCACTTTTTATTATAAATATGGCGTTTAAGCCAACCAAAACGCAAATCCGTCCATTCTTCGGGACGTAAAGAACGTCTTACAACTTTAATATGTGCCATAATTCACCTCACACATCCTGAAAATACGGTCTTTTACGTATTGCATTTACCGTAACCGTTTTCTTTAAATCCCGTTTTATTTCCTGTTCAATCCAATCAGTACAACGGTGAAGAATAAGGCATTTTGAACATTCACCACGGAAAATAAGGGTCAGTTCATCACCTTCAAGGGAAACAAATTCCACCCATCCCCCGTCACCCTGAAGCTTTGGTGCAAGGACTTCATTTACATATTTTTCCAAAAAAATCGCCTCTTTCGGCATTTAATGATACTGAAATCGTATCACACAAAAATTGCTTTTGTCAATCAATTTATTGATTTAAAACACAAAAACTGATATAATAAATTAAAGATTTTCTGAAGGGAGTGGTATTTTGAAAACGTGTAAATTTCAGGTTACAGGTATGACCTGCGCCGCTTGTCAGGCTAACGTAACAAAAGCCGCCCTTAAAACAAACGGAGTTGAAAGTGCAGAGGTAAACCTACTTTCAGGACAATTAACCGCCACCTTCGACGAAAACCTTACAAACGAAAATAACATTATAAATGCCGTTAATAATATTGGCTACGGTATAAAGCTTTTTGTTGAAAACAAAAATACTTCGTTAAAATCTCAATGGCAGGAAAGAAAAGAGAATGAAGAAAAAGAAGTTCGCAATATGAAAAAGCGACTTATCAGCTCGATAATTATTCTTGTTTTTCTTATGTATATTGCCATGGGTAATATGCTGGGGCTTCCCTTGCCCGCCTTAATTACCCAATATCCACTTGTAAATAGCCTGCTTCAGCTACTGCTTACAATCCCCATAATTATCATCAATCGCAAATTCTTTATTTCGGGCTTTAAGGGGCTGATTAAACGAGCAACCAATATGGATACCCTCGTAGCCTTAGGCTCCTCTGCCGCCTTTCTATACGGCATTTTTGTGGTAATTATGACGATAAACGCAACCCTCAAGGGAAATGCTGACGCTATTCACCATTACTCCCACCAGCTTTATTTTGAATCAAGCGCTATGATACTTACCCTTGTTACCGTGGGCAAGTTTCTTGAAAGCCGCTCTAAGGGTAAAACAAGTGACGCTCTTGCAAAGCTTGTGGAATTATCCCCTAAAACCGCCAACGTTATACGCAACGGCAAGGAATTCACCATTGAAGCGGAGGATATTGCAATCGGTGACGAAATTATAGTCCGCAACGGTGAAAGAATAGCTGTTGACGGCATTATAACCAAGGGCTCGGGCTCAGTTGACCAGTCTGCGGTTACGGGCGAAAGCATGCCTGTTGAAAAAACAGTGGGTGACAACGTAATTTCTGCAACCCTCAACAAAAGTGGTACATTTTATATGACCGCCACAAGAGTCGGCGAAAATACAACTATTTCACAAATTATACGCCTTGTGGAAAACGCATCCTCATCCAAAGCCCCCATTGCCCGACTTGCAGATAAGGTCAGTGGAGTGTTTGTGCCCATAGTTATAGGTATTTCACTGATAACGTTTTTAATATGGTTAATTTCAGGCACAGATTTTGAAAATGCGCTTTCATTCGGTATAACAGTGCTTGTTATTTCCTGTCCCTGCGCTCTGGGACTTGCAACCCCGGTTGCAATTATGGTAGGCACGGGCAAGGCCGCCGAAAAGGGCATACTTATAAAATCCGCCGAGGCACTTGAGACGTTGGGAAAGGCAACCACCATTGTACTTGATAAAACCGGCACACTTACAAGCGGTCAGATGAGTGTCAGCGACGTTTTTGTAGTTGATGAAAGCCTTAGCCGAAATGACTTTCTTGCAATTTCCGGCGCAATTGAAAAAGAAAGTGAACATCCCTTAGGCGAGGCGGTGCGCAAAAAAGCAGAGGAATTACACCTTGTGCTTCCCGAAGCTACCAACTTCACATCCGTTCAAGGTAAGGGCGTTAAATGTATAATAAATAACTGCCAATACCTTGCGGGTAATAAACGCCTTATAAGTGAGGAAGGCATTGATTATAGCAAAGTCGAAGCCATCATAAATAACCTTGCAAGCCAAGGCAAAACCCCTTTAATATTCGCAAATAGCGACATGGTAATCGGCGTTATAGGGGTTTCGGACACAATACGCGAGGATAGCGTAAAAGCCGTCGAGGGCTTTAAAAGGCTTGGCAAAAAGACAGTTATGCTAACCGGTGACAATCGGGGTGCCGCAGAGCATGTAGGCAAAAGCACGGGTGTTGACAAGGTTATTGCCGATTTATTACCTGCCGATAAGGAAGAGCATATCCGCAAGCTTCAGCAAAAGGGCGAAAGAGTTGTATTTATCGGCGACGGCATAAACGATGCCCCTGCCCTTACAACGGCAGATATAGGCATTGCAATCGGTGCAGGGTCGGATATTGCAATTGACTGCGCAGATATAATCCTCATTAAAAACTCGTTGAGCGACGCGGTTACGGCAATTGAGCTTAGCAACGCGGTAATGCGGAACATAAAAATTAATTTGTTCTGGGCATTTTTCTACAACTGCCTCGGTATTCCCCTTGCGGCAGGCGTATTTTATCCCCTTTGGGGTATTAAGCTAAGCCCCATGATTGGCTCTGCCGCAATGAGTCTTAGTTCGGTATCAGTTGTTACAAATGCATTAAGACTTAAGCTTTTCAAGGCTAAAATGATAAAGAATGAAAATAAAAAAGTTGATTCAGAAGCAACTGAATCAACAGAAACGGAGAATAAAGCTATGAAAAAAATACTTAAGGTTGAGGGTATGATGTGCCCCAGATGCGAGGCACACGTTGTAAAGGCACTTACTGCAATAGACGGTGTAGAAAGCGCTACAGCAAGCCACGAGGCAAACACCGCAACAGTAATCCTTAAAAAGGACGTTGCAGATGATGTTTTAATAAAAGCAGTCACCGACGAGGGCTACGAAGCAACCATATAAAAAGCAAAAGGCAATTGAGATAATAATCTCAATTGCCTTTTTATTTTAGTTGATTGTTTTTTCGTCAACTTCCTTGTGAGCCATTTCGGCAAATGCTTCAACGCTCATTGTACCCATATCGCCGGCTTTTCTTGCACGTACTGCAACCTCGCCGTTTTCGATTTCCTTGTCACCGAGAACAAGCATATAGGGAATCTTCTGAAGCTGTGCTTCACGAATCTTATAGCCGGTTTTTTCTGCACGGTCATCCACTGTTACACGGAAGCCCTGAGCCTCAAGCTTGTTCTTAAGCTCGAAGCAAGCGTCGTGATGTCTTTCGGAAATGGGAAGAATACGCATCTGCTCGGGTGCAAGCCATAAGGGGAATGCACCTGCATATTTTTCAATAAGAAGAGCGAGTGTTCTTTCATAGCATCCGATTGACGTTCTGTGGATGATATAGGGATTCTTCTTAGTACCGTCACGGTCAACGTATTCCATACCGAATTTTTCGGCAAGCATCTGGTCGATCTGGATAGTAATAAGTGTATCGTCTTTACCATAAACGTTCTTAATCTGAATATCAAGCTTGGGACCGTAGAATGCTGCCTCACCGATACCAACCTTATACTCAATGCCGATATCGTCAAGGATTTCCTTCATTATGCCCTGTGCCTCATCCCACTGCTCGGGAGTGCCGATGTATTTTTCAGTATCTGCAGGGTCCCACTGTGAGAAACGATATGAAACGTCATCATAAAGGCCAAGTGTCTTAAGCATAAAGATGCAAAGGTCAAGGCAACGCTTGAACTCGTCTGCAAGCTGCTCGGGAAGGCACATAAGGTGACCCTCGGAAATTGTGAACTGACGAACACGGATAAGACCATGCATTTCGCCTGATGATTCATTTCTGAAAAGAGTTGATGTTTCTGCCAATCTCATGGGCAAATCACGGTATGAACGTGCTCTGTTAAGGTATGCCTGATACTGGAAGGGACAGGTCATGGGACGAAGTGCGAAAACCTCATCATCCTTTTCCTCGTCACCTAAAACGAACATACCATCCTTGTAATGGTCCCAGTGACCTGAAATTTTATAAAGGTCGCTTTTTGCCATAAGGGGAGTTTTGGTACGAACCCAACCTCTTTTAGCTTCCTCATCCTCAACGAAGCGCTGAAGTGTCTGAACAATGAATGTACCCTTGGGAAGAAGGATAGGAAGGCCCTGGCCTATTGAATCAACAGTTGTGAAGATTTCAAGCTCACGACCAAGCTTGTTGTGGTCACGCTTTTTAGCCTCTTCAACTCTCTGTAAATATTCTTCAAGCTCTGCGTTTTTGGGGAATGCAGTGCCGTAAACACGCTGAAGCATTTTGTTATTCTGGTCACCACGCCAATAAGCACCTGTGCAAGCGGTAAGCTTGAATGCCTTTACTCTACCTGTTGAGGGAATATGGGGACCTGCACAAACGTCAACAAACTCGCCCTGCTGAGGGAAGCTGAGGGGCTCATTTTTACCTGCGTGCTCTTCAATAAGCTCAACCTTGTAGAGCTCACCCTTTGCCTTCATTTCGTCAATAGCAGCCTGGGGCTCCATCTGAAATCTTTCAAGAGCAAGGTCCTCTTTAACAATCTTCTTCATTTCTGCTTCAATTTTTGTAAGAAGCTCGGGTGTGAAAGAGGTTTCGCAGTCAATATCGTAGTAGAAGCCGTTATCGATTGCGGGGCCGATAGCAAGCTTTGCCTCGGGATAAAGGCGCTTTACTGCCTGTGCAAGAATATGTGATGCAGTATGCCAGAATGCGTGCTTACCCTCGTCACTGTCAAAGGTGAGAAATTCAAGCTCGCAATCCTCGTTAATGGGAGTGCGGATATCTGCGCTTTCGCCATTGATAAGGCATGCACAGAGATTTCTGAAAAGGCCCATGCTGATATCCTTACAAACGTCGATAGGTGTTACACCATTATCGTACTCTCTGATATCGTCACGAAGCTTAATTTTTACCATATATATCATCCTTTCGCTTAGTAATCAAATAAAAAAACAGACTTCATCCCAATAAAATGGGATGAAGTCTTATTAACTCCACGGTTCCACCCAAATTACACAACAACAACTGCTGCGTCACTCGAGAAGCCTTAACGCGGCTTATACGGCAACACTTATCTTACGCTTCGTGTCGCACTCGGGAGTGGTCTTGGGGAAACACCTTTGACGCCTTGCACCAACCGACGCCTCTCTGAAAAAGGTAAAATCCTTAATTTCTCCGTCAAGGATTTGAGTTATTTACTTAATGATAATACTGTTATTAAAAAATGTCAACAGGATTATTCTTCTGTTGCTTCCTCGACCTTCTTCTTGGGCTGAATCTTGCCGTAAAGTGAGGATGAAGCAGCGTCAACCTTCTTTTCACGGGGCTCCTTGGGAGTCTCGGGAACATAGGGTGCACGTCTTTCGCGGTTGCCGCGACGGTCATTTCTGTAATTGCCGCGCTTCTCGCCGCCTTCGGGAGTGATAACTACACGACGTCTGTCGCCTTCGCCAACAGAGTGTGATGTTACACCGTCAATTTCCTGAATTGCTGTGTGAATAATTCTGCGCTCGTAGGGATTCATGGGCTCAAGAGCTGAGCTTCTGCCGTACTTTGCAACCTTTGAAGCCTGACGCTTTGCAAGACCTCTGAGGGTTTCTTCACGGCGCTTTCTGTAATCGCCTACGTTAAGAGCAACACGCTTATTGTTATCCTCTGAACGATTAACAAAAAGTCTTGTAAGGTACTGCAATGCATCAAGTGTTTCGCCACGGCGACCGATGATGTTGCCATAATCCTCTTCGCTGATGATTTCGAAGTAAATATCCTCAGCAGTTTCTTTAGCGGTAACGGTTACGTCCTTAAAGCCCATACCGTTAAGAATTGATTTAAGGTACTGTGTTGCGGGGGTTTCCTTAGCCTCAATATTGGAAAGGTCAACCTCGGGGGCCTTTTCCTTCTTGGGAGCTTCCTTTTTGCCATCTTTTTTAGGAGCGTCCTTTTTAACTTCCTTCTTGGGGGCATCCTTTTTAGCCTGGGGCTTGGGCTCCGCCTTTTTCTTGGGAGCCTGCTCTTTTTTTACTTCTTTTACGGGTGCTTCCTTAACTCCGTCGTCATAAGACGCCTTAACCTGAGCATCTGCACCACCGAAAAGACCAAGAATTTTCTTTTTGGGGAAGGTTACAATTTCGACCTTTACATCTGCATCAATAGGTGCATGTAAATTGTCGATAGCCATTTTTCTGGCTTCTTCAATAGTAGGCGCAACGCCTATTGCTTCTTTTATCATATTAATACACCTTTATTTCTTCTCAATGTCAACGCGACGCTTTGTGTTGTTCTCTTTGGAACGTCTGACAACTGTTTCATCAACCATCTGCTGAGCGATAACCTTTTTGGGACTGTAGAAGTAGGAAAGGAATACCTGCTGAACAAATGCAAAGATGTTTGAAACAATCCAGTACACACCGATACCTGCGGGGAACATAAATGTAAATACAAGTGACATAACCGGTGACATAAACGTCATACAACCCATAGTGGGGTTCTTAGCCATTTCAGGATTCTGCTTGCGCTGCTTAATGAACATAAATACTGATGAAAGCATAGCGGTAAGGAACGCAAGAATGGGAATAATCCAAAGGATGCTGGGATCTTTAAATTCGGGCTTATCAAGCAAATTGAGCTCCAAGCTACCGATATTGAAAACGAAGTTATCCTTAAGCTCAATCAATCTGTCAAGCTCAACATCACTGATACCCTTGATTGAAGCCATTCCCTCTTCAATTTTGCCGAGGATTTCAAACTCAACACCGTTTGAGTTCTTATTATTCTTTGCATCCACAGCAACCTGGAGAGCCTTTTTCAAAAGCTCAACCTTTTCACTTTTGAACTGTAAAACGTGTGTGATGGGGGCATAAATAACGCCGTAAAGACCCATCATAACAATTAATGTTGAAAGCATGGGAAGACAACCCATATTAGCTGCACCAAAGCCCTCACGCTGGTAAAGAGCCTGGGTTTCCTCCTGAATTTTCTGCTGGTTGCCCGCATACTTCTGTTTAATTTTGTTAACTTTTGTATTAAGGCGCACCTGTTTTGCGCTGTTTTTTTGCTGGCTTATTGAGGCGGGTAAAAGCACAAATTTAACAACAACTGTAATTAATACTATTGCTAAAATATAGCTAAAGCTACCTACGCCAA
Organism: Acutalibacteraceae bacterium; assembly: GCA_045654405.1. Lineage (GTDB taxonomy): Bacteria > Bacillota > Clostridia > Oscillospirales > Acutalibacteraceae > DTU089. The sequence continues at coordinate 7,063 of JAZONH010000021.1, read as the reverse complement.
TCTCATTAAAAAGGTTATATAAACCACTGAGCGCCCAACCGAAAGGTGTTGCGAGTATTTCTCTCATAGGATGTTATTCCTTTCAAATTTGTGTGAGATTATTTCTTTTTCTCTTTCTTTGGGGGTACGGGGTCAACGCCGCCGGGGAAGAAAATATTGCAACGCATCAGTCTTAATATTGCAAGAATTGAGCCCTTTAATACACCGTGAATTTCAAGACACTGTACGGCATATTGTGAGCACGTTGGGTAATATCTGCAACGGGGGCCGAAAAGCGGCGAAATACGCCTTTGGTAAAATCTTATGACTGCAATCATTGCTTTTTTCATAAGCCTTCACACTCGCTTTTAATCATACCCTTTTCGGTAAAAATTCTACGCATAATTTCGGCAAGACGTGTGCTTTTGACATACTTCGTCTTAGAGCGTGCCACAATAACAATATCATAGCAGGGCTCAACGTCACCACATACGCTTCTGAAGGCCTCGCGAAGGAGCCTCCTGGAGCGGTTACGTTCAACCGCATTACCAATCTTTTTGCTCGTAGTTATACCAATACGGCAAATTCCCGCGTGGTTCTTTGAGTAATAAACAACCAACGCAGGATCAGTAACTGTTTTGCCCCTATTATATAACCGACGAAAATCGGAATTGCTTTTCAGCGTGACGAAGTCTGACACATTATTCTCCTTCGGGTGTTAACCCGACAAAGTCATTAGACCTTAGTATGTGAGCTGCTTTCTGCCTTTTTTACGACGACGAGCAAGCACCTTGCGGCCGTTTCTGTCTGCCATTCTTTTACGGAAACCGTGTTCCATCTTTCTGTGTCTTTTTTTGGGCTGATAAGTTCTTTTCATTTTTCGTTACTCCATTCTATATATTCAGGTAGTATTTACGAGGAAGTAGTAGAAGTAGTAGTAAATTTAAAACCTGTATTTTATTATTCTGCAACAGGGCAGTTGCACATTGCATTATATAAAAATTCCGCCAAAAAGTCAAGAGCTAATGCTTAAACAATCTATTTAATTATTCAAACGCCCATTCCACACTTTTTAGCACTATTTCACATAAAAAACAGGAACTTGAATAAATCAAGTTCCTGTCTGGATATATACCTCAAATTAATCAGCGGTATAGGGAAGGAGAGCGATCATTCTTGCTCTTTTGATAGCAGTTGTGAGCTCTCTCTGGTGGTATGCACATGTACCTGTTACACGGCGGGGAAGGATTTTTGCTCTGTCGGAAGTATAACGACGAAGTTTAGCAGCATCCTTATAGTCAATTTTTTCAACCTTCTCAACGCAGAAAGCGCAAACTTTTTTGCGGCCTTTTTTGTTGGGACGGCGATCGCTTTTATCGTATGCCATAATTATATTTTCCTCCTGTTAGAATCAGAACGGCAAGTCATCGTCATCAGCAACTGTGGCGAAATCATCTATGCTGCCGTTAGAGAAAGATGTAGCAGCTGTTTCGGCAGCTCTGGGAGCTGCACCTGTTGAAGACTCGTTTTTAGAGCCGCAAAAACTAACGTTATCGGCAATAATCTCAAATGTAGAACGTTTTACACCGTCTTTCTCGTAGGAACCGGTCTGAATAGCGCCCTGAACGGCAATCATAGAACCTTTTGAGAAATATCTTGTTACAAACTCTGCAGTCTGACGCCATGCAACAACGTTGATGAAGTCGGCTTTTCTTTCTTCGCCGGCTTTAACGTAGCCACGGTCAACCGCAACAGTAAATCTTGTAACTGAAACACCTGAGGGAGTCTGGCGAAGTTCGGGATCGGCAGTAAGTCTGCCCATAATAACTGCGCAATTAAGCATCTTTCACACCTCTTATTTTTTAATTACCATTGAACGAAGAACGCCGTCGGTGATACCGAGAACACGCTCAAGCTCTGCAGGGAAACCAGCTTCGCAAGTGTGGTTATAGAGAACGTAGTAACCGTCTTCTTCGTCGTTGATGAGATATGCAAGTCTACGCTTACCCCACTCGTCAACGCTGTCGACAGCACCGTTCTTTTCCATCATTGCTTTGAATTTTTCAGCAAGAGTTTTTGCTGCCTCTTCACCATTTGCTAAAGAGAAAACAATGATTGTTTCGTAACTGTTTGACATCGTTTGCACCTCCTTATGGACTCCGGCTCTTATTGATATCGATTTAAGAGCAAGGAAATAATCGCCGCGGACATTCCACGACGATTACGCATTATAACACTATTCAATCAATAAGTCAAGGGTTTTGACTCATTTATTTTATTTAAGCAAAAGACCTATACCAAGCTGGTCAAGAAGCGCCATAAACCATTCATAAATGAAGCTTACAATACCCGCAACGCCTGTGCCTACAAGTATTTCGTTGGTCTCCTCCCCTACCAGCTTTTCGAAGCCTGACACGAAATCTGCATCAGTGTAGGGGTCGGCCGGGTCGTAAGTCACGGATGCTCCGTTCATTATTTTGAAGCTGCTTACTCTTTCACCAATTAACGAGGTTGTGTTCCCAACCATTTCATAGCTGACCTTAACCTGCATAAGTGCGTTGCTCACCTGGGGCACCTTGCCTGTAACAGAAACTCTAATCTCTTCACCGGGAGCTAACTGTTTAGCGTTCATCGTGTGTGCCACAAGGTCCGCACCCTCAAATGATATTGAGGATATTTTAACAGGATAATTTACCGACAGGTTTTTAACAACAATATATTTATCGTTTGAGCCAACGTAGCCCTCGGCACTTGAGTTGAATTTCACAAAAACACCATAGTTTGTATTTGTGGATGCGTGGAACTGAGGATACTCGGGATTGGAATGAACGTTTACAATTTCATTTGTCAGTAAATTTTTAAGAACAAGGCTTCTTGAATAGGGATCGTGGAAGGTCATACCATGGAAGAGCCCCTCAACGTACCACGTATTTTCGGGAAGGAAGCCCGTTGAAGCATCAACCTGAAGAGAAGGCGAAACGTGGTCGTGAGCAGGGTCTGAGCACATAGTGCCTGCGCCTGTGTAGCCATCATTAAAGCGTTTTTCGTAAGGGGCGCACAACGCACCGGTTGCATCAGTTGTTCTGATAAGTGCATCGGCATTTGTTCTTAAGCCCGTAACGCAGGGAATACCCGTACCCGCTATAATACTTATATTAATACCGTACTCATTAACGCATTTCTGCAGATTTTCGTGATAATAGGGCATTATCTCGTAATGCACGTAATCACTCTTTGCGATTACTGCGGCGTTAACCTCGGGATCAAGACGCTGAGCCTTTAAATCATCGTAATATTCAAGGGGAATGAAATCCCATATACTTCCCCAATAACCGATAACGTTGTGGATATAGGGCACAGCCGCCTTTACAACGTTATCAAGGAAGCCAAGCTGCTGAGCCTTAACGAGCCACTCGTATTTACCATCCGCATCAAAGCCATGCTGGAGATACCACACAAGCATATATTCGTCAACTGCAACCTCACCACTGAGTGCATCGTAAGCCATACCTGCACCGCCTATGGCAGGAACAGTAAGAACCGCGTTGTTAACGTCCTGCTTATAGCCGAAAAGTGACAAATACACCGCCGAAACCTGACCGCCGTGTGAAACGGCAATAATATTAACCTTATCCTTGCCGGTATATTCCTTAACGCGCTGAATATAATCGTCAAGACCTACGGCGCAATCATACACGCTCTGACGCCAGTCGTTGGTGTAGAAAAACATATTTTCTTCACCTACGTATTCGGCAATCTCGTAGGAGATTTTATCCTCGTTAATATATTCAAGGGGAAGATTATTATCAAGAATATACTTCATATTGGTTTCCTCAACAGAAGTATTTTCCACCTGAATATTATACTTGCTTGTGCCGTCGGGATTGATTTTCATATATTCGAGCTCGGCCTCAATTTCCTGACCAAGGGTTTCACCAAGATACTGCGCATCACCCTTAGCGGTGAGAATAAGACCCTTGCCCAAATCGTATATACGATTTACAACTCTGTTCATCACAGAGTCCATATCAAGACCCCATATACGGGTTCTGTTTCCATCTTCATCAACTTTTACAAGCTCAGAGCTGCTATAACCCGCAACCATTATAACGGGGTAATCACTTATTTCGCCCTTAAACTGAACCGCCGCACCGACGGTTGTGGCAAAAACTGAGCACAAAAGAACCAGGCTAAGAATTAAAGACAGACCTTTTTTGAACATATCCCGCACTCCTTTTATAAAAGTAATGTATGTGTTGATTATATCACCACAAAATCAATTTTGCAAATATTTAACAAATGTTTAATAACTCAAAATTAAAGGGGAACGCAAAAAGAAGACTACGCAGTCGAAAACCACGTAGTCTGAAAATCAATCTTCAAATTTAGAAATAAAAGCTTTCGTTCTTTCGGATTTGGGATTATCAAAAACTTCTTCGGGAGTACCGGATTCTTCAATAACACCATTATCCATAAATATAACCTTTGAAGAAACTGCCTTTGCAAAGGACATTTCGTGAGTAACGATAACCATTGTTACGTTTTCTTCTGCAAGGCTTTTAATAACCTTAAGGATTTCGCCTGTGAGCTCGGGGTCCAACGCAGAGGTGGGCTCGTCAAAGAACAACACCTTGGGCTCCATAATCAATGCTCTGGCAATGGAAACACGCTGCTTCTGACCGCCGGAAAGCTCGCAGGGGTAGTTAGTAAGCTTTTCGGAAAGACCAACCTTACCAAGGATAACTCTTGCCTTTTCTTCGATTTCTGCAATAATCTGCTTTTTATTGTGCTTGTAATCTGCTCGTTCTTCTGCAAGAAGCTTGGGTGCAAGTGTTACGTTATCAAGCACGTTGTATTGAGGAAAAAGGTGAAAATCCTGGAAAACAAGACCAACGTTGAGCTGCTTTCTTCTTTTCTCCTTGCTATCCTCTTTTTTAACCTTACCGTCAAAAAAGATTTCGCCCGCAACCTCAATGTAGCCGCTATCGGCGGTTTCAAGCTGGTTGATACAACGGAGAATGGTTGTTTTACCACTACCGGATGAGCCGATAATGCTTAAAACCTCACCTTCTTCAAGTTTAAAGCTTACACCCTTCAAAACCTCGGTCTTACCGAAGCTTTTTTTCAAATCTTTTACTTCAAGTATCGACATAACAAAAAGCTCCTTTCAACCTTAGTTTTTATAATAATCAAACTTCTTTTCGATTTTTCCGAAAAGTATGGTAAGCACACCATTGAACACGAGGAAGAATGCACCTGTATAGAATAATGGCCAAATTACACCCTGGCTGGTAAAGTCCGTGGCGTGCATAAGTATTTCCGAAACGGCAATTACTCTTGCCAAAGAGGTATCCTTTACAAGGGTAATAATTTCGTTACTCATAGGTGCTATTATTCTCTTTACAACCTGCATCAAAACAACTTTAAAGAAAACCTGTGACTTGGTCATACCAAGCACCTGACCAGCTTCATACTGACCCTTTGAAATAGACTCGATACCTCCCCTGTATATTTCAGAGAAGTACGCTGCATAGTTAATAACAAAAGCGATAAGTGCCGCCGTCATTCGTGATTTCATAGGCATATCAAACAAAAGCCCCGGAACATAGAAAACCACAAAAAGCTGGAGCATCAGGGGCGTACCCCTGATGACCCAGACAAATGCTTTTGTTATTGCTTTAACTATTTTAATCTTTGACATTGAGCCCATGGAAATAATAAGACCCAACGGCAAGGCAAAGAGCAAGGTTGCTCCAAATAAATAACAGTTTTGGTAAAAGCCTTCAAGTAAGTCAAGGCTTATATCAGCAAAAGACATTTAAATTACTCCTGAAACTCAGTCAGCTTTAACAACTACTGCCTGTTTATTCTGCATATAGGGAATTGAAATCTGCATATTTTCAGCTCTTTCGGGGGTAATTGTCATACCATTCCAAATGCAGTCGATATTCTTACTTGCAAGCTCTGTTTCTTTTGAGTTCCAATCGATAACCTGGAATTCAACTTCAAGACCAAGCTCCTCTGCTACTGCTTCTGCGAACTCTGTTTCGAAGCCAACAAGCTTACCATCTTCATCCTTGTAGTTCATAGGAGCAAAGTATGTAATACCAACAACAAGCACACCCTTTTCCTGAATGTATGCCCAGTCAGATTCCTCAGCTGTTACTTCTTCATAATCAGCATCAGCAAGAAGAAGATCCTGAAGCTTGTATGTTTTTGCAATGTTTTCGAGCTCGCCATTAGCTTTAAGCTCTTTGATTGCTGCGTTTACATAGTTAACAGTGTCTGAGCCTTTTCTGAATGCAATACCATATTCTTCGGGAGCAAAAGATGCATCCTCAAGAAGAACAAGGTTTTCGAAGTCTGTACCCTCACCGATTGAACCAATGGACATAACATAGTCGATAACAGCCATATCTGCTGTACCTGCGGATACCTCCATAAGAGCCTTAGCCTGAGTATCAACGGGAGTCTTATCGAAATCTGCGAAGTATTCGTTTTCGTTCATAACACTTTCACCTGCTGAGCCTGCTTCAGCAACAACAAGCTTTGTATCCTTGCCACAAGCTGCGAATGCACAAACAACGCCGCAAACGAGAACGATACTCATTACGATAGCTAAAATTTTCTTTTTCATAATATTTCCTCCATAGCGGTAAACACCGCTTTTTTATTTTGTGGTGGTATTTTAGCACTTTAACGCGCTAAAGTAAAGAGGTTTTTGGAAAAATATTGATGTTTGTATATTGTGCCACATACACATTCAACAATAGGACAGTTGTTTGTATAATTACACCAATTGATATCACATTAAAATTGATATACTTTATCTGAACGGTACGCATAAATACGTACCTTACTGTTGTTCTATCTAACTGAAGAATAATGGTAAGAGAACTACCCACCAAACAAGCTTCGCTTGTTATTCAATTCGAAGAATTGTTATGTAATCACGCTTTAGCGTGTATGTAATTGCCGTAGGCGTATGGCATCACTAAAGGTGTATTATGAAATCCTTCGTATTGATTACATTCATAATTTCATTATGATTACATTCCGTTTTACAACGGATTACATACACGAC
>JAZONH010000020.1:0-47892 GCA_045654405.1 Acutalibacteraceae bacterium | reverse complement strand
TGCTAATAAGGTTGACGCTTATCTCACAGCTAAGATGAATAAAGCTCTCGACGAGGGTATGGAAAGAGAAAAAGCTGCTAAGATTCGCAGAATCACAATCCGCTCACTTCTTACTTGTAACTCAGATCATGGCGCTTGTATCAAGTGCTACGGTTCAAACCTTGCATCAGGTCAGCCTGTTACAGTTGGTGAAGCAGTTGGTATTATCGCTGCTCAGTCAATCGGTGAACCGGGTACACAGCTTACAATGAGAACCTTCCACACCGGTGGTGTTGCTTCTTCAGCCGACATCACACAGGGTCTTCCTCGTGTTGAAGAGCTCTTTGAAGGCAGAAAGCCAAAAACACTTGCTATGCTTAGTGAAATCTCAGGTGTTGTTTCATTTGAACAAAACAAAAACAGCAACTACGTTGTTGTTAAGGGTGAGGATGACGTTAAGAAGTATCTTATTCCTTATGATTCAAGACTTTGTCCTGAAATTATTGAAGGTGCTTACGTTAAACAGGGTCAGCACATTACAGAAGGTGCTGTTAACCCACACGACGTTCTCGCAGTTCTTGGCGTAGATGCAGTTCACAATTACCTCATCAAAGAAGTTCAAATGACTTACCGTATGCAGGGTGTTGATATCAACGACAAGCATATCGAGGTTATTGTTCGTCAGATGATGCGTAAGGTTAAGGTTGAGGATTCAGGCTCAACAACTCTTCTTCAGGGTACATCTGTTGAAAAGCGTGAGCTTAACCTTGCTAACGAGGCAGCTAAGGCTCGTTGTGAGGCAGAGGGTATTCCCTTTACACCTGCAACAGCATCTCCCGTTCTTCTTGGTATTACCAAGGCTTCACTTGCAACAGAGTCATTCCTTTCTGCTGCATCATTCCAGGAAACAACTAAGGTTCTTACCGACGCCGCTATCAAGGGCAAGGTTGACCCGCTTCTTGGTCTTAAGGAAAATGTTATTATCGGTAAGCTTCTTCCCTCAGGTACAGGTATGAAGTGCTACAGCGACGTTGAGGTTGTTCCCACCGCTGTTCCCGAAGATGCATTTAACGCAATTGAAATTCCTATGGAATAAAATAAAAAATCCGTCTGCGAGAGCAGACGGATTTTTTCAGTTAGGAATGAGGAGTTAGGAGTGAGGAGTTTCGGGGCGAAGTCGATTAAATTTCGGAATGCGTAATTATCGGAACTGCTTTTGTGATTGATTTTTCTATCTTACTGAAGAAAAGTGGTAAGAGAACTACCCACCACCCCGCCTACGGCGGTGTCCCCCTCCCTATTTGCTAAAGCAAACAGGGATGATAGGCTTCGCTATTCATTAACTTTATACAATCGGAAACGAAGTTTCCCCGACAATTACGCATTAAGCATTACGAATTACGAATTATAATTGCCGACCGCAGGTCCCGAAATTCCTCATTCCTAATTCCTCATTCCTAATTTGACTATAATCTCTATTTATGCTAAAATTATTAACCGAAAGAAGGTGAGTGTATGCAGGAAAAGCTTCGCAGGCTGAAGGACAAGGCCAATAAATTACCATTAAGTCCCGGCGTCTATATTATGAAGGACAAGGACGGTAAAATCATTTACATCGGCAAGGCTAAGGCTCTTAAAAACAGGGTCAGTCAGTACTTCGGCTCCCAGGAGAATCACCTTACAAAGGTGCGACGAATGGTTGAAAACGTTGAGGATTTTGACTACATACTCACCGATAGTGAGTTTGAAGCACTGGTGCTTGAGTGTAGCCTTATAAAGCAGAATATGCCCAAATACAACATTCTTTTAAAGGACGGCAAGGGCTTCAGCTATATTAAAATTACCAAGGGCTGGCGCAATATTTACGCGGTGCTTCAGAAGGACGATGATAATGCGGATTATCTTGGCCCATACACCGCGGGCTTTTCGGTTACGAAGGCCGTTGAGCAGGCGAAGAAGATTTATAAATTACCCACCTGCAACAAGGTTTTTCCCCGTGACGTGGGTAAGGAGCGCCCCTGCCTTAACTATCACCTGGGTATTTGCTGTGCGCCCTGCTCGGGTAAAATAAGCCTTGGGGAATACCTTAAAAACGTTGACGGTGCTCTGGATTTTCTTAAATACGGCGGTAAGGAAACAGTCAGAATGCTGACTGCAGAAATGGAAGAAGCGGCAGAAAACCTTGAGTTTGAAAGAGCGGCTAAAATCAGGGACACTATTAAGAGTATTGAAAAGGTGGGCAACAGTCAGAAGGTTGTTTTTTCAACCTACAAGGAGCAGGACGTTTTTGCTCTTTGTGCTATGGACGGCAGGGCTTGCTTTGCGGTTTTGCGCTTTGAAAACAACGCACTTGCGGATAGTGAGCACTTCTTTACGGATGAAAGCGAGTCCCTGAGTGTTATGAGAGCCCAGCTTCTGGTGTCATATTATTCAATGAATCGCACCGTTCCGCCCCGAATTGAAATTGACGGGGAGGTTGAGGACAAGGAAAGCCTTGAAAAATGGCTTTCTGAAAAGCGTGGTACAAACGTTGCGATTGTAATACCCCAAAAGGGGACACAGGCAAAGCTTGTGGATATGTGCAAGCAGAATGCTATGCAGAAGCTGTCTGAAAAATACCGTGTTAACGACCGAAGCCGTGAGGCTCTTGAGGAGCTTGCGATGGTGCTTGGTCTTTCAAAAACCCCTGAATACATCGAGGCGTACGATATTTCACATACGGGCGGCAGTGACAACGTAGCGGGTATGGTGGTTTTCAAGGACGGTAAGCCCCTTAAGAGTGCCTACAAGCGCTTTGCTATAAAGGGCTTTACGGGTCAGGATGACTACGGCTCTATGGCAGAGGTGCTTTCAAGACGCTTTGAGGAATATTATAAGGCTCAGAATGAGGGCTTGAGTGTGGGCTTTGCAAGACTTCCCGACCTGATACTTCTGGACGGTGGCAAGGGTCAGGTGAATGCGGTTCTGCCCGTTATGGCTCAATACGGCATTCAGGTGCCCTTGTTCGGTATGGTGAAAAACAGTAAGCACCGTACCTCGGCAATATCCACCTCCGACGGTAGAATAGATTTTAACGCCCGTAAGAAGGCGTTTACACTGGTCACAAATATCCAGGATGAGGTGCATCGCTTTGCGGTGGCATACCACCACAAAAAGCACAAAAAATCAACCCTTAACGCTACGCTTACAAGCATTAAGGGCATAGGGGACAAAAAAGCAAAAAATCTGATGCTTAAATTTAAAAATCTTGAAGCAATCGGCAACGCGGATAAGGAAGCTTTAATGTCCGTACCCGGTATTACTGAAGCCAATGCAATTGAGATTATTAAAGCATTTAAAGGTGAGTGAAAAAGAGTTGCCGGTGGCAACTCTTTTTTAATGCGTAATTCGTAATTAAAGGGGCGAAGCCGATTATAATTAGGAATGAGGAATTAGGAATGAGGAATTTTGGGGCACTTCGTGCCGAATTATAAGGTGCAAGTTTCGGGGCTAACGCCGCTTATAGATAAAGTTGTTGTAATGCGATAGCTTATCATCCCATTTTTGCGAAGCAAAAAAGGGAGGGGGCAAGGAACACGACCGCGCCCAGTGGGCGATGCAGGGAGTGTGAGTTGGCGCAGTGGTCAAAATTGTGCGAAGTGAATAACGAGCAAACAATTTTGGGTACCACAAGAGGACTTACCATAAATTGTTGTTTGAATAAAAGTTTCAAGCGAAAAATATACTTTCGCGTAGCGGTGGTGGGTAGTTCTCTTACTACTTTTCTTCAGTTGGATAAACAGATATTTATCATCTGTACTGAAAGTCCCAATCGGGCTCGGTGGTGCAATTTTCTTTCATTTTTTCGTTCCAGCTGCAATATATTTCATTGACGCCATCATTTAAAAACACCCTCATATACTTGTCAAAGTTTGGGGAGAGGGGCATATCCTTGATGCTTTCAATGGGTGTGAAGAACACCTCGCCCTCGTCTGTGCCCGCTATTAATTCGCCCTCGTAATCGTCGGTTTTATAAAAATGCACTATGTATCTGTCGTGGGTTTCGTTATTAAACCAGTGCACGAGACCGCAGGGCTTAAGATTTTTGACGGTAAGGCCCGTTTCCTCCTTGACTTCTCTTACTGCACTGTCGTAAAGGCTTTCGCCTTCTTCAAGGTGACCGCCGGGGAAGGTGATGCCGCACCAATACTTTTTGCGTCTTTGCACCACAACCTCACGGGTTTCGGGGTTTTGTATCATTATCATATTGGTTAACTCAATTTTAGCCATATTTTTGCTCCTGGAATGGGTTTTAAGTGATTGTAGCACGAATAATATATCTTTTCAAGAATAATAAAAACTTGACAAAAAAGTTTATAAATGTAATAATAAACTGATGATATGTTTATTGGTGGTTTTGTACCCTGATGTAAAAATGAAAGGATGCTGACTTATGCGTGTTATAACGGGCTCTGCAAGGGGCAGAAAACTTAAGACCCTTGAGGGCGACAGTGTAAGACCCACCACCGATAAGGTTAAGGAATCAATATTCAATATAATTCAGTTTGACGTTGAGGGCGCACGCGTGCTTGATATGTTCTGCGGTTGTGGTCAGCTTGGTATTGAGGCTCTGAGCCGTGGCGCCGAGTTTGTGGTGTTCACCGATATTTCAAGGGCATCAATCAGCGTTACCGAAGAAAATCTTGAGGCAACGGGCTTCAGAAGCAGTGCTAAAACAGTTCTCGGTAACTCTCTTGACTACCTTGACAGAACATCCGAAAGGTACGATATTGCTCTTCTTGACCCTCCCTACAGGGCAGGTCTTATGGAGGATGCTATTGAGCGCGTCAGACTTCATATTGCGGACGGCGGCATTATAGTTTGCGAAACCGCCGCAGAGGAGGTTTTACCCGAGGAGCTTGAGGGCTTCACCTCAAGGCGCTACAAATATGGTAAAATCGCTTTGACAGTTTACAGAAGGGTGGTTTAATATGGGCAAAACAGTTGTGTGTCCCGGTAGCTTTGACCCGTTGACTATCGGCCATCTTGATATTATTACACGTTCATCCAAATTGTTTGACAAGGTTATTGTTGTTGTTATGCGTAACTTCAACAAGGACGTCGGTAGCTTCACTACCGAGGAAAGAGTTGAGTTTATCAAGCGCTGCACCAAGGATTTACCCAACGTAAGCGTTGATACCTACGCAGGTCTTCTGGCGGATTACGTGCGTGAAAAGGGTGCGTCGGCAGTTGTTAAGGGCTTGCGCGCTATTTCGGACTATGACGACGAATTCCGTCAGGCACTTACCAACCAGAGGCTTAACCCTGAAATGGAAACCATCTTTATGGTTTCAAATGCTGAGCATATGTTCTTAAGCTCAAGCGTTGTTAAAGAAGTTTGCAGATTGGGCGGGGATATTACACAGTTTGTTCCCGAGGAAATCTGTGGCGATATAATCAAAAGACTGAGCAGAAAATAATTTGCTCTGTGATAAACGAAAGGAAGATTATTATGAGTAACATTGAAGCATCACTCGAAAGCATTGACAGACTTATTGCTGAAGCTAAATCTATGCCCTTTACATCAAAGCTCCTTATTGATGAGGAAGAGCTTTCAAGACTCGTTGAGGACATTCGCTTGAATATGCCCGTTGAGATTACTCAGGCTAAGAAGATTGCTCAGGAAAGACGCGATATTCTTAACGATGCCGAAGCACAGGCAGAGGGTATTATCGACAAGGCTCGCCAGAGAGCAGACCTTATGATTGAAGAGCACCAGATTACCAAGGAAGCAAAGGCTGCTGCGGACGGTATTCTTCAGCAGGCAAGAGACGACGCTGCTGCAGTGCGCTCAGAAGCAAGAGCTCATGCCCGTGATATTACAGATAAGGCAGAGAAATGGTCAAACGACATCCGTAAAACTGCAAGCGTTTACGTTGAAACAATCATCAGAGATACTGATGAAACTCTTACAAAGAGCGTTAACGACATCAGAAAGCTTCGCCAGAACGTAAGAGATGCCCTTGCACAGAGCAACGGTCCCGCAAAACCCAACTTTAACGATTAATTTCTATAAGGACTGAACCATGGAAAAGGAAAAATTGTGTTTACGTTGTATGAGAAAAATCGGCAACAATACGGTTTGTCCTTATTGTCGTAACGAAAGTGGTAAGCCCCAGGCCGACCCATATCTTCCGTTGAAAACGGTGGTTGGCGGCCGTTACCTTATCGGCAAGCTGGTTTCATCCAATGCCGAGGGTAACACCTATAATGCCTTTGACCTTGAGGCTAAAAAGCCCGTAAGCATCAGGGAGCTTTATCCCAAGGGCTTGCTTTCAAGGGGTGAGGGTAACTATTGCCTTGTGAACGTTGGTAAGGCTTCAGAGTTTATAGATGCCAAGGACGCATTCTTAAAGCTCTGGAAAAAGCTTGCCGAGCTCAGAGGGTTTACCGCGTTGACTCCTGCAACACATATTTTTGAAGAGCTTGGTACTGTCTATGCCGTAAGTGAATTTCTGGGTGACGGCAAATCACTGCGTGAATACCTTTTAACCAAGGAGCAGGGCTACATATCTTGGGATGAGGCAAGGGTGCTCTTTATGCCCGTTATTTCAGCCCTTGGTGAGCTTCACTCCGCAGGTATTGTGCACGGTGGTATTTCACCCACAAACCTTATTATCGACGCTAACGGTAAGGTCAGAATCACCGGCTATTCCGTAGCTGATATACGTACCGAAAAGGGCACTATGGAAAGTGAGCTTTTCGATGGCTATGCGGCAGTTGAGCAGTATGGTCTTAGCGGAAGTATCGGCTCTTACACCGACGTTTACGCCTTTGCGGCAGTTCTTTACAGAACACTTATCGGTAGCACACCCATAAGTGCCGCTTCAAGACTTACCAACGATAAATTAATGATTCCCGGTAAATTTGCCGAGCAATTACCGGCATACGTTATCAATGCCCTTGTGAATGCATTGCAGATTCTGCCCCAGGACAGAACAAGGGACGTTGACCAGCTCAGAGATGAGCTTTCCGCTTCTCCTGCGGCGGCAGGGGTAGCGTCCGAGGCTTATTCCTCTATGTATGAGGAAAAGAATGAGGACGTTTATACTCCCGATGCCACGTCACGCACACCCCTCCTTGATATTGAGGATGAGTATGACGAGGTGCCGAAGCATAAGGACCACAAAAAGGGTGCAATTATTGCATTTGTTGTAAGTGCGGTTGTGTGCCTTGCTATACTTATTGCTATTCTTATCGGCTTTAAGGGCTGCTCAGGTGACGGTGACGAGGGCGATACCTCAACAACCATTACCACCGAGGAGTCACAGGAAACCGAGGAGGGTACCGAGGTTGGCTTTGCAAGCATTACCATACCCAATTTTGTTGGTAAGCGCTATGATGACATCAAGGATAACAGCGATTACAAAAAGGTGCTCGTTTTTGAAACCAAATACGTTGATAGCAAAAAGCCCCGCGGCACAATTGTGAAGCAGAGCATTATTGCAGGCGTTGAGGTTAACTCAATGAGCCCCAAGACCATTATTCTTGAGGTAAGCGACGGTCTTGAGGTGCCCGACGTTGAGGGTATGAGCCTTGAGGATGCACTTAAAGCACTTAAAGCCAAGGGCTTCGAGCTTGTTGAGTCCGAGGTAAGCGGTAAGGCTACAAGCGAGGATGAGTCAAACAAGGTTAACCGTGTGGTTTACGTTGATGACGAAACCGCCGACTGGAAGGAAATCCCCTCAGACGGCAGACTTTCAGCAACGGATAATATTATTCTTTATTACTACGGCGAGTACGAAACAACCACTACCGCCACTGTAACTCCGCCGCCCGCACCCACACCGGAAGAGCCAAATGATACCCCGGTGCCATCTACGACTGATACGGAATCCGTTGTTTAAGAAAAAATAAAAAAACACTTGACAAAAGCGTTTGATACTGTTATTATATTTGAGCAATAAAGCAGAACAGTTCCGTTCTCACCAAACGAGGGTATTGTTTGGTTAATAGCTTAAGGTATTTAAAGCGCACAAGTGCGCTATTAGGCTTGAACGGAATTTTTCCGTTCAAGCTTTTAATATTTTTTGGAGGTGCTTAGGTATCAGCAAGGAAAATCAGATCAACGAGGAAATCAGAGATAAAGAAGTCAGAGTTATTTCTGCAACCGGTGAGCAGGTTGGCATTATGTCAGCAAAAGAGGCTCTCGCATTAGCAGAAAAAAGCAATCTTGACCTTGTTAAAATTGCTCCCGGCGCAAACCCGCCCGTATGTAAAATTATGGACTACGGCAAGTTCCGCTTCGAACAGGCAAAGCGCGAAAAGGAAGCTAAAAAGAACCAGAAGGTTATGGAAATCAAAGAGGTTCGCTTATCTTTGAATATTGACACAGGCGATTTCAACACAAAAGTAAACCATGCATTACGCTTCTTGCGTGACGGCAACAAGGTTAAAGTGTCTATTCGTTTCAGAGGCAGAGAGATGGCTCACACCGAGCTCGGTCTTGACGTTATGCAGCGCTTCGCTGAGGCTTGCTCAGAAACAGGCTCAGTTGAAAAGGCAGCAAAGCTCGAGGGTCGTTCAATGCTTATGTTCCTTGTTCCCAAGTCATCTAAGTAATTGCAAAAATTAAGGAGGATTTATCATGCCCAAAATTAAAACTCACTCAGGTGCTAAAAAGCGTTTCAAAATGTCTAAAAACGGTAAGCCTATCCGTGCTCATGCTAACAAGTCACACATCCTTACCAAGAAGACAACAAAGCGTAAAAGAGGTCTTCGTAAGACAAACGTTGCAGACGTTACAAATCAGAAGCAGATTAAACGTCTTATTCCCTATAAATAATTAAGGTAACAGGAGGTAACTTACAATGGCACGTATTAAAGGTGCGATCATGACTCGCAAAAGAAGAAATAAAGTACTCAGACTTGCTAAAGGCTACTACGGTTCAAAGAGCAAGCTTTTCAAAACAGCTAAACAGGCAGTAATGAAGAGCGGCAACTATGCATACATCGGCCGTAAACAGAAGAAGAGAGATTTCCGTCGTCTTTGGATTACAAGAATCTCTGCTGCTTGCAAAATGAATGACATCAACTACTCAACATTCATCAATGGTCTTAAGAAGGCAGGCATCGAGCTTAACAGAAAGATGCTCTCTGAGATTGCTATTGCAGATCCCGAAGGCTTTGCAGCACTCGTAGAAAAGGCAAAAGCAGCCCTTTAATAATCAATAATTACGCCCGGCCGATATTCGGTCGGGCGTAAGATGTTTTTTTAAGAGTGACTGTATTAAACCGCAAAGGAGGAATTGTTACGGAAAAAATAACCAGTAAAAATAACGACCGCATTAAATTTGCCGTTAAAATACGCGAAAAGGATAGCTTCAGAAAAAGCGAAGGTCTGTTTTTTATTGAGGGTGCAAGGCTCTGTGCCGACGCCGCCCTGAGTTCTGTGGCAATCAAGGAGCTCTACGTTACCGAAGGTGCTCTTGAAAAATATGCCGAGTACGTACACTCCGTGGAGAATTGCGCGGAGCGTTGCTTTGTTATATCCGACGAGGTAGCTGAAAAGCTCGGCGACACAAAGAACCCTCAGGGGGTTTTCTGTGTGTGCAAAATGCTTGACAAAAATACAAATATAGGTAAAATAAAATACAATGGGAAATATATTGCCTTAGAGAACGTAACAAATCCGTCAAACTTCGGCGCAGTTGTAAGGACTGCCGAGGCTGTCGGACTTGATGGCGTTATTGTGTGCGGTGGCTGTGATATTTATAACCCCAAGTCACAAAGGGCGGCAATGGGCTCGCTTTTCAGACTGGATATTATTCAGGTTGAGGATTTGCCCGCCATCCTTTCAGAGCTTTCGGAAAATGGTATGAATATCTATGCAGGCGTGCCCGACAGCAGTGCCTTGAAAATAACCGAGGCGAATATGCAGGGCGGTGTTGTTTGCATAATAGGCAACGAGGGTAACGGCATTACAGAGGAAACCTGCAGGGTGTCAGTGCCCGTAACAATCCCTATGAAGGGCAGGGCAGAGTCCCTTAATGCTGCTGCGGCGGCATCAATTTTGATTTGGGAAATGATGAGATGAGTGTTTGTCCCACAGAGTATTGGATATGGCTTCAGACGGCTTTAGGCGCAGGTGCGAATACTGCCGACATTTTGTCATACTTTGAAACTCCCGAAAGGCTCTACCTTGCGGGCAGTGAGGAATGGCGATTGTCGGGTCTTTTTACCGAAAAGCGCATTGAGGCTCTCAGGAGCTCAACTCCATCACAGACTGCCGCAATTTTTAACGAATGCAAGGCAAAGGGATACACGATTCTTACCCCCGACAGTCCCGATTTTCCCGCAAGGCTCAAAAACCTTCCCGATATGCCCCTTGTCCTTTACGGACTTGGTGATTGCTCGGTTATTAACGACGAGCTTGTTATCGGTATGGTCGGCACAAGAAATGCCAGCAGCTACGGTATCGAAACTGCCCAGAAGCTTTCGTACAGGTTGGCAGAGGCGGGCGCTACGGTCGTAAGCGGCGGTGCATTGGGCATCGACAGTGAGGCTCACGCAGGTGCAATGCTTGCAAAGGGTCGCACGATGGCGTTCTTGGGCTGTGGTCTGTCCTGCGATTATCTTAAAGAAAATGCCGCCTTAAGGCGTGCTATTACCCGCTACGGTGCGCTTTTTTCAGAGTATGCGCCACTCAGTGGACCCACAAGGTCAAGCTTCCCCATAAGAAACAGACTTATATCGGGTGTTTCCTTGGGTATAGTTGTTATTGAGGCGGGTGTTAAAAGCGGCTCGCTTATTACTGCAAGCCGTGCCCTTGAGCAGGGTAAGGACGTTTTTGCAGTACCCGGTGATATTATCCGTTCATCCTTTGACGGCACCAATCACCTTATCAAAAACGGTGCTAAGCCCGTTTTTTCAGCAGAGGATATTCTGGGTGAGTACGAATACCGATACGGCGATTTGTACGACTCCCAAAAGGCTTCGCAGCCACTTAGTCGTCTGGACTACGTAGAATACCGCAAGCCCAAGGCTCAGAAGCCCGTTGAGAAAATTAACGAGCCTGCCAAGGTGGTAGCGGAAAAGGAAAGGGTGGCAGACGTCGGAATCAATACCGAGCCCCCGACAGGTGCTTCGGAAAATGCCCGACGGGTATTTGAAGCATTAACCCATGGGGAAATGCATATTGATGATATTGTCAGAGCCACCGATTTGAAAATGAATACAGTCCTGTCGTCCCTTACGGAGCTTGAGCTATTCGGCGCCGTGGTGCAGATGGCAGGTAAAAAATATAAATTAAACTAATCAAACTACCATAGAGTGTAAACGAAAGGATGAAGCAAATGTCAAAGCTTGTTATTGTTGAGTCCCCCGCTAAAGCAAAGACAATTAAAAAATATCTCGGAAATGACTATGACGTTGTAGCGTCAATGGGTCATATCAGAGACCTGCCTGCGGCAAAGCTCAACGTTGAAGTTAAAAATAATTTTGCTCCCAAATATGCAATCATCAAGGGTAAGGAGAAGCTGGTTAAGGACCTTAAGGACCGCGTTAACAAAAGTGAAGCAGTGTACCTCGCAACTGACCCGGACCGTGAGGGAGAAGCAATTTCATGGCACCTTGCAACGGTTTTAGGTCTTGACCTTAACGATAAAAACCGTGTTAAATTCAACGAAATTAACGAAAAGAGCGTTAAGCGCGGCATCAGCAGCCCCGAGGTTGTTGATATGGGTCTTGTAGATGCTCAGCAGGCACGTCGTATTCTCGACCGTCTTGTTGGTTATCGCCTTAGCCCCTTTATTTCACAGAAAATCAGACGCGGACTTTCAGCAGGTCGTGTGCAGAGCGTTGCAGTAAGACTTATTGTTGACCGCGAGGAGGAAATAGCAAAATTCAACCCTGAGGAATATTGGTCTATCGATGCAAAGTTCAGCTCGGGCAGAAGAACCTTTACCGCTTCGCTTACAGGTGACGAAAACGGCAAGGTTAAAATCGAAAACAAAGAGCAGAGCGACGCTTATCTTGCAAAGCTTGATGGTGCGGAATATACTGCATACTCAGTTAAAAAGGGCACAAGAAAGAAACAGCCCTCGCCCCCCTTCATTACGTCATCAATGCAGCAGGATGCATCACGTAAGCTCAACTTCCAGGCTCAGAAAACGATGAAAATTGCTCAGGAGCTTTACGAAGGTGTTGAGGTTAGCGGCTATGGCGTAACCGGTCTTATCACTTATATGAGAACTGACTCATTACGTATCTCTGAGGAAGCAAGAGCCGCAACAAATTCATTTATTTCTGCAAACTATGGTGAAAAATACCTTCCCGATAAACCCCGTTACTTCAAAACCCGTTCAAATGCTCAGGATGGTCACGAGGCAATCAGACCCACTAACGTGGCTATTACACCCGCAATTGCCAAAAAGAGCCTTACAAACGACCAGTATAAGCTTTATAACCTTATCTGGTGCAGATATATGGCTTCACTTATGGCACCCTGCATGCAGGATACCGTTAAGGTTGAAATAAAGGCAGAAAAAAGAGGTGCAGAGGGCTATTGTATTTTCTCTGCAAGCGGCTATTCAATAAAATTCGACGGCTTTACAGCCCTTTACGAGGATGCGGTTGACGACGGCGACAGTGCTGGCACCTTCCCCGAAATCAAGGTTGGCGAAGCTGTTAAGCTTAAGGAGCTTGCGGGCAACCAGCACTTTACTCAGCCCCCCGCACACTACACTGAAGCTTCACTTATCAAAACCCTTGAGGAAACAGGTGTTGGTCGTCCCAGTACCTACGCTTCAATCGTTAGCACAATTATTAAAAGAGAGTACGTTAAGCGTGACGGCAAGCTTCTTAAGGCAACGGAGCTCGGTTGTGCTACAACCGCACTCCTTAAAGAGCGCTTCCAGAAAATCGTTAACACCAAATTTACCGCATCAATGGAAACTAAGCTTGACGAAATTGATGAGGGTAAATGCAATTACGTAGAGATGCTCCGTGAATTCTACGACGACCTTGAGGGCTCACTCTCAAAGGCTAAGGCAGATATGCAGGGTCAGAAAATTCAGCTTCAGGAGGATATTACCGACATCAAGTGTGAAAATTGCGGCAGAAATATGGTTGTTAAAACAGGTCGCTACGGTAAATTCCTTGCTTGCCCCGGTTACCCTGATTGTAAAACCACAAAGCCCCTTGTTGAGGAAACAAACGCAGTTTGTCCCGAATGCGGTGGCAAGGTTATCGGCAAAAAGAGCAAGCGCGGATACCAGTTCTACGGTTGTGACAACTATCCTACCTGTAACTTTATGACGTGGGATAAGCCCACTGGCGAAAATTGTCCTAAGTGCGGTAAATCCTTGTTCAAGGGCAAGGGCGGTTTAATTACCTGTCCCGATGCAAAATGCGGCTACTCCTTCAAAGCACCCCGCAAAAATGCAAAAAAATCACAGGACGATGACAATGAATAAAAAAGAAGCAGTTGTAATAGGCGGCGGCCTTGCAGGCGTGGAAGCGGCAAAGCAACTGAGTAAAAGGGGCATAAAGGTTACACTTTACGAGATGAAGCCCCATAAATTTTCACCTGCACACAAAAGTGACAAACTTGCCGAGCTTGTTTGCTCAAACTCCCTTAAGGCGGAGCGTGTAGGCTCTGCCGCAGGACTTCTTAAAGCAGAGATGAGCCTTTTCGGCTCCCTTTGCGTTGAGGCAGCCTATAAGTCAAAGGTTCCTGCAGGTGGTGCCCTTGCAGTGGACAGGGACGCTTTTTCAGAGGAGATTACAAGGACTATTGAGTATGATGAGAATATAACCCTTGTTCGTGAGGAAATTACGGAGATTCCCCGGGATGGTGTGGTTATCATCGCCGCAGGGCCCCTTGCCTCCGAGGCACTTACACAGAAAATCGGTGAGCTTTGCGGTAAGGACTTTTTATCCTTCTACGATGCGGCGGCACCAATCGTTACCGCCGAAAGCATTGATATGGAGAATGCCTTTACTCAGTCAAGATACGACAGGGGAGGCGAGGACGACTATATAAACTGCCCCCTTGATAAGGCTCAGTACGAGGAGTTTTATGAGGAGCTTATCAATGCCGAGAGTGCAGAGCTTCACTCCTTTGACAAGCGTAAGGACGTTTACGAGGGATGTATGCCCATCGAGGTGTTGGCTTCCCGCGGTAAGGATGCTATGCGCTATGGTCCCCTTAAGCCCGTTGGTCTTACAAACCCTAAAACAGGTCACAGACCCTGGGCAAACCTTCAGTTAAGAAAAGAGAATAAGGACGGCACAATGTATAACCTTGTGGGATTCCAGACAAACCTTAAATTCCCTGAGCAGAAGAGGGTTTTCTCAATGTTTCCCGCCCTTAAAAACGCCGAGTTTGTACGCTACGGTGTAATGCACAGAAACACTTTTCTTAATTCGCCCGGTCTTCTTAACTATGATTTCAGTATGAAGATGGAGCCCCGCATATATTTTGCAGGCCAGATTTCGGGTGTCGAGGGCTATATGGAGTCCGCTTCGTCGGGTATCCTTGCAGGCTACAATGCCGCAAGACGAATTTTAGGTGAGGAACCCATACTGTTACCTAAAATCACAATGATGGGTGCTCTTTCACAATATATTTCCGATGAAAGCGTTAAAAGCTTCCAACCCATGGGTGCGGCATTCGGTATAATCGACCCCCTTGAGGAACGGATTAAAGATAAAAAGGAGCGCTACGAGACACTTGCTCAGCGCAGCCTTGACTATTTCAAAACCATTAAAATCTAAGCGATTTAAATGAGAGGTTTACTATGAGTATTACGGATTTTGAAGCAATTATCGGTTATGAATTCACTAACAAGGATTTGCTCAAAACGGCACTTACACATTCATCCTACGCCAATGAAAATAAACTGCCCAACAACAACGAGCGTCTTGAATTTTTAGGAGATTCGGTTCTTGGCTTTGTTACCGCCGAATACCTTTTCTCTGAATTCAGGGGTCGTCCTGAGGGCGAGCTTACAAAGCTCAGAGCGGCAGTTGTGTGTGAAAAATCACTTTTCAAATTTGCCGAAAAAATTTCACTTGGCGAGCACATTTATATGGGCAGGGGTGAGGAGCACTCAGGGGGCAGAAACAGACCCTCCATTGTGTCCGATGCTTTTGAAGCGGTAATTGCGGCAATGTATCTTGACGGCGGAATTGATGCGGTAAGACCCTATATACTCGGGTTTATTAAGGATGCGGTTAAGCGTGAGGCAAGCTTCAAGGACAATAAATCCCTTTTACAGGAAGAAATACAGAAAATTAAAGGCAACACCATTGCTTATGAAGAGGTTGGCGAAAGCGGCCCCGACCACGAAAAGGTGTTCTCATTCGTGGTTAAGCTTAACGGCGAAATCATAGGTGAGGGTGAGGGCAAAAGCAAAAAAGAGGCAGAGCAGGCAGCAGCAGGAGATGCTCTTTTGAAAATCAAGAAATGAAGCACGCAAATATCTCATTGTTCGTGCCCCATATGGGTTGCCCGCACCAGTGCTCCTTCTGCAATCAGAAAACCATATCGGGCGCCGTTGAGGTGTTGACACCCGATGCGGTGACCAAAACTCTGGAAAAGGCCATCGAGGATAAAAACGAGCCCCTTAACACGGAGGTTGCCTTTTTCGGCGGTAGCTTTACGGCTATCGATAAGGATTATATGGTGTCGCTTCTTGAAGCGAGCAGACCCTTTATTGAAAAGGGCTTTTTCAACGGCGTGCGCATATCCACAAGGCCCGATGCAATCAGCGAGGAAATACTTGATATACTTAAAAAATACCACGTAAAATCCATTGAGCTTGGTGCCCAGAGCACCGATACGGAGGTACTGTCCCTTAATAAGAGAGGTCACACCCGTGAGGATATTTTTGAGGCTTCACGCCTTATAAAATCCAAGGGCTTTTCACTGGGGCTTCAGATGATGACGGGGCTTCTTGGTGACACTGACGAAAAATCACTTAAAACCTGTGATGATATAATTTCCTTAAAGCCCGACACCGTAAGAATTTACCCCACGGTGGTGCTTGAGGGTACGCTTCTTGCGACAAAATATAAAAACGGGGAATATACCCCACAGACACTTGAGAGTGCGGTGGCGCTCTGCGGCAGGCTTTTAAGAAAATTCCACGAAAATCATATTCGGGTTATACGCCTTGGGCTTCACTCGGGGGGCAACGTGGAGGAGGGCTTTGTGGCAGGTGCCTATCACCCCGCCTTCGGCGAGCTTTGCGAATCGGCAGTTTATCTGGATATTCTTAGAGAAAAGCTCATTTCATACAAGGGTGACTCCCGCTTGATTGTCTATGTTAAGCCCTCTGAAATTTCTAAAATGACGGGGCACAAGGGCTGCAACAAGCAGCAGCTTTTAAACGATGGATATACCGTCACCGTAAAGGGTGACGAAGGTCTAAGTAAGTACGAATTAAAACTGAAAGGTCGAAAATAAATGTATCTTAAAGCCATTGAAATGCAAGGTTTCAAATCCTTTCCGGACAAGACCGTTCTTGATTTCGGCAAAGGCATAACGGCAGTTGTCGGCCCTAACGGTAGCGGTAAGAGTAACCTTTCCGATGCTATGCGTTGGGTATTGGGTGAGCAATCAACCAAAAATCTTCGAGGCTCCAAGATGGAGGACGTTATTTTCAGCGGTACTGATTCACGTCGTGCGGTTGGTTTCGCCGAGGTTACGTTGAAGCTGGATAACTCGGATATGGCACTTAACAATCCCCAGAAAACGGTTACCGTTACAAGACGCTACTACCGTTCGGGTGAAAGTGAATATAAAATAAATGGTGAAACCGCAAGACTCAGGGATATCCACGAGCTGTTTATGGATACGGGTCTTGGTCGTGACGGTTATTCAATGATAAGCCAGGGTAAGGTTGAAACCCTTATTTCAGGTAAGTCCGACGACCGTCGTGATATGCTTGAGGAAGCGGCAGGCATTTCTCATTACAGATACCGTCGCGCGGACGCTATGCGCCGCCTTAATCAGGCAGAGGAAAACCTTTTAAGACTCAGGGATATTCTTACAGAGCTTGAATCCCGCGTAGGCCCCCTTAAGGTCCAGAGCGAGAAGGCTCAGAGATTCCTTGAATATGCAGGGGAGAAAAAGAATCTTGAAATCGGCTTGTGGCTTTACACAATCGAGAAAACCAAGAACGACCTGCGTGAATATGAAAAGAAAATAACAATCACCGATGCACAGTATAACGAGGTGTGCAAGGTTCTTGACGAAATAACCCTTAAAATTGACTCCGCTATCAGTGATTCGCAGAAAATCACTGTTGGCGTTGATGAAATAAGACGCTCTGCAACACAGCTTGAGGAGCAGGCGGCATTACTTGAAAGCCAGGTTGCGGTGCAGGAAAACACCATACAGCACAACAACGAAACAATTGAGCGTATTGAGCGTGAAAAAACCGAGGAAAACGATACCGACACCGAAATTGCTCAACAGATGGAGCAGGCTAAAAACGCCATTGACGAGCTTACTAAGGTGATTGAGGATAAGCGCGGTCAGCTTGAGTCCTTCGCTAAGGAGCTTGACACCTTAAGCGACGAAAACAGTAAATCTGCTCAGCGTAGCGTTGAGCTTTCCGAAAAGGTTTCATCCCTTTCGCTTCAGATTGCGGATAACCGCGTTGTGGTTTCTACCGCCGCATCATCAGTCGAGGAAATCGAAAACCGTATCAAGGTTATTGAGGATGCCGAAAGAAATCAGCAGCCCGTAATCGACGCACTTCAGAAGGAAAAGGAAGGCGTTGAGGCAGAGCTTGAAAAAATCAAGGAGCGTAGCACCGAGCTTAATAACTCCCTTTCGGGCGTTGAGCTTCTTGCAACAAAGCGTCTTGAAAAGCTTGAAAAATTAAAGGAGCAGGAGAACAACCTTCGCAACGAAATTCAGATTAAGGAATCCCGCCTTAATATGCTTTCTGACCTTGAAAAGAATATGGAGGGCTATCAGGGTAGCGTTAAATCGGTTATGCGTGAGGTTCGCAGAGGCACCTTAAGGGGTATCCACGCGCCTGTTTCACAGATTATCAGCGTTAGTGACAAGTATTCGTTAGCTATTGAAACTGCACTTGGTGCACAGATTCAGAATATTATTACCGACAACGAAAACGATGCTAAAAGAGCCATCGGCTTCCTTAAGGAAAGCCGCGCAGGTCGAGCAACCTTCTTACCCCTTACCGCAATCAAGGGCAAGGTTATGGAGGAAAAGGGTCTTGACGATTGCTACGGCTACGTAAACATTGCGTCAAGGCTTGTTGAATTCCAGAGCAAGTATCAGGACGTTATTGATTCACTTCTGGGCCGCACCGTTGTGGCAGAGGATCTGGATGCGGCAATTGCCATTGCAAAGCAGTTTAATTATAAATTCAAAATCGTTACCCTTGATGGTCAGGTTGTAAATGCGGGCGGCTCCATGACAGGTGGCGCAAAGCTTCAGAATGCAGGTATTCTCAGCCGTGGCAACGAGCTTGAAAGACTTAAGACTGAGTGCCAGGAATTAGGCGAAAAGCTTGAGCTTTTGCTTAACGACCTTCGCTTACAGCAGGAAAATTGCTCTGCGGTTACTGCCGAGCTTGAGGGCTGTAAGGCGGAAATCACCGCATTGGGTGAGGATAAAATCCGCGTTGAGGGCTTGCTTGCACTTAAAGAGGGCAACCTTAAAAACCTTAACGATGCCCGCGAGCAGGCATTGAGCGAGAAAAATCAGCTCAGAGAGCGTATTGATAGCATCAACGCTAACGCTTCGGGTGCAGGCGAAAAGCTTGCAGAGCTTCAAAAGGAGCTTGAAGATGTTGAGGGCGAGCTCAGTACCCTTACCGGTGACCGCGAAAGCCTGAGAGAAAAGCGTGAAATGCTTACTGCAGAGGCGGCGGATATTAACCTTGAAATTGCAACCGCACAAAAGGAAATTGAAGCAAAACAGGAAGAAATTACACGCCTTGAGGGCAGAAGCACAAGCCACAAGGATAAGCTTTCGCAGTTGAATGATGAAATAGCAGAAATCAACTTAAGAAACGAAGAAATACGAAAGCGCATTGAGGTGCTTAATTCCGAGGCGGCAACGCTCAGAGAGCAGAGTGCGCAGTCAAAGGAAAAAATTGCCGAGGAAATTGCAAAGCGTGAGCAGTTTGAGCAGGAAACCGGCAAGCTTCGTATTCTTGAAAGAGAAAAAACTGAGGAGCGCGAAAAGCTCAACGGTGAAAAGGCAAGACTTACCGAGCGTCGCGATACAATGCAGAAGGAGTTTGACGATATCTCAAACAAGCTCTATGATGAATACGAGCTTACCCGCCGTGAGGCAGAGGAGCTTGACATTGTTATCGAGGACGTGCCCGAGGCTAAAAAGCGCCTTAACGAGCTTAAGGGTAAAATTCGTGGTCTTGGTAACGTTAACGTTGCGGCTATTGAGGAATACAAAGAGGTTTCCGAGCGTTATAACTTTATGTTCGTGCAGGTTAACGACGTTGAAAAATCCAAAGCAGAGCTTACCAAGCTTATTAACGAGCTTACCGGTAAAATGGGCATTCAGTTCAAGGAGCAGTTTGATAAAATTAACTTCAGCTTTGGTCAGACCTTTGCCGAGCTTTTCGGTGGCGGTAAGGCATCACTGGTGCTCACCGATGAAAACGACGTTCTTGAATGCGATATTGATATTAAGGTTCAGCCCCCGGGCAAGAACGTGCAGAATATTTCACTTCTTTCCGGTGGTGAAAAGGGACTTTCTGCAATTGCACTTCTTTTCTCCATACTTAAAATCAACCCCTGTCCCTTCTGTATTTTTGACGAGGTTGAGGCGGCTCTTGACGACGTTAACGTTGTGCGCTACGCAAACTACGTTCGCCGTATGACCGACAATACTCAGTTCATCCTCATCACACACCGTCGCGGCACTATGGAAGAGGCCGATATGCTTTACGGTGTTACAATGCAGGAAAAGGGCGTATCAAAGCTTCTTGAGTTAAAGACTGCCGAAATGGCAAGTAAATTTGATTTGACTTAATCCCGAGTGTCTGACTTGATTTTAAAAATTAGGAATGAGGAATTAGGAATTAGGAATTTTGGGGCGCAAAGCGCCGATTATATTGTATTTTTAATTACTTAATTCACTTGTTTCGAAATATAGGAGGATTGTATGGATGATATAATTCAACCTAAAACTAAAAAATTTGCTTTAAGAATTATTAAACTTGCAGATTATTTGGTTCAAGAAAAACGAGAAAATGTAATGTCAGGTCAAATTTTGAGGTGCGGAACAAGTATTGGTGCGAATGTGGCAGAAGCAGAATGTGGTTTTAGCGAGAAGGATTTTTTGGCTAAAATGTACATTGCTTATAAAGAATCTGCTGAAACATTGTATTGGCTGGATTTATTGTACGAAAGCGGATATATAACGAAACAACAATACGATTCGCTCAAATTTGATTGTGATGAGATTAAGATGATTTTAGCTTCAATTACGAAAACTTTACGAGAAAAGTTAAACAAATAAAAGAGGTTTGGAATAGATATAATTAGGAACATATAGTTTGGGTTAGCTTTGTATAAAATTGCCGTACGCAGTACCCAAAATTCCTAATTCCTCATTCCTAATTCCTCATTCAAAAGAAGGAGTTTTTCACTTGGGTATTTTTAAAAAAATAAACTTCGGTTTAAGAAAAACACGAAAAAACGTGTCGGGTGCTATTGATAACGTTCTCGACAGCTACACGTCAATTGATCAGGAGCTTTTTGACGAGCTTGAGGAAGCACTTGTTATGGGTGACGTTGGTGTTACCACCGCTTCCGAAATCACACTGCGTCTTAACGACGTGGTTCGCAAAAAGGGCATAAAAAATCCTGCAGACGTTAAGAGTGAAATTAAAGAAATCGTTGCCGATATGCTTGAGGGCGGCGAGGATATGGGTCTTATTACCATTCCCTCGGTAATTCTTGTTATCGGTGTTAACGGTGTTGGTAAAACCACCACTATCGGTAAGCTTGCGGCACGCTATAAGGCTGAGGGCAAGAGTGTTATCCTTGCGGCGGCGGACACCTTCCGTGCGGCGGCTATTGACCAGCTTGACGTATGGGCTCAGCGTGCAGGGGTTGACATTGTAAAGCATAAGGAGGGCGCAGACCCTGCGGCGGTTATTTTTGATACCATTTCTGCCGCTAAGGCCCGCGGCACCGAGATTATTATCTGCGACACTGCAGGCCGCCTTCACAATAAAAAGAATCTTATGGACGAGTTGGGCAAGATTTACCGCGTTATTGACCGCGAGCTTCCCTATTCCGACCGTGAGGTGTTGCTCGTTCTTGACGCTACAACGGGTCAGAATGCAGTTAACCAGGCTCGCGAGTTTGCAAAAATTGCCGAAATTACAGGTATTATCCTTACAAAGCTTGATGGTACAGCCCGTGGCGGCGTTGTGCTTTCAATCAAAAACGACCTTAAGGTGCCTGTTAAATTCATCGGTGTGGGCGAGGGTATTGATGATTTACAGCCCTTTAACCCCAAGGCATTTGCAGAGGGTCTTTTTGATGACATCCCCGAGGATTTCAACGAGGATGAAATTGACCTTTCAAAAATCAAGGAGGACGTAGAGCCCCAGGCAGAGGATGCAGAAATTGCCGAGGCAGTAAACGAAATCTTTGAGGCTATGGCAGAGCTTCAGCAGGAGGAAGCCGTTGAAGAAGCGGTTGAGAATGCCGTTGAGGAGGCTCCCGTGGTTGAGGAAGAAGCTACAGAGGCTGCAGAGGCAGATGAGCCCAAAAAGAAAAAGGGCTTCTTTGGGAGGTTGTTCCGCTAATGGACAAGAATTTTTTAATTGCTACCCATAATATGAAAAAAAGGGACGAATTGTATCGTATTCTTTCTCCCTTGGGTATTGACGTTAAAACTGCCGACCAGCTTGGCATTGAAATCAGCGACGTTGACGAAACGGGCGAAACCTTCTACGAAAACGCACTTCTTAAGGCACAGAGCGGTTGTAACGAAAGCGGAATTCCCTGCGTTGCAGACGATTCGGGTCTTGCGGTTGATTACCTTGTGGGCGCACCGGGTGTGTACTCTGCACGCTTTGCAGGTGAGCACGGCAACGACGCCAAAAACAACCAAAAGCTTCTTAAGATTCTTTCCGATCTTCCCGTGGAGGAAAGAACTGCACGCTTCGTTTCGGTTGTTTGCTGTGTTTTTCCCAATGGTGACGTTGTAACTGCCCGTGGCGAATGCAAGGGCTACATCGGCTTTGAGGAAAAGGGTAACGGCGGCTTCGGCTACGACCCCTTGTTTATGGTGGGTGACAAAAGCTTTGCAGAGCTTACACCCGAGGAAAAGGACGCGTTAAGCCACCGCGGTAACGCACTCAGACTCCTTTCAAAAAAGCTTAAGGACTATTTTGAACAACAGTAATAACAGTTCCGTATTCGGTGACATCCAACAGTAATTGGGTGTCACCGCTTTTTATTTTGGTGGTATCAAGGCTTTGGGTGCTCAGTAAATCCCCAAGAGACTTCTCTTTGAATAGCTCGTTTTCCGTGGTGGGGTTGTTTATGTATGCGCTTATGCAGTTGCTTACAAATTCCGCTTCGTCCGTGCCATCCTGAAGCTTGTGGGTATAAGCGATGCTCATTTCGGTTAAATTGTTGGTATCATCAAGGGTGAATTGCAACAGAAATTCGTTGTGGGAAAATTTATAAAATCTTGAAAGTGTGTTGGCTTTTTGGTCAAGAATATAACCGTTTTCCGAAAGGGTGTAGGTATGGGATAATTCATTCATACGTTTAGTAAATGCGTAAAGGGTGTTGCCCTCGGTTTGGGCTCTGCAGGACGTGAAGAGGGCTAAAATTATCAATAGCAAAAGAAGTTGTATAAATTTTCGCATTTTGATTCCTCCCGAGGATATGAATTTAAAATTTTAACATTTTTTTAACATTTGGGTATGTACAATTAATAAATTTGGTGTATAATTATTATGATTAATTATAATTATAAGTGTACTTAATTATACGCACTACATAAATGAAAATTGAGTTGGTAAATATGAAAAAAGGTTTAACAAAGTTAATATGCACGTGTCTTTGCCTTGTTGTGGCTTTTTCATCCTTTTCCTGCGTAGCCTTTGCCAAGGGTAGCGATTATCCCGACGGTGTAACGGCGGAGGATGCGTTGGCGGCTGTGGGCGGTACTGACCGACTGCTTAACAGTGCGGTGCCCCTTCTTACTGGTAGTGACCTTGAGGGTCTTGTAACCCCAATGGTTTACAATAGTGAAACCCTTTCTTCAGTTCTGGTGCAGATGTACCTTTCACTGGAGCAGGAGGGCACGGACTTAAGCATTGTGGGTATTGATACCTCTGTAGGTGCCGTTGCAAAGGCTCTTTCGGCATACCCCGAGGTAAGTCAGAAATTAAAGACCTTCAATTCCTGGAGCGAGGTGCAGCTTAACGGTGTTGAT
The DNA here is from genome assembly GCA_045654405.1 of Acutalibacteraceae bacterium. Lineage (GTDB taxonomy): Bacteria > Bacillota > Clostridia > Oscillospirales > Acutalibacteraceae > DTU089. The sequence continues at coordinate 24,458 of JAZONH010000020.1, read as the reverse complement.
TGGGGTGTTAAGGATAAAAACGGCTTTGCCGAGGCCTTCGGTGCAATCTTTTCACCCTTTAACGACGTTTTGTACACGTTGCTTTGCTCGGGTACTTTAAAAATTTCGTTTATTAAAATTGAGGGCGGCGACGGCTATAATAACGCAATCGTGCCCATGCTTCAGGCACTTAAGTGCCCCGATATTGTTTCGGCTCAGCAGTTCCGCACGGAGGCTGCCGCAAACAAGAACAGTATGGTGAAAAACATTATTTTGCCCATACTCTCATTTTTAGAAAAAGCACTTGATGCTCCTGCGGCAACCCTTACGGATTCTTTACCGTCCTTTGCGTATTTTTCGGAAAGCGGCGAAATGGAAAAATGTATGGATGCACTGATGGAGCCCATTAACTCAAATCCGATTTTTGGCATTGCGTCACTTCTTAACCTTGTGGATACTTCAATGTTCAGCTTTGATTTTGAAACAATTATGGGTACGCTTACCTCGGGTATGGGCGGCTTCAGTATGGCGCCCCTTGATATGCAGGCCCTTTCAAAATGCGGTAGCCATAACGGCACGGGCTTTGTTTCAGACCAGGGTAAGGCGTACGTGGTTGTTATGCGTTGGCTTGTGGAAACGCTTAAGGCTAACCCCGATTTAATGAATAACCTTGCGGGTATGCCTGCAGATAATGGTGCTAACGACTTTTTAAGCACGATTCTTTCAAAGGATACGGATGCGATTGTGGGTGCAATAATCCGTGTTTTCAGTCCCGTAGAGCCTGCGAGTGCCGAGGCTATGGTTTACCCCGATGCCACCCGTGTTAACGTGCAATATACCCCCAATTTACAAAAGAAGGATTATGAGCGTGCCCTTTCTGAAATGGATGCACTTCTTGACGATTTTGTTAAAGAGGGCGGCAGTTACAGGGACGTGGAATCACTTCTCAGTAGTGCAATTTATTCGGGTGCTAACGTGAACGCGGTATTGACGGGTGTTTACGGCGCACTTGAAGAAAACGGACTTACCCAGGTGCTGATGCTTCTGGGCATTGACACTACACCCAAGGGTGTTGCTTCACACCTTACCGAAGGCAAGTATCAGATGGTAGCAAATGCTCTTAAAAAGGCGGATAAATGGTCTGACGTAGCTTTGAAGGGTAGCGACTGGGGCTTTGGTACAGGCTCACGAAGGGGCTTCCAGAATGCACTTACCGCCGCATTAAGACCCTTGTTCCCGTTGATGAGGGTGCTTCTTGCGGATGAGGATATGGTGGTGCTTGACAGTATCACTATCAAGGGTGCCGACGGCTATAACACCGCAATCATACCCTTGCTTGAGGCATTGGGATGTGATTCGGGGGATATAAAAACCTACGAAAAATATAAAAAGAATGCCGATACCGACAAGGTGATTGAGGATATTCTTGAACCTGTGTTTGATTTGGTTGACGATATTTGTGAAAAGCCCGTGGATACGCTTACGGAAAAATTACCCAACATCGTTTACTTTATTAACAGTGGCTCACTTGAAAAATGCATAAGCAACCTGCTTCTTCCCGTAACGAGCTTTGCGGAGGGTCTGTCGGGTGTTTATGAAATAAATCTTGATATGAGCGCCCTTACAGGCGAGCTTGACATCAACGCACTTCTGGGCACCATGCTTCAGGGCACGGGTATGAAAATAGCAGAGTTTGATATTAATACCCTCAGTGGTATGGGTACTCCCGAAAAGCGCACAAGCAAGCAGGTTGTTGACGGTAAAAATACCGAGTACACCTACATTGTTGCAGATAAAACCGACGTGTTTATGTCGTTGCTCAGAGTCCTTGCAAAAACTATGCAGATGCCGGGTAACGAAAACCTTTTAATGGGCTCAATGGGTGATAACGCTTCCTTTGAAACCTATTCCGCTTCCCTTACCGCACAGCTTGAGGGTATGAGCGAGGATGAATTTATTGAGTGGCTTTTCAACCTCTTCTTTAAAGAGCGTGTTAAAGCGGAGATTGTGTTTGACGAGGAATATAAGCCCACCATTATTTACAAGGAAGCCGAGAAGAATTACACATGGTTGTTCGTTGTGTGCGGATATTTATTTGTGTGCTCGGTTGTGGGTATTATAATCTACGCCAATAAAAAACGCTTGTACTCTTGATTTTTTTGAGTCATTATCTTTATATACTTAACTCCTGAGGGGTGTTAGTTTTGTTAGTTTTAAAAAATATAGTTAAAGATTACGTAACGGGTGATACTACCGTAAGAGCCTTGAAGGGCATTGACATCAGCTTCCGCGAAAATGAATTTGTAGCGGTGCTTGGTCCCTCGGGCTGTGGTAAAACCACGCTTCTTAATATTGTGGGCGGTCTTGACCGATACACAAGCGGCGATTTGCTTATTAACGGCAAATCTACAAAATATTTCAACGATGGTGACTGGGACACATACCGCAACCATTCAATCGGTTTTGTTTTCCAGAGCTACAACCTTATTCCCCATCAGACGGTGCTTTCAAACGTTGAGCTTGCGTTGACGCTTTCGGGTGTTTCTAAAAAGGAGCGTAAGCAGAGGGCTATTGAGGCACTTAAGAAGGTTGGTCTTGAGCAACAGATTTATAAAAAGCCCAACCAGATGTCAGGTGGTCAGATGCAGCGTGTGGCAATTGCCCGTGCGCTTATTAACGACCCCGATATTCTTCTTGCAGACGAGCCCACAGGTGCTCTTGATAGTGAAACAAGCGTTCAGATAATGGACCTTCTTAAAGAGATTGCAAAGGAAAAGCTCATTATTATGGTTACCCATAACCCAGAGCTTGCCGATGCCTATGCAAACCGTATCATCAGCTGTCTTGACGGTGAAGTGGTAGGGGATACAAACCCCTACGAGCCCACCGAGCAGGACGTTGAGGAGCAACAGATAAAGGTGCAGAATGCAAAGGTTAAGGGTAAAAAGTCAATGTCCTTCGGCTCTGCATTCGCTTTGAGTATCAATAACCTCAGAACAAAAAAAGGCAGGACCTTCCTTACCGCCTTTGCGGGTAGTATCGGTATTATCGGTATTGCACTTGTTCTTGCTCTTTCAAACGGTATTCAGGTTTACATTGACCGTGTGCAGGAGGATATGCTTCTGTCGTACCCCATGACGGTTGAAAAGCAGACCATGGACCTTGAAAGCATAATGAGCTCCTTTACGGGCATCACTTCAGAAGCCGCTAAGGGTACCGAAGTGGAAGAGGGCAAGGTTTACGTTAACGAATCCTTTATGCAGATGGTTAACGCATTTATTTCGGAATCTACCTCAAACAACCTTGATAACTTCAAGACCTATATTGAGGATAATCAGGCAGAGTTTGATGAGTGCTGTAACGACGTGCAGTACAGATACAGCACCCAGCTTAACATATACCGTGCGGATACCGCGGACGGCATTATAAAGGTAAACCCCAGCACGATGATGGAGAATATGCCCATGGCCGAGGGTATGGAGGGTATGGGTAGTATGACGTCCTCTATGACAAGCATGAGCCAGAGCTTCAGCGTGTGGATGGAGCTTATTGGTGACGATAAGCTTATGGAGGCGCAATACGACGTTATTGCAGGCCGTATGCCCAACAACTACAACGAGGTTGTGCTTATTGTTGACGGTAACAATCAGATTAACGAGCTTGTGGTTTACGCACTTGGTCTTAAGGACCAGGAGCAGTTTACCAAGGACGTTATGGCGGCACTTATGAGCGGCGAAACCCTTGAAAACGAAACAATTACCGAGTATTCCTACGATGAAATCCTTGATATGGAATTCAGGCTTGTTTTAAGCGCGGATTACTTTGTTAAGGATGAAAAAACAGGTCTCTGGCGTGATAACAGTGAAAACGACTATTACGTAAAGCAGCTTGTTGAAGATGGTGAGGAAATTAAAATCGTCGGCATTTTAAAGCCCGACGAAAATAATACTCTTTCAATCGGCACAGGCGGTATCGGCTATACCCGTGACCTTATGGATTTTGCCATTGAGCAGACAAGTAAGCGCGAGGTTGTTAAAGCTCAGCTTGCCGATAATACAAGGGACGTTATTACAGGCTACGAGTTTTCAACCCTTACGGTTAATGATTTTGACCTTGCAGACGTTGACCTCAGCATTATCGACTATACCTACCTTGATTACAAGCCCTTCCTCTCAATGGCAGAGGGTATGGATATGGCAGAGGTTGATATGACCGATATGGGTGCTATGTTCGGCTTTAACGATATGAGTGAGCTTCAGAAGAAGCTTATGGAGGGCTTCCTTAACGATGAGCAGGTGCTTGCCCTTAAACAGGCGTACGTTGATACCCTTGCGGCCAAGAGCTCTTACGAGGGCACCCTTACAAAGCTTGGCTACTCAACCTTTGAGTCACCCTCGTCAATCGCCTTCTATCCCAAGAGCTTTGAGGCTAAGGAAAGACTTAACGAGCTGGTTGATTACTATAACCAGCAGGTAGCGGCGGACGGGCACGAGGAGGCTCAGATAAAAATAACCGACCTTATCGGTATTCTTATGAGCAGTATTACAACAATCATTGACGTTGTTACCTACGTGCTTGTGGCATTCGTTGCTATTTCGTTGGTGGTTTCATCAATTATGATTGGTATTATCACCTACATTTCAGTTCTTGAAAGAACTAAGGAAATCGGTATCCTGAGAAGTATCGGTGCTTCCAAAAAGGACGTTGCCCGAGTATTCAATGCGGAAACTGCCGTAATTGGTCTGGGGGCGGGTATAATCGGTATAGTGGTAACGCTGTTGCTGGAGATTCCCATTAACCTTGCCCTTAAATATCTTGTGCATATTCCTGCGGCGGCAGAATTACCCGTTGTTGGTGCTCTGGTGCTTGTGGTAATAAGCGTGTCACTTACACTTGTGGCAGGTCTTATTCCCTCACGTATGGCGGCTAAGAAGGACCCCGTAGAAGCACTCAGAACAGAATAATTCAAAATTCCCTGTCGGAAAATTTTTTCGGCAGGGAATAATTGCTTTTTTGTATTGAAAACAAGGGATTTGTGTGTTAAAATCAAGTGTATGTAAAATTTCCCCCAAAAGGTGTGTTCAGAATGAGAAAAACATCAGCTAATATCGGCTTTATTGGTATAAGTGGTCGTGGCTCTGGTATGCTTGACCTGCTTTTACAGGTTGAGGGCGTAAAGGTTCCTGCGGTTTGTGACCTTATTCCCGAAAGAGCCGAAAGAGGTATTGAAATTGTTGAGGAGCGTACGGGCAAGGCTTACCCCGTTCACGCATACCTTGATTATAAAGAAATGTTCGCTAACGAGGAGCTTGACGCAGTTGTTATTGCAACCACGTGGATTACCCACGCTATGATTGCAGTTGACGCTATGAATGCAGGTCTTCACGTTGGTATGGAGGTTGGCGGCGCCGCTTCCGTTGAGGAATGCTGGGAAATGGTAAGAACAAGCCAGCGCACCGGCAAAATCTGTATGCTTCTTGAAAACTGCTGCTACTGCCGTAATGAAATGGCAGTATTTAATATGATTCGCAAGGGTATCTTCGGCGAAATCGTACATATGGAGGGCGGCTACCGTCACGATTTGCGTGATGAAATCTGCCTCGGTCGTGAGAATATCCACGGCAGACTTTACAACTTTATGTATCGTAACGGCGAGGTTTACCCCACACATCAGCTTGGCCCCATCTCAAAGGCCCTCAGTATCAACCGTGGTAACCGCTTCCTCACCGTGAACTCTGTTGCAAGTAAATCTCGCGGTCTTCACCAGTGGATTAAGGACAACAAGGGCGAGGAATACGACCTTTATAACACTAACTTCAATTGCGGTGACATTGTTACAACAATTATTAAGTGTGCAAACGGCGAAACAATCAAGCTTACACACGACTGCTCACTTCCCAGACCCTACACCCGTGACTACGAGGTACAGGGTACCAAGGGTATCTACTCAGAGCCCGAGGATGGCAAGGGCAGAATTTATATCGACGGCACTCACACTGAGCACCAAAGCTGGACTCACGAGTGGGACGACTTCGAGCCATGGCGCGAAAAGTACGAGCATCCCCTTTGGGTGCTTTATGAAAAGGGCGGCATCAAGGCCGGTCACGGCGGTATGGACTACCTTATTCTTTCATCCTTCGTTGATAGCGTTTACGAGGGTGAAAAGGCAAATATCGACGTTTACGATACAGCAACATGGATGGCAATTACATGCCTTTCAGAGCAGTCCGTTGCGATGGGCGGCGCACCCGTACCCGTGCCGGATTTCACAAACGGCAGATGGATTGACCGTGAGCCCATCAGACGTGGTATGTATTGCCTTGATGAGGTTTGCGAGGAATTTTATAAAGATGCTGACGAGGAGGATGCACAATGAAATATTACATAGGTGTTGACGGCGGCGGTACAAAAACCGCATTTGCCCTTTTTGACGAAAACAAAAATATTGTTGAGCAGTACGAAACCGAGGGCTCAAACCACGAAAATATGGAGGGCTCATTCCCTCAGGCAGCGGGCATTATCGCAGGCGGTGTTAACGGTCTTTTGGAAAAGGCGGGCATCACCCTCAGTGAGGTTGACGGCATCCTTATGGGCCTTGCAGGTATCGACCACCCTTATCAGCACGACGCAATGGTAGCAGAGCTTGATAAATTGGGCATTACCGGTTGCCGTATTTACAACGACGGCTTCATCGTTATTAAAGCAGGCGTTGGCGCAGGCTGCGGTATCGGCTACAACTGTGGCACGGGCACATGCTGTAACTCACTTGACTCTGACGGCAATATGCTTCAGATTGGCGGCTTCGACGTGCTTTCAGGTGACAAGGGTAACGGTCACTGGGTTGGCTCACAGGCATTCAGAATTATGTATGATGAGATTTGCCTTGGTAAGGACAAATCAATGATTACCGAATTAATGAAGGAAAAGGCAGGTATCTGCGACAGAGCAACCCTTCTTGATTCAATCGCAATTTTAGAGAGCGAGGATGAGGGCGAGGCATTCTTAAGAAAGCTTATCGTTTCCTTCTTCGAGGCGGCTAACAGTGACGACGCCGCCGCACTTCAGGTTATTGAGGAAATGGCACAGCGCGGTGCAGATTACATCTGCGGTCACGTTAAGGCTATGAACTTCGAGTGTGAGGTTATTAATGTTGTTTTGTCAGGCTCTATCCACACAAAGCTTCCCTCACAGAAATATACCGACAGAATGGCAGAGCTTGTTGCCGAAAGAACAGGCAGAAAATTCAATTTCATCAAGCTTCAGTGTGCACCCGTTACAGGCTGTGTAAACTGGCTTCTTGAAGACTGATAAACATCGTTGAAAGGATTGATATAAATGAAAGAAATCAGCGTAACAGTCATCGGCTCAGGCTCTACATATTGCCCCGAGCTTATTTACGGCTTTATTGAAGCAAAGGATTCTCTTAAATTAAAGAGAGTTGCCTTTATGGATATCGACGACAGAAAGCGTACAATCGTTGGCGGACTTTGTGAGCGTATGCTCAAGAGCGCAGGCATCGATTGTGAAATCGTAATGACTGACGACCTTGACCTTGCATTACAGGGTGCGGACTTCGTTGTTACTCAGATTCGTGTAGGTAAGCTTCCCTGCCGTCACATCGACGAAAGCATACCCCTTAAATACGACCTTATCGGTCAGGAAACAACAGGTATCGGCGGCTTCTTTAAGGCACTTCGTACAATTCCCGTAATTGCACACATTGCAGAGAGAATTGAAGCTATCTGCCCCGATGCATGGCTTATCAACTTCACAAACCCCTCGGGTATTATCTCCGAGTTCCTTCTTAACCACACCAACGTTAAGGCTATGGGTCTTTGCAACGTTCCCATTGCTATGATTGACGACGTTAAGGCGGCAGTTGGCGAGGATGCAAAAATCACTTACCTTGGTCTTAACCACCTTAGCTGGATTACTTCAGTTAAGGTTAACGGCGAGGAAAAGTTTGACAGTATTTTCGACGATAACTTTGCTCCCACGGTTATGAAGAATATTCACGATGACGGCTTTGATATGGAATGTCTTGATGCTTGCAAGGGCTTCCCCTCATCATACCTTCAGTATTATTACAGCCGTGCTTCAAAGCTCCAGTACCTTAAGTCAAATCCCAAGAGCCGTGCACAGGTTTGTATGGAAATTGAAGAGGAGCTTCTTAAGCTTTACAGCGATAACGAGCTTGTAATCAAGCCCGCACTTCTTGAACAGCGCGGCGGCTACAAGTACTCACTTGCAGCAGTTTCGCTTATTGACTCAATCGCGAACGATAAAAAGGACGTTCACGTTGTTAACATTAAAAACAACGGCACCCTTAAGTTTATGGATGACGACGACGTTGTTGAAATTGCCGCCGTTATCGGTGCAGACGGTGCAACACCCGTTGAGATTGACGAGTTCAACAACCGTCACATCATCAGCCTTATGCGTACGGTTAAGTCCTACGAAAAGTATGCAGTTGACGCAGCTATCAAAGGCTCTGACGAGGACGCACTTAACGCTCTTATGGTTCATCCTCTTTGCGGTGACTTTGCAAAGTCAAAGGCATGCTTCGAGGAAATGAAGGCAGCCCACAAGGATTACCTTCCCCAGTTTTATAAAGACTAATAGAAAAAGCCTTCCGTTCAACGGAAGGCTTTTTTAAATTAGGAATTAGGAATGAGGAATTAAGGGGCTAACGCCGATTGTAATTCATAATTCATAATTCGTAATTCGTAATGCGTAATTATTGGGGCACTTCGTGCCGATTATATTCGCGTTTCGCAAAGCGAAACATATCGCATACGAAGTATATATCGCATCGTCAGATATATCGCACCGTAGGTATATCGCACCCGAAGGGTATAATAAGTAGTTCTCTTACTGTTATTCTTCAGTTTCCTCTTCCCGTTCGTTTAAGTAATACTCAATTGCTTCCTTAAGGTCGTCGGGATTTTTGCCGTTTGATATGGCAATATGGAAATATTTTTCCTGATTTTCCTCGTCATTTTTAAGAGCGTAGATTATAGCCAATAAACCCGAAGAGTTGGTATCGTTGTTTTTTACTTCCAACGCTTTCTTTGCGTAAACTTCTGCATTATCCAAATCGTGTTGTCTGAAATACACGTTAGCTTTATTTATGTAAGCGAAAACGTCGTCAGGTGCTAATTCAATGGCTCTGTCGATGTGCTGTAATGCCATTTCGTAGTCGCCCTCTTGCATATATAAGTGACCGAGGTTGTTGTGTACTGTTGCGTTTGAGGGTGCTACTTTAAGTAATTCGTAGTAAATCTGAATAGCATCGTTATATAATCCGCAATCGGAGTGACACATAGCGGCGAAAAGATAAACTGCCTGAGCATCGTGTTCATTTTTTATTTCGGGACGAAGCTGAGCAAGATATTTTGTTGCTTTTTCGTAGTTTTCTTCGTTATAAAGTCTTACGGCGCAAAGAAGCTTTTTTCTGGCTAAGGTGTTTTCCTTGAATGCGTAGCGGATATCTTTATCGTATGCTTTTTCGTAAAAGTCCAGACCGTTTCTGCCTGCACCCTTAAGGCAACGGATTAACGTTGCACTTAATACAAGGATTATAGCAATAAATCTGAATAAATTCTGTGTATATGGCTTTTGGAGATATAAAACCTCGAAAAGATAGAAACCTATAACACCCAATATGGCAATGGAGATTATTGAACACGCGATAATTTGTTTTTTATTTAATTTCAAAAGAACACCTCATTTTATTTTATTATTCCAAGACCTTCAAGGAGGATTTTAACGCCTAATAATATAAGTATTATGCCACCTGCAAGTTCGGCTTTTGATTTAAACTTAGTACCGAAGATGTTGCCGATTTTAACACCCACTGCCGAAAGGGTGAGGGTGATAACACCGATTAAGAGGAACGTTACGTAAACGAACCAGGGGGGATTGAACTGGGTGAATGAAAGGCTTACGCCTGCCGCAAGGGCATCGATGCTTGTGGCGATTGCCATCACAATCATGGTTTTAAAGCCGAGGGATGAGTCAAGGGGCTTTTCGCCCTTTTCAAAGGATTCCTTAATCATATTACCGCCTATTACGGCAAGTAAAACGAAGGCTATCCAGTAGCTGAAATCAGCGATTTTATCCGCAAAGGTGCTGCCCAGAAAGTAGCCTGCAAGGGGCATAAGCGCCTGGAAGGAGCCAAACCATAAGCCCACGATAAGGCATTTTTTAATATCAATCTTCTTGATTGCAAGACCCTTGCAAAGGGCTACCGCAAAGGCATCCATAGAAAGGCTTACTGCAAGAAGCACAGCTTCATATATTCTCATAATAACCTCCGTTAAATGATGTGCTTGATTATAAGGCTTTTGCTCACTTATGTCAACAATTTGCGTCAAATTGCTACAGATTCGTTGATTTAAAACGTGGTGTGTGCTATTATATAATAAATAGTATGAAGGGAGGGGATATTATGAGTGAAAATAAAGAGCTTCTGAATGAAAATACAGAAGAAACGGTAAAAGAGGCAGAAGAAACAACAGAAGCCGAAGCAGAAGAAGCCACCGAAACCGACGAGGCGGAATACGACGAGGAATATTACGAGGAAGAATACTATGACGAGCCTTATGAGAAATCAAGGGTTGGCAGGATAATCGGTATTGCCTTTAAAATCCTTGCTTGTCTTGTTGCATTCGCAGTTGTTTTCACCATTGGCGCCGAGGTAATTGCCGCTTCAGAATATACCAAAATAATATTCAATCCCCAGGCCTTCGGTAAAACCGCTCAGGCTCAGCAGGTGTTCAAGGAGCCTTTGTCGGAGCCTGCTTACGTTGAGTGGATGGGCTCGGTAGGGGAGGACGTAGCAATCAAAAACTCCGAGGGCTACGACCTTAACGGTGTGTATATAGAAAAATACGCCATAACCAATAACTACGTAATCGTTTTTCACCCGTACACTGCAGACGTCAGTGACATGGCAAGGCACGCCCGCTTGTTTTATGAAATGGATTTCAACGTGCTGGTTGTTGAGTCAAGGGGTCATGGTGACAGTGAATACACAACCAATAACCTGGGCTTTGACGAGCGCTATGACGTTGTTGATTGGGTGAATTTCATTACCCAAAAGGACACTGATTCCGATATATTCTTGTTTGGTCTCGGGTCGGGCGGCTCTACGGTGCTTATGGCTTCAAGCCTTGAAATGCCCGCTAACGTAAAGGGCATAATTGCCGACAGTGCCTATGCTAACCTTAACGAGATTTTTAAAGAAAACGTTGGGGAGCTGTATAATCTGCCCTCATTCCCCACGGTTGAGATTGCCGCAGGGTTTATTGAAAAGAATATGGGCTTCAATCCTGCAGAGGTTGACGTTGTTAAAGAAGTGCAGAAATCCACGCTTCCCATAATGGTTGTAATAAGCGGTAGTGATAACGTTGTTTCCGAGGAGCAGAGCGAGGCCATTTATGATGCCTGCACCGTTGAGGGTAGTGACCGCTTGTTCGTTGATAACGTGTATCATTGCGGTGCGCTTAATGGCAAGCCCCAGAAGTATGAGCGCGAAATAACCCGCTTTATTTTAGATAATTTAGATAAGTAAAAATAACACTTGACAAACTGAATATACTCTGTTATAATGCACTCCTGTAAAGTTAAAGTTCTTTACAGGAGTTTTTTGGAAGGAGAGGTTATTTTGGCAAAAAATCTCGATATTGTTTTGCTTGCGGATTACTACGGCGAAATGCTCACCGAGAATCAACGCAAATTTATTGAGTATTATTACAGCGACGACCTTTCACTTTCCGAAATAGCACAGAACGAGGGTATCACAAGGCAGGGTGTGCGCGACGCGGTTAAGCGTGCCGAGGCTCAGCTTTACGATATGGAGGCAAAGCTTGGCTTTGCAGAGCGTTCAAGCCGTATTAATCAGGTGCTTTCAGTTATTAAGGAAAACACACAGGCTATAAACGATTATAATATGACAGTTTCACTTTCAAGGGAAATTAACGATGCGGTTGTTAACATCAAATCCGCTATTGATTCCCTTGACGAATAAGTTGACTGATAAAAGGAGGTTGCACCGTGGCTTTTGAAGGACTTTCAGACAGACTCGATAATGCCTTTAAAAAATTGAAAAGTAAGGGTAGCCTTACCGAATCCGACGTTCGTGACGCTATGCGTGAGGTGCGACTTGCACTTCTTGAGGCTGACGTTAACTATAAGGTTGCCAAGGACTTTACAAACTCCGTTACCGAGCGTGCTATCGGCGCCAAGGTTATGGAAAGCCTTACTCCCGCACAGATGGTTATCAAAATCGTAAACGAGGAGCTTACCGCTTTAATGGGTGGCACTCAGGCGCGACTTACATCTGCACCCCATCCCCCCACAGTTGTTATGATGTGTGGTCTTCAGGGTTCAGGTAAAACCACTCACAGTGCTAAAATTGCTTTAAAGCTCAAGGAGCAGGGTCACAGACCCTTGCTGGTTGCTTGTGACATTTACAGACCCGCCGCTATCAAACAGCTTCAGGTTGTTGGTGAGCAGATCGGCGTTCCCGTATTTGAAATGGGCACCGAAAACCCCGTTAAAATCGCATCCGAGGCAATTAAGCTTGCTAAGGATAACGGTTACGACTACGTTTTCCTTGATACTGCAGGTCGTTTGCATATTGATGCCGAGCTTATGCAGGAGCTTAAGGATATTAAATCAGCGGTTAAACCCCACGAGATTCTTCTTGTTATCGACTCAATGCTCGGTCAGGACGCGGTTACCGTTGCTTCAACCTTTAATGAAGCTCTTGGTATTGACGGTCTTGTGCTTACCAAGCTTGATGGTGACACCCGTGGTGGTGCGGCACTTTCTGCAAGGGCCGTAACAGGCAAGCCCATTAAGTTTGTTGGTGTGGGCGAAAAGCTTGCGGACCTTGACGTTTTCCATCCCGACCGTATGGCAAGCCGTATTCTTGGTATGGGTGACGTGCTTTCACTTATCGAAAAGGCGGAAACCGCCCTCGACGAGAAAAAGGCAGAGGAGCTCGAAAAGAAGCTCCGTCAGAATAAGCTTGACCTTAACGATATGCTTATGCAGTTTGAGGAAATGCGTAAGATGGGTCCTATGAAGGACATTATCTCTATGATTCCCGGGCTTAACAAAAAGGTTAAGGATACAGACATTGACGACAAGCAGATTGATTACACAATGGCGATTATCCGCTCCATGACCATGAAGGAACGCGAAAATCCCGATATAATCAATCCCTCGCGTAAAAAGAGAATTGCCGCAGGCTGTGGTATGCAGGTTGAGGACGTTAACAGACTTCTCAGTCAGTACCGCAATATGCAGAAGCTCTATAAGCAGCTTAACGGCAAGGGCTCAAAGAAAATGATGAAGCGTATGCAGCGTATGGGTATGGGCGGCGGAATGCCCGGTGGAATGCCCGGCGGCATGGGTGGCTTCCCGATGTAAAACTTGTTTTACATCGTGTTTGCACGAAGTGCAACTTCATTTATGTGAAGCATAACTTCATTGTGCAACACTTCATTTTACAATTAGTCTTTAAACACAACCGTGTTTAATATAAATCAGTTTATTATTATTTAACTTTTCGGAGGTAATTAAAATGGCAGTAAAAATTCGTCTTCGCCGTATGGGCGCAAAGAAAGCACCTTTCTATCGTGTAGTTGTAGCAGATTCACGTTATCCCCGTGATGGCCGCTTCATTGAAGAGGTAGGCTACTACAATCCCGTTAGCAATCCTGCTGACATCAAGATCGATGCAGAAAAGGTTACAAAATGGATTCAGAACGGCGCTCAGCCCACTGATACTGTTCGCGATCTTCTTAAGAAGCAGAACATCATTAAGTAATTAAGGGTGGCTGTAATGAAAGAATTGCTTGAGACAGTCGCAAAGGGTCTTGTTGAGACTCCCGACGCTGTCCAAGTCATTGTCGATGAACCCAATGAAGAGGGTGTAACTGTTTATCACCTTCACGTAGGTCCCGATGATATGGGTAGGGTTATTGGTAAACAGGGCAGAATTGCAAAGGCTATCCGTACGGTTATGCGTGCGGCGGCAATCCGCAATGATGTTAAGATACAGGTCGATATTGACTGATAATAGGCGTCGATAAGCGCAAAACCCAAAGGACCTTTCGTTCAGTAATGTGCGAAAGGTCTTTTTATCACAATTATTAAGGCGTATCAGGTGAATGATATGATTAAAGAATATCTTGAAATCGGTGAGATTGTAAGCACCCACGGTATAAAGGGTGAGGTAAGGCTTAACCCTTGGTGCGACGGCCCCGAATTTGTAAAAAAGTTTAAAACACTCTACTGTGACAACAGGGGACAGAAGCCCCTTAAGGTTATTGCCTGCCGTCCCCACGGTAACGTTGCCGTGCTTAAGCTGGAGAGCGTTGATACGGTGGAGGCTGCAAGGGCTATGCGAAACACCGTGCTTTATATGAAAAGGGCGGACGTGAATCTGCCCGAGGGCAGCTGGTTTATATCTGAGCTTATAGGCTGCGAGGTGCTTGATGCAGACGATAACACCCTTTGCTACGGCACCATCAAGGACGTTGACTCGGGTATGGCTAACGATATATGGTATATACTTACACCCGATGATAAAGAGGTGCTTATACCCGCAATCAAGGACGTTGTAATAAAGTGTGACGTTGCCGACAACAAGGCTTACATTCGTCCGCTCAGGGGGCTTTTTGATGAGAATTGATATTATGACACTCTTTCCGCAGATGTGCGAGGCGGTAATGAGCGAAAGTATAATCGGCAGAGCCAGAAGCACGGGTAAGGTTGAAATCAACTTTCATCAGATTCGTGATTTTGCTATAAATAAACATAATCAGGTGGACGACACTCCCTATGGCGGTGGTGCAGGTATGCTTATGATGGCACAGCCCATATATGATTGCTATATGAAAATCTGTGACGAGGCAGGCAAAAGACCCCACCTTATTTATATGTCACCCTGCGGCAAGACCCTTAATCAGGAAAGGGTTAAGGAATTGGCAGAGCTTGAAAACGTGGCAATCCTTTGCGGTCGCTACGAGGGCGTTGACCAGAGGGTTATTGACGAAATCGTTGACGAGGAAATCTCAATCGGCGATTACGTTGTAACCGGGGGCGAGATGCCCGCAATGATTCTTGCAGATGCCATATCCCGTATGCTTCCCGGTGTTTTGTCACAGCCCGAGGGCTTTATGGGTGAAAGCCACTATTCATCACTGCTCGAATATCCCCAATACACTAAGCCTCCCGTATGGCACGATATGGAAGTGCCCGCAGTGCTCGCATCCGGTCACCACGCCAATATTCAGAAATGGCAGAGGGAAAGGGCAATCGAGCGTACCCTTGAAAGAAGACCCGAACTTCTGGATAATGCAGAGCTTACCAAAAAGGAAAAGCAGTTCCTGGAGGAATTAAAGGCAGAAAAGGGCAGAAGTGAATGAGTATTCACTCTAATGTTGTTTATGTTCAATAATATGTTTCTACAATTGTAGTTATTTTGCACAAATGAGAAAAGTTTTTTGTGAAAAGGTTTAGTATTACATCCGAATTATGGCTAAATGCACAAAAGCTGCCTGTTTTTCGTTGACTAAAACGAATTTAGTGATATAATATAGTAGGTGCTGAGATACAGATGCACGCTATATTTAAACAATAATCTTATTGAATGTGGGAGAAATATTATGTACGTTAAAGATGTAACAGTTCAGAATCAGGTTGGTCTTCATGCACGTCCTGCAACTTTCTTCATCCAGAAAGCTAACGAGTTCAAATCTTCAATCTGGCTTGAGAAAGAGGAAAGACGCGTTAACGCAAAGAGCCTTCTCGGTGTTCTTTCTCTTGGTATTATGGGCGGCACAGATATCCGCATCATCGCAGGCGGTGTTGATGAGGAGCAGGCAGTTAACTCACTTGTTGCTCTCGTTGAAAGCGGCTTTGCTGAATAATTGAAAACGAAAACGGTAGGGCGGACCTACCGTTTTTATTTTTGTATATTTATTTACGTTTTGGTTATATTTGCCTTTAAAATGCACACATTATACATATAAAATGAAAATTGTAGGATTGTACAAAGTTTTTTGAAAAAGTTTGTAAAATCTGTTGACAAAAAGTGTTTTAAATGGTAAATTATTATTCGGTGCGTATGGGAGAAGTATGCCCTTTTCCTGTGCATAGCCTATTTAAATATCGGAGGTGAAAATACTTGCCAACATTTAATCAGCTCGTTCGCAGCGGAAGAGAATCTATCGAAAAGAAGTCCAAGTCTCCTGCATTGGGTAAGGGTCTTAACTCTAAGAGAAACGTTATGACAAATAACAACTCTCCTCAGAAGCGTGGTGTTTGTACAGTTGTTAAGACTGACACACCTAAGAAGCCTAACTCAGCGCTCAGAAAGCTCGCCAGAGTTCGTCTCACAAACGGAATTGAAGTTTCAGCTTACATTCCCGGCGTGGGTCACAATCTTCAGGAGCATAGCGTAGTGCTTATCCGTGGTGGTCGTGTTAAGGACCTTCCCGGTGTGCGTTACCACATCATCAGAGGTACCCTTGATGCTCAAGGTGTTGCCAACAGGATGCAGAGCCGTTCTAAGTACGGTGCAAAGCGTCCCAAAGCAGCTAAGAAATAATTAACTGCTATAATTTGAAGGACAAATCTTCTTGCAGGCTGAATAAACTTATTCAACCAATGGTAAGTATTTTTATGACTATATAGGGGTTGTAATTAGCCATTGGCGCCACGGGAAGCAAAGTCACTCGAGTACCTATGATATCATTAATATGAAGGAGGGAAGCGAAGTGCCAAGAAGAGGCCAGATTGCAAAACGTGATGTTTTGCCCGATCCGCTTTACAACTCAAAGCTTGTTACAAGGCTTATTAACAACGTTATGTTGGATGGTAAGAAGGGTGTCGCTCAGAGAATTGTTTACGACGCATTCGATATCATCAATGAAAAGACAGGCAAAGAACCTCTCGAGGTTTTTGAAGCCGCAATGGAGAACGTTATGCCCGTTCTCGAGGTAAAGGCTCGCCGTATCGGTGGTGCTACTTACCAGGTTCCGATCGATGTTCGTCCCGAAAGACGTGAAACACTCGGTCTCCGTTGGATTGCAACATACTCTCGTGCTCGTTCTGAAAGAACAGCTAAGGAAAGACTCGCTAACGAGATTCTTGATGCTACCAATTCAATGGGTGCTGCCTTCAAGAAAAAAGAAGACATGCACAAAAACGCAGAGGCAAACAAGGCTTTTGCACATTTCAGATGGTAATTATCTGAAGATTCTTACTAAATTTAGGAGGATATTATGCCAAGACAGGTATCTTTACAGCAGACCAGAAACATCGGTATCATGGCTCACATTGACGCTGGTAAAACCACCACAACTGAGCGTATCCTTTTCTACACCGGTGTTAACCACAAATTAGGTGAAACTCACGACGGTGCTGCTACAATGGACTGGATGGCACAGGAACAGGAGAGAGGTATTACAATTACCTCTGCTGCTACAACTTGTTTCTGGAACGGCAACAGAATTAACATCATCGACACTCCCGGTCACGTTGACTTCACTGTTGAGGTTGAACGTTCACTTCGTGTTCTTGACGGTTCTGTTACAGTTCTTTGTGCAAAGGGCGGCGTTGAGCCCCAGTCAGAAACTGTTTGGAGACAGGCTGACAAATACAGAGTTCCCAGAATGATTTACGTTAATAAGATGGACATTTTGGGTGCTGACTTCTACAATGTTCTTAACATGGTAAAAGACAGACTTAAATGTAACGCTGTACCGATTCAGCTCCCCATCGGTTCCGAATCAACCTTCAAGGGAATTATCGACCTTGTTGAAATGAACGCTGTTGTTTATTACGACGACGTTGGTAAAGACGTTAGAGTTGAAGATATTCCCGAAGACATGAAGGAACTTGCAGAAAAATATCATGCAGAGCTCATCGAGCACGTTGCCGAGCAGGATGACGAGCTTATGATGAAATACTTCGACGGTGAAGAGCTCACAATCGAAGAAATCAAAACCTGCATCAGAAAAGCAACTATCGCTAACGACATGGTTCCCATCGTTTGCGGTACTTCATACAAAAACAAGGGCGTTCAGAAGCTTCTTGATGCGGTTGTAGACTATATGCCTGCTCCCACAGATATTGAAGCTATTAAGGGTGTAAACCCCGATACTGACGAGGAAGAAGTTCGCGAATCAACCGACGACGGTCCTTTCGCAGCTCTTGCTTTCAAGATCGCTACTGACCCCTTCGTTGGTAAGCTCTGCTACTTCAGAGTTTACTCAGGTAAAATTGAAACAGGTTCAACTGTTTACAACTCCGTTAAGGATGACAACGAGCGTATCGGTCGTATCCTTCAGATGCACGCTAATGACCGTAAGGACATTGATTGCTGCTATGCCGGTGACATCGCTGCTGCTGTTGGTATCAAGAGAACAACAACAGGTGACACTCTTTGCGATAAGAATCACCCCGTTATTCTCGAATCTATGGAGTTCCCCGAGCCCGTTATCCGCGTAGCTATTGAGCCCAAGACCAAAGCTGGTCAGGAAAAGATGGGTATCGCTCTTGCAAAGCTTGCTGAAGAGGATCCCACATTCAAGTGCTACACTGATGAAGAAACCGGTCAGACAATTATCGCCGGTATGGGTGAGCTTCACCTTGAAATCATCGTTGACAGACTTCTTCGTGAATTCAGAGTTGAAGCTAACGTAGGTAAGCCCCAGGTTGCTTACAGAGAAACAATTACTGCAGAAGCTTCTGCAGATACAAAGTTCGCACGTCAGTCAGGTGGTCACGGTCAGTACGGTCACGTTAAGATTCGTATCGAGCCCAACGAAGGCAAGGGTTACGAGTTCGTTAACGCTATCGTCGGCGGTGCAATTCCCAAGGAATTCATCGGACCCTCTGAAGCAGGTATCAAGGGCGCTATGCAGTCCGGTGTACTTGCAGGCTACACTGTTGTTGACGTTAAGGTTACACTTTATGATGGTTCATACCACGAGGTTGACTCATCAGAAATGGCCTTCAAGACTGCAGGTTCAATGGCTTTCAAAGAGGCTATGAGAAAGGCTTCTCCCGTTCTTATGGAGCCCGTTATGAAGGTTACTGTAGTTGTTCCCACTGACTATATCGGTGACGTTCTCGGCGACCTTACTTCTCGTCGTGGTCTTCCCCAGGGTCAGGAGGACAGAAACGGTGCAGCAGAAATCGTTGCACACGTTCCTCTTTCAGAAATGTTCGGTTACGCAACAGACCTTCGTTCCAAAACACAGGGCCGTGGTCAGTACGTAATGGAGCCCAGCCACTATCAGGCAGTTCCCAGAAACATTGCTGAGAAAATTATGGACGAAAGATCTAAATAATTAACCTAAGATTGTTTAGATTTTTCAAAAAACTATTGAAAATACAAATCTAATTTGATATTATTGATTTGTTCAAATTTATTCTGAATTTTAAGGAGGAAATTCCAAATGGCTAAACAGAAATTTGAAAGAACAAAGCCCCATATTAACATTGGTACCATCGGCCACGTTGACCATGGTAAGACAACTCTTACAGCTGCTATCACAAAGACTCTTTCTCTTAAGGGTTATGCACAGTTCGAAGACTATGCAAACATCGATAAGGCTCCCGAAGAGAGAGAACGTGGTATTACAATCAACACAGCTCACGTTGAGTACGAGACAGACGCTCGTCACTACGCTCACGTTGACTGCCCCGGCCACGCCGACTACATCAAGAACATGATCACTGGTGCTGCTCAGATGGACGGTGCTATCCTTGTTATCGCTGCTACTGATGGTCCCATGGCTCAGACTAAAGAACACCTTCTCCTTGCTCGTCAGGTTGGCGTTCCCTACATCGTTGTATTCCTTAACAAGTGCGACCTCGTAGACGACCCCGAACTCCTTGAGCTCGTTGAAATGGAAGTTCGTGAAACTCTTGATTCTTATGAGTTCCCCGGCGACGATACACCCATCATCAAGGGTTCTGCTTTCCAGGCTCTTGACTCAGCTTCAAACGACATCAACGATGCAGTTTATGCTCCCATCGTAGAGCTTATGGAAGCTGTTGGCAGCTACATCCCCACTCCCGATCGTATGCAGGTTCTTCCCTTCCTTATGGCCGTTGAAGACGTTTTCACAATCACAGGTCGTGGTACTGTTGCAACTGGTAGAGTTGAACGTGGTACTGTTAAGATCGGTGACGAGCTTGAAATCGTTGGTCTTAAAGAAGAAAGCAGCAAGACTGTTTGTACAGGTGTTGAAATGTTCCACAAGATCGTTGACGAAGCTATCGCTGGTGACAACATCGGTGCTCTTCTTCGTGGTGTTGACAGAAAAGGTATTGAACGTGGTCAGGTTCTTTGCAAACCCGGCTCAATCAAGCCCCACACCAAGTTCAAAGGTCAGGTTTACGTTCTTTCAAAGGATGAAGGCGGCCGTCACACACCTTTCTTCAACAACTACAGACCTCAGTTCTTCTTCAGAACAACTGACGTTACTGGTACTATCTTCCTTCCCGAAGGCACAGAAATGTGTATGCCCGGTGACAACGTTGAAATGACAGTTGAACTCATCACTCCCATCGCTATCGAAAAGGGTCTTCGTTTTGCTATCCGTGAAGGTGGTAGAACAGTTGGTTCAGGTGCTGTTACAGACATCATCGAATAATTAAACCTTTCTTAGAGAGTGGCTCACGCCACTCTCTTTTTTTAGTTAGGAGTGAGGAATTAGGAATGAGGAATTTCGGGGCTAACGCCGATTATAAAGCTATCGCAAAATTTAATATATTTTTACAATAGCACTTATCATTAGCGGAGAATAAAGCGAAAGAAAGCGAAGAGAGTTATAATAACTAACGCAATTCTGAAAATTACGCATTAAGTATTACGAATTACAATTGCCGACCGCAGGTCCCTTAACTCCTAATTCCTAACTCCTAATTCCTCACTAAAAAGCACCTTCTGTCTAAGGTGCTTTTTTCTATTGACTTTTGTGGCATAAAATAGTAGAATACCATTATATTTTATTTTACATAGGAGGATATTATGGAACAGGTTGCACAGTTCTTTTTTGACAACGTTTTTACCAGCGATTTATTCATAAACATTGATACAACCATTTATCAGTTTATTGAAAGCTTCACAACCCCCGCACTTACAGGTGTTATGAAGGTGATTACGCACCTTGGCGATACCCCCGGTATTATCTGGTTCGTTTTAGGTATTATTTTACTTATCCCCAGAAAAACAAGAAAATTGGGTATGCTTATGTTTGCAGGCCTTGCATTCTCATCACTTATCAACAACCTTATGCTCAAGGAGCTTCTTGCAAGACCCAGACCCTACGATTTTGCAGAGCAGTTCCCCGAATTCTGGGCAAAGGTTGGCTACGAATATCCCGGTTGCCTTATCAAAGAAAGCACATCACCCTCATTCCCCTCAGGCCACACCTCAACATCAATCGGTGCCGCATTTGCGCTCCTTCTTGGTTGCCGTAAAAAATACCTTGCTATTGGTATTCCTGCATTTGTTGTTTCGCTTGCGATCGGCTTCTCAAGAGCTTACGTTCACGTTCACTACCCCACAGACGTTATCGGTGGCGTGATTGTTGGTCTTGTAGCTGCAGTTGCAATTTACTTCGTGTTTGAGTTCCTTGTTTTCAGAAAAGCGATTCCCGCTCTTGAAAAGAAAATAAACAAAAGAATTATCTGACAAAATTTGCCCCTAAGGTTTCTTAGGGGCTTTATGTTATGAGAGGTTTTATTATGTATTCGGGATTGTATATTAATTCAAAGGTAATCAGTGGCAAAAACTGTGTTATTGAAAATGCCAATATGATTAAAGGTTTTGGCAAAAAATGTCTGATTGTTACTTCGGGCAGTGCCGCACAAAAAAGTGGTGCGTTGGATGACGTAATAGGCGCACTGAATATTTGTAATATAGAGTATTCGATTTTTAATAAAATAACTGAAAATCCCTTGGTTTCGACTGTTATTGATGGCGGTAGCGCCGCAAGGGATTTTGGTGCGGATTTTATTATCGGTATTGGTGGCGGCTCGCCCCTTGACGGGGCAAAGGCAGTGGGTATTACGGCGGCTAACCCTGAATATGACATTGAGGGTCTTTACGGCAGAAAAATACCCGCCAAGGCTTTACCCGTTGTGCTTGTGGGTACAACAAGCGGTACGGGTAGCGAGGTTACTGGTGTGAGCGTGCTTACCAACGACAAAAATATGCAGAAGAAGAGCATCAGTGGTGCTGACTGCTATGCCGCATTGGTTTTTGCCGATGCCAAATACACCTATTCCATGGGCTATGACACAACCGTTACTACGGCTCTTGATGCCTTTGCCCATGCAGTTGAGGGTTGGTTTTCGCCTAAATGCGATGATATTGCTGGGGTTTATGCTCAGGTAGCATTACCCAAAATTTACAAGGGACTTAAGTCACTTGTAGAAAGTGTGGATTTCCCGGACGAGGAAATTCGTGACGAGCTTTATTACGGCTCACTTTTTGCAGGACTTCAGCTTAATATCTGCGGTGCGGCATTTCCCCACACCGTGGGCTACGTTTTAACCGAAAACTTCGGTGTGCCCCACGGTAAGGCTTGTACCGCGTTAATGCCCTGCCTTTTAAATAATGCAAAACGCAATGAGTGCGAAAAATTTCATCAGTTGCTCAGGCTTCTCGGAGAAAATGAGGCTAAAGTAATTGAAACAATTAAGGTATTAACAGATGTTGCAGACCTCGGTGGCACCGAGGCACAGGTTGACGAGTGGTGCTCACGCTGGGATGATAACGTTAAGAACTTTAAAAATTCACCCGGTGGCTTTACCGTAGCGGAGGCTAAAAAAGCCCTTATGGAATTGATGTAAAAACAAAGCAGTAGGAATTCCTACTGCTTTAATTTATTTATTGGTCTTTTTATAAAGGATGCTTGCAACTATCAGCGCGCTGATACCTGCCACAAGCTTACCCACAATAACTGCAACAATATGCTCGGAGTTATATGAAAGAGTAAAGGCTAAATGGTCGCCGAAAACAAAGGCGGCGGAAACTGCAAAGGCAAGGTTTAAAATGCGTCCCTTACGATTCATACGGTCGGCACTTTCCATAGTAGCAATGGAGTTTGCAAGGGTTGCAATAAGTCCCACAACGGAGGTGTCGTCAAGGTCAAGCTTTCTGCCAAGAGCAGAAAGGGGCTTCTTTAATATCTTTGAAATAATTGCAATAAGCGGGAATGTACCTGCAAGGGTGATGCAGATTAAGAAAACAGTTAAGGCGCTCTCCTTAATGGGGGCGGTGTTTTTTAGAATCACCTTGCCTGTTAATTCCTGGAAGATACCGAGGGCAAGGCCTGCGGTAATAAGAATGGTAATGAATTTGCCGAAAATCGAGAAAATCTTAACGGTAACCTTGGGGAATTTCAAAAGTCCCAGCACAATAATTGCAGAAATAAGAATTGCAGGGGAAAGGTTAAGTAAAACCGTTAAGGGGTTAATGCCCATAACAACACCCGAAACAAAGCAACCCACGGGGATTGTAGCAATACCACAAAGAAGGCCTAAAAGCACGTCATCGTGATTTTCCTTCTTAGCGGAGCGAAGGGCTACGGGGATTGTGAAGGACACGGTAGCACCAAGCATTGCCGCAACACAAAGACCGTGGAAGGAGCCGAGCAGGGGGTCGGTAGCAACACCGTCTGCAAGGGCGGCGCCGCCCATATCGTTGGCAATAAGAATACCCGCCAGAGCACTGGGGTCAAAGTGAAGCACCTTGGCAACGGGGGTAATTACGGGTAAAAGCAGGTCTGAAAGCACCGGGGCAATGGTCATCATACCTATCATTGAAAGGGAGAGAGGACCGAGGGTAAGTATGCCCTTTTCAAACTCGTCACCCAATTTAAGGTGGTTGCCCGTTATTTTATCAAGTGCGCCGATCACGGCAAACACGGCCATAATTATGGCAAGGACCTCTGCCAAAAAATCACATCCTAAATGAAAATACCCCTATATTATACAGATAATATAGGGGAAAATCAAGTAATAATGCGAAGCTATCATCCCTGTGCGTAAGCATAGGGAGGGGGACCGCCTTGGAATAAGTTGTAATAAGGATTAATTTGAAACGTGTGAATCGTTTGGCTTTTAGATAATTTAAATCGGAGCGGTGGTGGGTAGTTCTCTTTCGGTTATTCTTCAGTTGGATAGAAGTGTGTTAATAATAAACTAAAAAGGTATTCTTCTATCAAACTGACGACTAAAGGTTAGCGAACTACCCACCAAACAAGCTTCGCTTGTTATTCAATTCGAAGAATTGATATGTAATCACGCTTTAGCGTGTATGTAATTGCCGTAGGCGTATGGCATCACTAAAGGTGTATTATGAAATCCTTCGTATTGATTACATTCATAATTTCATTATGATTACATTCCGTTTTACAACGGATTACATACACGAC
>JAZONH010000019.1:0-11797 GCA_045654405.1 Acutalibacteraceae bacterium | reverse complement strand
GAAGAGCTTGAAAAAACATCGGAGTATAAAAGCTGGATTGATGTTTGTAAATTGATATAAATATAACCAAAGACGGTTTGGGTTGCTGCCCAACCGTCTTTTTTTATGATTCAATCCTCAAAATTTTACGGTTATTTCAACAATATTTCATTGCTATTGAAAAAAACTCGTGATATAATTAAAATGTAAAAATTTGAATTTTTTCATTCAGGAGGGCACAATTATGAAAATGTCATTCCGCTGGTATGGCGAGTCAGACCCCATTTCTCTCGAATATATTCGCCAGATTCCCAATATGCGCAGTATTGTCAGCGCTGTTTATGATGTCAAGCCCGGAGAGGTCTGGCCTGAAGAAAGCATTGCAAAAATGGCAAAGCAGTGCGAGGATAACGGTCTTATCTTCGACGTTGTAGAGTCAATCCCCGTGCACGAAAACACCAAGCTCGGCAGAGGCAATGTAGACGAGCTTCTCGAGGTTTACTGCGAGAATATCCGCCGCTGTGCAAAGTACGGCGTAAAGTGCGTAACCTACAACTTTATGCCCGTATTTGACTGGACACGCACACAGCTCGACAAGGTTGCGGCTGACGGCTCAACAAGCCTTGTAATGTACTGGGAGCAGATGAAGGGTCTTGACCCCCTTAAGGATGACATTCACCTTCCCGGCTGGGACTCAAGCTACACTCAGGAGGAGGTTCGTGAGCTTATCTCCGCTTACGGCGAGCTTGGTGAAGATGGTCTTTGGACAAACCTTGAAAAATTCCTTAAGAAGGTTATCCCCGTTGCTGAGGAATGCGGCGTAAGAATGGCTATTCATCCCGATGATCCGCCCTACCCCATTTTCGGTATTCCCAGAATCATCACCTGCGAAGAAAATCTTGACAGAATGCTCAAAATCGTTGACAGTCCCGCAAACTCCCTTTGCCTTTGCACAGGCTCTCTCGGTTGTGCCGCAACCAACGACGTAACTGCAATGGTTAAAAAATACAGTGCTATGGACAGAATTGCATTTATGCACATTCGTCAGGTGCTCGTGCTTCCCGACGGCAGCTTTGAGGAGCAGGGTCACCTTTCAAAATGTGGTAGCCTTGATATGTACGAAATCGTTAAGGCTCTTGTTGAAACCGGCTTTGACGGCTACGTAAGACCCGACCACGGCAGAATGATCTGGGGCGAAACAGGCAAGCCCGGCTACGGACTTTATGACCGTGCTTTAGGTGCAACGTATATCAACGGTCTTTTTGAAGCCTGCGAAAAAGCAAACAAATAAGGAGAATATATTATGAACGCAATTTCTGAAAAAATTATGTCAATCGGCGTTGTGCCGGTTATTAAGCTTAACAACCCCGAAAGAGATGCAGTTGCTCTTGCAGAAGCCCTTGTAAAGGGTGGCGTACCCGTTGCCGAGGTTACCTTCCGCGCGGCAGGTGCGGCAACAGCAATCAAGCTTATGAGCGAAAACGTTCCCGAAATGCTTGTTGGCGCAGGCACAGTCCTTACAACCGCACAGGTTGACGAGGCAATTGAAGCAGGCGCAAAGTTCATCGTTACCCCCGGTCTTGACGAGTACATCGTTAAATACTGCCAGGAAAAGAACGTGCCCATTTACGCAGGCTGCACTACTCCCACAGATTACCACACCGCTTACAGACTTGGTCTTGACGTGCTTAAATTCTTCCCTGCAGAGCAGTCAGGCGGTCTTTCAAAAATCAAGGCAATGAGTGCCCCCTTCCCCATGTTCAAGGTTATGCCCACCGGCGGTATCGGTCTTAACAACCTTAAGGAATACCTTTCCTGCCCCGTAATCGCTGCTTGCGGCGGTTCATATATGGTTACCGCAGACCTTATCGACAACCAGAAATGGGACGAGATCATCGACCTTTGCAAAAAATCAGTTGAAATTGTTAAGGAGGCTCGTTCAAATGGCTAAAGTTGTTACATTCGGCGAAATTATGCTTCGTCTTGCACCCAACGGATATTACAGATTCTTCCAGGATGACCAGCTTCAGGCTACCTTCGGCGGCGGCGAGGCTAACGTTGCGGTTTCACTTGCAAACTACGGTATGGATTCAGTCTACGTTACAAAGCTCCCCACCCATGCTATCGGTCAGGCAGCTGTTAATTCACTCCGTTATTTTGGCGTTGACACCTCAAAAATCGTACGTGGCGGCGACAGAGTAGGTATCTACTTCCTTGAAAAGGGTGCTTCACAGCGTGGTAGCGTGTGCATTTACGACCGTGCACACTCCGCTATTCAGGAGGCTTCAACCTCAGACTTTAACTGGGACGAAATTTTTGACGGCGCAGATTGGTTCCACTTCACAGGCATCACGCCCGCATTGGGCGCAAACCTTGTTGAAATCTGCAAGCAGGCTTGTATTGCCGCAAAGGCTAAGGGCGTTAAAATCTCATGCGACCTTAACTACCGTGGCAAGCTCTGGACAAGAGCTGAGGCTCGCGAGGCAATGACCGAGCTTTGCAAATATATTGACGTTTGCATTTCAAACGAAGAGGATGCAAAGGACGTTTTCGGCATCGAAGCAGAAAACACCGACATTTACGGCGGCAAGCTCAACAAAGAGGGCTACAAATCCGTTGCAAAGCAGCTTGCGGATAAATTCGGCTTTGAGAAGGTTGCAATCACACTCCGTAGCTCAATTTCCGCAAACGATAACGACTGGGCAGGTATGCTTTACGACGGCGAAAGCTTTTGCTTCTCAAAGGAATATCACCTTCACATAGTTGACCGTGTAGGCGGCGGGGCCAGCTTCGGCGGTGGTCTTATTTATGCACTTCTCAACGGCAAGGACACTCAGTCTGCTATCGAATTTGCAGTTGCTGCATCTGCACTTAAGCACTCCATTGAGGGCGACTTCAACCGAATCGGTGTTGCCGAGGTTGAAAAGCTTGCAGGTGGCGACGGCTCAGGTCGCGTGCAGCGATAAAAAAATGTTTATAACCTCATCCGAAATACGGGTGAGGTTATTTTTATTGACATACCAATTAAAAAATGGTAGATTATTACTATATCTATACTATTATTATATAGCAGGTGATTTTTGTGAAAAAAACAATCGCGATTATCCTCTCCCTCGCAATTTTTATGTCAGTTTGTGCAGTTGGTGTAAGCGCCGCTTCAAACGACGACGTTGACGTTTCTTATGCAGTTGCCGCCGACCTTCACTACAACATTCCCGACGAAGAGTTAGAGTGGTTCTCTGAAGACCCCATTTACGGCTATGCTAACAGACGTGCCGCTATGGAAAACGAAAGCGGACTCATTATCGATGAAATGCTTCGCCAGGTAGCAGAGGACGATAATATGGATTTCCTTCTCGTTGCAGGCGACCTTGCAGACAACGGCAAAAGCATTATGGATGAGCACCTTGCAGTTGCTGAAAAATTCAAAAACTTTGAAGAAACATCAGGCAAGCAGGTTTACGTTATCCCCGGTAACCATGACTACGGCATTATCGGCGAATATTGCGAAACAGGCGCCACAGAATTCAAGAGCATTTATGCAGATTTCGGCTATGACCAGGCTATCACAACCGACGGCTTATCATACACCGCAGATCTTGGCGATAAATACAGACTTATTGCCCTCGACAGTACCGACCCCAGCAAATCAACCGAGGACGGTATGACCGACGCTAAGGTACAGTGGGTTATCGACGAAGCTCAGAAGGCTTACGATGATGACAGATACCCCATCCTTATGATGCACCACAACCTTCTTGACCATTTACCCATTCAGCGTGTTCTCAGCCACGATTTCATTATCAGAAATCACACTGCCACCGCTAACAAATGGGCTGATGCAGGCATCAAGCTTGTTTTCTCGGGTCACGAGCATTGCAGCGACGCTACAACTCACACCTCCGCAAACGGTAACACAATTTCCGACTTTGCAACAACCTCACTTACAATGTATCCCCTTCAGTACAGATACGTTGAAATGAGCGAAGACACAATCACTTACGAGCCCAGAACAGTTGATTCAATCGACACAGACGCACTTGTTGAAATGGTTGACGGCTACTCTGACGAGCAGATTGCCGAAATGAACAAAGGCCTTAACGCCTTCGCTAAGGAATACCTTAAAAACGGTGTAGAATACAGACTTGAGCGCGGCTTCAACGACGAGCAGTTAGGCATCAAGCCCGGTGACATTTACTACACACTTGTAAGAGACGTTGTTGACACATTCAATGATGTGCTTAATATGCCCCTTTATGGTGAAGGCAGTGCCCAGGAATTAGCAAAGCAGTATAACATAGCTATTCCCGACAGTGATTATAAGGATGGCTGGGACGTTGCAACCACTCTTGTTGCCGCTCACTATGCAGGTGAAGAAGATTACCCCTTATACGAGAACGACGTTAAAATCCTCTTCCTTATGTTCTCACTTGTTATTAAATCCGAATTTGATTATCTTGATGATACATCCCTCTATGCGGCAGCTGCAGCTATTATTGCCGCACAGAACATTGAATCTGTTGATACAATCCTCAAGATGATTTCCACACAGGAGGAAGGCGTTACAGCGGGCGAATACTTGCTTGTAGCTATTGCTTCACCCCTTCTTGATTCCTTCGCAAATGACGACGGTGTGCCGGATAACACCGGTGCAATTGACGGCTACGGTAACACAGACACAGGCGCAAATATCGGTGCTAACCTCGGCACATCCTTCCTTGATGTTGCTAACGGCTTCTACACCTTCCTTCGTTACCTTGTAAAATTACTTAACCTTTGGTTATAAAAAAATATAAAGCCACTTTCTTAACGGAAAGTGGCTTTATCATAAAAAACTTAAGGGTGTGAAATTATGCTTCCTGCAAATCCTCAGAAATATATGCACGACGCTGACCGCAGAGCGCTTAATGACTTAAAAAGAATTCCTATTTTCGACAAGGTGTGCAGTAAATTTATTCAGCTTTTTGATGAAAAGGTTTTCGGAATAACCGATATGGCTAACAAAATACGCCTTTCAGAAGAGCAGGTGCCTCGCATTTATAATATGCTCCCCGGTATTTGCGAAAAGCTTGGCATTGAAAGAATACCGCCACTTTATCTCGAGCTTAACCGTGACCCTAACGCTTATACATATGGCGATAAAAACCCCTCAATCACTGTTACCTCGGGCTTGCTTGAGTGCCTTACAGACGAAGAAATCTATGCCGTATTGGCTCACGAATGCGGTCACATTGCCTGCCAACACGTGCTTTACCACACAATGGGTCAGGTAATTTTGAATGGTGGTCTTGAGCTTTTAGGCTCAGGCTCCCTTATAACTGCAGCCGTAGCCACCTCGCTTAAGCTTGCATTTTATTATTGGATGCGATGCAGTGAATTCAGTGCAGACCGTGCGGCAGTAATTTGCTGCGGCAAATCAGAGCCCGTGGTACAAACCATGATGCGTCTTGCAGGCGGCACCTCGCACATCGGCGATGAAATTGACCGCGAGCTTTTCATAGCTCAGGCAGAGGACTATCAGGACCTTCGCAACAGCTCCAAATTAAACAAGCTTATTGAGTTTGTGGTTATCAGCAGCCAGACCCATCCCCTGCTTTCAGTAAGAGCCAGCGAATCCCGCAAATGGCTTGAGTCCGAGCAATATCAGAATATTGTTGACGAAATGAATGGCATAGTTAAGGAGCCCCCTCAGATTCCTGAAGCTTTACCCGTGAATGTATGCAAAAACTGCGGCGTACAGTTGCCCGACACAGCCCTCTTCTGCCACACCTGTGGAACAAGGATTGAGTAACATAAAAATATAGCCTACACAAAAGTGTAGGCTATATTTTGGTGCCGGTGACCGGGGTCGAACCGGTACGGTATCGCTACCACTGGATTTTGAGTCCAGCACGTCTGCCAATTCCATCACACCGGCAAATATCACTGACTTATTATATTATATACTTTTAAAAAAATCAATATGAAATTTTATTTATTCAAAAGAAAAAGCCGTGAATTTTATACTCACGACTTTTTCTTTACTTTATGAAAACTGAATGGAGGTAAATTTCAACTTTATTAAAACATATATGCGGCAAATTCGATTGAATCCAACTGATTGGAAATCATGCTCATATTAAAGCTAATTGCCCGCAATGCACAAACTATATTTTCCTGATACACCAACATCTGATTGCGATACAGCTGTGTATCAAAAAGGTTTACCGCTTCCTTAAGATTATCTATTTTAGAGTTACTGTAAGCTTCAACAAAAAATCTTAAGGCTACGGAATTACGGTACTGAGGGGGAATAAGGCACGCAACGTTTTTTAATGCGGGGAGCTTTTCATCAAGCTCTGCCTTACATTTCTTCATATCCTCTTCGCAATCGCTGATTAAGCTTGCGTTGCAGGATAAACGCCCTATTAAGCTAAGCACACCACTGAATATGCCCACACCCAATGGCAACCATAAAAACAGAAAGCCAAACAAAAAATCCTCGGCGCCGGGGAAAGCTAATAGCTCCGCCGAACTCAAAAGCAAGTCAACCTTTGCTATAAAAAGCGTACCAAACAACACTACGCACACAAGCACAAAGGATATTACACTTACCTTAGCCGTTGTTTTTAATGCCTTTACAAAGCAGTCCTTACGTGACCTTCGACACTCAGAAATCACATCGGTGTCTTTTTCAATTTTTTCATACAATCCTTCAACCTCTGCAAAGGGGTTTACCAGACGCTCGTAAAAAGCGAACAGCTTGTTATTAAGCTGGGGGTCTTCAACCCTTGAATTTACCATTGAGCCGCTATAAGCTCCTGCCATCTCTAACATTCCGAATACCCTCTCAATCAGGAATTACAACATCCTTTTTACTATCAAACAATACACGAGTTTTTTCAAAACTCTCAATATCCTTTTCGCCTACGGGGTTTCCGTCCGAATCCCATAAACCAAAAATTTCATGCTTTTCAATTTGAAAAATATTACCATTGTTATCTTTTTTTAAATCCTTATACATAAAGCAATATATATTGCCATCCGCTTCATAGTAGAAGCAAAGCCTGCAAAGCCTGTCAACGCCGTTATATCTGTCAGAATAATAAGCAACGGCTTTTTAAAATTCCGCTTTGCTTTTTTCGAGTGTAGCTTTTTCAACCTCAACCGCAACCTGACCCTGAGTCTGGTTGTCTGTATTTTCTACTATATCATTAACTGTTTTTTCCTTTTTTTGTCCCATTATTTTTAAATTATTCGAATTAAGATTATCTTGCTTTTTCAATAATTAAATCTGAACCGATATCCTCTTTAAATTCGTTAAGAATATTTTTAACCTTTTTGTTTGCAGAGAAAACCCACAAGAAGGGTAACCCCCTGCCGATTACTGCCACACGTGTCATACCGGGTTTGTATGTAAAGGTGGCTTCGTCATTTAAGATAATATCGTAGGTATACGCTACACTGAAAAGTCCACAGGGGTCACCGATACCCTTTCTGCGATATGCAATTTTTGAAATATCATTCTTATCAAAAACGCCCTCGCCACCTCGAATCAACTGACTTGCGATTATGCTCTTTGCCATATCATTTACACTAACGTCACTATTAATGAAACCAAGCTGGAATTCTTTAACAGAAAAATTACCGTTTCCGTCACAATGATAAAATCCATTGTAGGCTATTTCTGTTTCAAAATACTTACTATTACGATGATTCTGAATATCAGATGTGTATTGTACAAACATACGGCCGATTTCGCCATCGGTTAATTTTCTTTTAGTTACCTTTTTATAATTGTAAATCTTTTTTGCAAAACGGGCGTGGTCAAACACCTCGGGGTCCTTGAATGTTTTTGCGCATTCCTCACAACAAGTTATTGATACATCCAGGCTGAATGAAAGGGTGTCTGCGTCGCCGCTTAAAAATCCCTTTGTAATCTCCTTGCCACAAATCGCACAGTTTGTAATCTTTGCCATAATAATCATCTTCCCTTTTGTTTTCTTTTCCTATTTGTTGCAATTTCTCAACGAATTGTTTATGTTGGCTTCATTATACACTTTGTTGTTGTATCTGTCAATATGTAAATTGATAATATTTTTTGTCGTGCCTCAAAACAAGACACAAAAAAACCCGAAATCCCTTGATATATAAGGGATTTCGGGGGATAAAATTTTTTTAAAAAATTTTTGATATACATACAAAATCAGAGTGAACCACCGAAAGATGGACGATTGTGAGTTCGATTCTCTGATTATCAAATACCGAGCCAAATAAAAGAAAAAACCTTGAACGTAATGTTCAAGGTTTGTGGTGACCCGGACGAGAATCGGCAAGCAAGCTTGCCGATTTGCTACGCAAATATCCTATTTTATGTCCCTTTCGGCTCCGCCGTGCGGCGAACCGCCGAAAGATGGACGATTGTGAGTTCGATTCTCTGATTATCAAATACCGAGCCAAATAAAAGAAAAAACCTTGAACGTAATGTTCAAGGTTTGTGGTGACCCGGACGAGAATCGAACTCGTGTTACCGCCGTGAAAGGGCGGTGTCTTAACCGCTTGACCACCGGGCCGTATATGAGGGGCTCAAGAGCCCTTTTATGTAACACCTTTCGTAGGTAGGTGTGTTGAAATTGGTAGCGGCAGTGGGATTCGAACCTACGACCAATCGGGTATGAACCGAGTACTCTAGCCAGCTGAGCTATACCGCCATATATATGAACAACATACATACCTACGCAGGCGATTGTGCTCTCTTTCGAAAGCCTGTTGATTATAATATATATAATCGTATTTGTCAATAGTTTTTTATAAAAAATTTTAAATATTTTAAAAACAATATTTTTTAAACAATTGCAAAAATAAGTCTTGACAAGCGTAGTAATTATATGTATAATATCTCTTGCATTTGCGGATGTAGCTCATCTGGTAGAGCGCCACCTTGCCAAGGTGGAGGTAGCGAGTTCGAGCCTCGTCATCCGCTCCATATAAGCGCCGGTAGCTCAGTTGGATAGAGTGTCTGGCTACGAACCAGAAGGTCAGGGGTTCGAGTCCCTTCCGGCGCGCCATAAAAAGCAGTATAGCATAAGCTATACTGTTTTTTATTTTGCGATGAAAAGCTAAATGGGACTCGAACCCCTACTCGGCGAAGCCGAACACAATCGGGTGTTCGCGTAGCGAACGATGGGCAGAGCCCATCGAGTCCCTTCCGGCGCGCCAAAAGCAGAGTAATCACATTTGTGGTTGCTCTGTTTTTTTGTTGTATCGAAATATCGGGACTCGAACCCCACTCGCCGAAGGCGAACATACTGATATTGCAAATTACACATATTTATGCTAAACTAACCCCAAAGGAGGAATATTAAATGAAGAAATTTGCTTTATTAATTTCGTTGATTATTATGCTTTTATCATTTACTTCCTGTGTAAAACTACCCGATATGGACGGTATTTTAGATTCAGTTTTGGGTACACAAACCTTACAAGAGCAGGTAGCAGAATCTATCGGACAATACGAAAATAAAGAAATCTGGACTCACGGTGGATTTCAGGACTATACTGACTACGGCATATATTCCTATACTTCCGCAAACCTTAACAATAATCAATACTTGAAACCTGTTACATATAGCGATTCAGAAAAATTAAATGGGTTTATAGATAATTTCGAAAATTGGGTTGAAACTTTCAAAGAAAATGACCCCGAGGATGAGCTTGTTTTAAATTATAACTTTGACCGCTCCATTATAGATACTTCGGATTATTTCTATATTTTTGAAAAAGATTCCGACATTGAATTTGCGTACTATGATGTGTACTTTTTTGATGTTCAGACCAATGTGCTGTACTATTTCCACAATAACATTTGATTGATTTATACTAAAAAGGACACTTGCAATAAATAAGCAAGTGTCCTTTTTTCATTTCTCTAAATACTTATTCAAAATAGTATACTCTCTAAGATACAGACTCTCGTGGTCAGGGGTCTTTTCTTTGTAGTGGGAGAATATCTCGATAGCTTTTTCAATATCAACCCATTCAGGCGTTACGCCGTGGTCAATTTCGGTGGAAGTGAGTGCCATTTCACCAACACCAGTAACCTTGCACAAAAAGTAGTTGGCAATAAAAAGCTCGTCATACACATACTCGGATATTTCAAAAAGGTGCTCGCCCACCTCAACCTGAAGCCCTGCCTCCTCCATAAGCTCACGACGGCAGCATTCCTCAAGGCTTTCACCCTGCTCCAAGCCGCCACCGGGTGACATATACACGCCATTTTTTAATTCATGCACAAGCAAAACCTTGCCATCCTGCACCACCAAGCCACGGCATGAGGTACGGCTTTTTATTAAATTGCCCTTGAAGGTTGAGCTAATTTGCTTAATTGTTTCCGCCAAGACCATCACCCTTTGAACGTTTTTAAAAATCTTAACACATCCGAACAATTAGTTCAATACGGTTTTATAAAAACAAACCGAAACATATATGTAAAACACAACACTTCATTCCCCTGCACAATTAAACCTTGACAAGCAACGGTATTTCTTTTATAATCTAACAGTTGACAAAAATACCATTGAGTTTTATCCCAGTTAACATTCAATCGGGGTGTAGCGCAGTTGGTAGCGCGCTTGGTTTGGGACCAAGATGTCGGGGGTTCGAATCCCTTCACTCCGACCAAAAACAAGTCGAAGCCTTTTGGCTTTGGCTTGTTTTTTTGTTTTGAAAAAGGGATTCGAACCCGAGAGGGTCTGAGCGGTAAGAAAACAGTCCTGTGGACTGTTTTTAGCGAGGAGCGTGAGGCGGGTACCGAACGCTTTGCGTTGGGTCGCCGAGCGGTTAGTATGCGACTTCGTCGCAGACGGCGAATCCCTTCACTCCGACCAAAAAAAGAACAATACCGAATGGTATGGTTCTTTTTATTTTTGCATTGAATTAATTTTAATCCTTCGGCATTTTGAACCAAATCAAGCGCCCGCTTGGTTTGGGCTATGAACACGACCGCCGCCGGTGGCGGATGCAGGGAGTGTTCATAGGCGTAGCGGTCAAAATCGTCAGCGACGAGCAGGAGCGCCCGACGATTTTGGGCACCGCAAGAGGCGGCGAAGCCGAAGATGTCGGGGGTTCGAATCCCTTCACTCCGACCAAAAACAAGTCGAAGCCTTTTGGCTTTGGCTTGTTTTTTTGTTTTGAAAAAGGGATTCGAACCCGAGAGGGTCTGAGCGTTAAGAAAACAGTCCTGTGGACTGTTTTTAGCGAGGAGCGTGAGGCGGGTACCGAACGCTTTGCGTTGGGTCGCCGAGCGGTTAGTATGCGACTTCGTCGCAGACGGCGAATCCCTTCACTCCGACCACCTAAGTACAACTTAGGTAATACAACCGAAATCCCTTGAAATATAGGGGTTTCGGTCTTTTTTATGCTCACAAGCACTCTGAAAATGAGTGCATTTTGTGTTTTTAAGAGTACCGATGTAACTGAAATCGTTACTCGGAGTTTAAATAAAAGTGTATGGGGTATAGGTAAAAGTGTACGGAGTATCAAAATCACAAAACCCATTGACAAACATCAATATGTTGAATATAATAATACATAGATAATTATCTATGGGAGGTGTTGCAGTGGACGAAAGAAGAATAGCTCTTATATTCAAAGCACTTGGCGATGAAAACAGAATCCGCATTCTAAAAATGCTCAAAGATGGAGAAAAATGTGCTTGTAAACTACTTGATGAACTTAATGTAACACAGCCTACCTTATCTCATCATATGAAAATCCTTTGTGATTCAGGTCTTGTTATTGGTCGTAAAGAAGGCAAATGGATGCACTACTCAATATCACC
>JAZONH010000018.1:0-4252 GCA_045654405.1 Acutalibacteraceae bacterium | reverse complement strand
GGGAAATCCAACCTGCGCCGGATTTAAGCTTGCCCCACTTGGTTGCACCCTTGCCGTCCTTTTCTTCGGTAATAGTGTATGCGTATTTAAGCGCATCGCCCTTGATCTGTCCGGTAATGGCGTAATTCGTGCCAGCTCCTTTGCGGATGTTCAATGCGCCTTTTGCCGTAACCTTTATTGCATAAGGTTTAAACGCAGCTTCGGGCTGTTTGGGCTGTTCGGGCTGCTTGTTTTCGTTCTGTATCTGTTCAAGGTATTTTTTTACCTTTGCTTTGAAGCTGTCCCAATGAGGGAGAATATAAGCAGGGCAGTATTTGCCGTTCCAGTACTTATGGGTAACAAGCTTATCAATGCCCAGCCCGTGGCGGTCAAGCAGTATGGCGGCAAGCAAAGCTCCTCTGTCTTCCGCTTTCTTGTCAGCTGCGCTTCCGCTGCCGTCCATTATAATTTCAATGCCAAGGGAAGTTTGATTGCCTTTTGTAGTGGCTGCGT
Organism: Acutalibacteraceae bacterium; assembly: GCA_045654405.1. Lineage (GTDB taxonomy): Bacteria > Bacillota > Clostridia > Oscillospirales > Acutalibacteraceae > DTU089. The sequence continues at coordinate 3,760 of JAZONH010000018.1, read as the reverse complement.
GCCAGCCTTCTTCGTCTTCACGAAGATTCTGCCAGCAGTCCGTTTCGTCAATGAAATAATGCACACGGGCATCGCCCATATTCTGATTAGGATATGTTGCACGGGTATACTGTTCCGCATCGTTTGTTCCTTCGGCTTCTTCAATATCGGTGGTGTTATGGATCGTAATATACTGCACCTTGCCCGTACCGTTTGAAAGCAAGCGGTCAGCTTTGTACTTATCGCCCTTTTTATATTGGCGGTAGTCTTTAGTCCACTTTGCGCCCCAAGGAATTATTTTTTCCTTGATAACAAGCCCGTGTTCCGTTCTGATCTTATCAGGTGTAAGAAATGCCATTATAAAAACTCCCTTTCTTTTTTGGAATAAGAAAAGCAGAGGGGATTAACCCTCTGCTTTGACCTGCAATGTGTAAGCCTCTATCTTTGCCGTAATCCACGCATCAAAATCGCCTGTAAGCTCCACCACGGTGTTTTTGGCTTCTTCGCCCATAACTGTTATAGCCGTAAGTTTCGCCTGCTCAAAGGCTTTCTGTGCGGTCTCCTCGTTCCATTCGCCACTCTTCTTGAGTGCGGAAACGTAGGTCTGCATAGTCTGCTGAACCGCCGTGTACACCGCATCGGTTGCCAGATTGATGTACTTTTCAGCGTGTTCGTTTTTAATCTTGTTAGAAATGTATTTCGTGAATTCAGCCACCGCCCAAGTCAGAAGGGGCAGTACAAGCGAGCTTATAACCACGGAAATAATTTCGGTGTAGTCCATAAATGAAACCTCTCTTTCTCTTTAGCTAACAATTTCCCAGGATTGTACTTCTTTATAGATTTTGTCTATAAATGAATTGCCTTTTAATGCCTTGTAAGCTTCGTACAGCATTACAAAGTTTTCATATTCGTATTGGCGTATTTCTTCCCGTTCTCTGTGGTGGTAATAAATACGCAGCATTTCAGACCGCAGCTGACATTTCGTGCCGGTTGCGATTTTGCGTATGCTGATAATAACGGGGATAATCACACCCAACAGCACACCGACTTCACCCGCCAGCGTAGCAATAGTTGTTAAGTTCATCGGTATCCCCCCTTTACAGCTCTTCTACGGTCAAGTATGTTTGAAAGCCGTTTGCAGCTGAACCGCTTGCGGCATAATCGGCGGTATCGCTTGTGTAATACGCAAGTTTTATCAAATCGCCTTCTTGCACGGAAGCAATGACGGGCGTTAAAGTGAAAAGCGTATTACTTGAAGCCGTGCCAGTTATGCAAGTCCAAGAAATGTATGTTGTTTGCATTCCCGGTACAGTTCTTTGTATTCGCACGTGCCTGTTTCCGGTTGTAGCACCGCACTTCAAAAGCACTTGCCCGCTTACCTTGATATATTCAATACCTGCCCCAATTCGGATTGATCCGCTTGATAACGTCAACCTATTGCTTGTTGACAATGCAACGGTGTTCAGCGATATTGCTGTATAAGCGTTTGCCGTGCTTAACGTTGTATTTGAGCCAATCGCAGCAGTCATCGCAGCTTTGGAATATACCCGCTGTGCTGCTTCGGGCGTTAAGGAGCTTTGCCACCAATCGTAATAATGCCAAACGTTGTCTTCGCCACGGGTAAGCTCTCTTTCCCAAACAGCGTTTGTCGAATTATACGGGATGAACCTTTGCCGCAAATAGCTCCATTGTTCTGCCCTTACACCTTCGCCGGTTGCCGCCCACACTTCAAGCCGCCCGGCACGGGCAACGGGTATATTGGCAATCGTTTCAGCAACAGCGTTGCTTTGCACCGCATAGCAGCCCGTTTCCATATAATTGTTGAAATCGCTGTTTGCGGGAATTGCGGGCAGCCTATCCATACCAAGGGCTTTGCCGTATACGGGTTTGTTGAATTTTGCATCAAAAGCAAAATCTGCAACGCCTTCAAGCTCCGCAGGCTTACCAAAGGCAACACCCTTGCCGCCTGCCAAAAAGTCAACCGTATACGCTTCACCGTTCAGCGTGGTATATACTTCCGTGCTGTCGATGCCATCGCCAACCCAAATCGAAACAGTATACGAAGCTTCCGTGCTTGAAATTGCGCTTATATCCCGATAAAGCACAACATCTTTGCTGGGTTCACGCACGCCGTATACGTGAAGAACATTTGCTTCGTTGCCGTTTGAATCAGTAATGTTTACTTCGTATTCAATGTTTTGTGCATCGCATTCATACGAAAACATAACACGTATATATGCGCCGCTTGAATCTTCGGCAAATGTGCTTCCGTCATAAGTACCACGTACCGCAGAATAATTGGTTATTCTCGGTTTTGTGTATGCAAGCTCCCAAACGGCATAAAGCGTAATTCCTGCGTTTGCGGTATAACTTGCACCGGCTGCATAGCTGACCGTTGTTGCCGATGCGGAAGTGCCCCAACCAAGGAAGTTATAATTTGTTCGTGTCGGCTTGGTGCTTGACAGCGTTAATGTTGCGCCATAAGTCTTGGTTTGGTTTGCGGGTGCGCCTGTACCGCCGTTTGCATCAAATTTAACGGTATATGTGTTTGCCTTCCAAACAGCATAAAGCGTAGCAGCCGCATTCGCTGTATAGCTTGCCCCGGCAGCGTAAGCAACGCTTCCGCTTGCCGATGTTGCCCAGCCTTGAAAGGTATATCCCGTTCTTGTGGGATTCGTGCTTGAAAGTGTTAATGTTTGGTTTTTCCACTTTGTTTGGCTTGAAGGTGCGCCCGTACCGCCGTTTGCGTTATAACTTACGGTGTAGGAAGTCCAGGCGGGAACGGTAAAGCTATTGGTAATAATGGTTTTTGTTGCCTGCGCTCCGGTATCGCTGAAGTTTTTAAATTCAACCCCAACCGTTTTTGTAGCAGCTGCGTTTCCGCTTATGGAATATGTACCGGTAAGCGTACCGCTGCCGCTGCTGGAATTATTGCCAGCGGGGGTTATCGTAACTGTCGCACCGCCCGAAGAAGCGGACATACCGTATTTTGTCTGTGCGCCCGAATAATACGTTTCCCACGCAACATTTATTTTTACTGTAAACTGTGTTGCTGAAATTCTTGTAACTGTTGCCGCTGTTGCGGAAATTTCAAGCATTACACCAAATGGATTCCACGCCATTAACTATTCACCCCCTGCGTTGTTGCCGTTGTGCCTTTCCACAAAAGACCCATATTGCCGCTGCCGTGGGTCTTCCACACGAAGCCGCCGAATTGCAATTCGTCCTTAACTTCCGCTTGCTCGATCATCAGCTTTTTGTTGCTGATATAAGCCGGAATAACAGAGCCGTCTGCAAACTGAATATCAGTATTGGTAATACGCAGCTTGAAGCCGTTTTCAGATTCGCCAAGCTCGATGCACGGTTGCCCATTGTATGTGGTAATTTTCACATAATCAGTCAACACGCCAACATCCGAAAGAGCCTGTTGTAAAGCGTTTACGGTGTTATCAACGCCGCCAAGCCTTTCCGTAAGCGAATCAATATCAGCCGTGGCGGAATCCAACGTGCCGCTTATTTTCGATATATCAAACGCCCAGCCGTTTTCGGTCTGTGTCATTAAAGACTCGCCGTTTTTATCTGTAACCAACATCGAAATGCTGGTTGCAAGTTGGTTTATCAAGCTTTCAGCCGCTGTTAAACGCTCACCCGTTTCATCCTTCGTGGCGTAAGTTTCGCTTACGGATGAAATAACAGAATCCGCTTTAACCTGTATTGCCGCATCCGCTTGCGTTTTTGTGTAATAGCCGCCCAGCGTTTCCGTAACTTCCGTCTTTTTTGC
>JAZONH010000017.1:0-141781 GCA_045654405.1 Acutalibacteraceae bacterium | reverse complement strand
CTTTCGTTGTTCAGGCAATTGCTTTTAAGCAGACAGGGAAATATATTAAACATCAAAAGGATTTACTGCCTATCGTTTCACCCGATGAGCAAGCCATTATCGAAACGCTTGTTAATTACAAGAACGGCATGACAGCCGATTTTGAAAAAGCCTCACAAGTTTTGTTTTCGTGGTCAAAAGAGTGGATCACCAAGCACGAATGATATGGTGTACTTTAAGTATTTCTTACCTTTCTACAAGGGCTGATTTATACTTTTACAACTTTTCTTTTTTGTTGAAATGATACAGGGATTCGAACCAGGAGGGAGCAAACGAAGTTTTAGACTTTTTAAAGAATAATGAATATTGAAGTCGATTAGCTGATGGATAATTATGATTAGTACTTTCGCGCTTTGATTGACAATGTGAATTAAAGTGATATAATGATTTCTATAAAAAATCCTGGAGGAGGTTTTCCATGAAAAAATTGATTTGCTGGGTTTTGGTTCTGTTGGTTGTGCTTACTTGCTTGCTGTCCTGCACTTTTAGCAAAAATTTATCAGGCTCTTTTGCAGGTGAGGCAGAGTCTACCGCGAAGGTTGAAGAAATGATGACGGCTCTGGCAGGAAATCGTACATCTGATGCCAAAAGCCTTATGCACCCCAAAGTAGCCGAAAATTCGGATACTGCTATCGACCAAATGAGCTCCTATATTGATTGTCGAAAAGTCGACTCTATGGAACTGACAAGCATAAATGTCAACTCCTCTAAAGGTATAAACGGCGAAACCAGGGAGGAGAAAGTGACTTACCAAGTTGCGTTGGACGACGGTGTTGTTATTCACTTAAATGTGGTCCACCTTTCGGATAATGACGGAACCGGATTTTCCTCCTTCCAATTGGTGATGGGCGTAGTATAATTTCCAATTTGTTTTTACCACATCCAATCGGGTGTGGTTTTCGTTTTATATTTTATTGTCTTTTGCATTTTTTGTGTTATAATAAATAATATAGTTATTAAATTTCGGGATGTGACCGCTACGAGCACCAGGGCTGACAAGCAATATGATCTTATGACCAAAACCCCCGTGGGTAAGCTTATAATCAAGCTTGGCATACCGACAACTATCAGTATGCTTGTTACTAATATTTATAATATGGCGGATACCTACTTTGTGGGCACTCTTGGCACAAGTGCCAGTGGTGCGGTGGGTATCGTTTTCGGGCTTATGGCTATTATTCAGGCGGTGGGCTTTATGTTTGGTCACGGTGCGGGTAGCATTGTGTCCCGCAGGCTCGGTGCCAAGGATAACGAAACTGCAAGCAGGGTGGGCAGTACGGCTTTTATGGCATCCCTTGTGTCGGGCGGTATTATTACCGCCGCGGGTCTTTGTGCCTTAACCCCCTTGTTGAAGCTCTTGGGCAGCACTGACACAATTTTGCCTTATTCCGAAAAATACGCCTTCTGGATTTTGCTTGCAGCACCCGTTATAATGTCAAGCTTTGTGCTTAATAACATTCTTCGGTACGAGGGCAAGGCTTCCCTTGCTATGATCGGCTTGACCGCAGGCGGCGTGCTTAACATTTTTGGTGACTGGCTTCTTATAAACGTTTTTGATATGGGTATCAGTGGCGCGGGTATTTCCACCGCCGTTTCTCAGGCAATCAGCTTCATTATACTGTTGTCAATGTTCCTGTTCGGCAAAACCCAGTGCAGGCTTTCGATTAAGAATGCAATAAAGGGTCTGCCCCAGCTTAAAAATATAATCTTCACGGGTCTTCCCAGCCTTACCCGTCAGGGTCTTTCAAGCGTTTCAACAATGCTTCTTAATAACCTTGCAGGGGGCTACGGTGATGCTGCCGTTGCAGGTATGACCATTGTTAACCGCATCTGCTTCTTTATATTTGCCGTGGGTCTTGGTATCGGTCAGGGCTACCAGCCCGTCAGTGCCTTTAACTATGGTGCTAAAAAGTTCAAGCGTGTTAAAAAGGGCTTTATTTTCACCTTTGTTGTGGGTGAGGCACTCCTTGCAGTCCTTGCCATTATCGGTCTTTTTATGAGCGACAACCTTGTGGGCTTCTTTCGGGATGATCCTCAGGTTATAGCCATCGGCTCCTTTGCCCTTAAGGCTCAGCTTATTGCTCTTTTCTTCCAGCCGCTTGCAATTTGCTGTAATATGACGTTTCAGAGCGTGGGCAAAAATAAATCCGCAACCTTTTTATCCGCCTTAAGAAGCGGCCTGGTGTTCATACCCATTCTCTTTATAACTACTAAATTCTTCGGTCTTACGGGCGTGCAGATTTCACAGGCTCTTGCAGACGCGGTAACCTTCTTTATAGTTATTCCCTTTACCATAACCTTCTTTAAAAAATTAAGCAGGGAGGACGAGGCATGATTTACAGTATCGACAAAAATCACAGGGACTCCGCTTATATGCAGTTGTATAAGCAAATCCGCCGTGATATTGTGAACGGTGTTTATAAATACGGCTCAAGGCTTCCGTCAAAAAGGCTTGTTGCAACGGAAACGGGCGTCAGCGTTATTACCGCCGAGCACGCCTACGAGCTTCTCTGTGACGAGGGTTATGCAGAATCTCGTCAGCGTAGCGGCTATTACGTTATTTACACTGCGGGCGAGTGTCTGCCCGTGTCGGACAGTAGCGAAAAAATCAGGCAGAATAACTACCATAACGTGAATACGGAGTTTCCCTTTTCCGTTTACTCCAAAACCGTGCGTAAGGTTTTAAGCGAGTATGGTGAGGGGATATTGGTTAAGTCACCCAACAACGGCTGCCGTGAATTGCGTCAGGCGATTGCATCCTACCTTGGTCGTAGCCGTGGCATAACCGTAGAGCCTAAGCAGATTGTTATCGGCTCGGGTGCCGAGTATCTTTATAGTATTATTATACAAACCGTGGGCAGAAGCAGGGGAGTTGCCATTGAGGACCCATCCTACGAAAAAATCAAAAAGGTTTATATTGCCAACGGCGTGGATTGTGAAATGCTTAAAATGGGTACCGACGGCATAAAATCCTCGGAGCTTGAAAGAGCTAAGGCGGGTCTTTTGCACGTTACACCCTTTAACAGCTACCCCAGTGGCGTTACCGCAACCGCCTCGAAGCGTAGCGAGTACGTTCGTTGGGCAAGGGAGCGCAGGGGCTATATTATCGAGGATGACTTTGATTCTGAGTTTACCGTTTCTATGAAGGCGGAGGATACCCTGTTTTCCTTAGCCCCCGAATGCACGGTGTATATGAACACCTTCTCAAAAACCATTGCCCCCTCGGTGCGTATCGGTTATATGGTTTTGCCCCTCGCCCTGCTGGAGGAGTATGAAAAAGCCGTGGGCTTCTATTCCTGCACCGTGCCCGTGCTTGAGCAGATAGTCCTTGCGGAGCTTATCGAAAACGGCGATTTTGAACGCCACATCAACAGGGTACGCCGAAAAAGAAGGAACAATAAAATTTAATTCGTAATTCATAATGCGTAATTATTGGGCACTGAATGCCGAAATTAATGCAAAATGCAGAATGCAAAATTATCAGGGCGCACAGCACCGACTATAAAAGTTACTGTAACGCGAAGCCTTATCATCCCTGTTTCATCTTTGATGAAATAGGGAGGGGGACACCGCCGTAGGCGGGGTGGTGGGTAGTTCTCTTGCTTTTAGCTATCAGTTAGAAAGAACAATAAACCCCCGTAGGGGCTAGGCTTGCCTAGCCCGAAACCCAAAGCAAATCGAACTCCACAATTTATTTTAAAAATAAATTAAAAAATCAGTTGACATTTGTGTTTAGTTGTGATAATATACTTAGGCAATATGCAGAGATACCGAAGTGGTTATAACGGAACGGTCTTGAAAACCGTCGTACGGCAACGTACCGTGGGTTCGAATCCCACTCTCTGCGCCACCTCTTTTGAGGACAATTGAATAACCGTATTCAGTTACCAATGCAGAAGTACTCAAGTTGGTGACGAGGCGCCCCTGCTAAGGGCGTAGGTCGGGAAACCGGCGCGAGAGTTCGAGTCTCTCCTTCTGCGCCAAGAAAAAAGGATATCCTACGGGATATCTTTTTTTCTTTTGTGTAATAAAGTTCGAGGAGAGACTCGAACTCCACTCGGCGAAGCCGAACACAATCGGTTTTTCGCGAAGCGAAAGCAAGGCAGAGCCTTGCGAGTCTCTCCTTCTGCGCCAAGTAAAAAGGATATCCTACGGGATGTCCTTTTTACTTTTGTGTTCAAAAAGAAAATGGAGAGACTCGAACTCCACTCGGCGAAGCCGAACATAGTATGAAGTGGCGCTTGCGCCCCTCAACTCATTTTGCAACGCAAAATATATCGAATAAATCGCAAGATTTATATATCGAATTACGGAGTAATATATCGAGTTTATCGTAAGATAAGCATATCGACTGTCGATATATGCTTACGCATTCGATATGTGCTAAAGCACTCGATATATTCTCGCTACGCTCAAATTCGATATGTTTCGCAAAGCGAAACGCGATTATAATCGGAAGCGTAGCTTCCCTGAATTTTCTTATTCCCCATTCCTGATTCTTCTTTGTAATCGCCTTTGCCCCTCAATTACAGATTTTATATTTTGTTTCCTTCGTTTTATGTTATTTTCCCCAAAAACATCGACAATATATTATATACTTTTTCTGTTTACTTAGTGTTGATTTTAGTGAGATTTTAGTGTAAAATGTATAATCAGATAGTGTAAATACTATATTTTTATATAACTTTTTGGAGGTTTTGTATGAATTATAAGCTTACAAAGAACCAAGCGAAAGAGATGCTTGAAAATAAACTCCTTCATTATTTCGGCATTTCCACCGAGAATGCCACCTACGAGCAGTACTACAAGGCTATTGTTATGATTGTTCGTGATATGATGGCACAGGGCAGGGCGGAATTCTCACGAAAGGTTGACGACGAGGGCAAAAAGCGTATTTGCTACCTTTCAATGGAATTCCTTATGGGCCGTTCCCTCAAAAACACACTTTACAATCTTAACCTTACCGATACGTTCAAAAACGTTCTTAAGGATTACGATATTAAATTGGATTCACTTTTCGAATGTGAGCCCGACGCAGGTCTTGGTAACGGTGGTCTCGGCAGACTTGCCGCATGCTATCTTGACGGTCTTGCAACTCAGGGCTATCCCGCACGCGGTTATTCAATTCTTTACGAGTACGGTATCTTCCGTCAGAAGCTCGTTGAGGGCAGACAGACCGAGCTTCCCGATAACTGGCTTCCCGGTGGTGAGGTGTGGCTTGCACCCCGTGAAAGCAGTGCAGTAAACGTATGCTTCGAGGGTAGAGTTAAGGAGATTTGGGATAATCAGTACCACCACGTTGAAATTGAGGACGGTAACGTTATTCAGGCGGTGCCCTACGATATGTTCGTTGCGGGTAAGGATGGCAAGGGCATCAGCGTGCTCCGTCTTTGGAGTGCCCGCGCACCCGAGTTCGATATGAAGTCCTTTAACCAGGGTGACTTTATGCGCTCAATGGAGCGTCAGGCAATGGCAGAGGTTATCAGTAAGGTGCTTTATCCTATGGATAATCACCCCGAGGGCAAGTCCTTAAGACTCCGTCAGCAGTATTTCCTTGTTTCTGCATCAGTGCAGGATATTGTCCGTCATCACCTTCGTGAATACGGCACTGTTGACAACCTTCCCGAAAAGCTTGCTATTCACATTAACGATACACATCCCACAATGGCAATTCCCGAGCTTATGCGAATCCTTCTTGATGAGTGCGGCTACGGCTGGGATGATGCATGGCGCCTTGTTACAAACACCGTGGCTTACACCAACCATACTGTTATGAGCGAGGCTCTTGAATGCTGGAGCGAGGAGCTTGTTAAGCGCCTTATTCCCCGTATATACGATATTATTAAGGAGATTGACAATCGCTTCCGCGCTTACGTATGGGAGAGCACCCACGATGCAGGCTACGTTGAGCGTACTGCAATTATCTCGGGCGGTGCAGTGCGTATGGCGAATCTTTGCGTTGCGGCCTGCCACTGTGTAAACGGTGTTTCTGCGCTTCATAGCCAGATACTTAAGGATACACTTTTCAACGATTTCTATAAGCTTACTCCCGATAAATTCACAAACGTTACCAATGGTATCGCCCACAGACGTTGGCTCTGCCAGGCTAACCCCAACCTTACAAAGTACATCAAGCAGCTTCTCGGTGACGACAAATTTGTTTACGATGCCGAGCATCTTTCAAAGCTTGCTCAGTTTAAGGATGACGATGCTGTGCTTGAAAAAATCGGCGAAATCAAGCATGCAAACAAGGTTGAATTTGCAAAGCATATCTACAAAACAACCGGCGTAAAGCTTGACACAAACTCTATTTTTGACGTTCAGGTTAAACGCCTTCACGAGTATAAGCGTCAGCACCTTAACGCACTCAATATTGTTTCCGAATACCTTGCTATCAAAGAAAATCCCGATGGCGATTTTGTTCCTAAAACATATATCTTCGGTGCTAAGGCAGCTCCCGGCTACTACGTTGCACAGCGTATTATCAGTATGATTCTCGCCCTTGGTGAAATGATTGATAAGGACCCCGACGTTAAGGGCAGACTTAAGGTGCTCTACGTTGAGGATTACAACGTTACCAACGCCGAAAGACTTATGCCCGCCGCAGACGTTTCAGAGCAGATTTCACTTGCAGGTAAAGAGGCAAGCGGTACAGGCAATATGAAGCTTATGATGAACGGTGCTCTTACAATCGGTACACTCGACGGCGCAAACGTTGAAATTCACGAGGCGGTAGGGGACGACAATATGTTCCTCTTTGGTATGCACGCCGACGAGGTTGCAGACCTCAGACGAAACGGCTACAATCCCCAGAGCTACTACCACAATAACCCCGAGCTCCGCAAGGTGCTTGACTTTATTTCAAACGGTGGTATCGAGGGCAAGGATTTCTCAGATATTTCAGGCACAATTATTCATCACGATCCATTTATGGTGCTTGCTGATTTTGCTGATTATCAGAAGGCGCAGAAGAGAGTTCGCGACACCTTCCTTGATAAAAAGAAATGGAATCAGATGTCCCTTATGAATATTGCAGGCTCAGGCAGATTTGCCGCGGATCGCGCAATTAACGAATATGCAAAGAATATATGGAATGCACAAAAGATGTAATATTTTTTCGGCTTTTTGACGAATTTAAAATGTTATGGTGTATTTAAATAAAAATATGCTTGACTTTTTGTGTAATTTGAGTTAATCTTAGGATATTGAAAAAGAATGTTATGTTGCCCTAATGGGGCGCATAGTGAAAGGGGTATTATACCAAATGAAAAACGCAGATATGAAGGTTATTGCTATCATCCTCAGTATAGCTCTTCTCTTCACACTCTTCACAAGCAATGCAGTTTCAGTTGCTACTATTGTTATGTACTTCCTCGGTGGCGGCACAACAGTATCTACCGATGCACCTGCAACAGATGACACAAACAACAGTGGTACTGCATCAAACAACAGTGGTTATGTTCCCAATAGTGGTACTAACACAAGCACAAACACTGGTACAAACACCAACACTAACACAAACACTAACACAAACACAAACACCAACACAAATACTGATGCAGATGCTAACCAGGGTGCAACTGATTCAAGCGATCCCGTAATTGCAGATCCTTTTGCATTCTACTCAAAGGCTGCTAACGAAATCTACGAAAAAGGTAACGCAGGTTACAAAAAGGTTAGCTGGCAGGCAGTTGAAGGTCAGCTTACTCTCGATAAGTTACAGTTCCTTGCAGGTACTCTTACAGACCTTATCGCTGGCTTCATGACAACAAAAGAAGAATCTTCAGTAACAGATTGTGCTAAGGGTTCTGACGACGCAAAGAGCAAAATGCCCAGAAGTAACTGCGATCCCAAGTACATCAAGAGCGCAACTGCTCAGAAAGATGGCGACAACTACATCGTTACAATCGTTTTAGTTGACTTCGTTAACCCCTCTTATGACGATCCCGATGGTCTTCAGGTTATGTCAAGAGAATTCCTTGACTTCAAGGACGTTCTTGAAACAGTTGCAACAGACGATACAGTTAAAGCTCTCGTTAAGAGCCTTGACGGTACAATCACTTACAAGGATTACACAATCACAGCTACAATGACAGCTGACGGTCAGTTCATCAAGATCGTTCACTACGGTCTCGGCGATATCGTTGCTGACGTTCAGGCAGTAGCAGGTAGCCTTAAGGCTTCTGGCGCACTTTCATTCAACGCTGAGTACTACGATTTCGTATATTAAGATTCGAATACAAAAACGACTAACATTTAGAGACACTTCTTTGTGAAGTGTCTCTCTTGTTTTTGAAAAAATAGTGTTTAAGGTAAAAATATTACACAGTAAGTTATATAAAAACTACGTTTTTGTGGTATTATATTCGCCCCGGAACTCGGTGGAACCGAATATCACACGGCATAGCCATATATCATTGCGGAGCAATATCACTCGCCAAAGGCGAATATAACTGCGTTCCTTTTCTAAGTAAAAAGGAATGCTTGGTTTTTTGTTATATTAATGTTAAATTTGTTGACTTTTTTTCGGTTTTAGGCTAATCTTAATACAGATGAATTTTTAAGGTAGGTTCTTATGAAAAAAGGCAAAAGAAAAGTTGGCTTTATAATCGGTTGCATTGCTTTAAGCTTTATGCTCACAATCAGTGGTTATATAACTATGGTTGTGGTTGGCGTTATTGCCGATGAAAACAAAAACGGCACTTTAATCAAAAACGATAACGACACCGTTATTTATGATAACAGCGGCAATCAGAACGTTATTATTGACGATTCAACAGGTAACGTGATTGTTGTGCCCGATATTGGTGGCGACGTTAATAACGTGGTTAACAATAATCAGAACACACAAAATAACGTTAATAATAACCAGGGCAATCAGCAGAGCAATACCACTCAGAATACCGTTGCCCCGAACACCAATAATTTACTTGATACCAATAAAACCAAGGCGGATATAGTTAATATCTATGCTACCGTTATGAACAAGGCTAAGGCGGACAAGCCCGGTTTTACTAAAATCGAGTATCAGGAGCTTCCCGAGGATGCGGCTAACCGTGTTATCAGCGAGGATTCAGACACCGTTACTAAAGAGGATATGGATAAGCTTCTTGGCTTCTTTGTGGACTTAGGCGTTTTTGTTCCTAAGGAAACTGCCGAGGCAGAGCCCTACGTTCATCAGAAGGGCGATGCAGATATGTCTCTGTTCCCTGTGTTCAATCGTGAAAAGGGCTCATACCTTACGGACCCCAACGGTATTGATACATATACCTACACCGTTCTTCCCGACGGTAACGTTAAAATGAGCTTCGTGCTCGTTAGCGAGGATAATCCCGAGCCCATTGCCGAAAATTCAGACGTGTCGCCCAGCTACACCGGTGCGGTATTTGCCCCCATGTCCAAGGAGCGTATCGACGGCACTGTTTATCACCCCATTGTAACTGTTTTTGCAAAGAATATTAAGTATTCACTCAGGTATCACGATTGCTTTGTTGAGGTTATTTTCAATCCCGATACGCTGCAGGTTGAAAGCGTTACTCAGATTGCAAGGGTAAGCATCAAGGGCTCAGGTGACGTTGTGGGCGTAGGCTTTGTGGGTCTTGAGCGCCAGGAACTTATAAGCACCGTTAACATTAAGGATTTTAAATATTAAGCCTTTATACCCGTCAATTTAATTGGCGGGTTTTTTATATTGTCAATTTGAAATATATATGTTACAATAGCCTTAGGATTATTTGAGGTGTGGCAATATGATACTAAAGCTTATTTTTGTTTTATGTATAATTTTAGAATTTATATGTGTGCCTTTATTCTTAAAGGCGCAGTGGCCGGGTATGTGCCGTAAATCATTGTTTTATAAAATGATTTGCGCTACGTCCTTTTTGACCATTGGCGCAATAAGTGCACACATCGCCGATAATAAATCGACTTATGCCATTATTATGCTTATCGGTCTTTGCTTCGGTTGGCTTGGGGATTTCTTTTTACATTTCAGGCCTACTCAGCGTTGCTTTGCCATGGGCTTTGTAAGCTTTCTTGTGGGTCACGTGTTTTACCTTGTCGCTTATATAAGGACTCTGCCCATTATTTATGAGAATTATAACCTTTTCAATATTTATGAAATTGTTGTGGGTGCCTCAATATTTGTTGTGGGAGTTATACTTGTTAAGGTATTTAAGGTTACCTTCTCCTCGAAGCTTTTAAAATACAGCTGCATTGTTTACGGCTCCCTTCTTATCGGTATGTTTGTTAAGGCGTCCTCGTTGGGTCTTAATTATTGGCTCCAGGGCGGTAAATACGGCATAATTGCCTTCCTTGTGCTTTCTGTGGGATCTCTTTGCTTTATGCTTTCGGATGCTTCTCTCGGCATTATTATGTTTGGCGGTCAGAAGCGCAACAAGCCCCTTAAGGTATTTAACATTGCAACTTATTTTGCGGCTCAGGTTATGCTCGCTTCATCAATATTGTTTATTAATGCCTGAACACTTGAAAGGATTTGTATGAGAAGAATTTTAAGCCATACCCGTGCGGCGATCGATGATTATAAAATGATAGCCGATGGGGACAGAATAGCCGTGGGTATTTCCGGCGGCAAGGATTCACTGATGCTTCTTAAGGCTTTGTGCGAGTTAAGGCGCTTTTATTCGGCAGATTTTCAGGTGGTTGCCATAACCCTTGATATGCGCTTTAATAATCAGGATGGGGATTTTTCAGAAATTCAGAAGATGTGCGACGAATACGGCGTTGAGTATATCGTTAAGCCCACCGACCTGTACGAAATTATTTTCAATATCCGTAAGGAGCCCAATCCTTGTAGCCTTTGTGCGCGTATGCGTCGGGGCATTCTGCACGAAGCGGCTAAGGAAGCGGGATGCAACAAAATTGCTCTTGGTCACCACCTTGACGATGCGGCGGAAACCTTTTTGATGAACTTGCTTGTGGAAAGCCGTATCGGTTGTTTTGCCCCCGTAACGTACCTTTCGAGGCGAGATCTGACCATGATAAGACCCTTGCTATATGTAAGGGAAAGGGAGGTCACAGCGGCGGCAGAGAGGCTTAATTTGCCCGTTGTTAAAAGCGGTTGTCCTGCTAATGAAAACACTAAGCGTGAGGAGATAAAGCAGCTTATAAACGAGCTGAGTGCCCGTTACGGCGACGTGCCCGAAAGAATCATCGGCGCAATGCAACGTGGTGGAATTGACAGATGGGATAAATAAAAAACACCGTGCATCGGGGAGTGATTTACTCTCCCTTTGCACGGTATTTTTTTATTAGGAATCAGGAGCTTGGAGAAGCTAAGCTTCTGATTTTTTAATATTCAAAGTTGAAATATTCATCAAAATCAGGTGTTTGCTGTTGTGCAGGGGCTGCAGTGGTACCCTTGTCTTCAACAAGCTGTACCTTAACGTCAAAGGTGGACTGAATAGTGCCTGATTTTGTTGTGCGGCATACTGTAAGCGTTAAAATGTCGCCAACCTTTGAGTTTTCAATGGTTTCAAGCAGTACGCTTGTTGTTTCAAGATCCTTGCCGTTAACTGCGGTGATAATATCGCCAACCTCTGCGCCTGTATTGTGAAGGTCACTGTTTTCGTTGATAGTGGCAATTACAATTGAGCCGTAGGGAAGGTCGTTTTTCCACGCAATAGCTGAGTAGGAGTAGTCCTCGGAAACGGGGAGGTAAGTGATGCCAAGGGCGGGTCTGTTTGTAACATAGCCGTGAAGAACAATCTGGTTGTAAACCTCAAGCATTGTGTTTACGGGCACTGAGAAGCCCATACCCTCGTACTCGGTGCTTGAAATTTTTGATGAGTTAAGACCGATAACCTGACCGTATTCGTTAACCAACGCACCGCCTGAGTTGCCGGGGTTGATTGCGGCGTTGTGCTGGATACAAGGCAAGTCGTATGCAGAGTTGTTGGTGGGCACGGGACGGTCGATAGCACTGATCATACCGCTTGTGAAAGAGCCGAAGAATTCGGTGCCGCCGGGGTTACCGATTGCATAAACCTTCTGGCCAACGGTTAATTTGTCAGAGTTGCCGAAGGATGCCGCCTTGAAGCCGGTTTTCTTAACACGGAGCACACCGATGTCTGTTTTTGAGTCGATGCCGATGATTTCTGCATCGCATTCTGTGGCGTCGCTGAACTGAACCTGCACCTCAATACCGCTATCACAAATAACGTGAGCCGCAGTAATGATGTAGGTGTAGGTGTTTGTTTCATCCGCACCAACAATAATGCCTGAGCCTTCGCCCGCATTCTGATTCTGTGCGTAAACTATAACGCCAACGTTTATATCCTTAACGTGGTTGTAAACCTGCTCCGAGGTCATAGCACCCTTACCCGAATATTCAGAGAAGGAAACGGGTGAATCCTCGACGGAGGGTGTGGCACCGGGGCCGTATTTGTCGGCAGAATCGGTGGTTGTGTTATCGGTGCTGTTGTTTCCGCCGCCGATAATGGGTGAGCCTGAATTGTTGCTGCCGCTATTTGATATTGTTACGCCGATAGCAATAGTGGATGAAATTATGGATATACAGATAAGTATAATAAAAACTACCTTGCCTGCAGTGATTTTTTTCTTTTTCTTTTCCTTTTTCTTAGGCGGTGTAGCGGGTGCTACGGGCGCATAGGGCTGGTTTGTGCCGTTGGGGTTATAGTAAACCGGTGCCTGTTGACCCTGTGCGGGGTGTTGGGGACGGGGAGCATAACCCTGCTGTGGGGGCACAAAATTAGGCGGTACCTGCTGTGCGTATCTGGGAGCCTGCTGGGGTGCAGGTTGAGGTGCAGGTTGAGGTGCAGGTTGAGGTGTAGGTTGAGGTGTAGGTTGAGGTGCAGGGTTGGGTGTGAAGTGTTCAAGGGGCTTGAACACTTCGGTTGCCGCAGCCTCAGTATTTTCAACTGTATCCTTTTCAGGATTTACCCCGTTGGGATTAAAAATGTCGTCCATATAGATCCTCCGTTTCTGCCGTGGATTAGCAGAGGTAATTTATTTTGGTAGTTTAACGGTGAAGCGTGTGAATGAATTTACTTCACTTTCAACTGTAATTGTTCCGTTGTGCAGGTCAACAATGCTTTTAATAAGGTAGAGACCAAGGCCCGTGCTTTTAACGTCGGTGCTTCGTGATTGGTCAACCTTATAAAAACGGTCAAAGACCTTATCAATTTCCTTTTCGGGAATGCCCTTGCCTGTGTTCGTTATGGCAAGGTATGTGTAGCGTTTGTCCGTGGCGGTATTGATTGTTATTGTGCCGCCCTCGTTTGTGAATTTAACTGCATTATCTGCAAGGTTGTATATAACCTGGTCAATCATTGCGCTGTCGCCGTGTATCGGCGCACTCTGCAGGTCCTCAAAGCCTACAACCTCAATATTCTTTTTGGAAATAAGCTGTTCAAAGCCCAAGAAGGTTGTTACAAGCTTCGGTGCAATATCAAATTGCTCAAAATTTATATCAACGTTGCCCGTTTCAATTTTTGAAATGTTGAGCATTGTTGTAACCATTGTGGAAAGTCGGTCGATTTCGCCCGAAACAATCTTAAGGTAATATTCCTGCTTTTCGGGAGGTATCGTTCCGTCAAGTATGCCGTTTATAAACCCGCCGATGGTGGTCATTGGGGTTTTAAACTCGTGAGAAACATTGGCAACGAAGCTGCGTCGGGAGTTTTCAATCTGCGAAAGAGCCGTTGCCATGGCGTTGAATTTGGTAACAAGGGTTGCCAATTCGTCGTTGGATTTAAGCTCGGGCACTCTGTATGAAAAATCACCTGATGAATAGCATTTTGTGGCTGACTCAAGGTTACGTATGGGCTTTGCAATGCGCTCGGTCATAAATGATACCGCAACCGTCACAAGAAGCAAGGCGGCGGCAGACGAAAGCAAAAACATTACGAAAACCTTTTGAATGTTACTCATAAGGTTATCCATAACGGGTGCGCTTACAACGCAAAAGCCTATGAACGTGTCGCCCAGATAAAGGGGGGACATACTGATTGAATAATAGCTGTCGTAAACGCCGTTAAGCTTAGAAATTTCGTTTAATTCGCCCTGCATTACCCTTTGTACCATCAGGGGTTGAATTTTTATGTTGCTATGCCTTTCGCATATAGCCTCTGAGTTCACCTCAAAGCCGTCCAGAGTTTCGCCGCAAGCCATAACCTGGCCGTTTTTGTTGCAGATAAAGGCATCGTAGCTCTTGCTTCGGGTAATGAACTCAATGTTTTTACACATTGTGATAAGCGCCGCCTGGGGGTTATCGTGGGTAATTTGTGAGCTCAGCAGCTCCGAGGTCATTTCCGCAAGGTTTTTGGCGGTGTTTGTGGTGTCCAGTGAAACCTGGTTCAGCAGTGTGTTAGTCATAAGTGCCATAAAGGACGTACCTATAACAATAAAGCTTACAAGAATAATTGATGAAAAAATCATAAAGTACTTAAAAAAGAAAGTACCTTTTTTACTTTTTATAAGACTCATGGGTTTTATTTTGTTTCAAATTTGTAGCCTACGCCCCAAACGGTTTTAAGCTCCCATTTGTCAGAAACGCCTTCAAGCTTTTCGCGCAATCTTTTAACGTGCACGTCAACAGTTCTTGAATCGCCGTAGTATTCAAAGCCCCATACCTCGTCAAGAAGCTGGTCACGGGTGTAAACGCGGTTAGGATTGCTTGCAAGGTGGAATATAAGCTCAAGCTCCTTGGGGGGAGTGTCAACCGCTTTGCCGTCAACCACAAGTTCGTAGTTTGTAAGGTTAATGCTAAGTTTATCGTATGAAACCTCTTTAGTGGCCTCTGCGGTAGCGGATTTGCCTGCGCTTCGTCTTAAAACCGCCTTGATTCGCGCCATAACCTCTTTGGTTTCAAAGGGCTTGGTGATGTAGTCGTCCGCGCCTAATTCAAGACCCAACACCTTGTCAAAGGTTTCGCCCTTTGCGGTGAGCATAATGATGGGGGTCTGTGAGCTTTTTCGTATTTCGCGGCATATCTGCCATCCGTCAAGACCGGGAAGCATAATGTCGAGTAAAACAAGGTCGGGTGACGTAGCATGGAATTTGTCAACCGCATGCAATCCGTTTGTAACTACGTCTGCTTCAAAGCCTTCTTTTTCAAGATAAAGCCTTAAAAGCTCGCAGATATTTATATCGTCATCAACAATAAGGATTTTTCCATTTGTCATAAAAAGACCTCCTTTGACTGAAATAAACCATATTTATTAAAAACATTATATACCATATTATAACGAAATATATGAACAATTTTTAAAATAAAATTATATAAATAATTAAAACAATGGCAATACGCCGTTTTTACGAACCTATTGCCATTGCGCTTTTTTATTTGCTTTTACGTGACGCCTTGGCTTCGAGCTTGGCCTTCTTTGCCTTTTCCTTTGCTCGGCGTGCCTTGGTCTTTTCGTCCTTGGTTTTGCCCTTTTTCTTGGTGAGTATAAGGGTTACAATAAGGGCGATTATAAGAAGTACGCAAACAATGCATGAAATAATGATTGCAAGCTTTCTTGTTTTTGTTTCGGTTTCCTCGTCTGCGTAAACGTACTCGCTTGTGTCGTCACTGTCGCCGATGAAAACGGGTTGTATAATGCCGTCGTCGGTCAGTACGTATTTATAGCCCTCGGGAAGTGTCTCGTAGGTTGTCTGACTGATAACGTTGCCGTATTGGTCAACAAGCTGACCCTTATCGTTAATTGAAAGTATTTTGCCTGCAAGGTTTGAAGCAACACCGTTAATGCCGCTTACGTAGGGCAGTGCAGGGATTGTAAGTGTGACCTCGGCATAGGTGCCGTTGGCGTTACCGTTAGTGCCGTCTGAGGGGGACTGGGTAGTGTTGGGGTAAATGATACCTGTAAGGTCACTATCGGGGGGCGGGGTAGTGCCCTGGAAAATGTTAAGCTTGTAGGTGGATGTTTTGGTAACACCCTTGTCGGTGTTTTTACAAACAATATTTATGTACTGCTTTTCGGTGTCGAGAAGCGAGACCTTAGCGTATTGACCGCCGGCAATCTTGGTGCCGTTAATGGAAACAACCGAGTTAGAGTTAAGCGCCGTGGGGTTGATTGAAATATCCTTACGGTTGCTTTCAAGGTAAACGTTGTATTCGTAAATGTCGGAATAAAACTCGGGCTCAAGGTCAAAGCGGTCGGTTTTCTGTAATACAAGCTTAAAGCAAGCCTCGTAGCTGTATTTGTTTTGAGAAATTGTAACCCTTGCATCCTCATATGCCATTCTCTGAAGAATGTAGTAAGCAACCGAGTGATTTCCTGCGGTTTTTTCAAGGGTGTCGGGGTCAAGCTTAACTCTGTATTGTGTGCCGAGCATAGCCGTAACGTACTTCTTCTGAAGCTCCTCGTGGGTAGCGTTTTCGGAGTCGATAGCAAGTCCGTAGTTGCGGATTGTCATTATTGCAAGTCGTCTGTAAACCTCGTTTCTTGAAAGGGTTGTAATCTCCTTGGCAGCAACGTAGCCGTTGGTGTAAAGTGCCATAAGCGAGGTATAGTAGATATAATCCTCCAGGTCACCAAGTCCACCTGAGCCGAAGAATTTTGTTATAAATGAAGTGAGCGTGGACTGATTGCCCGAAAGTGACGCAAGGTATAAAACAATTGCGTCCTCAAGAGGGGTGCCTGCGGGAATCTCAAGATGCTCGCCGGTGTAAACGTAATAAAGGTCGTTTTTCATCATAGCGTAAAGGGCGCTTATCATAAGGATTTTTTCTGCATCCTGCTCGTCCTCTTCGGTGATGATGATGCCCTGACTGCGGAGCCATTCTGCTTTGGATTGATCTGAAGCAGAGGGGTCAGAGATTATTGAAAGAGCACCGATTTGCTCAAGGAAGTATATGTATGCCGCCCTTCGTGATTCCTCGTCAAGGGTGTAAACCTCCATATATTCCTCAACCTCAGCGTTGAAGCCCTTTGCATCGTTGGTGTAGGGGTAGTCGGTAGCAGGGTAAAGGGGAAGCTCGGTGAAAATGCCCGATGATGAAAGCATATCCTCTTTAATTACCAGCTTGCGAAGCCACGAGGGGTCGTTGGTTTCGTAAAGGTATTGGGTCTGCATACCGGGGGTAGAAATATCGATTATGGGTGCAAATTCCTTTGCAAAGGCAGAAACGGAAAGTGAACTGAAAATAACAATCAGTACAAGAAAAATTGATAATATTCTGGTGCGTTTTTTCATAATATCCGTCTCCTTTCAAAATAGTTTGCAAACATAAGAAGTATTATACCAAATAATGGCGTTCAAGTCAAATGCATTATTTGGAAAAAGCGAAAATTGTACGTGTTGAATAAACCTCGCCTGCGTCATAAATGCAGGTGGGCCATTCGGGGTGGTTGGGTGAATCGGGGTAAACCTGAGTTTCAAGGCAGAATGCACAACGCTTTGTCATGGGGATGTCGTTTTTACCCGTGATTGTACCGTCGAAGAAGTTGCCTGTGTAAAGCTGGATACCGGGAAGGTCGGTTTTAACAGTCATTACGATACCGCTTTTGTCACCCTTGGCAACTGCGGCGGTCTTAAGGGTGCCGTCAAAGCCTGCAATGCAGAAGTTGTGGTCGTAGCCCATACCGTTTTTAAGCTGGATATAGTCTGCCTCAATATCTCTGCCGATAGTTTTTTCGGCGGTGAAATCGAAGGGAGTGCCCTCAACGGGTGTGAGCTCGCCTGTGGGAATGCTGATTTCATCAATGGGTGTGAAGCGGTCTGCGTTGATTGTGAGCGCGTGGTTTAAAATATCGCCACTACCTGTACCGTTAAGGTTAAAGTAAGCGTGGTTTGTAAGATTGATAACGGTCTTTTTATCAGAAACCGCGTTGTAAAGAAGCTCTAATTCATCATCGTCACTTAAGGTGTAGGTAACGCTTACCTCAACGTTACCGGGGAAGCCCTCTGTGCCGTCGGGACTGAAATATGTGAATTTGATTGCATTGTCACTAAGGATTTCTGCATTCCAGATTGCGGAGCTGTATTCACCGCCGCCGTGAAGGCTTGTGATACCCTTTTCGTTGAGGGTAACGTTGTATTCGGTGCCGTCAATAGTGAATTTACCATCCTTGATACGGTTGGCGTACTGACCAACAACGACGCCCTGATAATCCGAGCGGTTAACGTGGCCGTCAAGGGTGTCGTGGCCAACAAGCACGTCGATAAAATTACCGTCGGCAGCTTTTACAAAAAGCTTGTCAAGGGTAGCGCCCTTTTCGATAATCTGAGCCTTAGTGCCGTTTTTATTTTCAATAACGTAAGCGTTTACGTCTATGTCATTTGTAGTGCCGTAAAGTGATTTAGTAATTGCCATTGTGAATACCTCCATATTTCTCTACTATAAATATACCTATAAAACCCATGCAAGTCAAGGGCAGGGGGATAAGTTAACATAATATTTATATTATTCATAATTTATTATTAAATCTTTAACACTTGTGATGGCCGTGCTTTGTTGATTATTTCTGATAAATGTGCTATCATTAGGAAGATTAAAAATTATAAGGATTAAAAACTGAGGGAGGTATTTTGTGGAAGCAATATTGACCTTTGCGGCTTCGGGTATGCGCTACCTTATGCTTTTTATAGTTTTGTACGTAGTTATACGTATGGTGCTTGCCTTATTTTTCAAGAAAACTACTGACCCCATAAGGGGTAAGCTTGTAAACTCCATTACCGATGAAGAGGTAATTTTATATGACCGCGAAACGTCCCTTGGCAGAAACAAAAAATGCGACGTGGTATTGCCCTACGATACGGTTTCAAGGCTTCACGCGGTGCTTGCATACCGTAGCAAGGGCTTTGTGATTTTTGATACCTTTTCGAAATCAGGCGTTATCGTCAACGGAGAAAAAATCGATAAAAAGGCTCATTTACAGCACGGCGATATTATAGATATAGGCGGTCTTGAATACACCCTGCACGAGGCACGCTATAAATTTATCAAGGACCGTAGCTCCCTTATTGCAAGGCCCTCCTACGGCGTTGTTCTGATTCTCATCGGTATATTCAACCTTTGTGCAATGATTCTTAATCTGTATGCTGACGGCGAGCTTAATCTCTGGATTCCCTTGGTCTATCTTGGCTTTATCGGTGTGCAGTGGTTGTACTTTTTGTTTGCAACCTTCGTTTTGAGAATACACAATTTCGAGCTGGAAATGATAGGCTTCACCTTTGCCTCCGTGGGACTTGCCATTGTGGGCAGTATTTATCCCGATGCGGTTATAAAGCAATTTGCGGCAGTGGTAATCGGTGTTGTGGGCTACTGTGTTATGGTTGTTGTAATGCGTAATATTGATACCCTTAAGTCTATGCGTTGGGTGCTGGCGGCAGGCTCGGTGCTTATTCTGGGCGCAACCCTTATTATTGCCGAAACAACCAACGGCGCCAAAAACTGGATATCATTGGGTGGCATTTCCCTTCAACCCTCCGAGCTTGTTAAGGTTGCGTTTATTTTCGCAGGTGCCGTAACCCTTGAAAAGCTGCAGTCAATCAAAAGCCTTACTATGTACATTATTTTTGCAACCGTCTGCGTGGGCGAGCTTTTCCTGATGTACGATTTCGGCACAGCGCTTATATTCTTCTTTACCTTTGTTGTTATCGCATTTATGCGCTCGGGTGACGTTAAAACCCTGTCCCTTGTGTGCGGTGTTGCCGCCCTTGGCGCAGTTGCAATACTTATACTTAAGCCCTACGTTGCAAGCCGATTTTCCACTTATCTTCACGTGTGGGAATTTATGGACGAGGGTGGCTATCAGCAGACCCGCACCCTTATATATTCCGCAAGCGGCGGGCTTTTCGGTCTGGGCCTTGGTAATGGTGAGCTTCGTAACGTTTTTGCCGCATCCGAGGACCTGGTTTTCGGCGTGGTCTGCGAGGAATTCGGACTTATAATGGGCTTCACAATACCCTTGGTTTATTGTGCAATTGCCCTTTGGGCAATAATCAACGCACGCAAAACAAGGTCAACCTTCTACGCTATTGCAGGCGTGGGCG
Source organism: Acutalibacteraceae bacterium (assembly GCA_045654405.1). Taxonomy (GTDB): domain Bacteria; phylum Bacillota; class Clostridia; order Oscillospirales; family Acutalibacteraceae; genus DTU089. The sequence continues at coordinate 121,759 of JAZONH010000017.1, read as the reverse complement.
CTATTGCTATGATGCTTTTCCAGAGCATGCTCAGTATATTTGGTATAACGGATTTATTACCCCTTACAGGTGTTACCTTGCCTTTTGTAAGTAAGGGCGGCACGAGTATCATCAGCTGCTTCTGCCTGCTTGCGTATATCAAATCCCTTGATATACGTACCTTTGCAAGCTTCAAGCCCCGTCTTGAGGTTGAGGAAGGGGGCGTTGACTGATGCGTACAACCGCTAAAAGAAGCTTTGTGGTGTTGCTGCTTGTGGTTGTGGTTGCTGCGGGTCTTAGTATTCTCGGCTTCCGCTTTGCCGTCAACGGCGAAAAGTGGGCAACCCTCAGAGCAAACGAGCACCTTAACGAAAACGGCAGCTTCATTGCCGCAGGTAATATTACCGACAGAAACGGTGAGCTTTTAGCCCACACGGAAAACGAAAAGCGTATCTATAACGATTCTGAAAGAATCCGTCGCTCAACCCTTCATATTGTGGGCGATACCGAGGGCTACATTGCCTCGGGTGTGCAGACTGCCTACAAAACAAGCCTTACGGGCTATAATCCCATTACGGGTATTTATTCACTTGAAAAATACGGCAGGGGCAACGACGTTGTGCTTACAATCGACAGTCAGGTGAGCGCCGCAGCCTACGATAAGCTTGACGGCAGAAAGGGTATTGTTGCCGCATACAATTACAAAACGGGCGAGATACTTTGCTCGGTTTCAAGCCCTAACTACGATATTGAAAATAAGCCCTCTACTGAAAAAATTGAGGAAAATAAGGACGGGAAATACGAGGGTATTTATCTTAACCGCCTTATTGACGGCCTTTACACACCCGGCTCAACCTTTAAAATAATCACAACCGCCTGTGCGGTCGAAAATATGTCAGACGTTAACTCGTTTACCTACGATTGCAAGGGTGAAACGGTGGTTGACGGCGTTAAGGTAACCTGCCCGAAGGCTCATGGCAAAATGGATTTTGAACAGTGCTTCGCTAATTCATGCAACGGCGCATACGCAGAAATTTCAAAAGCGCTCGGCAAGGATAAGCTTACTGCCACTGCCAGGGAATTCGGCTTCGGTGAAAGCTTTAAATTCGGTAATTCCTACACTAAGGCAAGCCGTTTCGACCTTGCAAAAGCTACCGGCGGTGACGTTGCCTGGGCAAGCGTAGGTCAGTATGAAACACTTGTTAATCCCTACCATATGCTTACGGTGCTTGGTGCAGTTGCCAATAATGGTGAAGCGGTGTTGCCCTATACGGTTGATAGTATTAAAACCCCCTCGGGCTTCGTGGTTGAAAAGGGTAAAACTGAAAGCCGCACCTATATATCCGCAGACGTTGCCGCAGAGGTAAAGAGTATGATGCGTAACAACGTGCAATCCAATTACGGTGACGGCAATTTCAGGGGTCTTTCAATGTGCGGTAAAACAGGTACTGCCGAGGTTTCTGACAGTCAAAAGCCCCATTCATGGTTTATTGGCTTTTCGGAAAACGAGAGCTGCCCCGTTGCAATTGTTGTGGTTGTGGAAAACGGCGGCTGGGGCTCCTCCGAGGCTTTGCCCGTTGCATCCGCTACAATGGAGGCAATTTATAAGTCCCTTGCCTGAATGTTAACTTTTTATTACTATTAGTTATTTCCATTGACTATTTACGACATATATTGTAAAATATATTTTATGTTGAAAATTTATGACTTGAAAGGCTGAAACAAATGAGTTTTATTGAGTTTGATTCTGTTTACAAAAGATATAAAATGGGTGAAGTTGTTATCAACGCCGCAGACGGTGTAACCTTTAACGTAGAACAAGGCGAGTTCTGCGTTATTGTTGGTGCCAGCGGTGCAGGTAAAACCACCGTTCTTAATATTCTTGGCGGTATGGATGATTGTGACGATGGTAAGGTGCGTGTTGCAGGCGACCTTATTAACGAGTACGACAGCAAACGCCTTATTGAATACAGACGCTTTGACGTTGGCTTTGTTTTCCAGTTCTATAACCTTGTTCCCAATCTTACGGCTCTCGAAAACGTTGAGCTTGCAACACAGATTGGCGCAAAGGCACTTAACCCCGCAAAGGTTCTTGAACGAGTTGGTCTCGGCGAGCGTCTCGGCAACTTCCCCGCACAGCTTTCAGGTGGTGAGCAACAGCGTGTTTCAATTGCCCGCGCTCTTGCCAAAAACCCCAAGCTTCTTTTGTGCGACGAGCCCACAGGTGCTCTTGACTATAACACAGGTAAGCAGATTCTTAAGCTTCTTCAGGATACAAGCCGTGAAACAGGTATGACGGTTATCGTTATTACCCACAACTCAGCTATCACACCTATGGCAGACCGTGTTATTTCTATGAAAAGCGGTCGTGTTGTAAGCATGGAAACTAACGATAATCCCGTTTCTGTTGCAGATATTGAATGGTAAACTATCTATTTGAAAGGATACAGTTAAAATGACAAATGCCTATTTTACAGACAGTTTCCGTTCAATAAAGCGCACGCTCAGTCGTTTTATTTCCATTGTTGCAATTGTTGCAATGGGTAGCGGATTGTTCTGTGGTCTTAATGCCGTAGGCCCCGATATGATTAACACTGCGGACGAATATTACAAGGAATACAATCTTATGGATTTAAGATTGCAGTCCTACCTCGGTCTTTATGAGGAGGAGCTTGAGCAGATTCGTCAGATGGAGGGTGTTGAATCCGTTCAGGGCTCTAAATTTGTTGACGGCTACGTTCAGGTTAAAAATGCTAAGGGCGAGTACGAGGGTATCGTTGATATCGACGGCTCCGAGCTTACCTTAAGGGTTTCGGGTCTTGATATTGATCAGGCTGTTGGATTTCAGCAGGGCGCCGACAACAAGGATTACATAAACAGACTTAAGCTTTTAACCTCCGACGAAATCAAGGGGCTTTATTCAAGCAAGGAATATAAGGAACTTGCTAAGGCTATAAGCACCGACGAAAAAACCAAGGGTCTCGGCCTTGTTGAGGACGGCGTAATCAAGGGCAGGTATCCCCATGCTCCTAACGAGTGCGTTGTTACCTGCAGCGGTCTTACAACTCCCGAGCAATTTAAAATCGGTAACACAATCAAGGTTTCAGGTGATGATGAGGATATTTCATATTACCTAAAGCACGATGAGCTTATAATTGTTGGTGTTGTTCAGACACCTTACTGGGTTTCATACGAGCGCGGTGTTACAACCGCAGGTAGCGGTAAGCTTGGCGACTTTGTTTACGTAAGCAACGATGCCTTTACCGAAAAAATTACATACTACAGTGAAGCATACGTTACCCTTGAGGGTGCGGATGAATATGAGGCATACTCTGATAAGTACAACGATTACGTTGATGGAATGCGTCAGAAGATTGCCAAAAGGGCAGAGAGCCTTGCAGAGGCAAGCAGAATAAGACTCAGCTGGGGTCTCGAAAACCGAGTGAATGATGCAAAGGGTAAAATTGACGCTGCAGAGATTACCGTAAACCAAAAGCTCGATGAGGGCCGTAAAACCTTAGAGGAGCTTTACGAGCTTGAAAAATCAGGCGAGCAGCAGCTCCTTGATGCTCAGAAGCTTATGGATGAGGAGTACAGCAAGGTTCAGGGTCAGCTCCAGGCGGGTAGTGACCAGTATCTTGCGGCGGTAAACGAATATAACTCAAAGGTTACCGCGGTTTCACAGGGTCAGGTTGAGTTTGCTAATAAGGAAAGCGAATATAACAACAAAAAAACTCAGGCGGATGCGGCTAAAAATCAGCTTGATGAAGCCAACGTTCAGTTGACTATTGCGGAAAAAGAGATTAAGTATATGAAAACTCTTATTACCACAACCCAGTCAACCCTGGAAACACTTCAGAATAATCAGGACGTTGCTCAGAGTGACCTCGACCTTGACGCTATGGCGGACAGGCTTGAGGAAACCAACCCCGAGCTTGCGGCAATGCTAAGGTCTGCATCAAACCTTACGGCGCAGGGTATGGCGGCGGATGCTATTGTTGAGGTTGACCAGCTTCTTACACAGTATGAAACCGAGCTTGCATATGCTCAGATTGAGTATAACGAGGGTAAGGCAGAGTACGATAAGAGCTATGCTCAGTGGGAAGCGGCAGACGCTCAGCTTAACACGGCTAACATTCAGCTTCAGGCGGCTAAAAAGCAGCTTGAGGATGCAGAAAAGCAGCTTGAAGCATATAAAGAGAAAATACAGTCAAGCGGTAACACACTTCAGTTCAGTGCAATCGAAGCGCAGACCAAGTATATGACCGCTCAGGCAACACTTGCACTTAAAACTGCACAGTTCCAGAATATTAAGGAAACCATCGCTTCCGCAGAGGCTCAGTTTGCCGAAGCAGAAAAAGAGGCAAACCAGAAGCTTGGTGTTGTTAAAACCGAATTCCAGAAGGGTGAAAGCCTTCTTCACAATATCAAAGAGGGTGTGGGCTGGAGTGTTTACACCAGGGACGATAACCCCGGATTTACAGGCTATGGTCAGGCGGCATCCAATATGGTGCGTCTTGCATACATCTTCCCCACGTTCTTCTTCATAGTTTCCACAATGGTGTGTCTTACAACCTTAACCCGAATGGTTGAGGAGGAAAGAACACAGCTTGGTACCTTAAAGGCGTTGGGTTACTCCAATAAAATGATTTCGGGCAAATATCTCTTATACTCTGCCACCGCAAGCTTTATCGGTGTGTTTATAGGTATATTGGTAGGCTTTATTGCGGTGCCAAAGATTATATGCACCGCCTGGGGCATTATGTACGAAATGCCCTCAGCGATAATTCAGTTTATGCCCCTGTACCTTATTTTAGGTGTTATCATCTCATTGGGCTCAACAATGCTTGCGGCTTACCTTGCTTGTCGTAAGGAGCTCGCTTCTGTTCCCTCAGTGCTTATGCGACCCAAGCCGCCCAAGGCAGGTAAGAGGGTTTTCCTTGAAAATATCGACGCTATCTGGTCAAAGCTCAGCTTTACTTCAAAGGTTACCGTACGTAATCTTTTCAGAAACAAAAAGCGTTTCATTGTAACAGTTGTTGGTATTGCGGGCTGTACTGCTCTTCTTCTTGCCGCGTTCGGTCTTCGTGACTCAATTAGTGGCGTTATCGACAACCAGTATGGCGAGGGTACGGGTATTGCTCAGTACGACTTCCAGGTTGTTCTTGAGGATGGTCAGGCAAATTATGATGACAGTAAGATTGTTTCTGACATCAACGCCGTTGATAACCTTACAGATTCAATGCTTGCATACCTTAAGGTTTGTAAGGGATATGCTGAAAACGGTAAGGAAATGGAGGTTGACGTGCTTGTTCCCGAAAACCCCGTGTCCTTTGCAAGATTTATAAACCTTAAGCTTAACGAAAAGCCGGTGCCCTTTACCGACGAGGGTGCGGTTATCACCAAAAAGCTTGCCGATAAAACGGATACCAAAATCGGTGATACAATCACAGTTTCATGGACCGAGGGCTCAAAAACCGTTTCGTACGACGTTGTGGTTACGGGTATTGTTGACAACTACGCCTTCCATTACGTTTATATGACACCTTACTATTACAATCAGGTAACTAATACTGCTCTGTCTTACAACTACCTGTTCTGTAAGGTTGCCGACGATATTACCCAGGGTGAAAAGATTCAGCTTGAAAACACCGTTAATGATATGCGCGGTGTAAGCGGCTCTGTGTTCACCACAGTTGTTATTGATAACTTCAATAACATTATCAAAACCCTTAACCTTGTTATTCTTATGTTTATCGTTGCGGCTATGGCGCTTGCGGTAGTTGTACTGTATAACCTTAATAACATCAACGTAAACGAACGAATAAGAGAGCTTGCAACACTTAAGGTTCTCGGCTTCTATAACGGCGAGGTTTCCGCTTACATTTACCGAGAAAACGTTATTCTTACCTTTATCGGTGTTGTACTGGGCTTGGTATCGGGTATTCCCCTTAATGCGTTGGTTATCGGTGTTGTTGATATCGACACCCTTACCTTCAAAACAAGGCTTGAGCCTCAGAGCTTCCTTATTGCCGTACTGTTTACCGCGCTTATGGCGGTGCTTGTTAACGTGATTATGCACTTCAAGCTTAAGAAAATCAGTATGGTTGAATCACTTAAATCAGTTGAATAAATAAAACAAACCCCTCACAGCTCAGCTGTGAGGGGGATTTTTATAAAAAAATTATTTTTGGTTGGGCTTGTAGTTGTCGTACATATCCTTTGTTTTTTCTGCACCGTTAATGTAAAGGTTTGCAAAGAAAAGTGCAAGCTCCTCGGTGGGTATCTGCATACCGTCGTTCATCCAGTCAATAAGCACGCCTGTAACCGCTGTAAGCACAAAGCTTGTGGAATATCTTGCAGGGTTATCGTCTGAAAAGGTGGTGCGTGTATCGGGAATGTTTTTAAGCATAAGGTAACGCAGCTGCTGGTAAAGTCGGTTGTCGCCATCGTGTTTTATAATAAAGCGGCACAGTGACTCATTTTCCTTACATACCATAAGTACCTTGTTTGAATACTCGGCAAAGCCCTCAACGGTTGAAAAGGAGACGGTAGCTTCCCCGAGAATTTGCTCAAAGGTCTGGTAAGCCTCGTTCTGAATCTGGTGAAGCATATCGTGCAAATCCGTGTAATAAAAATAGAAGGTTGCGCGATTTACGTTTGCAAGTGCGGTTAACTCGGTAACAGTAATCTGGTTTATGCTTTTATTTTCCAAAAGCTCAAAGAGAGCATCCTTTAAAGCCTTTTTTGTACGCTTAACACGTCTGTCAGTGTGGTTGAACTGACGCTTGGTTTCGTTAATCAATATCCCACGTCCTTGTTACGTAATCCTTGCATATTTTATCATATCCAAAAATATAAAGCAAGTATTTTTGTCAAAAAAGAATTAAACACTTAGTATAAAAAAACAAAAAAATACAGCTGTTTTTTGTAACAACTGTATTTTTATACATAGTATGCAGTTTTATATGCATATTTTACCGTTTTTGATTAATCTGAACTGTCCGCTTTTTAAAATGCGGATTAAATCCTCGTTGGATTTAATAGGTGTGTCGGTTGCAATACCACCAAGACCAACGCCGCTTGCTCTGTGGCAGTCACTGCCGCTTATTCTGATTGGTGCGTTGATTTCCTCCGCCCATTTTTCCGAGCTGGCGTTTGCCTCGGCAGAGGCCTTGCCGTTATAAACCTCAACACCGTCAAGGTGCTTGTGATGTCTGCGGTTTATAAACTCTCTGAAGGGGTGTGCCTGTAAAACAAGGCAGCCCCTTTGATGGAAAAGCCTGCTTGCACGCTTGATGTAAAGGGATAAAAGGAAGGGCATTTCGTAAAGCATTTCCTCGGTTATGCCGTAAATAAGGTAGTCGTTAACCGTGGCGTGGAAGCGAAGCTCTATGCCCAGAAGCACGGTGAAGCTTTCGTCACTGTATTTTTTAGCCTCGCGATATGCCCTGAGGTAGTGGTCAACGGCTCTTTTTTTACTGAAGAAGTCGGAGAGATTAAAGGTCATGGGCGAGTAGTGGTCTGTAAGCACAAGCCCCGAGTAGCCCGCCGCCTTGTAGTGCTCCACAAGCTCTTTGATTTTTAAGTGACCGCATCTGCTGACAAGCTTTGTGTGGCAGTGGGTTTCGTATTTATACTGCATATGGAGCTCCTTAAAACTTTTTTCTGACCTTGATATTATATATTAAAAAAATTGCTTTGGCAAATTTTTTTACAAATTTTCAAAGAATGTTAATATTTTCTTGCAAAAAGCAAAAGGCTATTGTATTATTAAATCAGTATAATACTTCAGTATAAGGAGTGACTTTTATGGGCTTTTTTGAAAGCATATTATCATTTTTAGTTGCAATCTGTATGGTGTTTACAAGCTTTATGGATTACGGTACACCCAAATCAACCAGCGAGGTTGAGCTTATTAAGGAAGAAAAAAAGGTGCTTGACGCCGCCATGTATATGGGTCAGGGCATTACCACCGACGGTGAGTATTACTACACCTCAGGTTCCCTGGTTGGCATAGGCATTGCAGGTCTTGCAAAGTGGGATGCCGAAACCTTCGAGCAGATTGCAGTTAACGAAAAGGCAATTCCTCAGAAATATATTGATGCCCACGATTCAGACCATATCGGTGGTATCAGCTACTACGACGGCAAAATTTACGGCGCGGTTGAAAACGCAAGTGAGGACGTTAACCTTATTATCACCTACGATTGCAAAACACTTCAGCCCGTGGACAGCTACGTTGTACGCACCGACCTTCTTACCGACGGTATTCCGTGGTGTGCAGTTGATGCGGATAACGGCTATCTGTATTGCTCACCCTTTAACGAAACCGATTACATCGTAGCATGTGACCTTGAAACTATGGAGTTTTCACATATAATCCAGCTTTCGCAGACCATTTACCGCATTCAGGGCGGCGAGGTTTATGACGGTGTGCTTTACCTTTCCAATGATGCTAAAACAGGCGATGACAAGGTTCTTACCGTTGATATAGCAACGGGTCAGGTTGACGTGCTTTGCAAGCGCTCATTACCCTCACTTGCAGGTAACGAGGCAGAGGGCATCACAATCTATCCTATGGAGGACGGCTCCTTCATCCACATCCTCGACTACGACAAAACCGTAGGCGTTTACGTAAGACACTACGCATTAACCGAGGCAGAATAAAACAGGTTTGCCGTCCCTTTTTTAATTTAGGAATGAGGCGTTGAGGGACACTTCGTGCCGGTTATAAATATAAAAGACGTTGTGTAAATTGTTTTACACAACGTCAATTTTATTTGTGATTTTTTTCGATATGTTGTTTTAACACTATATTGATATATTGGGATAAAGAACGGTCGTCGTTTTCTGCCAATTTACGTATTTCTTTTAATAAATCCTCGTCAATAGTGATACTTATTTTTTCCTTTAAGGGTTTCATATTTTTCACCTCATATAAATAGTATCACGAGTTCGCCTTTAATATTGACTAATGCTACAAAGTAGTATAAAATACTACTCAGAGGTGATATTATGGATATTTATAAGAAAATGTATTATAAATTGTTTAATGCAATTACAGATTCGCTTCAGGTTGAGGATAAAAAAGTGGCGGATGAGTTGCTGAAAAACGCTCAGATTGAAACTGAAGAAATGTATATATCTGTTGGTGAATAATGAATTGGTCGTTTAGTAAACAGCTTATACAACGACTGTTTTTGTTTTATAATCGGCGCTTTGCGCCCCGAAATTCCTAATTCCTAATTCCTCGTTCCTAATTAAAAAAGCGTTGAGTTTTTTAACTCAACGCTTTCTGTTTTATACGTTAAATCTGAAAAGAACTATGTCGCCGTCTTGCATTACGTATTCCTTACCCTCGGATCGTACAAGACCCTTTTCCTTAGCAACCTGCATTGAGCCGCAGTCCATAAGCACGTCAAAGGAAACAACCTCTGCACGGATGAAGCCACGCTCAAAGTCTGAGTGGATTTTACCTGCAGCCTGAGGAGCCTTGGTACCTTTTTTGATGGTCCATGCTCTTACCTCGGGCTGACCTGCGGTAAGGTAGCTCATAAGACCTAAAAGATCGTAGCTTCTTTCAATAAGAAGGTCAAGACCGCCTGTTTCAATACCAAGCTCACCAAGGAACATTTCCTTTTCATCCTTGTCAAGCTCTGCAATCTGTGCCTCAAGCTCTGCACAAATGGGGAGCACCTGACTGCCTTCCTCTGCGGCAAGTGCCTTAACCGCATTGTATCGTGCGTTGCCGTCAATGTTTGATGAGAAGTCGTCCTCGCTCATATTACAAGCATAAATAACGGGCTTTGCGGTGAGAAGTGCAACGGTGTCGATGATTTCCTTTTCGTCGTCGGTTAATTCAACCGCTCTTGCACAAACGCCGTTATCAAGCGCCTCGCGTACTCTTTCAAGCACCTTGAGCTCGGATGCAAGTGTCTTGTCACCCTTCATAGCCTTGGTGGTTCTGTCGATTCTTCTTTGTAAAATTTCAGCGTCGGAAAGAATAAGCTCAAGGTTGATTGTTTCAATATCACGCTGGGGGTCAACAGAGCCGTCAACGTGCATAATGTCGTCGTTATCAAAGCAACGTACAACGTGGATAATTGCATCAACCTCACGGATGTGTGAAAGGAACTTGTTGCCAAGACCCTCGCCCTGTGAGGCACCCTTAACAAGACCCGCAATGTCAACAAATTCGATTGTGGCGGGCGTAACCTTAACGGGGTTATACATATCGCAAAGTGCGTCAAGACGCTTATCGGGAACTGCAACAACGCCCACGTTGGGTTCGATGGTGCAGAATGCATAGTTAGCCGCCTGAGCTCCTGCGTTAGTCAACGCATTAAAAAGTGTACTTTTACCTACGTTAGGTAAACCAACAATACCAAGCTTCATTTAATAAAACTTCCTTTTCTTTATTTCGGGAGATATTCTATCACATTATAATCTGTATTTCAATGATTTGGTTATAAATTATTTATGTGGGGATAATATTTTCGAGGTGATTTTTTGGATTTCAGGACTGACCTTGCGCTTGAGCGTAAGGAAATGATAAAAGCTCACTTGGATGGCGTAGAGGTTAAGGAGTATGAAAACAACGAGTGCAAAACCACCGTTATTGATATTAAAACCACCGATGCGGCTAAAAGGCTGGGTAAGGGTGTGGGCAGGTATATCACCCTTGAGATGAATGCTTTTTCTGATGAGGCAGCAGTGTCCGATGGGAGACTGCGCGCCCTTACCGAAAGCATAAAAAGCCTTGTGCCCAAGGGGGATGGGACGGTGCTTGTGGCGGGTGTGGGTAATATGAATATTACCTCCGATGCACTGGGACCCATGACCGCCTCCATGGTTTTTGCGACCCGCCATATTGATGATGAGTTGCACAGGCGTATGGGCTTCAGTGAGCGATTGCAGTCCGTCTGTGCAGTTTCTACGGGTGTCCTGGGTCAGACGGGCATTGAGTCGAGCGAATATATAAAAAGTATATGCGGTGCAGTTAAGCCACGGTGCATTATTACCGTGGATGCCTTGGCGGCGGGTAGTGTATCCCGCCTTGGCACAACCGTCCAGATGTCCGATACGGGCATTGCCCCGGGCTCCGGTATAGGTAACAATCGCAAGCGGATTGATGAGGATTTCCTCGGTGTACCGGTTATTGCAATAGGCGTGCCCACGGTGGTGGATGCGGTGTCCCTTGCCTGCGAGCTTTCGGGTGCGGATATAAATAGCCTTAAGCAAAACCGTGCCGAGCAGGGGGCAGGGCTTATCGTTGCCCCCAAGGACATTGATTTGATGGTGAAAAATGCCTCGTATCTTTTGGCTCTTGCCATTAACTGCGCATTACAGCCCACTCTTAGCGTAAAGGAAATTTACGGTCTTATGTAATAAAAATACCACTTTCCTCATAATTTTTAGGTGACGGAGGTGGTCAGTAATGGGTAATGCTAAGGGGATAAGGGGTGCTCTTTCAATAGGTCTTTGCGGAGCTTTACTTGTGTGCAGTGTTTACGGTGGTAGCTTTTTCGGCTCGGTAACGGGTACGGCATTCGGTATGCTTTGCGAAAACGAGCAGATTAACGGTGTGCTTGATGTTAACGGCGGCTCCCATAGCGAGGGGAGTACCATATCCATTTCTGGATATGGTGGCGGAGGCTACGCCGGTGCCGTCAGCAACACCCCCACAGATATTGAAGCCCTGAAAAAACAGGCGGAGACACTTTATAAGAGCTACGAAAAAAGCGGAGATATCTCCGAGCAGCAAATGGGCGCCACCTCGAAAACTCTTGTTTACGGCTCGGTGAAGGTTGATAACAAAACTCCCACCTCCATTTCTGTTAAGAGCTATCTGAGTAAATCCCCCGATTACAAAATAACCAAGGATAAGCCCTGCATTCTCATTTATCACACCCATTCCACCGAGGGGTACGAGATGCTTGATTTGGGGTGGTATTCCAATCAGTACGTGTCACGTACAACGGATAAATCGAAGAATATGATAAGGGTGGGGGATGAGCTTACCAAAACCCTTGAAAGTGCGGGCTACAAGGTTATTCACGACCGCAACATTTACGATTCCTCATATAACGGCGCCTATTCACGCTCGCGGGTCAGTGTAGAGGATTATCTTGAAAAATACCCCGAAATACAAATCACCCTTGACGTGCACAGGGATGCTATACATTACGAAAGCGGCACAAAGTGTAAGCCCACCGCCACAGTTAACGGCAAAAAAGCGGCGCAGGTAATGATAATAACAGGGTGCGAGGGCAATGGGGTGGAGGGCTTTGACTCATGGGAGCAAAACCTTGCCTTCGCCCTTGATTTGCAAAGCTCGGCAGAGTCCCTGGCGCCGAATCTTATGCGCCCCGTGTATTTCTGCAACCGCAAATATAATATGGATGTTACACCCTGCTCACTGCTCCTTGAATTCGGCACCGACGCCAACACCCTTGAGGAAGCAGTTTATTCGGCTCAGCTTATAGGTCAGGCGCTTGCAGAGGTGTTGGATAAGGAAGTAAAGAGGTAATTATGGAATTTAACAAATTGATAAACGCTTTTACGGTTTCAGCAATAATTATTATGCTCGTTACGGCTCTTGTGGGCGGTGCTTTTGCCGTTTCAAGCCGTGCCGAAAGCAATCTCGGAGCCGTTAACAACCCCGAATTTGGAAAAATAACCAACTTATGCCCCATATATTTTAACAAAACGTAAAAAAACTGTGTTTTTTTGTTAAAGTGTAGAAAGTCTATTGAAAAAATCGTAAGTTTATTGTAAAATATTAGCAAAGAATGGTACACTTTAACTGTGTAACACTTCTTCGCTAAACCCATAGGAGATGAACCAATGTCACTTAAACTTAATACCCGTTATCTTGAGGGCTTCGTTAACAACGCAGACGTTGAACAGATTGCCCCCGAGGTTAAGGCGGCGGTTGAGCTTCTGGACTCTCGCACAGGCGCAGGCAACGACTTTCTTGGTTGGTTAGACCTTCCCGTTGATTACGACAAAGCCGAGTTCGAAAGCATCAAAAAGGCTGCCGAAAAAATCCGTAGCGATAGCGACGTGCTTGTTGTTATCGGTATCGGTGGCTCATACTTAGGCGCAAGAGCCGCTATCGAGTTCTGTAAATCACAGAATCGCAACTTACTCGAAAAGCCCCAGATTATTTTCGCAGGTAACACCCTTTCCTCATCAGCACTTGCTGAGGCGGTTGCCCTTTGTGAGGGTAAGGATTTTTCAGTAAACGTTATTTCCAAATCGGGCACAACAACCGAGCCCACCATCGCTTTCCGCGTTTTCAAAAGCCTGCTCGAGAAAAAGTACGGCAAGGAAGAGGCGGCAAAACGAATTTACGCCACTACCGACAAGGCGCGTGGTACTCTTAAGGAGTTATCCGACCGCGAGGGCTATCAGACCTTCGTAATCCCCGACGACGTAGGCGGCAGATACTCAGTTCTTACAGCAGTTGGTCTTTTACCCATTGCAGTTGCAGGGGTTGACATCGACCTTATGATGAAGGGTGCGGCAGATGCCCGTGCAGCTTACGCAGAGGGCGACGTTTACACCAACGATTGCTACAAATACGCCGCAATGCGTAACATCCTTTACCGTCAGGGCAAATCAGTTGAAATGATGGTTTCATACGAGCCCGATTACACCCTTATGAACGAATGGTTCAAGCAGCTTTACGGCGAAAGCGAGGGTAAGGACGGCAAGGGTATTTATCCCTCATCCGCTATCTTCTCAACAGACCTTCACTCTTTGGGTCAGTACGTGCAGGACGGCGAAAGATTATTGTTTGAAACAGTGGTTACATTCGACAAGCCCAAAAACGAGCTTATTATTGAGCTTGACCCCGAGAACGGCGACGGCTTCAACTTCGTTGCCGGCAAGAGTGTTGACTACGTTAACAAAAAGGCATTCCTCGGTACAGTGCTTGCTCACACCGACGGCAAGGTGCCCAATATGATTCTTGAATTGGATGAAATGAATGAATATAACTTCGGTTATCTTGCATTCTTCCTCGAAAAGGCTTGTGCAGTTTCAGGCTACATTTTAGGAATCAACCCCTTCGACCAGCCGGGTGTTGAAAGCTACAAAAAGAATATGTTTGCTCTTTTAGGCAAGCCCGGTTACGAGGAACACAAAAAGGCACTTGAAGCAAGGCTTTAAGAATTAAAAAATATTAAAATCAGAAATCACGCCGCAAGGCGAGAAATAAACAACGGAGGTACATTATTATGGTTTCACTTATTATAGGCAACAAAGGTTCCGGTAAAACAAAAAAACTTATTGCTCTCATCAACGAGGCAGTAGCAGCTTCCGACGGAACAGTCGTTTGCATCGAAAAATCCCCGTTACTTACTTATGAGGTAACCCACAAGGCAAGACTTATCGAAACAGAAAGATTTGATATTCAGGGCTGTGACGCATTCTACGGTATGGTATGTGGCGTTATTGCACAGGACCACGACTTAACAGATATTTTTGTTGACGCAACATTCAAAATTGTTGGCAGAGATTATGATGAGTTTGCTGCTCTTATAAATAAAATTTGCAAGGTATCCGACGAAGCAGGTGTTAACTTCGTATTCACTGTTTCTGAAGACCAGGATAAGCTTCCCGAAGCACTTTTCGCTAACGCAAAGGTTATCTGAGTAAATTTAAAAAAACCTTGTATTCATTTTGGATACAAGGTTTATTTTTGCCCTGATTGTATATTAACTTTGTTTTGTAAATTTTTTACATTATCAGGGGATATACAAGGGTGTTTTGTGTGAAGATTTTTTATAAATTCATATTGACAAAAAAGGTTTTAGATAATATAATATTCGGGTATGTTGAGAGGTAATGTGTATGATTATCGAACTTGAATCTATTTTCAATACCGAGGGTATGGTTGTGCCCATCGATTACGAGCTTTCACTCAGCTCAGTAACAGTTTCGGACTTTAACCCTGTTACTTCACCCGTAAGGGTAAGCGGCAAGGTAGAAAACAGAGCAGGCATAGTTAATCTTACCGCAAAAGCCGATTTGGTCTACGAAGCGCCCTGTGACCGTTGCGCAGTTGACGTTAAACGCAGCTACGCATTCCCCGTGGAGCACACCCTTGTGGTTGCTCTCGAGAGCGGTGACAACGACGATTTCCTTGAGGTGCCCAATATGCGCCTTGACCTTGACGCCCTTGTTGAAGAAGATGTCAATCTCGCTCTTCCTTCAAAATACCTTTGCAACGATGATTGTAAGGGACTTTGCCCCACCTGTGGCAAAAACCTTAACCAAGACCAATGCGATTGTAAAGCACCTATCGACCCCAGAATGGAAGTGCTTTTAAAGCTTTTGGAAGAGTAAGTAATTAAATTTATATAGGAGGTTATACTCATGGCAGTACCCAAGAGAAGAGTTTCCAAAGCAAGAAGAGATAAGAGAAGATCCAACGTTTGGAAAATGGACGCAGCAGCACTCGTAAAGTGCCCCAACTGCGGCGATTACAAGAGACCCCACAGACTTTGCACAGCATGTGGCTATTACAACGGCAAGCAGGTTATCTCAGTAGACTAATCTGTAATAGTTTGTAACTCGTATTTCAGAGGGCGGTGAGAGGATTCTCCCCGCCCTGTTGGACTGTTATTTTGATTTTTTATTTGGTAAAGGGTAGGTGAGCAGCGTGTCCGTTAAAGTGGCGAGTGTTATTGGTGACTCCTACGGCGAAAAAGCAGGTATACTTAAGGATGACGTTCTTATAAGCATCAACGGCCACGAGATTTTTGACGTGCTCGACTACCGCTTTTATATCCAATCCCGAAAGCTCAGCTTGCTCCTTTCGCGTAATGGTCAGGAGAAAACAGTGGGTATACGTAAAAGTGACGAGCTTGCGGATATCGGGCTTGAATTTAATACCTACCTTATGGACAAGCAGCATTCCTGCAAAAACAAATGCATTTTCTGCTTTGTTGACCAGATGCCCAAGGGTATGCGCGATACCCTTTATTTTAAAGATGACGATTCACGTATGTCCTTCCTTTTTGGTAACTACATTACCCTTACGGGCCTTTGTGAAAGGGAAGTACAGCGTATAATGGATATGCACATTTCGCCTGTTAATATCTCGGTTCACACAATGAATCCCGAGCTTCGGGTGAAAATGATGAAAAACCCCAACGCAGGCAAGGTGCTGGGTATTCTTGACCGATTAGCCGAAAAGGGAATCGAAATGAACACTCAGCTTGTGCTTTGCCCCGGCATAAACGATGGTGACGAGCTTCGCTTTTCGTTAGAGCAGCTTTCTAAGCTTTACCCCAGTGTTAAAAGCATAGCGGCTGTGCCCGTGGGTCTTACAAAATACCGTGACGGTCTTTATCCCTTGCGTACTTATACCAAGGAGGAAGCGGCTCAGGTTATTGATATTATTGATGAGTTCAATGCCCATTTTTCATGGTTTAACGACGGCAAAATCCTTGCCTACCCATCGGATGAATTCTATCTGATTGCGGGGAGAACCTTGCCTGACGGCGATTATTACGGCGAATACAGTCAGCTTGACAATGGTGTTGGTGTGTGCACTCTTCTTAAGGAGGAGTTTATGTGCGCCTTAGCCGATACGGAGGAAAAGGAAGTTAACCGTAGGCTTACCCTTGCAACGGGTCACGCGGCATACGGACTTCTTAAGGAGCTTTGTGCTGAGGCTCAGAAAAAATTTAAGGGTCTTAGCATAGACGTTATAGAAATTAAAAATGAGTTTTTTGGTGAAACGGTGACCGTTGCGGGTCTTATAACCGGCGCCGATTTTAAATCTCAGCTACAAAATAAGGATTTGGGCGAGGCAGTGCTTATACCCCGTGTTTCACTTCGTAACGAGGGGGATAAATTCCTTGACGATATTACCGTTGACGAATTGAGCGAAGCCCTTAAAATCCCCGTTATACCCGTAGAAAACGACGGGTATAAGCTACTTGAAACTATTATTGACGGAGGTGCTTAATATGGCAAAACCTGTTGTTGCTATTGTTGGCAGACCTAACGTGGGTAAATCAACCTTGTTTAATAAGCTTACAGGCACAAGACTTGCTATTGTTGACAATACACCCGGTGTTACCCGTGACCGCCTTTTTGGTGATTGCGAGTGGTTGGGTCATAGTATGCTGCTTGTTGATACAGGCGGTATCGAGCCTTATTCAAACGATATTATTCTTTCACAGATGCGTCGTCAGGCACAGCTTGCCATTGATAGCGCTAACGTAATTATTCTTGTTACCGACTTGCGTGACGGCGTTGTGGCTACTGATGAAGAGGTTGCAACAATGCTTCAAAAAAGCGGTAAGCCCATCGTGCTTGCAGTAAATAAATGCGACTCATTGGGCGCACCACCCCCGGAATTGTACGAGTTCTACAACCTTGGTCTTGGTGACCCCATTCCTGTTTCATCAGTTCACGGTCACGGCACGGGCGACCTTCTTGACGAGGTGCTCAAGCATCTTCCCGAGGAATACCTTGTTGAGGATAAGGACGAGGACGATTACATCAAGGTTGCGGTTATCGGTAAGCCCAACGTTGGTAAATCATCACTTGTTAACAAAATCATCGGTGAGGACCGTATGATTGTTTCAAATATTGCGGGTACCACTCGTGATGCTACCGATAGCTTTGTTGAAAACAAATACGGTAAATTTATGTTTATTGATACTGCGGGCCTTCGCCGTAAATCAAAGGTTGAGGATGCAGTTGAAAAGTACAGTGTTTTAAGAACCGATATGGCGGTTGAGCGTGCAAACGTGTGCGTTATTATGATCGATGCTCTTGAGGGCTTCACCGAGCAGGATAGCAAGGTTGCAGGCAGAGCTCTTGAGCAGGGTAAGGGCTGTATTATTGCGGTTAATAAATGGGATGCCTACGCAAAGGACGGCAAAACCATGGACTCATACCGTAAGCAGCTTATGAAGGACTTTTCATTTATGTCCTTTGCACCCATCATCTTCATTTCTGCAAAAACCGGTCAACGTGTTGACAGACTTTACGAGCTTATCAATTTCGTTGATACACAGAACGCAATGAGAATCAAAACCGGTCAGCTCAACGAAATTCTTGCGGCGGCAACACTCCGTGTTCAGCCCCCCACAGATAAGGGCAAGCGCCTTAAGATTTTCTATATGACCCAGGCTTCCACAAGACCCCCAACATTCGTATGCTTCGTAAATAGCGCAGAGCTTTTCCATTATAGCTATCAGCGTTATATCGAAAATCAAATTCGTGAGGTTTACGGCTTGGAGGGCACACCCGTGCGCTTCGTAATCCGTGAGCGTGACGAAAAAAGCAGACATTAATTAAAAAGAACTCTCGCAACTGCGAGAGTTCTTTTGTTAATTCTGCTTTCTTACAATTCGGTATTCATCGTCTGCTCTGAAGTAGGGGCAGGCGTCGTTTGATGAGGTTAAAAATTTAAGGTATTCATCCTCATCAAGCTCTATATCACAAAAGTATTCCTCTAAATCCTCGTCGTATCTGTAGTTTTCACACATTTCGCACATTGCCATAGTCAGTACCTCATTTGTGATATTTGCCGTTGTTGTTTATCTGAAAGGCTCTGTAAATCTGCTCAAGGAGCATAACCCTCATTAACTGGTGGGGGAAGGTCATAGGTGAAAAAGAAAGCCTGCAGTCCGAAAGCCTTTTAATTTCGGGTGAAAGCCCGAAGGAGCTTCCGATTATAAAAACAATACTGCTTTTGCCGTTAAGGGTTATATCCTTAATGCTTGCGGCTAACTGCTCGCTTGATTTCACCTTACCCTCAACGCAAAGGGAAAAAACGTAGCTTCCGTTGGGGATTTTCTTTTTTATTTCCTCTGCCTCTTTAGTAAGGGCGTTGTCAATTTCCGTCTGCGAAGGGGAGTCGGATAGTCTTACGGGGTTAAGCTCAACAATGTCGAGCTTGCCGTAGGCGGATATTCTTTTTGAATATTCCTCAACTGCATCCCTCAGGTATTTTTCTTTAAGCTTGCCAAGGGCAATAATCGTAACGTTCATTATTCCAATCCTAAATACGGCGCAGGGTTAAGCCTGTTACCGTTTAATCTTACCTCGAAGTGAAGGTGGGCACCGAAGGAGTAGCCGGTATTACCAACGCGGCCAACTGTCTGACCCTTCTGCACAAAGTCGCCTGCGCTTACCATAAGTGAGTTGTCAAGCATATGGGCGTAAAGGGTTTCAACACCGTTGCCGTGGTCGATTATAACGTAGTTACCATAGCCGCCTGTGCTCCAGCCTGCCTCGGTAACAGTACCCGATGCCGCCGCAACAACAAGTGCGCCTGACGCGTTAGCGCCAGAAATATCAATACCTCTGTGGTAGCCGAGACTTCGGTTGCCGTAGGGTGACGTAACCTGATAAAGATTGACAACGGGCCAACAGAACACGCCGGTGGTCTGATAAACTGTGTAGGAGCCCATTGAAAGGCTTTCTGCACGGATTCCGCGTTCAACAATCTGTGTAACGGGCTGAGTCAACGCAATGCTCATAAGGGGCTCTGAAAGAACCTTTTTGTCGCCAACGTAGGTAACAAGGTCTATGGCGTATTCGGTGCCGTTCTGACCTGTTCTTCTTACACGTGTGTCACCAACGAAAAGTGTGTTGGTTTGTATTTCAACGGTCTCAAACTCGGTGTGGTTTATGTTTTTCTGGCACTGGGTATGCCTGACGGTAAGGGTATCGGGTGCGTTGATTGCAGTCTTGAATTGCTCGCTTGTATAAAGATTTTTGTCGTCGGGGCTATAGTAAGCCTGCTTCACCGTAATGGTTTCGGCAAATGAAACCGATGCAGTGGGGTAAACCTTTTTTGCTAAGTCAAGCATTTCGTTGATTGTTGTGGGTATAACCGTGCTATCCTTAACCGCACAAAGAAGCTCGCCGTCAATATAGATTTCGTTTACAGGGGTAAGACCCTCGGTGAATTTTTCGGTAATAAGCTTTGTGAGTGCCTCTGCCGAGCGCAGGTTGTATGCGTCGGTGCGCTTGGTTTTGCTTTCGATGGTGGGTGCATTGTCCTCGCCAAGGGCACGGGTAACGTACTTTTGGGTAAGGTCCGCATCCTTTTGTGTGGGTGCGTAGCCCATTGTCTCGCCGTTGATGATAACCGCAACTGCCTTTACCTTGTTGCTGCTTTTGTACGCAATAAAGCCACTTGCGCCAAGAATTGCCGCAACAAGCAAAAACACAACCGTACGTTTAAAGAAAACCTTAGCCGATGAGAAGGATGACCTGTTAAAATGAAAGAGCTTTTTAAGACCATCTATGATTTTTTTGAAAAAACCACCGATTATTTTGCTCGTCATAATACCAAGGTTATATATGCAATTGTAAAAGAAATTGAACAATTTTTCCATAATACACACTCTTTTAAAACATATACACTAAATATACCACAATTCAATGTAATTAACAAGAGCAAAATAATGAACAAACTATAAAAAATACAGACCCACATTAACGTAGGTCTGTAAAAAAATTATTTTCTGTTACCGCCGAAAACGTCGGATTCAATGTAGTCAACACCGAATGCACGGCAGTAGTTGAGGGTGAAAACGTCGTTTGCAGTCCAAGCGCCAACCTTAAGTCCGCGTGAGTGGAAGTCATCCATCATCTTTTTGGAAAGTGTCTTGTAGTCAACGTCAATATCAAAGCCGTATTCAAGGCATTTTGAGTAATCCATACCCTTGCCGTAGGTGAGCATAATCTGAAGGTCGGGGAAAGCCTCGTGGGCTTTAACAAGGTTTTCAAACTCAAAGGACTGTAATGAGCACATCTTAAGGTCATAAACCTCTGAAGCAAGTGTGAATACGTCGTGAATCTGCTGGTCGGTGTATTCGCCCTTAAGCTCAATAAAGCAGATAAGGTTGTATTCGCGGCAGATTTCAAGGTATCTTTCGAAGGTGCAGATATAAACGTCCTCCTTAACCTTGTCGGTCTTGATGGGCTTTGCAGTAAGCTCTGCGTAGGTTGCGTCGGCAACCATAAGGCTTGTGCCGTCCTTAAAAACAACGTCGTCGTTGTGGTTTGCAACAAAAACGCCGTCCTTAGTGATTCTGATATCGGTTTCAATACCACCCGAGCCGTTTTTTGCGGCACCGAGGAATGCGGGCTCGGTGTTGCCGGGGTATTTTGAGCTGTAACCGCGGTGGGCAATCATACAAATATCCTTGTGAACGTATTTATTTACCGCAAATGCGGCAGTAACCACACCCGCTACACCGGCGATACCTGCAGCTGCAATTGCGAGTGGCTTTAAATTCTTTGCCATATAAAACACTCCTGTTGTCGTAATAGGTTAATTTTATATCTTTTACCCCATATTGTCAATAACACAAAATATTTTAAAAATATACGTAACTTTATTGTTTATTTATGTAAAGTATGGTATTATATTACTAATTATGGTTAGTATGCCTTAATTCAGACGGAGATGTTATGGATTTAAAAAACACTTTTAACGAGTATTACAGAACTTATGCGGCAATCGACCTGGATGTTATTGCCCATAACCTTAAAGAGCTTAAAAAGAAAATAAAAAAAGACGTGCTTTCTCTTGCTATCGTTAAGGCGGATGCTTACGGTCACGGTGCAGTAGGTGTTGCGAAATCTATTCAGGATGACGTAGATTACTTTGGCATTGCCGAGCTTGGGGAGGCTATCGAGCTGCGTGAAGCAGGGGTTAATAAGCCCATACTTGTTCTTTCCTACACCTCGCCCTATCAGTACGAGGAATTAGTTAAGCACGAGCTTACCCAGACTATTTTTAACTACGACGACGCGGTTGCCTTATCGCAGGCAGCGGTAAGACTTAAAAAAATAGCCAGAGTACACATTGCAGTTGATACGGGTATGTCACGCATCGGTTTTTTCTGCAACGCCGAAAGCGTTGAAACCGTTAAGCGCATAAATGATTTACCTAATATTTATATCGAGGGTATTTTCAGCCATTACGCTTGCGCGGATTGTGTTGAGCGCGAAACCACCAACAAGCAGACGCAGGTTTTCAAGGATTTTATTGCTCAGCTTGAGGGCAGGGGTATGTATATCCCCATTAAGCATCTTTGCA
Organism: Acutalibacteraceae bacterium; assembly: GCA_045654405.1. Taxonomy (GTDB): domain Bacteria; phylum Bacillota; class Clostridia; order Oscillospirales; family Acutalibacteraceae; genus DTU089. The sequence goes on along the minus strand of JAZONH010000017.1, from coordinate 99,687 downwards.
ACAGTGCAGGACTTTTAAGCGTTGACGAGCAGTTTGATATGGTGCGTTTAGGCATTGTTATGTATGGTCTTTATCCCGACGAATGCGTAAACGACGGCAGTATTGACCTGAAGCCCGCTATGAAAATTGTCAGTCACGTTTCTCACGTTAAAGAGGTGCCTGCAGGTAGCGGTGTAAGCTACGGTCACACCTATTTTACTGAAAAAAACACACGTATTGCCACTGTGTGCATCGGCTATGCGGACGGCTATTCACGTAGCCTTTCCAACAAGGGTAGGGTGCTTATAAACGGTCAGTATGCCCCTGTAATCGGCAGAGTGTGTATGGACCAGCTGATGGTTGACGTTACGGACCTTTCCTCGGTTGAGGTAGGGGATGCGGTTACCCTGCTTGGTACCGACGGCGAAAATTCAATAACTGCCGAGGAAATTGCCGAGCTTACTGACACAATCAATTACGAGGTTGTGTGTCAGTTCCAGAAGCGTGTTACAATTCTTCATTACAAAAACAATCAGCGAGTAAGGTGATTTTTTTGAAAAATCAGGATATTAATATCCGCGACCCCTTTGTTATAGTGGTTGACGGTAAATATTATATGTACGGAACCCGCGCCGAAAACTTCGGGCAGGGTACGGGGGGCTTCGATGTTTACGTCGGTACCGACCTTGAAAATTGGTCGGAGCCCAAGGCGGTGTTTTATTCCGAAAAATTCGGGTTGAACACCTGGGCAAACTGGGCACCCGAGGTGCATTTTTACAACGGATTTTATTATATGCTTGCAACCTTCGTTAAGCCCGACGGCTTAAGGGGTACATATATTCTTAAAAGCGAGACCCCTGACGGCGAGTTTACACCCGTTACGGGCAAGGCTATCACGCCCGATGGGTGGGAGTGCCTTGACGGTACCTTGCATTTTGAAAACGGCAGGGTTTACTGTGTTTTTTGCCACGAGCATACGCAGATTCTTGACGGCACAATATGCCGTATTGAATTAAGTGACGATTTAACCATGGTTCTCAGTGAGCCCGTTGAGCTTTTTGCCGCAAGCTCTTTTTTGAAAAGGGAGGCAACCGAAGCTGACCACAACGTTACCGACGGTCCCTACCTTTACAGAAAAAAGGACGGCAGACTCCTTATGATATGGTCAACCTGCTACAACGGTTACAAGCAGTGCGTTGCCACCTCGGACAATGGCTCCGTTTGCGGTAATTGGTCACATCTTCCCACGCTTTTTGACGATGACGGCGGTCACGGAATGCTGTTCAGAGATTTGAATGGTGATTTAAGGCTCACCCTTCATTGCCCCAATATAAGCCTTCAGGAGCGACCCGTGTTCTTCAGGGTTGAGGAAACCGAAGCTTCACTCAGTATTATCAAATAAATTTGCGGAGGTATAACCGTGAAAAGAATCTTGAATTTTTTTAAGAGCTACACAGATATTATCGTGTTGATTTTTAAAGAGCATTTTGCAAATTTACATCAGATTGGTAAATTATCTGTTGCCGACCTTAAAAAAACCTACAACGGCTCAGCATTGGGTTGGGCATGGGCAGTTATTAAGCCTGTTTTCACCCTTTTTGTTTATTGGTTTGCAATTGCAATCGGCTTACGAAGCGGTAAGGATACGGGGGATTATCCCTTTGTATTGTGGCTTATGGCAGGTATGGTTGCCTGGTTCTATATGACCGAAATTATTACGGGCGGTACAGTTTGTATAAGAAGGTACAGCTACCTTGTTACCAAAATGAAGTACCCCATAACCACAATCCCCACCTTTACGGGTCTGTCACATCTTTACGTTCACTTTGTGCTTGTGGCAGTTGTAATCGCTGTTTTCTGGATTATGGGCTATGCCCCAACGGTTTATCTTATTCAGTTGCCCATTTACACATTACTGATGTTCCTTTTCTTTAACGCATGGGCAATGTTCTCCGGCCTTGTTTCTGCAATCAGTAAGGATTTTTCAAACCTTGTTAAGTCCCTTAACATCGGTGTTTTCTGGCTTTCAGGCATCCTTTGGAATATTGATAACGTTGCAGATAACAAGCTTCTCAACGTTCTTATGCAAATAAACCCCGTAACCTTTATCTGCTATGGTTACAGAAATTGCTTTGTTAATCAGAAGTGGTTCTTTGAGGAGCCCGTGCAGTTAGCAGTCTTTCTTGGTTGGTATGCAATACTCGGCTTTATGTCGTTGTGGGCATACAAAAAATTAAGAAAAGAAATACCTGACGTTTTATAATCCGGGGGTGTAGTAATGAGCGAAACTGTAATCAGATTTGATAAAGTAACAAAAAAATATAAGCTTTATTCAAGCACCCGAAAACGTCTTTTGGGCATATTCTTCAAGGGCATAAAATATAAAGAAAAAAATGCCGTTGATGGTATGAGCTTCGAAATAAATCGTGGTGAATCCGTTGCCCTTTTCGGTAAAAACGGTGCGGGTAAATCCACCGTGCTTAAGATGATAACGGGGGTTGTTTTCCCCACAGATGGCGATATTTTCGTTAACGGGCGCGTAAGTGCTTTACTTGAGCTTAGCAGTGGCTTCGACCAGGAGTTCACAGGCCGTGAGAATATTTACCTTAAGGGTCACATCCTTGGCCTTTCCGAAAACGAAATTAAAGCCCTTGAGGACACTATTATTGAGTTTTCAGAGCTTGGCGACTACATAGACCAGCCCGTAAGAACCTACTCAAGCGGTATGAAATCCCGCCTTGGCTTTGCCATTAACGTTAACATCAAGCCCGAGATACTTATTGTCGACGAGGCCCTCAGTGTTGGTGATAATGCCTTTAAAACCAAGTGCCGTAAAACAGTTAACGAAATTATCGAAAAGGATAACGTAACCCTTCTGTTCGTTACTCATCAGACCGCCGTTGCCGAGGAATTCTGCAAGCGTGGTATTGTTATGAAAAACGGCAAAATCGTATTTGATGGTCCCGTAGCTGAGGCCTCTGAGTATTACAAAACCAAATACAATCCCAAAAAGAAAAAATAAAAAACAAAAAACTCTGTTCACTGAACAGAGTTTTTCTTTTTAATTCACTTAATTATTTAACTGCGATATCCGCATAAATGGGGAAGTGGTCGGAAACGTATTTGCCATCGTAACCCTCGGATACAACCTTGTAGGAAAGTGCCTCAAAGTGAGAGTTAACCATAATGTGGTCAATAGCGTAGCCTGCAGGGAAGTTGTAGGGCTTTGTGTCGTGGTATGTAAGGTAATCCATTGTGTCGGGTGCAGTGTATTTAACGTCAATAAGTGTGCCTGATTCTGTTGCGGTAGCATACGTTTCAGAGCCCTTAGCGGCGTTCATATCCGCAGTGAATACCAGGGGTAAATCTGTGTACTCTTCAGCTTTTTCAACAATCATTTCGGCGCTATGTACCATTGCAACAGGTGCATCGTAATCAAAATGACTGTTAAGGTGAACGTACTGCTCCTTGGTCTGGATGTTTTCAAGAACTGCCCACGTGCAGATTCGGTAGCATTTTGCATCCCATCCGATGGAGGGAGTATCGGGAGTTTCAGAAAGCCAGAAGGTACCGCTATCAACTACCGTGTATTTATCCTTAAGGTAGTATATGGCGGCGTATTCGCCCTCGTCAACGCCGTTGTCGCGTCCTACGCCAACGTATGCGTATTTGTCACTGATTGTTTCATTGAATGCCGCAATCCATTGGGGTGTTGCCTCCTGAACACCGATGGAGTCTGCACAGCTGTCAAGCATGGTCTGTGAAACAATGCCGATTCTGTCCTCCATGGAGGCGTTGCCAACGTTTGAATAGCGCACGTTAAATGACATTATTCTTAAGGCATCGGGCTTGGTTTCCTCAAAGCCCTGAACCTTTTTTTCAAAGGTTGCAATACGGTAAAGGGTGGGGGAAAATGCACCGACAATGGCAATAACCAAAATCACCGCAACGGCAATAATAAAGGGTTTAAGCTTTTTTGCGTTTATTTTTTTCATTTAATACACCTTCAATTTATTTAATTACAATATCCGCATAAATGGGGTAGTGGTCGGAAACGTATCTGCCGTCTATACCCTCGGTAACAACACGGTATGCAATAGTGTCAAAGTGGTCGTTAATTAAAACGTAGTCGATAATATCCTTAGCGTGCTTTTCAGGCTTTGTGTCGTGGTATGTGCAATAGCTCATTGTGTCAGACGTATCGAACTTTGTGTCACGAAGGATTTTTGAGTTTATAAACTGGTTGTAGTTGTCGCTGCCCTGAATAACGTTCAGGTCCGCAGTGAATACAACGGGCATATCGGTGAATTCGGCGGCTTTATCAAGAATAAGCTTAACGCTGTTTTCTCTTGCGGCAACACCAATGTGGTCAAAGTGACTGTTAAGGTGAACGTATTTTTCGCCTGTTTGCTTGTTTTCTAATACAACCCATGAGCAAACTCGTCTGCAGGCAGCATCCCAACCGAATGAAACCTTGTCGGGTGTGTCTGATAACCAGAAGGTGCCACTGTCAAGGGCAGTGTATTTATCCTTAAGGTAGAATACTGCAGAGTATTCGCCCTTGTTTGCACCATCGTCACGGCCAACGCCAACGTAAGCGTATTTTTCGCCGATATTCTCGTTAAGGGCCGCCATCCAACCGGGGGTAGCCTCCTGCACACCTATGGAGTCTGCCTCGCTTTCAAGCATTGTCTGTGAAACTATGCCTATGCGATCCTCCCATGTTTCCTTGCCGACGTCGCCGCAACGAATGTTAAATGACATTATACGCATAACGTTTTCCTCCTTGGCTTCAAAGCCCTGTATTATTGCGTCGGGATTGTTAAAGGCAATACCGAATATTGAGGTTAATAAAGTAACGAGTGCCATCAGTATTGACCCGATTCCCTGTAATAATGAGGTTGACATTATTATCAACTCCTTGAGTTATATAATACCACAATGTGCCAATTAGTCAACAAAAAACTCCGAAGAAAATTCTTCGGAGTTTTGGTGCTTTATTAGTTTTTCTTACCGAGCTTTCGCTGGAAAAGCTTGATGATTTCAACAATGGGAATGATAAGGAATGCAATACCGAGTGAAATACCGTAAGCTTTAAGGTCAAGGTGTGCAAAGCTGAAAAGATTTGAAAGGAAATCAATTTCAACAACTGCAGTGGTAAGAAGGAGTGAGCCTACCATTGCGCCATAAAGGGCGATATTGTGGTGACCCTTGAATACCATTGCAACTGCAGAGCCACGCTGTGAGCGCATGTTGAATGAATGGAAGATTTCACACATAGCCATTGTAAAGAATGCCATTGTCATACCGGTTGCGTGAATCATATCGTAAGCATTAGTGTAAACAGTTTCGTGACCGGTCATAACAATACCTTCAAGTATTGCTTTAATGCCTTCGCTTTCAATACCCATAAACGCGATTGGGAATGCCTGAATTTGCTGGAAAAGCTCATTTGTAATGGTTCCTGCATCAAGAAGATTATTAACAGCGATAGCATTACCTATGAAGTAAGCTATAATTGTAAGAACGCTTACAAGGATACCCTGATATGCACAGTCAATACCTAAGCCACCTGCAAAGATGCCGTCTTTTTTGCTACGGGGCTTTCTTCTCATAATGTTGGATTCGGGCTTTTCAAGTCCGAGTGCAAGAGCGGGAATACTGTCTGTAACAAGGTTGATGAAAAGAAGGTGGGGGGCCTTAAGAATTGTGAAGCCCATAATGGTTGAGAAGAAGATTGAAACAACCTCTGAAAGGTTTGAGCCGAGAAGGAACTGAATAGCCTTACGGATGTTGTCATAGATTCTTCTGCCTTCACCAACTGCAGAAACGATTGTTGCAAAGTTGTCGTCGGTAAGAACCATATCTGCAACGTTCTTTGTAACGTCGGTACCTGTAATACCCATACCAACGCCGATATCTGCACTCTTGATAGAGGGTGCGTCGTTAACACCGTCGCCTGTCATAGCGGTAACGTAGCCCTTAGCCTTCCATGCGTTAACAATTCTTGTTTTGTGCTCGGGCTGAACACGTGCGTAAACAAATACGTTTTCAACGATTCTTTCGAATTCCTCATCGGAGTATTTGTCGATATCCGCACCCATCATAGCCTGTGAATCATCGGTGAGAATACCAAGCTCACGTGCAATAGCCTTAGCTGTGTTGATGTGGTCACCGGTAATCATAATGGGTGTGATACCTGCGCCACGGCATTCAACAATAGCGTCCTTAACCTCGGGACGAACAGGGTCAATCATACCTGTAAGACCGATGAAAATCATATCGAATTCAAGACTTGCGCTGTCGTATGCTTCGGGAGCAGATGCATATTCCTTGAATGCAACTGCGAATACACGAAGGGCCTTGTTACCCATTCTTGTGTTTTCTTCGGCAGCCTTCTGACGGATTTCGTCGTTCATATCAACTACTTCGCCGTTAACGTAAGCCTTGGTGCATTTTTTAAGGATTTCGTCAGGTGCACCCTTGGTGTACTGAACGAATTTACCGTCAACATTGTGTACGGTGGACATCATCTTTCTGCCTGAGTCAAAGGGAACCTCGCCCGCTCTGGGGTTAGCGCTTACAAGGTCTTCCTTTTTAAGGCCGAGGCTTGCCGCATAGTTAATAAGTGCAACCTCGTCGGGCTCGCCTGTGCCCTTGCCGTTTTCGTCAACCTCTGCGTTTGTGCAAAGAGCCATAGCAGTTGCAAGGAATTTTTCATCCTCTGCGTAATGGTCAACAACTGTCATAACGTTCTGGGTAAGTGTACCTGTTTTATCAGAGCAGATAATCTGTGTACAGCCCAGGGTTTCAACGGCGTTCATTTTACGGATAATAGCGTTCTTTTTAGACATATTGGTAACACCAATTGAAAGAACGATGGTCATAACCGCAACAAGACCCTCGGGGATAGCCGCAACTGCAAGTGCGATAGCGGTAATGAATGACTCAAGTGCTACGTGGGGAAGCTCTGCGGTAGTACCCTGACCGATAAAGTGAGCAATGATATTGTATGCAAAAATAACAACACAAACACCGAGAACAAGCTTTGTAAGAATTTTTGAAAGCTGCTCGAGCTTGATTTCAAGGGGAGTTTTGTTTTCCTCTGCGGTAGAGATAGCGGTGGCAATTTTACCCATTTCGGTATCCATACCTGTGGCAACTACAACTGCCTTACCACGGCCATATACAAGTGTTGGGCCCATATAAGCCATATTTTTACGGTCACCAAGGGGGATTTCGTTTGTATCCTTGCCCAGAAGTGCGTTAACAAGCTTTGTAACGGGTACGCTTTCACCTGTAAGTGCGGCTTCCTCAATCTTCATGCTTGCGCATTCAAAAATACGGCAGTCTGCGGGGATAGCGTCACCTGCGTCAAGGAGAATAACGTCACCTACAACAAGGTCCTCGCTCTTGATGTTTTCGATTTTACCGTCGCGAAGGGTTTTGGTTGTAGCGGCGGACATTTTCTGAAGAGCCTCAACGGCCTTTTCTGCCTTGTTTTCCTGCATAACGCCGAGAATAGCGTTAATAAGAACAACCGCAAGGATAATGATTGAGTCGGTAGGGGTTACAAAGCCCTTAGCTTCAATCATTTCTGTAACTGCAGAAATAACAGCGGCAACAAGAAGGATAATAATCATAGGGTCCTTCATCTGTGCGAAGAACTTTTTAAGAGTAGAATCCTTTTTTGCTTCTGCAAGCTTGTTTTTACCGTTTTTTTCAAGTCTTGCGGCAGCTTCTGCAGATGTAAGACCCGCTTCAGATGATTTTACTTCTGAAAATACGGCTTCTGCAGATTCGAGATAGTGCTTCATTTGCATCCATTTCCTTTCTTTTTAAGGGACAAAAAAAGACCTTTACCGGTTAGCGCGGTAAAAGTCTCACTCTTTAAGGTATCGTCGGGCGATTGCCGTAATGACGAGCGATACCGTACCACCGGTACGAGTTACTCCCTTTTATGAAAACCATTATATACCAGTTTTATTTTTTTGTAAATAGTTTTTTATATATTATATGAGCAAAGCACGTCAATATACTATGTATGCCGCGTTATTGCGGCGGTAAAATCAACGGCTGTAGCTGATTACCCTTGAAGGCACTGTCAAGTGCTTCGGGTATCAGGGAAAAATCCGCAACCATAGAGTTGGGCTTTCCTGAATAACTATCCTGGCCGTACGGAACAAAGTAAACGTTTTTATAGTTAAGCAGGGCGCCTATGTTTTTTGCGGCGTTAGCCAATGCATCGTTGGTGGACGGTGCAATTATAAGCGGTCTGTTGTTACGTAAATGTGCCTTTGCCGCAAGGGTTACGCAGGTATCGGTGATGCCCCACGCAAGCTTTGAAAGGGTGTTGCCCGTGCATGGTGCAATAACCAGTGCGTCAAGAAGCTTTTTTGGCCCGATGGGCTCGGCTTTGGGGATGGTGTGTATAATATCATTTCCCGTAATTTCCTTGAAGAATGAGCGCCAATATGCCGCATCACCGAAGCGTGTATCCATAGAGTATGAGTTTTCGGACATTATGGGTATAACGTTATAATCAAGCCTTTTAAGCCTTTTAATTTCCTCGAAAACGGTTTTGAACGTGCAGAATGAGCCGCATACGGCAAAGCCTATTGTTTTCAATCTGTTGACCCCCTCGCTCTTATTATTGGCAGTATTGAGCGACCGATTATTTCACCGGCAGATTTTGGGGCAACCTTACCGGGCAGGGAGCCTGCCTTTATTACGTTGAAGGCCCGTTCCTTAGCACCCTGAAAATCTATGCCGAATGGGGCAGAGGCAATTTCAATAAGCAGGCATTCGGGGTTAAGGTTATCAAGCTCCGTTGTGCCTATAACCCGTTGGGGTACGGTGTTTATAAGGGTGTCAAAGCTGTGGTAATCCGTTGCAAGCGCCGAATAATCCCTGGGCACTATACCTTTGGTGAATGCGTCGGCAAAGTCCCGTTGCTTGCGCGCAAAAACCGTTACCTCGGCGCCCAATGCCTTAAGGGTATGCGCCATTACCTTACCCACTCTGCCGTAGCCTGTAACGGCGCATTTCATACCGTGTACCGTAATGGGCAGCTCCTCGGCAAGAATCTGCAAAACACCCTCTGCGGTGGGCACTGCGTTATAAATTGCAAGTTCGTCAAGAAGCATATAGTCGCACCAGAATACACCTTTTGCGTCAAGCTCCTCGCAAAAGCCCTTGGGCATCTGACCGCCGAAAATCATTTTGCCCGAAACCACTATAGTGTATATATCCGCAAGTGTTACGGTGCCGTCGTAAAGGGGCGTGTTAAGGGTAACGCGGTCGCGGGTAAGTGGCAGGGGCAGTATTATAATATGGGTGTCGTTTACGGCATCCCCAAGATTTTCGTAGCAGTCTGCCTGATTGAAGGCGTAGTAGCAAACGCGGTAATGCTGCTTTTCAAGATATTCGCCAAGGTACAGGGAGCGGTTGTCACCGCCGAGTATTAAAATTGTTTTATCATTCATTTATAATCAGTCCTCTCGGTATATCATATTCAGACCGATTATAAATGTGATTAAAGAATTGTGCTTAAGGATGGCTCGTTGGTTATTCGTATTTTCTCTAAATCAGTTTTACATTCGCACACGTACAGTATCAGGGTGCTTTTATCACCCTCACGGGCAAAACGCTCAATCATTCTAAGGTCGTGCATAATCTGATTTGTTTCCTGCTGACCTATTAAAATGTTGAGCAAGGGCGTTTCCTTTTCCCATTGCTTTGTAGCCCTTTCGATTGATTTATTCAGTAAATCCGGGTTTTCCTCTCGGGCATATTTCAGTACGCTATCTAATTCAACAACCATATTTTTTTCTGCATTGCTTATTACAAAAAGTGAAGCCACGCCCACAATAATGGTCAGTGAAATTAAAGCTATGGCTAATACGAGGCGATTCATTAGCATTCCTTCTTCATAATAATACAGTAATTTCTGCTATTGTCCGCGGTCATAAGCAGAATATTTTTTTGCTCTATTTTCTCGTTGCGAAGCTTTGAGTTAAGTTCATCCAGGGTAATATTGCAGTCCTTGAAATTGGTTTCAATAATTTTGCCGTCTATAATCACGGGGCAGGGCATACCACCATCCTTTTCGGGCGTGTTGTAATTTTGGGGTGTGGAATTACGCTTTTCGGGCTTCAGTAATACTGAAAAGGTGCCGTTGGTTTCAACAATGCCGTACTGAACGTCATTTATGTCAAAAATATCCTTCTGCCGTAAGGCAGAGGTAACGTCGTTTATGGTAAAGCGAAGCTTTTTTAGGGTTTTCTGGTCAAGCTCGCCGTTGCGTATAACTGTCATAGGCTTGCCGTCAATAAGGTATCTAAGGCGTACAAAGCGCATTTCCAGAAATGATGTTACTATTTCAAGGCTCGCAAGCAGTGCAAGGGGTATAAGGGCGTTAAGCAGGGGCAGAGTATTATCCACAATGGGGCTTGTGGCAATTTCGGATATTAAAAGGGTAATAACAAGCTCGCCGGGCTGAAGCTCGCCTAACTGACGCTTACCCATTAACCGCATAAAAATTGTTACTACACAGTAGATGATAAAGGTTCTTATAACAACTGCAATCATAATTTTTCACCATTTTTGTTTTAACCCGATTTTTATTGAATATTACCCACTTAAAGGGAAAAAACAAAATCAAAAGGTGATTTTATGAGTAAAAGCAACAGTAATTTTATAAATGTTGACACCGTATCGGAATTTCAATTCGGTAGCGTGCGTCCCAATGCGGTTGAAAACGGCAGACTTATTAAGGAGGCCTTTAAGGGTAGCTTTGATATTGTTGTAAAAAAAGGCTATTGTTCGGGTAAATGCGTGGTTTTTGCCAATTGCGACGGTCTTTGTAATTCGCAAAAAATTGCGGATAACGCAATCAGACCACTGCTGAGCTACAAGGGGAGCCTGCCCGAGGGCGAGGAGCTTGATTTTATTTGTGACAATATTATATGCGGCACCGAGCAACAAAAGCAGTCAAGCCTTGATACGGCGGTTGATATGCTCCTGAGGGGAACTCTGCTTATTTTTGTTGAGGGCTGGGAGCAATGCATAATTTTCGGCGTTCAGCAAATTCCCGAAAGAGCCATTGCAGAGCCCGATACTGACGTGCAGGAATTCGGCTCCCGTGAGGGCTTTACGGAAAACCTTAAAACCAACCTTACCCTTGTAAGAAAACGACTGTGCACGCCTAATTTTACCGTTGAAATGCAGGAGCTTGGCGCGCAGAGCAAAACCCGTATTCTTCTTTGCTATATGAAGGGCAGGGTGGATGAGGAGGTGCTCGAAAGCGTGCGAAAAAGGCTACAGGGTATTGATATGGATACAATCCTTGGTGCGGGGTATCTTCGCAAGGCACTGGATACAAGGCGGCTCAGCTTTTTTACTATGGTGGGTCAGACCGAGCGCCCCGATACCCTTGCGGCAAAAATCTGCGAGGGTAAAATTGGAATTCTGGTTGACGGCACACCCTTTGCCCTTGTGGTGCCGCGGCTTTTTATCGAGAATTTTCAGACCCTTGACGACTACGTTAACCGCCCCTTTTACGCAACCTTTATGCGTACGGTCAGGTTTCTTTCGTTTTTAATAAGTGTTTTTTTACCCGGTGTTTTTGTATCAGTGGGGCTTTTTCATCAAGAAATGCTACCCGACGATATGCTATATAACATTGTGGTTATGGAGAGTAACACCCTTTTTACCCTTACGTTAGAGGCGCTTATTATCCATTTTGTTTATGAAACCGTAAGGGAAGCGGGGCTTCGTATGCCAAAATCCATCGGTCACGCGGTGAGCATAGTGGGTGCTTTGGTTATAGGTGATGCGGCAGTTACGGCGGGTCTTATAGGTGCGCCTATGTTGATAATAGTGGCATTAACCGCCATATGCTCGCTGGTTTCATCCCATTTATATCAGCCCATTGCGGTGCTTCGTATAGTTTTTATTTTAATCGGCGGTGCTACGGGGCTATACGGCATTATGATTGGTGCGGCGGCAATGGTAATAAGCCTTGCTTCTATGACGGATTACGGCGTCCCCTTTTTGTCACCCGTAACCCCCTTTGAAAAAAGCCTTTTAAGGGATTCGTTAGTGCGTATAAGTATGGAAAAATTAGGCAAAAATATATTTGATATCAATTCTGTAAGGGAATAAAAAATATGACGAAATCACGTGTAAGCCCACCTCAGTTTTTCTGCGTTTTATATCTTTCGGTGTTAAGCAGTATTTTTATGTATATATCCTCGGGGAATATTGCCATAGCCTCAACCGATTCTCTGCTACGCCCGATAATGTTTATTTTAGTCAGTATAATTGTGGCAATACCCATGCTTTTTCTGTTTAAAGAGATTAAAGAAAAGACTCTTTCCGGTCTTTCGGTTGACCGCAAAAAGCCATTTTTCAGGGTTATTGCCTTTGCTTACGGTGCGGTGTATTTTGTAGCTATTTTGCGGGCTCTGGCAAGATTCGATTTGTTTGCAAGCTCCGAGCTTTTTCCCGGTGCGGATATGACATTTTTTATTGTGGGTCTTGTGGTTGTGTGCGCCCTCTTGTCGCTTTTAGGGCTGGGGGCGTTATCACGGGCGGCGGTTATTTTTACTGCAATAGTGGTGTGTGCCACTGCCTTCGTTATGCTTTCCTTGCGTAAGGACGTGGATTTACTGAATTTTACACCCCTTTTGGAAAACGGTGTGGGCAAGCTTTTGGGTGACGCTATTTACTTTGCCCTGCAGGGTGCAGAAATCGGTGTAATACTTCTGTTTTTACCCCAATTCAAAGGTAAGCTTATAAAATCCTACGTGCTATGGGCTGTTTTAAGCGGCGTTACTTGTATATTGATTTTGTTTTTTACCGTGGGCACATTGGGTGCCTTTGCGGATACTCAGCTTTTTCCCACATACACTGCGGTAACCCTTGCAGAGCTTGGGCTTCTGGAGCGTATGGATGCTCTTGAAACCGCAATATGGATTCTGTGCATTGTTGAAAAGATTTCCCTTTATTTTCTCGGTGTTGTAAATTGCATTAAATTTATCCTTCCCAAGATATCGGGTAGGATTATATGCGGTGGGTGTGCCGTAGCGGTAAGCGGTCTTCTGGTGTTTATTTCGGGTAATCTTGAGCGGTTTTATTTTATGTCCTATAAGCCATTGGTCATTCTTTTATACGTAGTGCCCGTTATTATTCTTCCTGCAGCGTTGATTATCTATTTTAAAAAGGTGAAGCCCTATGAAAAACAAGATGAAAAGGCTTAGTCTTATACTTGCCTGCCTTATAGCCCTTGGTAGCCTTACCTCCTGCGAAAAGGCGGGAACGGAGCTATCGGATTTAATGATAATTCAGGGCATAGGCATTGATGTAATCAGGCAGGGCTACAAGGTTACGGTGGAAATCCTTAATAACGAGCAAAGCGGCTCACCAAGTGGTGATTCATCGGCGGAGAACAAAACCAAAATTTATACCGCCACGGGTGAGTCGGTGGCATCGGCACTTATGGAGCTAACCACCAAAAGTGGCAACAAGCCCTTTTACGCTCAGAATCGGGTGATTGTACTTGGTGAAAAAACCGCCCAACGTAATCTCGAGGACGTGCTTGATTTTTTTGAGCGTAATTACGATTCGCGGGCGTCACAGCTACTGTGTGTGGCAAGGGGCGGCAGTGCCGAAGAGGTTATAAGGGCTCAGCTTCTCAATGACACGGTTAAAAGCAAAATACTTGAAAAAACACTTGAGTCAAGCTATGAGCAGTCCCTTGTGCCCAGGGTGCGTATCATTGACGCGGTGAATATTATGAAGGACGAAACAACCTACCTTTCCATTCCCGCAGTCAGTGTTGTTAAAAATGGAGAAAACGAGGATTTTGCATTGAACGGTTGCGCTCTTTTTGATAAAAGCAAAAGCTTTTGTATGTACCTTTCGTCGGATGATGCCAAGGGCATTGCCTTTCTTGATGATAATATACGCGAGGGCTTTATTAGTGCAGATTTACCCAATTCGCAAAGGGCAACCTTTGTTATTGTAAAGGGCAAAACTCATTATAAAATCACTAAATCCGATGGTAGATTGCATTACAAATTAACTGTTGACGTTGTGTGCGATTTAGAGGAGGTGGGCGGTGCAGAGTTTTTCAGTACCGACGATGATTTTATGGAAAAAATCAAGAGTGCCGCAGGTGAGGCGATAGCCCGCACGGCAGAAAACACAATCATAACCCTGCAGAGTGAGCATGGCGGTGACGGCGTAAGATACGGCAGACGGCTTTACCTTTACGACAATAAAGCCTACGAAGAGCTTAAGGACGATTGGGATAACGCCTTTAAAAGCAGTATAACAAGCCTTACTGTCAATGTGACCATCCGCCGAATCGGTGAAGAAACCTTTCACAGTACTAAATAATGCCTTGAAGTAATTGAAGATTTTTGTTATTATAAAACCGATAAATAAATATCGGGTGATATTATGTATTCTTTAGGCGTTGATATAGGCGGTACAAAATGTGCCGTGATTCTCGGCAAGGGCGAGCTTACCACCAATACCGAGGGCTTTATTATTGATAAAATCAAATTCCCAACGGACGTAAAAAGAGGATATAAAGCGGTTATTGCCGAAATCTTAGAGAAGGGCGACGAGCTTCTTTTAAGAAACGGTGTTTCCAAGGGTGATTTAATCGGTGTGGGTGTCAGCTGCGGCGGACCCCTTAACAGTAAAACCGGCACCATCCATTGTCCGCCCAATCTTCCCGATTGGGATAACGTACCTATAGGGGATATTTTATCCGACCATTTCGGCGTGAGGTGTGTGCTTCATAACGATGCCAATGCATGTGCAGTTGCCGAGTGGCGCTTCGGTGCGGGTCGGGGCTATAGCAATATGGTCTTCCTTACCTTCGGCACGGGAATGGGCGCAGGGCTCATCCTTGACGGCAGGCTTTATTGCGGCACCAACGATGGCGCAGGTGAGGTAGGGCATATCCGCCTTGCGGAAATGGGCCCCGTAGGCTACGGGAAGGCAGGGTCTTTTGAGGGCTTTTGCTCAGGTGGCGGTATCAGAAATCTTGCCATATTAACCGCTAAGGAATACCTTGAAGCTAATAAAAAAAGCATCCTCTTTGGGTGTGAGGATGACTTAGAGCGCCTTGATGCAAAATGCGTTGCCGAGGCTATGTATAACGGTGATGAATTTGCCTGCGAGGTTTACGAAAAATGTGCCGAAAGCCTTGGCAGAGGTCTTGCGGTGATTATTGATATATTGAATCCCGAGGCGATTGTAATCGGCAGTATTTTTGAAAGAAATCAGGCCTTCTTTTTACCCATTGTTGAAAGGGTTATTAAGGCGGAGGCTCTTAGCTGTAATGCCCGTGTGTGCAAAATATTACCCGCTCAGTTAGGTGACGGTATTGGTGATTATGCCGCCCTGGGCGTGTTATTCTGAGGTGATAGTATGAAGGACAGTACCTATAAAATTTTAGAAGCTCTTATATCAAGATACCCTGCCCTTGAAGGGGTTAAGGTCGATATTGAAAAGGCATACACCATATTGGAAACCACTTACAAAAATAACGGTAAGGTGCTCGCCTGCGGTAACGGTGGCAGTGCCGCGGACTGTGAGCATATTGTAGGGGAGCTTATGAAGGGCTTTTTGTTACCTCGCAGGCTCAGTGAAAACGACGTTAATAGCTTTGCAGATTATAACGCTACCAATATAGCCGACGGCTTGCAGAGGGGCTTGCCTGCAATATCACTTGTAAGCCATACGGGGCTTATGACCGCATTTTTGAACGATTGTGACCCCGAGCTTGTTTTTGCACAGCAGGTTTATACATATATGAATCCTTGTGACACGTTAATAGCCCTTAGCACCTCGGGTAACTCCGCCAACGTTTTAAATGCCGCCATAACCACAAAAGTCAAGGGCGGTAAATGCGTTGCCGTAACAGGGGAAAGGGATAGTAAAATATCTGCAATTGCCGATTGCACAATTAAATTACCATCCACCGAAACCTACGTTATTCAGGAATATACGTTGCCTGTTTACCATTGCCTTTGCGCAATGCTTGAGGAAGAATTTTTTGGTGAATAAAATAACCCCGGTACACCTGAGTGTATCGGGGCTTTTGTTAATTCTTTTCAGTTAATTTCATAATATCCTTCTGCATACCGATAACCATAATATGGTCGTTGGGTCTGAAGGTGTAGTCGGGGCCGGGGGCAGCATTTATGCTGTCGCCGTTTTTTATTGCAATAATGTTAACCTTGTAATTTTTTCTTACGTTAACATCCACAATTGTTTTACCAATCCAACCCGCGGGGGCGGGGATTTCGTAAATTGCGTATTCGTCTGAAATCTGGATTAAGTCCACAATATTTTTTGCATTGTAGCGTATGCCCGTTTTTTCTGCTATCTGTTTTTCGGGGTAAATTACGTCGTCTGCGCCGATTTTTTTAAGCAAATCCGCTTGCCTGTCCCTTTTAGCGGTGGATACAACGAAAGGTGCGCCAAGCTCCTTAAGCATTGCTGTAATTTCAAGGGAGGACTGAAAATCCTCTGCGGTACACACGAAGCATACGTCAAAATTATTTACACCAAGAGCTCTTAAAACTGCCTCGTTTCTGCAGTCACCAACGAATGAATCAGTAAGCAGGCTGTTAAGATGCTCGATTTTTTCTGCATCCTTGTCAACGGCAACAACGTCGTTGCCCAAATCAATAAGCTTTTTTGCAAGGTGCTTACCGAAGCGTCCAGCACCGATTATAAGAAATGATTTCATATTTTACACCTAACCTATCAATATTTTTTCTGTTGGTCTGTCAAGGGGCACGTTTTCACGTTTTTCCGCAAGGGATAAAACCAACGATAAGCCACCAACGCGACCGCCGAACATAAGACCGATTATAATTAATTTTGAAGCTATTGTAAGGGTGGGAGTGAGCCCCTTTGTAGCACCAACCGTGCCGATTGCCGATATAACCTCGAATGCCGCCGTGGGTATATCGCATTTTTCAAGGGTGCAGATAATTACAATTGCCACAAGTGAAACAAGTACGTAAATTGTAAAAATAGCCGTTGCCTGGCTCAATGCATCGTTGGGGAGCCTGCGCTTGAAAATTTCGGGGTGGGTGTTGTGTCGGGCCGCCGCAATGGTTGAAAGAATCAACACCGCAAAGGTGGTTGTTTTAAGACCGCCTGCAGTGGAGCCGGGGCTACCGCCGATAAGCATAAGTAGGTCGGTTATAACCTCGCTACCGGGCTTTAGGGATGCAAGGTCAATCGTGTTAAAGCCTGCAGTCCTGGGTGAAACCGCTAAAAAGGCGGCGTTTGAAATTTTATCCATAAAGGAAAAATCCTTTAAAACACCGTTATACTCTAAGGCAAAGAATAAAAGACCCGAGCCCAACAGAAGCATTGCAGTGGTTGATAACGCAAGCTTTGAATGAAGACTGTATTTTTTGAATTTGAATTTATAGCTTAGCGCATCGCTCCACACAAGGAAGCCTATACCACCAATAACTATAAGGGCTATAAGGGTTGCCATAACAACGTTATCCTCTGCAAAAGTGGTAAGGGATGAGAATTTTTGGTATTTACCCATTATGTCGAAGCCGGCATTACAAAAGGCGGAAACAGAATGGAAAACTGCATTATAAATACCCTCGCCAAAACCCATTCTGGGGCAGAAGCGCGTTGCAAGAATAATAGCACCGATACCCTCAAACATAAACGTACCCATTACAATACGCTTGAGGGATGAAACCGTACCGCTAAGCTTAAGGTTACCCTCTGCTTGCATAAGCAGTCGGCGTTCATATACGCCGATTTTTCTTTTGAGGAAAACTGAAAACATTGAAATATACATAAGGAAGCCGAGACCGCCCGTCTGTATAAGACCAAGTATTATAAGCTGTCCGAAAAGTGACCAGTGGGTAAAGGTGTCAACCACAATAAGACCCGTAACACAGGTAGCACTTGTGGCGGTGAAAAATGCATCAATGGGGCTTGTTGGTGTGCCGTTAGCAGAAGCCACGGGCAGGCACAAAAGGGCGGTGCCTATAACAATCACAAGCAGGAAGCTCAGTACAATAATCTGAGTGTATGTCAGTTTTTTTAATAATTTACGCATTTGTTATGCCTTCCAAAATTTTCTGTCAAGGGCTCTGTATTGAATCGCCTCAAGTATATGGACGGTTTCGATATTTTCTGAGCCGTCAAGGTCTGCAATTGTTCGCGCAATTTTAAGTATCTTGTCGTATGCGCGTGCCGAAAGACCTAATTTTTCAAAGGATGCTTCCAGTATTTTTGAGGCATCCGGAGTAAGCACACAATATTTTCGTGTAAGGGCGGGTGTCATTTTTGCGTTGCAGGCAACGCCCGTGCCCTCAAAGCGCTTTATCTGTATTTTGCGCGCTTCGTTTACTCTTTCGCGTATAGCCGCCGAGGGCTCGCCTGCCTCAGAGTCCGAAAGCTGATTATAATCAACGGGAGGTACCTCAATATGTATATCAAGTCTGTCAAGCAATGGGCCGGACACCTTGGATAAATACCTTGCGGGTGCACCGTTTGGGCAGGAGCAATTGCGTGTTGGGTGACCGAAATATCCGCAGGGGCAGGGATTCATAGCACAAATAAGCATAACCGAGCAGGGGTAGGTAAGTGCACATGATGCACGCGAAATAGTGATTGTACCATTTTCCATAGGTTGTCGCAAAACCTCCATGGTGTTGCGTGAAAACTCGGGAAGCTCGTCAAGGAAAAGTACGCCGTTGTGTGCAAGAGAAATTTCACCGGGCTTAGGTATTGTGCCACCGCCTGAAAGACCCACGGGGGATACGGTATGGTGTGGTGCCCTGAATGGGCGATAGTTTATAAGGGGCGTATCCTTGGTAAGAGCCCCTGCAAGAGAATATATTTTAGTAGTTTCAAGTGCCTCGTCAACGGTGATGTCGGGCAGAATGGTGGGTATGCGCTTAGCAAGCATGCTTTTACCCGAGCCGGGTGGGCCAATCATCATTACGTTGTGACCGCCTGCGGCGGCAACCTCGAGGGCACGCTTGACCTCAAACTGACCCTTTACGTCCTTGAAATCTGGTAAAAAGTCGGGTATTTCATAGTGCCTGAAGGGCTTTAAATCAACGGGCTTTAATTTATTTTCGTCGTTGATGTGCTCAACAAGCTCCTTAAGATTTTTAACCGCATAAATATTGATGCCGTCTATTACCGATGCCTCTTCGCCATTGTCAAAGGGGAGGTAAATATCGGTTATTCCCGCATCCTTAGCCGCAATAACCATGGGTAAAACGCCCTTTACAGGCTTAATATCACCTGAAAGAGATAATTCGCCTATAAAGACCGCCTCTTTATAATTACCACTGATTTGCCTTGTGGCAGAAAGCACCGCAACAGCCATAGGTAAATCATAAAGCGAGCCTTCTTTTTTACGGTCTGCAGGGGCAAGGTTAAAGGTGTAGTGGGATGAAAGATGCATTTCATAACCCGAATTGTGTATGGCGGCAATGATTCTGTCGCGTGCCTCGCTTACGGCAGTATCGGGCAAGCCAACAACCTCCAGGGCATATTTGCCGCCGGAGATGTTAAGCTCAACGTCAATCATATAGCTTTCAAGTCCCATAAGACCGATGCTTTTTATTTTAGAAAACATAGGAATCCCCTCGATTATTGGTTTTCGTCCGTCGGATTTTCTGTAATAATTTTCTCTTCCTCAGTAACGTCGATAATGTCAACGGGCTCGATTACCGTTTCTTCCTCAACGTAAAGGGGAGGATTAAAGGCAAATACCTTTGATTTTGTAACGAAGCACAGTGCTACGAGAAGTAAGAGGGTAACAGCCGAAATTGCAATACCGATATACATTCCGCGGGGAGTGTATTTGAATACCACCGAGTGCTCACCTTTAGTGATGTCAACACCGATAAGAGCCTTGTCACCTAAGTCGTAAAAGCTTTCTGCAGGCACCTTTTCGCCGTCAATATACACTGACCACCCCTCGTCGTAGTTTATTGAGGTGTAAAGAATGCCGTTGGCAGAGGCATTGATTGTGCCCTCAATAACGGTATCGTCGAATTTTGTCACGTTAAGTGAGTCTGCCTTAAGCTGATTATAACCCTTTTCAAAGCTTTCCATATCAAGTGTTACCCCAAAGAGGTATAAATAGCCCTCATTCATAGCGTTGAAGGGTGCATAAATCTGCACGGTGTCGCCAGCCTCAAGGTAACCAAGGTCAAGGATATGGGGCTTTGTGTCAATATTCTGTGAAACGGCAGTGCCGTCGGGAAGTGAAACGGTAATTGCGTCAATATCACTGTTGCTTGATTTAAGATAGATATATGCGTTGCCGCTTTCCTTTACAGTAAGCTCAAAGGATATTGAGGGCATGGTGTTTTCCGTTACGGTGTAGGGGTAGTAGCCTGCATCGCTGAAGGTAAGGTCGGTGCAGTCAACACCGTTACCTGAAACGGAGGTCATTTCCATATCGTTATAAACTGTGTGGATGCCGGTTGATGAGCCGAAAAGTGAGCTCTGAACCTCAAAGGGATTAACGTTATCGTGTGACCACTGAAGTATATCGGGATTTACACGGAATGCAATGGGAAGCTGATAAAGGTTTTCGTAAGCGGTGTATTTATCAAAGGAAGCAATTTCCTTGTAAATCTGGGTGTTCATCTGGGTTTTAGAGCCTGTATTGTTATCTACAATATAATCAAGGGCAAAGAATGCGTTGTAAACGGGTGTCTGCCTGTGGTAGGTGTAGCTGTTGATATAGTTACTAAACATACCCATGTGGGACTGCATATTTGAAACCTTTTCATAAGCCATTGATGAGAAGGTTGAAACACCGTTGTAGTCATACCAACAGGGATCCATTCTTGCTCTTAAGGAGGTAAGCTCCATACGGTAATCGTCGTTACCCTCGTATTCGTCAATCTGCGTCTTGATTTCTCGGAAGCCGTCGTAATCGCCAACGAAGTTGGTTTTGGTCTGGTCCATACTGTAATTGTTGGTGTTAGCAACGGTGTATTCTGCACAAACTGAGCAAAGCACAAGTGCCGCTGCAGCCAATGCGGGGTATTTGTCGTTTTTAAGGATACCCAATGCAAGGCAGTAGATGCCTACGAATGCAACACAAATCCACACACCGATTTCGCTGAAGTTCTTTGAGCCGATTTCCTGAACAAGTATTACAAAGAAAACGGTTGCAGTGCCTACACCGATAATCTGGCGGGTGGTGTATTCCTTGATGTTCATAAGCGCCTTAAAGGCGAATACAAGAAGGAGGAAGGAATACATATATGAAAAACGGTAGGGTAAATCATTGGGAAAGTGAAGGCCATGCCAGATGAAGTTAAGGATATTGGTATAAAAGCTTGCAAACATTATACCGAGAAAGCCCACACTGAAAATCTTTTCCTTAAGTGAAATCTTCTTTGAGAAAAGGTAAAGTGGTACGAGCATAACCGTAAGAATACCGCAGTAAACGTTGGGTAAAACGTCTGTGCCACTGCTTCTTATAGTGGGGTTAAGGTATGCAAGGTGGTTGGCAAGGAAGTCGAAAATTGAAAAATACGTTTTGAATTCCTGCGGCCACGTGCCCGAGGTTGCCGAGCAGCTTTTAAGAATGAAGTAAATGGGGATAAGTGCAAACGCCACAAGCATACCTGCGCTTAATGAAGCAAAGGCAAAGCGGAATGAGCTATCTGCAAGCTTACTGTTGCGCACGTTGTTGTAGCCCCAGGTGATGAAGCCCTTGAAGCCACTCTCACGCTTGGCGAGTCTGCCGAAATAGGTATCGGTAACATTGTTTTGTGAGAAGTAGGTGTATATGAAATAAAGGACAGAGAAAATGCAGACCATATAACCCATGTAGTAGTTTGTAAGAATGGTAAGCGACAGGGTTATAACGTATAGTTTCATTTTCCTTTGGGTAATAAGGTAGTCAATACCAAGCATTACCAAGGGGAAAAGATAGAATGAATCCAACCACATTACGTTCCAGTAGTAGGCAATAAAGTAGCCACTGCATGCGTAAAGCACGCCGAAGGCAGTAACAAGGGGTGAGTAAAGCTTGTTACGCTTTGTAAGGTAGTACGAGAAGGTGAATGATGCCAATACCGCCTTAACAAGAATCATTGTAGCAATTGCCTCGGGCATATTTTTATGACCGAAAATAATCATTACTATTGCAAGGGGGGATGAAAGGTAGTTGTAGAAGTTACCTAAGAATGAGCTACCGCCACCCGAATTCCATGAGTAAAGAAGGCTCTCAAAATCAGTAACACGGTCAGATAATTCTGAAAAAAGCGGGCCGTATTGGTGATAAAGGTCCATTCTGAGTATTGTTACGTCGCCAAAGGGTGCTAAATCAAAGCAATAGTAAACCACCATCATAATTAAGAAGGTGCTCATTGCAGCAAGCAGACAGTAGCGAGAATTATAGCTCTTTTTGAAAAGAGGATTGTTTTTGAGTTTTTCTTTCATTTTGTTCCGTCCTTCGAATTTGTGTATTCCTATACATAGTAAATAATAACATATATATATTAGTCTTTCAATGTTTTTGGACTTAATTTTCATTTTGTTTATATTTTGTGTTCTATTTCAGGACAAGTGAAAATAAGTATTTTTTGAAAGGATTGATATCAATGCGGGAATTTTTAAATGCAATATCTCTGTTGCCTGAATTTTATAAGAATATTTTGTCCCTGATACCCGAACCAATAGCCACAGGTATTAAAGAAATTCGTTTCAGAAACGGCGGTGCGGTAGCTCTTTATGGTGCCGCGGGCGTTCTCTATGTAACCCAAAGCGGCAAAACCACACCCACACGCTACGATAACGTTTTAAAAACCGATGACAAGCAGCTTCAGGAGATTGTTTTTTGTCTTTCGCGGCGCTCCCTTCACACTTATCAGGAAATGATTGCCCGTGGCTACATACCCCTGCGGGGTGGGTGTAAGGCGGGTGTTGCAGGCAGAGCGGTTATGAAAAATGGGGCTGTTTATTCAGTATCGTCGTTTAACAGCGTCAATATCCGCGTAGCAAGGGAATTTTACGGTTGCAGTAAAAATTTATTAAGCATGGTGGGGGATTGCCGCTCGTACATTATTGTGGGTACACCTCTTTCGGGCAAAACAACCCTTTTACGTGATTTATGCCGCCATTACTCGGGAAAGAAAACCCCTACACCGTTTAAAACTGCACTGATTGATGAGCGGGATGAAATTGCTTCCCTTTCCTTTGGTTGCGGGCTTGACGTGGGCGAGCACACGGACGTGCTGGCGTTGTACCCCAAGGCGATCGGTACGGAAATAGCCGTAAGGACCCTTTCACCCGACGTTATAATTCTTGACGAAATAGGCGGTGAGGATGAGGCAAAAAGCCTTTTGTCAGCGGTGAATACGGGGGTCGGGATAATTGCTACTGCCCACGGCTCGGATATTGATGAGGTGCTCAGGCGTCCCAATATAAAACGCCTTATTGACGGTGGCGTTTTTAAGAAGGGGATTGCGCTTGTGGGCAAGGAGGACCCTTGTATGGTGAAGGAGCTTGTTGATTTTTGAAAATCTTAATGGTGTCTGCAATAGCCTTGGGCTTATTACTTCTGGGGATGGGTGCATCCCTTAAGCAGAAAAGAAAAACCGCAATCCTGAGTGAAATTGTTGATTTTATACTCTTTATAAGGCTTGAGCTTCAGTATCGTGCTACGGATTCCGAAAGCCTTGGTATTATGCTGCAGAATGAGAATTTTAAATATATACAGAAAGCAGGCGGGGTCTTCTGCTTGTCGGGGATGGTAGATGAAAAAACACTCGGGTGCTTCAACGCTTTTATAAATCACCTCGGCACCACCGACCGCGACGGTCAACTGAGCCTTTGTGATGAGTATTCCGATAAATTCGCCGCCATTCTGGATGAGCATAAGCAGTGCGAAAAATCAAAAATTCAGGTTAATACGGCTTTGAGTGTTTTTGGGGCGTTGTGCGTTGTTATTCTATTTATTTAGCTAGGGTGATGCTCTCTTGGATATAATGTTAATTTTTAAAATGGTGGCGGTGGGCATTGTGGTTGCGATTATGAATCAGCTTTTGCAAAAAGCGGGCAAGGAGGAATACACCCTTTTAACCACCATTGCAGGGTTGATAATAGTCCTTGCAATGTTTTTGCCTGCGCTTAATGAATTAAAGGATGAACTCAGTGCGGTGATGCAGCTTTGAACGGTCTTGAGGTGGCGATAATTGCCGTGGCAGGCGTGGTGCTTCTTGGTGTAATCAAACGGCATGCATCCATTTACACCACCGTAATTCAGATAGCCCTCGGGGCGTTGGTGCTACTTAGCATTCTGCCCCAAGGCAAGGAGCTTCTGGGGGTGATGGGGAGTTTTATTTCTCTTGAGGGTGTAAGTGAGCAGGGCGTTAAAATAATGCTTAAGGCTTTTGGTGTGCTGAGCATTGGTGCCGTTACGGCGGATATATGCCGCGATAATGGGGAAAATGCCCTGGCAGGTGTGGTGGAAATAGGTGTAAAAATTATGGCGGTGTCCTGCGCCTTGCCTGTGTTTCAGGCGGTGATTACACTTGCAACCTCCTTTTTGAATGGGTGAAAAAATGAAAGGCTTGTTTAAAATAATATCCGTACTGCTTCTGACTGCGGCGTCCTTTTCCTTTTGTGCCGTTTCGGTACAGGCATTGGAGTCGAATATTGACCAATATGACGAGGAGTTTGACCTGTCCTCGGTGGTTTCTGCAACGGATGAGGATACCTTACAAATCCTTCGGGAGTTGGGCATAGACGAGCTAAGCTACGAAAGCCTTTTTAACGTGAGTCCCGTTAAGGTTTTTGAGGCTCTTTTCAATATCCTTGCAAGGTCTGTAAAGGCGCCACTTAAGTTTTTATTTATGAGTATGGGTGTGTTAATTCTTACGTCCTTTTTGTCCTCGTTTTTTGATAATAACGAAACTATCAGTCTTGTGGGATGCTCTGTTATTGCCCTTAACGGCGCGGTGCCCGTAGCGGGTATGGTAAGCTCCGCATTTTCTGTGCTTAGCACACTCAGTGTTTTTACAACCACCTTTGCGGGTGCATTTTGTGCAATAGTTTCCTCGTCGGGTAATATAAGCGGCGGGCTTATGTATTCTGCAATGACGGTGTTTTCGGATACGCTTTTTTCGGGGCTTCTTTCAGAGCTTTGCAGACCCGTTGTAAATCTGATGTGTTGCCTGAGCTTTTTATCCTGCTTTGATTTTTACGGCTTTTGTGCGGGTCTTTGCTCGGCATTCAAAAAGGTTTACGTGTTTTTTATGAGCTTTATCGGTACGGTGTTTTCGGGGATTATTACTATAAAGGGTGTGCTTAGCAACGGGGCGGATACAGTCACCGCAAGAAGCATCCGCTTTGTTGTGGGCAGAAGCCTGCCCGTAGTAGGGGGTACTGTAAGCGAAACCTATTCTGCACTTATTTCTAGCCTTAGTATAATTAAAAACACCGTTGGGATTTTTGGTATTATAACCGTAATCGTTACGGTCCTACCCACCCTTGCAGAGCTTCTCAGTTGGATTCTTGCCCTTGATATTGCCCTTATTCTTTGCACGTCCTTCGGAGCTAATAAAATGAGGCCCATGCTCAGTGTACTTAAGGATACCTTGGTTTTGTTGGTGGCAACTATAGTTATTGTGGCGGCAATTTTTATAGTTTCCGTTGGTGTTGTAATAACCGTCAGGGGCGGTGCAGTATGAGTGATATTATAAAATCAGTATTTGTAAATTACATAGTCTGTGCCGTTGCAGGGGGCTTTCTCGAGTATTTTGCACCTGCTAAAAGCCGTAAAACCCTGCGGGTAATAATTATCGGCGTAATTCTTGCAACCTCGATTGCGCCGATTTTGAAAATGGATTTAACCCTGCCTGATTTTTCTGAATACGAGCAGATAAGTGAAAATAATTCTTATGATGCGCTTATGCACACCGCAAGTCTTACAGAAAAAAAGGTGTATAACCATATGCGGGATATACTCATAAATCACGGCATAAGTGAATATGAAATATATGTAACAACCTCTGTTGATGAAGCAGAAAATATAGTATGGCTTGAAGGGGTAGTGGTTGAAATACCCGCACAATACGGCGATAAAGCAAATGCTATTATCAATGCCGTACCCGAGGAATATCGTGCGGTTACAAGGGTTGGTGAAAAATGAAGGAAATTATAAATCGCATTCGTGAAAAAAAGTTACCTAAAAAAAGTGTTGCATTAATTATCGGTGCAGTGATAATTCTTGGTGCGCTTGCCTTCGGCGAGCTTTCATCGGGTGAGGTTACCACGGATGAGGATGGTGTAATCACCGCCTGCGAGTACGTTAAATCTACCGAAAAAAGCCTTGAAAAGCTACTTTCTGATATTAATGGCGCAGGGGACGTAAGGGTGATGCTCACCGTTGAATCCTGCTATGAAAACGTGTATGCCAAAAGCTATGACAGTAAGGGTCAACAGACGGAAAAAGGGGCGGAAAACGAGCTGTCCGAGGAATACGTTATTGTGAAAAAAGGCTCCAATAATGAGGAATGCCTTGTGATTAAGGTGTATGAGCCCACGGTCAAGGGCGTTGCGGTGATTGCCGAGGGTGCGGGTAATATAAAGGTGAAAACCGCCATAACCGACACGGTGTGTGCACTGTTTGATATAAGCACCGCACAGGTATCGGTTGAAAAAATGCAGGCGGATAAATAATTTAAGGAGTGGTTTTATGAATCTTATTATAAAAAGGCGTCAGTTGATTCTCGGCACGTTGGTGTTAGCTCTCGGAGCGGCGGTGTTTGTGAACTGGTATTACACCAATAACGGTAAAAAGAGTATGGTGGATGCCGACGAAACCGAGTACGTGCAGAATCTGGGTGAGGCACAGTACGTAAATGCCGAGGCGCAGGGCAACGACTATTTTGCCGAGCTTCGCCTTAGCAGGGATAAGGCACGTGACGAAGCGGTAGATAAGCTTAATAAATCATTGGAAAAGGCGGCATCGGGCAGTGATGAGGCAAAAAGCATTACGGCGCAGATTAACGGTATGTCAAAGCAAATAAAGCTTGAAAACGACCTTGAAACCCTCATAAGTGCCAAAATATCCGCTACCTGTGTTGCAGTTATTAATGATGATTCGGTGCAGATTGTTGTGGAAAAGGGGAAGCTTAGCGAGTCCGCACCATTACTTATTACCGACATAGTAACCGCCAACACTGATATTGAGGGCGCTAACATAAAAATAAGTGAAGCAAAATAAAAAAATCCCAAGTACGTTTCGTACTTGGGAAAATTTTTATTCATCAAAAAGGGGAGTTGAGAAATATCTTTCTGCGGTATCGGGAAGGACCGCAACAACCGTCTTACCCTTGCCTAATTTTTTGGCAAGCTTAAGTGCGGCAGCAACGTTTGTACCACTTGAGATACCGCAAAGGATACCCTCCTTTGAAGCAAGGTCCTTAGCAGTGTTGAGCGCTTCCTCGTCAGTAACTATGCAGATGTCGGAATAAATTGAAGTGTTGAGAATGGGGGGGATGAGACCGTCACCAATACCCATCTGAATATGTGTGCCTATAAGACCGCCTGAAAGAATGGCTGCATCCTCGGGCTCTACTGCCCAAATTTCAATATCAGGGTTAGCCTTCTTAAGCACCTCGCCGATACCTGTAAGCGTACCGCCCGTGCCGATGCCTGCACAGAAGCCGTCAATGGGCTTGCCAACCTGCTCAAGAATTTCTGTAGCGGTTTTCCGGCGCTGGATTTCGGGGTTAGCGGGATTTTCAAACTGCTGGGGAACAAAAACGTTTTCGTTTTCCTCCTGCATTTTTAATGCTAATTGTAAGCATTCGTCAATGCATTTGCCTATGTTGCCTGCGTCGTGAACGAGCTTTACGTCTGCGCCGTAGTGCTTAACGAGCTTTCTGCGTTCCTCACTAACGGAGTCGGGCATAATGATAACGGTTTTGTAGCCTCTTACAGCGCCGACAAGTGCAAGACCGATGCCCTGGTTGCCGCTTGTGGGCTCAACAATGATTGTGTCCTTGTTGATTTTGCCTTCCTTTTCGGCTTTTAAAATCATATTGTAAGCGGTTCGGGTTTTTATGGAGCCGCCAACGTTAAGACCCTCGAATTTAACAAGCACCTCTGCGCTATCTCCATCAACCATACGGTTAAGACGGATAACGGGGGTGTTGCCCATGGCCTCTAAAATATTGTTGCAAATCATTTTGTAACACCTCAGATAATGAGAATATATATTAACATACTATGTAGCCTGAACATACAGTTTACAAGTTTAACATATATTTTAGCCTATTTCAAGTGTTTTGCGTATGTGTTTTTACTTATTTAAAAGGTATTCATCATACACGGCTTCGGGAATATCTCTGCCGTAGCGAAGTATCATTTCGTCCAATCTGAGGTCAATGAACTCGGTGGGGCCCTCAGCATCTCTTTTTGCCTTTACCACTTTGGCATTTTCAAAAAACACGTCGCTTACGGCATATTCCTTGTTTTCTGCTGTTCTGATAAGGTAATCAAGAGGGTTTCGTACGGCATATATCAAAATCTCTTTATGAACTATTCTGGCGTTTTTGCTGAATCTGTACGGAAAAACCAAGTAGCATTGATTCGAATAGTTACAAAACGCAAATTCCCCGTCATCGTACAGGAGCTTTATTAAATTGTTATCGTAAAAGCGTTTGGTTTCTCTTAGGTAGAAATCTGTACAATCGGCAAAAGCCGCTCTTAAATCCTGCATAGCCTTGTCGTATTTTTTTTGCTGTCTTTTTGACATAGAATTAACCTACCTTTGCCTTTTTTGTTTAATTATATCCGCTTAATCCTGTAACTTCAATACTCTCAAAAGGTTCTTTCGCAAAATATTTTCAAGCTCTGTATCTGTTAAGCCTAAACTGAAAAGGTAATCAAGCTCATCCTTCTGCCTCCACATGGGGAAGTCCGTACCGAAAATAACCCTGTTAGTGCCGTAGGCTTCAATAAGTCTTTTAGCCGTTTTCTTTTCAAGGGTGTAAAAGGACGAGCAGGTGTCAACGTAAAAATTCTTGTATTTTGTGAGCTTCTGAGCCGCCTCATCCCATACAGACCAACCGCCGAAGTGGGCACCGATAATTGTTAAATCGGGGAACGCCTTAAGCACGTTTTCGATTCTGTCGGGGTTTGAGTTGTCAAAACGGTAGTCGCCCGTGTGTACAAGCACGGGAAGGCCATGCTTGTCGCAAAGCTCAAAAATCTTAAGCACCTTGGGGTCGTCCGCTTTAAAATTCTGAATATCGGGATGTAATTTAACACCCTTTAAGCCGATTTCAATAAGGTGCTCAATATCCGCAGTAAGATTTTCACTGTCGGGGTGTAATGAGCCGAAGCCTATGAATTTATCGGGGTGAAGCTCAACCTCACGGGCAATGAAGCTGTTTATACTCTGTGCGTGGTGGGGTGTTGTTGCAACCGAGGTTACAAGGCATTTGTCAACCCCTGTGCTTTCACATTGCTCCAGAAGGGTCTGCACGTTTCCCACAAAGTCAGATGTTTTGATGCCTGCTTGTGTTATGCCGTAAAACGTATCGGTGCTTTCGGTTGCCTTAAGGGCAATTTTATCGGGGAAAATATGGCAATGTGAGTCGATGATTTTAAATTCTTTGTAATTCATATAGGTACCTGCTTAAAACACAAAGGTCGGGCACCTGACCCGACCTTTAAAATTATTTTTGAGAATTATATCTGTCGAGTGATTCCTCTCTCATTTTGTATTTAAGAATCTTACCTGCGGCATTCATGGGGAATTCATTTACGAATAAGAAGTATCTGGGAACCTTGTGCTTTGCAATTGAGGCATAGCCGTATTCCTTCATTTCCTTTTCGTCTGCGGTTTCGCCCTTGTGAAGAATAATCCATGCGCAGCATTCCTCGCCGTACTGCTCATCGGGAACGCCAACAACCTGAACGTCGCGAACTTTGGGGTTAGTAAGGTAGAATTCCTCGATTTCACGGGGATAAAGGTTTTCACCACCGCGGATAATCATATCCTTAAGACGACCTGTAACCTTGTAGTAGCCGTCGGGAGTTCTCATACAGATGTCGCCTGAGTGAAGCCAGCCCTCGCTGTCAATTGCCTGTGCAGTTGCTTCCGGCATTTTGTAGTAGCCCTTCATAATGTTGAAGCCACGTGCAACAAATTCGCCACTCTGACCATCGGGAAGCTCAAGACCTGTTTCAGGGTCGATGATTTTACATTCAACACCGGGGAATGCGCTACCAACGGTTTCAACACGGTGGTCAAGATCCTCGTTTACCTCGCCCATTGTACAACCGGGCGAAGCCTCTGTCTGACCGTAAACTGAAATGATTTCACGCATATTCATCTCAACGGATGCGCGGCGCATAAGGTCTGCGGGGCAGTTGGCGCCCGCCATAATACCTGTACGCATATATGAGAAATCGGTTTTTGCAAAGTCGGGGTGACTGAACATTGCAATAAACATTGTGGGAACACCGTTGAAGCAGGTGATACGCTCGTCGTTTACACAAGCCAGTGATGACTTGGGTGAGAAGTAGGGGATGGGGTAAAGTGTACCGCCGTGAGTCATCATAGAAGTCATTGAAAGTACCATGCCGAAGCAATGGAACATAGGCACCTGAATCATCATACGGTCGGCGGTGGATAAATCCATTCTGTCACCGATTGTTTTACCGTTGTTGATAATGTTACGGTGTGTAAGCATAACGCCCTTGGGGAAGCCCGTAGTACCCGATGTGTACTGCATATTACAAACGTCGTCGGGCTTTACAAGTGAAGCACGTCTGCGTACCTCTTCCCTGGGAACAAGTGAAGAGCGTGAAAGCATCTGCTCCCATGTAAGGCAACCATCCATCTCAAAACCTGCGGTAACAACGTTACGAAGGAAGGGGAGGTTCTTGGAGTATAAGGGTGAGCCGGGCTCAAGGTCCTTAAGCTCAGGGCAAAGCTCTTCAATAATTTCCTTATAGTTAATATCCTTGCAGTACTCAATCATAACCAGTGTATGAGTGTCGGACTGCTTAAGCAGATATTCAATCTCGTGGATTTTATAAGCGGTGTTAACGGTAACAAGAACTGCACCGATTTTGGTTGTTGCCCAGAAGGTGATGAACCACTGGGGAACGTTGGTTGCCCAGATTGCAACGTGGTCACCCGCCTTAACGCCAAGTGAAATCAACGCTGCGGCACATTCGTCAACGTCGCGACGGAACTGCTCGTATGTTCTTGTGTAGTCAAGTGTGGGATATTTGAAGGCATACTGGTCGGGGTATTTTTCCGCCATTTTGTCAAGCACCTCTGCGAAGGTAGCGTCAATAACGTCGTACTTCTTCCAGGGGAATGTGCCTGATTTATCGCGGTTATAATGCGCACGGTCGTATACCTTTTTCTCACGGCCTAATGAGGCGATGTAGTTTGTAAAGTGTGTAAGAACGATGTCTGCATCACTGATTTCCTCGTTCCATGCGGCACAGATGAAGCCCTCGTAGTTAAGTGAGGAAAGTGAGTTAAGAAGCTTCTGAACGTCTAAGTCACCCTCGCCGATTAAAACGGTTTTGCCGTCCTTCATATCACCAAGGCGAACGTATTTGATGTAAGCACCAAGGTTTTTGATGGTGGTTTCGGCGGTTTCGCCTGCATCGAAATGTGTTCCTCTTACGTTCCATGAAACACCGATAGCCGCTGACGCAAAGTGATTTATAAGTCCGATTACGTTTTCGGTTCTTGCAAGGAAGCCGATTGTTTCGAAAAGGATGTTAACGTCGCCTGACTGAGCTCGTTTGATTGCGGGTGCCATTTTTGCGTCAAGAACGTCAAATGAAACCTCGCCCTGTGTGTGAACAATAACGTTTTCGATGCCTGATGCAATCGCTAGGCTTACGTATTTTTCAATAAGCTCGGGGGTTGTGGCGTCGCTTTCAACGGGGTCGGGCATACGAAGAGCAGAAACTGAAAGATTTCTGTTAATGAGCTTTCTTTTGGCGTCTGCAATGCGCTCGCGTCTTAAAATGCTATCGTGATGAGAGCTTCTTTCGTTTATGGCATCGTAAATTTCAAATCCCTCAAAACCGTAGTCAAAGGCATAACGGCAGGTGTCAAGGAATGATGCTCGACGCACGTTTTTGGTTGAAAATACGATTTTCATTTTATGCCTCCTCGAATACGATTTTGTTCAATGCATTGATATATGCTCTGATGCTTGCGGCAACAATGTCGGTGGATGTACCGTTACCTGAGTAAAGCTTGCCGTTGTTGCGAAGTCTTACAAGTGCAGAGCCGAGAGCCTCCTTGCCCTCTGTGACGGACTGTACCTGGAAATCGTCAAGCTCGTAGTGGTGACCGATGCACTGCTCGATTGCACGGAAAACGGAGTCAATGGGGCCGTCACCGTTGCTTACTCCGCAGATGATTTCGTCATTGCATTTCAAGGTAACCTGTGACATAGAAGCGGACATATTGCTGCTTGTGGTTGTGTATGTTTCAAAGTGATAGGTTGAGGGTGCCTGCATTGCAGAGCTTGCAATAATTGCTTCAAATTCCTTGTAGCCGATAGCACCCTTCTTTTCGCAAACCTGCTTAAGCACCTTGTGCACGTTACCGATATCTGAATCGGAAAGCTCGTAGCCTAAAACAGCGGCCGCCTGAGAAACCTGGTCAATGGTTGAGTCGGAATCAAGAAGAATCTTTTTGCCCTCGCTGATAGATTTGTTAGCCTCGTAAGCGTCGTGACTGATGCTTGAAAGCATATCCTCGATGCTTGCGTGGATTTTTGTATTATTAAGCTTGATTTCTGCACCAATCTGTGTGCCACATGCGTTAATAGCATCGGAAATCTTACCTGTAAGAAGTGCGTTTTTGCCTGCCATTGCACATTTAAGACCATCCGCACCGCATCTGATAGCGGCAAAAGCACCTGCAACCGCCATGCTGATGCTGTCTGAAACCTGAGCGTAAACGGGAATGCTTACTGCGCCCTTAACCTTTGCAATAAGGTCTGCAATGCTTTCGGGTGTTGATACACCTGCATCATCACATATTGTAATGAGGGTAGCACCTGAAGCCTCTGCTTCCTTTACTGCCGCAATGATGAAGTCCTCGTCTGCTCTTGTTGCGTCAAGTGCAGAAAATTCAACGTCCTCGCAGAATTCCTTAGCAGTCTTGATAAGTGCGGTAATCCTTTCAAGCATTTTTGCCTGCTTTACGTGGTAGGTATATTCCATCTGGATTGTGGAAACGGGAAGCTCAACCTGAAGGCGGGGCTTCTGAGCATCCTTAATGCATTCCCATGCAACTGCAACGTCCTCGGTATTAAAGCCAACAGGGATTGCAAAAATAGCGTTCTGCACGTTCTGTGCGATTGTTTTATAAATAATTTTATCCTCGGCAGGGGATTTTACTGCAGGAATTTCAATTACATCCACACCGATTTTGTCGGCACAGCTTGCGATTGCAGATTTTTCTCTGAATAGTAAGGATACAGCTCTGTCCTCTGAAATCTTTTTAAGTGTGATGTCGGAAATGATAATTTTTTTCACTTTACTCATCCTTTCAGTGTGAATCATATAATAATGTAATGAAAATTTGCATAAATAAAGTCCCTGAGATAAGAATCTTTATCTCAGGGACGAATTCTCAAAAAATCCGCGGTACCACCCCGGTTACTGCAAAAGCAGTCACTCATTAAGGCTCGATTAAGCCTGTAGCCATGGTAACGGGGCCGCCGTAGCTTCTTATGCACCGTAAGGGGTTAGGAAGCTCTGCTCCGGAACGAGACCGAATTTTTGAAACACGTTGGCTCGCAGCAACCGCCAACTCTCTGGAGTGTTGGGTCAAAAACACGTAATTCCTTCATCGCATTTATGAATATGTGTGAAATAATACCACTGTTTGGTTGTTTTGTCAACATAAAAATCGAATTTATTTCAGGGTTTTTAAAGTAATTTTTATTAAAACTATTGACAGACAGGGGATAAAGTGATAGAATTCTTGCAAATTAAAAATATCACAAATAAAAGCTGTGACGAAGACGGTTGAAATATACAGCTTCCAGAGAGTCGGCGGGTGCTGCGAGCCGATAGCCTGTTTTTTCAAAAACCTATCCCTTCTGAGCTGAAGGTCCGAAAATTTTATGAGTAGGCGCCTTTCGAGTATGCTGCGTTAGTGCATCGGGGTTGATGGACTCCTGAGTGGCAATTAAAATTGCAATTTGAGTGGTACCGCGGAATTATTTTCGTCTCAAGCTAAAACCAAAAGGGTTTTAATTTGGGGCGTTTTTTTATTTGTGAGATTTTGATAATACTTTTGAAAGAAGGCTATTATTATGCAGAACAATTCAGTTACAAACAAGCTTGCAGAGGTTGCAAAGCGTATTGGTGAGCTTCGTGATATTTACGGCTTAACCGTTGAGGAAATGGCTGAAAAAACTGAGCTCTCATTAACAGAATACCTTGCATTTGAAAAGGGCGAGGAGGACTTACCCTTCAGCTTTATTCACAAGTGCGCGCTTGCTTTTGGCGTTGAAATTACAGACCTTCTTGAAGGTCAGAGTGCAAAGCTCACAACCTACAACGTAACCCGTCGCGGCAAGGGTCAGACAACGGCAAATGAGGAGGGCATCCTCATTCAGAACCTTGCTCCCAAATTCAAAAATAAGCTTGCAAACCCCTATTGGGTTAAGTACGAATATTCAAGTGAGCTTCAGTCTAAGCCCATCGAGGTTACAACTCACTCGGGTCAGGAATTTGACTTTGTTGTTAAGGGCTCACTTAAGGTGCAGGTTGGTGACCACACCGAAATTCTTCACGAGGGCGACAGCATCTATTATAATAGCTCAACACCCCACGGTATGATTGCAGTTAACGGCGAGGATTGCCTTTTCCTTGCTATGGTTATGGCAGAGGATGAAAGCGTTGCCGACACCCATATGAGTAGCGTGAACGTTGGCAGAGCACCTAAGAATTTCCCCCTTATCTGCGATAAATTTATCAATACGGTTGAGGATGAAAATGGCGTTTGCACAGGCATTTCATTCCAGAATGAGGATAAATTCAACTTTGCCTTCGACATCGTTGACGAGCTTGGCAGACAATACCCCGAAAAGCTTGCAATGCTTCACATTGCAGACGATTTAACAGAGCGTCGTTTTACCTTCAAGGATATCAAAGAGGCTTCATCACAGGCCGCTAACTACTTCAAATCCCTTGGTATCAAAAAGGGCGACAGAGTTCTTCTTGTTCTTAAACGCAACTATCAGTTCTGGATTGCCATTCTTGCTCTTCACAAACTTGGTGCGGTTGCAATTCCCGCAACAAATCAGCTTGTTGTTCACGACTATGAGTACCGCTTCCGGGCTGCAGGCGTTTCAGCGGTTGTTGTTACTGCCGACGGCGTAGCAACCGACTACATTGACGAGGCTCAGAAAAACTGTCCTACACTTACAACCAAAATCGTTGCCAACGGCAAAAAGGACGGTTGGCATTGCTTCGATGAGGAATATGGTCTTTTTAGCCGTCGCTTTGTGCGTGATGGGGAATCACCCTGCGGTAACGACCCGTTAATTATGTTCTTCACATCCGGTACAACCGGTTATCCTAAAATTGCAGTTCACTCACACAAATACCCCTTGGGTCACTTCCTTACCGCCAAATATTGGCACTGTGTTGAGCGTGACGGCATTCACTTTACAATTTCCGAAACAGGCTGGGGTAAGGCTCTCTGGGGCAAGCTCTACGGTCAGTGGCTTTGCGAGGGCGCAGTCTTCGTATATGACTTTGAGCGCTTTGATGCTTCTAAAATACTTCCCATGTTTGCAAAATACAATATCACAACCTTCTGTGCACCTCCCACAATGTACAGAATGTTAATCAAGCAGGATATTTCACAGTACGACCTTTCAACAATTCACCATGCAACCACAGCAGGTGAGGCACTTAACCCCGAAGTATTCAAGCAGTTTGAAAAGGCAACGGGCCTCAGAATCCACGAGGGCTTCGGCCAGACTGAAACCACCCTTTCGATTGCAAACTTCAACGGCACACAGATTAAAATCGGTGCAATGGGTCAGCCCACTCCTCTTTACGATATCGACATCGTCGACCCCGACGGCAAGCCCGTTGCAGACGGTGAAACAGGCGAAATCGTTGTTCATACCGAGAACGGTGCACCCTGTGGTCTTTTCCTCGGCTACTACAACGACGAAGAAAAAACCAACGAGGTATGGCACGATGGTCTTTATCACACCGGTGACACTGCTTGGCGTGACGAGGACGGCTACTTGTGGTACGTTGGTCGCGTTGACGATGTTATCAAATCATCAGGCTACCGTATCGGACCCTTCGAAATTGAAAACGTTATTATGGAGCTTCCCTACGTTCTTGAATGTGGCGTTTCTGCCGCACCCGACGAGGTAAGGGGACAGGTTGGTAAGGCAAGCATCGTTCTTACTCCCGGCACAGAGGGTACCGAGGAGCTTAAGAAGGAAATTCAGAAATACGTTAAGGAAAATACAGCTCCTTATAAATATCCCCGAATCGTTGTTTTCCGTGATGAGCTTCCCAAGACCATCAGTGGTAAGATAATAAGAAACAAATTATAATAAAAAAACTTGACATTTACTTTATAATATGTTATCTTTGAGCAGATAAATAAAGGCGTTGAAGAAAAGGGCGCGGGTGTTTCACCTTACAGAGAAGTGGCGGTTGGTGCAAGCCATAGGTTGAGAGTCCGATGTTTGTAGTTTCCGAGCCGGGAGGAAGAAAGGCTTTCGCTTAGTAGAACCTCTCCGTGATTGCTGCGTAAAAGCATAGGGGTTGATAGACCCCGAGAGTGGCAGTTTTACTGCAATTTGAGTGGTACCGCGGGTATGAATTGTTTTTTACTCGTCTCAAAGAAAATCTTTGGGACGAGTTTTTTATTGTGTCCCTACCAAAAGATGGAGGATAGAATTTATGGACAAAATGACCGGACTTGATTATAAAATCAAAGAGATGGCGGCGCGTATCAGAGAGTTACGCGAAATTGAAGGCTACACCACAGCAGAGATGGCAGCAAAAACAGGTGTTGGCGAAAGCGAATACATCGCTTGCGAAAACGGCGAAAGCGACCTTAACTTTGCTTTCATTTACCGTTGCGCACTTGCTTTTAACGTAGATGTTTCAAGCATTATTGAGGGTAGCACACCTAAGCTTACAAACTACGTTTTCACAAAGGCGGGTAAGGGCCAGAAGATTGAAAAGGCTCACGGTATGACCTACTTCAACCTTGCCTCCAAGTTCAGAAATAAAATTGCCGAGCCTCTTTTTGTTGAGGCTACATATAGCGAAGAAAATCAGAATAAGGATATTGAACTTACCTCCCACGACGGTCAGGAGCTTGATATTGTTATTGAGGGTAAATTAAAGGTGCAGGTTGGCGAGCATTCCGAAATCCTCGGCCCCGGCGACAGCATCTACTACGATTCACTTACACCCCACGGTATGATTGCCGTTGACGGTAAGGATTGTACCTTTTACGCTATTGTTCTTAATCCCTCGGGCGAGCCCATTCCTGAGCTTCAGCACGTTAAGACTGAGGAATACAAGGCACCTGCTAAGGAAGATAAAACAGAGCGTATTTATAAAAAGTTCGTTGACGTTGAGCTTAACGAAAAGGGTACACCCACTTCAATTAAGTTCAAAAACACCGAAAACTTCAATTTTGCATACGACCTTATTGATACTCTTGCGGAGCGTGAGCCCGATAAATTGGCTATGCTCCACATTTCAAGAGACAAAACCGAAAGAAAATTCACCTTCAAGGATATGAAGAAGGGCTCGGCTCAGGCCGCTAACTACTTCAAATCCCTTGGTATCAAAAAGGGCGACAAGGTTATGCTTATCCTTAAGCGCCATTACCAGTATTGGTTTGCAATGCTTGGTCTTAACAAGCTTGGCGCAATTGGTATTCCTGCTCCTAACCAGCTTCAGGAGCACGACCTTGAGTATCGCTTCCAGGCGGCAGGCGTTAAGGCAATCCTTTGCACCACCGATGGTGACGTTGCAAATCAGGTTGACTTAGCCGCACAGAAATGCCCCGACCTTCAGATTAAAATCGCAGTTGGCGAGCAGCGCGAGGGCTGGAGAAACTACGACGAAGAAAGCAAGCTTTTCAGCTCGCACTTCGAAAGAGCGGCGGATGCACCCGGTGGTGACGATCTTATGCTTATGTTCTTCACCTCAGGTACAACGGGCTATCCCAAGATTGCCGCTCACAGCTATACCTACGCTTTAGGTCATTTCCATACCGCCAAGTATTGGCACAACGTTGACCCCGACGGTCTTCACTTTACAATTTCCGACACGGGCTGGGCAAAGTCAATGTGGGGTAAATTCTACGGTCAGTGGCTCTGCGAGGGCGCATTGTTCGTTTATGACTTTGACCGCTTTGATGCTGCAGACATTCTTCCTATGTTTGCAAAGCATAATATTACAACCTTCTGCGCACCGCCCACAATGCTCAGAATGATGGTTAAGCAGGATATTTCCAAATACGATTTCTCATCTGTTAAGCATATGACCACAGCGGGTGAGGCACTTAACCCCGAGGTTTACCGCCAGTTTGAGGCTGCAACAGGACTTCAGATTCTTGAAGGCTTCGGTCAGACTGAAAGTACAATGATTATTGGTAATATGACCGGTGCACCCCATAAAATCGGCTCAATGGGTAAGCCCGCTCCCATTTACGACGTATGCCTTATTGATAGCGAGGGTAACCCCGTTAAGGCAGGTGAAAACGGCGAAATCGTTGTCAGTGTTAAGGACGGCGCACCCTGCGGCTTGTTCAAGGGCTACTATAACGACGAAGCAAAAACCAAAGAGGTATGGCACGACGGCTACTACCACACCGGCGACGTTGCCTGGATGGATGAGGATGGCTTCTATTGGTACGTTGGTCGAGTTGACGACGTTATCAAGTCATCGGGCTACCGTATCGGACCCTTCGAAATCGAAAGCGTTATTATGGAGCTTCCCTACGTTCTCGAATGTGGCGTTTCTGCCGCACCTGACGAGGTTAGGGGACAGGTTGTTAAGGCAAGCATCGTGCTTGTTAAGGGCACCGAGGGTACTGACGAGCTCAAGAAAGAGATTCAGCAGTACGTTAAGGAGAAAACTGCTCCCTACAAATATCCCCGTATCGTTGTTTTCCGTGATGAACTTCCTAAAACAACCAGTGGTAAGATACAGAGAAATAAGCTTTGATAAATTGCGAATTTTCGCTTATTGAATATTACAATCGGCTTTGCCCAGATAATTACGAATTACGCATTATGAATTACGAATTATAATCGGCGTCAGCCCCTTAATTCCTAATTCCTCATTCCTAATTCCTAATTCCGAAAGTTGGTGCTTTGATGCAATATAAAAGAATGACCCTTTTTGCAGGTCACTATGGTAGCGGCAAAACAAATATTGCAGTGAATTATGCATTGCATCTTAAAGCCCTTGGTGAAAGGGTAGTTATTGCCGACCTTGACATAGTTAACCCTTATTTCAGAACAAGGGACAGTCTTAAGGAATTGAACGAGGCAGGCATACAGCTTATTTCATCCGCCTTTGCCAATACCAACGTGGATTTGCCCGCTTTACCTCAGGAGGTCTATTCACTTCTTGACAAGCGTGAGGAAAATGCCATAATGGATATTGGCGGCGATGACCGTGGTGCTTATGCATTGGGTCGCTATGCGGACGCTATTAAGGACGAAAACGATTACGAAATGCTTTTTGTTTTCAACAAATATCGTCCCTTGACCCCCGACGCACAATCCGCACTTGAAATAATGGCGGAAATTGAGGATGCCTGCAAAATTAAATTTACTGCAATTGTAAACAACTCCAACCTTGGTGAGTGTACAACTGCACAGGATGTTTTAAATTCGGTTGACAGTGCCGAAGAATTATCATCCCTTTCGGGCTTGCCCGTTAAAATGACCACTGTCACAGCTGATTTAGTTAATAATCTCAACGGAAAAATAGATAATCTGTTTCCGCTGACTTTACAAAAAAAGATAATTTAGGAGGCAGAAAAATGGCAAAAGTAACATTCGCAGAAAATGTTTGCAAGGGTTGCGGTTTGTGCGTAACTGCTTGTCCCAAGAAAATCGTAGAACTTGATTCTGCAAAGCTTAATGCAAAAGGACATCATCCTGCACATTGCATCGATGAAAGCAAGTGTATCGGTTGCGCTTTCTGTGCAACAATGTGCCCTGACTGTGCTATAACTGTTGAAAGGTAAGGTGAAATAAATGGGTGAAAAAGTTTTAATGAAAGGTAATGAGGCTATTGCCGAGGCTGCAATCAGAGCAGGTTGTATGCATTATTTCGGTTACCCCATTACTCCTCAGACAGAAATTGCCGCATATATGGCAAAAAGAATGCCCAAGGTAGGCGGCGTATTCCTTCAGGCAGAAAGTGAAGTTGCCGCTATCAATATGGTTCTCGGCGTTGCCGCAACAGGCAAGCGTGTTATGACCTCATCCTCAAGCCCCGGCGTTTCTCTTAAGAGCGAGGGTATCTCATATATCGCAGGCTCAGACGTTCCTGCACTTATTGTTAACGTACAGCGTGGTGGTCCCGGTCTTGGCGGTATCCAGCCCTCACAGTCCGACTATTTCCAGGCAGTAAAGGGCGGTAGCCACGGTGACTTCAAGAAAATCGTTCTTGCACCTGCATCTGTTCAGGAAATGGCAGACCTTACAAGCACTGCATTTGACCTTGCAGATAAATACAGAATGCCTGCAATGATTCTTGCAGACGGTACTCTTGGTCAGATGATGGAGCCCGTTGAGCTTCCTGACAGTGCACCTAAGAGCTTCGATAAGCCCTGGGCACTTACAGGCACCAAGGGTGAAAGAAAGCACAACATCGTTAACTCTCTTTACTTAAAGGCAGAGGAGCTTGAAAGAACAAACTTCGAGCGCTTTGCAAGATATAAAACAATCGAAGAGAACGAGGTTCTTTACGAAGAATATCTTATGGACGATGCAGAAATCTGCGTAGTTTCATTCGGTATCACTGCCCGTGTTGCTAAAAACGCTATTGTTGAAGCGAGAGCAAAGGGTATCAAGGTTGGTATGATTCGTCCTATCACACTCTGGCCCTTCCCTGACAAGGTTCTTAAGGCTGCTGCAGAAAAATGCAAGGCATTCCTCAGCGTTGAAATGAATATGGGTCAGATGATTGAAGACGTTAAGCTTGCAATCGAATGCAAGAAGCCCGTATATCTTTGCAACCGTACCGGCGGTATCATTCCCGCTCCCGAAGAGGTACTTGCAAAAATCGAAGAAATCAATGAAGGAGGTAACAAATAATGGTAGTATTCGAAAAACCCAAGACATTAACAGATGCACCGCTTCATTATTGTCCCGGTTGTACTCACGGTATTATTCACAGACTTGTTGCCGAGGTTATTGATGAGCTCGGTATTGACGGCAGAACAATTGGTGTTGCACCCGTTGGCTGTTCCGTTATGGCTTACGATTATTTCACCTGCGACTTCATCCAGGCTCCTCACGGTAGAGCTCCTGCAGTTGCAACAGGTGTAAAAAGAGCGGACCCCGAAAACAACGTTGTTTTCACATATCAGGGCGACGGTGACCTTGCCGCTATCGGTACTGCAGAAACAGTTCACGCAGCCGCAAGACGCGAAAATATCACAGTTATTTTCGTAAACAACGCTATCTATGGTATGACAGGCGGTCAGATGGCTCCCACAACTCTTCCCGGTCAGGTTACTCAGACCTCACCCTACGGAAGAGACGTTGAAACAGTTGGTTACCCCGTAAAGGTTTGCGAGCTTCTTCAGAACGTTGACGGCGCCGCATACCTTGAAAGAGTTTCAGTTAATAACCCCGCAAACGTAAGAAAAGCAAAGGCCGCTATCAAAAAGGCATCCCAGTATCAGCTTGACGGCAAGGGCTTCTCACTTGTTGAGGCTGTTTCAACATGTCCCACAAACTGGGGTATGACACCCGAAAAGGCACTTACATGGCTTGAGGAAAATATGCTTCCTTACTATCCCTTGGGTGTTTATAAAGATATCTATGCAGAGGAGGCTAAATAATTATGAGCAAAGCATGTAACATTCTTTTTGCAGGCTTCGGCGGACAGGGTATCCTTTTCGCAGGTAAATTCGTTGCTTACAAGGGCCTTCTTGAAAATAAGCAGGTTTCATGGCTTCCTTCATACGGCCCCGAAATGCGTGGCGGTACAGCTAACTGTAGCGTTATCGTAAGTGACGAGCCCATCGGCTCACCCATCGTTGGTAAGCCCGACGTTCTTGTTGCTATGAACCTTCCCTCACTCGATAAATACGAAAACGAGGTTGTTTCCGGCGGTAAAATCTTTGTTGATTCAACCCTTATTACAAGAAAGGTTGAAAGAACCGATGTTGACGTATTCTACATTCCCGCAACTCAGCTTGCAAACGAGCAGGGTATCAGCACACTTGCTAATATGATTATTACAGGTAAGCTTCTTAAAGAGGTTGAGGAGCTCGGCTTTGACGGTATTGACGCACCTCTCTCAAAGGTTGTTTCTGCACGCCGTGCAAACCTTCTTGAGGTTAACAAAACCGCTCTTAAACTCGGCTACGATTATTAATTGGAGGTTATTTCAATGAGCTACGATTTCAGAATTGAAAGAACTACAGCTCCCAAGGCAAAGCCTGCAGATGAGAGCAAGCTCGGCTTCGGTAAAATCTTTACCGACCACATGTTTATTATGAATTATGACGAGGCTAACGGCTGGCATGACGGCAGAGTTGTTCCCTACGGCCCCATCGCCCTTGACCCCTCTGCAATGGTTTTCCATTACGCACAGGAGCTTTTCGAGGGTCTTAAGGCTTACAGAACTGCCGACGGTAGCATTCAGCTTTTCCGTCCTCAGAAAAATATTGAAAGAATGAACAACACCTGCGACCGTCTTTGCGTTCCTCGTCTTGACCCCGATATGGTTCTTGAGGCAATCAAGACTGTTGTTGACGTTGATAGTGATTGGGTTCCTCACAATGAAGGCACGTCACTCTACATCCGTCCTTTCATTATTGCTACCGATGAATTCCTTGGAGTTCATCCTTCACACACATATATCTTTGCAATTATCCTTTCACCTGTTGGCTCATACTATCCCAACGGTATGGACCCCGTTAAAATCGCTATTGAGCGTGAATACGTTCGTTGCGTTAAGGGTGGTACAGGTATGGCTAAGGCAGGCGGTAACTACGCTGCATCTCTTATCGGTCAGGAAAAGGCAGACAAAATGGGCTATGCTCAGGTTCTCTGGCTTGACGGTGTTGAGAGAAAATACATCGACGAGGTTGGCGCAATGAACGTTTTCTTCGTAATCGATGGTGTTGTTATCACTCCCGAGCTTACTGACGGTAACATCCTTCCCGGTGTTACAAGAGCAAGCTGTATCGAGGTTCTTAAGGCTCACGGCTACAAGGTTGAGGAACGCAAGATTTCTATCGATGAGGTTAAAGAGGCTCACAAAAACGGCACTCTTAACGAATCCTTCGGTACAGGTACTGCCGCTGTTATTTCACCCGTTGGTGAGTATATTGATGGCGACGAGCACATTGTTATCAATAACAATGAAATCGGCGCAGTTGCTCAGTTCCTTTATGATGAGCTTACCGGTATTCAGTGGGGCAAAATCGAAGACAAAAACGGCTGGATTGTTAAGGTTAAATAATAATTTACAGTTTTAATTAATTTGCAGCTCCCTCGCGGAGTTGCAAATTTTTTTATATTGTGTTAAAATTCCTATGAACTTTAAACCAAAGGAGTCTTTTTGTGGACGATAAAAGATTTAATAATGGTCGTGAAAAGCCTTTTTCCGCCAACGATGATTACGAGGAGCTTTTAAAAAGCGTTGATTCGTATTTTGATGAGGATGATTATATCGAGCTTTCGAGCGGTCGTAAGGATGAGTTTGAGGATATCTTCAGTAACTCACAGGATGTTTATATAAGCCGCTCTGAAAAGGCGGAGCCCGAGGATGATGGTATTTACATTTCCCAAAGAAGACCGCGGGATATATACAAGGACGTTTACTTATCTGATGATGCCTATAGCCACTCTCAAATGGAGCAAACACGTGTTTATTCACCCCAAAGGACAAGTCCTACCCAAAGGACAAGTCCTACCCAAACCCGTGTGCCTCCCGTTAAGGCTAACCACAAATCCAATACCCAACAAATCCGCAAGGTTGTCTCCGA
The DNA here is from genome assembly GCA_045654405.1 of Acutalibacteraceae bacterium. Taxonomy (GTDB): domain Bacteria; phylum Bacillota; class Clostridia; order Oscillospirales; family Acutalibacteraceae; genus DTU089. Next base: position 55,397 of record JAZONH010000017.1, on the reverse strand, counting down.
CGAGGATATATCCGATTACGAGGCACGCTTCGGTAAAAGGAAGGCACCTGCCAAAAAATCCGTAGCACCTAAAATCTTTCTGGGCTTTGTGGCACTTGTGCTAGTGGTGTGCATTGCCGTTGGTGGTGTGTTGTTCACTACCGCTAACAGTATTGTGGGGGAATTCAGAGAAGCAGAGCCCATTGAGCACATTGAGGACGTGGATTCACTGGTGAGTGAAGGTCACGTGCGTAATATCCTTCTTATCGGTGCCGATAAGGAAAAGGGTGGTGCTTCACGAAGCGACAGTATTATGATTGCCTCCGTTAATAGTAAAACGGGTAAAATTACCGTTGTTTCAATCCTTCGTGACACCCACGTGGACGTGCCCGGTAATCGTGAATCCAAGATTAACGCCGCGTATGCCTGGGGTGGTGCAAACCTTCTTATACAGACTATTGAGCAGAATTTTGGTATTAAAATCGACGATTATGCCACCGTTGACTTTGAGATGTTTACCGCATTAATTGATGGTCTTGGCGGTATCGAGGTGGATGTTACCGAAGATGAGGCGGACTACATAAACAACCGCCACAAATACGGTAAGGAGGAAAAACCCGAAACCGTACCCAGTGGCGAAAACGTGCACCTTACAGGCTATCAGGCATTGTGGTATGCACGTATCAGAAAGCTTGATTCCGACTTTAACAGAACTGAGCGTCAGCGCAAGGTTATTGCCGCCATTATGGCGAAGGCTAAGGATATGGGTGTTACAGGTCTTATTTCAACTGCCAAGGACGTTGCACCATATGTTGAAACAACCCTTTCCACAACTGATTTTTGGTCACTTGTTTTCAGTCTTATGAGCTGTGTAACCAAAAACGGCACAGATATAGACCAAATGATGGTTTCTGCCCAGTTGCCCTTTGAGGATACGTGGTGGTATTCATCACAGTGGGACGGTTCAAGCATTTCCTTGGATTTAGAGGAAAATCGTCAGCTTCTCTACGAGCTTCTTTACGAAGAAAGCGCTGAAGAGGCTTCCGAGGAAACAACCGAAGAATAAATGTAATAATTACAATAACTCCCTCATATAATTCATTGAGAATATATGAAGGGAGTTTATTTTTATGGATATTTCATTAAAAAATGAGGAATATAATTTTCTCAAAGTATTATCTGATAACACGGTGGAGGAAAGCGTAGAAGCAGAGTTATCACTTCCTGAATATATGCCTGAAATATTGCGTATTATCAAGTCAACCGCCGATACAAAAATCAATTCCTGTCGTCTTGTGGGGGAAAGAATAACCGTTGACGGTGTGTGCGATTTGCGTATGATTTACACTGCAGAGGACGGCGGTGTTTATACATTTTCCGCTTCAAGACCCTTTACCCGTCATTGTGAAAACTCGGATTTCGCTCAGTGCACCGACGCGATAGCTGTTGCAGATACCGCATACGTCAATTGCCGTGCAACGGGCACCAAGCGTGCAGAAATCAAGGCGGGGATTACCATAAAATTCACGGCATATGGAGAGGAAAGGGTAAGCTTTATTTCCGAAGCTTATGAGGCGGGGATCGAGCAGAAAATACATTGCACCAAGGGAGCATCCCTCGGTTGTTGCTCTACAAAGCATTTTTCAATGAGTGATACCCTTACGCTTAATACTCCTGCGGCATTTCTTATAAGTGCGCGTGGGGTTGCCCTTTGCGGTGAAATACGCAAAATTAGCAATAAAATTATGATTAAGGGCGAGGCGATAGTGGAGGTTTGCTACGTTAACGCCAACGATAAGGCCTGCACCGAGCGTGCAAGGCACACTATGCCCATAAATCAGATAATCGAATACGATAAGATGGAAGAACGATATATGGGGGACGTGTGCCTTACGGTTTCGGCTCTTGACATTATACCCAAGGGCGATACTCAGGGGGTTTTTACGGCGTTTGATATTTCATTAGGTGTAAGTGCTACCGCTAAGATGTGGGAGGAAAGGGAGCTTTGCTTTGTAACCGATGCCTACTCGGTGGATAGTGCCCTTGAACTTAAGTCCGTGCCAATTGATATTTACGATAGGGTGGAGGATTTTTCCGATGGGTATGTTTTTGAGGGCGATTTTTCTGTTTCGGGCGAGGGTGCCGTAAGCATTGTTGACTGTGCGGGAGTTACCTCAAATCTTAAAACCGCGGTGGAAAACGAGGACTTGGTTACAAGTGGCACTCTTACTATAAATGCAATTATAAAGGATACAACGGGTAGTCTTTCATCGGTGAGTAAGGTGTTTGATTTTAAATACAAGCATAAGGGTGATTATCAGAATCTTAATATCTACTGCCAGCCCCATTTCAGTGTGGTTTCTGCGGATTGTATGCTTAAGGACTCCAGAACCATTGGCGTGCGTTGCGAAATGAACGTCAGTGCATGGGTTATGAGCCGCGAAACCGTTGAGTGCGTGGTGTCCCTTAGTAAAATCGAAAAGACGGTTAAAAGCAAAACCAACGCAATAACGGTTTATTTCCCCGAGGAAAATAACGAGAGCCTGTGGAGTATTGCAAGAAGGTATAACACAACCGTAAAGGCCATTGCTGCCGAAAATAATCTTGAGGGCGAAACTACAGAAAGTCTTAAAATGATTTTTATTCCTTGTATGTAATTGTTGAATATTTAATAAAATAATAGTATAATGATGCAGAAATCAGATTATGGTTTCTGCATCGAGGTGTTTTTATGGAATATAAAAAGATACTTACATTAAGCTTTGATGATGGTGTCACTCAGGACGAAAGGTTTATAGGGATACTGAATAAATACGGTATCAAATGTACCTTTAACCTTAATTCAGAGCTTCTTGGTTGTGACGGTTATCTAATGATAAACGGTAAAAAAATCAATCATATTAAGATTGCTCCCGAAAGAGTGGCTGAGGTTTATGCAGGGCATGAGGTTGCTGCCCATACTCTTACACATCCCAATCTTACAACCCTTGCGCCAAGCGAGGTTGTAAAGCAGGTTGAGCAGGACAGGCTTAATCTCAGTCGTCTTGCAGGCTATGAGGTAACGGGCTTTGCATACCCTTGCGGCGGAATTAACTCCAACAAAGCGGTAGGGGAGCTTATAAAATATAAAACGGGTATTAAGTTTGCACGTACCATTGTGCATTCCTATAGCTTCGATTTGCCCGATAATTTGTTTTTGTTTAATCCCACTGCAAGCCTTACTAAGGATAAGGACAGGCTTCTCAGTTTGTGCCACGAATTTCTGGAGTCCGAGCCCGAAGCACCGCAGTTGTTTTACATCTGGGGTCATAGCTATGAGCTTGATATTGACGATAGTTGGGATTATTTCGAAAACGTTTGTAAGATTTTGGGGGGCAGGGACGATATTATGTACTGCACCAATACCGAGGCCTTTGAATATTTGTTGAAATAATGCTTTGGTGAAAATATATTAAAAAATATAAAAATAATTGTTGCATTTTACGAATGTATGTGATATTATACTAGGGTCTATGTGTGCGTTGTTACTCCATTACGGGGTCAACGGCAGTTAATGGCAACATTAAAGCTGGCGGTCCGCTGCTTATTCGCGCAATAGTTTAAGTATGAACGCTTGAAAAAAATCGGAGGTTATTATGGACGCATTAAAACTTATTGCACAGGACAGCCTTAAGGCTGAGAAGCCCGCATTCGCAATCGGTGATACTATCCGTATCGACGTTAAGATTCGTGAAGGCGAGAGAGAAAGAATTCAGGCTTTCGAAGGTACAGTTATCGCAAAGAATGGTAGCGGTATCAGCGAAACATTCACAGTACGCCGTGTATCTTACGGTGTAGGTGTTGAAAGGGTTTTCCCCATTCACTCACCCAACGTTGCAGATATTAAAATTGTTCGTCGCGGTAAAGTTCGCAGAGCAAAGCTTTATTATCTTCGTGACAGAGTCGGCAAGGCTTCTAAGGTTAAGGAAAAAATCGGCTGATAAGCCGAAGAGTTGGGGCAGATATATTTATCTGCCCCTAAATCTTATAATGAAATCGGATGGTTGATTTATATGAATAAAGACGATTTATTTATAGATGTTAACAGCAATTCAGAGCCCGTTACTGAGCAGGGTGAGGAGGTAGTTTACACTGCCCCCGAAAAGGAGGAGGCAGCGGAGGTTGTTGCCGACGTAAAGCCCAAAAAGGACGAGGAGGAAGCACCCCCGAAGAACAAGCTCCTTTTATCCTTGTTTGACCTCGTTTCCGTTGTAATGAGCTCATTCGTTATTATCGCAATTGTGTTTGTGTTTGTTTGTCGTCTTGTTGGTGTTGACGGTGAGTCAATGACCAACACACTTCAGCATGGCGACTGGCTTCTTACAGTTAATAAAACCGAGTACGTAAACGGTGATATCGTTGTTATCACTCAGGATACCTGGTTTAATGCCCCCCTTATTAAGCGCGTTATTGCAACAGGCGGTCAGGTTATTGATATTGATGCCGAAACCGATTGTGTTTACGTTGATGGTGAGCTTCTGAACGAGCCCTATATCCGTGAGCAGTTTATAAATCAGGCAGGCATTCACGATTATCCCTACACAGTGCCCGAGGGCTACCTTTTCTGTATGGGTGATAACCGTAACGGCTCAACTGATAGCCGTTTTGCAGAGGTCGGCGTTATAGATGAAAGGGAGATTCTCGGCAAAGCTGTGATAAGAATTATTCCCTTTGGTGATTTTGATATTTACGATTATGAATGATTCACAAAAGCAAGTAGTACAGTGGTTTCCGGGTCATATGGCGAAAACCCGCAGACTTATTAAAGAAAGCCTGCCCTTCGTTGACCTTGTAACCGAAATAGTTGATGCCCGCATTCCTATGAGCTCGTCAAACCCCGAGCTTGCGGAAATGATTGGCAATAAGCCCCGCATAGTGTTGCTTAATAAGTGCGACGTTGCGGATGAAAAAACAACCGCAAAATGGGTTGAATACTATAAAAAAATCGGCGTTTACGCATTACCCGTTGATTGCCGCTCAGGTAAGGGTCTTAACGCGTATTTACCCCTTGTAAGAAGCGTGCTTAAGGATAAAATTAAGCGCAATGAGGAAAAGGGGATGGTGGGCAAGCCCCTTCGTGTTATGGTTGTGGGTATCCCCAATACGGGTAAATCCTCATTTATTAATAAAATGGCGGGTCGTAACCGTGCAAAGGTTGCGGATAAGCCCGGTGTTACACGCTCAAACTCATGGTTTGCCGTTGGTAACGGTGTTGAGCTTCTTGACACCCCCGGTGTTTTGTGGCCTAAGTTTGACGATAAGTCAGTTGGCGATAAGCTTGCGTTTATAGGCTCTGTTAAGGATGAGGTTATTGATATTGAATCCTTGGCAATGCGCCTTATCGGTGTGCTTAAAAACGGCTATGCTAACAGAATAACCGAGCGCTTTAAAATCACAGGCTTTGAGGATAAAGAGGATTACGAAATCCTTGAAATGATAGGCAGAAAACGTGGTATGCTTATTTCAGGCGGCGAAATCGACTACGAAAGAGCATCCGTTATGCTTCTTGATGAGTATCGCGGCGGAAAGCTTGGTAGATTGTCCCTTGAAAAACCTGAATAAATATTATAAAATAAAAGTCAGAGCAGAAATGCTTTGACTTTATTTTTTATGAGGTAATTTTTATGTTGGATTTTTCTTATGAAAAGGAAGCTCACGATAATGGCTATGCGGTAGTGTGCGGCGTGGACGAAGCGGGCAGGGGACCCCTTGCAGGCCCCGTTTTTGCTGCGGCGGTTATTCTGCCTGAAAACTACTCCCACGAAATACTTAACGACTCCAAAAAGCTTTCCGAAAAGAAAAGAGATTTGGTGTATGATGATATTATAAGGGATGCGGTAGCATATTCCGTGGGCATAGCAACGGAAAAGGAAATTGATGATATAAACATTTTAAACGCTACCTTCCTTGCTATGAAAAGGGCGGTTGACGGACTTGCTATCAAGCCCGACCTTGCATATATCGACGGCAACCAATACCCTAAAACAGGGGTTAAGGAGGTAACTATAATAAAGGGCGACAGTAAGTGTATGTCCGTTGCCGCCGCCTCAATTATAGCAAAGGTGAGCCGTGACCGCTTTATGATGCAGGTTGCCGAAAAATACCCCGAGTACGAATTCAAAAAGCATAAGGGCTACGGCACAAAGCTTCATTATGAAATGATTGAAAAATACGGTGTTTCACCCGTTCACAGACGCTCATTCCTTAAAAAGATTCTTGGTGAGGGCAAATGAATACAAAATTAATCGGTGCCTATGGCGAGCAGTTGGCCGCACGCTATCTGCGGGGCGAAAAGTACCGCATTATTGCCGCCAATTACGTGGCGGGCTCGGGCGAAATTGATATTATATGTGAAAAGGGCAAGGTTATTTGCTTTGTTGAGGTAAAGACCCGTAAGGAGGGCGGTATGCTGGACCCTGCTGCGGCGGTTAATTACCACAAGCAAAGCAATATCAAAAGTGCCGCAGGGGCATATATGAGCCGCTATGATTTGAAGAATGAAATGCGCTTTGATATTATCGAGGTGCTTCTTTCAGAAGAAAATCCATATAATGTTGTAAAAATAAATCACATTAAGAATGCTTTTTGAGGTAGATATGAAGATTTTTGATTTGCATTGCGATACTGCAGGTGAGTGCTATAATCAGGGCGTTTCTCTTTATTCAAACAATCTGCACCTTAGCATAGAGCGAGCCTCGGTGTATGAGGGATATACTCAGCTTTTTGCCGTGTGGATTCCTGATGAGCTCCGTGGTGCTGAAGCGGTAGAGTATTTTAACAACGTGGCAGATAATTTCTATAAGGAGCTTGCGCTTCATAAGGAGTATATATCTGTGTACGGCACGAAGACCAAAACCCCCGTTAAAGCAATATTAACCGTAGAGGGTGGCTCTGCCTGTGGCGGCACGATTGAGGGGCTTAAAGCCCTGTATAACCGCGGTGTGCGTGTTATAACACTTACTTGGAATGCCAATAACGAAATTGCCGCAGGTGCCTTTTCAAATGGTGGTCTTACGGCTTTCGGCAAGGAATTTATAAGCACCTGCGAGGATTTGGGAATTGTTATTGATGTTTCCCACCTTAACCGTCAAAGCTTCTTTGAGGTGGCGCAATACGCCCAAAAACCCTTTATTGCAAGCCATTCAAATGCCGATATAGTGGATAATGATTACGGCAGAAAGCGTAACCTTACCAAGGCACAGCTTGACGTTATAAAGGCTAAGGGGGGCATCGTAGGGCTTAACTACTACACTGAATTCATTGAGGATTCAGCGGCTCGGGGTATTGATGCACTTAGCAGACAGATTGATTATTTTGTGGCTCAGGGCTACGAGGATATGCTGGCACTGGGCAGTGATTTTGACGGTTGCAGAATCCATCAGGATTTAAGCGGTGTTGAAAAGCTCGGGGGAGCGTATAAAGTGCTTCTTGATAAGGGATATTCATCGGAGCTGTTAGATAAACTGTTCTACAAAAATGCCGCAGACTTTTTTAATAAAATGATATAAAAAATCGGGTCATCTTCCAAAGGGAAGGTGACCCGATACGCTTATTAATATGTGTAGGATGACTGACGTGCAATGATTTTTTCGATTCTTTCAAGGTTTCTGTTTGAGAAGAAGTCGAGGAGCTTTTCGTTTGCGCGTTCAATATTTTCTGAAATGTCGTTGTAAACGCCATCGAAATAATCGTTGTATTTTGCATCGGCGATTGCTGCACGTGTATCGCTTTCCCACTTTTCAAGACCATCATTTGTAACGTAGTACATGATGTGGTAGCCGTAGGTTGTCTTTACAAGGCCTGTGTCGCCGGGCTTGTGGTCTGCAAGAGCCCAATCTGTGAATTCCTGAACGTATGTGCCGTCGTTCTTGATTCCCTGGTAAAGACCGCCTGTTTCCTTAGAGCCTGAGTCATCTGTGTGCTCCTTAACAAGTGCACTGAATGAATCCTCGGTAGCGTCGCCTGACTTCCACTCTTCAAGAAGAGCCTCTGCATCCTTCTTTGCCTGTGCAAAGTTTTTGTTTACTTCGCTGTCGGAAAGCTCTTTGCCGTTTGCATCAGTTGTAGCGGCCTGAACGAGAAGGTGACGGATATCTGCAGATGAAACTGAAGTGTCCTTAGTAGCGGGTGTAACCATATATGCTACGTAGTAAGCATTCTGTGATTCAACCTCGAATACAGAAACGTCGCCGTATTTTCTTGCATCGTCAAATGCCCAGTTTGCAAAATCCTCTGAAAGCTGTGAGAGGCTTGATTTTGTAAGATTTGAGGCAAGAGTTGCACTATCTTCGTTGTATGCGGATTTGTTTGCTTCCTCAGCATATTCGATAGCCAAAGCCTTAACAGATTCTTCGTCTGTGATTTTGCTTGCGAATTCTTCGATACGAGCCTTAGCCTCAGCCTTGGTGTATGTTGCAGTTTTGCTATCAGTTGCTTCAGCATCCTCTGACTTGTAAACAACTGCGAAGTATCTGATGGCAGCAATAGCTAAATCTTCCTTGTGCTCTTCGTAGTATTTGTTAACGTCCTCGTCAGAAATGTCGTTTGCTGAGTTTTCCTGGTACCATTCGATGTAGTACTGAGCGATCTGATCCTTTTCGCTAAGGTCAAGGTACTGCTCTAATGTAATGCCTTCGCCGCAAACTCTTGAAACGTAAACGTCAACTGTCATGCTGTTGGTTTCAGCAGAGCTTTCAAGGTTTTTCTTAAGCTCAACAAGTGCGTCGTCAAGCTCGGTCTGCTGAGATTCTGTAAGCTTGAAGTTTTTGTCGTTCATAGCATCCTCATAAAGGTTTTTCATAAGGAAGCCTCTTTCAACTGCCATATACTCAAAATACTCTGCCCATGTTTTAACACCTTCGGGAGCATCGTCACCGGGGTAATCCTGCTCTGCGGGGCTTACTGTTGTGTTAAAGTAAGCGGTGCCGTAGCCACTGTACTGTGAGTCATACTGCTGTGAAAGTGAGTATGCCTGATTGTAGAGAGACATATAGTAGTAGTTGTATTCGGATACTGTAAGCTTCTGATCACCGTATGTAGCTGCGGTGAAAACCTTCTGGGGTAAGGAGAAGCCTATAACGGTGCCTCCTACAAGGGTGAGTAATACACCCACAGCTACCAGAATAGAAACTACCTTAACAATAATGCCAACGATTTTGTCACGCTTTGCGTGAGCTTTCTTTTTTGCGGCCTTAGCAAGTCTTTCCTTGCGCTGCTCGCGATAAATTTCGGCATTTGTCTTCATTTCGTTGTTTGCCATAATTTTCATCCTTTGCTTTCGTTTATATAAAGCGTTCGTGCCAATTCACGAACATTGCTACTATTCTATAACAAACAGGGGAATTTTACAAGAGTTTTTTGTATTTTTGTTTGTATATATAATGTTTATTAACATTTAATTTATAATTTATTGAAAAAATACGTGTAAAATCAGATTATGAAGTTTGACATCACAGAGTGAAGTGTGTTAATATGATACATATTGTTTTTAAAATGGTGCTTTAAGTATGAAGAAAAATTCAGGCAAATTAAAAATTCTTATAAGCTTGTGCGCGGTGCTCCTTGTGAGTGTGCTTCTTGCGGTTATAGTTCTGCCCTCGTTTTCAAAGGTAAGCGTGCAGAACTATTCCTACGTTGCAGATGAGCAGGTGGGCATAGCCGATAGCGATTTTGATATGGTTATCAAGGGCGATAACAATGCACAGATTGGCATTGATACCATAGATGCAGGAGTGTACGTTGTTTCACCAAATGGTAAGGTAGTGTTCAATTCTCGCTCAGAGGATGCGGCTAAGCAGCTTTTGGCATCCGTTCTTAACGTAAGGCTCAGGGATAAAGCGGGCAATTCCTATACTATGAATTCCACCGAAAACAGTGCGTTCTTCGGAACCTTCGTTGTAGATAGCGAAAGTGACCGAAGCGTAAAAATAACTTTCGAGCTTTTCACTAACGAAAAGCAGTCCCGCAAGGGCTTGAGCGGTGCTGATATTTTTGCATCAATACCCCTTATTATTGAGTACAAAAACGGCGGATTCGCTTTCAGCGTTAATCTGGCAGAGGTTAAATTGCCCGATAACTTTGTTGTTGAAAAATTAAGCATTATGCCCGGCTTGTTCTCGGTGAGCGAGGGTGTTGAGAATGCATCCTACACCATTCCCGATGGTTGCGGTGCGGTGATGGATTTATCTGCGATTACCGATAATAACATTATCCTCAATATGGGGATGTACGGTACCGACGTTACCTTTTACGAGTATGACGAGGGGGCGGTTTTGCCCTTCTTTGCAATAAACAAATCCGATTGCCTTGTGAATGCCGTTATAACCGACGGCGATGGTCTTAGCGAGCTTTTCTGCGAAAGACGCGCATTGGGCGGTGGATATTTTTACAACGTGTTTAATATTACCGCCTGCGGTATGATTGACGGCAAGCTCTCTATGGGTGAGCCCTATAACGGCACTGTTTCACAAACATATTACGTAAGTGACGGTGATTCTACAGATTATAATCAGATTGCAAAGACCCTTCGCGAAGCACTTATTCAAAAGGGCTACCTTCCCGAAAATACAAGCGGTAAATTTATTGATTATCCTTTTTTTGTAAATGTTTTAGGCAGTGATAACGGCAAAAATGCAGTTACCACCTTTGAAGATGCGGCGGAAATAAGTGCGTTACTGCAGTCACGCGGTGTACGTAACGTTGCCTTAAGGTTTTCCGGTGGTGGCAAAAAGGGTCTTGCCTCGGATAGCGATGAAAATCAAAAGCTCGCATCAAACCTTGGTGGTAAGGCCGGCCTTGTTGCCATGTCACGGAAAATTACAGATTCAGGCAACAGTGCATGGTTGGATATTAACCTTTATACCGAAAGGTCTGGCAGTAAGGGAGTAAGGACTGCGGTCTATGATTTACCCTCAAAAATAGCGGGCTATAAGGTGCAGAAGTTTTCACTCAATTCAACCAATCAGGTTGATACGGGTATTTCAGAAGCATATAAATTATTCAACGGTATCCCCACAACGGACGTTTGTCTTAACGATGCATCTTTTTTGTTGTACACCGACCTTAAAAACGGACTTAACAGGCAACAGGTGCTTGACAATATCAGAGAAAAATCGGGTGCGTTGACTGCAGGGTCAGATTTAATGCTTTCATATCCTGCGGTTTACCTTATGCGTGAGGCGGATGCGGTATATAGCATACCTGAAACCGCTTCAATCGGCACAAATAGCTGTGTTACCGAGGTACCCATTCTTCAGATGGTGCTTCACGGCAGTGTTGTTTACGGTAGCGGATATATGAATGCCACGAGCCTTTCCTCTGAGGATGCTTTACTCAGGCTTATTGAATACGGCAGTGCACCTACATTCCTTTTCACACACGATGCAACAAGTAATCTGAATTATAGCCTTTACGCAAGCGATACGGCTAAGCTTTACGCAGAAGCAAAGGCGTTACTTCCCGTAATGGATATGAAAATAACATCACACGAAAAGGTGGTTTCGGGTGTGTATAAAATCACCTACGATTATAGCAAGGTGGTTTACGTGAACTACAACCCCTCGGTGGTTGAAATTAACGGAATAATGATTTCCGCCAAGGATTACGTTATTATATAAAAAGAACAGATGATACGAGCCTTCGTATCATCTGTATTTTTTTACCATTTGTGGTTGTGAAGCTGACCCTTATTCTGAAGATGGGGATAGTCCATCTGGCGTAATGCCTCGTAAACACCAATTGCAACCGAGTTTGAAAGGTTAAGGCTTCTTGCGTCGTCAATCATCGGAATGCGCACGCATTCATCGGGGTGCTCTAAAAGTAATTCCTCGGGCAGCCCCTTTGTTTCCTTACCGAAAATCAGGAATGATTTGTCGGGATAGGTAACGTCTGAGTGAGCCTTGCGAGCCTTTGTGGTAAAGAAAAAGTAATTACCATCGGGATTTTTACTGAAAAAATCATCCATATTCTCGTAGTATGTAAGGTCTAAAAGATACCAGTAATCAAGGCCCGCACGCTTTAATTTTTTGTCGTCTATGGTGAATCCCATAGGCTTTACTATGTGCAGTCTTGCACCCGTTGCGGCACAAGTACGTGCAATATTACCCGTATTCTGTGGAATTTCGGGCTCAACAAGAACAATATTTAATTCGCTCATACCTTGCCCAATTCCTTTATGTAGTAGGGGATACCGCGCTCAAAATCAACGCCGTAGGTGATGGGGTTATCCATAGACTGTGTGCGTCTGATACAGTCGCTGACGTATCTTGCGGCAATTGCCATTGCATCCTGCATACTGAAGCCGTTAAGTAACGCACCGCAGAAGGAGCTTGCAAAAACGTCGCCGGTTCCGTGATATGCACCGGGGAGCTTATCCTCGAAATAATAATGTGCAACTCTGTCCTGACCCATACACGCGGCGCCAACCTTGCTTTCGTCAAAGCTTACGCCTGTAAGTACAACGTTTTTAGCACCCATATCCAGAAGCTTGTTTAAAAGATTTTCAATGTATTCCTCGGTCTGTGAGCCCTCAATATATTTTTCGTCGGTCATAAAGCAGGCCTCGGTGATATTGGGTAAAATAATATCGGCCTTTGAGCAAAGCACTGCCATTGCCTTTGCAAATTTTTCATCAAAAATCTGGTACATTACACCATGGTCTGCCATGCAGGGGTCGGCAATGAATAAATTGTCGTCGGTTTTAAAATCATCAGCAAATTTTTCAACTATATCAATCTGGTCAAATGAGCCGAGGAAGCCTGAGTAAATTGCGTCGGGCTTAAGCTCAATTGATTTCCAGTGCTCGCCGATTGCGGGCATATCGCAGGTAAGGTCACGGTATGTAAAGCCCTTAAAGCCACCTGTGTGAGTTGAAAGCACGGCGGTGGGCATACAGATTGTTTCAACGCCGGCTGCGGAAATGATGGGTAATGCAACGGTAAGCGAGCATTTACCAAAGCCTGAAATATCGTTAATAGCAACAAGTCTTTTCTGGTTTTCCATATTATCATTCCTTTCGGATAACAAATTTATATTTGCCATTATATAACATTTTTGGTGTTACGAAAAGTATCAAAATAAATAAATTTAACATAACCAGTTCGTTACCAATAAGTTTTACTTCACGGGCGTATGTTTATTTTCATTTTTCGGGCAAACTTTTTTCAGGACGATAATTTGTCCGTGAATGAGAGGTGTGAAAAAATGAAAATGAGCTTAAAAAATATGAAGCCCGAGGATATGGCTAAGGTAGGTGCCGCGGCAATGGCAGTAGTTGGTGCGGCGGCAGTTACCGCGGGTGTAATAACGTCAAAAAAGAGCACAAAAAACAAGATGAAAAAGCTTGCCAAAAAAACTGTTAAAAGTATGGACGGCATTCTTAACACAGTGCAGGGTATGATGAAATAAAAGGGGGGCGGTTTACCGCCCCTTGTGAAAGGTTTTTTATGAAGAAAATATTGTGTTTTACATTGTGTGTTGTAATTCTGTTGGGTTGTGTGGGGTGTGGTAAAAATACCCGGGGACAGACGGAAGAATTTTCCACAGATGCCGCGAGCTCAACCGATACCGAAGCCACTCTTACCACCGACAAAGCAAAGCCTGATGCGGATGAAAGCACGCCTGACCCTGCACCCATGGACGTCGCCACCAAAGAGCTTAAGGCGGTTTATGGCAAAAGGACGGGTACGAATAAAACCCACACGGGTCTTGAGCCCTTGGATGAGGTTACCTTGCCCGTGGTTGACCCCGAAAACGTAAGGGGCTTAAGCGAGGATGAAATTCAGCATAGCTACGGGGTTTCAAAGGACGGCAAGCCCCACGAAATATCGGTAAATAATCAGGAATATTATGAGAAATACGGCGCTCTGAGTCTTGATACAAGCGGCGAAAGGGTTATATATCTTACCTTTGATTGTGGTTATGAAAATGGTTGCACCGAAAAAATTCTTGACGTGCTTAAGGCTAAAAAGGTAACGGCGGCTTTTTTTGTTACCCTTCCTAACGTTCAGGATAATCCGCAGATTATTGCAAGGATGATTAACGAGGGTCACATCGTGGGCAATCACTCGGTGAATCACCCGAACTTTTCAGAGATTTCACGTACCCGTATGGCAGAGGAAATTCAGGATTTGGACAATTATTTAAGAGTGCATTTCGGTTACTCTTCGCCCTTTTTCCGTTTTCCCGAGGGCTCATGCTCGGAAAGCTCCCTGGATTTGGTGCAGAACGCAGGATATAAAAGCGTTTTCTGGTCAAGTGCCTATGCGGATTGGGACGTTAATAACCCCAAGGGTAAGCAGTATGCCTTTGATACCGTAACCTCAAGGCTTCATCCGGGGTGTGTGTTGTTACTGCACGCAGTTTCGCAGGATAATGCAGATGCCTTGGGTGATATAATTGATTACGCAATATCCCAAGGATATACTTTTAAATCGTTATAAGTATTGTTTTTTGTGATTTGTGTGTGATATAATGACCTTGTATTCTTTCTGTGAAAGGTTGTTATTATGGTTTGTTCTAAATGTTTTCCTGCGTGGGGTCCCTATGGTAAAAAATATATGGGTCTTTCACGTATTGCAGAGCATAAATACAAAAGCGGTATCAGGTTCGACCTGACGGTTGCACCCTCTGTTTTCGGTATGGATATTAAGGTTCCTAACGTTACGGTGCCCTCAGGTTGTCACCCCTGGCTTGCAAGCGGTGATTATTCATTCTATTCATACAGATATGACTTGGAGTGGAAGGATAAGGTTTATGCGGACGTTTCTTTTTCAAAAATCGACGACGAGGCAACCCTTGTAAGAACTGAGCTTGTAAACAATGCGGATATTATTCAGAACTGTCTTATTAACTATTTCAGCTCTATTGAGTATCCCTACGAATACTATACACGTGTTGTAACACCCGCAAAGTGCATTTACGTTGATGCGGTTGATTATAACGAATACGTTTACAACACCCCTCGTCCTTGGGACGGCGAAAATCCCGATGGTCTTAAAAAGGGTGAGTTCAGAAGCCCCGATTTCAATAACGAAAGCGGCCTTGGTGACAGGGTTGGTAAATGGCATATGCCCCATAGGCCCATTCCCGTTTTCGGTGGTGAAAAAGGGGATAGGGTAAGCTATAAACTCACCTCTTCTGAGGATTACGAAAACGCAGTGCTCGTTATCAGATACAGAACAAGCGACATTTATTACGAGCAGGGTAAAATGGTCGGCGTTAACCTTATCCCGGGTGAAAATGATGCGGTGTTTACTCTTAACGGCAGTACTCAGGTTACCTTTAAGGCATCCGATGAGCTTAATATGGCGGTTGTTGAATTAGGCGCACTTTCCAAGGGCGAGCTTAACCTTGAGCTTGTTTCCGAGGGTATGGGCGGTGTTGAATTCGACTTCCTTTGCATCACCGAGCTTTCAGACCTTGCTAAATTAAGAGTTTATAAGGAGCCTAACAAGTTCATCCCCGAAATCAAAGAGGTGGAATGTGCCGACGGCTCATATAAGGCAAGGCTTACTTATCAGAATATTGAGGGCGAGTACGTAATTAAAACCTTTAATCCCGACACACGCTTCCGCCATATTGAAACAGGCTCTCTTGAGGATTGCCCCACTGCAAGACTTTCAAACTCTGACGTTACCTTTGACGACGTGCTTGAAAGCTTCACCGAAACCTTCAAACGAAAGCATAGCGACAACGGCTTTTTCCACAACACAATCGTGCATACTCTTTTTGTTGAGCCCCATTCAAGCCACGTTGAGTATGCGGTAATCTCCAAGGGTGAAATTGAGTATCTCACTACCGCCGAGTATGAGGAGCTTTATAACAATCGCAAGGCAGAGGCTGTTAAATTCGATTATAATGCCGAGGGTAAAAAGTACGAGCTCAGTAATACTATTCTTGCTTCAACCCTTCTTACAAACGCGGTTTATCCCATTTACAAGCACGGCGAGAATATTATTCACCACACACCCGGTAAGCGTTGGGACTGCCTTTATACATGGGACTCAGGCTTTATCGGCCTTGGTATGACGGGGCTTTCACCCGAGTTTGCATATTATAGTCTTGATACATATTTCAGTGACGAAAGCAACCCTGACTATGCATTCTTGCACCACGGCTCACCGGTGCCCGTGCAGATGTACCTTTACCTTGAACTCTTAAAACTCAATAACGATAAGGAAAAGCTTCTTGCCCTTTATCCCCGTGCAAAGCTTTACTATGATTTCCTTGCAGGTAAAATCAGAGGCTCAACAACTGCAAAATTCAAAAGCGGTCTTACCACTACCTATGATTATTTCTATTCATCAAGCGGTATGGACGATTATCCCGCTCAGGTTGCTATGATGAACGAGGATGTGCGCGATAAGGCGGCTCCCTGTATTTCATCGTCTCAGCTTATAAGATGTGCAAAAATCCTTAATATGGTTGCCCTTAAAATGGGCAAAACAGAGGATTGCGCAGAATATCAAAAGGATATTGCAAGAGTTTCTGAAGCGCTTAATAAATACGCTTGGGATGAGGAATGCGGCTATTATTCCTACGTGCTTCACGATGAGAATTACGAGCCCACTGAGATTTTCAGAACTGCAGACGGTGAAAACGTAAACAAGGGTCTTGATGGTATTTACCCCATTATTGCAGGCGTATGCCCCGCGGACAGAAGACAACGTATTATAGACCATATGAAGAACCCCGAGGAAATGCTTTCACCCTACGGCATCAGTGCAGTTGATATGACTGCGGGCTACTTTATGGTCAATGGTTATTGGAACGGTAACGTGTGGTTCCCGCACCAGTGGTTTATCTGGAAAACAATGCTTGACTGTGCCGAAACTGATTTTGCATACACCATTGCAAAGCTCGCTCTCGATATCTGGAAGCGAGAGGTTGACTATTCATATTATACCTTCGAAATGGTGAACGTTGTTACCGGCAGAGGCGGTTGGTTCCATAATTTCGGCGGACTTTCCGCACCCATTAACCTTTGGACAGCCGCATATTATAAGCCTGGTACGTTCAATACAGGCTTTGACGTGTGGGTTGATAAGTTTAGCTTTAACGAGGATAACACACGCTTTGAAAGTGAGTTCACATACCACGGCAATAACGAAAAATACACCGTGATTGTGGCAATGAACGATTGCAAAAAGGATTACAAGGCCTTTGTTGACGGCAAGGAGGTTACCTACAACCTTCGTGACAACAGTGCTCTTGAAATTGTAATCGAGGGTAACGCACCCGCAAGAAAAATCATTGTAGAATAAAAAGAAAATGCTCAAGGACTTAACACAAAAGTCCTTGAGCATTACTTATTTTATAAGCATCATTATAATCTCTGTCACAAGCACACCTGCGCAGGAGAGTGCCGCAACCTGTAAAAGGCTTCGTTCAAATAATGCGGCAACTACGGCGATTATAAATCCCACCGCCGCGGTTACGGGTGAGTCGGTAGCGTAAAAGCACGCGGGCACCGTCATAACGCTTAATACCGCGTAGGGCACGTAGTGCAGGAATGAAAGAATAAATCTGTTTTTGATTTTCTTCTTTATCAGTGCCATGGGTATCATTCTTACAAGGTAGGTTACGCCCGCCATTACAAGAAGATAGATGAAAAATTTACTGTTAGGCATCCTCGGCTACCTCCTCGTCAACTTTTACGGGGGCAACCACCGCTAAAATTGCTGCCGCTGCTACGGCGCAAATAATAACCGTAAAGCCAGACGGCACCTTGTTTAATGTGGGTATGTACCTGAAGGCACAGCTGAGCGCTATGGCTATTGCAACGCAAAGTGCAGTAGCCTTTTCTTTTTTTGCCACGGGTACGACTATTGCTACAAACATACCATAAATTGCAAGCCCTAACGCCGCCGTAACCATAACGGGTAAAACGTTACCTGCAACAGAGCCGGTAAGTGTGCCGAGAGTCCAACCTAAAATAGGGAGGAGCATAAGCCCCATCATATATTTTTTGCCGATTTCACCCTTTTGGGAAACGGCAACGGCAAAAATCTCGTCAGTGTTGGCGTAGGCTATGAGGAGCTTGTCCGTGAGCTTCACCCTTGGGGAGAATTTTTGCGAAAGGGAAACAGACATAAGGGAATATCTGGAGTTTATTATCAGCTGTGATAATGCAAGCTCGGGCAGACTTCCGCCAATCATAATGGGCACACCCGCCAATTGTCCTGCGGATGTAAGGTTTACTAATGATAATATAGTTGCCTGAAAAATGCTTAATCCGTTTTCAACGGCAAATATGCCGAAGGCAAAGGATACGGAAAAATACCCAAGGCAAATGGGTAGCCCATCCTTCAGGCCCTTTTTAAAGCTGTTTACTTCTGTCATTACTTTATAAGTCTTTCCATTGCATCTATATAGATGTAGTTTCGTGTGGTGGATATGTTAGCGATGAAAACAACGTCGTCAATTTCCTTGTTACTTGTAAATTCACTTAACGTGCCGTCGTAGTGGCGAGGGTCAATAACGTAAATGGTGTTGTAATGGGGGATGAGGAAGGGCACGAATGCATTACCGTAGCTTTCCTTGATTACAACACAGGTTTCGCCGTCGGGGTTGTCGTTGTTTGTTATGGTAGTAATAGCGTTGTCGCCGCCTATAAACGTAAGGTATTTAGAGCCTCTGTCATAGTCGGTAACATCTGCTACAACCTTCCAGTCAAATGCGTCACCGTCTGCCTCAACAATGTGGCAGGTAACGTCGTTAATGGGTTGGTAAGCCGTAACGTAGTCGGGGTTTTCCGCCATAAGTGCGGTCTGCTTTGAGCCCGAGTAGAAGGTGCCCAGAAAATTGTCGTACGTTACGGTTTCGTACTGGCTTAAGGGGATGGGCTTTATGCCCTTTTCGATGCAGTATTGCTCGTATGCATAGTATGCGCCGAGAGCCGTCCAATGATGGTCGGTGCGGAAATAGGTGTATTCCTTGCGGTGCATTCGTTCCGCCTTAAAAATACCGTCAACCGCGGTAACGTCGCGGAATGATGAGTTGAAGAATTCCAACGCTTTTTTTTGGTCGGCGGAGCCAATCTGGTCGCGAAGATTATCGTTAAGGGTAATGTCAATGCTTGTGGGCACAACCAAAGCGTAAACCTCGGGGTTGCCGTTTACAGATGCTTTTATATTACTTACGGAGTTAATAAAACGGGGAGCAAGGTCGTTTGAATAGGTGTAGTATTCGTAGCCTGCGTCACCAGCAACAATAATTGCACCCAGGGTCTGTGTCTGTAAGTCTGTTTCCTCGTCACGGGGCTCTGTAGGCTCGGTGGTTTCGGGCTCTGTGTCAGGCTCGGTAGATGGTATCTCTAAGGGGCCGTCGGGAATATCGTCACCCTTTTCAACGTCACCGTGGATGTTGATTGAGTTGAAGCCGTAAAGGCTTTTTATTTTTGTGCCCGTCTGCGTAAGAAAATCACGGAAGGGGAAGGTATCGGAGAACCATGTGCTTATATCGCTAAAATAGTCGCCCGATAACAGTGCTTCACTGGAAAAATCGGGGAACTGTGCAAGGTAACGCTTTTCCGAGGCGGAGTAGTCGGGGCGCATGGGTATTGAAAAGGCTATAATAGCACCGACGTAAAGCATAACAAAGAATGAAGCGGCCTTTATCAGGTGGGTTTTACGACCGGGGGATTTTGTCTTGGGCTTTTTGGGCGCCTTGATCTTGCCCTTTTTCTTTACCTGTGGTGGCTCTGCTACGACTGCGGATGCCACTGCGTCAGGAATCTCGGCAACGGGTTGGTCGGGAAGGGTAAGTATGGGCACGCCGTCAATATCGGGTAAAAGAGAAACGTCTATTACCTCGGGGGGGAGCTCTCTCTTTTGCGGAATTATAATATCGGGCTTGGGGTCGTCAGAAAATCTGAGCATAGGTACGCCGTCGATAATCGGCATTGTTGAAACGTCAATTATCGGCTCGTTTGCGTCATTGGGGACTTTATTAACTTTTACCTTTGATTTCGGCTTGCTAAGGCTTGCCGAAGGAAACACGCGAAAGCTTATGTTACGCGGTTTGTCATAAATCATAGTTAAAGCCTCCGTAATGGGTAAAAAAGCGTACTCAGAATTGGAAATATAAGAAGGGGTTGTAGCTGTCGCCAACAAGCATAATTGTTGAAAGCAGCAGTAAAATTATGGGGATTATTGCCGAAGCGATATGGTAAGCCACTGCGTAAGGTTTTTTTGCTTTCTTGGGCTTAAGCATGTTACCAATATATTTTGTCAGGGGAGTAACGGCAATTAATGCAACAATAATGAAGAATAGGTTGCTAAGTAAAAGTGTACGGGTTTCAAAATCCGTAAGTGCGTTGCCGTTTTGTGCAAACATGCCCTTAAGCACAATGGGTATAAAGCGGAAGTCCGAAAAGCGGAACAGAATCCAACCGAAGAATACCACAATAAGAAGATACACTCTGCCGAAAATACCGGGGATCTTGTTTATTACTTTCAAAAGACCGATTTTTTCGATTATAAGGAATACGCAGAAGAATAAGCCCCACAAAACGAAGTTCCACGAGGCGCCGTGCCACAGACCTGTAAGAAGCCACACAACAAGAATGTTGAAGATTGTTCTTACGGTGCCTTTGCGGTTGCCGCCAAGAGGAATGTAAACGTAGTCGCGGAAGAAGGAGCCCAGGGATATATGCCAGCGTCGCCAGAAATCGGTGACGGATTTTGCCGCATAGGGGTAGTTGAAGTTTTCCTTAAAGTGGAAGCCCACCATAAGCCCCATACCGATTGCCATATCCGAATAGGCGGAAAAATCAAGGTAAATCTGAAGCATGTAGAAAAGCACGCCCATCCACAGACCAAGCACGGAGCGGGAAGAAAGCTCGCCAAGAGCCTCGGCGGTGTTTGAGCCTATGAGTGCATCAGAAACAAGAAGGGTATCAGAAAGGGTGCCGCACATATTGGCAAGCACGCTTTTTTTTGCAAGACCAAAGGCGAAGCGTGTAATACCCTTGGTAATTTCGTGCGAGCTTGTGCGCCTTGCGTGGATTTCGCGCTCAACGTCCTTGTAACGGACAATGGGACCCGCAATGCATTGGTGGAAAAGGCTCGAATAAAGCAGTAACCAAAAGAAATTCTTCTGGGCGGGAACGTCTTTTCTGTAAACGTCTATAACGTAGGAGAGTAGCTGGAAGGTATAAAATGAGATGCCGATGGGTAAAACAATTTGTGGTATGATTGAGGGTACACCGAAAATGCCTTGAATATTTTCAAGGAAAAAGCCCGTGTATTTAAACACACCGATAATACCCAGGTTTACAATACAGCTGAATATAACGAGTATTTTTCGTGCCGCGTTTTTACCATCGCTTTTTTCAATCAACAGGGCAAAGAGCCAGTCCGCAAAGGTCATAAATAACAAAAGCAGAACGTAAACGGGCTCACCCCAGGTGTAGAATAAAAGCGAGAACACAAGCAGAACAATATTTTTTGCTTTGATACCGCGTGCCAATGCATAAATAAGCATGCAAATCGGCAAAAACGCGTAAACAAACAAAAGACTTGAAAATACCATTTGCTACCTCACTGAGATTTATGTTAAATAGAAAAAAATTAACCAATATAATATTATACAATCTATATACGAAAATTCAAGTCCCTTTATATAAAATAAATAAAAAACGCAACAATAAATATCGTAATTTGTCGCCTTGGGTTAACGGATTATACTTGACTTCAAGAGCGATATGTAATAAAATAATGTTTGGTAAAAAATTAACATCCGAAAGGAGTCAAAAATTAATGAAGTATTCACATGAAGTTGAAACAATGTGCCCCATCGCACAGGGCGCTGCTCACGGTGCTGCTCCTATCCCCGAAGAAGCAAAGTGGGTTAAAGCCAGAGAAATTAAAGATATTTCAGGCTTCACTCACGGTATCGGTTGGTGTGCACCTCAGCAGGGTACTTGCAAACTCACACTTAACGTTAAAGAGGGCGTTATCCAGGAAGCACTCGTTGAAACAATCGGTTGCTCAGGTATGACTCACTCTGCAGCTATGGCTTCCGAAATTCTTCCCGGAAGAACAATCCTTGAAGCTCTTAACACAGACCTTGTTTGTGACGCTATCAACACAGCTATGAGAGAGCTCTTCCTTCAGATCGTTTACGGCCGTACACAGTCCGCATTCTCAGAGGACGGTCTTGTTGTAGGCGCAGGTCTTGAAGACCTTGGTAAGGGCCTTCGTTCACAGGTTGGTACAATGTACGGTACTCTTGCAAAGGGTCCCCGTTACCTTGAAATGACCGACGGTTATGTAACAGGTCTTGCGCTTAATGAAGACAATGAAATCATTGGTTATCAGTTCGTAAACTTCGGCAAAATGATGGACTTCATCAAAGCAGGTGACGATGCTAACACAGCTTTCGAAAAAGCAAAGGGTCAGTATGGTCGTGTTGCTGATGCAGTTAAAATCGTTGACCCCAGAAAGGAATAAGGAGGTATAACAATGGCTTTATTTGAATCATACAACAGAAGAGAAAAACAGATTCTCGAAGTTATCAATAAATACGGCATCAACACAATTGAAGAATGTGCCGAAATCTGCAAAGCTAAAGGCTTTGATCCCTACAAAATCACAGAGGGTATTCAGCCCATCTGCTTCGAAAACGCAAAGTGGGCTTACACAGTAGGTTGCGCTATTGCTATCAAAAAAGGTTGCACAAGAGCTGCTGACGCTGCTGCTGCAATCGGCGAAGGTCTTCAGGCTTTCTGCATCCCCGGTTCAGTTGCTGACCAGAGAAAGGTTGGCCTTGGCCACGGAAACCTTGGTAAAATGCTTCTTGAAGAAGAAACCGAGTGCTTCGCATTCCTTGCAGGTCACGAGTCATTCGCTGCTGCTGAAGGTGCTATCGGTATCGCTGAAAAGGCAAACAAGGTTAGAAAGAACCCCCTCAGAGTTATCCTTAACGGTCTTGGTAAGGACGCTGCTCAGATCATTGCAAGAATCAACGGCTTCACATACGTTGAAACTGAAATGGATTACTACACAGGCGAGGTTAAAGAGGTTTACCGTAAGGCATACTCAGACGGTCTTCGCGCAAAGGTTAACTGCTACGGCGCTAACGACGTAACAGAAGGCGTTGCTATTATGTGGAAGGAAGGCGTTGACGTTTCTATCACCGGTAACTCAACTAACCCCACTCGTTTCCAGCACCCCGTTGCAGGCACATACAAAAAGGAATGTGTTGAAAACGGCAAAAAGTACTTCTCAGTTGCTTCAGGTGGCGGTACAGGTCGTACACTTCACCCCGACAATATGGCTGCAGGTCCCGCTTCTTACGGTATGACAGATACTATGGGTCGTATGCACTCTGACGCTCAGTTCGCAGGTTCTTCATCAGTTCCCGCTCACGTAGAGATGATGGGTCTTATCGGTATGGGTAACAACCCCATGGTTGGTGCTACTGTTGCTTGCGCAGTTGCAGTTGAAGAAGCTTGCAAATAATTAATTTATTTGTGAACTGAATCATAAATAATTCAACACGTCACTTCGGTTAAGCCGTTGTGACGTGTCTTTTTTTTAGTTAGGAGTTTCGGGGCAAAGCCGAATATAAATGCAAAATGCAAAATTATCGGGGAAGCTACCCTTTCGATTATAAATTAAGTAAAAGTAAAGCGAAGCTTATCATCCCTGTTCGGCACTGCCGAATAGGGAGGGGGACCATTGCCTTGGCAATGGTGGTGGGTAGTTCTCTTACGGTTATTCATCAGCTGGACAGAGCATAAAGCAAGGCTACAAGCACCGTGTGGTAGCTTGTAGCCTTTTAAATTACTTAACTGTTACCTTTGCGTAACTGTCGTATGTAAAGTGTTTTGAATCAAGTGAGGTTATTTTTGAACCGCTGGCGTAGATGTTTTCGAATTCTGCCTGAATTGAGTTTGCCTTGCCGTTTGATGCAACCTTGATTGTCTTGGGTGCGGTGTAACGGATGTTTTTGTACTTAACGTTTGAGATGCTGAAGCTCTGTACGTCGTCACCGTAAATCAGACAACCGATGGGTCTGCTGTACGCACGGTAGATTTCAATATTTTCGAACGTTACGTTATCAATGCTGCCACCGGGAATTTCAACAACAATTGCAAGAGCGGGGATTCTGTCCTCGTTCCATGTAGCATCGTGGAAAACAACCGTTGAATCCTTGAAGGTTACGTCCTTGATATCTTTTTCAACCTCGCCGCAGATACCGAAGCAACGTGCTTTTCCGTTCCAAGCGGTACAGTTAGTGAATGTAATATTCTGACTAATGGCCTCGGGGCGACCACCTGCGGCTTTTACGTCGAATAAATCGTCGCCGCTTCTGCAGAAGGAATTGTCTACTGTAACATTTCTTGAGTTGCAAATGGCAAATGCGTCAGAGTTCTGTCTGTATCCGAAAATATCAACATCTTTTATTGTAATATTTTCGCTGTCATATGTAATGAACGTCCACTCGGGAGAGTTAATGAATTTAATACCGCTGATTTCAATATTGTTTGCGTATGCAATAACAATACCGCGTCTTTCTGCTCTGTCAAGATGGGAGAGGTCAACAACGCCACTTCCGACAATTTTTACGTTGTTGCAACTCGTAAGGTTTAAATACGGGCAACGATTAAGTCCCATTGGCAGGTGACCTGCGTTCATTAAATCTGTGTCCTGCTTGCTTGTGTTGTTGTAGTTGTCGTCCTCACTGCCTATATCGTAGGTGTGCTTTGCAAGAAGGTAGGAGCCTCTTTTTAGGTAGAATACCGTGTTGCTCCAACCACAGAAATCGAAGTAAGCGTCGGAGCTGTGGAAGCCCTTTTCAACGGGTATAACGTTGTAGCCCATATCACGGTAGCTTTGAATTTCTGCCTCCTCATCAACCAATTCGCGCACAAAAATTGTCAGACCGTGCTCCTGGTCATCACCATTGAATACAAAGGTGTATGTGCCGAGGGCGGATATGGTATCGTTAAGGACGGTGTTCAAGAAGGTAGGGGATATGCCCGAGTTTTTGGGGAATACGTTTACGCTGTTCATAACAAAGCCATGGGAGTTAAGCTGGAAGTCAAGGTTGATTTCCTTGCTTGTGTCAACGTAAATTTCGCAGAAGGAGTGAAGCGCACCCTTTTGTGTGTTGCCCACAAATACTGTTGTAGCATATACGGGGATTTTTTTGTTTTCAACGTGTATTGTGAAGTATGGAGATTTGATAATACCGTTAATATCCTGGTAGCCCTGGGCGTTAACGTATAATTCGTCGCCGTCATCGTCGGCACGCTTTGTAAATGTGCTTGTGGTTAAGCCAACGTCTTGAAGATTAATAATTGCCTCTGCGGGATATTCAAGATATGTAAATTTCGCCTTCGTGACGGGTGGGGTTACGTGTTGGGGACCACTGAAAAGCGCAGTGAAAAAGCTTAGAAATAAAGCGAGTACGGCCTTTAAAAAACTCATGAAAACACTCCTTTTAGGTTATCGACTAATTCTAACACAAATATGCTTAAATTTCAACAAAAAAATACGAGGTTGGGGGGATGAATGTTTATAGTACTGCTATTGACAAAAAGCGACGCTTTTTAGTATAATAAGCAGGTATTAAATAAACCTAATTTGTTTTTGAAAGAAGGATTTTATTATGTCAAAAGTACTTATTGAAACATCTGCACGTCACGTTCACGTTTCCAGAGCAGACCTTGACGTTCTTTTCGGTGAGGGCTACGAGCTTACACCCAAAAAAGACCTTTCACAGCCCGGTCAGTTTGCTTGTGAGGAACGCGTAGCTGTTGTTGGTGCAAAGGGTCAGTTCCCTGCAGTTTCAATTCTCGGCCCCACAAGACCCTCATCACAGGTTGAAATTTCTGCTTCCGATGCACGTTCAATCGG
Source organism: Acutalibacteraceae bacterium (assembly GCA_045654405.1). Lineage (GTDB taxonomy): Bacteria > Bacillota > Clostridia > Oscillospirales > Acutalibacteraceae > DTU089. Next base: position 29,514 of record JAZONH010000017.1, on the reverse strand, counting down.
TGTTGTTGCTCCCGTAAGAGAAAGCGGCGATATTGCAGGCAGCGGCGCTTGCAAGCTTGTTGGTCCCAAGGGGGAGGTTGAGCTCAGCGAGGGCGTAATTGTTGCTAAAAGACATATTCACCTTACACCCGATGCTGCTGCAGAATTCGGCGTTGAGGATAAAGAGGTTGTTGGCGTTAAGGTTGAAAGCGACGGACGTTCACTTATCTTCGGTGACGTTGTTTGCCGTGTACACCCCAACTTTGCACCCGCTATGCATATCGACACTGACGAAAGCAACGCAGCTTTCGCAACACCCGGCATGATGGGCGAAATCGTTAAATAATTTGGCGCAAATAAAATCCGTGCTCCTCAAAGAGGAGCACGGATTTGTTTTTTATTTATCTTCTTCGGATAATAAAGCTTTTATGATACTGTCCTTATTGTTACTGCTACGGTAGCGCATTATAAGCTTTGCTTCATCCCACGATAAATCGGACATTTTTAACGTTTCTTCATCGACGGCGTCATCATCGGGAAATGGGGTTGCCTCTGTGTGTAATGAAAGTCGGGGAGTGTAGCCGTAAAATTCATCAACGGTTACCTTGTAAAACACCGAAAGTGTTTCTATAACGTCAATGGGCGGTAGCTCGGTGCCTTTTTCGTATTTGTTGTAAAGCTCTGTTTCTATTTCAAGAATTTCTGCAAGCTGGCTTGGTTGGAATTTGTTGTATTCCCTGAATTGCCTGAGTCTGTTGCAAAGCATTTTACCGCCTCCTTACTGTTTTTTTAATAATATCACAAAATTCGACAAAAATCAACAAATGAATTGTAACATTATATTGTTTGTGATGAACAGGGGATAACAAGCGGTAATTTTTACAAAAATTTAAAGCACCAAAGGTAATAACACCTTTGATGCTTTTGTGAGACTGTGCTATGCTTTGATTAATCAAGTCCAAGAAGCCAATTGACGGATACGCCTAAAACCTCTGAAAGCGCGATAAGCTCGGTATCGCATACAGAACGGATTTGGCCCTCTAATTTTGACAGGCCTGACGCATTAAGGTCCACACCTCGGATTTGAAGCTGGGTCAGAAGATCCTTTTGTTTCATTCCTATAGCTTTTCTTCTTTCTTCAACTTTGGTTCCGCAGATGTTCTTGGTGCCGATAGGCTGTTTCCTGATTCTCATCTTCCAGGTCCCCCTTAATGTTGAATTTGTTACTACATTGTTAATGATATCACAATAAAATTCAACTTGCAAGTGCAAATGCGCTATTTTTTCAACAATTTTATCACTTTTGATGAAAAACGCAATTATTTGCTTTTGGTTTATTTATAAAATGTTTGCCTTAGCGGTTATAATGTGTTAAAATAATGGTGAATATTTATCCGTGAGGTGCATTATGAGTACGTGTCGTGATATTTTTGCTGATTATAACTGCTTTACTGTTGCCGAGGGTCTTCTTGGTGCGGGTATGGAGAACACAATGGTTACGTTTGATATGTTCTTCCGCGAGATTCCCGATAAGGGTGGCTTTGCGGTAATGGCGGGCCTTGAGCAATTGATTGAAAAATTACGTAGCATCACCTTTGATGACGTAATCGACGACCTTGAGGACAGGGGATTCTCACCCAAGCTTATTGAATACCTTAAGGGCTTTAAGTTTCAATGCGACGTTTACGCTATGCCCGAGGGAACACCCGTTTTCCCCAACGAGCCGATTGTTAAGGTTCACGGCCCCGCTATTCAGGCGCAATTTATTGAAACAATCATTCTTAATACAATCAACCATCAGACCCTTATTGCAACCAAAGCAAACAGGGTAGTGCGTGCCGCATCCGGCAGGCAGGTTATCGAAATGGGCGCGAGGCGTGCTCAGGGTGTTGACTCTGCTATTGACGGTGCAAGGGCGGCGTATATAGGCGGTACTAATTTTACCACACTTTATCCCGCATCTAAAAAATACGGCATACCAGTAGCTACAATGATGAGTCACGGCTGGGTTCAACTTTTTGAAAGTGAGCTTGATGCATTCAAGGCGTACCTTGAGGAGCACGGTGAGGACGGTATGCTTTTAGTTGATACCTACGATACACTTGATAGTGGCGTAAAAAACGCTATTCAGGCATTTAACGAGGTGTTGGTGCCCAAGGGCTTAAGACCTGCGGGAATTATCATTGATAGCGGTGATATGACGTACCTTTCAAAGCGTGCAAGAAGAATGCTTGATGAGGCGGGTTTCCCTGATTGTGATATTTATGCGTCCAACTCCCTTGATGAAATTCTTATTAAGGATATGCTTAATCAGGGTGCTAAAATTGACGGCTTCGTTGTGGGCGAAAAGCTTATAACCTCTGCTTCATCACCCGTTCTTGACGGCGTGTACAAGCTTTGTGAAACTGAAAAGGATGGATTTAAAATCCCTGCCATTATGGTAAGTAATAACGTTAACAAAATCACTACACCTTGCTCCAAGCGTGTATGGCGACTTTTTGATATGGATTCAGGCAAGGCTATTGCCGACGTGCTTACCACCGAAAACGAAAACATAGATAACGAAAAAACATATTCTCTTTTTGACCCCGACTTTACGTGGAAGCGCAAAACCGTTGATAATTTTGTCGCCCGCGAAATGCTTATTAAGGTTTTCGAAAATGGTGAGTGTGTATATAATGTGCCCTCTCTTGAGGATGTGCGCAGCTACTGCAACGAGCAGGTTTCCTCTCTTTGGGAGGAGGTTGTGCGCTTCGAAAATCCCCATAGATATTATGTAGATTTTTCGGGTAAGCTTTGGGGAATAAAGCAATCCTTGATAGAAAAAATTATGCGTCAGGGCGACGTTGATGGTGAAGGCTGATATGGGCGAAAGGTATAAACTTGGTTTAACAAGGAATCGTCTTTTTGAATTTGATAATGCGGTAGTTTTCTGCGGCAAGCGTGATTTTCAGGAGGATGGTCTTCAAAGGGCTTTGCACCTTCTTTGTATTAAGGAGCCTATTATAACCTCGCGCATTGTTCTTAAGGATAATGCTGAGGCTTACGTGGTAACTGATTCCGTTGAGCAGAGTGTTGAGCTCTGCAACGAGGATATCGACCTGCTGAAGGAGAAATACGAAAAGGACGGCGTAGCTTTTTATGATAAGGCGTTTGAGTTTTCATACACCGCCGACGGCTTTCTTGTTATCGCTTCGCACACGGCTGTCTGTGATGCGCGAGCTCTTCTGAGGCTTGCGGTTGACTTGAATGAATTTTATAACGAGCCCCTTAAAAGTGTTGAGCCCTCGGAAATAAGGCTCATATCCGAAAAAACAGATCTACCCCTTGAAGTGGCATCGCCCGTTGTTGATAGGCTTTCTGCTGATCTTGATCTGAAATGGCAGAGGGATGCCCGCATTTTTACCGTTGATGATTTTAAAAACGCAAAGGATGCTTACAATAAAACCAAATCATCCGTATCACACGTCACGGCGGAAATTTCTGAAGCAGATATGGTTGCTTTGAAGGCCTTCTGTCAAAAGCAGGATATGGATGTGGTGGGATTTGTGGGCTTTGCCTTTTATGATGCGCTTCTTAAAAATATGAGCGGTAAAAAGAAGTTTAATAAAATCAGTGTTCAAGCAGATGAAAGATTATTCTTTACCGATTTTGAGAATTACTGTATCGGTGCTTATAATGGTGCTTCGGAGGTTTCTTATAAAAAGAAGTACTCGGAAGGGGCTTTCGTGAGCCGGGCAAAGGCATTCCAGGTGGATTGCTACAAAAACGCAACCTCAACCTTCAAGGTTTTTTATGACGATGCTTTGCTTATGAAGACTTCGCCAAGCCTTTGCGATGGTGCGTATATGTATAAAGCAGGTCTTTTGAAGAGTAAGGCGGCCCGAAATCTTGCGGAAAATTACGGTTGCTCCTGCGAAAGGCTTTGCGATTACTTTTACTGCAATCTTGACCAAGCCTTCTGGGATGGGTTAAGGGCCTATGATGAGCTTTATATCGCCGAGCCCTTTAAATCCCGCAGTGCTACGTCTCTTGCTCTTGTTATGGTTAATGGGGGAGCACAATTGGATTTCAGATTCAGGGTTGATAAATGCGATAAAACGCTCGCTGAAAAAATAGTTGGCACCGCTATGGGAAATATTGCTGATAGCACTAAAAATTAATAAAAATTTTCACCTTGTGACACCTTGGGTGTTGCAAGGTTTTTTTATGCCCTGAAAAGGTTGGTATTTTACCGAAAAATAAGGAAAATTCCCGTATTTTTTTAGTTAAAACTATTGACAAAATGCCCTTTTAAAAATATAATAGTGGTACAAAGTGTCTCGGAGTGGGTCGAAGTGGCTCGTTTTGAACACGAATTTTACTTTTGGAAGGGGTGTCGGTATGTTTTGCAGTCAGTTTGACCATTCTCTTGATGATAAAAATAGATTTAAAGTGCCGGCGGCTCTTCGTGATGAGTTGGGTACCAAGGCTTACCTTATTAAATCTCCCGACTCCGACACCAGATGTATTTTTATTTATTCCGAAGCCGGCTGGAACGAGCTTTATAAAGAGTTCAACCAAAGCGGTGAGCACAATCAGCTTATGCGCCGTATGGCAAGAAAGATTCTTTCGGGCGTTATAAGCGGTGAGGTTGATAAGGGCGGCAGACTTACACTCAACAGCGCCCTTAAGGAGTATGCGGGTATCGATGGTGAGGTTCACATTGTTGGTAACAACAACCACATCGAAATCTGGTCACCCGAGGAATGGGCTAAGGAGCTTGCTATTCTTGATGAGCAGTCCACCGATTCTCTTAACATTAACTTCTGATGGGTAAGGCTATGGATTTTAAACATATATCGGTTCTGCTTCAGGAATCAATTGATTCATTAAACATTAAGCCCGATGGTATTTACGTTGACTGTACCGCAGGCGGTGGCGGTCACTCCGCGGCAATTCTCGAGCATCTTAACGAAAAGGGTAGGATGGTTCTCATTGACCAGGACCCTGACGCTATTGCAACTGTTACCGAGCGCTTCAAGGGTGACTCAAGGGTACAGATTGTTAAAAGCAACTTCTCGGCAGTTGATAGCATACTTTCAAATCTTGCTATCAACGGTGTTGACGGTATGGTTGCAGACCTTGGTGTTAGCAGTCATCAGCTTGATACTGCGGAGCGCGGCTTTTCGTTCCATTACAATGCCCCTCTTGATATGCGAATGAGTCAACAGGGTAAAAGTGCTTACGACGTTGTCAATACATATTCTAAAAACGAGTTATATACTATTATATCCCGCTACGGCGAGGAAAAATTTGCGGATAGGGTAGCAAATGCAATTGTTCGTGCCCGCGATGAAGGTGCTATCGAAACAACCCTTCAGCTTGCAGAAATTGTTTCGAATGCAATTCCCGCAAAGTTCCGCAGAAACGGCCATCCCGCGAGAAAAACCTTCCAGGCAATACGCATCGAGGTTAACGGTGAGCTGGACGTGCTTAAAAACACCTTGCCCTTAATGTTTGAAAGCCTTAAGGATGGCGGTGTGTTATCGATTATTACCTTCCATTCTCTTGAGGATAGGATTGTTAAGGATTATTTCAGAACACTTAAAGAGGGTTGCACCTGCCCCAAGGATTTCCCGGTGTGCGTATGCGGCAAGAAACCTAAGGCAGTTGTTAAATCCGCGGGTGTCAAGGCCTCGGGTAAAGAGGTTGATGAAAATAATAGAAGCCGTAGCGCAAAGCTGCGCACGGCAATCAAAATAGGGGAATAAAATTCTCCAAGGGAGGACGCTATGGTTTACAGAGGTACAGAGGCATATGATTTTTCTCTTTTTGAGCCTCAGGTTATCGAAGAGCCTAAAAAACTGAATAACGACGGACAACCTAAGCGTAAAGTTCCTTCTGTAAGAAGACCTGCAACAAAGGCCGCAAACGTTACGAAGGTTATAAACGATTTGCAGTACGAGGCAGAGCGCGACGCTAAAAACGTTGCTATACCCGCTACGGTTAAAAAAATAATGTGCTTCTGTGCGCTTTGCGTATCTTTAATGGTTGTGCTTCTTGTTATGCAGACTAAAAATGATAATCTTATGACTGAAATTTCTTCGGTGCAGAGTGAAATCGAAATCGCCAAGGGTGAAAACGTAAGACTTAATGCAGAGCTTAACAGTATGTTTGCTTCTGACAGAATTGAGGAATACGCAGAAAAAGAGTTGGGCATGGTTAAAGCCGAAAGCCATCAGATTAATTACATTGACCTTTCCCAGGGTGATGAAATAGTTGTTTCGGGTGAAAAAACTCTCGGAGAAAAAGAAGAAAATAAATTAAAAACATTGTTTGCATATATTTTCTGAACAAAAAATATATATGAGAGTTGAGAAATCTCGACTCTCTTTTTTGCATTGATAGGTTTTGCGAGGTGTTAGTGTGTCACGGGTTAATATAAATTTGAAAAAACGTTGCATTTCGGCAATTGCGGTTATACTTGTGCTCGGCTTTGGTGCGGATATATGCCGCCTTTTCTGGTTTCAGGTAATCAAGTCCGAGGAGTACAAAACCTCTGCGGAGGCTCAGCAGCTCAGTGATACGGTTATTTCTGCTGACCGCGGCGTTATTTACGACGCTAATATGAACGTCCTTGCCGAAAGTGCATCTGCCTGGCTTGTTTACGTTAATCCTTCAAAAATTTCTGATGAAGCAGAGCGTAGCCTTGTTGCTACCGGTCTTGCAGGTATTTTTACAGACCTTAAGGCAGAGACAATAAGTGAAAGAATCAGTAATTCTGATTACAGCTACGTTAAAATCAAGGGTCGTGTTGAATACAACGAAAAAACCGCAGTTTCGCAGTTTATTAAGGATAATGACCTATACGAGGTTATCGGTATTGACCCCGATACCAAAAGATATTATCCCTTAGGCAACTTCGCTTCCACAATTATCGGTATGACAAATAGCGACAATAACGGCAGAGCGGGTATCGAGCTTGCGTATAATGATAGCCTTACCGGTATTCCCGGACGTATTATCACTGCTAAGGATGCCGCAAGCCACAATATGTCAAGCAATTACGAAACAAAATTTGATGCAGAGCAGGGCACAAGCCTTGTGCTTACAATCGACAAAACCATTCAGTACTACCTTGAAAAGGGCTTGTCGCAGGCGGTTATTGATAATGATGCCGCATCTGCATACGGTATTGTTATGGATGTTGACACCGGCGCAATTCTTGCAATGGCAACAATGCCCGATTACAACCTTAACGAGCCTTCGATTATCACTGACCCGGAAACTCTGGCGGAGCTTGATAAAATCACCGATGAGGATGAATACGACGTTGCTTACAATAACGCCGTTTACCTTATGTGGCGTAACAGAGCAATCAGTGATACCTATGAGCCCGGCTCAGTTTTCAAGATTTTTACTGCGGCGGCAGGTCTTGAAGAGGGTATTGTATCAACTAATTCAACATATAACTGCACCGGTTCTATCCGCGTTGCAGACAACGTTATTAAGTGCCATCGTCACGAGGGACACGGCACACAGACCTTCACCGAGGGTCTTATGAACTCCTGCAACCCCTTCTTTATTACGGTTGGTCAGGAGCTTGGCACAAGCAGATTCTACAAATATTTCGAGGCCTTTGGCTTTACTGAGGAAACGGGGGTTGATTTACCTGCTGAGGCAACACCTGCGGCAGATATCACATACCATTCAAAGGAAAATATGGGTATTGCCCAGCTTTCCTCGAGTGCCTTCGGTCAGACTTTCCAGGTAAGTGCAATTCAGATGATTACGGCAGTTTCTGCGGTAGCGAACGGTGGTAAGCTTATGGAGCCCTACGTGGTATCTAAGAAGCTTGACGGCGACGGTAATACCCTTTACGAAAAAACACCAACGGTTAAGCGTCAGGTTGTTTCTGAAAGCACAAGTGAAACTGTTATCGGTATGATGGAAAAGGTCGTTTCTGAGGGTACAGGTAAAAACGCCTATATTCCCGGCTATAGGGTAGCGGGTAAAACGGGTACCTCTGAAAAGCTTACGGTTGACGGTCAGTACATTGCATCCTTCGTGGGCTGTGCTCCCGCAAACGATCCCAAAATTGCAGTTCTTATAATTATCGATGAGCCCCAGGGCGCAAACCATGGTGGTGGTGCTATTGCGGCACCTGTTGCAGGCTCGGTTATTGAGCAGACGCTTAAATATATGAACGTTGAGCCCGTGTACACCGACGAGGAGCTTTCAAAGCTTAACGCAACCACTCCCGACGTAGGTGGTATGACGGTTGTAGGTGCTAAAAACACACTTTCCGCCCAGAATTTCACCGCAAGGGTAGTGGGCGACGGCGACAAGGTTCTTGCTCAGTATCCCGCAAAGGGACAGAGCATTCCCATGGGTGGCGTTGTTATTCTATACACTGATAAGGAAAGCAGCAACCAAACCTCAACGGTTCCCAATCTTACGGGTATGAGCATAAGTGAAGCAAACAGAGTGGCAGTTAATGCCGGTTATAATATTAAGGTATCGGGCGCGGCGCTTAACAGTGAGGTGGTTTCCTACCGTCAGAGTATTGAAGAGGGAACAACAACTGAGCTTGGTACAACAATCACGGTTTACTTTAAAACAACATCAGGCGTGCAGGACGATTAAAGAAAGGTGACGAAAATGCTTTTATCAGAACTTTTAAAGGGTATCAACGTTCTTTCCGAATACAAGGACAGAGAAATTTCAGACGTTACTGACAAAACCCATATGATAAGCGAGGGGTGTGCCTTCGTATGCGTTGTGGGTGCTCGCTTCGACGGTCACTCCTTTGCGGAGAATGCCTTGAAAGAGGGGGCAAAGGCACTTGTTGTTTCCAAGGATTTGGGTCTTAAGGAGCAGATTCTGGTAGAAAACACCCGTGAGGCTTACGCGATAATGTGTAAAAATCTTAACGATGCCGCAGCAGATAAGCTTACCTTAATCGGCATAACGGGTACAAACGGTAAAACCACGACCGCATTCGTTATCAAGGATATTCTTGCTCAGCTTGGTGAAAAAAGCGGTCTTATCGGTACTGTTAAAAATATGGTAGGGGATAAGGAATTCCACACAGAGCTTACAACCCCTGACCCCTATGATATGCATAAGCTCTTTAAAATGATGGTTGACGACGGCATTAAATATTGCGTTATGGAAACCTCGTCACAGGCATTTCATCAGATGCGCCTTGCAGGAATACATTTTAAAACTGGCGCATTCACAAACCTTACACAAGACCATTTGGATTATCACGGCACTATTGAGGAATATAAGCGTTGCAAAAAGACCTTGTTCCTCGGTTGTGATTATGCGGTTATAAATGCCGATGATGAAACCGGCGCTTATATGAGCGACGGTATAGGTGCGGATACTAAAACCTATGGTATTGACGCCGACTGTGATTATAAAGCAACGGATATAGAATATTTCTCAGACAGAGTTGAATATTCATTAAATGATAAAAGAGTTGTTTTCAATATCCCCGGTGGCTTTTCGGTTTACAATTCCCTTTGTGCAATCGGCTCAGTTTGCTCATTGGGCTATAGCTTAGAGCAGGTGGTTGAAGCAATTTCAGGTGCAGGGACCGTTAAGGGCAGATTAGAGCTTTTAAAAACCAATACCGAATACGGTGTTATTATCGACTACGCTCATACACCTGACGGACTTGAAAAGGCAATTAATGCAGTGCGCGGCTTTACCGAGGGCAGAGTTATTACTCTTTTCGGTTGCGGCGGTGACAGAGATAAAACCAAGCGTCCTAAAATGGGCAGAATGGCAACGGATTTATCCGATATTGTGGTGGTTACAACCGACAACCCCCGTACTGAGGACCCCGAGGAGATTATCAAGGATATTTTAATCGGTACTGTGGGCTCGAAGGCGGAGGTCGTTTGTGTGACTGACAGAAGCGAGGCTATTGCATACGCTTTAGATATCGCTCAGAAGGGTGATACGGTGCTTCTTGCGGGTAAGGGTCACGAAACCTATCAGGTTATCGGCAAGGAACGTGTTCACTACGACGAGCGTGAGGTAGTTGCTGAAATTTTAGGGGAAAAGAAATGAAAAAAATCAGTTTGAAGGATGTGGCTCGCTTTTGCGGAGTAACCACAACACTTGATGGCGAAATAACAAAAATCTCAACGGATAGCCGCGATATTGATGAGAATACACTTTTTGTCGCTCTTGTAGGTGAGCGCTTTGATGCCCACGATTTTGTGGCAGACGTATTGTCAAAGGGCGCAAGGGCCGTTGTGTGCAGTAAAAACGTGGGCGACGACCAACGTATTATTTACGTTGAGGATACAGGCAAGGCGCTTCTTGATATTGCCCACGGGTACAGAAAAACCTTTGATATACCCTTCATCGGTCTTACCGGTAGTGTGGGTAAAACCACAAGCAAGGGTATGATTTATGCGGTGGTTAAGCAGGGCTTTGATGCTCATAAAACTGCGGGCAACCTTAATAACGAAATCGGTGTTCCCAAAACACTTTTCGCTCTTGAAGCACGTCACGAGGCGGCGGTTATTGAAATGGGTATGAACCATTTTGATGAGATTTCAAGGCTTTCTCGTACCGTTGAGCCTTCAATTGCGGTTATTACCAACGTAGGCACCGCTCATATTGAAAACTTAGGCTCTCGTGAAGGAATTTTAAAGGCAAAGCTTGAAATTCTTGACGGTATGGAAAAGGGCGCGACTCTTATAATCAATGGTGATAACGATATGCTTTCAACCGTTGTTAATGAGGATTACAACGTTCTTCGTTTTGGCATTGAGGGCAAAGACCTTTATATGTGGGCAGAAGATATAAAATCCGATGAAAATGGTAGCACCTTCACTGCGGCTTGCGGTGACGAAAGGGCAGAGGTTTTTGTTCCTGCCGTTGGTATTCACAACGTTTATAACGCTTTGTGTGCAATGTGCGTTGGTAAGCAGCTTGGCTTCACCCTCGAAAAGTCCGCAAAGGGCGTTACAGAATTTGAGTCCGAGGGAATGCGACAGAAAATCACAAGGATTAATGATATAACCTTTATTGAGGACTGTTATAATGCTAATCCTGATAGTATGAAGGCGTCCCTTGAGGCTATGAAAACCCTTAAAACAAAGCGTTCATTCGCCATTCTCGGTGATATGCTTGAGCTTGGTGATTTCAGTGAAAAGGCACACCGTACAGTGGGTGAATATGCGGCTATGACGGGCTGTGATTTCGTGCTTACATACGGTGAGAATGCAAGGCTTATTTCTGACGAGGCAGGGGCGAGGGGAGTAACCGCCGAGTGCTTTGCCGATAAAGAAGAAATTGCAGAGTTTTTGTATGAAAATCTTTCCTCCGGCGACGTTGCCCTTTTTAAGGGTAGCCGCGGAATGAAAATGGAGGATATATTTAATTCACTCTATAAAAAATTGGGTTATCAGGGTGATAATGCTTGATTTTTTACCTGTTTAAAGGTAGGATAAAAGTATTAAGAATTAATAAGGAGCAAAAAATATGGATGTTATTATAAAATGCCTTATTGGTGCCGTTATTGCTTTCGGTATTTCCTTTGGCTTGGGTTACGTTGTTATTCCCTTCCTTCATAAGCTTAAATTCGGTCAGACCATTCTTGATATTGGTCCTAACTGGCATAAAAACAAGCAGGGTACACCCACTATGGGCGGTATATTATTTATACTCGGCACCGTTATAGCCTTCGCTGTTATGGTTATAATAGATAAGGTTCTCGGTGGGGATATTATCGGCTCGGTAATTTCCAACGGCTCTGCAGAAAACATTGTTAATGAAATTTCAGAGGTTGCAAAATCCAACTACATAAAGGTAATCGGCGGTCTTATTATGGCTCTCGGCTTTGCTTTTATCGGCTTTCTTGACGACTACATCAAGGTAGTTAAAAAGCGTAACCTTGGTCTTACCATTCTTCAGAAAACCATTTTACAGGTTGTTCTTATGGTGGGCTACCTTCTTGTGCTTTTCATAAACGACCCCACAGGCTCAATGCTTATTCCCTTTGTTGGCGTTGTTGAAACCAAAGCACTTTTCTGGCTTATCGGCTTTGCGGTTATTTATGCTACAACCAACGCAGTTAACTTTACCGATGGTATTGATGGTCTTTGCGGCTCTGTTACACTTACTGCAGGCATCAGCTTTATTGCAATTGCCGCTTTACATAATCGCCTCGGCGTAAGCCTTCTTGCATCCTGCCTTGTTGGTGCTCTTATCGGTTACCTTATCTGGAACTGGCACCCCGCAAAGGTTATGATGGGTGACCTTGGCTCAATGTTCCTCGGCGGTCTTATCGTAGCATTCGCTTATGCGGTTGATTGCCCCTTCATCATTCTTCTTACAGGTATCATCTACGTTGCAGAGTTCGGTTCAGATATTATCCAGATTGGTTATTTCAAGTTAACCCACGGCAAACGTATATTTAAAATGGCTCCTATTCATCACCACTTCGAAATGTGCGGATGGAAGGAAGTTAAAATCGTTAAAATCTTCTCTGTTATAAATCTTTTGGGCGGTCTTGCGGCAGTCATTCTTTTCTGGCTCGGCGTTGAAAGATAAGCCTTGCTGAAATTCTCTTGAAAGGTGTGGTAATATGCAAAAGAAAATCAAGCTCAACGACTTGTTTGTAAAAAACAGTATGGATATGCCGTTTTTTCTTATAATGTTGGGTCTTATGACAATTGGTCTTGTTATGCTTTTGTCATCAAGCTACATCTACGCATTTTATAACAGTGGTACGGGTGACAGTCTTTATTATTTCAAGCGACAGCTGCTTTTTGCGATAGTCGGCGTCATCGGTATGATATTCTATTCGAAAATCAATTATAAATATATAAAAAATCTTGCAAACATCGGCTTGATTGTGGCGTTAATGCTTCTTGCAGTTACCGTTCTTCGCGGTGGCGGCGACGGTATCAACAGATGGTTCGGCATCGGCTCATTCTCATTCCAGCCCTCCGAGGCCGCAAAGCTTATGCTTATTATGTTCTGCGCTACGGGTCTTGATAAGGACCATAAAAAGCTTATAAGCACCGAGCCTTCAAAGGCGGGGTGGGCGCAGAAACTTACGGAGCTCACCAATGGTACAATCAAAATAACCCAGGGCACAACCACAATGTTCTTCTACGCACTGGTTATTGCCTTTACTGCAGGTATGGTACTTCTCGGTAGCCACCTTTCAGGTGCTATTCTTATTATGCTTATTGGTGTTGCAATGCTCTGGATAGGCGAGTGCAGAGCCCGTTGGTTTGCAATCGGCGGTATAATCGCCCTCGTTGTGCTTGTTTACGTTATATTCAATTACGAGGATTTACCCCTCAAGGAGTATATGATTGAGCGTATCAAGGCATGGCGAATCAAGGATTTTGAGCCTAACGATGCACGTTGGCAGATAAATCATTCGCTCTATGCTATCGGCTCGGGCGGATTCCTCGGTGCAGGTCTTGGTAATTCCAAGCAGAAATATCTCTACGTTTCCGAATCACATACCGACTTTATTTTCTCAATTGTTGGTGAGGAATTGGGCTTTGTGGGGTGTGTGCTCATCCTTCTTGCCTTTGCGGTACTTATTATCCGCGGCATCTACATCGGTATGCACGCTAAGGACCGCTTCGGTGCTCTTCTTGTTTTCGGTATGACTGCACAGCTTGGCATTCAGGTAATGTTCAACGTTGCTGTTGTTACCGATACGGTGCCCAATACGGGTATTCCGTTGCCCTTCTTCAGCTATGGTGGCTCGGCATTGCTTATTACACTTATTGAAATGGGCACGGTGCTTGCGGTTTCGCGTCAGGCTGATTTGCCCAAGGTGTATTTTATGCGTAAGCTCAGAAAAACAAACAAAACTAAAAAGGAAAGTGCTTTATGAAAGTTTTAATTGCGGCAGGGGGTACCGGTGGCCACGTTAACCCCGCACTTGCAGTAGCAGGTGAAATAAAAAAGCAATATCCCGATGCAGAAATCTGCTTTGTTGGTACTCCTGACAGAATTGAATCCAAAATTGTTCCCGCGGCAGGCTATCCATTAAAGACCATTGAAATATCAGGTTTTAAGCGTAGCTTTTCACCTGCGGCAATAAAGGCTAACATTAAAACTGTAACCCGTCTGCTCAAAAGCTCGGGTAGCGTAAAGAAAATTATAAATGAATTCAATCCCGACGTTGCAGTTGGCTTTGGCGGCTACGTAAGTGGCCCCGTTATCAGAATGGCGGCTAAGATGGGCATTCCCACCGCTATTCACGAGCAGAACGCATATCCGGGTGTTACAAATAAAGCTCTTGCGGAAAAGGTTGACGCAGTAATGCTCACCGCCGAGGAAGCTAAAAATCATATGAAATTCAGAAACGACCCTATTCTTACGGGTCTTCCTGTTCGTGGCGAGCTTCTGGAGGCTGACCCTCAGACCTCAAGGAAAGAGCTCAGCTTCAATGACGACCCCATAATTCTTTGTATGGGTGGCTCCTTGGGTGCGAAGGTTATTAACGAGGCTATTGTTGAATACCTTGTTGAAAATAAGGATAAAAAGATTAACTTTATGATTTCAACGGGTCAGAACGGACTTTGGGTTCCCGATAAGCTTAAAGAAGCAGGCATTGACCCCGAAAAATACCCCAATATTAAAATCCGTACATATATTGACGATATGGCAAGGTGCCTTTCTGCGGCAGATTTGGTTATTTGTCGTGCGGGTGCATCTTCACTTTCGGAAATTCAGGCATTGGGTAAGCCTTCAATTCTTATTCCTTCGCCCAACGTTACCGAAAATCATCAGTTCCACAACGCGATGGCTCTTGTTAACAAGGGTGCGGCAGTGCTTATTGAGGATAAGGACCTTAACGGTGAAACCCTCGGTAAGGAAATCGGCAAGTTTATGGATGATAAAAATCTTCTTGCTTCTGTTGGTGAAAATGCACGCAGAATGGCCGTTACAGATGCCTCTCAGCGTATTTGCGATATCGTAGTCGGTCTTATAAAAAAATAATATTAACATTTTTACGGCACGGGCATAATATACAGCATAGAACTCCCGATAAATTAATCTGAAAGGAGCGACTGTATGTCTGCCTTTGTCATTAACGGCGGAAGACGGCTCAACGGAAGTTTGCAGGTTCAAGGCTCAAAAAACAGTGTTTTGCCCATACTTGCCGCCACTTTATTAGTAAAAGGAAAATCGGTTATACATAATTGCCCTAAGCTTTCGGATACCCGAAGCACTGTTAAAATACTGCGTACACTAGGGTGTAAGGTTTTGCAAAGCGAAAATACCATAACTGTTGACAGTACCGATGCGTCGGGCTATATAATTCCCGAGGATTTAATGCGTGAAATGCGCTCGTCCGTTGTGTTTTTAGGCGCGGTTCTGGGCAGAATGGGTAAGGCGGAAATCTCTGCTCCCGGTGGTTGTGAAATCGGGTTAAGACCCATTGATTTGCATTTGTACGCTATTAAGAAAATGGGCGTTATTATCGATGACAGTCACGGCAGGCTAAGTTGTCGGGTGCCCGATAGGCTTAAGGGTGCAAAGATTACCTTTTCGTTTCCAAGCGTTGGTGCTACCGAAAATGCGATTCTCGGTGCCGCTACTGCTGAGGGCGTTACGACGATTGTTAATGCCGCCCGTGAGCCTGAAATTACCGATTTATGCAATTTTCTTAACTCCTGCGGCGCTGTTATAAAAGGTGCAGGGGAGAGTGTAATAACAATCGAGGGCGTTAAAGAGCTTAAAGGGTGCGAGTATTCTGTTATATGCGACAGAATTGCCGCCGCTACCTTTCTTGTGGCAGGTGCCGTAACGGGTGGTGACGTTGAGCTTAATAATACAATTCCTGCTCATCTTAATTCTGTGTTACCGTTACTTGAGGAGGCGGGGTGTGACGTCAGAGTACGTTGTAAATCCCTTCGTCTTAAGGCTCCACGTAAATTGAACCGTATAGATAAGCTGGTTACACAGCCCTTTCCGGGTTTTCCAACGGATGCCCAGGCGCCCTTTACAGCCTTGGCAACAATCGCAAAGGGCACAACCGTAATAGTTGAAAATATATTTGAAAGCCGTCTGAAGCATATCCCCGAGCTTGTGCGTATGGGTGCAAAAATACGCACCGAATCAAGAGTTGCGGTAATCGACGGTGTTGACAGATTATATGGTGCCGAGGTTTTTTCACCCGATTTAAGAGGTGGTGCGGCATTGGTTCTTGCAGGCCTTTGTGCCGAGGGAACCACAACGGTCAGAAATACTGCGTTCATTGACCGTGGATATGAGGATTTGGAAAATAATCTATGTAGCTTAAATGCAGATATCAGTAGGAAGGTTTAAAATGGAACAAAGGAACACAAAAAAATCTAAACGTTCTAAAACAAAAATAATACCGCCCAAAAAGAAGCGTCCTGAGAGCTTATCAAGGGACGAAGTGCGTTCTATAAACAAAAAGAAAATAAAAAGAAAGCGTCAGGCCGAAAGGTTTGCGGTGCTTTCCGCTCTTGCTATGGCAGTTTTGAGCGTCGGCGTAGTGCTTGTGCTTGTTCTTTTCTTTAAAATTGAAACTATTAAAATAACCGGTGACAAGGTTTATGCCGATAAGGAGGTTATACTCCAGAGTGGCATTGAGGTTGGGGATAGTCTTATAATGCTTAGGGAAAGAAAGGTTGGGAGCGCCCTTACAAAAAATTTACCATATATCGGTGAAATTGAAATTGAAAAAAATCTGCCCGATACACTGGTTGTAAAGGTTACGGCAACAAGAGAGGTTGTGGCCTTCCAGAGTGGCGCGGGCTTTGTGCTTGTGGATGCTAATGGCAAGGTGCTCAGTAAGGATGCATCTATGCTGAGAGATAACGTGGCAGTTATGAGCGGGCTTAAAACCAAAACGATTACAGAGGGCGAGATCATCGAGCTTTCTGACGAAAAAACAACCGAGAGCTTTCTTGCATTGCTTAAGGCAATCAAAAGCAGCGGAATTGAATTACTTACTGATATTTCGTTAAATAAAAACGGCAATTGGGAAATTCGTTACGATGACCGTATTACTATTAAGGTTGCAGCGAATGATCAGATTGAAACTGCGCTTAAAAGAGCGGTGTTGATTCTGAAAACCGAAAATGAACGTAATCCTTATATAGAGGGCGTGCTTGATCTTACAATGGGTGAAAAATCTTATTTCAGACCCGGTGCTGAAACTACCGAGGCATCCACAAAGCCCGACACTTCAGCTACAGATAGCACCACAACAACCGAAAAAAGCGAATAATTTATACTTTAAAATAAATTATAATGTAATATAAGTGATTTTTTTGAAAAAATAACTTGATATTGTTACAAAACTGTGGTAACATTTAAGGGATGTATTATAGGTAAAACTATTTTTGTATATTAGTGTATATTAGGAGGAAGAAAAATGAACTTTGAAATTTCCAATGATTTTGAAGACGTTACACAGATTAAAGTCATCGGTGTCGGTGGCGGCGGCGGAAACGCTATTAACCGTATGGTTAGCTCAGGTGTTCAGGGCGTTGAGTTTATCGCAGTTAATACCGATAAACAGGTTCTTACATTTTCTAAAGCAACTCATAAAATTCAGATTGGTGAAAAGGTAACAGGCGGCCGCGGTGCAGGTGCTCGTCCCGAAATGGGTCTCAAAGCAGCTGAAGAAAGCAGAGAAGCTATCGTTGATGCTCTCAGTGGCGCAAATATGGTGTTCATCACAGCCGGTATGGGCGGCGGCACAGGTACTGGTGCAGCTCCCGCTATCGCTGAAATCGCTAAGAGCAACGGTATCCTCACAGTTGGTATCGTTACAAAGCCCTTCGCTTTCGAAGGTAAAAGAAGAATGCAGCAGGCAGAAGCAGGTATTGCAGAGCTTGCACAGCACGTTGATAGCCTTATCGTTATCCCCAACGAAAGACTTAAGCTTGTTTCCGATCAGAAAATTACATTTGCAAACGCTTTCGACGTAGCAGACGACGTTCTTCGTCAGGGTGTTAAGAGCATCTCCGAGCTTATTAAGGTTCCCGGTCTTATCAACCTCGACTTTGCAGACGTTACTGCAGTTATGAAGGATGCAGGTCACGCTCATATGGGTGTTGGTCGTGCAACCGGTAAGGAAAAGGCGGAGGCAGCTGCTAATGCAGCAGTTTCAAGCCCCCTTCTTGAAACAACAATCCAGGGTGCAAAGGGTGTTATCATCAGCATCACATCTTCACCCGACATCACACTTGATGATGTTGATGTAGCTGCAAGCATTATTGCTGAGGCTGCTGACGTTGACGCAAACATTATCTTCGGTGTTGCTTTCGACGAAAAGCTTGAGGACGAAATGGTTGTTACAGTTATTGCAACTGGTTTCGGTACAGACTCAAACGGAATCGCTAACAAATCAGGCGCAGCTGTTTCATCTGACAGCTACTCTTCTGCAGACGATGATGACGGCGATATCGTTGACATCCTTGGTCTTTTCAAGAAATAATTTAACAAATTCAAGCCGACCGAAGTGATACGGTCGGCTTTTGTCTTTTTAAGAAGGTTATTTTATGAAAAATAAAAAGAAAAAGAATCTGTTTCTTCAGCGTGATTTTATTTTTGCGGTTATCTGTATAATATTTGCTCTTGTTTTTGTTTCAAGAAGCATTCCCGACGGTGCGGCGCGACTCAATTTAGGTAAAAGTAACGTTGGCGAAAAGGCTATTGCTCTTACCTTTGAGGGTACAACGGGCAAATACACCAAGGAGCTTATTGATGCACTGGCTCCTACGGGTGCAAAGGTTACTTTCTTCGTTTATGGTGAGGATGTTGCCCAAAATCCGCAAACGGTACTGCGCGCCTGTGACGAGGGTCATATGATAGGCAACTTCACTTATAATTCAAAGTCCATTTACTTTATGGGCAAAACAAAAGCAAAAGATGATATAAATAAATCTGCAGATGCTATCGGAGCAGAAATCGGCACAAGACCCTATTTTGTCAGAGTGCCCAAGGGCTTTATAAGCTCGTATCAGCTTAAGGCGCTTAACTGCTTCTTTGTTTCATGGTCTGCAAGCGTTTATGACAAGGGTGATTATACTGCCGACGACGTTTACGAAAGCCTTATAAAAAAGGCCGCAGACGGCGAAATAATAAGACTTAACATAAATAGTGAAAGTACCGTGGATGGAGTTGTTAGGGCAGTTAAGGAGCTTCAGAAGGAGGGTTACGAGTTTGTAAGGGTTGATGACCTGCTTACTCGAAACGGCAATAAATTAGCCCGTGGCGTGCTTTACAGAAAGTGTAAATACGATAGAAATCCTCTGGCATTTTAAATAATAAAAAACCGACTGAATTCTTTGTGAATTCAGTCGGTGCTTTTTTGGGTAGTTTATTCTGCCTTTGATTTTTTGGGCTTCATAACAAGTAAGCCTATTGCCATAATAACGGCGAAAACAATAAGGTAGAAAAGTACGGGACAGCTGAAGCCGTTGCCTGCTTCCTTAGCGGTAATGTAGGGAAGGTAGCCGTGTGAATAAAGAGCGGCAAATACCATAAAGCCGGAACCGACAATACCAAGGGTTGGTAAAATAAAGCGCTTTAAAAAGCCAAGCTTCTTTTCCTTAACCATGAACATAATGAACATGGGGATGTAAAGAGCATAGATGGTAACGATGGGAAGCTCGGAAGAGTCAAAGCTGAATTTTCCGAACCAGGGCTTAGGTGCCAAAATTGCACCGTAGAAGTAAACAAGCCATGAAATAACGATTACAAGACCAATAATGCATGAGTTAGAGGGCATTCCTGAGGCAGGGTCAACCTGCTTCATGTATTTAACCCCGGGACCCATATTACGAACTGAAAGTGAGTACATACCACGGATACAGCCGATAAGAAGACCGTTAAGTGTACCAAGGCAGGAAACCGCAACAAAAAGATTAAGGATAACACCGGCTTTTTTGAATACGTTCATAAAGGCTTCGGTAGCACCATATTCTCTGAGTATTTCAACCGAAGCACCGCCTGCAACGCCGATGTAGTAGAACAGGTAAATTGCGACGATAATGATACCACCTGCAATAAGTGCAATGGGAAGATTGCGTTTTGAGTTTTTGATTTCTGAGTTAATTGATGTTGCAAGAATCCAACCCTCGTATGCGAATGCTGTAGCAACAACCGCGCCGAAGAGCAGGCTGGGATTGTTAGAGCTTGTGCTGAAGTTAGCGGCAAGTATTGAGGTGGAGTTTTCTGTTAAAACTTCACCGGAAAGGTCATGGGTAAGACCGTATGTTATACCGAAAACAGCCATAAGGATAAGAGGGATAAGCTTAATGAAGGTAGCGCTTATCTGGAGTTTGCCTGCAAGCTTGGAAGAAAATGTGTTGACAGCGAACACTAAGATAAGAATAAAACCGGCGAGAAGAAACGTTTCTGCGCTTACATCAGTAGCAGCATCTTGTTTTAAATCGATGCTGGTAAGAATAAAAGTGGGATTGAACGAATGAATAAATTTAAGAAAATAGCTAGCTGTAACCCATGCAAGAACTGAGGTCATTGCAGGTGTATAGATAGTTGTAGTAAACCAACCAATCATATAGGCGTATTTACTGCCGATTGTAGCCTCTGCATAGTCAACTAATCCGTTGACCTTTTCGTATCTCTGCGCCATAACGCAGAAGGCAAGCACGCAGAAAATCATTACTGTGCCGCCGATAATCCATGCAATAATACCCATGGGCATATCGCCTTCGGTTGTGTTGAGGATGGCCTTTGCCTTGAAGAAAACACCCGAACCTACAACGGTACCTACAACCATGCAGATAGCCATTAAAAGTCCATATTGCTTTTTTAATCCGGTTGACATAAAAATCACCCTTTCTTTTAATATAATATACTTATAACTTATTAAAGAAGTGTTTGTCAAGTATTTCTGATGCAGTTATGACGAATTTTACACAGGGACGGGTTTTATAGTATTCCGCAGTGCGGGGGTCCGATATGGGTGTGGATTTACCCACGGTGCCTAAAAGCTCACGGCATATATACGTGCCGTGTACCTGATTAAATTCCTCTGCAAGTGTCTGTATTAATTTGTAGTGCTCGTCCTTTTTATCCTTGGGGTCGGTGCTTTCATACCCTGCAAGTAAGCCTGCAACCATAAACATACCTGTTACGGCGCCGCATACCTCTCTGAGACGCCCCATACCTCCGCCAAAGGAAGAGGAGATTTTCATAGCAGTTTTTTCATCAATGCCGCAATCCTCCGCAAAGGCAACAAAAACCGCCTGTGAGCAGTTACAACCGTTAACAAATAATTCAGCAGCTCTTAATGAGTGGTCCTTCATAATTTTCACCTCCACAACATAAGCCTATTTTACAACATTCATACCCCGATTGTAAAGAAATAAATAAAATGTAAAATTTGGTGACTGTATTGAAAAATCGGATATTGTTGTGGTATAATACAAATATATGTTCTTAAGGAGGGTTGCAGATGAAATTGTCGTTGATTGTTCCTTGCTTTAACGAGGAAGAGAACGTTCAGTTGTTTTTTGACGAAACACAACGAGCCTTTGAGGGTGTTGTGGGTAATTACGAAATAGTTTTTGTTAACGACGGCAGTACCGATAATACCCGCAAAAACCTTAAGCTTATTTATGAAAATAATCAGGACAAGGTTCAGGTGCTTACCTTCAGCCGTAATTTCGGCAAGGAGTCTGCAATTTTTGCAGGTCTTTCCCACGCAAAGGGTGACCTTGTGTGTATTATAGATGCAGATTTACAGCAACGCCCCGAGGTTGTTATTGAAATGCTCAAGGCAATGAGCGAGGACGATGCCATTGACTGCGTTACCGCTTACCAGGAAAACCGCAGGGAAGGTAAGCTGATGTCAGCAGTGAAATCGGGATTCTATAAGGTGATTAACAAAATTGCCGAGGTTGATTTTGTTAACGGTGCATCCGATTTTCGCCTTATGAAGCGTAATATGGTTGACGCAATTTTAGAAATGGGCGAGTATCATCGCTTTTCAAAGGGCATTTTCAGTTGGGTTGGCTTTAATACCAAATATATACCCTATACCGTTGAAGAACGTAGATTCGGCAAATCTAAATGGAACTTCTTTAAATTGTTTAAATATGCAATCGAGGGGATAATTTCATTTTCTACCTTCCCCCTTAAATTCGTTACGGGCATAGGTCTTGCTACCTCATTTGCATCGGTGCTGTACCTTGTTTTTGTCATTTTCCAAAAGCTTATTTTCGGTATTGATGTGCCCGGCTACGCAACAATTGTTGTGCTTGTGTTATTCCTTGGCGGTATCCAGCTTTTCTGCCTTGGTCTTCTTGGTGAATACCTTTCCAAAATTTATATGCAGGTCAAAAACAGGCCCATCTACGTTTTGAAGGAGCATTTAGGTAAAAATGATAGAGAAAGTTAAAGCGCTTTGCATTAAATATAAAGAGTTTATTTTATATGCGGTTTTCGGTGTGCTTACCACGGTTGCAAATGCAGGTGCATTCTACATAGCGTCCCACACAATAGGCACCGAGCACCACGTTTTAAATAACACCATCGCCTGGATAGCAGGCGTGGTTGTGGCTTACGTTACTAACAAGCTTTGGGTTTTTGAATCCAAAAGCTGGAAGCTTAAGGTGCTTTCAAAGGAGCTTTCAGAGTTTGTGTTAGCCCGACTTTTAAGCTTCGTTTTTGAAACCGTAGGGCTTGCCCTTATTGTAAAATGGTTTGTGCTAGAGGATAATTTCTGGGGTCAGTTTATAGTAAAGCTTGGTCTTTCCGTTATCGTTGTGCTTATGAACTACATTTTCAGTAAGTTTATTATTTTTAAGAAAAAGAATAGTGCCGAAAAATAAAATTTTATCACCACGGTCTCACTTGACAAATAACGTTATTCTGCTATAATTGTCTTGCTCTTGTGTGACCGTCAGGTGAGCACCAGGATATAAATACTAAATACTAAATACGCCTCCATAGTTAAATGGATATAATAAACCCCTCCTAAGGGTTAGTTATAGGTTCGATTCCTATTGGGGGTGCCAAAAAATCCAAGTCGTAAGACTTGGATTTTTTATTTGTGTCCGCAGGACACAACATCATTTGACCGTAGGTCAACATCATTATGAGCGTAGCGAATACATCATTGTCCGCTTGCGGACACAAATGAACGATGTTGTGCTTTGCACAAATGATGTGATGCTTCGCATCAACGGTGTGGGCTTGTGCCCAATGATGTTGCGCTTCGTGCAAATGGGTAGCGATTTTATTATGCAGCTCTTTGTCATTTTTGATGAAATTCTGCTAATGAAAAAGGCGGTTGTTTTATCCATATATCAAACGCTATCAATCAATGGGAAGAATACTTGATTTCGATATTTTGAATGTGATATAATATTTTTAATGAATTTAATTTCGTAAAGGCGGTGTTATTGTGGAACACATAATTCGTATATTAACTTTCGCTCTTATACCGATTATTGTAAACGGTGTTTTTGCTTTTTTGCGTCAACCAAAAACAGCAGAAAAAGGGAAAGTACATTTACCTAAATTCTTTGCAATTTTAGGTACAATAACATCTACTATATTTTTGATTCCAACTATTATTACGGCTTTTTCTGACGAAGATATATGGGTGCCAATTGTTTTTCTTGTTTTTTCCTTGCTTGGTGCCACATTAATAATCGCTTTTATGAACTGCAGAATATCCTATGATGAAGACAGTTTTGTTGCAAAAACTTTCTTTGGTATAAAAAGAAAAGTGTCTTATGACCAAGTTACCGCTATAAAGGAAAATATGCACGAAACCTATATTTATATTGGTAAACGAAGAGTTATGGTTGATGAATTTTCTATAGGTGGAAAAGATTTTATTAACCTTGTTAAAAAGAAATACAGAACTCTACATAGCGGACAAAGTCTACCCAAGATAACGAAAACCAAGAATGATATTTTTAACGGACATGTAAAAGATGTAACAGGCTTCTATGTTGCATATGGTTTAGTGTCTGTTCTTTTAGTGGGATTTATTGTATTTTTGGTTTGTGATATTTGCATACCTAAAAATGTGAATAATACTGTTGAACAAACAGTAACCTTTATATCTTGTGATGTAAAAGAAGATGAAGTGATATTAACTTCTACGGATGATAATATTTATAAAATTCAATATGCCGCTGAACAAATTAATATCAATGGAATCAAATCAATTTGTAACGGGAAATCAAAGGTAACAACATATTCTAAAGAGGTTACACCTGATGATGAGGAAGATTTTTATTCAATAAAAGCGATTAAGTATAATGATAGTTATCTTTTAAGCTTTGAAGAAGAAAGTCAATTATATAGACAAGAAAGCTGGCCGATTGTTGCTTTGTTTTTGTTTATGTTGTTAATTTGGGTAGCAGTGATTACAGCTTCTATTGTTGTTGGCAGAAATCCCCAAAAGTTCAGCAAAAAAGTTGTAAAAATGTTTTTCAAAGACGGATACATCAATTATTAGAATAATTACGACAGTATGTTACTACAATAACATACTGTCGTTTTCCTTTTTTCAAGTCTTTGCTAATTGCTTGCTAAAATGAACAGATAAAATAAGATGATATTCTATGCTTTTTCTTGGTAAAAGAATAACAGCATAATAAATGAAGAAGCAAGAAAGAAAGGGAGTTTAATGGCTTTTATGAGCTTAAAATGTCATCCATCTCCCAAACTCCTAAGGGTTAGTTATAGGTTCGATTCCTATTGGGGTGCCAAAAAAGAAGTAACTTTTGTCTACCAAAAGTTACTTCTTTTTTTATCCAAGCCGCAGGCTTGGTATATCATCACGCTTTAGCGTGTATATCATCGCCGCAAGGCGTATATCATCACCGAAGGTGCATACTCCTTATTGAATCTGACGCTTCAACGACGCTGGACGTGAGCGATGCTCTTATCCACTTAAAATAATAGATTATAAAAACAGAGCGTACACTCTTCTGAGTGTACGCTCTCAATTTTTTTATCTTAGAAATTGTAGTTGGGCTTAACCTTTTCGCCGGTGGTTGCGCTTTCAACGATTGCAAGGCAAACCTCAACGGTTTTTGCGCCCTCGTAAACGCTTGTTTCCATTTCAGCGTCAGCAACGATTGTGTCTGCAAATACCTCAAATTCCTTAACGTAGTTGTGGTTGTTAACGTCGATTTCGATAATCTGGGGCTCGTGGGGAGCTTCGCCGTTTTCATCAACTACAAATAGCTGCATTGTGGGGGAGGTGTTGTCACAGATGATTGTACCCTTTGTACCGTAGATACAAGTTCTCATTGTGTAGTCACGCTTACAGCCTGTTGAAACAAAAACCTTACCCATAAGCTCTTCGTCGAATTTAAGAAGTGCACATGTTGCATCGTCATAGGGAACTGTGGGAAGAAGCTTATGTGTACCATATGCAAAAACCTCAACGGGGTCGCCTGCAAGCCAACGAAGAAGGTCAACTGCGTGGCAGCCGCCGCCTATAACACCGTGACGCTGGGGGTCTGCACGCCAAATCTGTGAGTTTTTAACGATATTCATATAGTCGTGAGCGTATTCGGATTCTACAAAGTAAAGCTCGCCGATTTCGCCTGAGTCAATAATTTCCTTAGCCTTAGCAAAGGCAGGGGTGAAGCGGCAGATCTGACCAACCATAAACTTTGCGCTTGATTCCTCGGTAGCCTTAACCATTGCTTCAATATCCTCACGGGTGAGGGCAAGGGGCTTTTCACAAAGCACGTGCTTACCTGCTGCAAGCATTTCG
Source organism: Acutalibacteraceae bacterium (assembly GCA_045654405.1). Classification (GTDB taxonomy): domain Bacteria; phylum Bacillota; class Clostridia; order Oscillospirales; family Acutalibacteraceae; genus DTU089. The sequence goes on along the minus strand of JAZONH010000017.1, from coordinate 3,794 downwards.
CATGCAACCTGTCTGTGCTGCTGGTCGGGGATAGCGATTGAAACCATATTGATTTCGGGATTGTTCAGAATATCGTGGTAGTCTGTGGTCCACTTTTCCTCGGGGATGTTATATTTCTCGCCTGATTTTCTGAGTGTTTCTTCATTAAGGTCGCAAATTGCGGCAACCTCTGCGCCGTAGGCAAGTGCGCCCTCAAGGTGAGCGTTACCAAACATAAGACCAATTGCGCCAAATACAAGCTTCTTTTCCATAATATATACTCCTTGCGGTAAAAATATTTCTAAAATGGATTTTATCATAACCAACAACTATTATCAAGCATATTACTGAAAAACATTGCTTTTTATTTATTATATAAATAAATCAATCAATAAACTTGACAATAAGTATGTAAAAATATAAAATATAATGGACTATGTATGGTGATTTATTTTCACCGACTATAATTCGAAAGGAATTATCTTTATGATTAAGCCCGAAAACAGAAATTGTTTCGAGTTCTTCTGCGAATGCACTAAGGATTTCGGCTTGTATGACGTTGCCGAAAGTTTTGGTAACCTTATCAGTCGTAAAAGATTTGTAAAAGACGTTGAGTCCATTGCCGGCTATCTTGATAACAGAAATATTAAAAGAGGGGACGTTGTAACAATTTTTCTTCCCAATACCGTTCAGAGCTTTGCGGCGTTTTATGCCGTAAACCGTATCGGTGCCATTGCTAACATCGTTCACCCACTTACACCGCCCGACGTACTTGAGGAGATTCTTAAAAACACTCATTCCAAGGCTATCTTTGTTCTTGATATTCTTATGGAAAAATACGTAAGCATGTTAAGGCGTCGTAACAGGCTTGTTATTGTGTGCTCACCCTCTGATTACGTTTCATCCTTTAAACGCCCTGCGTTTAAGATTTTTGAAAAAATCAAGGTTAAGTCCAAAACTCCCTCTGCCGAAACGGCAAATTACAGTACTATTTGTCACCTTAATCTGCGTGCACCCAAGGTTAGCAACAATGGTGACGAAATTGCCGTTTATCTTCACGGTGGCGGCACAACGGGTAAAAGCAAAACAATCAAGCTTACAAGCTCAAACCTTAACGAGCTTGCTTATAAATTAAGCTTTTTCGATTCACCCCATGCACCCGGCGAGGAATGCTCCCTTGTAGTATTGCCATTGTTCCACGCTTTCGGTCTTGGCGTTGTTATGCATTTCAGTATGTGTGCGGGCTTTACCTGCATTCCTATGACAAACTTCAATGCAGAAAAAGCAATCAAGCTTATGAAAAAATATAATATCACCTACATCGTGGGTGTTCCCGCAATGTTCAAAAAGATGCACGATTCATCCAATTTTGACGGCGCACATCTTGCAAAGCTTCGTCTTTTATGGGCGGGCGGTGACTTCGTGAGCGAAACCTTTATTAAATCCTTTAACTCATACCTTGAAAAGTGGCGTGCGAAGGGTCGTCTTTACAGGGGCTATGGTTTAACCGAGGTTAGCTCCGTTTGTACTGCTAACATAGCGGGTGCCTATAAGCCCGACTCAATCGGCAGAGCTCTTGATGGTATGACTGTTGAAATATGGGATGAAGACAGAAAGTCTCTTCCTAAAAACACCATCGGCGAAATTGTAATTTCAGGCTCCACGGTTATGGAGGGTTATTACGATAGTGATGACAGTGGTGTTTACGTTGACGAAAACGGTAAGCGTTGGGTTTGCTCAGGCGACCTTGGTTATATGGATGAGGACGGTTATTTGTTCTTCACCGGTCGTAAAAAGCGTATGATCATCATTTCGGGCTACAACGTTTATCCCAACGATATTGAAAACGAGGTTTTAAAGCTCGACTATATCAATGAGGCATGCGCTGTGCAGGGCTATGTTGACAGTAAGCCCATAATCAAATTGTTTGTGTCACTTAATCAACCTACCAATAATCCCGAAGAGGTTTGTAAGTGTATTAAAGAGTATTGCGACTCAAAGCTTGAAAGATTTTCTCGCCCCAGTCGCGTTACCATTCTTGACGCATTACCCAGAACCCGTATGGCTAAAATAGACTTTATGAAGCTTACGGATACTCCGCCGGCACCCGAGCCCACCAAAAAAGAGGTGCGAGAGGAGCGCAAGGCTAAAAAAGAAACCGAAAAAGCGGTAATGAAAGCAAGCAAGGAAGCTGAGCGACTTGAAAAGGAAGAGCGTAAGGCAGAAGAAAAAGCAGTAGAATCCGAAAAGAAGGCTACCGAAAAGGCAGAAAAGGAAGCTGCCCGCGCCGAGAAAAAGGAACGCAAGGCGGAAGAAAAGAGTGCTAAAAAAACCAAAGCAACGGAGGAAGAAAACAATGGCTGAGCCCAACAGAAAGAGTTTAAGCTATAAGCTTCAGAAAAATCCGATATTATTGGTTTTTGGCATAGTTGCCATAGCAGTTGCGATTTTTGTAATTGTAAACGTAACTTCGGCCATTAAGGAAAAATTTGACAGTAAGGCAGAGACCGAGAGTCAGGTTATTACAACTGTTGGAGAATCAGAGCCCGAAACCGAGGCGGTTGCTCAGTTAAAGGACGTTAAGCTTTATAGCAAGGACATAACGTCATACACCGTTGAAGCTAACGAGATTTCCGTATCTTTAGTGGTTGAGTATGCCGATAAAAACAGCTTGTCGGATGTGCATAAGGCTAACGACCTCAATAGCTCTGACTATATCCCCGTATTTTGCTTCTATAATGCCGAGGGCGTTTGCTTCAAGTGTCCTGCAGAGTTAACTCTTGATTCAAAAGCCAACACCGCAGTTTATAAGCTTAGCGAAATCAATGATTTTGCAAATGCAATTGCCCTTACCGATGAAATTACCGTAACCTACGATAATATTCTCGATTTACCCTTTGATATTTGCTTGCAGTCTAAGTCAACGGGGGATATGGGTGAAAGCCTTTTGGGTACACGTAAAACGGGTGTCACTCAGGAGAATTGCGGTGTTAACCTTATAAACCCCGCCAAGGGCGTTAAAAAGGCAGAGCTTACAAAAACTGACGAGGTTGTTTGGCTCGATATTTATTATGATGATTTTAATTCATACTCACAGTTGAACAATAACTTTACAACTAATTTTGTGCGCTTCGGTGTTGATTACAACGGCGCAACCTATACCCGTGATTTTATTGTTACCGAGTATGATAGTCTTAATATGGTGCGTTGCAAGTTCGATTCATATTCAATGGATAGCCTTGCAAAGGAAATGGGCAGTAGCTCATTAACGGTTGCCGATATTTTCGGCGATTGCAATGTGTCAGTGTGGACGTCGGATTACGACGTTGAAACAAGCCTTTTCAGTATGAATGGCGTTGTTTCAATGCCCGTAGCGGACGAGGCACAATAAAAAGTAATTAATTTTTTCAAAAAGGAGAAATAAATATGGCAGAATTTAAGTATGAAATCAAGGAAGAATTAGGTGTTATTTCTGAAACAGGTAAGGGCTGGGCAAGAGAACTTAACCTTATTTCATGGAACGATGGCGCTCCTAAGTACGATATCCGTGACTGGGCTCCCGACCACGTTAAAATGGGTAAGGGTATGTCACTTACTAAGGATGAGCTTGAAAACCTTTACGAGCTTATCGGCGAAGTTTTAGGTAAATAATTATTAAAGACGCAAAAACGGTTCTTTAGGGAGTGTAAATTAGGGATTTAATAGCCTTAAATCATTAACTTTGGCGCATAGCTTTGTTAAAAAGAGAGGGAACCCGTCAGGGTGCCCTCTCTTTTATGTCGCGCTCTGCATCCAAATTTAAAAGATTTAAGGTG